>NZ_FNDC01000025.1 GCF_900099655.1 Planococcus glaciei
TGGTACTATGGCTTCTGCTGACTTCTGGTTGTTCAGCTGCCCATCACTGGGCAGGTTACCAAGGGTACTTGGCGTTTCAACCAGACCTCCCCGGGTAAGAACGCAATCTTTCCCTCCACCTATCTGCTTCATTTACTGCATGCGACCTTCGGCAGAAAGGGCTTTGCCTTGTTCAGCAGACTCACCCAATCGCACATAGCCTTGTATGAAGTTCGTGTTCCTCAGACCGGAGGTTTGCCGCCCGCTTCCTTCAGATTCCACGTCGCCGTGGACACCCTTGCGCTTGGCTAACGGTTACTTCTGCCTTCACCGTTCGGGACTTGCACCCTATAGATTACGCCCATGCCGGGCACACTGAAAAAGGCCAAACGCTAAAAAGCGTCCGGCCTTCAGATTATTTATTAATATATTTTAACGGGTCTTGCGTAACGCCGTTCAAAGAAACTTCAAAATGCAGATGGACGCCGGTAGAACGGCCGGTATTTCCCATATTCCCCAATTTCGTTCCTTGCGGGACCACGTCTCCGGCTTTGACGTCAATCGAAGACAAATGGGCGTAGATGGTTTCAAATCCGTTTTGATGGTCGACAACCACCCGGTTCCCGAATGTCCCAGCCGCACCGGCCGCTTTTACTACGCCGTGGTCGGCCGACTTGATGGCCGGTCCGCTTGAACGGGCAATGTCGATGCCGTTATGAAGACGCCCCCAGCGATGGCCTCTTTTGCTGGTGATTTCGCCGCCTTCTGCCGGCCACGCAAATGTCCCGGTGCCGACTGACGGAGGAGGCATCGTGCCGGTTGAAACGATATGGTCAATCGGCTCCAATGTGGCTTGCTCTGCTACGACTTCTCTCGAAATTTCCTGGCCGTTGCCGGTTTCCACTGCTGAAGTAACATGCTTTCTGCCGTTTTTCCCTTGCTGCTTGAGCTTCGTTTCGCCCTTTATTAACTTGGGATCGTCTTCTTTTAGAGACTTATGCGGAATCAGCGCAATCTGTTTCTGCTGTTTTTTCACTTGCACCGTCACCAAAGGTTCGGCTGCTGATGCATTCAGCTGTGTGCCAGGTGCTAATTGAGCAAGGTTGATGCCCGGATTCAAAGCCGCAAGCTCTTCTGTTTTCATCCCGAACGCATAAGCCAGCTTTTCGGCTTCATCGCCTTCACGAACCGTGTAAGAACGTTCGCCGGTCAGCAAGTATTTCGCAGCCTGGTCCGGTTCCATGACACCCGCCGGATTTGCCTGTTTCGCAGCTCCCGACAAGTTCTTAGTGATGGTTAAATCGATAAGATTCGCTTGTCCCGGCTCCAATTCCGGCAAAGGGGCATTTGTCTGCTTCCGCTCTTCCCAGGCGGCCAGCTCTTCCGGTGTGGCGTAGGTCAATTTCAAATGCTGGATCAAGGCCTCATACGCCGCTTGATCTTTCACTTGAAGCACTTCCCGGCCATTGACCGATAATGCAAAAGCGGAAGCTTGGATTTCCACTTCTTTAGCAGCTGCTGCCAAAATTTCCTGTTCATTTGGCAAACTGCGTTCAAACACTTTTTCTTCAACCACATTGAAGCTTTCGTCCACTTCCAGCTCCAACGCGGCAAATTGCGGCTGAAGCTGGCTGCGTTTTTCTTCTATCATGTTTTCCACTGCCTGGTCGTCCGAAACTGTGCCCAGGTAGTGTCCATCATTGTACAAGTGGTAAACCGGCTGAAGGCTGTGCTTGTTCTCAGACGTTGCAAATACCGGTGTGAAGCTGAGCCCTGTCAGCAACAATACCGAAGCGGCAGCTGCCTTTAAAAACGTCCGGCCGGCTGCCGGTTGTTGAATGTTCTTCATAAATATTCGGTAACTCCTTTTGCTTCTATGTAAAGCCCGCTGGCTTTCGTTTGATTTAAATGAACCTTTCCCACTCTAGCACAATTTGCCTGTAAATTAGCCGATTTCCAGCTCTGTAATCCAACTGAAGCATTCTTGCCAAATCCTTCTAAAAAGCCGAGAAAGAGCAAGGAAGCGACTCTTTTCTTGCATGCGAAAAGTAACGATCTTTTTTTCTTAACTTCAATAAAACACGTTTTCCTATCGCTTTTCTGTAATATTTGTCATATTACATCCTGGAAATACTAGGGGAAATGTGTCTTTTCTGTTAAATTCGTTATTAACCACAAAAAAAAGAGCTGAAACGGATTTCGTTTCAGCTCTTACTATTCAATTTCCCTTAGTGCTTCTTAACGCCAAACGCTTGTTACGATGTTCGTCTGGTTGCGGTCTGGACCAACTGAGAAGATGGAAATCTGGACGCCTGTCAACTGGGCAATGCGCTCCAAGTAATGGCGTGCGTTTTCCGGAAGTTCATCCAAAGATTTGCATTTCGTTACATCTTCCGACCAGCCTGGAAGTTCTTCGTAGACCGGTTCGCAATCTGCCAGCATGCGCAGGTTTGCCGGGTATTCTGTGATCAACTCGCCGTTGTAGCGGTAAGCGGTACAGATTTTCACCGTTTCAAGGCCTGTCAATACGTCAATCGAGTTAACCGTCAAATCCGTCAATCCACTGACGCGTCTTGCATGGCGGACAACAACACTGTCGAACCAGCCAATGCGGCGCGGACGTCCTGTTGTTGTGCCGTACTCTTTGCCGACTTCACGGATCTGCTGACCGACTTCGTCAAACAATTCCGTCGGGAACGGACCGTCGCCGACGCGTGATGTATAGGCTTTACATACACCGATGACGTGCTGGATCGTTGTCGGGCCGACGCCGGCACCGATAGTCACTCCGCCCGCTACCGGGTTTGATGAAGTAACGAATGGATATGTACCTTGGTCGATATCCAGCATCACGCCTTGTGCACCTTCAAAAAGAACGCGGCGGCCGTCATCGATGGCATCGTTCAATACTTTTGATGTATCGGTTACATACTTTGCAATTTCCTGACCATATTCATAATACTCTTCCATGATTTCTTCAACCGTGAATCCTTCCGTTTCATAAAACTTCTCGAACATCCGGTTTTTCTCGTTCAAGTTCATGCGAAGCTTTTCCTCGAACACAACATGATCCAACAGGTCCGCCATGCGGATGCCGACACGCGCTGCTTTGTCCATATAAGCAGGCCCGATGCCTTTTCCTGTGGTTCCGATTTTGTTGGCTCCACGTCTTGCTTCTTCCACTTCGTCCTGCTTGATGTGGTAAGGAAGAATGACGTGTGCGCGGTTGGAAATGCGCAGGTTTTCAGTTGTGACGCCTCGTGCATGCAAGGCTTTAAGTTCTTTTACAAGAGCTTTCGGATCCACTACCATACCGTTGCCGATCACTGAAATTTTGTCCTTGTAAAAAATCCCTGATGGAATCAAATGCAGCTTGTACGTTTCGCCGCCGAAAATGATGGTATGTCCGGCATTGTTGCCGCCTTGGTAACGCGCAATTACTTCTGCGTGTTCGGATAGAAAATCCGTAATTTTCCCTTTTCCTTCGTCTCCCCATTGCGTTCCTACTACTACGACTGATGTCATCGTCCGCACCTCCGTTAGGCTTATGCCCTTGTTTCAACAGACTCAATTGTACCAAGCAAAGGGCTCCAAGTCAATGAAAAATACAAGAAAACACGAACGATGAATGCATAGTCGCATTCATACGTTCGTGTTTTTTAAAAGTCACCGCCGGATTCGTGCTGGCTCCAGTCAATGGTGACGAATTTATTGTATTCCTTCACAAATGCCAATTTAACCGTTCCGGTCGGGCCGTTACGCTGCTTGGCAATAATGATCTCAATCATGTTCTGGTCTTCGGTTTCCTTGTCGTAGTAATCTTCCCGGTACAGGAAAGAAACGATATCGGCATCCTGCTCGATCGATCCGGATTCACGCAAATCCGACATCATCGGCCGTTTGTCTTGCCGCTGCTCAACGCCACGGGACAACTGGGAAAGGGCGATAACCGGCACTTCCAGTTCCCGCGCCAAGCCTTTCAGCGAGCGGGAAATATCCGATACTTCCTGCTGGCGGTTCTCGCCGGATTTTCCGGGTCCCTGGATCAGCTGAAGGTAATCGATCATGATCATGCCAAGGCCGTATTCCTGCTTCAAGCGGCGGCATTTCGCACGGATGTCATTGACCCGGATTCCCGGCGTATCATCGATAAAAATGCCGGCGTTGGACAAGCTGCCCATCGCCATCGTGAGTTTCCGCCAGTCTTCGTTCTGGAGCGCTCCGGTCCGCATGATTTGTGCATCGATATTTCCTTCCGCACAAAGCATACGCATAACCAGCTGTTCAGCACCCATCTCGAGACTGAAAATCGCGACGTTTTCATCCGTTTTGGTGGCAACGTTCTGCGCCACGTTCAACGCGAAAGCTGTCTTACCGACAGAAGGCCGTGCAGCTACGATAATGAGGTCGTTTCGCTGGAACCCTGCCGTGATCTTATCCAAGTCCCGGAAGCCCGTAGGAATGCCTGTAACGTCGCCTTTGCGGGTATGCAGCAGTTCGATGTTGTCGTAAGTCTTTACTAAAACATCTTTGATGTGAATAAAGTCGCCGGCATTTTTCCGGCTCGACACTTCCATCATTTTCTTCTCTGCTTCAGCAAGCAGCGCCTGCACTTCGTCTTCGCGCGTAAAACCGTCTTCCACAATCGAAGTCGCTACGCGGATAAGGCGTCGCAGAAGCGATTTCTCTTCCACGATATGGGCATAATGCGCCACGTTCGCCGCGGTCGGAACCGCATTGGCAATTTCCGTCAAATACGACAGGCCGCCGACGTCTTCCAGTTCTTTTTTGGCGGATAACTCTTCTGTAACCGTTACAACATCAATCGCTTTGCCGTGGTCCGATAAATTGAGCATGGTCTGGAAGATTTTCTGGTGCGCGATGCGGTAAAAATCTTCCGGCATGACAATTTCAGCCACGGAAATGAGCGACTGCGGTTCTAAAAAGATGGCCCCAATAACCGATTGCTCGGCTTCATGGTTATGCGGAGGGACGCGATCTATTGTTTCGTTCATTTGGTTCATGGGCTTACGCTTCTTCTGTTACATGGACTTTAAGCGTAGCCGTGACATCCTGGTGCAGTTTAACCGGAACGTTCGTGTAGCCTAGAGCACGGATGGCGTCGTCCAATTCCATCTTGCGCTTGTCCAGTTTGATGCCGTGTGCTTTTTCAAGCGCTGTCGCCACTTGTTTGGTCGTAATGGAACCGAACAGGCGGCCACCTTCACCGGATTTCGCTTTCAGTTCGATTGTCAGGCTTTCCAGTTTTTCTTTCAGCGCTTTTGCATCTTCCAGCTCCTGGGCTGCTTCTTTTTCCTGCTTTTTCTTCTGGCCGGCCAATTGGCTGATCGCCGCTTGGTCCGCTTCTTTCGCCAAGTTGTTTTTCAACAGAAAGTTATGTGCATAGCCGTCTGCTACGTTTTTCACTTCGCCTTTTTTGCCTTTGCCTTTTACGTCTTTCAAAAATATTACTCTCATTCCACTTTTCCTCCCTCATACTGTTCCGTTATCACTTGTTTCAATTGAGCGATTGCTTCGTCTATCGTCACGCCAGGCATCTGGGTGGCTGCATTGGTTAAATGGCCCCCGCCGCCAAGGTTTTCCATGGCGATCTGGACATTGACTTCACCCAGCGAGCGGGCTGAAATGCCGATTCCGCCTTCGCTGCGTTCTGCAACCACAAATGACGCATTAACGTCCTTCATTGTTAACAGGATATCTGCCGTCTGGGCAATCAATACCGGACTGTAGATCCGTCCGGCCTCACCCCGGGCAATTGCAATGCCGTTGCCGACAAATTCAACCGTCTGAACGATTTTGGCACGTTCGACGTACGTATCCAGGTCTTCTTTCAACAAACGCTGCACAAGCACTGTATCGGCCCCGTTCGAACGCAAATAAGAAGCGGCTTCAAACGTTCGGGCGCCGGTGCGCAGCGTAAAGCTTTTGGTATCGACGATAATGCCCGCAAGCATGGCCGTCGCTTCCAGCATCGACAGCTTCTCGTGTTTCGGCTGATACTCAATCAGCTCGGTAACCAGTTCCGCGGTCGATGATGCATAAGGTTCCATATAAACAAGCATCGTATTGGTGATGAATTCTTCTCCGCGGCGGTGGTGGTCGATCAAAACGACTCGTTCCATCCGCTGAAGCACCCGTTCGTCGATCACCATCGACGGTTTATGGGTATCCACAATGACCAGCAGGGAATTGTCCGTCATTTCGGCCAGCGCTTCTTCCGGTGTGATAAACCGGTCAAACAGCTCGTCGTCCTGGCGAATCTCTTCCATCAGGCGCATAACCGAGCGGTCGTATTCATTGAAATCCAGCACAATACTGCTTTTGACTTTGTTCATCGCCGCCATTTTTGATACACCGACGGCTGCCCCGATGGCATCCATATCCGGCAATTTATGGCCCATGACGAAAACGTGGTCGCTTTCCTGGATCAAATCACGAAGCGCATGTGAAATGACGCGCGCCCGCACCCGTGTCCGTTTTTCGACCGGATTCGTTTTGCCGCCGTAGAATTTCACTTTGCCGCTCGGGTTTTTGATCGCGACTTGGTCGCCGCCGCGCCCGAGCACCAAATCGAGGCCGGACTGCGCCATGCTGCCAAGTTCGACAAGCGATGCGGATCCCGCACCTACCCCGATGCTCAGCGTCAGCGCCAAATTGTCTTTTGATGTCACTTCCCGGATATCGTCTAAAATGGCGAACTTCGACAGCTCCAGCTCTTTTAGGATGGACTCATTGAAAACAGCCATGAACCGGTCTGACGAAATCCGTTTGACGAAAATGCCGTAATGCGCACCCCATTCATTGATGAGCGACGTCACGAGGCTGTTCAAATTGCTTCGCGTCTGGTCATCCATCCCTTGGGCCAGTTCATCGTAGTTATCGATAAACAAGATGCCGATCACTGTCCGGTCGGCGTAATACAAGGTTTCGATTTCCACTTGTTCCGTAATATCGAATAAATAAAACAAGCGGTCATCCGCTTTGTAATAAACCCGGTATTTGCGTTCGCCAAGAGCAATGATCATATCCCCGGCTTCTTCGGATTTCACCAATGTCTGAAATTCATCCGATAAGCTGTAAAGGGATTCCCCGATCAATGTGTCGTATTCCAGCATCGATGTCATATAAGGGTTTGCCCATTCAATATCGAAGTTTTCATTGACCAGCAAAATCCCGATTGGCATTTCCAGCAGCGCTTCTTCACCGACTTTCTTCATCCGGTAAGACAGCGTTTCTATATGTTTTTCGGTTGCTTCGTACACCCGCTTTTCGGTAACCCAGGCATAGACAAACAGTGCACCGAAAAGAATGATGAATATGCCTCCTACCCATTCTGACCTCAGTGAGATCAAAATTGCCGCTGCCAAGCCAAGTATCAGCAGCGCCAATAAAGGGAGTCGAAGTTTTCTTTGTCTAAAAAAAGCCGACATTTCTTTTCAGCTCCTCATTTTCCTTTGAAGTCATGTGCCCGTTTTACCCATCCCCGGATATCAAACCCGAGATCCACAATTCCGACAATGCTCGTAAACGACTGCAATGGAAATGCCAGAATCGTTACAAGAACAGCCACCCACTTCGGCCAGCCTTCTTGCTTGATGTAAAAATGATAAAAAGATACACCTTGCAGGAAAAGCAGGAATTGAAGAACAACGGATGCATTCATGAAAATCATATAAGGCATCGTTCCCGGCTGCAAATCTGACAGCAGCGAAACGAGCAAAACAATTAAATAATACCATAATACACTTTTCGGCAATTTCATATCCCGAAAAGGCGGAAATTTTGGAACTTCAATGCCAAGGCGCTTTAATACAGGCAGCAGAATCAGCAGCAACAGCCATACCGATATGAAAACCGACAGCACCAGCAAAGCCGGCAGCAAAGTCTCAAACGTCAGCGTCAGCTGATTGGCCATTTTATTGAACTCTTCCGTAGAAGCACCGACCTGGTCCATTAAGACGCTGGTCTGTTTAAAAGACGCTTCCATCGCGGTCATCATTTCTTCGATTACATTGATGCCAAACAGCCAGATCGATGCTATATACTGAAGCATCACCGATAATAGCAGCACAATGCTTGAAGCCATAAACATGAACAGCTTGCTTTTTTTACGATAGATCGACAAGCCGATGACAAGGCCGAGCGGAATGTGGATCAGCGCAATCGGCAAGGCGAGCAAACCGCCGACAATCGCCGATAAGATCAAACAGACCACTGAAAATAGAGCCGATGCTTGCCACGGATACTTTGCGCTGTACCAGGCGATTGGAACCGCTAAAAATAATGTCGTGACGACATTTAAAAGAGGCACGTAAACAGAGATGGCCAACAATACAGTAAAGACGGCTGCCATCAATGCCCCTTGAGTAAGTTGACTGGTTTGTTGATTTTGCATTTGCTTGTTTTTCCCCTTCTTTCGGGTTGATTTCATCCTTATAATTGTAACATGATTAAGGTTTTGGAACAAAAAAGGGAAGTTCCGGAAGAAAGAGCAAGCCGATTTTGGGCACAAAAAAAAGACCGGTTTCCCGGTCTTTCCTCTTGATAAAAGAAAATATACTCTTTAATTTGAAAGAAGTATGTCTGTGTCCAGACTCCAGCGCCCAGATTCTAGGGTCATAAGCCAACCCGGCTATGCGGCAAAGAGCGCCACTTCGCCGGTTCGTCTTATGCCCGTCGAATCTACACGGGCGCTTCCGCTTTTCTTTATTATCTTTCTTCCGCAACAAACGGTAGAAGTGCCATGATACGAGCGCGTTTGATAGCGATTGTCAACTTGCGTTGCCATTTAGCGCTTGTGCCTGTAACACGACGTGGCAAGATTTTTCCTCGTTCAGAAATGAATTTCTTCAACAAGTCAGTATCTTTGTAGTCGATGAATGTAATGTTGTTAGAAGTGAAATAACAAACCTTTTTGCGTTTCTTTCCTCCGCGACGTGGTGCCATATCGAATTACCTCCCTTTTAGTAGAATTTTTCGTTCATCGCAAGTCCAGTCCGTCTTAGAACGGCAAATCGTCATCCGATACTTCGATCGGGCCGCTGCCGCTTGAGAATGGATCCTGGTCTACACGCGTATAGTTTTGCTGACTTGGCGATTGATTGTTCTGCTGATAGGACGGCTGTTGTCCTTGTGAACGATCTGCATTAGCCCCAGAGTTTTTCGGTTCAAGGAATTGAACACTGTCTGCGACTACTTCAGTCGTATAAACGCGTTTTCCGTCTTGTCCCTCGTAGCTTCCGGTTTGAATGCGGCCTTCCACACCTGCCAAGCTTCCTTTTTTCAGGAAGTTCGCTGTGTTTTCAGCTTGTTTGCGCCAAACAGTACAATTGATAAAATCCGTTTCCTTTTCGCCTTGCGCATTGGAGAAGGTACGGTTTACAGCAAGTGTAAAACGGGCCACCGCCGCTCCGCTTGGAGTATAGCGAAGATCAGGATCTTTTGTCAGTCTTCCGACTAAAACAACTCGGTTAATCATCAGAATTCAACCTCCTTTAGTCAATATTTACAGCTTCATATGCTTACGCGTCTTTGCGTACAGCGATATGACGGATAATGTCTTCGTTAATGTTCGCAAGACGTGTGTATTCGTTGATAGCTTCAGAACCAGCGTTTACTTTTACGATTTGGTAGAAACCTTCACGTAAATCGTTGATTTCGTAAGCTAAACGACGTTTACCCCACTCTTTCGACTCGATGATTTCAGCACCGTTTGAAGTAAGGATCTCGTTAAAACGCTCAACTAGCGCTTTTTTCGCTTCCTCTTCAATTGCAGGCTGCATGATGTACATTAATTCATACTCTCTCATCGTGTTGTCACCTCCTCATGGACTTGGGCCCTGCTGATTCCAGCGGGCAAGGAGCAAGCAATTCATATTATTACTCACATCAATGTATTGTATCACAGTTGGAGATGCCCCGCAAGCATGTTTTTCAACCATGAATGGGCTATACTGAAAGCAATTAACGAAGGAAGTGATTGGATGGAACCGACGCATACCATTGAACTGAAGATGGAAGAAATCGCGCCAAAGGCATTATGGATCAATGTCCTTTTAGTGGTTCTTTTTGCCGCTGCCTACCATTACATGGCTGAACCGTTGTCGTTTCGCTTTTCTTTAACGGGCGTGCTGCTGTTTGTGTTCGGCTATATCGCCCTGATTGTGCTTCATGAAGCGTTTCATCTGATCGGCTTTATGCTCTTTGGCAAAGCAACGCTTGCTTCCTTAAAGTACGGCGTCAATTTAAAGCTGGGCATTGCTTATGCCACTACAACTACCGCTCTTCGCAACAAAGCTATGAAAAAAGCGCTGCTGCTTCCTTTTTGGACCACTGCTGTCATTCCGACTGCCCTCGGCTTCTGGCTGGACAGCCAGGTGCTGGCCCTGCTTGGCGCCATGCTCGCTGCCGGTGCCATCGGCGACTTTTACATGTACCGGGCGCTTCTTAAAGAACGCAACGATGCCTGGGTGCTGGACGATCCGGAATTGCCGCGGCTGCATATATATGAACAAAATCCCAATCAAAAAAGCGCTGATCGATGATCAACGCTTTTTTATATGAATCAGTATGCGCCTTCAACTGCTAATACATCCCAGTTGCCGCTCTCTACTTTTTCTTTTAATTGTTCTTTCATGGTGGCTACATAGACGACAGTTTGCAGCACTTTCCCGTCCGCTTCCACTTCGATTTTCACTTTATTGAAAAGGTCTGTGGCAGCTCCGCCTGAGTAATCTTCCAGGTAGTCGATTGCCGGCCAAAGCGCTTCTGGAATGTCATAGACTTCCCCTTGAACTTTGCCTTTGCCGTTTATATCCATTGCAGGATAGCCAAGCCCGGTATCATAGAGATCCCCTTTTGCTACTGCGTATTCTGCTTCCAATGCTGCTTCTCCCAGATAATCGTGGTACTTGCCGCCGCGTTTCAATGTTCCATATACAAATAATAACATTTTAATCCTCCTATTCAAAAACCGAATGCGGTTAGGCATCCGGTCATTTTTAGTTTTATCCATGGCTAAGGGGTCTTTACGTTTTCGGACTTGCTTATCTTATTGAATGGCCTGTCGAAAAGGAACGGGCGCCTTCACTTTTAAACGTTAAATCTAAAGAGCATGACGTCTCCGTCTTGTACCACATATTCTTTTCCTTCTTGGCGCACTTTTCCGGCTTCTTTGGCAGCAGCCATGGATCCTGTTTCGATCAGGTCCTCATAAGCCACTGTTTCTGCACGGATAAATCCGCGTTCAAAGTCCGAGTGGATGACGCCTGCACATTGAGGGGCTTTCATGCCTTTTTTAAATGTCCAAGCACGCACTTCCTGCACGCCGGCAGTAAAGTAAGTAGCAAGGCCAAGCAAATTATACGAAGCTTTAATCAATTGGTCCAAACCAGATTCTTTGATGCCCAGCTCTTCCAGGAACATTTCTTTTTCTTCATCTTCCAGTTCAGCCATTTCTTCTTCAATCTTCGCACAAACAACGATGACTTCTGAATTTTGCTGAGCTGCATAGTCGCGCACTTTCTGTACGTATTCGTTGTCTTCTGCATCGGCAATTTCATCTTCTGCCACGTTTGATACGTAAAGCATCGGTTTCAATGTCAGCAGATTCAAGTTTTTCGCAATGCGCAATTCATCTTCAGTGAAATCGATTGAACGCGCCAAATCTCCGGCTTCAAATGCTTCACGGAGTTTCATCAATACCGGCTCTTCCGCAACGGCATCTTTGTCTTTTTGCTTCACTAATTTAGCAGCACGGGCAATTCGTTTTTCGATGCTTTCCATGTCCGCAAGGATCAGTTCCAAGTTAATGACTTCAATGTCTGAAATCGGATCAACTTTCCCGGAGACATGCGTAACGTTTTCGTCAGCAAAGCAGCGCACGACTTGAACGATTGCATCCACTTCGCGGATGTGCGACAGGAATTTGTTCCCAAGCCCTTCCCCTTTGCTGGCGCCTTTTACGATGCCGGCGATATCTGTGAATTCAAAAGCCGTCGGCACGGTTTTCTTTGGCACTACCAGTTCTGTCAATTTGTTTAAGCGCTCGTCCGGAACTTCTACAATCCCGACGTTTGGATCTATCGTACAGAACGGGTAGTTGGCTGCTTCAGCCCCCGCTTTAGTAATAGCGTTGAATAATGTGGATTTCCCCACGTTTGGTAAACCTACAATCCCTGCAGTTAATGCCAAAGGATTCACGACCTTTCCTTTATCTAAAACGAATTATTTTTTAAGCAACCATTCCATTATAGGAATGAAATATCATTCTGTCCATTTTTCAAAACTTATATAAATTCATTACTATTCCTATATAAGTATTGTCTTTATACTCCTATAAGGTTTTCTTTTATTCTTCTTCTGATTTCACTAAAACCTTCTTGATTTTCTTGTTGAATTCAACGCGTGGAATCATGACGCTGTGCTGGCAGCCTTCGCATTTGATGCGGATATCTGCGCCCATGCGGATGATTTTCCAGGCATTTGCCCCGCAAGGATGCCCTTTTTTCATTTCCACGACATCATTCAGACCATATTCCTTCTTGTCCATCGTTTTGTCTCCTTCATTACTTTTTGGCAATAACGGATGTATTATTTTTGAACAGGACGCTGCATCATAACCATATGAGGAAGCGGTACTTCTACATTGTTCTGGTCTAAGTATTCCTTTAAGTCACGGCGAAGCCCGCGAGCCACAGCAAAATGCTGCATTGGCAAAGTTTCTGCTATCACTCGCACCACCATCTCGGTAGGCGTTAAACTTTGCACCCCCAAAAACTCAGGCGGCTTGATGATTTGCTCGTATTTTTCTTCTACGGTGTCTAAAAACTCCTGAATCAACCGTTCCACTTGGTTGATGTCGGCATTATAGCCGACATTGATATCTACAACTGCAATGGAATTATGAACCGAGAAATTGACGACGTCGGTTACATTGCCGTTTGGAAAGATAAACAGCTCTCCTGTAGCCCCTTTTACTTTTGTGGTCCGCAGACCGATTTCTTCAACCGTCCCTTCTGCAGGGCCGATGCGCACAAAATCACCGACTGAAAACTGGTCTTCGAAAATGATGAAAAATCCAGTGATGACGTCGCGCACTAAGTTTTGCGCGCCAAACCCGACAGCCAGGCCAAGTACCCCCGCCCCGGCAATCAACCCGGTAATATCAATCGTAAATGCGGACAATACAGCAATGATCGCCATAAAGTACACCACGTACGCCACGACATTCTCAAGCAGCTTCGACATCGTCTGCTGCCGCCGTTCATTGTATTTCAACGGCCCTTTAATGCGCACTGCGAATGTTTTGCGAATCAGCATTTTTGCTAGTCTTACAATAATGCCGGCTGCTACCACAATCAAAAACACTTTTATACATACAAATCCAATATTTAGCCACATGGCTTCATCCAAGAGAATCTTCTTCCCCTGTGCCACTGCTGCTTCTGCATTTGCTACTGTATCTGTAGCCATTTTAACACCTTCCTACCTCCGGTTAACCTAAGTTCATCTTATAGATCACCGTAACAATTAATCCCACAACCAAAACTCCAGGCAACAAATTGGCAACTCTAATTTTCGTCAGGCCGATCATGTTTAGGCCAATGGCCACAATCATGACGCCTCCTGTTGCGGTCATTTCCGTGATGAACATATCAAGCGCAGCATCCGGAATGATTAAGCTGATCTGCGTCGCAAACAACGCGATCAACCCTTGGTAAACAAATACGGGAATAGCGGCGAGCATGACGCCGATTCCAAGCGTCGACGCCAAGATAATCGATGTAAAACCATCAATCAGCCCTTTGGAAATCAATACGCCATGTTCATTGCTGAGGCCGCTCTCCAAAGCGCCGATGATTCCCATCGCGCCAATCACAAAAATAAGGGTGGCTGTAACAAAGCCTTGGGCAATACTGCCTTTGCTTTCTTTTTTCGCACCCATCACGTCTTCCAGCCAGTGGCCAAAATCATTCAACTTGCCATCTAAATTCATCCATTCACCGATTACAGCACCCAAGACCAGACTGATAATCACTACGATGAAATTCTGGCTTTCAAAGCCCATTTGCAGGCCAAGAACCACGACTGCCAGGCCAATCGCATACATTACCGTTTCTTTCATCTTCTCAGGAATGTTTCGAAGTGCCCGGCCAATGAATGTTCCAACTACAATCAAAACCGCGTTGATCAACGTTCCTAAGAGAACCATCTTTCAATTTCCCCTTCCGCTCTCCTTTTACAAAACAGAACCTATTCCCTTGCTCACAGGGAATAGGCACGGATCAGTTTAAAAGTTCGAGTATGCGTTCCAAATCTTCTTCCGAAAAGAACTCTATTTCAATTTTCCCTTTGTTCTTCGTTTTTTTGATTTGGACATTTGTTCCAAAACGGTCTCTCAGTTCCGACTGTTTTTCTTCAATAAACAAGTCTTTCTTTTTCTCGATTGTTTCACGTGGAACATCTTCATTTAAGCGCTGAACCAGATTTTCCAACTGACGGACATTCAAGTTTTCTTTCACTACTTTTTCCGCTGTTTCAGGTATCAGCTTTTTCAAACGCAAGCCCAGCAAAGTGCGGCCATGGCCCATCGTCAATTTCTTATCTGAGATCATATCGCGTACATTTGCAGGCAAAGCAAGCAAACGGATATGGTTGGCAATATGCGGCCGGCTTTTGCCAAGACGGAAGGCCAATTGTTCTTGTGTGATGTTTAATGCTTCCATTAACTTCTGATAAGCCTCTGCTTCTTCAATCGGCGTTAAATCCTCCCGCTGAAGGTTCTCCAGGATGGCCAATTCCATCATCTGCTGGTCCGTCAATTCCTTTACGAGTGCCGGCACTTCAGTCAGTTTCGCCAATTTAGCCGCGCGGAATCTTCTTTCCCCTACAACCAGCTCGAAATGCTTTCCGGATTTCCGGACAACAACCGGCTGCAAAATGCCATGCTCTTTGATGGATTCCGACAACTCCTGCAAAGCCGTCTCATCAAATACTTTGCGCGGTTGGTAAGGATTAGTGCGGATTTGCGTGATGCTGATCTGGTTGATTGTTTCTGTCTCGCTTAGTGATTCGCCAGGGAACAATGCATTGATTCCTTTTCCTAATCCTTTAGCCATTCTTAATCACTTCCCTTGCTAATTCTAAGTATACTTCTGCCCCACGGGATTTCGGATCATAAATAATGATTGGTTCACCGTGGCTTGGCGCTTCGCTTAATCGCACGTTCCGCGGAATGATCGTCCGATAAACTTTGTCCTGGAAATACTTCTTCACTTCTTCAATGACTTGAATCCCTAAGTTCGTCCGCGCATCGAGCATCGTCAACAGGACGCCGTCAATTGCCAGGTCATGGTTTAAATGTTTCTGGACAAGACGGATGGTGCTCAACAGCTGGCTCAATCCTTCCAATGCATAGTATTCACATTGTACCGGAATAATAATTGCATCGGAGGCAGTCAACGAGTTGATCGTCAATAACCCCAATGACGGAGGACAATCGATGATGATGTAGTCGTACAGTTCTTTTACTTCCTGGAGCGCATGCTTGAGGCGCACTTCTCTTGAAATAGTGGAAACCAGTTCAATTTCTGCACCTGCCAGCGAAATGGTTGCAGGCACTACGTGAAGATTTTCAACTTTTGTTTCCTTGATGGTGTCTTTCACATCCACGTCATCAATCAGCACTTCGTAAATGCACTGGTCAACGTCGCCTTTGTTTACCCCGACCCCGCTCGTCGCATTTCCCTGGGGGTCGATATCTATTAAGAGAACTTTCTGGCCTAAATAAGCAAGGCAGGCACTCAAGTTTACTGAAGATGTTGTTTTTCCTACGCCGCCTTTTTGATTGGCGATCGCAATAATTCTACCCACTCTTGCACCAACTTTCTTTCATACTTCTCTCATTTTACTGCTCAAGTATAACTAATTCCATTATAAAAACAAAAATAATGACAGTTTCTTTCCTTATTGTAACAAAACAATAAACATTTTATCGTTACATTCCCATTAAAAAAGCTCTTTCCGAAATCGGAAAGAGCTTTTTTATGCTTTTTTCTTAGGGATCTTCACAGTAATCTGGTAATACTCTTCGTGTTCTTCTTCTTCAGCGGATAAGTTGATCCCGCTTTTGGTGACCATGCTCAGCGATTCTTTGATGGTGTTCATCGCAATCCGAATATCGCGGCTGACCGCTTTTCTTCTTGGCTTGGCCTTTTTCGGTTCAGTGGATAGCAGTTTTTCGACCCGCATCTCCAGCTGCTTGACGTTCAAACTTTGTTCGACTGTTTCATCAAACATTTTTTTCTGTTTGTCCGCATCTTTGATTTTCAGCAATACCCGTGCATGGCGTTCTGTAATGATGCGGTTCAATAAAGCCGTCTGGATTTCTTCAGGCAATTTCAACAGCCGAAGTTTATTTGCCACTGTCGATTGCCCTTTTCCAAGACGTTGTGCAAGGGCTTCCTGGGTAATGCCTTGGATTTCCAGCAGGTTCTGATAAGCATTTGCTTCTTCAATCGACGTAAGTTCTTCCCGCTGCAAGTTTTCAATCAAAGCAATCGATGCTGTTTCTTTATCGCTTAACTGGCGGATAATCGCCGGAACTTCTTCCCATCCGAGAGAAGACATTGCCCGAAAACGCCGTTCCCCTGCAATGATTTCGTATTCGCCTTCTTGATCCGACGCCCGGACTACAATTGGCTGAATAACGCCATGGATTTCAATTGTGCGAGCCAGCTCTTCGATTTTCTCTTCATCAAAAACTGTACGAGGCTGGAATTTGTTTGCGCTGATTTTAGCAATCGGCAATTTCACTACTTCTTCTGCAGCTTTATTGGCTGGTTTCACTTCTACTGCCTGTTCTGCTTCTTCTGCTTTATCGCCGCTCCCGAAAAATCGGGAAAAAGGACTCTTCATCCTCTAGCACCACCTTTTAAAAGCTCACTTGCTTACTTTATAGTATTTTAACCGCTTTTCTTACGTTCCCATGTTCCACGTGAAACATTTGCTTGATCTCTTTTTCGCCTTAAGCGATTGGAGATTTATTTGGCACCCCGGGTTTGCGCGGGTATTTTTTAGGTGTTTCTTTGAACTTGCGGAATACCTGGATGTGACGGTCGCTTTCTTCTACAGGCAATTTAAACGAATGGATGCTTTCTTCTTTAACCCCTAGTTTCAACAAGGCTTTTTCGGCATCCTTTAATTCGTCAGGCGCTGATGCAGCTTTCATCGCTGCAAAAAGCCCGCCATTTTTCACGAGCGGCACACACAGTTCCGCTAAAACGGAAAGCCTTGCCACGGCTCTTGCTGTAACCAGGTCATAGCTCTCCCGGTGTTCGGACTGGCCAAAATCTTCCGCACGGGAATGAATGAACCGGACATTTGATAAGTTCAGCTTATCGCTTAAATGATTCAAGAATTGGATGCGCTTGTTCAATGAGTCCACGATGGTCACTTCAATATGAGGGAAGCAAATTTTCAAAGGAATGCTCGGGAATCCTGCCCCGGCTCCCACATCACAAACTTTAAGCGGCTTCGTGAAATCTACGTAGAAAGCAGCCGTAATCGAATCAAAAAAATGTTTCAAGTAGACAGACGGCTGGTCTGTAATGGCCGTTAAATTCATTTTTTCGTTCCACTCAACCAGTTCTTCGAAATAGATGCGGAATTGATCAAGTTGAGCCGGAGTCAAATTGATTCCTTTTTCGCTGAGGGCGTCTTTGAATTGTTGTTCGTTCACTTGGTTTTTCCTCCCTCTTTTTTTATGCTGTTCTATGTGTCAACCAATAGGCATTCCATTATGTAAAAATGGGCTGGTCTCTGCCAGCCCATTTGTTATGTGTCTAGCTTATCGCCTTTTTTGCTCGGTCAGGCGCTTGCGCTTTTATTTCTACAGCTTCGGCCCCAGATAGGCGCCTGCGCTTTTTTATATCAAGATGGAATCTTTGCAATTCTACCTTGTTCAATATACACCAAAAGAATTGAAATGTCAGCAGGGTTCACACCTGAAATCCGGGAAGCCTGTGCAATCGACAGCGGACGCACTTCGGCCAGTTTGCCGCGTGCCTCTGTTGCCAGACCGGAAATTGAGTGGTAATCGATGTTTTCCGGGATTTTTTTGTCTTCCATTTTTTTCAGTTTGGCTACTTGCTGAAGCGATTTTTCGATATAGCCTTCGTATTTGATGTGAATCTCAACTTGCTCTTTCACTTCGTCTTCCAGCTCCACTTCAGAAGCTGTCAGTTGGGCAATCATGTCGTAAGTCATTTCAGGGCGCTTCAATAAATCAGCGGCCCGGATGCCGTCTTTCAATTCACTGCCGCCTGCATCACGGATCAATTGCTGCGTGATGTCATTCGGTTTGATCATCATGCCCCGGAGGCGTTTGATTTCCACTTCGATGCGGTCTTTTTTCGCCAGGAATTTGGCATAGCGTTCATCGGAAATCATGCCGATTTTGTGGCCCAGTTCCGTCAAACGCATATCTGCATTGTCGTGGCGCAGCAAAAGGCGGTATTCCGCGCGTGATGTCAGCAAACGGTAAGGCTCATTTGTGCCTTTTGTGACCAAATCATCGATCAATACGCCGATATAAGCATCGGAGCGGCTCAGAATCACTTCTTCTTTGCCCAGCACTTTGGCTGCCGCGTTAATGCCGGCCATCAAACCCTGCCCCGCTGCTTCTTCGTAGCCGGAAGTTCCGTTGATCTGTCCTGCTGTATAAAGATTTTCAAGCTGCTTCGACTCGAGCGTCGGCCATAATTGCGTCGGTACGATCGCATCGTATTCGATGGCGTAACCGGCACGCATCATTTCAGCTTTCTCAAGCCCTGGAATCGATTCTAACAGTTTTCTTTGCACGTGTTCAGGCAAACTGGTTGAAAGCCCTTGTACGTAAACCTCGCGCGTATTGCGGCCTTCCGGCTCAAGGAAAATCTGATGGCGCGGTTTGTCGTTGAAACGCACCACTTTGTCTTCGATTGACGGGCAGTATCTTGGGCCGGTCCCTTTGATCATGCCGGAATACATCGGCGACAAGTGAAGATTTTCGTCGATGATCTGATGCGTTTTTTCGTTTGTATACGTTAGCCAGCACGGCAGCTGATCCATGATGAATTCAGTTGTTTCGTAGCTGAACGCACGCGGTTCTTCGTCGCCCGGCTGAATTTCTGTTTTGCTGTAGTCAATGGAGTTGCTGTTGACGCGCGGCGGCGTCCCTGTTTTAAAGCGGACGGTTTCAAAGCCGAGCTCTTCCAGGTTTTCTGCCAGCTTGATTGATGGCTGCTGGTTATTCGGTCCGCTGGAGTAGCGCAAATCGCCAATGATGATTTCGCCGCGCAGGAAAGTTCCTGTCGTGATGACGACGGATTTTGCCCGGTAAATGCCGCCTACTTGCGTGATCAATCCGGTCACTTTGCCGTCTTCCACCACTAATTTTTCAGCAATCCCCTGGTGAAGCGTCAAATTCTTTTCTTCTTCCATCAGGCGTTTCATTTCCTGCTGGTAAAGCACTTTGTCGGCTTGTGCACGCAGTGCGCGGACAGCCGGCCCTTTTGCTGTATTCAACATTCTCATTTGAATGTGTGTTTTATCGATAACGCGCCCCATGGCTCCGCCAAGTGCGTCAATTTCCCGTACAACAATGCCTTTTGCGGGTCCGCCGATTGACGGGTTGCATGGCATAAATGCGATCATATCCAGATTCATCGTCAACACAAGTGTTTTGGCACCCATGCGAGCGGATGCAAGAGCAGCTTCTGCTCCGGCATGTCCGGCTCCTACGACGATGACATCGAACGTGCCTGCTTCGTATTGTGGCATGTTCGTTCATTCCCTTCGAAGTTTATTTCCCTAAACAGAACTGAGAAAATAGTTGGTTCAACAACCCATCATCTGCCGTATCGCCGATGATTTCCCCTAAAATTTCCCATGTTCGAGTGACATCAATTTGAATCATATCAACCGGCACATCCAGATCCGCCGCCTCAATGGCATCCGAAATGGTCTGGTGCGCCTGGTGAAGCAGCGCAATATGGCGCGCATTGGAAACATAGGTCATGTCCCCTGCTTCGATTTGCCCTTCAAAAAACAGTTCAGCAATGGCTTCTTCCAGCTGGTCGATGCCTTCTTCTTCAATCAGCGAAGTGGTGACCAGCAATTTATCGCCTGCCAACTGCTGTACGTAATCCAGATCAATTTTCTGCGGCAAATCGGTTTTATTGATGACTACAATATAATCCATATCCCGCACCGCTTCAAACAATCGTTCATCTTCTTCCGTCAGCGCTTCCGAATAATTCAAGACATAAAGAATCAAATCGGCTTCTTTCAGCACTTTGCGTGAACGTTCCACACCGATGCGTTCTACAATGTCTTCGGTTTCCCGGATCCCGGCTGTGTCCACCAAACGCAGCGGCACACCGCGGACGTTTACATATTCCTCGATTATATCACGGGTTGTTCCCGCTATTTCCGTTACAATGGCTTTGTTTTCCTGCACCAGGCTGTTCAAAAGAGACGATTTCCCGACATTCGGCCGCCCCACAATCACCGTAGAAAGGCCTTCTCTCAGGATTTTTCCTTGCGAAGAGGTCTGCAGCAGTTTATCAATTTCCGAACGCACCCACAGGGCTTTTTCCAGCATAATCGGACGTGTCATTTCCTCCACATCGTCATACTCCGGGTAATCGATGTTCACTTCCATTTGTGCAATGGATTCCAGCAGCGCCTGGCGAAGCGTCCCAATGAGTTTCGACAAACGGCCTTCCATCTGGTTCAACGCCACATCCATTGCCCGGTCGGTTTTCGCACGGATCAAATCCATAACTGCTTCCGCTTGCGAAAGGTCGATGCGGCCGTTCAAAAATGCCCGTTTCGTAAATTCCCCCGGTTCTGCCAACCGTGCGCCGGCGCGAAGCACAAGGGCCAATACCCGGTTGACGGACACAATGCCGCCGTGGCAATTGATTTCAATCACGTCTTCGCGGGTGAAGGTTTTTGGAGCTTTCATGAACGATACCATGACTTCTTCCACTACTTCCTCCGTCCACGGATCCGCCAAATGGCCGTAATGAATGGTATGCGTGGGCTGTGTCGCCAATTGTTTTCCGCTTGGCGCGCGGAACAGCTTATCCGCAATTCCGATCGCTTCCGGCCCGCTCAGGCGGACAATGGCAATGGCGCCTTCACCGCTTGGCGTGGAGATTGCAGCAATTGTATCGAATTCCATGGTATTCCGTCCTCTCTATTATAGAAAAGTACAGGAGCTTGTATTAAACCTGCACTTAAAATGAATTAAAAACAAAAAAATCCGGCCCAAAACTTATCCCCAGACTTTTTCGAACGCAAAAACAGTTTTTCTCTTTAAAAAAGTTGTCCACATGTGGACAACCAGCAAAAGTACATGACTTTCTAACATATTACAATAGCATAAATGACCGGAATCCGAAAGGTGAAGCGCTTGGTTTTCCTGAAAGTTTCATAAAAAGAACAAATAAAAAAACGGCTTGCATAGAGCAAGCCGTTCATTATTCGTTATTTGGGGGAATCATTCGAACTATTTCAGCGGTTCAATGACCAAATAACGATTTGGATCTTTTCCTTCTGAATACGTGTCGATGTCCATCCGGCGGGACAAAGCCTGATGGATGACTTTCCGCTCGTAAGACGGCATCGGTTCAAATTGAACGCGGCCGCCGGTCCGGATCGCTTTGTCCGCCATCCGGTCTGCCAGCTGCTCCAATGTTTCCTGGCGCCGCTCCCGGTAATTTTCCGCATCCAGCTCCACCATCATAAACTGGTTGGAGTATTTATTGGCGACCAGCTGGGCAAGCTGCTGAAGGGAATTCAACGTATTGCCCCGTTTGCCGATCAGCATGGCCACTTTTTCACTTTCCAGATAGAAACTGACTTGTTTGCCGGTTTGCTTATGCGTAATGGTCAAGTCGTCAATCATCATGCCTTTGGCAATGGACTGAATATAATCTTTCGTTTCCTGGATGGCGCGCTCATTTGTTGCTTTTGGCGCTTCTTCCACCAATTCTTCTAAAATTTTTTCCGGTTCCGCCACCGCTGTCTCCATCACTGCTTCCTCTTTTTCAAGCGGCGCAGCTTCCGGTTCGTTTACGATGACCTCGACTTCAGCCGGTTTGGATCCAAAGCCCAAAAATCCCTTTTTTTCGTTCTGGATCACATTGACCGTTACTTCTTCACGTGTTGCCTGGAGTTTTTCTAATGCTGCAGATATCGCGTTTTCAACAGTTGTACCCGTCTGCGTAATCTGTTTCACTTTTTAGCCCCTCCTGCTTTCGCTTTCGTTTTAACAGGTTGCTTCACTTCTTTTCTTGCTCCAGCCATTGGCGCCGCCGGAACCGGCTCTTTTTTCTCCCATGGCTTGTAAATGACCAGGTTTTGAATCAAGGAGATAATGTTTCCGATTACCCAGTACAGAGTCAATGCGGATGGCAATACGACACCAAATCCGATGATCATGACCGGCATAAAATACATCATGATTTTCATTTGCGGGTTGTCCATAGCAGGACCGGTGCGCAAAACGACAAATTGCATCAAACCAGCAATAACAGCTAAAATAATGCTTGGTTCAGCTAACGGAAAAATCAAAAACGAACCAAGGTCGATCGCCGGAGTGTTGTTCATCCGGCTGATCGCATGGTAAAAGCCGATTAAAATCGGCATCTGAATCAATACCGGCAAACAGCCCGCCATCGGGTTCACGCCATTTTCCTGGAACAATGCCATCATTTCCTGCTGGTATTTCTGCTGCGTGACTGCATCTTTCGATTTGTATTTCGCTTGCAGCTCTTTCAATTTCGGTTGTACTTCCTGCATGCGTTTTGAGCTGCGGGTCTGCTTCACCATCAACGGCAAAAGCACCAAACGGATAATGATTGTTACTGCAATAATCCCGAGTCCGTACGTTCCAAGCAAGCCTTTGAAATACGTAATGACCGAGACTAGAGGCCAAACTACAAATTCGTTCCAAAATCCTTCGCTGTTTCCACTGATCGGCTCATTGAACTCTGTACAGCCGGCAAGCAGCAAGGTCGCTGCCACCAGTGAAATAAGCAGTACTATTCGCTTATTCAACCTTCTTCCCCCAAACTTATTTTCAGTTGCTTCTATAATAGCATTCTTGCAATAGCTCTTTCTACTTCCGAGGCAAAGCACGGGCAATTTTTAAAACGTGCTCCAAACTTTTCTTGCTTTCATGAAAATCCAAATTGGCCGCCTGTTGCCGGGCGATAATAACGTAATCCGCATTTGCCAGCACATCGTCTTTTAATTCGAGGAATGTTTGACGGATATAGCGCTTGATGCGGTTTCGCGTAACTGCGTTTCCTACTTTTTTGCTGACGGATAATCCCACCCGAAACTCCGGCTGATCGTTTTTCAAGACGTAGACGATAAACTGGCGATTGGCAAAGGATTTTCCTTTTTTAAAAATCCGTTGAAATTCCGTATTTTTCTTGATTCGTTGCTGCTTATTCATTTTTTCACCTGCTTATTCGACTCTACAAGAAAGTATAGCTCGTTAAACTCGGAAAATCTTAGAAAGGGGTATTTCCCTGTCCAGACTCCAGTGCCTAGCTCTGACAGGCACTTCCGCTTTTCGTTCAGAAAAGAAAAAAAGACCACTGATGCGGTCAGTGGACTTAAGCTGATAATACTTTTCTTCCTTTGCGACGGCGTGCAGCAATTACTCTACGTCCGTTTTTCGTGCTCATACGTGCTCTGAAGCCGTGTACTTTGCTGTGTTTACGAGTATTTGGTTGGTATGTGCGTAATGTCATGGTGACACCTCCTGAATAAAAGTTAACTCTTTTCTCAAAGACAGTCTTGACTATTATATAGCCGGCATGCTTCAAATGTCAATGTCTTATTAAAAAGGAGAAACAATCACCGATTTTGCCGCATACAGGCCTGGTCTTGCAGATCTCCAGCAAAACTGTCCCCTTTTCTGCTTACCTCCCCTTATTTTCTTCTCCCTCTTTTACTGAACGGATTCGAAAAGAAGTTTTGCCCTTGCTGCTTCATATGGGAGAAAAATTAAAGTCCATCCACAAATCCGCTTGAATTCCTCTTGGATTTTTCGTTCTCCTTTTCTTTCCGAGTTATCCACATTTGCTTCAGAAAACCCAAAAATTATTGTGCACCAATATTTTTCGAAAAAATTTTATCCACACCCCTTATCTACAACTTCTGCACATAAGAAGCCCCTGTGGATAGCTTTTATGTGCATAATAAAAGGAATGTGGATAAGTACAAGTACTTCTTGTAATGTCTCAGTTTTTTTGTTAACATAGACTTGTTTTCACTTGTTAATAATTTTTAGCCCAAATAAGTTATCCACAAACTGTGGGTAAGATGTGGACAGTTATTCACGGGCTTGTTTATAAAGGTTATCCACAGCCTGTGGTTTTGTGTATGGTATACTTAAAAAATATTTACATATAAAGGAGACGAGCTATTGGAACACTTAGACGAACTTTGGTCGAGTGTCTTAGCCCAAGTTGAAACTAAAATCTCCAAACCAAGTTTTGAAACGTGGTTAAAATCAACAAAACTTTTATCTTATCAGAATGATACAGTGACAATTTCAGCGCCTAATTCATTTGCACGTGACTGGTTGGAAAACCATTACGTGCATTTAATTACTGGGATTCTTTCGGATTCAACAGGTGATGATCTGCTGATAAAATTTGTTGTGCCCAAAGATCAGGAT
The DNA here is from genome assembly GCF_900099655.1 of Planococcus glaciei. GTDB lineage: Bacteria > Bacillota > Bacilli > Bacillales_A > Planococcaceae > Planococcus > Planococcus glaciei. The sequence continues at coordinate 24,746 of NZ_FNDC01000025.1, forward strand.
ATGGACGATTTTCAACTTCCAGCCCCTCGCGTAAAACCGGGGCAGAATGAGCATCAGGAATTTTTGCCTGGCATGCTGAATCCCAAATATACATTCGATACGTTTGTAATTGGATCCGGCAACCGCTTTGCCCATGCTGCATCACTGGCCGTAGCGGAAGCGCCTGCAAAAGCGTACAATCCGTTGTTTATTTACGGGGGAGTAGGACTTGGCAAGACACATTTAATGCATGCAATCGGACATTATGTCCTTGAACACAACCCGAATGCCAAAGTGGTTTATTTGTCTTCGGAGAAATTTACCAACGAATTCATCAACTCGATCCGGGACAACCAAACCGTGGATTTCCGGAACAAATACCGCAGTGTCGACATTCTTTTGATTGATGACATTCAATTTTTGGCCGGCAAAGAGCAGACGCAGGAGGAATTTTTCCATACGTTTAATACGCTCCACGAAGAGTCGAAGCAAATCATTATCTCGAGTGACCGGCCGCCAAAAGAAATTCCGACACTGGAAGACCGCCTAAGATCCCGCTTTGAATGGGGATTGATCACCGATATTACACCGCCGGATCTGGAAACCCGGATCGCCATTTTGCGCAAAAAAGCGAAAGCGGACGGCCTTGATATTCCGAACGATGTGATGACCTATATCGCCAATTCCATTGATTCGAATATCCGGGAACTTGAAGGAGCTTTGATCCGCGTAGTGGCTTATTCCTCTTTGATCAACCGGGATATGAGCGCCGAACTTGCAGCAGAAGCGCTAAAAGACATCATGCCGAATTCAAAACCGAAAGTGATTACGATTTTGGACATCCAGCATGCGGTCGGAGAGCAATTCAATGTGAAATTAGAAGATTTCAAAACAAAACGCCGTACAAAAGACATTGCATATCCACGCCAAGTGGCCATGTATCTGTCCCGAGAAATGACGGATTTTTCTTTGCCTAAAATCGGGGAAGAATTCGGTGGACGTGACCATACCACGGTCATCCATGCGCATGAAAAAATTTCAAAAATGCTGAAGGACAATCAGCAGCTTCAGCAGGACGTCAAAGATATTCGAAGCGCGCTCGGCAAGCAATGACCTTGTGGATAACCGCATAATTTACGAAGCAGTTTGTACACAGCTTATCTACATGTGGATAAGCTGCTTTTGTTCAGAAAAACAGGGTTATCCACATATTCACAGGCCCTACTACTATTACTGTCTTAAGTTCTTTAAATAAAATATATATATAAGCGAGGTTCGAGAATGAAATTCGAGATAAAGCGTGAACGATTAGTCGAAGGTTTAAATGATGTAATGAAAGCAGTAAGTTCAAAAACAACGATTCCGATTTTGACAGGAATTAAAATGGATGTTTCTTCAGAAGGAATGAGATTGACGGGCAGCGATTCAGATATCACGATCCAGACGTTCATCCCGGCAGAAGAAGATGGAGAAGAAATCATCGGCGTATCTCAAGGCGGAAGCATTGTTCTTCAAGCGAAAGTCTTCGGAGAAATAATCCGTAAGTTGCCGACCAATGAAGTGGAAATCGAAATTACTGGAAACTTCCAAACGCATATCCGTTCAGGCAAATCTGAATTCCATTTGATTGGCTTGGACGCATTGGATTATCCGCAGCTTCCGGATATCCAGGACGACCGTTTGTTTACCATTCCCGCGGATCTGTTAAAAACGATCAATCGCGAAACCGTATTTGCAGTTTCAAGTTCGGAAACACGTCCGGTGTTGACTGGCGTGCATTGGGAAGTAAAAGACGGGGAATTGGTATGTGTTGCGACAGACAGCCACCGTTTGGCACGCCGCAAAACAAAATTGGAGACTTTGCCGGAAGGGGAATACAGTGTGGTAATCCCTGGTAAAAGTTTGACCGAACTCAACAAAATTCTGGACGATACTTCAGATCCTGTTGAAATCGTGATGACGAACCAGCAAGTTCTATTTAAATCCAAGCATATTTTGTTCTTTTCACGCCTGCTTGAAGGAAACTACCCGGATACATCCCGTTTGATTCCTTCTGAATACAAAACAGAAGTAACGGTCAACGGACGTTCGCTTCTTCAAGCAATCGACCGCGCTTCTTTGCTGGCCCGCGAAGAACGCAACAACGTTGTGCGTTTTTCCACAAATTCCGGCAACGAAGTAGAAGTTTCTTCTAATTCACCGGAAGTCGGAAAAGTGGAAGAGCAGCTTCAAGCCCAAAGCATTGAAGGCGAAGAATTGAAAATTTCATTCAGCGCTAAATTCATGATGGATGCCTTGAAAGCGATTGATGGCCAAGACGTGCTGATTCAATTTACGGGAGCGATGCGCCCGTTCATTTTGAAATCTGCACTTGACGATTCGATTTTGCAATTGATTCTTCCTGTCCGGACCTATTAAAAACAGAAAACACCCTCTAGGATAGCCGTAAAGGCTATCCTTTTTACTTTTTACCCTAAATAGGGTAAAATAGAGGGATAGACTACGAATTGAAGGATGAGTGCATTTTGAAAGAAATTGGGATTGAGACGGAATATATTACACTTGGGCAATTACTGAAAATGACAGATACGATTAGTTCAGGAGGCATGGCAAAGTGGTTTTTGAGTGAGCACGAAGTGTTTGTAAACGGAGAAGCTGAAGACCGGAGAGGCCGCAAGCTGCGCCCGAACGATACGGTAACGATTCCAGAAGTAGGGGAGTTTCGTATTGCAGTAGCTGAAGGCATGAGCTTCGATGTGGATTGACCGCCTCGAGCTCCGCGACTACCGGAATTACGAGACGCTTGACTTATCTTTTTCTCCTGAAATAAACGTCTTTATCGGTGAAAACGCGCAAGGCAAAACCAATATCATGGAATCCTTGTACGTTTTATCGATGGCAAAATCCCATCGAACCACCAATGACAAAGAATTGATACGCTGGAATGCCGATTATGGTAAAATTAAAGGTGATGTTTTCCGTAAATACGGGAAATTGCCTTTGGAAATCGTCTTATCCAAAAAAGGCAAAAAAGCAAAGGTCAATCATCTGGAACAACGGCGGCTCAGTGACTACATTGGCCAATTGAATGTCGTGATGTTTGCTCCTGAGGATTTGAATTTAGTCAAAGGGAGTCCGCAAATTCGCCGGCGTTTTATCGATATGGAGATCGGCCAAATATCTCCTGTCTATTTGCATGATTTGTTGACATACCAGAAATTGTTGAAGCAACGGAATCATATACTTAAGCAAAACTACGGCAAGCAGGCCATCAACGATGTCATGTTCGATGTTTATACGGAACAATTCATTGAAGCTGCAGTAAAAATTATACAAAAGCGCTATCAGTTCATGGAATTATTGCAAAAATGGGCTGAACCTATCCATCACGGCATTTCCCGGGGGCTGGAACAACTGCAAATCCGCTATCAACCGATCAGCGGTTTAAAGCCCGAATGGACGCCGACCGAGATGGCGTCTTTTTTAGAGCAGAAACTTGCGGAAGTTCGCAAACGGGAAATTGAGCGCGGGTTGACGCTTGTCGGCCCCCACCGCGATGAATTGCAGTTTTTGGTGAACGGCTACGATGTGCAGACTTACGGCTCTCAAGGCCAGCAGCGGACCACCGCGCTTTCATTGAAGCTGGCGGAAATAGAATTGATCAAGCAGGAAGTCGGGGAAGCGCCCGTCCTGCTGCTGGATGATGTGCTGTCAGAGCTGGACGATTACCGGCAGTCGCATTTGCTGAATACCATCCACGGTTCTGTCCAGACCTTTGTTACGACGACCAATGTAGACGGAATTCAGCACGAAACCATTCAAAATGCCCGTCTTTTCGAAGTATCCCAAGGGATAGTTAAGGGGTGACGCGTTATTTACGTGCACATTGGAAAAGAACAGACAATCCGAATAGCCGAAATTATTGCCGTCACCGCGCATGAGCATTACGTGCCGGCTGCTTTTGTGCGGCTTCTCGTCCCTTTAGAGAAAGTAAAATCATTTATTGTGACCGACGATTTTGTCTACGGTTCGCCTTTGCGGGCGCAGGCCATCTTGAAAAAGATCCGGCAAAACCGGTTATAAACAAGCCAATGGAAAACAGAATGTTGTAAGAAAGAGCAGGTGAACGCAGTGGCAATGGAAGAAAAAGATCTTCAACCCTCATATGATGCGAATCAGATTCAAGTTCTTGAAGGCTTGGAAGCGGTGCGCAAAAGACCCGGAATGTATATTGGTTCAACAAGTTCAAAAGGGCTTCACCATTTAGTTTGGGAAATCGTCGATAACAGTATCGATGAAGCATTAGCCGGTTATTGCGATGAAATCCAAGTGACGATCGAACCCGGTGACTGGATTCGTGTAGATGACAACGGGCGGGGCATTCCGGTTGGCATGCAGGAAAAAATGGGCCGTCCGGCTGTAGAAGTCATTATGACTGTCTTGCACGCAGGCGGTAAATTCGGCGGCGGCGGATATAAAGTATCCGGCGGTCTGCACGGTGTTGGGGCATCCGTTGTTAACGCTTTGTCCGAAGTGACAGAAGTATACGTTAACCGCGATGGCAAACGCCATTACATTAAATTTGAACGCGGAGCGGTTACAGAAGAACTGCATGTGATCGGCGACGCTGAAAATACAGGCACCACAATCCGTTTTAAAGCGGATCCTGAAATCTTTAAAGAAACGACCGTCTACGAATTTGATATTTTGGACCATCGTTTGCGGGAACTCGCTTATTTGAACCGTGGTTTAAGAATCGTTGCCCGTGATGAGCGGGAAGGCGAACAAAAAGAGAAGGTCTACCATTTTGAAGGCGGGATCAAATCTTACGTTGAACATATGAATAAATCCAAAGACCCTCTTCACGAAGAGGCGATTTTTGTAGAAGCTGAACGGGAAGGCATTTCCGTAGAAGTCGCGATGCAATACAATGCCGGCTATGCAGCCAATATTTTTTCATTTGCCAATAATATCAACACGCACGAAGGCGGAACGCACGAATCCGGCTTTAAGACAGCTTTGACGCGCGTTGTAAATGACTACGGCCGCAAAAATGGCATGCTGAAAGAACAAGATGCCAATCTGACGGGCGATGACGTACGTGAAGGGTTGACTGCCATTATTTCAGTTAAACACCCGGATCCCCAGTTTGAAGGCCAAACCAAAACGAAACTGGGCAATACCGAAGTCAGCACAATCGTCAACAACTTGTTCTCCGCAGGTTTCGATCGATTCCTTTTGGAGAATCCATCGGTTTCGCGCAAAATTGTCGAAAAAGGCATCATGGCTTCGCATGCCCGTATGGCAGCCAAAAAAGCCCGTGAATTCACGCGCCGCAAATCAGTGCTTGAAGTATCGAGTTTGCCTGGTAAACTGGCGGACTGTTCTTCGCGTGATCCGAAAATCAGCGAAATTTACATTGTTGAGGGTGACTCAGCTGGAGGCTCGGCAAAATCAGGCCGTGACCGCCATTTCCAAGCCATTTTGCCGCTGCGCGGGAAAATCTTGAATGTTGAAAAAGCCCGTCTTGATAAAATCCTGACAAACGCTGAAATCCGTAACATCATTACAGCACTAGGCACAGGCATCGGCGAAGAATTTAATTTGGCGAAAGCGCGTTACCATAAAGTTGTCATCATGACAGATGCTGACGTCGATGGCGCCCACATCCGGACTTTGTTATTGACGTTCTTCTTCCGCTACATGCGTCCATTGCTAGAAGCAGGCTATATTTACATTGCCCAGCCGCCATTGTTCCAAATCAAACAAGGCAAGCACGTGGATTATGTTTATACCGATGCGCAATTGAAAGAAGCACTCGAAAACTTGTCTCCAACACCGAAACCGAATATCCAACGCTACAAAGGGTTGGGAGAAATGAACGCGGAGCAGTTATGGGATACGACAATGGATCCGGATGTCCGTACCTTGCTGCAAGTGACGCTGACCGATGCGATGGTGGCAGACGAGACTTTCCATATTTTAATGGGAGACGACGTTGAACCGCGCCGTAACTTTATCGAAGAAAATGCGAAATACGTTAAAAACCTGGACGTTTAAGTGATGTAGAGTTGAGAGGAGGCTGCGGATATGGCTGAACGGCCTAGCAGTGGTGTTGAAGAAATAAATATAAGCACGGAGATGCGCACATCGTTTTTGGATTATGCGATGAGCGTTATCGTTTCCCGTGCCCTACCGGATGTGCGTGACGGGCTGAAACCTGTCCATCGCCGCATCCTATATGCAATGCACGATTTAGGAATTACATCTGACAAAGCTTATAAAAAATCAGCACGTATCGTCGGGGATGTTATTGGTAAATACCACCCACACGGCGATAGCGCTGTTTATGAAACGATGGTCCGGATGGCGCAGGATTTCAGTTACCGATATATGCTCGTTGACGGCCACGGGAACTTCGGGTCTGTCGACGGCGATGCAGCAGCTGCCATGCGTTATACAGAATCAAGAATGTCAAAAATTTCCATGGAATTGTTGCGTGATTTAAACAAAAACACGATCGATTACCGGGATAACTACGATGGCCAGGAAAAAGAGCCGATTGTTTTGCCGAGCCGATTCCCGAACTTGCTGGTAAACGGAACATCTGGGATTGCAGTTGGTATGGCCACCAATATTCCGCCGCACCATTTAGGTGAAACGATTGACGGGGTGTTGGCATTAGCTGAAAATCCGGCGATCACCACAGAAGAATTGATGGAATTTATTCCGGGTCCTGATTTCCCGACGGGCGGCATTATTTTAGGGCGCAGCGGTATCCGCCGCGCCTATGAAACCGGCAGAGGCTCTATCATGATCCGTTCGGTGGTGGATATTGAGACCAAACCGAACGGCAAAGAAGTGATCATCGTCAACGAACTTCCTTATCAAGTGAACAAAGCCCGCTTGATTGAAAAAATTGCGGAGCTTGTGCGCGATAAGCGAATTGACGGCATCACGGATTTGCGGGACGAATCTGACCGCAACGGCATGCGCATTGTCATTGAAGTGCGCAGAGATGCGAGTGCCAGTGTCCTGTTAAATAATTTATACAAACAAACAGCAATGCAAACAAGTTTCGGGATCAACATGCTGGCGCTTGTCGACGGCCATCCGAAAGTGTTGGGCATAAAAGAAGTGCTTTTCCACTACTTAGAGCACCAGAAAGTGGTCATTCGCCGCCGTACGCAATTTGATTTGACGAAAGCGGAAGACCGCGCACATATCCTCGAAGGTTTGCGTATTGCATTGGATCATATTGATGCCATTATCGCTTTGATCCGGGGGTCACAGACAACTGAAGAAGCCCGCAATGGCTTGATGAGCAATTTCAGTTTGTCTGAGCGCCAATCACAGGCGATCTTGGATATGCGTCTGCAGCGTTTAACCGGACTGGAACGCGATAAAATCGAAGAAGAGTACCAAGGTTTGGTTAAGTTGATCGATGAACTTCGCGAAATTTTGGCAAACGAATATCGCATTCTTGAAATTATCCGTGAAGAATTGACAGAAGTGAAAGAACGTTTCAGCGACGATCGCAGAACGGAAATCACTTCAGGCGGCACAGAAATGTTCGAAGATGAAGATTTGATTCCAAGAGAAGCGTCTGTTTTGACATTGACCCATAACGGTTATATCAAACGGATGCCGGCAAACACGTTCCGCAGCCAAAACCGCGGCGGCCGTGGTGTCCAGGGAATGGGCACCAACGAAGATGATTTCGTTGAGCACATGCTTTATACCTCTACCCACGATACGATCCTGTTCTTCACGAGCAAAGGGAAAGTGTATCGCAAAAAAGGGTATCAAGTGCCGGAATACGGAAGAACTGCAAAAGGCCTTCCACTGGTCAACTTGCTGGAAATCAGCAAAGACGAAAAAGTAACGGCTGTCATCCGTGTGAAAGAGTTTAAAGAAGATGCGTTCTTCTTCTTTACGACACGGGAAGGAATCAGCAAGCGGACACCGGTATCCAATTACGCCAATATCCGCCAAAACGGGTTGATTGCCATCAGTTTGCGCGAAGAAGACGAATTGATTTCCGTTAAGCTGACCGACGGCAACCAGGAAATCGTCATCGGAACACGTGACGGCGCATTGATCCGTTTCCCTGAAACCGATATCCGCAGCATGGGCCGGACAGCAAGCGGTGTACGTGGTATCCGTTTGCGTGAGGGCGACCAGGTTGTCGGCATGGAAATTCTGGAGAAGGACGATAATATTCTCGTCATCACAGAAAAAGGATACGGCAAACAAACCAAAGAATCCGAATACCGCGTTCAATCCAGAGGCGGTATGGGAATCAAAACTTGCCAAATCACCGACAAGAACGGACCGCTCGTGGCTGTCCGGACAGTCAACGGAACAGAAGACATCATGCTGATCACCATCAATGGTATTTTAATCCGCATGGACGTCAACGATATTTCACAGACTGGCCGAAGCACACAAGGCGTCCGCCTAATTAAGCTCGCTGAAGAAGAAACCGTAGCTACGGTTGCCCGAGTGAAAAAAGATATTGAAATTCCAGAAGGCGCAGAAGAAGCCGAAGAAGATGTCGATTCCACATTGATTGAAGAAAGTGCGGAAGCGGATGTCTATACGGAGGATGAAGTTGTGGCTGATGAAGAAGTAGATCGTGTAGAAGAAGAAATAGATGAAGACGAAGAGTAAGATTTTCAAACCCGCTGATTTGTTCAGCGGGTTTTTTTATTTGGCGCTAAACGAATGTTCCATTGAATGAGAGTGGAAGATTAAGCTTCAGGCTGCCAAGAGAGTCTGGAAAGAACGAAGCGGGATTCTGTTCTTTCTATATAGAGGAAAAAGAATCGAGCAACAGAAATCTTCTCCGGGCTGTTGAATCAACTTGATTTATAGTGGCATGCGAAGTTAGAAATCGTAGATCTGAACAAATTGCTAGCATTAAAAAGTTTCCTGAAAGAAAAAGAATTTATCGAAAGCAGAAGTTTTTTTCGTAAAACTGTTGACGCGAATATTGTGGCATGGTATATTAATCAAGTCGCCAATGAGTGACGCACAAAACATGAACCTTGAAAACTGAACAGCAAAACGTCAACAGATAGCAACGGCCGCGCAAAACGGCCCGCGCAAAAATTACTGATCAGGCTTCGGCCAGATCAAGCGACTCGCGCGTTCTTCGGAACGGCGAGACGCCAGCAAGTATTTGAGCAATCAACTACTCTATAATGGAGAGTTTGATCCTGGCTCAGGACGAACGCTGGCGGCGTGCCTAATACATGCAAGTCGAGCGGAAGTTGAAGAGCTTGCTCTTCAACTTTAGCGGCGGACGGGTGAGTAACACGTGGGCAACCTGCCCTGCAGATCGGGATAACTCCGGGAAACCGGTGCTAATACCGAATAGTTTTGGGTCCCTCCTGGGACCCAACGGAAAGACGGTTTCGGCTGTCACTGCAGGATGGGCCCGCGGCGCATTAGCTAGTTGGTGGGGTAACGGCCCACCAAGGCCACGATGCGTAGCCGACCTGAGAGGGTGATCGGCCACACTGGGACTGAGACACGGCCCAGACTCCTACGGGAGGCAGCAGTAGGGAATCTTCCGCAATGGACGCAAGTCTGACGGAGCAACGCCGCGTGAGTGATGAAGGTTTTCGGATCGTAAAACTCTGTTGCGAGGGAAGAAACCGTGCCAGCTAACTACTGGCACCTTGACGGTACCTCGCCAGAAAGCCACGGCTAACTACGTGCCAGCAGCCGCGGTAATACGT
>NZ_FNDC01000006.1:0-1491 GCF_900099655.1 Planococcus glaciei
CGCAGGAAATTTGAGAGGAGCTGTCCTTAGTACGAGAGGACCGGGATGGACACACCGCTGGTGTACCAGTTGTTCCGCCAGGGGCATCGCTGGGTAGCTATGTGTGGCCGGGATAAGTGCTGAAAGCATCTAAGCACGAAGCCCCCCTCAAGATGAGATTTCCCATTGCGCAAGCAAGTAAGATCCCTCAAAGACGATGAGGTAGATAGGTTCGGGGTGGAAGCGTGGCGACACGTGCAGCTGACGAATACTAATCGATCGAGGACTTAACCAACACAGTTGTTTTCAATGTCGCATATCCAGTTTTGAAGGCACAAGCCGCAGGTTTTTTTAAAAAAACGCTTGCAATACCTTGTAAACTTGGTATAATAATACTTGTCTTTCAAAATAAATTGGTCTGGTAATGATGGCAAAGAGGCCACACCCGTTCCCATCCCGAACACGGAAGTTAAGCTCTTTTGCGCCGATGGTAGTTGGGGGTTTCCCCCTGTGAGAGTAGGACGTTGCCAGGCTGATCCATATTATTCCGAAGTAGCTCAGTGGTAGAGCACCGCACTGTTAATGCGATGGTCGTAGGTTCGAGTCCTACCTTCGGAGCCAACTTTTGGAGAGCTGTCCGAGTGGCCGAAGGAGCATGATTGGAAATCATGTAGGCGGGCAACCGTCTCAAGGGTTCGAATCCCTTGCTCTCCGCCAGTAGATATTCTTCAATAAAAATTAATGGCCCCTTGGTCAAGCGGTTAAGACACCGCCCTTTCACGGCGGTAACACGGGTTCGAATCCCGTAGGGGTCACCAAATTACCAAACGAAGATGGTAATTTGCGGCGACGCAGCGAAGCGAGGAAGGAGCATTCCTTTAACGCCTTCATAGCAGAGTTCGCAAATTGTCACAGATGTTGATTTATATTATATGGAGGATTAGCTCAGCTGGGAGAGCATCTGCCTTACAAGCAGAGGGTCGGCGGTTCGATCCCGTCATCCTCCACCATTTCCAACATACATAATTCCAGTAATGATTTGAAAAGTTTCTTCTATTATATAAGATATTCCTTTAACGCTAAAATGCCTTACAAAGTGAATATAAGTATGATAAAGTAAGAACAATACGATTGTCGTGAGTAGATCAGCGAACCGTAAGAAAACGGTGAAGTTACACCGAATCAGCCGAAAGGCGATGCAGGTGTCCATCAAGCGAAAAGCGTAAGAGTAACAATGTATCACCTATATTATTGTCGCGGGGTAGAGCAGTTCGGTAGCTCGTCGGGCTCATAACCCGGAGGTCGCAGGTTCAAATCCTGCCCCCGCAACCAAAAAGGTCCCGTGGTGTAGCGGTTAACATGCCTGCCTGTCACGCAGGAGATCGCCGGTTCGATCCCGGTCGGGACCGCCATTTTTATCTTAATTATGTGGGTCAGTAGCTCAGTTGGTAGAGCATTAGATTGAAGCTCTAAGTGTCGGCGGTTCGATTCCGTCCTGACCCACCATTTTTT
>NZ_FNDC01000006.1:1946-198901 GCF_900099655.1 Planococcus glaciei
ATGGCGGTCGTGGCGAAGTGGTTAACGCACCGGATTGTGATTCCGGCACTCGGGGGTTCAATTCCCCTCGTCCGCCCCATCCAATTATTGGGGTATAGCCAAGCGGTAAGGCAACGGGTTTTGATCCCGTCATGCCCTGGTTCGAATCCAGGTACCCCAGCTTTTGCGGAAGTAGTTCAGTGGTAGAACGCCACCTTGCCAAGGTGGAGGTCGCGGGTTCGAACCCCGTCTTCCGCTCCAAAAGTTATGGCGGCATAGCCAAGTGGTAAGGCATGGGTCTGCAACACCCTTATCACCGGTTCGAGTCCGGTTGCCGCCTCCATCATAATTTGCCGGCGTGGCGGAATTGGCAGACGCGCGGGACTCAAAATCCCGTTCCTTCACGGGAGTGTCGGTTCGACCCCGACCGCCGGTATCATTTAAAAGGGCCTGCCTGCCCTTTATAAACTCCCAGTTTTGATTTACTTCAAAACTGGGAGTTTTTTTGTTGCTCATTTTAAAGAAAAGCCATGTTCTTTATTTCCTGTTAGACGATAGCCGGTGAAAGCAGAATAAAGGCATCCTGGACATTACAAGTACTAAATTTGTTGAACTGTCGTTGTTTTGACAAACGCAATTGCTTGCTACATGAATATAGTTGAAATAAGAAGACTACCTTAAGAAATGCTGTATATCTGAGGATCGCAGCAATAAAGCAGGAGTGATTTGCTTGAGGGGCAGCACATGCAGCCGGTATTGCTTTTTTAGTACATAAAGACGCCTCTAAAGAGTAAAGCCTAAATACCAACTCTGGAAGCTATCCAGCCGTGCTGAGAGAGTTGTGATCAATTGTGGGGAAGTGGCTTAGAGATAGCGCAGGAGTGTTTAAAGCACATACTTTAGAAGAGGGGCTTAACGGAATGTCTTGTGCGCAAGAAAAGGAACTTATAAATTGCTGTGTGGCCTGGTTAAGCATGGCAGCCACCTGTACTCTATTTGTCTCTTATCGCATCGGAGAATCGCGTTAGGTGAATGAGAGCATGCCAGATTATGCCGAAAACAGCTCTGAAAGCATGTGAAAAAGCTAAGCTAACTTTGCTGCTAGTTAGCTCGGCTGGCAGGGGAATTTGAGGGCATTGGGGTCCGGAAAAAGCTGAACGATGCTATTACTGCAAAAGCAAATCCTCTATAAGAGAGTGCTTCTTTAGAAAAAGAGAGACCATTCTTACTGTAGCTGAAGAGCAAGTAATAGTTAAATAGTTACCCTCTCGCAGCATTTAGAGTCAAAATTTCTGGACTTTATTTGAAAAAAGGAGTATGTTATTTTCGTGGAAATTTTCAATATTACAGGATTGTAAATTTTATTAATATAGTATGCAACTGATGTTAAATAGTATATTATATAAAAGCTTAGATTTTATTTTATGAATATAGCGGAGGTAAGAAAATGGCTTTCAAGAAGAAAGATAAGTTTGCAGTTTTGTTGGGTGAAATCGCATTAAATTTAAAAGAAAGTGCTGCTTATTTCGCAGATTACAAATTGCGGGAAATCAGTGATTTAAAAATATTTTCCAACACGATGAAGGATTACGAAACCAAAGGGGACAATTATGTCCATACCATTATCCAGGATTTGAATCAGGCGTTTATTACGCCGATTGAACGTGAAGATATCTTGGCGCTTGCCATGACGATGGATGACGTGCTTGATGGCTTGGACCACACAGCTTCCATGTTTGAAATGTATTCGATTATCAATGCGGATGAGTTCATGCTTGAGTTTGTAGAAGCGATTCGCTTGAGCACGATTGAAATTGAAACAGCTGTAGATTTAATGTCTTCTAAGAAATTGCCTGCCATGAGAGAACATGCGATTAAGATTAAAGATTACGAATCCCAATGTGATGTGACGAGACGCCACGCGATCAAGCACTTATTCCAGACGGAAAAAGATCCAATTCGCATTATTCAATACAAAGAGATATACGAAGAACTTGAAGAAATTGCAGACCATTGCCAAAAGGTAGCAAACACATTCGAATCAATTATTATGAAAAACGCTTAAGGAGCAAGATGACCGATGGATATGGTGCTGCTATTAACAGTTTTAATTGTCGTTTTTGCTGTAGTTTTCGATTTTATCAACGGCTTTCATGATACGGCCAACTCAATCGCCACGGCAGTTTCCACAAAAGCGTTGAAACCCCGCCATGCGATTATGCTGGCGGCCATCATGAACTTTGTTGGAGCTATGGCTTTTACCGGCGTTGCTAAAACAATCACAAAAGATATTGTAGATCCATTTACACTTACAAATGGAACAGTTGTAATTTTGGCAGCTTTATTGGCTGCTATTGTTTGGAACTTGGTTACTTGGTATTACGGCATTCCAAGCAGCTCTTCTCATGCTTTGATTGGCTCGATCGCCGGAGCCGCAATTGCTGCAGCCGGTTTTACCGCTTTGAATTACGGTGGATTTTTAAAGATTCTTCAAGCGTTGATTCTTTCGCCGGTATTGGCTTTTGCAGTCGGGTATATTGTTTACAGCATTTTTAAAGTGGTGTTCAAAAATAATAACCTGACGAAGACGAACCGCAATTTCCGCTTGATCCAGATTGCGACAGCGGCTTTGCAATCTTTTTCGCACGGTACCAACGATGCGCAAAAAGCGATGGGGATTATCACTATGGCTTTGATCGTAAATAACTATCAAAGTTCTGATGATATTCAGTTATGGGTGCAAGTAATCTGTGCTCTTGCCATGGCTCTAGGAACATCGGTCGGCGGCTGGAGAATTATCAAAACCGTTGGCGGCAAGATCATGAAAATCCGCCCGGTTAACGGAGTGGCAGCTGACCTTACAGGAGCGGCAGTCATCTTCGGGGCCACATTCATTCATTTGCCAGTAAGTACAACACATGTAATTTCATCATCCATCATGGGTGTCGGTGCTTCTCACCGTTTGAAAGGCGTTAAATGGGGAACGGCTAAAACGATGCTGATCACGTGGTTGATTACGATGCCAATTTCTGCTTTGTTAGCTGGAGGCATATACTTAGTTCTTAATATTTTTCTTTAAAATAGAAAGTGGGAACCTTGGAAAGCCAAGGTTCCCACTTTTATTAATATTATTGTGAAAAACTATTGGCGTTTTAAATAATATATGTTATATTTATTAATGTCCTTTTGACATGCCGGCGTGGCGGAATTGGCAGACGCGCGGGACTCAAAATCCCGTTCCTTCACGGGAGTGTCGGTTCGACCCCGACCGCCGGTATACTCATCATCGCCATGCCAAGCGATGAAACTAAAAAGCCGATGTTCTGATTTTTTCAGAACATCGGCTTTTTTTATTTGGCAAATTCACAGCTTACGCGCTTGTTCTCCGGTGTGAACATTCCATCGGGGTTCTTTTTGAAGAGCCATGCGTGCAAGTCGTAATGCTGTCCTTTAGAGCCGTCGTGGTTATCCATTGGGCCTTGGAATTTCTCTCTGAATAATACAGGTGTTTTATCTGTTTCTTCTGCTGGCACATACCATTCAGCTGCGACGAGTTTATAGCTGCCGTCTTTGAGTGGCTCATAAACCAAGATTTCCGGTCGTTTGATGTGGAGCTTCGCGTCGTCAGCGCGGCTCGGTTTGATCAAGTGAATTCCCATATTCGGCACACAAGCTCCTGGAACTAATCCGGTAAATCCTTCATCCAATGCAACATCGATGTCCCGGTACTTTTTAAGCGCTCTTTTGCTGATGGTCAGCTCCTTTTTCACGGTGAACTTGTAATCGTGGTCGTCGCCACCGTTGTCGTGATGGTGTGGGTGTGCACTGACTGATGACATGGCAGACAGGCTAAGAAACGCGACCATGATGGCGACGAGAAACTTTTTCATGTTACTTCCTCCTTGATAAATATTTAATATATGTATCAAGAAATTGATATTCAATTCACCTACATTATATACCTGATGATTTGAATTGCAAGACAATTTTATAAAATATTCAGAATATTTTACACGATAATTAAATTCCTTTTTTATGTGAGTTTAACAGAACAAATGGGAGTAAACATAAAGGGGGCTTGGTCAATTGATACGCCAGCCATGTTTCTTTTTGCTATTTAAAGGGTTGAACCGGAGAGAAGTTGAATTAAGAAACTTAAGTGAAAGGGGCTGCGGCAAATGAAAATCGACCGGCTGGATCATCTGGTTTTAACGGTCAGCAATATTGATCGCACTTGTGAATTCTACCACGGGATTTTAGGAATGGACATCCATACATTTGGCGGCAATAGAAAAGCTTTGAAGTTTGGAAACCAAAAAATCAATCTGCATGAAAAAGGCAAAGAATTTGAGCCGAAAGCAAAAACGCCTATGCCCGGCAGTGCGGACCTTTGTTTCATCACGGAAACGCCGCTTCATGAAGTGGCAGGGCATTTGGAGCGCCTCAAAGTTAAAGTCGAAGAAGGGCCAGTCCAAAGAACCGGAGCAACAGGCCCCCTTGCATCTGTCTATATAAGAGATCCGGACGGCAACCTCATCGAGATTTCGAACTACCAGTAAGGCATACGGAAAAAATTGCGGGAGGTCATTGAATGGACTATGACGTAATCATTGTTGGCGTCGGTTCCATGGGAATGGCAGCAGGGGCGGAAAGCTTTACTGCTGATTCGTTGATTGCCACGCCGGGAGCAGCTGCCAGGAAATTGCTTCCTATGATTGGTTTAAGCTTGCCTTTGGAAGAATTAAGGACCTCTTTCTCATGGTTTGAAACGGATGAAAGAATTTATTCTGCCGCAGGTTTTCCTGCCTATCTATTTGAATTGCCGGCTGAAATGTACTATGGTTTTCCGAGCATCAATGGGACAGGCGTAAAAATCGGCAGGCATGATGGAGGGCGTCTTCGCGATATGCAGAAGCCGCCCGAGGCTTTTGGAACTTACGAACAAGATCAACAGGATGTGGCCGGTTTTGCAGAACGCTGCCTGCCGAAAGTAGGGAAACACCATTCGGGCAAGACATGTACCTATACAAACACACCGGACGGAGATTTTATTATCGATCAACATCCGGATTACCCACATATTGTTCTGGCTTGTGGCTTCTCGGGCCACGGATTTAAATTCAACAGTGCGGTTGGGGAAATTTTAAGCGAATTAGTAACAGGAGACCGGGAATCGGTTCTGGATATCCGGCCGTTTTCAATCCATAGATTTGAGAAGTAGCAGAACATTACACTTAACGCGGATTCTGCTCTGTTAAAAGACTAAGCTTTTCCAATAAATACTCGAGCCGCTGAAAATTTTCTTCTCCGATTCTGCGCCTGATTTTCCCTCTTTTCATCACTGGGGCTTCTCTATGTTCGTCAATTAGCAGAAGCACATCGAAGATGAACGGTTCTGGGTATTGCAGAGCAGAAAGAATCGGATAAGCCAAGTACATGGAAACATGCTCATAGCCATAGAAGTTGTCCTGTTCAATAGGCACAGGTTTCCGGACATGGGGCTTGCCAATCCCATGGAGAAGCATTGCCCAGGAAAGAAGAGCGCGTTCTCGGTGGTTCAGGACATCCAGTTGAACCTGTTTAAACAGTTTATAGGAACGGTAAGCGACGGCTTCCATTTCAGGAAGAGTGGTGAGTGCATTTGATTCTTCAAACGATTTGTAGAGGGCGAGGATATCTTCGAATGTGGCGGTTTCAGACCCGATCAGCTGCCGGAGGCTTTGGGCTTGTGAAGAAGTTGCAGAAGGCGTAAACCCGGAAACAAGGGTGATTTTATCCAATTTCTCATCTTTTCTCGGAAACTGCAGAGCCCGGATGTAGCGTTCCAGAATCGCTTCGGGCACCCGTTCCCGGTCATGTCGCATCCGGTTGCGCTGTTTCAGCACTTCAAGTGGTGTGAAGAACAGGACTGCTTCTGTTTCGGCTTCCATTTTCCGAAGGCGATTCAGGAGGCTTTTCCGTCTTGAAGAAGCTATGTTGGTGGCATCGTAAATGACGTCGCGGCCGGCTATGAGGAAAGCGGCGGTCTGCTGGTATAGTTCTTCGAAAACTGTACGGTGGTCAATCGGTTCCACCACATCAAACCTTTCATAGGCAATCCGGTCCGACGACAAGTGAATCCACCCGGGTTCTGTCTCAATGATTTTCGCAGCAAACGTCGATTTTCCGCTGCCTGGAAGGCCAATGAGTATTTTTAGCCGTGCCATCCCAGCACTCCTCTCAACCCGTTTCTCTGTCAAAATACATTGCTTAGTTGTTATAATAACTGAATATTGGATGGATTTAATAGTATAGGGACAGAGGAGGGCATTCATGAAACACATACATAGCGATATCCTGCAGTTTCGGGGGAACCATTATGATTTCGGCTGGATGCAGGGGGAACTATTGAAAGACTCTATTACACTTGAAAACCGCAGAAAGCAATGGAAAGTCAAAAGACCGCGGTTTCAAATCAATGTGGAAGAAACCGCAACTGCCTTTGAACAATTTGCGCCGGGAATTTGGCAGGAGTTGAACGGTTTGCGGGACAGCCTGGATCTGCCGATGGAGGAAGTCTTGCGCGACTTTGGCGGCTACCGGATTGATGCCATGCCTTCAGGGTGTTCAATCGTTACAGGAGAGGACTTCATGGTGCGCAATTACGATTTCCATCCACAGACTTACGAAGGGCGCTTCAGTGTATTTCAGCCGACAGACGGCGGCTATGCCATGATTGGACCGACTTCGCGCATTATTGGGCGGATGGATGGCATGAACGAGAAAGGCCTGGCAATGGGCTATAATTTCACACACCGAAAAAAGCCGGGAGACGGTTTTGTTTGTTACATGATCGGCCGCATCATTTTGGAGACGTGTGCCACCGTGCAAGAAGCCGTAGAGCTGGTAAAAGCGGTTCCTCACAGAGGCTCATTCAGTTACGTCGTAACGGATCTCAGTGGAGAGACTTTTGTAATCGAAGCAAGCCCGAGAGCAGTCGACGTGCGCAAAACGAACGTTTGCACCAATCATTTTGAAATCCAGGCACATGAAAACCGCAACTATTTAAAAGACTCCCATCAGCGACTTGAAACAATTGTGTCTCAACCTAAAGAAACAACCGATGCGTATAAAGCATACCGGCTGTTCAATGACATGGACAAAGGCGTGTTTTCATCAGATTACAAGAGCTGGGCAGGGACCATCCATACTTCTGTTTATTTGCCGAAAGACAAACAAGTCTGGTTTTCGATTGGCGGCAACCAGAAGCCGGCTGTTTTTGATTTCGGGGAGTGGCTGGAGGGGCAAAATTTTGAAGAACAGAAAGTTCATGGTGAAATTGATACAGACATAGGCTTTGCCCATCTGGAAAAGAACTACGCTTATAAATAAGAAAAGCGAAAGCATCTGTTTAGCCCCGACAAGCGCTGGAGGACTTGCTGGAAATGGCGTCCTTTGCCATGGCTGGCAAGGCAGAAGCGGCTCGAGGGGCTAGATGCTGGAGTCTGGACAATAAGAAAAGCGCAAGCATCTGTTTAGCCCCGACAAGTGTTTTGATAACTAAAAAAGGAGTTGTCCCAAATTATTTTGGGGACAACTCCTTTTTTACATTTCCGCCATATGGACAAAGGGCAGATGGGTATCGATTTTTCCGTTGATCCGCTTGGCATACAAGCGTTCTCCCTGGAGCCAGCGGCCGAAATCAAACATCAGCGGCAAGCGGTCCGGACCGATTGCAAAGCCGACTTCCAGGCTATGCGGGAAGTAAGAGGCCGTATGCAAGGTGCCGGAGGCGGTCGTGTATTTCTTTGAGAAGACGCCCTGGTCGGAGTCGTTGAGCAGACGGAACGCGCTGTAGGCATCCGCCATGTTCTGGTAAGCGAGCATGGTTTCTTCCCGGCGGCGTGAATCATCGGTCTGGTAGCGGTTTTCTTCTGTCAGCAATTCAAAGTGATTGGTGGATACCGACGACTCGCGGACGACCACCGAACGCGGTGAAGCTTCCACGACAACCGATTTTCCGGTGCGGTCCAGCAACACATAGCTGAATGACCGGCGGTGCGGAATGTCCTTCAGCAAATCGATGGCTTCTTCAATGGAAGCGCAATTCTCTAAAATCAGCCGGCCGATCATGTTGCAGATAAAGCCGTCTTCCGAATTGCGGCGGTTGATAAAGTTGTAGCCCATCGCCAAGCCTTTTTCATTCAGACCGTCAGTCCGCCCGGTGATCTGCATGGTCGGCCCGATTGTGGCATATCCGCCATCAGTCGGCTGGTACAGCGCAAATCGGCCCTCATAGCCTTGAGGCGCGCTGTCGTAATTGCGGACCATGAAATCGGAGCCGGTGAAGATGGAGCAGCCGCTGCGCACGTATTCCAAATAATAGCCGCCGAACTCGCGGATGGCATCGTGCAGATCCCATTCGAGGCTATCGGCCAGGCCGGTGATTTCCTCCCAAATTTTTGGAGCGAACGATTGAAGCATTTCTGTCGCTTGCTGTTCATTTATCAATAAACTTTTGCTTGATGAATTTCTTTGTTTGCGGCGGTTTGGCAGCAGAATTGAATCTTTCAGCCGCTCGCCTTGCATAAAACCGAAATCATAATGGCTTCCACGGAATTGGATAATATCACTATGCACTCGTTTCACTTGAAGACCTTCTTTTCTCTCGGATTAACAAGATTTTACTGCATCCTGCGCGAAATAGAAAAGAATATGCTTAAGAAGTCAGACGACCTGTATTTCCGCTTCTCCACCGTTGATGCCTGTGAACATATTGGAAGCCGCTGTCAGCAGCTGCAAGGCGGTGTCCTTCTCCATGGAAGGGCGCAGGTAAAAGATATGTAAGGCATTTTTCGTAGCTTCTGTCACAGCGGTCCGTTTGGAATCGACATAAGGGCTGCCGAAGGCGCCTTGTGCGTCTTTTGAAACGAGAATGTTCGTTAAGGTGTTCACCCGGTTATTCAGGCCTTCAAACTGGTCCTGGGAGGTGCCGGTGGCAATCTCCACATCCCCTTCGATTTTGTCCGCATCATATAAGCCGAGCGGTATTTCGTATTGCAGTGATAGAAAGCTGTTCATGTCGACAGCCGAGTGGATGGACTGGAGGTAGTTTTGTTTTTTGATGCGGCGGTACAGTGCTTCTGCAGAGGGGCGATAACGGCTCGGGTCAGCGCCGAGCGCTTTCCAGATCAGCTGCCATTCCAGAAGGCCGGGAAAGTCGGTGAGTTCTTTTTCTTCCAGATCAAAATACAGCTGTTCCTGGAAAAGCTGGAGCCGGCCTTTTAACATTTGAGGTGACTCGGAAACGGTGATATTGTTATAATGAATAGTTCCTATTTTAAAGTCAGGAAGGATTTCAATAATTGATGGATGGATTGACAGTTCCATGGCAATCTTCCTTTCAGATGATGGATTAGGCTTATCGTATCATATAATAAGAATGAGGGGTTACAAGATGAATCTGGATCAATTCCAAAAAGACCTTGTTGCGTATGCCTCGGAAATCGGAATTGATAAAATCGGTTTTGCTTCGGCTGAACCTTTTTATAACCTGCGGCACCGGCTGATCCGCCAGCAGCAATTAAACTACCAATCCGGCTTTGAAGAACCGGATATCGATAAGCGGACGCGCCCCGCTCTTTTGCTGGATGAAGCAGTGAGCATCATCGCCATTGCCATCGCCTACCCTTCCAAAATGAAAGATGCGCCTCAAGGGGTGAAGGGCGCGCGGCGCGGCATCTTTTCGCGCTCTTCGTGGGGGAAAGATTACCATGCCGCGCTTCGTGAGCGCTTGACGCTCTTAGAAGCGTTCATCGCTGCCCATTATCCGGACGCCCGCATGCGTTCCATGGTCGACACAGGCGAGCTGTCCGACCGGGCAGTGGCGGAACGGGCGGGAATCGGCTGGAGTGCAAAGAATACATCGATTATCACGCCGGAGTTTGGTTCGTATGTCTACCTTGGCGAAATGATCACCAATATTCCGTTCCGTTTTGATGAAGCAATGGAAGACCAGTGCGGAGACTGCCGTTTGTGCATCGACGTTTGCCCGACCGGTGCGATTGTGGAAGGCGGCCAGTTGAATGCCCAGCGCTGCATTTCTTTTCTGACGCAGACAAAAGGCTTTCTGCCGGATGAGTTCCGGACGGTGATCGGCAACCGGCTTTATGGCTGTGACACATGCCAGACGGTCTGCCCGAAAAACAAACGCAAAGCCAATGGGATCCATCCGGAATTCGAGCCGGATCCCGAAATTGCAAAACCGCTTTTGGAACCGCTGTTGACGATTTCCAACCGGGAATTCAAGAGCAAGTTCGGTTACGTCTCGGGTTCCTGGAGAGGCAAAAAGCCGATTCAGCGAAATGCCATTTTGGCGTTGGCCCATTTTAAAGAAGAAAGCGCCGTACCGGCATTAATTGAGCTGTTGATAAAAGACGACCGGCCGGTCATCCGGGGGACAGCGGCTTGGGCCCTAGGCAAAATCGGCACAGAAGAAGGGCTGCAAGCGCTCAAACAGGCGCAGCACACTGAGCAGGATGAAGACACACTCGCAGAAATTCAAAAAGGATTGGCATTTTTCGCCGAAGAATTGAAAGGATAAGTGAAAGATTTGGCTATACACATTGTTTTGTACCAACCGCTGATTCCAGCGAATACCGGAAATATTGCACGTTCATGTGCAGGGACGGGAGTGAAGCTCCATTTGATCCGTCCGCTTGGCTTTTCAACAGATGACAAAATGTTGAAGCGTGCCGGTCTGGATTACTGGGAGCATGTCGACTTGAGCTATTACGACTCTTTGCAGGAATTGTTCGACCGGTACAAAGAAGGCGAGTTCTATTACATCACGAAATTTGGCACAAAAACCTATTCGACCTTCGATTTCTCGGACCGGGAAAAAGACCATTTCTTCGTTTTCGGACAGGAAACGAAAGGCTTGCCGAAAGAATTGATTGAACAAAACCTGGACCATTGCCTGCGCATTCCGATGAATGAGCATATCCGTTCACTGAATCTGTCCAATACGGCAGCAATTCTGATGTACGAGGCCCTGCGCCAGCAGGATTTCCCGGATTTAACTTAATTGCAGGCATGAAAAAAGGACAGCCAATGGCTGTCCTTTTGCATTATTTCTTCTCGGTAGTACCTGGTTTGTCATCGAAGCCAGCAGTGAAGATAGCTAACAAGAACGCTACACAAATACCTAGGATTAGGATTAAGTTCATACGTAATGACCTCCTTGAAATTTGCAACTGTGTTTAGTATAGCGTAATCACGGGAAAAATGAAACAGAATGGCGAATTGAAATGTGTAGATTTTCTGTACAAATTTCAATGCGCCTTTCGTAAGTTTTTGGGAATGTTGATAAAAATGAAACCTCTGTGGGTGTCATTCGTATAATAGGTAAATAAGGTTTAAAGAGGTGAAAAGGATGAAAATGAAAATTTCAGTCGCTTTATTATGGATTACCGGTCTTGCAGAAGCAGCGTTGGCTATTCCATTTATAGGAGGGAGTTTCGTCATATCAACAGGCTATACCGCGCTTGGTGTGATGTTTGTGCTCCATGCGATCACCCTGTTCTTCTGCTTCCGTGAATACTCGCCAAAAAGCGGTTCGATTCTCGGGATCATTACCAGCGTCTTGGCATGGATTCCGCTAATCGGTTGGGCGCTTCACTTATTGACCGCTTTTGTGTTGATCGTCTCCGCTATGGTCGCTGGATTTGGAACGCGAGCTAGAATATAAAAAAACCGCCAAACGGCGGTTTTTTCTATTTAATGCGGCGCAATGATGATTTGGATGGTGAACAAGACCGCAAATACATAAAGAATCGGATGGACCGTTTTGGCTTTGCCGATAAAGATTTTCATTAATGGGTATGTGATAAAGCCAAGGGCAATGCCGGTCGCGATGCTGGAAGTCAGCGGCATCATCAGAACGACGAGAAAAGCCGGGAAAGCTTCGTCAAACTTCTCCCATTCAATCTGTTTGACAGAGCCGATCATGAGACTGCCGACAATGATCAGTGCAGGAGCCGTGATGGCTGCCACATTGGAGAGGGCAGAAACGAAAGGCCCGAAAAAAGCGGCAATGATAAACAGGATGGCAACTGTCAGAGAAGTTAAACCTGTACGCCCGCCAGCGGCTACACCGGCTGTCGATTCTACATAGGCAGTCGTTGGGCTGGTGCCGACCATTGCACCGGCTGTCGCTGCAAAAGAATCAGCGAGCAAGGCCTGGCGCATGCGCGGCATATCATTATTCTTCATTAGACCCGCTTGTTTCGCAACGCCGACCATGGTGCCGGTCGTATCAAAGAGCGTAACCAGCAGGAAAGAGAAGACCACACCGTATAATCCATATTCAATAACCAACTGAACGGCTTCGACCGGATTCCAGACGAGAATGCCTTCAGGCAGGGAAGGCAGCTGGAGCAGCGCCCCTTCGAATTTCAATTGGCCCGTAACGAGCGCAATAATGCCGGTTACGATCATGCCGTAGAAAATACCGCCGTGGATATTTAAGGACATAAAAATCAACGTGACTACCAAACCCACCAAAGTCAGTACGACCGGCGGCGAAGTCAAGTCGCCAAGGCCGACTAAGTTGGCTTCATTGGCTACAATTAAATTGCTGAGTCGAAGGCCGATAAAGGCGATAAACAAACCGATGCCGGCAGTAATGGCGTGTTTCAAGTTTTCCGGAATCGCCTGGATCAAAATTTTGCGTAGGCGCGTTAAAGACAAAAGGACAAAAATCAAGCCGGCGATAAACACGGCTGAAAAAGCGGTGACGTAATCAATGGCTCCGTTGGATCCAAGGACCAATGAAGTGAAATAAGCATTCAATCCCATGCCGGGTGCGATGGCAATCGGGTAATTGGCGAACAGCGCCATCCATAAGGTGCCGATTGCGGCAGCGATGATGGTCGCCATAAAGACTTGGTCAAAAGGGACGCCGGCTGCACTTAAAATGACCGGATTGACAATCACAACGTAAGCCATCGTCAAAAAAGTCGTCATGCCGGCAAGAATTTCTGTTTTTACAGTAGTGCCATTTTCTTTTAACTGAAACATGGGTGTTACTCCTCCTAAAACACGAACATTTTAAACAACGTTTACTATATTATTCGCTTTTGTTCAAGAAAGCAAGCGGTTTTTATAAAAAAAGGCCCGGCAGTCGAAATTTTATCGGCTTATTTGTACAATAGGAAAAGAAAGGATGATGAAAATGGATTTAACGATCAATTCAACAAAAACTTTACATAACGGCGTCGAAATGCCGCGCTTTGGCCTTGGCGTCTACAAGATGACCGACAAAGAAGCGGCTGTCGAAGCGATGCTTGCAGCTATAGATGCAGGATACCGCGCCATCGATACGGCCGCGGTTTATCAAAATGAAAACGAAGTGGGCGAAGCCGTAAGGGCTTCACGTGTGAAACGGGAAGAATTGTTCATCACTTCAAAAGTATGGAATACGGACCAGGGCTATGACAATACGCTGCGCGCTTTTGAAGCGTCTCTGGAGCGTCTCGGCTTTGATTACCTGGATTTGTATTTGACCCACTGGGCGATTCCGGATACGTACGAAGAAACGTACCGGGCGATTCAGCGCCTCTATGATGAAAAGCTAGTGCGTTCGATTGGTGTGTCAAATCACCAGCAGCACCATTTGGAGAAAATCCTGGCCAAAGCAAATACAAAGCCGATGGTCAACCAGATTGAACTGCATCCGCAGCTGACACAGGAACCGCTGCGTCAGTTCTGTGCAGAAAATGAGATTGCGGTCACATCCTGGTCGCCGCTTGCACGCGGCCGCCTGCTGCAAGACCCGGTCCTTGCAAAAATCGGGGAAGCGCATGGCAAGTGCATTGCCCAAGTGGTGATCCGCTGGCATCTGCAAAGCGATTTGGTTGTCATTCCGAAATCGGTGACGCCGTCGCGCATTGTGGAAAATGCCGACGTCTACGACTTTGCTTTATCCACTGAAGAAATGAAGATGATCGATGGATTGAATCAGGACTGGCGCGCAGGAACGCATCCGGACCAAATTACGGTATAAAAAGAAAAACCGCCAAATCGTTGGCGGTTTTTTTCGGTTAAATTATTTTACTTACCGGTCTTTATCTTCAACCACAATTTTTTCATGGGTGAACGGATGGATAAACGACATGCGGAAAGCATGGAGGTGGTAGGACCCGTCTTGCGTCAGCGGCCCGTCGTATAGTTCGTCTCCAATAATCGGATGGCCGATATGAGACAGGTGGGCACGGATCTGATGCGTCCGGCCAGTTTCCAAAGTCAAGTGGAGCAAAGATTTGCCTTCCATTTGCTTCAGCACTTTGAAATGGGTGACAGCGCTTTGGCCAGATGGGGAAACGCGTCGGCGCGTCGCATGATGGCGGTCGCGGCCGAGCGGAAAATCGATTGTGCCGGATTTATTGTGGACTTTTCCTTTAACAACAGCCTCGTAATCCCGGACCAATTGCTTTTGCTCGAGCATGCGGTCGAGTACATTTTTGGCAACAGGGTGTTTGGCGACCATCAAGAGGCCGGATGTTCCTTGGTCGAGGCGGTGTACGTGTTCGCCGTAAGTTCCGCCGCTGCGGATAATATGGCCCAGTATGGCATTAATGAATGTATCATTCTGCCCGACTTCATTCGGATGCGTCGCCATGCCTTTTGGTTTTCTCGCGATGATAAAATGGTCGTCCTCAAACAGAATCGGCAGTTCGATGTCGTGGTTCGGTTCATAAGGCGAGCCGGCAGGCGGCAAGTCGAAATGCAGCACCGTTCCTTTTGCCAAGGGCTCTTTCCAGATCACTTCCTGGAACTTGTCGTTCTTGACGCTTTTCGCCATCCGCATTTCGTGGACCACTTTTTTGCCAAGGCCCCATTCTTTTCTCAGCAGTTCTTCAACGGTCATGCCGTCGTCCTGTATTTGGTAACTCCAGGTCATCATTCATTCCTCCATATAAAAGGGCCATGCGCACAGCACATGGCCTCATGTCTATTGTTTTAAAACTACATCGTTAAAGAATTTTTCAATGTTTGCTTTCGGCTGAGATCCCACCCAGCGCGACACTTCTTCGCCATTTTCATAATGGACGAGTGTAGGCGTCGCTTCGATGAAATACTGCTGCCATCCTTGTTCATACTCTAACAGATTGTATTGCAGAACGTCTACATCCATATCTTCAGCGACCGGCATCAAGACAGGTGTAGTTGCCTGGCAATGCGGGCAGGTCGGGCTGAAGAAATAAACCGTAGTCGGTTCGCCGCTAGCAATTTTTTTATCCAGTTCATCCGGCAGGACGATGTTCTGGTAATTCTCATCATCCAGTTGGTCGATCGTTGCCTGGTTCAAATCTTCTGTATCGTATGGGTTATTGGCAAGCTTGCTGTTGTTCGATTGATTGGTCAAAAAGATGATCAGACCGAAAATCAACACAACGGCTGCACCAATAATGATCATTTTCTTCATTTTACTTTTCCTCCTTCAAAGACTTCCACAGGTAGATGCTCATGCCTGCGATTAAAATAAAAGCAGTCAGCGCTAAAAATGGAATGGTGATGAATCCGAGATAATTGATGTACTGGCCCGTGCAAGGCACACGTCCGCATGCCGGAGCAGTATCGGACAGGAAGTCCAGTTTTTGGATTCCATAATGGTAAAGTGAGATGCATCCGCCAATCACTGAGAACACCAGTGTGGTAAGTGCGATTTTAACATTTTTCTGAACATAGGCGATTCCGATGATAATGACGAGCGGGTACATGAAGATCCGCTGGACCCAACACAACACACATGGTTCATATCCCCGGATTTCAGAAAAATACAGTGAACCCATAGTGGCCACAAGTGCCACTCCCCACATGGAAAGCAAAATATTCTCTTGGCGTTTCGACATTGGCAGGTACCTCATTTCAAAATTTACTTCCTTAAAAGTATAATTGTTATATGCAAACAAGTAAATTAATATTATCTTAGGCTTTAATCCTATATAATAAAGTTTGAAACTTTTGTGAAGGAGTGTCTGCAGTGCCAGAACAATTCGATTTATCCGATTTTGAGAAAAGCATGGTCATCCGTGAGATGGCTTATTCTGATATTGATGCCATCCTGGAAATGCAGCGTCTGTGTTTTCCGGGGATGGATCCTTGGAAGGAAGAACAATTGCGCAGCCATCTAGGCGTATTCCCGCAAGGCCAGCTCGTCGCTGAACTGGACGGCAAAGTCATCGGGTCGTGTTCAAGTTTATTGATCAACTTTGACGAGTACGATGACCGCCATACATGGGACGATGTGACCGATGGCGGTTACATCACCAACCATAACCCGGACGGCTATAACATGTACGGGATTGAAGTAATGGTGCACCCGGATTACCGCCGGATGCAAGTAGGGCAGCGCCTGTATGAAGCGAGAAAAGAACTGGCGCGCGAACTGAACTTGAAATCGATCATTCTTGGCGGACGCATTCCGAATTACCATAAACATGCGGATGAAATGTCGCCGAGAGAATATGTGGATTCGGTATCACGCCACAAAATTTACGATCCCGTTTTGACATTCCAATTGATGAACGGCTTCCAATTGATGCGCATCAATCCGAATTACTTGCAGGATGATCTAGCTTCCGGCAAATATGCGACATTAATGGAATGGAACAACGTCGACTACAAGCCGATTTCCAAGCGCCATTTCAAAACAAGCTTGCCGGTGCGGATCTGTGTGGTCCAATATTTGATGCGTGCGATCGAATCGTTTGATGATCTCGCGAACCAAGTGGAATACTTTGTGGATGTGGCGTCAGATGCACATTCCGATTTTGTGGTATTCCCGGAAATTTTCACGACTCAGCTGATGTCTTTCCTGAACGAACCATCACCGAGCCAGGCAGTGCGCAAATTGACGGAATATACGCCGCAGTATATTGAATTGTTTACGGACCTAGCCGTCCGCTACAACGTCAATATTATCGGGGGATCGCATTTTGTAAAAGAAGAAGACGATGAAATCTACAACATTGCGTATTTGTTCCGCCGCGACGGCTCGATTGACAAGCAGTACAAAATCCACATTACGCCAAATGAGCGGAAATGGTGGGGGATTTCAGCAGGGGATTCGGTCCGCGTCTTTGATACGGATTGCGGAAAAATCGCCATCCAGATCTGCTACGATATCGAATTCCCGGAACTGGCGCGCATTGCGACCGATATGGGTGCGAACATCATCTTCTCCCCATTCTGTACAGAAGACCGCCAAGGCTATCTTCGCGTGCGTTACTGTGCACAGGCCCGCGCTGTGGAAAACCAGATCTACACCGTTATTTCCGGAACTGTCGGCAACTTGCCGCAAACGGAAAACATGGACATCCAATACGCCCAGTCCGGCATTTTTGCACCAAGCGATTTTGAATTTGCACGTGACGGCATCGTGGGTGAAACCAACGCCAACCTGGAAATGGTGCTGATTGGGGATGTCGATCTTGAAATCCTTCGCCGCCAGCGCCAAAACGGTACCGTCAAGCAGCTGAAAGACCGCCGCCATGACGTTTACAGCATCAATTACAAAAAAGATTGATTTACAGGCCGCTTCTATAAAAGGAAGCGGTTTTTATTTGTTTTTTTTGGTAAACTAAGTGATATGGAGGGATGTATATGACATGGAAAGAACGTATCAAACGGTGGTTGGAACATGACAATCTCGATGAAAACACAAAACAGGGTTTGATTCTGCTTCAAGAAGATGAGAAGTTGGCGGAAGACGCATTTTATCAAGATTTGGTGTTTGGTACAGGCGGGATGCGGGGGGAAATTGGACCTGGCACAAACCGTATGAATGTCTACACAGTCCGAAAAGCATCGCAAGGAATCGCCCATTACATCAAAGAAAACGGCGAACAGGCCATGGCGCGCGGAATGGTGATTGCCTATGACAGCCGGCGCATGTCCCCGGAGTTTGCGCTGGAAGCGGCCCGTACATTCGCTGCCAACGGCATCCACACGTATTTGTACAGTGGTCCCCGGACGACTCCGCAATTGTCGTTCAGTGTCCGGTATTTGAATGCCTTTATGGGGATTGTCATTACGGCAAGCCATAATCCGCCGGAATACAACGGCTATAAAGTATACGGCGAAGACGGCGCCCAGCTGAATCTGGAAGATGCGGACCGGGTGATCGATTACGTCAGCCGGGTGGAAGATGAACTGAATATCGTCAATAATCAGTACGAAGAAAGCTTGTTGGTCAAAATCGATGAGAAGATGGACCAGGCGTATATCGCGAACGCTTTGACGGTGCAGGAGCAATCGGCTTCACCAATTTCTGCTGTATTTACACCGCTTCACGGCGCTTCAGGCGCTACCGTCAAACGGCTGCTGGACACGGCAGGTTATGACGGCATTACCTACGTCAAAGAACAGATGGAACCGGACGGCGAGTTTCCGACCGTGAAATCGCCGAATCCCGAAGAAGCTTCGGCTTTTGAAATGGCACAGGTTTACGGCAAGGAAAACGAAGCGGATTTGCTGATTGCGGTTGATCCCGACGGCGATCGAGTCGGAATTGCGGTTTGGAGCGGCAGCCATTATGAACTGCTGTCCGGCAACCAGACCGGCGCGATCCTAATCGAGTACGTGCTGCGCCAAAAGCAGAAAAAAGGGACGCTGCCTGAAAATGGCCGTGTTTTCAAAACGATTGTAACTTCAGAGTTTGGCCGCGTAATTGCCGATTCGTACGGTGTCGACTGTGTGGATGTGCTGACCGGCTTTAAATTCATCGGCGAAAAACTGAAAGAAAACGATGTGAAGAAAGAATTTGAGTTTTTATTCGGCTATGAAGAAAGCTACGGCTACTTGATCCGTGATTTTGCACGGGACAAAGATGCGGTGCAAGCCGTCTTGCTGCTTGTAGAAGCGGCTGCCTATTACAAAACGCAGGGCCAAAGCCTGCATGATGTACTCATCGACCTATACGACCGTTTTGGCTGGTACCGGGAAGCGCTAGTTTCGGTGACGAAAAAAGGCGTGGATGGTGCGCGGGAAATCCAACGATTGCTTGCGGGGATGCGCGAAGAGCCGCTCCAAGCGATTGCCGGCATCCCAGTCGTTTCCATCGAAGATTACGAAACGCAAAATCGGATGTTTGTGGACATGAACACCGATGAAAAAATCGAATTGCCGCAAGCGAACGTCATCAAGTATTTCTTGAAAGACGGTTCATGGGTTTGCCTGCGCCCGAGCGGAACGGAGCCGAAAGTGAAATATTATTTTGGAGTCTTCGCCGATACGGAACAGGAAAGCGACGAGAAGCTGGAACTGATTAAAGAATCGTTCCTGGATGAAATGAACAGAAGATGACAAAAGCTCCCTCTACAGGGAGCTTTTTCATTCAAAAGGACGAGGCGCAAGCCGGATGAAAACGTGTATGGTAGAACTAATGGCGACGGGAGGGGCAAAAATGGTATTGGACGAACATTCCAACGTGATTTTATTGAAGGAAATTGCGGAATTGCTGAATGAGGAAACAGATATGGACCGGATGCTGGAAGGGGCCATCTGGAAATTGTTGAACGGCTCTAATTTTGAAACGGCCTGGATCTTTTTCATCGACGAAAAAGGCAAACACAAATTGGTAGCCCAGGCGAATCTTCCCGATGCTTTAAAAGCGAACGGCTGCCGGCACCTCCAAAAAGGTGGCTGCTGGTGCGTCAAACGGTATCACGACGGCGATTTGAAAAAAGCTTCCAATATCATTGCCTGCCAGCGGATTGAAAATGCCCGCACCACAAAGACAGGGGATTCCGGTGGGATCACCCATCATGCGACTGTGCCGCTGCAATCGGGTACAGAGAAATTTGGCTTGCTGAACATCGCTGCCCCGGAAAGAACCGGATTTTCAGCAGATGAATTGGCGCTGCTCGAATCCGTGGCGTTTCAAATCGGTTCAGCAATCAAGCGCATCGTGTTGACGAAGCAGGAACAGGAATTGGCGCTTGTAAAAGAACGCAACCGGCTGGCGCGGGACTTGCATGATTCGGTCAATCAGCTGCTGTTTTCCGTTACGCTTACCGCAAGAGGCGGCAGTGAAATGTCTGCCGAGCCGGAAGTGCAGGAAACGTTCCGCGACATCCAGCATTTAACCCAGGAAGCGCTGAATGAAATGCGTGCGCTTATTTGGCAGCTGCGGCCGAAAGGGCTGGAGAGCGGGTTGCTGGAAGCCATTAAGGGCTACGCCGAAATGCTCGGTTTGACGACGGAAGTGAAAGTGACAGGCGTCATTCAATTGCCTTCGCGCGCCGAAGAGACGCTGTTCCGCATTGCCCAGGAGGCCTTGAATAACATCCGGAAGCATGCAGGCGTCAACAAAGTCGAGTTGTTCATGTCGGTCACTTCTTCAGATGTCCTGTTGGTCATCAAAGACGAAGGGCGGGGATTTTTGCTGGACGAACGGCTCTACATACCATCGATCGGCATTCAAAGCATGCGGGAGCGGGCGCAGGCCGAAGGCGGGACCGTCGACTGGTCGAGCGAAATCGGAAAAGGAACGGAAATTCTTGTACGAATACCGTATTAACTTAAGGAGTGATGGGCATGGTGAAAGTATTGATTGCCGATGATCATCATGTGGTTCGGCGCGGCTTGCTGTTCTTCCTGAAGACGCAAAAAGACATTGAAGTCGTCGGGGAAGCAGTAAACGGCAAAGAAGCGGTAGAAATGGCCGGAAAGCTCCGGCCGGATATCGTCTTGATGGATTTGGTGATGCCGGTCATGGACGGCATAGAAGCCACACGGGAAATTAAAGAACTATATCCGGACATCATCGTCTTGATGCTGACCAGTTTCTCGGACCGCGACCATGTGGTGCCAGCGATGGAAGCGGGGGCAGCCGGTTACCAGTTGAAAGACATCGAACCGGATGAATTGGTGGCATCGCTCCGGAGTTTGATGCGCGGCGAAAATACTGTGCATCCGAAAGCCAATTCGGAATTGTTGAAAGGACCGGCTGAACCGGCGCCGCACACCGTGAATCTCTTAACTCCGCGTGAGAAAGAAGTATTGGCGGAACTGACAAAAGGCAAAAGCAACCGTGAAATTGCCTCGGCTTTATTTGTCACCGAAAAAACGGTGAAGACGCATATTTCCAATATTTTTACCAAACTGGAAGTACAAGACCGTACGCAAGCCGCACTTTATGCGGTCAAGCACGGCTTGACCGAAGCTTGAAAACCAAAAAGCAGGCGCCTATAAAAGTTCATAGGCGCCTGCTTTTATTAGTTCTTTTATCGTTTCTTGACCGGCCGTTTTCTGGAATCTTTCGTGATTTGCTTCCATTTGCTGCGCTCTGCTTTTTGGGCAGCCGCATCGCTTTTTCGTTCCATATGCGCCAGTTCACGTTTCAGTTTCAAGTAACTTCTGTAGCGTTCCGCCTGCAATTCGCCTGTCAAAAGCGCTTCTTGGACGCGGCATCCCGGTTCGTTGCTATGCCCGCAATCCCGGAACCGGCACTCATCGGCAAGCTGTTCGACATCGGAAAACCCGCTTTCGATGCCTTCTTCGTAATCGCCGAGCTGGAATTCGCGCATGCCCGGCGTATCAATCAATAAACCGCCGCCGGGCAGCCGGACGAGTTCACGGTGCGTGGTCGTATGGCGCCCTTTGCTGTCGTCTTCCCGAATGTCCTGGACAGCCATTAGTTCACTGCCGGACAAAGCATTGATGAGCGACGATTTTCCGACGCCGGAAGATCCGAGAAGTGCTCCGGTCTTATTCGGTGTAAGCAGGTTTTGCAAGTTCTCAATGCCTTCACCGGTGACGCTTGATACCGGGTATACCGGCAAGCCGAACGCAACCGATTCCACTTCCTGCAGGAAAGGCTCCAAATCTTCGCATTGGTCGCTTTTCGTCAGCACGATCACCGGATTGGCTCCTGAATCCCAAGCAGCGATTAAGTAGCGCTCGAGGCGCCGGACGTTAAAATCATGGTTCAGCGACATGACGAGAAAGACATAGTCAACATTAACCGCAATCAATTGGATTTCGGAAGTATCGCCCGCTGCTTTCCGCGAAAATTGGGAAGAGCGGGGAAGCACTTGATGAATGATCCCTTTTTCTTCTCCGGGCATCCTTTCGACCATGACCCAGTCTCCCACTGCCGGAAATTCACTGTGCAAATGCTCATGACGGTATTTTCCGGAAAGCGTGCTTAGCCATTCGCCGCTGTTTGTCACGACCCGGTAAATATTTTTATGTTCCAAAGTAATGCGCCCCGGTATGCCGGCTGCGCTGATTTTTTCTTGCCAAGTTGTATTCCAGCCGTATTGTTCGATCCAATTCAATGTAAGTTCCTCCTAATTATGCAAAATAAAAAACCATGGATGCGCGCAAATCGCAATCCATGGTTCCCGGGCATAATGGAAGAAGCGTATCGTCAGCGATACACAGAGCGGGACATTATGGATTGGATTTGCGTATTCAAAAATAAAATAGCCATAATGCCTCACCTCTTTCTTCAAGTTACTATAAAGATACTGCAGACCCAAAGAAGGGTCAAGGCTTTTTTGTCCGAAAATAGAAATTTATCCAATCATTCAGGATTCTTGTTAGTTTCTATTGAGAAAAGGGAATAGAACAACAGAATGCAATTGACAGATTGGCGATTTTTAAAGGAGGAATTCAAATGGCAGAAGCGAAATGGTGGAAACTTGGAGCAGCGGCAGTCTTATCGGTAAGTATGCTGAGTGCTTGCGGCAGCGGCGATGGAGACGATGACAATATTGAAGTGGAAGATCCGGCAACTGATGAAGAGGATCAGGATTCAGATATTGGGACAGATACAGAAGAAGAGCTGGAAGATGATACAAATGAAGAAAAACAAGACGGCGATGCCCCTTAATAGCAGAAGAGAGCCACGAACCCGTGGCTTTTTTTTATGCAAAAAAATTCCTAGAGAATGCCAATAAAAAATTAAAGAGGGCTTGCTTTTATAATTTGGAAGCGCTAACATTAAGTTAATATTCTGAACATACCAACCGGTTAGTACCAGAAAGGTGGAAAAAGAAAAATGGATTTTTCATATTCAGCGAAAACAGCAAAACTGCAGGAGCAATTAACTTTATTTATGGAGGAACATATTTACCCGAATGAAAAGTTGTTTGAAGAACAATTGAATGCCCAAGAGAACCGCTGGTCACAAGTGCCTCCAATCATGGAAGAACTGAAACAAAAAGCGAGAGAAGCGGGGCTGTGGAATTTATTCCTGCCGGAAAGTGAGTACGGAGCCGGTCTGACCAATCAGGAATATGCGCCGTTATGTGAAATCATGGGCCGTTCGTTGATCGGACCTGAAGTCTTTAATTGCAATGCGCCGGATACTGGGAATATGGAAGTGCTCGTCCGTTACGGCACAGAAGAGCAAAAAGAAAAATGGCTGAAGCCGCTCCTTGCCGGCGAAATACGTTCATGCTTCTCCATGACGGAACCGGATGTGGCATCGAGCGACGCGACGAATATTGAAGCGTCAATTGTCCGGGACGGCGATGAATACGTCATCAACGGCCGCAAATGGTGGTCCTCGGGGGCAGGGGATCCGCGCTGCAAAATCTCCATTGTCATGGGCAAAACCAATCCTGGCGGTCCAAAATACGAGCAGCAGTCCATGATTTTGGTGCCGCTTGACACACCGGGCGTAAAAATTGAACGGCTGTTGTCGGTATTCGGATATGACCACGCGCCGCATGGCCACGCTGAAATCACGTTTGACAATGTACGGGTGCCGGCGGGCAACATGATTTGGGACGAAGGAAAAGGGTTTGCGATTGCGCAGGGACGCCTGGGCCCTGGCCGCATCCACCACTGCATGCGCTTGATCGGTGCAGCGGAACGTGCGCTTGAAGAAATGTGCAAACGCGTCCAAAGCCGGGAACCGTTTGGCAAGCCGCTTGCCAATCAAGGGGTCGTCCGCGAATGGATTGCCGATTCGCGCATTGAAATCGAACAAGCCCGCCTGTTGACGCTCAAAGCCGCTTATATGATGGATACAAGCGGCAACAAAGAAGCGAAAGCTGAAATCGCCATGATCAAAGTAACGGCGCCGAATATGGCCTTGCGCGTCATTGACCGGGCAATTCAGGCCTTTGGTGCAGCAGGCGTCAGCGATGATTTCACTTTGGCTGCCCAGTGGGCGAATTCACGGACGCTGCGCCTAGCCGATGGTCCGGATGAAGTTCACCGCAACCAGATTGCGCGGCTGGAATTGAAGAAATACGCCCAGCCAGAAAAAGCGAAAGACAGCATCGCCGCTGTAGAAACGCGATAAACAAAGCTTGCCATTAAAAGATATTGGGGGAACGTAGATGACAATGAACCAGATTGCGTCCAAGCATTACCCGCAGGATATCCAGTCTGCAATGGAATTTCCGAACAAGACGATGCCCGAAATTTTAGCGGAAACAACAGCGAAAATACCGGACCACACAGCACTCAAATTCTACCAGAAGGAAATCAGCTTTAAGGAATTGCATATTTTATCGACCGTTTTCGCTTCATCGCTCCAAGGGTCCGGCGTGGAAAAAAGCGACCGGGTCGCGATTATGCTGCCCAACTGCCCGCAGTATGTCATTTCGTATTTCGGCGTTTTAAAGGCGGGAG
The DNA here is from genome assembly GCF_900099655.1 of Planococcus glaciei. Lineage (GTDB taxonomy): Bacteria > Bacillota > Bacilli > Bacillales_A > Planococcaceae > Planococcus > Planococcus glaciei. Next base: position 26,562 of record NZ_FNDC01000006.1, read on the forward strand.
CGACGGTTACCCAGATCAATCCGATGCTGATGGAAAACGAATTGGTCCATATTTTCAAGGACTCAGGAGCAGAAACAATTGTGGTATATGAACCGCTTTACCCTCGCATCAAAGCGATTGCCGGACATACCTCGATAAAAACCATTATTGTCGTGAGCTTTGCCGAAGAACCCGCTCCACTCGAAGAAGATTATTCGTTTCAGGCATTTATAGAAAAAGGGGATGGGCAGCTAAAGCCGGTTTCGGTTGACCCGGCTGAAGATGTGGCGGTCCTGCAATATACCGGCGGCACCACCGGACTATCCAAAGGGGCGATGCTTACCCACCGCAATATCGTGGTGAATGCTTATCAGTCGCAGGAATTCTTTAAAAATGAAGTGACGTTCGGAGAAGAAAGCTGTTTGACGGTCATTCCGCTATTCCATGTGTTTGGCATGACGTCCGCCATGAACCTGTCGATATTAAATGGCTCTAAAAATATTTTGCTGCCGCGCTTTGATCTGCAGGAAGTGCTGGAGACGATCAAGCGCGAACAGCCGACGACATTCCCGGGAGTGCCGACGATGTACATCGCCATCACGAACCACCCGGAAGCGGAGAAATACGGAATCGACAGCATCCATATTTGCAATAGCGGAAGTGCACCGATGCCGCTTGAGACGATGAAGGAATTCGAACGGAAAACAGGTGCGAAAATTCTGGAAGGCTACGGCCTCTCGGAAGCCGCTCCAACGACCCATTGCAATCCGCCGTTTGCAGAGCGCAAGCCGGGAAGCATCGGCATCGGGTTCCCTTCGACCGAATACAAAGTGGTAGATTTGGCGACCGGGACAGAAGAAGTGCCGGTTGGGGAAAAAGGGGAACTGATCATCCGTGGCCCGCAAGTCATGAAAGGCTACTGGAACATGCCGGAAGAGACGGAAAATGCGCTGCGGGACGGTTGGCTCTTTACCGGCGACATCGCACGGATGGATGAAGACGGCTATATTTACATTGTCGACCGCAAGAAAGACTTGATTATTTCAAGCGGCTACAATGTCTATCCGCGCGACATCGAGGAAATTTTATACGAACATCCCGCGGTCCAAGAAGCGGTGGCGATTGGTGTGGCCGATCCTTACCGGGGAGAAAGCGTAAAAGCCATCATTGTCAAAAAATCCGGGCAGGAAGTGGCTGAAGAAGAACTGATCCAATGGTCCAAAGAGAAAATGGCTGCCTATAAAGTGCCGAGAATCATCGAATTCCGTACAGAACTGCCCAAAACGAATGTCGGGAAAATTCTGCGGCGGGCACTTCGTGATGAAGCGGCAGCCAAAGAATAAGCTTTATGAAAGAAACAGCCTGACGCCTCTTGCTGTTCCCTTTTTTTACCGAATTTTGGAAGGGTGTGCACGTGTGCCGAAACTCCATCTCTTATTGAAAAAAGAAGAAATTGACGAAGCGCGGATGCAGGAAGACAAGACAGCGATCATTTTTGATGTGCTGCTGGCCACATCCACAATAGCCGCCTGTTTTTGGCATGGCGCCAAGGAAGTGATTCCGGTGCTGGACGGCGACGAAGCGAGAAAACAGGCAGCAGGACGGGAAACCGACAGCTTTTGCTTAGTAGGAGAATACAACGGAAAGACGATTGAAGGATTTCTGGACCCGAACCCCTTGCAATTTAAAAAGCAGATTGCCGGAAAAACGGTTGTTTTGTCGACAACCAATGGCACCGTAGCCATCCGAAAAGCAGCCGGTGCCAATAAAGTCTATACCGCTTCATTATTGAACGGCAGCGCTGTAGCCGATAAAATTGCCGCTGAGCACCAGGAAGAAACGATTGTCGCTGTTTGCTCGGGATCCGGCGGCGAGTTTTGCCTGGAAGATTTTTTCGGGGCCGGCTATTTTGTCGATTGCCTGATGCGGCAAACTTCGCATTGGGAACTGACGGATTCCGCAAAAGCGGCCCGCATTTTCTATGAAACCAATAAATGCAATAGCCGACAATTATTGAAACAGTCGCGTGTCGGTGAAATGTTGATGAGTCTCGGATTTGAAGAAGAAATCGATTTTGTGGCAGAAGCTTCAAAGATTTCGCATGTTCCATGGCTAAAGAATGGAAAGCTCGTCATTGATTAAAAAACAAGGAGGAATTGGAATGGAAAAAGAACACGTTATTGTCAAACTGATGGATGGGGTTTTGTCGCTGCAGCTGAACCGGCCGGAAAGCTTGAATGCGTTCAGCCCGGAAATGATTTTGCGCTTAACCGAGGAAATCAAGGCTGCCGGAAGCAATCCGGAAGTCGGGGCTGTGATTTTGTCAGGAGCAGGACGCTCATTTTCAGCGGGCGGCGATGTGAAAACAATGGGGCAGGCTGGACCTTCGGGAACGTACGACCATATCGGCAAACTGAACGAATTGGTGCTGGCAATGCGTGCACTTGAAAAGCCGATCGTTGCAGCAGTCCATGGTTTTGCAGCAGGAGCGGCATTTAATTTGGCGCTCGCCAGCGATCTGATTGTGGCGGCAGAAGACAGCAAATTTGTTATGAGCTTTGCACAGGTTGGGCTGATTTCCGATGGAGGCGGCCTTTATTTCCTGACCCGTTTGGTCGGGCCGTACCGGGCAAAAGAACTGTTCTTTAGCGCGGAGCCGATGACAGCTGAACGGGCGAAAGAATGGGGAATCGTTAACCACTTATATCCACTGGCAGAACTGGAACAGGGAGCATTTGGGCTGGCGGCACGCTTAGCAGCCGGTCCGTCACGCACCTTTGGGCTAATGAAAAAGATTGCCGACCAGGCAAGCACGGCTGGCCTTCCGGAAATTTTGGAACAGGAAAGAATCACGCAGGCCATGCTGGTGACGACCGAGGATCATCTGGAAGGCGTCTCGGCGTTCAAAGAAAAACGGAAACCGGATTTTAAGAAAAAGCAGGAAGTTCTGTAAGAATGGCTTGAAAATCGCCGAAGGGAGAAACGGAATGGACACTACCCATTTTAAATTTTGGCCAAGTCGAGTATCGAAAACTATAACTGTTCCTGAAACCACTTTATACGACAATTTCGCTATGTCCACCAAAAAGTATTCGCAAAAAGCAGCGTTGTATTATTACGGTGCGGAGTATACGTATGCGCAATTAAAAGAAGAAATTGATGCACTGGCCGGTTATTTGGAGAAGAAGGTGGGTGTTTCAAAAGGGGAGCGGGTGCTGCTGTTTATGCAAAATTCACCCCAGTTCCTGATTAGCTATTACGCCATTCTGCGGCTGCGCGCAGTTGTAGTGCCCGTCAATCCAATGAATACGGCAGAAGAACTGGAATTCTACATCCAGGACGGCGAAATCCGCTGCGGCATTATCGGCCAAGAGCTGTATGGAAGAATTGAAGAACTGAAGGAAACAGCGGTGCTTGAATCCGTTATTACGGCAGCTTATTCGGAATACGCCTCTGCAGAAGACGAGGTCGGCAATCGGCCGCCGGTTGTTGAGGAAGCCGTCCGGAGTTTTGCGCACGCAACGCCTTGGAAGCAGGCAGTTGAAGCGGGGCATGAGCCTTCCGAATACTCGGGAGAAGCGTCCGATATTGCGGTGATGCCATATACTTCGGGAACAACCGGGTTGCCGAAAGGCTGCATCCATACAAACTGCTCGGTGCAGGCGAATACGGTAGGGACGTTTCACTGGATGAATGTTACGTCCGATGCGGTCGTTTTGGCCACTTTGCCGCTGTTTCATGTGACCGGCATGGTCCACAGCATGCACATGCCGATTTACGCCGGAGCCGCCATGGTGATAATGACCCGTTGGGACCGCGAGTATGCGGCCAAAGCGATTGAAACCTATCAATGCACGCATTGGATCAACATCAGTACGATGATCATCGATTTCTTATCGAATCCGCGTCTGGGTGAATTTAAACTTACATCGCTGCAGGTGATTGGAGGCGGCGGTGCACCATTGCCGGCAGCGGTCGGTGAAAAACTGACGGAGACAATCGGCTTGAAATACGTGGAGGGCTACGGGTTGTCAGAAACGATTTCCCAAACCCATTTCAATCCGCCGGACCGGCCAAAGCTGCAGTGCCTGGGCATTCCTTCGTTTGATGTGGATGCACGGATCATTGACCCTTCTACCGGTGAGGAATTGGAAACCGGAAAAGAAGGGGAACTGGTTATCCGCGGTCCGCAAGTCTTTAGCGGCTATTACAACCGCGACGACGATAACCGGAACTCTTTTATTGACCTGGAGGGGCTTTCGTTCTTCCGGACGGGTGATATTGCCAGACGCGATGAAGAAGGCTATTACTTTATGGTTGACCGGGTTAAGCGGATGATCAATGCTTCCGGTTTTAAAGTCTGGCCGACCGAAGTCGAATCGCTGCTTTATAAGCATCCGGCCGTCCAGCAGGCATGCGTCGTCGGAATTCCCGATCCGCGGAGAGGCGAAACGGTCAAAGCTTTTGTCATCTTAAATGACGGGCATGAAGGAAAGATTTCGGAAGAAGAAATCATCGAATGGGCGAAAAATGAAATGGCGGCGTATAAATATCCGCGTGTCATTGAGTTCCGGAAATCTTTTCCCACAACCAGCAGCGGGAAAATTCTATGGCGCAAACTGCAGGAAGAAGAAAGGCAAAAATCCGAGGAGGTTTTGTAGATGGCAAAACAAGTAGAAACGGTAACCGGGCCCATTGCTCCGGAAGCGATGGGAAAGACCTTGATCCACGAACATTTCATTTTCGGCTATCCGGGGTTTCATGGAGACGTAACCCTTGGGCCGTTCAACCGGGAAGCTGCCGTGGAAGCCGGAGTGCAGGCTGCGAAAAAGATGATAGCCCATGGCGTGCAGACGGTCGTCGATCCAACGCCGAATGAATGCGGACGGGACCCGGAAGTGTTAAAAGAAATTTCTGAAGAGAGCGGACTGCAGATCATTTGCGCCACCGGCTATTATTACGAAGGCGAAGGGGCGACGCCTTATTTTAAATTCCGGGCCTCTCTCGGCACTGCTGAACAGGAAATCGGTGAAATGTTCTCTGCGGAAATCAAAGAAGGCATTGGCGGAACGAATATCAAACCCGGCATCATCAAACTGGCTTCCAGTAAAGACGCCATCACGGATTACGAAAAAATGTTCTTTAGAGCTGCAGCACAAGCCCAAAGAGAAACCGGCATCACGTTATTGACGCACACCCAGGAAGGCACCATGGGGCCGGAACAGGCGCAGCTTCTATTAGAGCTCGGTGCCAACCCTGCAGGCATTGTCATCGGCCATATGTGCGGCAATACGGATCCGGCTTACCATAAGCGTACGCTCGAAACCGGCGTGAACATCGCTTTTGACCGCTTTGGCCTGCAAGGCATGGTCGGAGCTCCATTCGACCATCAGCGCATCACCACGCTGCTTGAGCTGTTGGCTTCGGGATACGAAGACCAAATTATGCTTTCGCATGATTCCATCAGCATGTGGCTGGGCCGGCCGCCGGTCATTCCCGATGCGGCACTGGGCGCAATCGCAAACTGGCATCCAACGCATTTATTTGAAACAGTGATTCCCGAGCTCCAAAAAGCAGGCGTGACCGATGCGCAGCTCGATAAAATGTTTATGGAAAATCCGAAAAAATTATTTGCTGCAGAAACTGTAGCAGTTTAGAGAAAAGGGCTGGAATTCAGCCCTTTTTTTATTTTGGGTCAGTAGCATTGATGCGTTTTCAATCTTTCGATCAAAGGTAATCATAAGTTCAACATATATGGAAATTTAAGCATATTGAACGAGACGAAAACAAGCAGGTGCGGGTATATGTAAGAAAAAGGAGGAGTAGCGATGAATACATTCAATTCCGGAGAAGCAGAGTTGTTCACAGAAAAGTTCATTCAAAACCCTTATCCTGCTTATGCAAAGCTTCGTGAAATGGATCCTGTTCACCAAGTGAGGTTTCCGGACGGCCAGAAAGGCTGGCTGATTACGGATTATGAAGACGCGGCTGCCGTATTAAAAGATCAGCGCTTTATCAAAGACTATTCGAAGCTGTTTGGCGGGACGATGGATCAAATGTCCGTTTTTACACAGAATATGCTGTTTTCCGATCCGCCGGACCATAAAAGGCTGCGCGGCTTGGCGCAAAAAGCGTTCACCCCTAAAATGATTTCAGGGATGCGGGACCGGATTCAGGAAATTGCCGATGAATTGCTGGATGGGATGGAGAACAAAAAAAACATCAATTTGATTGATGATTTTGCGTTTCCATTGCCGATTAGTGTTATTTGCGAAATTTTGGGCGTGCCGGTAGAAGACCGCGACAAGTTCCGGCTTTGGTCGAATTCGTTGATTGAAGGCACAAGCGGAGAAATAGGGGTCAGTGTTTACGAACATATGACGCAGTTTATCCAATACTTAGGCGAATGGTTTGCGAAAGTGCATGAGCAGCCCGGAGATGATTTGATCAGCAATTTGATCATTGCCGAAGAAGAAGGGGACCGGCTGACTCAAAAAGAATTGTATGGTGTCGTCTCATTGCTGATTATTGCGGGGCATGAAACGACCGTCAATTTGATCGGCAATACAGTACTGGCATTGCTGGCACACCCAGAGCAGCAGCAGAAGCTCAGAGAGCAGCCGGAACTGATTGCCCAAGCGATCGAAGAGTCGCTTCGGTATAACGGACCGGTTGAATTCAGCACGTCCCGCTGGGCAAGTGAAGACATGGAATTCAAAGGCAAGCGGTTCCAAAGAGGCGATTTGGTGGTGGTGTCGCTGAATGCCGCCAATCACGACCCTGAAAAGTTCAACGATCCAGAGGTTTTTGATATTACCCGGGAAAAAAGCCCGCATTTGGCTTTTGGCATGGGCATCCATTTTTGCTTGGGAGCGCCGCTTGCCCGGCTCGAAGGAGAAATCGCCATTTCCAGTTTGCTGGAGCGTTTTCCGAAAATGAGATTGGCAGTGAATGAAAGCGAACTCGTTTGGCGGCCGGGAATGATTGTCCGAGGCGTCAAAGAAATCCCATTAGCCATTGAAGAGTAAAGGCCGGATGCCATTCCGGTCTTTTTTATGTCCGCGTTTGCAGTTTCATGAGAGGGGGAAAAGTAGGCTATCTGAAAAAGAAAGAAGGGGTCCGGTTGAAGCCCGTTTCGTACGTTTTAAAAGAAAAAATTTGGATTATACCAGCTGTATACAGCGTAGCGGCGATTCTTCTTTCACTGGCCACGTTCTATGCCGACTTGTATTTGGTAGAGCGGTTTATCGATCGAATTCCTTCTATTTTTTTGACAAAAGTAGCTGAAGGGCAAACAATCCTCGGAATTTTAACAGCTGCTATGCTAACAATGACCACATTTACGTTTTCGACTGTACTCGTTGTCCTGACGATGTACACTTCCCAATTCTCCCCTCGTGCTCCTGAAAACTTTATTCAGAGCGCCACCACCCGGCATGTCCTCGGCATATTCGTCGGAGGATTTATTTTCAATATGCTGTCGCTTCTTTATATGCAGGAAGATGTGTTTGACCATGAAGTCCTTTCCACAACCGCCGGTATACTGATTGTCTTTTTCTGTATTGCGACCTTTGCTTATTACATTCATTTTGTGGCTTCAAACGTCCAAGTCAGCACGTTAACCAATAAGCTGACAGCGGATGCGGAACAAGTAATTGCCCAATACTTGGATCTTTACGAACAAAAGCATGTGTCGGAGGAAAATTGGCAAGCTCGGAATCTGGAAGAAACAGTAAAAGCGACGCGGGCTGGGTACATTCACTTTATCGACTTATCGCGTTTAATGGAGTTGGCTGAAGAAAATGACGGTGCTATTGAAGTGATTGTTAAAATTGGCGATTACGTTTATGAAGGAAAACCGGTTTTTCATCTTTATTCTGAACAGAAAATGGATTTGCCGTTCACTGACTATATAACCATAGGTGATGAACGGACGGCAGACCAGGATCTGGGATATGCCATCCAAAAAATTACGGAAGTCGCCGTACGGGCCACTTCACCCGGGAGGCAAGATCCAAATACAGCAAAAGATATTTTAGTCCGGCTGGGCCATTTACTTGGCGAAATGAGCCATTTGAAGACGGATGGTTTGGTGTTAACGGATGAACGAGGCCATAACCGGCTGCTTTACCGTTTTGAATCGTACAGCGATATTTTGTACAAAACATTTTATCAGATATCTTACCACAGCAAGAAAGACGTTTCGGTTCATTCTTCGATGACGGATGCATTGATTGTCACAGCTGCTTTGGCCCCTGAATTGCGGTACGACACAATCTGGAGAATCCAACTTTATTTATTAGAAGCCATCAATGACGGGGAATTGAAGTCCCTCGACAGGGATTTCCTACAAAAGAAAGTGGACGAGCTCGCTGACATCACTGGCCATGAGTCCGTTTTGCTTCAAAAGATGAACTGAAAACTAATTATTCTAAAAAGTCAAGAAAATTTTTATAAATATGATTAATAAAAAATAAGAGCGGGTAAAAAATCAATAACAACAAATAAAGGAGGCAAGGAAGATGAATCACGTAAAAGCATTGGCCATGAAGTTCGTTATGATTGCAGCAGTCTTACTTATTATCCTCACTTTACTGTTTGATGTTCCTTTCGCTGACACCTTATGGATTAGCCTAGTGTTAACCTTAGTTGCATACGTAATGGGCGATTTGATGATTTTCCGAAAAGCAGGAAATCGTTCAGACCAGAACAAACGCAATGCCATTGCTACGGTATCTGATATAGTCGTCGCGTTCCTGGTCATTTGGCTAATGGGGGATGCACTGGTCGGCAATAATGTCGATATTATCACTCCGGCGATTATTTCGGCTCTTGTTATTGGCGGCGGGGAATGGTTCTTCCACAAATACCTTGACCGCAGCGTCTTCCCTGAAAAGCATGATACAACAGGCACAGCAACTCGATAAAATAAAAAAAGACTCCTTCACAGGAGTCTTTTTTCAGAGCTTGTAGATAAAAAATTTTTTACACATGATAGCTGAATAAACCTACGACTGGAGAGAAGATACCGGATCCTCCGTTACAGCCGGACGCGTTCCGCGGGCTCGCGCCGAACTAACTCGGAACTAGCGTCCCGAGTGGATTTCGGCACTTCGCTATCCCGCTGGAGTCGCCGGCTTTCACTCCGGATTCTCCAAGTAAAGGCTACCCGGAAGTATCGCTTTTCTTCTTGAGCTAGCTGGTTGAACAGCATCCGATTTATCGTTCACTTTCGGAAGAAAGAGAGTCGTCCAACTGGACCAGCCACGGAGACTCCTATGGGAGCAGTGAAGGAGAAACGCGACGGAGCGACGAAAGCTGAAGACCCCGCAGGCAAGACATTGGCCGAAGGCAGTGAGGCCATGTCTTTGCGACGAAGCTAGCGCCGCGATGCAACGCACTTCCATGTTTCGAAGCTAGCGAAGCGATGCAGAAACAGGAGCAGCGGGTTTTCGAAGCGACGAGGAGGCTGAAGCTGAGCCCACGGAAAGCGAAGTGGCCGGTCCGGTTGGTTTTATGCATTTCTACACATTTCATCTAGCCTTTGTTTACAGGCTGAGAAAAAAGACTCCTTCACAGGAGTCTTTTTTCATGCCCTTATTGTTCGAGCTCAACGCGTTCGTATAGTCCGCCGGCCTGTTGAATCCGGCTGGCGAGGTCGCCGCGCATTTCAAGAATTTTGCCGGAAGACATTTCAATCACTTTGCCATTTTTCAAATGCATGGCTACGGATTGGACGGTTTGTGTGTTGTCTTCTTTTCCAATCCGCTCTTCGATTTTCTCGAAATCTTCCCATTTGTAGCTTTCGGAAGAAATAGAAAAGGGCCCGTTGTAAGTGAATTCATCCGTTGTCATGTAGTAATAGTCACTAAGCGACAACCACATACCGGCACTGCCGGCCACAAACAAAATAGCGGCGGTCAGATACTTCTTCATCCGCATTTCAATGAGCGCCAAAGCGAACAAGCCTGCAGCAATCAGCGCAATGCCAATGCCGCCCGTGATGAGCGAAATATAAGAAGTTCCGATTGCAAGTGCCTCCGGTGTGATAAAAATGACTTTTAACGGATAGAAAATGGCCACTGGCGCAAAAAGAGAAGAAATCAATAAAATGATTGCGAAGGTGATGTAAATGATTTTCTTCTGGTCGACAAAATCATACATATTCCAAGTCCCCTTAAACCATTAATCGGACCAGTCTGGATTTTGATAGTCCGGTTCTATATGTACGAGTACGACGCAATTCGGTTTCACTTTTTGGATTTTTCGTTCAATTTCCTCAGTTATCCAATGGCTCTCAATCACATTCAAGGAAGGGTTGACCCCTATAGTCAAATCAATGAACATGACGTTGCCGTGATTGCGGCCTTTAAAGTCCCGTAAGATGCTGACGCCCGGCACTTTACGCACCAGGACGGACATCGTTTCCACTTCGTCTTCGTTAAACCCATCGGTCAAAGTCAAAACAGCTTCCTTGAAAATGTCCAGCGCTGTTTTGATGATAATCAGTCCGACGATAAATGCCGTAACCACATCAATTATCGGAGCACCAAGAACCGCTCCGATAATTCCGATGCCGGCGCCAATACTGACCAAGGCATCCGAACGGTTGTCGTAGGCGGCTGCCCGCACGGCAGAACTTTTTATCTGGCGGCTGAGCTTCATATTATAGCGATACACAAAGTACATCACCAAAGCACTGAAAAAAGCGATTCCTGCTGTATAAAGGGAAGGTGCAGCTTCTGCAGGGGAGAAGAAATTGCGTACGGCCCCTAAAAGCACTTGCAGCCCGATAATGGCCATGATGAACGAGGCAAGCAGTGAAGCGATTGTTTCTGCCCGCAAATGGCCATAATGGTGGTTTTCGTCAGGCGGTTTTTGCGAAATCCGCAATCCGATCAATACGGCCACCGATGCAATAATATCTGTTAAGTTGTTCAGTCCGTCCGCCTTCAGTGCTTCTGAAGAGCCGGCATACCCGAAAGAGAGCTTTAATGCGCTGAGAAAGACATAGGCGCCGATGCTGATCCAGGCGCCTTTTTCCCCTTTGCGCAAATTTGTATAGAGCTCCATAAAGTTTCCCGCCTCCAAGTCTTGTAAACAAAGTGAAACGACCCTCGAATGAGAGCCGTTTCGTGTAAATTCTGTATTTGTCTTTATTTGCGCCTTTGAACTTCTAAGTAGAGGAGTTGATGTCCATCGATTTCTTTTGCCAAAAAATCGTAATTTTGCTCAGAAATTTTTTGCCCTTTAATTGTATCAAAACTTTTGGCCATAAACCATCCTCCGATTGTATCAATGTCTTTATCCGCTATATCAATTCCCAGCAGATTATTGATGTGGTCAATCAACAGTTTGGCATCAAAGATATAATGGCCTTCTCCCAGTTGTTGGACTTCCGGAATTTCATCTGTATCAAATTCGTCCTGGATGTCACCGACAATTTCCTCGAGGATGTCTTCAATTGTCACAAGGCCGGACGTCCCTCCGTATTCGTCCCGCAGAATGGCCATATGAATCCGTTCATGCTGCATTTTCAACAGCAGCTCGCTGGCTTTACTTGCGTCAATGACTTGGATGACCGGCAAAGCAAAAATCCCGACAGGCAGCTGCCCGTTTGCCGGATCTTGAATAAAAGCCGTCAACAGGTGCTTCATATTTACCACTCCGACAATGTGGTCTTTATCGCCGTCGGTAATGGGATAGCGGGTAAATTGCTCGTTTTGGACAAACTGGATGGCTTGTTTCAAGCTCGTATCTTTTTCAATTGTAGTCATGGCGGTGCGGGGAACCATGATGTCTTTCGCATTCAAACTTTCGAACTCAAAAAGTTTATGGGCATATGCATATTTGAGGGCATTGGAATCGCCGTTTTTTAAGCTGTCCGACAAGAGCCGTTTTACTTCTTCTTCCGTATGGGCAGCACTGCCTGCAGACATGCGCTGCACCCCGGACATGCCTGTGATATAACGGACGGAGCCCTGGAAGAGCGGGATGAAAACAAATAACAGCCGGCTGCACCAGACAAGCCAACGAGCATTGGCCAGCAAGATTTTTTCAGCCTGCTGGGCAGCAATCGATTTCGGCACCAAGGCACCGGCGACGATGAGCAGAAAAGCGATTGACATAAAAGTGAGAACCATGGAAACAGTTTCGGCAGTGCCGGGTGAAAAGCCAACGTGCATCACGATTGGCAAAGTAAACTGTTTAGCCAGGCCATAGCCTAACCACCCAACTCCTAAAATGGATGCAGTAAGGCCGATCTGGCAAAGGCATAAATAATTGTCCATGCCGGACATAACTTTTTTTGCCGCGATTGCCCGTTTGCTTCTGTCAGCAAACAAAGCGTCAATGCGGGAAGTCCGTACTTTCACTATCGCAAATTCACTGGCTGAGAAAAAGGCAGTAGCCGCGAGGAAGACAGCAATCGCTGTCAATCGTATGGGTATGTCCAAATGGCTCCTTTGCTTCAGCTTCTAAAAAGCGAAACAAAGTTTACACCTCCTGAAAGGAAAGTTTGATTTGTTTTAATAATAAAAGATTAAACAATAAAAGACAAATAATTCTGAAAACAAGTTTACGAAATTGTAATACTCACTCATATAAGCAATCAGTTATGCTTAAAGGAAGGGCTGAGTAAATAGCACAAAACTCAGCCAAAAATCAAAACGGCGAAGGAGAGAATTATGGCAAAAAAGAATTACATGGAAATTTTAAAAGCATCTACGAAATTAGGGCTGACTTCTTTTGGAGGCCCTACAGCACATCTTGGGTATTTCCGGGAAGAGTATGTGGTGAAGCGAAAATGGCTTGACGATAAAGCCTATGCCGATTTGGTCGCATTGTGCCAATTCCTGCCGGGGCCGGCAAGTTCACAAGTCGGAATTTCTATCGGCATGCTGAGAGGCGGAATATTCGGCGGCTTTCTATCCTGGTTCGGCTTTACAATGCCTTCGGTCATCTTGCTCGTATTGTTTGCCTTGCTTGTTACCAATGGTTCTTTCGACAGCGGCTGGATCCAGGGCTTAAAAATCGTTGCGGTTGCGGTAGTCGCACATGCCTTGTTGGGGATGGGCAAGTCGCTTGCCCCGGATAAACCCAGAATCGCGATTGCTGTCGGTGCTGCTGCGGCAATTTTGCTGATGCCGACCGCTTGGGCTCAAATTGGCATCATTGTATTGACCGGAATCATCGGTTATTTTCTTTATCGAAAAGCAGAGGCGCCGGAAGCCGTCAAGCTGGCTTTAACGTTCGGCAAAAAGACGGGGTTAGCGGCTTGGGCGATTTTTGCCGGACTGCTGATCGGATTGCCTTTGCTTCGCCCCGTTATCGAATCAAGCTATTACGCTATATTTGATATTTTCTACCGCGTCGGATCAATCGTATTCGGCGGCGGGCATGTCGTCTTGCCGATGCTTGAACGGGAAGTGGTTCCAAACTGGATGTCAGCGGATCTCTTTATTTCCGGTTACGGAGCGGCACAAGCCGTTCCTGGACCTTTATTCACTTTGGCTGGTTACTTGGGTCAATTGATGGGCAGCGGACTTGGCGTTTTGCTTGCCGTAGTGGCCATGTTCTTGCCGTCGTTTCTGCTGGTAATCGGCACTTTGCCGTTTTGGAGCATCATCCGTACGAAGTCTGGGGTGCAGGCAGCCTTAAAAGGCGTTAATGCAGGTGTGGTCGGCATTTTGCTGGCAGCGTTGTACGACCCGGTTTTCACTTCGGGAATCCGCGGGCCGCTCGACTTCGCAATTGCGATTATCGCCTTTGCAATGTTAGTCTATTTTAAACTGGCACCATGGATTGTTGTACTGGTTACCGCAATTCTTGGAGCAGGGGCATACGCATTTCTATCATAAGGGGGATGTCGAGTGGCAATTGCAAAAAATGGGGAACAGCCCGATTCACTGGCACGTTTTAAAGCCGAGTTCTATCAAAAGGAAAATGAAATTTACATGGATGGCAATTCGCTTGGGCTGATGTCAAAAAGGGCGGAAACCAAGCTGCTTGAAATCACGGAAAGCTGGAGAGCCCACGGCATTGATGGCTGGACAGAAGGAACCGATCCCTGGTTCACGCTGGCGGAAAATTTAAGTGCGCGGATTGCGCCGCTTGTCGGGGCCTTGCCGCATGAAGTGATGGTGACCGGATCGATCACCTCGAATATCCACCAAATGCTCGCGACGGTTTTTCAACCGTCGGAAAGCCGCTCCGCAATCGTAGTAGATGAATTGAATTTTCCATCCGATATTTACGCGGTGGAAAGCCATTTGCGGCTGCGGGGACTAAATCCCGAAACGGCTTTGAAAAAAATCCGGAGCCGGGATGGCTACACGCTGGAACTTGAAGATATTTTGGAGCAGTTGACGGAAGATGTGGCTGTACTATTATTGCCATCCGTTTTGTACCGAAGCGGGCAGCTGCTGCCGATTCAGGAAATTACTCAAGCCGCCCATCAAAAAGGGATTCTTGTCGGCTTTGACCTGGCCCATTCCATTGGCGCGCTTCCCCATGCATTGCATGATGCGGAAGTAGACTTTGCGGTCTGGTGCCATTACAAGTATATGAATTCAGGTCCAGGCGGCACAGGCGGCCTGTATCTTCATGAACGCCATCACCAATTGCTTCCCGGCCTGGCTGGCTGGTTCGGTTCAGATAAAACGAAGCAATTTGATATGGATCATTCCTTTACAAAAGCGGAAGGGGCAGGAGCTTACCAAGTAGGCACTCCGCATATCTTCAGCATGGCGCCGCTGCTTGGCAGCTTGGAAATATTTGAAGAAGCCGGCATTGGGAACGTTCGTCAGAAATCGCTGCAACTGACCCGGCTTCTGCGGGAATTGATTGCCGAGGAGATCCCTGAATTCGATGATGTGACACCGGAACGGGATGAAGAACGTGGAGGGCATATTGCGCTGGCCCATAAGGAAGCGGCACGAATTTGCAAAGCATTGAAAGAAGCCGGAGTTGTACCTGATTTCCGTGCACCGAACATCATCCGCCTTGCACCTGTCGCTTTGTATACGTCGGTGGAAGATGTGGAAGAAATGGTCAAGCGTTTGAAAAAAGTGATGGTTGAAGAATTGTATAAGAACTATACTAATGAACGAAATGTGGTGGCGTAGATGAAAATCGAAAAAATATACGATATTTCGATGGAATTGAGCGGGCAGACACCGGAATGGCCAGGGGATATTCCATTCCAATACGAGCTTGCAGCGACCATTGAACAAAGCGGTTCTGTCAACGTAGGGAAAGTGGTGACAAGTACGCATATCGGAACACATGTGGATGCACCTTTCCATTACGACGATGACGGCATCAAAATCAGCGAATTGCCCCTGGACTGCTATTTAACAACAGCGCAAGTAGCGGATGTAAGAGGGAAAACTGAAATAACCGGTTCGGATTTGCCGGCAGTGGAAAAAGGAGTCACCGCCATTTTGCTGAAAACAGACAGCTGGAAAGACCGGACCAAATTCCCGGAAACCTGGCCGCTGTTCGACCCGTCGATTGCTGAGTGGATGAAGGAGAACGGCATCAAGCTGCTGGGAGTGGATGTGCCGTCGGTGGATACAGAACACAGCAAAGACTTGCCGATGCATATGGCGATGAACCGCCATAACCGATTCATTTTGGAGGGCATTGTCCTCGATGAGGTGCCGGCAGGCGTTTACCAATTGGCGGCACTGCCGCTGAAAATCAAAGACGCTGATGGAAGCCCGGTCCGTGCAGTCCTATACACGTAAAAAAAACCTTCACTTATGTGAAGGTTTTTTTACATATGTGCAGAGCGGAAATACGGCTCCAGGTTCTTGATGTTGATCGCTATTTCGTCGCACACTTCCTGATACAAGGCCCATTGTTCCGACAAGTCAGACGAACGGAGCTCCGGATTCTGGATGTCCCACCTCAGCACTTTCTGTGCGGGTAAATCGCTTGGTATATCAGCGGACTCGTATTCGCTGTCATGCAGCGCAACAATCAGGTCTGCCTGGCTTACTTCTTGAGAGTTGTATGCACGCGGCTGTACTTCCGGCACATTCAATACAATTTCTTTCATTATCTCAACTGGCGTGTCGTTAATCGACGGATCGCCCCATGCAGCACTTCGGATATCCCAATCACTGAGTTCGAGGCGGTTCGCCCAGATTTCAGCCATGAGACCGCGGTGCTGGCTGGAAGAAAGAAAATATACGGTATGTTTAGACATGGCTGAATCCCTTCTTCCTCTGTGATAACTTTTCTCTTATTAGTAATCTATACCCACCTCATCCACTTTTAAACTGACACTTTCTTACTAATACAAGGCAATAAATCAAGAAAGTATCAAAAAAATAAGTTTACTCGGTTCTATTGGAATACACCCACCGAGTAAACTTCCATTATTTTACTACGAGAACTGAACACGGAGCCTCTTTGATCAATTTACGGCTTACCGATCCGACGAAGAACTTTTGAAGGCCGGATTTGCCGCTGTTGCCAATAATCAATAA
This sequence comes from Planococcus glaciei, assembly GCF_900099655.1. Classification (GTDB taxonomy): domain Bacteria; phylum Bacillota; class Bacilli; order Bacillales_A; family Planococcaceae; genus Planococcus; species Planococcus glaciei. The sequence goes on from NZ_FNDC01000006.1 coordinate 43,037, forward strand.
ATCCACATGCTGTTCTTCAATAAAAGCAGGGATCGTTTTGCTGGCACTTCCTTCCAAAGCTAAGACATTCGCTTGGATACCTTTTTCCTCCAGCTGCTGGTGAATCGAATTATGCATATGCTTGGAGAATTCGATGGATGTATCCACATAATCGGTGTTTGTCTGAGACGCCATGCCATCAATGTCGGGCGGCATAAATTGGGCATACGTACTGTCTACATTCGCGGAAACAACCCGGGGCGTCGTGCCGCCTCCTGCTTCTACTAACCCGGTGGATTCGTGGTATTGCTCGTTCACATAAATAATGGTCAATTTAACATCAGGCAGGGCTTTTTTGAATTCAATAGCTTGGTCGAATGCCAGGCGGCTGCCGTCTGAACCATCATAAGCCACCATAATGTTTTGATACATACCATTCAACTCCGATTCTAATATTGTTACTACTAAATTACCCTAGGCATAGAAAACGAAACCTTAATTGCTTAAGGCGAGCGCATGGAAGATGGCATAGCTGGAAATTTTGCATTGATTCTGTATTAATAAATAGGAAGAATATCTTATTTTATTAAGATTTCGATTTATTCCGAAAAATCTTGACAATCTAAAAATAAGGGTGTTACTCTTAAATTACCAAATCAAAGGAAAAGGAGGTTTTGACAATGAAAAAGTTATGGATTGCAGGTTCAGCCAACTTCATATTAATGTCGGACCATCCGAATTTTTCCCTTTGAATTTATTTCGGGACTAAAAATATCGGGGCTGGTCTGATACCCAGTCCTCTTTTCATGCGCGCGTGCCTAGAAAACAGGTACGCGCTTTTTTGTGTTCAATTGCCGGCCCTTTGAGGACAAACAGGGTTTTGTCCAGCTTTTTGCTGTTCAAATAGATAAAAAACCAAAGGAGAGAATGAAGATGAAAAAACTTCAACAACGAAAAATTCTAATCAAGGAATCGCTGGAAGGCGACTAGCAGACACGTAAAGCAGAAAGAAGAAAGAAGGCGTAAATGATGTTTAGTGTTTTATGGAAATTAAGATGGTTTTTTAAAGAAAACTGGCTGCGCTACACCGTAGCTGTAGGCTTATTGATGATTGCGAACGTCATTGAAATTGTGCCGCCTTGGCTAATTGGCATCGCAATCGATTCAATTGCCCAGCAAGAACTGACTAGCCAGTTATTATGGCAATACATTCTTGTGCTGGTGGTGTCATTAGTGCTGGCCTACTTAATCAATTTTGTCTGGCAATATCAGCTGTTTGGCGGGGCATACGTCATTGAACGCCAGCTCCGTTCCAGCTTGATGGGGCAATTTTTGAAAATGACTCCGACATTTTATGAAAAAAACCGGACCGGCGATTTAATGGCGCGGGCAACGAATGATTTGCGGGCCATTTCCGAGACGGCCGGTTTCGGGATTTTGACAATGGTCGACTCCACTTTGTACATGGCAACGATCATTGTCGCAATGGGCTTTTTGGTGTCATGGGAATTAACGTTTTTTGCACTCATCCCATTGCCGATCCTCGCGATTGTCGTTCAAATACTCGGCAAAAAAATCCATGTCCGCTATACGGCAGCACAGGATGCTTTTGGTGGGATGAACGACAGTGTGCTTGAATCTGTGGGTGGTGTACGGGTCATCCGTGCCTACGTGCAAGAGCGGGCATCTGAAAAAGAATTCTCGGATATGACCAATGATGTGTATGAAAAAAACATGGCCGTTGAGCGCATTGATGCCTTGTTTATGCCGGTCACAAAAGTCCTGACTACCATCAGCTATATGATCGGTTTGGGCTACGGGGCAGTGCTCGTTGCAGAGGGCACCATGTCGCTCGGCGATTTGGTCGCCTTTAACGTGTACTTGGGAATGATTGTCTGGCCGATGTTTGCCATCGGTGAAATGATCAATATCCTGCAGCGAGGCAATGCGTCGGTAGACCGGGTAAACGAAACACTCGATTACCAGGAAGACGTGAAAGACCCGGCCACTCCGGAGTTCATTGAAAAACCAAGCCATATCGGCTTCCGGGACTTCAGTTTCACGTATCCGCAATCGAGTTCGATCAACCTGCAAGGCATCAATCTCTCGATGAACAGCGGCCAAACGCTGGGCATTGTCGGAAAGACCGGAAGCGGGAAGACGACCTTCGTGAAGCAATTATTGAGAGAGTATCCGCTCGGCGAAGGGTCTGTCATGATGAATGGCGTCGAATTGAGCGATTTGACAAAAGATCAGCTGCGCAGTTGGATCGGCTATGTGCCGCAGGACCACGTGCTGTTTTCCCGTACGATCCGGGCCAATATTTTATTTGGAAAATCGGATGCAACCGAAGAGGACATCCAAGAAGCCATTCGGCTTTCCCATTTCGAAAAAGATCTGGAGATGCTGCCGAATGGCCTGGAAACCTTGGTAGGGGAAAAAGGCGTCGCTTTATCCGGTGGCCAGAAACAGCGGATTTCCATTGCACGGGCATTGATCAAAAACCCGGAAATACTGATTCTGGATGATTCGCTTTCTGCCGTGGATGCGAAAACAGAAGCGAAGATTATTGAGAATATCCAGGCAGAACGCTCCGGGAAAACGACGATTATTACAACTCACCGCCTATCGGCAGTTCAGCATGCCGATTGGATTGTTGTACTGGATGACGGAAAAGTCATCGAAGAAGGAACACATGAAGACTTGCTGAAAACAAAAGGTTGGTATAGTGAACAATTCCTCCGCCAGCAGATTGAGGAGGTGTAAGCATGGGGACAGGAAAACGTTTGCTCCAATACGCCATGCATTTTAAAGGAATTTTAATCGGGGGTTTGCTGCTTTTAGCCATTACGGTAGCGGCTGACTTGGCGGCGCCGCTTGTGGCCAAGGAAATTATCGACAACCACATCGCACCGGTCGGCGGCACGCTCAACTTTGAGCCGATTGCCTACTTGTTGGCTGTTTATCTGGGGCTCGGGATCGTCGCAGCGGTATTCCGCTTTCTCGAGTATTTATACTTGCAGAAAGGGGCCAACCGCATCATCCAGAAAATGCGCAATGATGTCTACAGGCATGTACAGACATTGCCAATCCGTTATTTTGACAGCTTGCCTGCCGGAAAGGTAGTCTCCCGCATTACAAACGATACGGAAGCAATCCGGGAATTGTTTGTAACGGTGCTGTCGCAATTCGCTACCAGCTTTATGTATATGGGCGGCATTTACGTCGCCATGTTTTATCTGGATTGGAAACTGGCGGCGATGATGCTGGTGCTGGTTCCGCTCCTATACGGCTGGATGCTGTTGTACCGGAAGTTTGCGGCTAAATACAACCACGTTGTCCGAGAAAAATTGAGCGACATGAACGCCATGATCAACGAGTCGATTCAGGGGATGACGATCATCCAGGCCTTCCGCCGCGAGAAGCAGATGAAAGAAGAATTTGAAGAAATGAACAACAAGCATTACAAATTCCAGCAGAAACTGCTCATTTTGGAAGCGACTGCTTCCTACAATATGGTTGGCGTACTGCGCTCCTTGGTTTTTGTATTGTTTATCTGGTATTTCGGCACCAATGCCATTACGGCAAACTCAGCAGTGACAGTAGGCGTCCTTTACGCCTTCGTGGATTACATCATCCGTTTGTTCAATCCGATCAGCGGCATCGTCAACCAGTTTGCCAAGCTTGAACAGGCGCTTGTAGCAGCGGAACGCGTTTTCCGTTTGCTTGACCGGGAAGGCGAAGCGGTCAGCGACGAAAACATTGCCCGATACCGCGGCAATGTCCGGGTGGAAAATGTCTGGTTCGCTTATAAAGACGAAGAGTATGTCCTGAAGGATATTTCGTTCGAAGCAAAGCAAGGGGAAACGGTTGCGTTGGTCGGCCATACGGGATCCGGCAAAAGTTCCATCATGAATTTGCTGTTCCGCTTCTATGATGCGACTAAAGGGGCCATAACCATTGATGGGCAGGACATTACGAAAATGTCCCGCCAGGCTGTCCGAGAGCATATGGGAATTGTCCTGCAGGATCCGTACTTGTTCACAGGGACGATCGAGTCGAACGTGTCGCTTGGAGACAAGCGGATCACCCGCAAAATGGTGGAAGATGCGCTTGCTGCTGTTGGCGGTGAGCGGGTGCTGAAACATTTACCGGGCGGCATTGACGAACCGGTAGTGGAAAAAGGCAGCACCCTTTCTTCCGGCCAGCGGCAATTGGTTTCATTTGCCCGCGCACTGGCTTTCGATCCGGCCATCCTCATTCTGGATGAAGCCACTTCGAACATCGATACGGAGACGGAAGAAATCATTCAGCATGCAATGGAAGTGCTGAAAAAAGGCCGCACTACCTTCATCATTGCCCATCGGTTGTCGACGATCAAGAACGCAGACCGCATTCTTGTTCTTGACCGCGGCTCCATAGTAGAATCAGGTTCTCACGACGAGCTGATGAAACTAGGCGGCCAGTACTATCAGATGTATCAAATCCAATCTGGAATGTCCTCTACCCAGCACGTCGGGTAAAAGGGGCATTCCCTTTTTTTGTCGCCGAAAATGCTATTGCTGTTAAAATCATTGAACCTTACATATAATAAAAAGCACCGGAAACTTTCCGGCGCTTTAATCGTATACATGGTAGAGCATCAGCTCGTGGATCATTGTTTTAATCGCTTCTTCGTCTTCAGGTGCTTTGGAAAGCCAGACGATGCGGCCATCGGGATGATACTCGCCTGCAATTCGTTCGTTTTTATAGAAAAAGGATATATTCCAGCCAGGCAGCTGGGAGTTTTCAAACATTGGTTTAAATTTAAAATGCTGCAGCATACAAATCCTCCTTTGGTTCTTTCTTCAGTATAAAGGGATTTTATGTGAATGACAAAGAAGAAAAAAGAAATGAGTGAAGATCGTGAGTATTCTATTGACCATTGTTTTAATGGCAGTCATTGGTGCTTTAATCGGCGGCATTACCAACTTTATCGCCATCAAGATGCTGTTCCGGCCGTATAAAGCCGTTTATATTGGCAAATGGCGCCTTCCTTTTACACCCGGCTTAATCCCGAAACGCCGCGACGAGTTATCGACGCAGCTAGGGCGCACCATCGTTCAGCACTTGCTGACGCCGGAAACATTCAAGAAGCGTTTCTTCAATGAAGAAATGCGCAGCAAATTAGAGGCTTGGATGTACCGGGAACTGAAGACGCATGTTTTTGAGTCGCAGCGTTCACTTAATGGCTGGCTGGAAATTGCCGGACAACAGAATCTGGATGTACGGATCGAATCAAAGCTGGATGAACTGGTGGACCGGCAAGCGTTGTCGCTGCGCGCTTATATTGAAGGCAAAACCATCGGTGAACTGCTTCCGGAAAACTGGAAAGAAGAAACAGAACAAAAGATGATTCATGCCGTGAAATACGGCATTGACCAAGGGTCGGATTATTTTGCTTCGATTGAAGGGCGCCAAACCGTCAAAAACTTCTTCGATGAATTCCTGGAGTCGCGCGGACGTTTCGGCCATATGCTGCACTCCCTGCTTGGCGAATCCAAACCGATTGTTGACCGCATCCAACCGGAAATCATCAAATTCTTAAATTCCCCAAGAACGTTTGAATTGGCCATTACGCTGGCATACGGAGAATGGGAAAAACTTCAGGACCGCAGAGCGGATGACTTGCTGAAGGAATTTGATTTTGAGCCGGCAGTAGGCGCCGTTAAACAATATGTGCGTGAAATTGCCAATATCGACGGCCGTTTGGACCGGACACTTGCAGAGACTTGGCCGACAGGGTTAGAATGGACAAGTGCCAATATTATCCCGCTTGTCACGGATTTTGTTTTTGAACAAGGGGAAGTGAAATTGGAAGATACGCTTCATAAGATTGATATCCAAGGCATGGTGAAAGAGCAAGTGGACTCATTGCCGCTGAGCCGCCTGGAAGAATTGGTTCTGGGAATTTCACAACGAGAATTGAAGATGATTACGGCACTGGGCTTTTTCCTTGGTGGATTTATTGGGATTTTCCAAGGAATTATCAGCATCGTGCTAAATAACGCGTAGAGGAGAATGATCATGGCAGTTAATATTTACGATGACATCAACAAATTAGAAAGCACGTTCCGCAGCACCGAGGAATTCGGCAAATTGAAGCAAGCGGTGGAAGCTGTCACAGCAGACAGCGATTCCAGCCAATTGTTCAAGAACTTCCGCGACCTTCAAATTACGCTTCAGCAAAAACAAGCGCAAGGCGAAGAAATCACTGAAGAAGAAATGGTCAGTGCACAAGCGACAGCGCAGGCTGCACAAGCTGATCCGAAAATTTTAGCTATGCTTGAAGCTGAAATGGGCTTGAGCCAAATCATTGATGAAGTAAACCGCGTATTAATCAAACCGGTTCAATCGCTTTACGAATCAATGTAATTGGATTAAAATAAAGGATTTTCACAAGAAGACACCGAATACGTAGAGTGAATGACTATTCATTTTACGAAAGGGTGTCTTTTTGTATGTATGAAACAATCGAATTGACGAAGCAAGGACGAATCGGCTATTTAAAACTGAACCGGCCGCAAGCGATGAACGCCATGAGCGGAAAAATGATGAAAGAACTGGCCGACTGTTTTGAGTCGCTGCTTGCTGACAGTACGCTGCAAGTATTGATCATCCACGGAGAAGGCAGAGCTTTCTCAGCGGGAGGAGACATCAAAGAAATGATGGACCCGGAAAACCCGATGGACATCGACTTGGTTATGAAAGATATCTCACGTCTTGCGAAATCGCTTTACACATTGCCGCAAATTACTGTGGCTGCCATACACGGGGCATCAGCCGGGCTTGGCTTCAGTATGGCATTGGCTTGCGACCACATCATTGCAGAAGAAAACAGCAAACTGGCGATGAACTTTATCGGCATTGGCCTTGTACCAGATGGCGGCGGCCATTTCTTCATGAAAGAGCGCGTTGGCGTGCCGAAAGCGAAGCAATTGATCTGGTCCGGCCAAATCCTGAAAGCGCATGATTCGCTTGCCAAGGGCTTGATCGATGAAGTGACAGCTGAAGGCTTGGCGCTGGAACACGCGGAAACGTATGCAGAACAAGCACTCCAGTCTCCGGTGAAAGCGCGTCTCGCGTCCAAACACATTTTGCATCAATTGAAAGTCAGCGAATTGGAGCAAGTGCTCGAAATGGAAGCGGCTGCCCAATCGGCGATGCGCAAAAGCGCGGACCACCTGGAAGGCATCCAGGCTTTTGTTGAAAAACGCAAACCGGAATTCCACGGGAAATAAGAAAAAGCATGGCGTTTGCCATGCTTTTTGCTTGTAGATAAAAGAATATTTATGAATGCTATATAAGTTGAACTAATGATCTATATTTGCCGATATTCCGCAAACCAGCTGCGAAGTTATTGGTCGAAGCTTGCGAGAGCAATAGCTTTGCGACGAGCTTGCGCAGGAGCATATGTTTTTAGCCGCGGGCTCGCGTTCAAGCCTCCTCAGTCGCGACGCTCCTTGCGGGGTCTCGACCGTCTCGCTTTCCCGCAGGCAAGACATTAGCCGAAGCCTGCGAGGCTAGGTCTTTGCGACGAAGCGCATAGCGCTACAGGAGCAGTAGGGTTTTCTTCGCTGTTTTGCGCCATATCTAAGTGTGCAGCTATTAAAAAGATAGATAACTATTGATTTCTTCTATAAAAAAATTCTCTAGCGCAGCGATGCAACGCTCTTCCATGTTTCGAAGCTAGCGAAGCGATGCAGAAACAGGAGCAGGGGTTTTCCGCCGGCTTCCACTCCGGATCCTGAACATGAAGATTATCAAAAGGCGTCGCTTTTCCTCTTGAGCTGTCTGTTTAAGATTCACTCGGATGACCATTCACTATCGGATCGAAGAGAGACGCCCAACTGGTTCGGCCACGGAGACTCCTGTGGGACAGCGAAAGCTGAAGACCCCGCAGGCAAGACATTGGCCGAAATCAGTGAGGCCATGTCTTTGCGACGAAGCTAGCGCAGCGATGCAACGCTCTTTCATGTTTCGAAGCTAGCGAAGCGATGCAGAAACAGGAGCAGCGGGTTTTCAAAGCGGCGAGGAGGCTGAAGCTGAGCCCATGGAAAGCGAAGTGGCCGAACCGGTTGGTTTTATGCCTTTCTATTCATTTCATTTATACTTTGTCTACAGTTTGAAAGCATGGCGTTTGCCATGCTTTTTTGTGTGTTAAGAATGGAACAATAACAGTTTGCCGGCCGGGGAAGCGAGTCTGTGTGTCTGGTTGACGAGTTCTTTTTCTTCCAGGAGGGCACGGCCTTTTTCTTTTGCCTGTTCGTCGTTTTCAGCTGTGAAAGTTTCTTCTGTGATCAGTTTGCCAGTTTGTTCGTATGCAGTCAGTTTATACGTTCTCATGAGGAACAGCTCCTTCTGAATGGTTATTCATTTTAAGTATAGCCGGTTTTGCTGAAAAAGTCCTCCGATTTTGAAACATTTCGACAGTTGCTTCGTATAGTAAAGTATGGAAAGGAGGAAGGACAATGAGTTTGATAGTAGAACATGCCACAAAGAAATTCGGCGATTTCACTGCAGTCGATGATGTGTCTCTGACAGTGGAGCAAGGCCAGATGCACGGGTTTTTAGGAGCCAATGGCGCCGGCAAAACGACGACTTTTCGGATGATTCTGGGGTTATTGAACCCGACTGCGGGAATCATCCGCTGGAATGGAAAACCGATTACATATGCGGAAAGTCCGGAAATCGGCTATTTGCCCGAAGAGCGGGGGCTTTATCCGAAGATGCAGGTGGAGGAGCAGTTAATTTATTTGGCTCAATTGCGCAGCATGCCAAAAGCGGATGCGAAAAAGGAAGTCCGAAAATGGCTGGAGCGCTTTGAAGTGCCGCATTATGCTTCCAAGAAAGTGGAGGAATTGTCGAAAGGGAACCAGCAAAAAATCCAGCTGATTGCTTCGTTGTTGCATCAGCCTTCTTTGCTCATACTGGATGAGCCTTTTTCAGGGTTGGATCCGGTGAATGTGGAGATGCTGAAAAGTGCGATACTGGATTTCCAGAAAGAAGGGGCAACGATTGTGTTTTCGAGCCACCGTCTGGATCATGTGGAGGAACTGTGTGACAACATGAGCATTTTGGACCGCGGAAAAATTGTCGTCGGCGGATCGATCCGCCAAGTAAAGCGTTCATTCGGCAAACAGAATGTCCGGATTAAAATGGATCAGGACCTCTCGATTTTACATAATATAGCGGGCGTAGAGAACTTCACCAAAACGCATGACGGGGCTTTGTTCCAAATTACAGACGAAACGGTGGCCCAACGCTTGCTGGAGGAATCGATGAAGCTTGGCGCTCTCCGCCACTTTGCAATTGAAGAACCTTCTTTGGAGGAAATATTCATAGCGAAGGTGGGAAAAGCTTATGCATAGTTTCTGGATTATTTTCAAACAAGCTTTTATGACAAAAGCGAAAACCAAATCGTTCATCATTACGACAGTCATTGTCGCGGCAGCCTTTTTCCTGATGGCCAATTTGCCGAATATCATCGAGGCTTTTCAAGGTTCTGAAGAAGAAGAGAATGTCCTTCACGTTATGGACGAAAGCGGTGACCTTACCGAAGCACTGCAGCAGCAACTAAAAGCAGCAGGCAGTGACATACAGGCCATGCCAACCGATTTGACGGAAGAGGAATTAAAAGAAGGCATAACCGACGGCAGCATTGAAGCTTATCTGGTACTGGAGCAAAATGAGCAGCTGTCTGCCCGTTATGTTTCGGAGTCCGCCAATGAAATGAACAGTGGTGCCGACATCGAGCAAGCGGTCCAGTCACTGCAAACGGCATTGACGGCTGAGACCATGGGCCTCGATGCGGCCGAAGTCAGCCAATTGTTCCTGCCGGCCGCGTTTGAGCGGGAAGCCGTTTCCGAGTCGTCTAAATCACAGGAAGAATTGAGCCAGGCAAGAGGGCTCGTTTATATCCTGATCATGTTGATTTATATTGCAGTCATTTATTATCCGAACATGATCGCGATGGAAGTCGCCAACGAAAAATCGTCGCGGGTGATGGAAATCCTGATTTCAAGCGTATCGCCGGTCAAGCATATGTTTGCGAAAATTGCCGGAATCGGAACGCTCGGAATTTTGCAGATGCTGGTGTTCGGGCTTTCGGGCTACGTCGCCATCAAAACAGCCGGAACGGATTTATCGGAAGGCGCATTCAGCGTTTTCGGCTTCTCAGATGTGAAGATCAGCACATTTTTATTCGCCGTGCTGTTTTTCCTGCTTGGCTATTTCCTTTATGCGGTGCTGGCTGCGCTTCTCGGATCGCTTGTCAGCCGGACGGAAGATGTGCAGCAATTGATGCTGCCGATGATGTTTTTGATCATCATCGCCTCGTTCATCGCATTTTCCGGCATCGGCGTACCGGAAGCGGGGTTTGTCACGGTTTCTTCGTTTATTCCGTTCTTTGCACCGCTGGTCATGTTCCTGCGCGTCGGCATGCTGGATATTCCGCTTTGGGAACCATTGCTGTCGATTGCCATCATGCTGGCGACCATCGGCATTCTGGGCTGGTTTGGTGCGCGGGTATACCGGGGCGGCGTTCTCATGTATGGTTCGTCCCAGTCGCTGAAAGATATCCGCAAAGCGATTCGCTTAGGGGAAAATAAATAAAGAGGGATTGCTGTTTGCAGAAAGATTTCTGCAAACAGTTTTTTTTCGTTCGTTAACATGTTAAAATAAGAACAAATATTCGGTTCTCGAAGGAGTTTGGCTATGGGGGAAATTCGATTTATTCACACGGCAGATTTGCATTTAGGGAGCCCGTTCACTGGCATGCGCGGCTTGCAGCCGGACCAGTGGAAAAAGCTGAAAGACAGCACATTGGACGCCTTTGGCCGGCTGATTGACTACGCAGTGAAGGAACAGCCGGATTTTGTGCTGATTGCCGGTGACATTTACGACGGAGAAGACCGCAGCATCCGGGCGCAGCACCGTTTCCAGCAAGGCATGCTAAAGCTTTCTGAAGCGGGCATTCCGGTTGTTTTAAGCTACGGCAACCATGATCATTTGAGCGGCAAATGGACGCGTTTCGAGTTGCCGGAGAATGTTTATGCATTTGATGAGGCCATATCTCAAATCCGCCTTTCAACGGCAAATGGCGATGTAGTCATTACGGGATTCAGTTACGCACAGCGCCACGTAAAAGAGCCGGTGATCCACCAATATCCAATAGCTGAAGAGAAAGACGCCGTTTACATCGGCATGCTTCACGGCAGCCTGGAAGGGGATACCGCCCATGCTGTTTACGCGCCGTTTACGAAGCAGCAGCTGCTCAGCAAGAATTATGATTACTGGGCGCTTGGGCATATCCACTTGCGCCAGCTGCTGCATACGGACCCGCCGGTAATTTATCCTGGAAATCTGCAGGGGCGCCACAAAAACGAAAGCGGCCCCAAAGGGTTTTACGATGTCCGCCTTTCAGGCGGTGCATCAAATCTAAGCTTTATTCCGGCTTCGGTGCTTCAGTTTGACGAAGTAATGGTGGATTGCAGCGACATCGTGCATATGAATGAATTGCTGGATGCCTGTTTGGCCGAAGCCCAGGAATTTACAGAGCAATATGGGGCCGGCATTGTTGAAGTGAAATTGGCGAATCTGAATGAAGAAGCACAGGATATGGTAAAAGGCATCACAGAAGAAGAATTGATGGAAACCATCCGTGAATCGTTTAGCACGCTGGACGATTTGGTCTGGGTCCAGTCGATTGCAGTGGACGGCATCCAAACTCCTGCTGAACTTTCGCCGCTTGGGGAAGAAATTATGGACAGAATGGCCGGTTGGCAGCTTTCGGACTGGAAAGAAGTATTGAAAGATTTGTATCGGCATCCGAAGGGCAGCCGCTTTTTAGAAGCATTGGACCCTTCAAAAGCGATGGAAATCCAGACGGCTGCAGCAGAGAAAATTCGCCGCGGCATGCATTTGGAGGAATGAACGGATGAGAATTGAAAAACTAGTCATTTACGGATTCGGCAAACACCAGGACCGGACCATCGACGTAGATCCGGAATTGTCCATTTTTTATGGAGCGAATGAAGCGGGCAAAACAACCATCCAGCAGTTTATCATTCAGACGCTGTTCGGCTATCCGTCGCGCAACCAGAACCTGCTGCGCTACGAACCAAAAGCAGGCGGCAAATACGGCGGTCAGCTGCACATAAGCGATGACGAATACGGGCGCGTCATCATTGAGCGGATAAAAGGAAAATCCGCAGGGGATGTCACGGTGTATTTCGAAGATGGCAGACGCGGATCCGATGCGGAACTGAAAATGATTTTACGGGATTATGACCGTGCCTCTTTTGAATCGATCTTTTCTTTTTCCATTCATGAATTGCAGGGGCTTGAACAAATGACAGAAGAAGAGCTGAGCCGGACACTGCTCGCTTCTGGGACTACAGGCGTCGACGCTGTTACGAAACTGGAAAGCCGTTTGGAAAAGGAAATGGCTGAAGTATTCAAAAAGGCCGGCCGCAATCCGAAAGTCAATCAACTCATCGAAGAGCTGCGGCAAAGGGAAAGCGAATTGAAAGAACTCAGAACCCGTACGGAACTTTATGAACCTGCGGTTAACCGGCTCCAGGAAATAGCGGGACGGCTGGAAGCCATTGAAGCGGAAGAAAAAGGTCACGCCCTCCGATTAAAATCAGTTGAAAAATGGCTGCAGGCTGCTCCACTCGCCGAAAAGAAAGCACAGCTGGAACAAGAGCTGGAGGGGCTGAAGGTTTCTGCATTTCCTTCAGACGGAAAGCGGCGGATGGACCGGTTGTCAGACCGCCTTTCCGAAGCGGAAGCCAAAAAGGAGTATGCCGGCAAAAAACTGGAGACACTCACAAGCGCTGGCTCTGAAAGAATTCAGATTGAACCCCTTGAGCAACTGCTGGCAAAAGAATCCGAATGGCTACAATTGCGGTCGCTTTTGCGCCAGAAAAAAGAAGAACGGATCAAACTCGGAGATGAGAAAAACCGGATCCTGGCACTGGTAGGCATGAGTGAAGCCGAAGCGCTTCAGGCAGACGTTTCATTGGGGCAGGAAGAACTGCTGTTGGCACATGTCCGGCGAGTGGATCTGGAAGAAGAGGAAATGCAGTACCAAGGGAGAAAATTAGCGGAAGAGAAAGAGAAACTAGCGGAAGCGGAAAAAGAACTGCGGTACTTCCTGGCTTCAGAACCTCCGGAAGCAGAACGGAAAACGGCAGAAGAGTGGCAGGCAGCTGCACCTAAATTAGCCGAAGCGAAAGCGGCGAAGCAGATGCAGGCAGCCGGCAATTCTCCTGCCCTCTATTACCTGCTGATTGGCCTTGGAATTCTTGGGCTGGCGATAGGAGTCATCCAGCCAAATTATTTGGTGGCCGGAATTGGTCTAATGGCTGCAGCAGGAGGCGCCTGGCTATGGTGGAAGCGCCAAAAGCCGGCTGGACTGTCTAATGAGTACGCAAAAGTTTTGGAGCGTTACAGCGGCAAAGAAGCAGAATATGGCGCGCTTGTACAAAAACTGGATATTTTTGACCGGAAACTGGACGCTTTATTCGAAGCGGTAGACACTGCGAAAAATCGTCTGGCCGGTTTGTCCGGCGCTCCAACCAGCCAGCCGGCGAAAGAAGCCTATGAGGGTTTTCTGGAGCAATTGGGCTTCCGTGCCGAAACGAGCCGCAGCACCGTTTTGAAGCTGTTCGGAAATCTGAGGGAAGTCCATGCGCTGCATGGCAGGGAGCTGCGAGTAACGGAAGAGATGGATGTGCTTGCCCAACAGCAGCAAAATTGGATCAGCCAGGCATCAGAAGTTTATGGCAGCCCCTTGGGGACAGAAGAAATGTATGCGAATTTGCGTACGGAGTGGAATGTGCGCAAACAGTGGCTTGATGAACAAGCAAAGCGGCAGGAAAAAGCAGCCGAGCTGCAAAAAGAGCACGAGCAGCTGACAGCACTTTACGGACAAATCCAAAAAGAACAGCAAGCTTTGCTGGAAGAAGCAGGTACAGCTTCGATTGAAGCGTTTTACCGCTCTTGCGACGAATGGGAAAGAAAAGAAGTTCTGATGCGGGACCTTGCGCCAATTGAAGAACAATTAAAAGCGATTGGCAGCATTCCGCTGTCTGCCGATATGGACAAAACACAAGCAAATGATTGGCTGGCAGAAAGCGAATCTGCGTTGAACCAGTTAAAAGAAGAACGAAATCTGCTGCTGGCAGAACAGGCGGAAAAACGCCAAATGACAAAAGCGCTGCTGGAAGACGAAACCTATGAAGACAAGCTGCAGCAATTCGAAGAAAAGAAAGTGGAACTTGCAGAACTGGCGAAGCGCTGGTCGATTGACAAAGCGATCACCGAAGCCATCCGACAGACGATGGAAGAATTGAAGGAAAAGAAATTGCCGGCGGTTATCGCGGCGGCGCAAAACTTCTTCGAGTCGCTCACGTCGGGCGCATACCCGGGATTGGAAATGAATCCCCAAGGTTTTTTTGAAGCCGTCAGAAAGGACGGCATGCGGTTCCATATTGCAGAACTCAGCCAAGCCACAAAAGAGCAGGCGTATATCTCGCTTCGGCTGTCTTTGGCAGTTTCGATGCAGGAGAGCCATCCATTCCCGTTTATCATGGACGATCCCTTTGTTCATTTTGATCGCAGCCGGCTGCAGCAAATGATAAACTTAATTACAGAGCTGCAACAGAACCACCAATTTATTTATTTCACTTGCCACGAAGCGATGCAGCAGGCTTGGCCTAATGCTTCTCTAATAGATATTGCCACAATCGAAAGGAGTGTCCAACTATGATAAAAGGGATTACACAGCGTGCTGTAGGGGAAACGGTTGATGAATTTTTGCTGATCAAGCAATCAGTAAAGGGTGTTACCACCACCGGAAACCCTTTTATATCGCTCGTCCTGCAGGACAAGAGCGGAGATATCGAAGCGAAATTATGGGATACGAAAGATGAACATGAAAAACTATTTGCCGCTGAAACGATTGTAAGAGTAGGCGGAGAAATCCATAACTACCGGGGAAAAAATCAATTGCGCATCAAGAGCATTCGTCCGGCAAAACCGGAAGAGCACCAGTCCATTTCCGATCTGATGCCGTCATCGGAAAAAACGACGGAGCAATTGTCGGAAGAAATCCTGCAGTATTTGTTCCAAATGGAAAATCCGGCGATTCAGCGGATCACCCGCCATATCTTGAAGAAATACCAACAGCAAATTCTGACGTTCCCAGCTGCGACCCGGAACCATCACGACTATGTATCGGGACTTGCTGACCACGTCGTGTCCATGCTGAGACTTGGAAAAGCAATCTGCGAAATCTATCCGAGCCTGAACAAGGACTTGTTGTATGCCGGCATCATTCTGCACGATGTTGGGAAAGTGTTTGAATTGTCGGGTCCGATTGCGACGACTTATACGCTTGAAGGCAATTTGCTTGGCCATATTTCCATCATGGTCAACGAAATTTCGAAAACCGCCGATGAACTTGAAATCGAAGGCGAAGAAGTGCTGCTGCTTCAGCATATGGTATTGTCGCATCATGGAAAAGAAGAGTGGGGCAGTCCGAAAAAGCCGATGATCAAAGAAGCGGAAATGCTGCATTATATCGATAATATCGACGCGAAAATGATGATGCTTGACCGTGCATTGGATAAAACCAAACCGGGTGAATTCTCAGAGCGCCTGTTTCCGCTGGACAACCGGTCGTTCTATAAACCGACGATCAAATAGAAAAACTCCCGTTCCTTCGAACGGGAGTTTTTCTATGGTCAGGTTTTAGACTAAACAAAAAGAAAGCCTCCAGCCAGTTGGCAAGAGGCTTTCTTACAGGTTATTGAGCTGGTGTAGCTTCGGCGTTCATGATTTCATCAAGTGCGCCTTTTAAGTCTTCATCTTTGATCTCAACATTAGCTTCTTTCATCATGTCAGCGATTTTAGGAACCAAAGTAGTTTGGTCTGCTTTGGAAGCGGCCAATTCAGAACGAATTTCTTCTTTTTGGTCTTCAAGAGCAGGCTGATCTTTCACTTCGCGTTTTTCCGTCACTTGGATGATGTGGAATCCGTGCTGGGATTGAACCGGTTCGCTGATTTCGTCAACTTCTAAAGCATAAGCTGCTTCTTCGAATTCAGGCACCATAGCGCCAGTGCCGAACCAGTCAAGGCTTCCGCCGTTTGCAGCAGAACCGGTGTCAGAAGAGTATTCTTCAGCCAGTTTTGCGAAATCGCCGCCAGCATCCAATTCTTTCTTCACTTTGTTCGCTGTTTCTTCATCGGCTACAAGAATATGGCGTGCGTTCAGTTCAGTACCCTTACGGTCATACTGTGCCTGGATTTCCTCATCAGATACTTCAACGCCGTCAGTCAATGCTTTTTCCTGCAACAGGTTCAAACGGATGACTTTTTTGTAGCTTTCTTCGGTTTGGTTGTTCTGGGCCAGGAACTGCTCAAAGCTTTCGCCCATTTCTTCTTCGGATTTTTTATACTCCGCGTCAATTTCTTTGTCGGTCACTTCGTATTTATCAGCAAGCACTTTTTCAATCATCAAGATTTGAAGTGCCTGATCGCCAACAGAAGTTTTCATTTCTTCATAAAGGTCTTGCTGTGTAATATCCCCAACTTTTGATTCAACGATGACTTCATCGCCAGAACCGCTGTCGCTGCATGCAGCCAATGCCAACACAGATACGGCTAAAGAAAGGGTTAATATTGATTTTTTCATTTTTTTCGCTCCCAACATTCTATCTAGATGCAGTAGTTACTATACCATAAACGTTTAAAAAATCAAAAAGTTTCCTTAAAGAGGAAAATTTCTCTCCGCCACATCCAAAGTTTTTAAATTTGGATAAAAAAAAGTTCAGTTGCCAGGGGCAAGTGAACTCACGGAGTAAATTCTACGCCTACGTACAAGGATACCAGTAAAATCGTGATCAATATATTGATTGTACGGAAAATCTTCTGATGGTTTTCTTCAGGAATTTCCCGGGAAGTTACAAGCGCCAATGTCATGCGGTTGATCTGGAATAAGTAAAGTACAGAGAACATCACTACAAATGCGATAATCATGAATTTCCTCCCCTCTAATGTTAGGTTCTAGTATACCAAAGACGGGAAGAAAAAGCAGGATTAGGCTACCACTTCGGGTACGAGAATTTCAAAGCCGGTGTCCGTTTCTTCAATAAGTGCGTCTTTAGGCGAATGTGCCAAGTTTCGCATATAAATCAAATCCGTCAAACATAAACCGCTGTGGTAAGCCAGCAGCATGGCAAAATAATGGCTGTAAACAGGCATGAGCAAGCTTAACCCTACAATTGTGGTGTTGATCAATACAAACGGTGCTGCTAGTGTCAGGATAAATCGAATCTTGCTCACCGGTTCGCTGATGTGCAGCGAAATCTTCGGCAAAACTTTCAGCTGTTTTTTAACAATCAGTTTCAGGCATTTCCGGCAACCGACGAGCGGCAGGAAGTGGCACAATTTATGCAACGGATAAACGGCAAGAATAGCACAGATGAATAATAGGAAGTTTTGATCGGACAAAGGATCGGAATAAAGAATGTTCAATACGATATAAAAGCTCATAAAGACACCCAAGGCAATAAGTGCAGACATGATATATAAACGATCGAGTCCGTATTGTTTTTTTACATTAATGGTTTTCCAGCAGTGCATCTTTGCATCTCCTAAAAGTGAATTTCTCTTTTGATTCGATACATACAATACAACGAATAGCTGGGAAATGCAATAAAGATTCGCTTTAAATTTTATAGAACGTTTTCATTTTTTTCAGACGCCACAATGATCTGATTTTCTTCACTGAATTTTGCTTCGATGTTCTTAAAGGAAGCTTCGAAAATTTCCATAAAGTCATCACCGTAGATATTCCGGATTACCGCCATGATATCCAGAAATTCGGGGAATTTACCGTACAGTTCTTTCAATGGCATTGAACCGTCAATGACTGCGTGAGGGGTGTCATGATACTTCTCAATCATTTCCTGCATTAAGGCTTCTCCTTTTGGGGTCAGTTCCACATATGTATTGCGTTTGTCTGTGTCCCGTTTGGAAAATGCCAGCAGCTCGCGCTCTTCCAATTTCTTTGAAAAGTTGAAGGCAGTGGAAACATGCATGACTCCAAATTTTGCGACATCGGAAATGGAAGCGCCTTTTAAATGATAGGAAATCCATAAAATATGGTGTTCATTAATATTTAAATCATAAGGTTTTATCCATAACTGCCAGTCTTTTTCGACTGCTTTCCACAATGCTTTTGACAGCTGCCCAATCCGCTGGCTAAATAACATGGCTTCTTTAAAGGTATAATCTTGTTCACTCATTAAAGCACCCACTTTCCCCCAAAATATTTTTTCTTTATTATAGCAGTAAAGCAAAATATAATGAAGTGTGAATAATAAAAAAATTTAAATATATGTTTCGGGCGAAAAGAGGGACAGGGGATTGGGCGTTACTTTTGGTGTGGTCAGCCATTGCTCTTCGATATGCCAGAAGCGAAAACCCATGATGAAAGTAAAAAAGAAAAATAAAAAAGCTGCACAAGGCAGCTTAATCGTTATTTTCATCGTCTTTATCATCTTTTTTGTCTTTTTTGTCTTTTTTGTCTTTGGTGATGGAGTTTTGCAGCGCTTCGATTGCGTTCTGAATCGCTAATATTTCAAGCTGCAAATGCTCTTTTGCCGGAGCCGTGCTTTCCTGCCATTCCTGAAGTGAATCTTTCAAGCCGTCAGTTGCTTCCGGAACGACGGTTTTAGCTTCATCTGATAATTTAGCGACTGACTCTTTTAAACCGTTCACTTTTTCTTTTACATCCGATAATTTCTCTTTCCAATCCGTAGACGCAGTTTTCACTGAGCTTCTAAGCTCTTTCCCGGATTGGGGAGTGGAAAATAGTGTAGCTGCAGCTCCTGCCGCAAGCCCTGTAGCAAGTCCTATAAAAAAAGTTGATGCTTTCATTGGCCAAACGCCCCTTTCGTCCTATACCGTTCTTTTCCTTTATTTCACTTAATTAAAACATAAAGATGAACGACTATTCAATTAAAAAAAGCTTTTCAGTGATTTTCTCACTGAAAAGCTCTTTTTTATCTCACTTTAACGGGCAGTAATACTCCCGCTTCTTCCAGCAGAAGGTGTAACGGCTGTTTCAAACTTTGAGCGTCTAACCAACTGGATGACAATCGGGTAGATGAGCGCAAAAGCAACGCCGTTCAGCACGATGGCTGGCAGTACGACCGTTGTGAAAAGAAGGCCGAAAGGAATTTCTGCACCGATTACGAAAATGGCTGCTGACAGGAAAATGGTTCCTGAAAGGACTGTACCGGCTGCGCAAAGGGCGATGGCCACTGGAAGTTTAACGACCACTTTTTTCAAGATCAAAACAAAAGCGAAAAAGACAAACGCTGTGATGAATTTATCGATGATATTTGGGAAAAATCCTCCTGGGAAAGTGGAAAACAACCCGGAAATGACTCCGGTTGTCACGGCCAGCAAGAACACCGATTTCACATTCGGGAACAAAAGAATCCCGATAAACATCATTGTCAGCATAAAGTCCGGCTTCATTCCGCCGCTAAATCCTGGAATCACCACATAAAGTGCAGCTCCGACACTGACCAGCAGCGCCATTAAAACTAAATTTTTCGTATTCATTTCTCATCTCTCCTCAGCTCTTGGCTATTTGCTTTTCCCGGACGTGCCCTCTTGGCCGCCGGCGAAAAAACTTATACTGATTCTATCGTGTCCGGTGCTTTTTATCAAGTATCCGGATTTAATTTCTGTTTGACTTGCTCTGCCAGTTCCTGGATGCGTTCAGCCGTGTATTCTTTTTCTTTGGTCATCCATTTTGCGCCAAAGCCGTCGGTTGCGCCGTAGCGGGGGATAAAATGCAAATGGAAGTGGTAAACGCTTTGCCCGGCTTTGGCTCCGTTGTTGTTCAACAGGTTCATGCCTTCCGGTTGGAATGTCTCTTTAATGGCGCTGGCAATCTTCGGTGCCACTGAAAACAGGTTGGCAGCTTCTTCCGGGGCTAAATCGTATACATACTCGCGATGCGTTTTGGGGATGAGCAAAGTATGGCCTTTAGATAGCGGCATGATATCCATGAAGGCATAAACATGCTCGTCTTCATACACTTTTACACTGGGGATATCGCCGTTGATAATTTTGCAGAAAATACAATCGGTCATTGTCATCATCCTTTCCATTTTTTCCAGTTTATCATAAATTCGATTTCGGAAAAGAAATCGTCAGCTGATTTTGATACAATAGTTTGAAAGAAAGAGGTGTTTAGATTGGCTATTTTGGAAGTCCAGTCATTAACGGGCGGGTATACAAGAAAGCCCGTGCTGCAAGACGTAACATTTTCAATCAACAAAGGAGAACTGGTCGGGTTGATCGGCTTGAACGGTGCGGGGAAAAGTACCACCATTAAGCACATCATCGGCCTTATGCAGCCGCAGTCCGGAGAAATCCGCTTGAACGGCAAAACCTTTGAGGAAGACATGGATGCTTACCGGTCATCGTTTACATACATTCCGGAGACGCCGGTATTATATGAGGAACTGACATTGCGCGAGCATCTGGAGCTGACCGCCATGGCGTACAACCTCGATTCAGCAAGCTTTGAAAAACGGTCGGCAGAATTGCTGAAAGAATTCCGCATGGAAAAAAGGCTGAGATGGTTTCCGTCCCATTTTTCAAAAGGAATGCGGCAAAAAGTGATGATCATGAGCGCGTTTCTTGTGAATCCTGCGCTTTACATCATCGACGAACCTTTTGTCGGGCTCGATCCGCTCGGCATCAAATCGCTGCTGGATCAAATGGAGCAGCAAAAGAAAAAAGGGGCTTCGGTCCTGATGTCTACGCACATCCTGTCGACGGCGGAACGGTACTGCGACCGGATTATTCTGCTGCATAACGGGCGGATCCGTGCGATGGGAACAATGGCGGATTTGCGGAAGGCGTTCAATATGCCGGATGCATCACTGGACGATTTATACATTGCGATGACCGAGGATGCTGTCAATGAAGAACTTGCATGAAGTGTGGTCGAACCGGCTTCAAAAATACACCATTGAAGTCCAAAATTATTTAAAGTACATCTTTACCGGACATATTGCAGTTGTCCTGCTTTTCGCCATTGGAGCAGCTGGCTATGCGTACAGCGAATGGGTGCAGAATGTGCCGCCTGATTTTCCGGGCGCCTGGATTTTAGCAGCTGTCTTCGGTCTGCTTCTGGCATACAGCCCGCCGACGACCTTATTGAAAGAAGCGGACATGGTTTACTTTCTGCCGCTTGAAAGCCAATTGGACCAATTTTTAAAGCCGGCATTAAAATGGACGTTCTTTTCGCAATTGTACTTGCCGGTCATTGCGTTTATCGTTTCCTTGCCGATGGTCAACGCCTTGTACGGCTTGCCGTCTTCCTTGTTGATCGGTTTGCCGATTTTACTGCTGCTGCTCAAATGGTGGAATATCCAGACCGAGTTTGCGTACCGCAAAGCCTATTCGGGACACCGTGCTTGGCTGGACCGGCTTGTCCGCTTCGCGTTCGTCTTCATTTTTGTTTACCTATATGTCGCAAGCAACCTGTTAATTGCGGTGCTGGTGTTGTTTGCCATCATCGTTTACGGCAGATGGGTGCAGCAGCAGGCGGCAGGAAAGCCGTTTGCTTATGAGCATTTTGTCGGCCTGGAAGAAAACCGGATGCTGCGCTTCTACCAGTTCGCCAATTATTTTACCGATGTTCCGCATATCAAAGGGAAGATCAAAGAACGGGCCTGGTTGAATTGGGTTTACCGTTTTATCAAGAGAGGGCCGGAAAACGCCCACTACTACCTGGTTTGGCGCACATTTATCCGGTCCGATGAATTGTTTTATTTGTGGGTGAGGCTGACCGTCATTGCCATGGCAGGCGCTTGGCTCATTCCGTTTCCGGCGGCTGTCATCATTTTCGCTGCCGCACTCGCTTTTGCTTCCGCCATCCAGATTTGGCAAGGCCTGAACCAGACCCAGCATTTCCGGATGGACAACCTGTTTCCGCTGACAAAATTCAGCAGGGAGCGGGCAGTCAGAAAGCTTATTTTGGTTATGCAGCTGCTGCAGGCGATTTTGGTCGCAGCCGTCCTTATAGGAGTAGGGGAGCCGCTTACCGCGCTTGCTGTCTTCGCCGTGATTTTGCTTGTTTCAGCTATTACACTGGCTTTTGGAAAGAAGAAGAACTAACGAAATCCCCGCCGATTTTGAATCGGCGGGGATTTTAGGCTGTCGAGAAACAAGAGAATCCTATATTTATTTCGCTCCAAGTGGACGCTTTCCGCGGGCACGGCTTCAGCCGCTTCCTTCGCTACGCTCCGTCCAGTGTCTTCAGCTCGTGCTGCTCCCGCTGGAGTCGCCACTTTCCGCTACATTCGGCTCACTCTTTTCATAAAGTTTTCTTTTTATTAGAAAGAGTTGAAGAGTAAGTATGCTGTTTATTCACAGTTCACTGTCGATATGGAGCAAACCAGCGGAGAAAACCCTACTGCTCCTGCAGTGCTGCGCACTTCGTCGCAAAGACTTAGCCTCGCAGGCTTCGGCTAATGTCTTGCCTGCGGGAAAGCGAGACAGCCGAGACCCCGCAAGACGCGCAGCGGCTGAGGAGGCTTGGCGGCTCGCCCGCGGCAAGCGCAGCTGGGTTGCGGAATATCGGTTAATAAGTTATTTCTTTCTCAACAAGCTGAAATCCCCGCCGATTTTGAATCGGCGGGGATTTTTATTATTCATTCATATTCAGTGCAGCGGTCGCCAGGGTTTTGGCGGCTACTAACATCGCTTCTTCTTTAAAGTCGAACTTTGGATGGTGATGCGGGTACACATCGCCGTCCGGCATCGCACCGGTAAAGAAGAAGGTGCCGGGCACGTGCTCTAAGTAATAAGCGAAGTCTTCTCCGCCCATTTGCGGCGCACATTGGAAGACTTCTTCGACGCCGGGTACACCAGCTGCGATTTCTTTCAAATACAGCGTTTCGTTTTCATGGTTTACAACCGCCGGATAGCCGCGCATGAAGTTGAATTCATACAGGCTGTCTGTGGCGATGCTGGTGCCTTCGATGACGCGGGCCATTTCTTTTTCCATGAGCACCCGGTTGGCTTCCGTAAACGTCCGGACGGTTCCGCCGAGTAAGGCCTGGTCTGCGATGATATTGTAGGGATTTTCAGCGACAAACGATGTAACGGACAGTACCGCAGATTCGAGCGGATCGACGCGGCGGGACACCAATTGCTGCAAGTTTGTCACGAGCTGGGAACCGATTACCACCGCATCTTTTGTTTCATGCGGGTTGGCGCCATGTCCGCCGCGGCCTTGGATCTTGATCTCAAACGAGTCGGCTGCAGCCATGATTGGCCCGACCCGGTAATCGATTCTGCCAAAAGGTGTCGTCGACCATAAATGCGTGCCGAAAATGACATCTACGCCTTCAAGCGCGCCTGCTTCGATCATGGCTTTTGCTCCGCCTGGCGCCTGTTCTTCTGCATGCTGGTGAATGAGCACGTACGTGCCGCTCAATTCGTTGCGGAAAGTGTGCAGCACTTTGCCAAGGACAAGCAGAGTGGCCGTATGGCCGTCATGTCCGCAAGCATGCATCACACCCGGAACCGTCGATTTATAGGCAACTTTCTTTTGGTCCTGAATGGAGAGGGCATCAAAATCGGCCCGCAGCGCAACGGTTTTTCCCGGCTTGCTGCCGCGGATCGTGGCAATTACGCCATTGCCGCCAACGCCATGTTTTACTTCAACGCCAAGCTGTTCATAAAAGTGGCGGATATAATAAGCGGTTTTTGTTTCATTGAAAGAAGGTTCAGGATGCATATGCAAATGTCTGCGTATGTCTACCATTTCTTCGTAGCTTGAATCCAGTTCGGCATAAATTTTTTCAATCATGTTGTAAACCCCTTTCAATTTCCAATAATCAAAATAGTTCCACTATAAATGATAGCATAAAAAAAAGAGCACTCGGCTCTTTTTTTTAATAAGTGAAATTCAAATAGGAAGCGATGAAATAAATCAAAATGACAATTGCCGACGGCAGCGCATATTTGAAGTTGGAAATCGTCTTCCGCTGAAGCAGCGAGTAAAGCACGAGCAGCGACATAAGGAGTACACCGACAGCAATGATCAGATGCGAATTTGAAACGGCAGACAGAATCGGCCCCGCTGTATAAACCGGGTCTGATATTGCCAGGATGATCATATTAAACACATTGCTCCCCAGGATAGCTCCAACCGCCATATTGACATTGCTTAGCCGCAGAGCGACAAAGACGGAAATGGCTTCCGGCAGGGAAGTCGTAGCAGCGATCAGAAAACTGCCGATAAAACTTGAGCCGATGCCGGTAATAACCGCAATTTGGTCGCCTGTTATGGACAATGCAGTACCGGCACCTAATATGATAATGGCTGCTAGGATAAAGCGTGCGATAGCCGCATTTGCAGACAAGGAAGCGCTTGGGTTGGCAGGCTCCGATTGCGGCAAGGATTGTGGCATGGCAGGCTCCGACTTTGGCAATTTATTGATGATGAGCATCCCTGCTATATAAGTAAGTGCGATCACTAAAGCGTCCAGGCCAATACCCAAAACGGATGCATCAAGCCGCAGCCAAAGAGCTAAAATAACCAAAACGGTCAATAGTAACCCAAGAAACAGTGTATAGATATGGTCTCGGGAGGCACGTTCCAAAATCCGTCGCCTGCTCAGCAAAAAATCGAACGCTGCCAAAATGAAAAGATTAAACAGGTTGGAGCCGATCATATTGCCGACTGCAATATCTGCATTTCCGATGGCCGCCGCTGAAAAGCTGGTGGAAATTTCCGGGAGCGAAGTGGCCCCAGCCAACAGCAACGTGCCGACCATCATGCCGCCCATGGAAGTTTTTTCACTGATAACATCTGCATACTGCGAAAGCTTGACGGCAGCAAAAACGGTCACGATAGCAGCGAGGATGAAGTAAACAAATGCCAATGGTGTTCCCCCTAATCATTATGTAACAAACCTCTTAACGAAGAGGTTTGCCGAGCTTTATTCGTCTTCCGGTTTTGCTTTGTAGGTCGTAATATAAGAAGCGCCTGAGAAAATGTTCGGGCGTTTCTCTCCGGCATTTTCCGCTGGTTTTCCGTGTGCTTTCGAAAAAGCCTGCGATTCTTTCCATTTCTCAAAGAACGCCGGTGATTCCCATTCGGTTAATACCACATACGTATCGGAATCCAATGGGCGCAGTACCCGGAACGCCACATAGCCAGGCTCGCTTTCGATGGCGCCGGCGCGGTTTTTAAAGCGGTGCTCAAAAATCGGCCGGCCTTCATCTGTAACCGGAATGTTATTGAAAACAAAAAAGCCTTTTTCTTTAAAGGTGCCGGTACCATCCACCACTTCATATCGGCGCGGTGTCTGGAAGATGGTTTTGCCTTCTGTTTCATGCAGCAGCAAAGTGGTGTTTTCGCCCTGCATCAGCACCATCGTTTCATTGGGATGTTTTTCCCGCATCTTCTTCATAAAATCATAAGTGCCTGTCGTCATAAATAAATTCATCAAAATCCCTCCTTGAGCAATTGCTTTCATTATATATGGTTCCCTCAAAAAATGGGCTGAAACACATAATGGCGAACCGGTGAAGGCATAAGCGTCTAATTTATGACATTTGCCGAAGGAATCTATACAATAGAAAGCGGAGCGTCTATAGTGAAATACGGATATAGAATGCAGGACGAAATGAACTGAAGGGATGTTTATCAACATGACTGAATTTAACGATACTTTTTTGAGGGCGGCGCGCGGAGAGAAAGCGGATCACACACCGGTGTGGTTTATGCGCCAAGCTGGCCGTTCGCAGCCTGAATACCGTAAGATCAAAGAAAAATACTCGCTAGAAGAGATTACACATCAACCCGAACTTTGTGCGTATGTGACAAAGCTTCCTGTCGACCAATACAATGTGGATGCCGCTGTTCTTTACAAAGACATCGTTACTCCGCTGCCTGCAATTGGCGTAGATGTGAAAATCAAAGCGGGAGTTGGCCCGGTCATCGACAACCCGATCCGCACGATGGCGGATATCGAACGCTTGGGTGAGATCAATCCGGAGAAAGATGTGGATTTTGTGCTTGAAACCATCCGCATTTTGACGCAGGAACAGTTGAATGTTCCTTTGATCGGCTTTTCCGGGGCACCGTTTACACTTGCGAGCTATATGATCGAAGGCGGCCCTTCGAAAAGCTACAATAAAACAAAAGCCATGATGGTGTCACAGCCGGAAATGTGGTTTTTGTTGATGGACAAGCTTGCTGATACCATCATCCCTTACGTGAAAGCCCAGATCAAAGCAGGGGCGAAAGTAATCCAGATCTTTGATTCATGGGTAGGGGCTTTAAATGTTGAAGATTACCGCATTTTCATCAAGCCGGTAATGGACCGCATCTTCTCGGAACTTCGCACAGAAGGCGTACCGTTGATCATTTTCGGCGTTGGGGCAAGCCATTTGGCAAAAGAGTGGCATGACCTTCCCGTAGACGTTGTCGGACTTGACTGGCGCCTGCCGATCTCTGAAGCGCGTGCAATGGGATTAACAAAAACCCTCCAAGGGAATTTCGATCCTTCTTATTTGCTGGCAGACTGGCCGATTATTGAAAAACGCGTAAAAGCGATTTTGGATATGGGCTTGCAGCAGGATGGCTACATTTTCAACTTGGGCCACGGCGTGTTCCCGGAAGTTCAGCCGGATACGCTTAAGCGTTTGACTTCATTTGTACATGAATACAGCGCTGCCCATAAAGCACGCGTTTAATCGAACAACAAATTTCTCTTGGGGTGATTACATTGAAAAAGACAATGGGACTATTAGTGATGGCGTATGGTACGCCTTACGAAGAAGCAGATATTGAACGCTATTACACACATATTCGCCGCGGCCGCAAACCGAGCGAAGAAAGCCTGGAAGACTTGCGCAGCCGCTATAAAGCGATTGGCGGACTTTCACCGCTTGCCAAAATTACACAAGACCAAGCTGATGCGCTAGGCGCCCGCTTGAATGAAATGCAGGACGATATCGAATTTAAAGTTTATCTTGGCTTGAAACACATTGAACCATTTGTAGAAGACGGTGTTGAAGCGATGCGTGCTGACGGCATCACTGAAGCGGTTTCGATTGTTTTGGCTCCTCACTTTTCAACATTCTCAGTTAAATCCTATAACGGACGTGCTGCAGAAGCCGCTGAAAAAGCGGGCATTTCACTGACTTCCGTGGAAAGCTGGTATACCGAGCCGAAATTCATCCAATATTGGAGCGAAAAAGTAAGCGCCGCTTTTGCTGAAATGTCAGAAGAAGAACGCGAAAAAGCTTGCCTGATCGTTTCTGCGCATTCGTTGCCGGAAAAAATCATCGCTAACGGAGATCCGTATCCGGAGCAATTGAAAGAAACAGCTGTATTGGTTTCTGAAGCTGCTGGCGTGAACAACGTGGAAGTCGGATGGCAGAGCGCTGGACAGACACCGGAACCTTGGATTGGCCCGGATGTCCAGGACTTGACGCGTGAATTGTTCACCGAAAAAGGCTACACTTCGTTCGTTTACACACCACTAGGTTTTGTGGCTGATCACTTGGAAGTGCTATTCGACAACGATTACGAGTGTAAAGTCGTATGCGACGAAATCGGCGCAACTTACAGACGTCCGGAAATGCCGAATGTTCAGCCATTGTTTATCGATGGGTTGGCAGACGTCGTTCTGAGAAAGTTAGCTGAAAAATAAAGAAAAGCGAAAGAGAGGGCGAAACGTGGCGGAACGAACGCGAAAAGTAGCAGTCGTGGGCGGAGGAATCACAGGTCTGTCTGCTGCTTACTATTTACAAAAACAAGCGCAGGAACTTGGCGTTTCATTGGAAGTCACCTTGATTGAGGCGATGCACCGCTTAGGCGGAAAAATCCAAACGCTGCGCAAAGACGGTTTTGTAATTGAGCGTGGGTCAGATTCGTTTCTCTCCCGTACGAAAAATATTAATGCATTGGTCAAGGAATTGGGAATCGAAGATCAGCTGGTAGAAAGCGGTGCAGGGGAAACCTATGTCATGGTGGAAGACAAACTGCATCCTGTACCGAAAGGCTCGGTGATGGGCGTACCGACAGCTGTTGGCCCTTTCCTGGCTTCGTCGCTGTATTCATGGAGCGGCAAAGTCCGAGCGGCAGTCGATCTGGTCTTGCCCAAATCCAAAAAAACAACGGATCAGCCGGTCGGTCCCTTCGTGCGGCGCCGTTTTGGCAATGAAGTCGTGGAAAACTTGATTGAACCGCTGTTCTCCGGTTTTTTCTCCGGGGACATCGACCGTTTAAGTCTAGACGCTACATTCCCGGCATTCCAGGAAATCGAGCAGCGGCATCGCAGCCTGATTTATGGGATGAAAAAAAACGAACGGATTTGTCCGAACGAATACACCACCAATAAAAGAGGGGTTTTCCGGTCTTTTAAAAACGGAATGGAAACGCTGGTGACCGCAATTGAAAAAGAACTCACTGCTTCCACCATATTAAAAGGCGTCAAAGTAGTTCAGATTGCGGAAAACAACGGCCAAGCTGTTTTGAAGCTGAATAATGAGTCGACGTTGGTTGTGGATGAGGTGATTTTTGCGCTTCCACATACGAAAGTCCAGCCCTTATTCGAACCTTACGGGTTATTGGAAGAGTTAAAAGCGATGCCGGCAACTTCAGTTGCCACTGTGTCCATGGCGTTTCCGGCTGAAGCGGTCCGTGAATTCGCGGATCAGGCCATGGGATTCGTCGTGGCGCGAAACAGCGACCTTTCCATCACCGCATGTATTGCTTCGCATTGCAAATGGCCATCGCAAACGCCGGAAGGCAAAATGCTGTTTAAAGCGTTTATTGGCCGTGTGGGTGATGAAGCGGTGGTGGAATTATCGGATAAAGAAATTGAAAAAACCGTCCTGACAGATTTGCAGAAAGCGATGGCCATTGAAGCAGACCCGGAATTTACAATTGTTTCGCGCTGGTCAGAAGCGATGCCGCAATATTTGGTTGGACATAAAGAGCGTGTGGAAAAAGCACGCAGAGAAGTGGAAAAAAACTTTCCCATGGTTCAGATTATCGGCAGTTCATTTGAAGGATTTGGCTTGCAAGGCTGCGTAGCCCAAGGAAAAGCAGCGGCGCAGCAAATTCTTGGGAGTTGCCAAATGGAACAGGAAATGCGGAGGTAGCACTATGAAGAAATTGATGGGGCTGGCGCTGCCGTTATTGCTATTGGCGGCATGCGGCAGTGAAGAAGCCGACTCAGCCGGGACCGGCAACTCGCTGGAAGAAGTTGTGGTGGAAATCAATACGCCGCAAACAGTGGAGCAGGCCGGGGAAGTCGTGTTGTCGGCAACCGTTACGCAAGGCGATGAAGCTGTCGAAGATGCAGATGAAGTCGTTTATGAAGTTTGGGAATCGGGACACCGCGACAGCAGCGAAATGATTGAAGCGAAACATACAGGAGACGGCGTTTATGAAGCCGAGACTGCCTTTGAAGAAGAAGGCGTGTACTTGATCCAGGCGCATACCAGCGCCCGCCGCCTGCACGTGATGCCGAAGCAGGAAATCACTGTAGGCAATCCGGATCCGGCATCTGTCGTACCGGATGACAGCGAAGACGCAGAAGGCATGGACAAAATGGGAGACCATTCCGGCCACTGAGATGATGAAAGAGCCGGCTGCGTTCATGCAGCCGGCTTTTCTTTTTAACTGAATGTCTGGACGAAGGAGGTGGCGGCCATGAAGTATTTCCAGAAAGCACAACATTCTGCAACGCCTTATGAAATTTTTGAGTTTACAAAATACGAGATTCCTTTACATGAAATTATGCTGTTTAAAGAGCATGAAACAGAGCGCGTAAGGTATGCGTTATATTGTGAAGAAGAAATCGTCTATCTGCTGACGAATGTATCGGTGAACGATGCGGCAGTCAGTGGATACGGAGGTTACGCCAAACCTTATTGCAAGCTTGGCGACATTGGCGGCTACAATTTGGCCACCTTGGATAAAGACGCATACAATTGGTATATGACCCATGCCAGATGAAGAAAAGAACAGTTTTCCAGATATATCGGGCTTGTATGATACAGATATTGATACAGTTGCCGGTGGGGTTCAGGCACAAATAAAAGAAGCGGGCGCATATTGGCAGCGTCCGCTTCTTTTATGTATGTTTATAATTTGTCGCACTTTTCACATTGGCTACCATAACATTCATGCTGTTCTTCGATCTTCTCTCCACAATTCGAGCATTTTTTTGCGGGCAGGTTCTTGAAAAATTCCACTACGTTTTCCATATCCATTCCAGCTCCTTTGTTATAGTACTGTGATTCTTTATTGAATTGTATTATAACAGATTAGATTCGTCAACCCTAAACCGTGAATTATTTTGAAAAATCCGTTAAACTAAAGAGAGTATGTACTTCAAAGGAGAGAAATTATGTATTTCGTAGACAATAAAGGCATTACCGACCCGCGCATTAACTTGGCAATTGAAGAATACCTGCTGAAGACAATGGATGTAGAAAAAGATCCATTTTTGCTGTTTTACATAAACGAACCTTCCATCATTATTGGGAAAAACCAAAACACGGCAGAAGAAATCAACACCGACTATGTTGATTCAAACGGCATTCATGTTGTCCGCCGTTTGTCCGGCGGCGGCGCTGTCTACCATGACCTCGGCAACTTGAACTACAGCTTTATCACTGTCGACGACGGCAACAGCTTCCGCAATTTCCGGAAGTTCACTGAGCCTGTCGTACATGCTTTGCAGAGCCTCGGCGTCAATGCCGAACTATCCGGACGCAATGATTTGATGGTAGAAGGGCGCAAAGTTTCTGGCAATGCCCAATTCTCTACCCGCGGCCGCATGTTCAGCCACGGAACCTTGATGTTCGATACAGAAGTGGATGCAGTAGTGTCGGCTTTAAAAGTCAGCAAAGAAAAAATCGAGTCCAAAGGCATCAAGTCGATCCGCAGCCGCGTCGCGAATATTTCGGAGTTCCTGAAAGAACCGATGACGGTCACGGAATTCCGTTCAGCGATCCTGGCTTCGCTGTTTGACGGCGAAGAAAACATCCAGTACTGGGAGTTGACGGACCAGGATTGGGAAAACATCCGCCAATTGTCAAAAGAACGCTACGGCAACTGGGACTGGAACTACGGGAAATCGCCTAAGTTCAATGTGAAGCATTCACACAGATTTCCGGTCGGCGGCATTGACGTGCGCCTGCAAGTGGAAAATGGCATCGTACAGGATGCCAATATTTACGGCGACTTTTTCGGTGTCGGCGATGTGGCGGAAATCGAACAGGCCATTACCGGCGTTAAATACGAACGGGCTTCACTTGATGAAGCCATCAGCGGATTTGATATCCCGACTTATCTTGGCGGCATCACAAAAGAAGAATTCCTGAAATTAATTTATTAAGAATTCATGAAGAGCCTGCTATCGAGCAGGCTCTTTTGTTAAAATGGAAAGAAACAGGAAAGGGGGAATCAATTTGGCAGCTCAAAGAATTTTCATCGTGGAAGATGATTTGAAAATAGCGGCAATGCTGGCCGAGACTTTGCGGAAATACCATTACGATGTGGAAACGGCAAAAGATTTCGACCGCATTCTTGAAGAGTTTGAGGCATTTGATCCCCATATGGTTCTGCTCGATATCAATTTGCCTTCTTATGATGGATACTATTGGTGCCGCCAATTGCGCCAAACATCCACTTGCCCGATTTTATTCATTTCCGCCAGGTCAGGGGAAATGGATCAGGTTTTTGCTCTTGAAAACGGCGGAGATGATTTCATCACGAAACCTTTCCATTATGAAATCGTCCTTGCAAAAATAAGAAGCCATCTGCGCAGAGCTTATGGGGAATATGCTCCGAAGCAGGAAGAGCGTTCAGTGAAGGCGGGGCGCATCTCGCTGTTCCTTGAACGAATGGAGCTCCATGTAAAGGCGGCGGTCATTCCGCTGCAGAAAAAAGAATGCACCATCATGGAATTGTTGTTGGCCCAATACCCAAAAGTGGTGACCCGGGAGCAGTTGCTGGAAGAGCTTTGGGATGACCAGGCTTTTGTGGACGAAAATACGCTGAATGTCAATATGACGCGTGTCCGGAAAAAACTGGCGGATTATGAAGTGCTGTCTTCCATTGAAACAGTCCGGGGCTCCGGTTACCGGTTGCTGATCCATGAGGAGGAACTGTAATGTTTCGCTTGTTTTTTAGAGAACATGCTGCATTTATTGTCTTTCAGGCGGTGCTGGTGGCGTTCATCATGGCGCTGTACTGGCTTGACGGCTTCCGGAACGTCGATACGGCCATTTACTCTTTTGTCATCAGCACATTGCTGGTCGTCACTTTTTTAGCTGCACGCTTTGTGAAGCGGTACCATTTTTATCAAAAGATCCTGGCCATTCCGGACCGGATGGAACATGCCATCCAGCGGGAAGCCCGCTCTCCGGAACAGCTTCAAAGCGAAAAGTATTTGCAGGAACTGTACCGGCTCTACCAGAACGAAGCGCAGGCGCTTTATGCTTCTCAAAACCGCCATCTTCAGTTTATGAACCAGTGGGTGCATCAGATGAAAACCCCTTTATCGGTTATGCAATTATTGCTTCAGGAAGAAGGGGAACTCGATAAAAACAGTGTCCGCGAAGAAGTGGACCGGTTGAAGTCGGGGCTCGATACGGTATTGATGAATGCACGGCTGGATACGTTCGAAGACGATATGCAAATCGAACAAGTCTCGCTGCGCGCCATGGTGGCGGAAATCGTCACAGAAAACAAGCGCTTGTTTATTTCCAAGCGCGTGTATCCGGAAATCGACATGGCCGAAGACTGCGTTGTGGCAACTGACCGGAAATGGATGAAGTTTATCGTGGGGCAGTTTTTAACAAATGCCTTAAAATATACGTTTGAACCGAACAAGAAAGTGTATCTCCATGCCGAATGTGCAGACGGCAACGCCGTTTTGACGGTTCGGGATGAAGGAATCGGCATTCCGTCTTCCGATTTGCCGCGTATTACGAAAGCCTTTTTCACAGGGGAAAACGGGCGGAAAACGGGGGAGTCTACGGGAATGGGCTTGTATTTAGCAAAAGAAGTATGCGATAAACTCGGCCACCAGCTGACAATTTCCTCGGAACGGGGACAAGGAACTGCCGTATCGGTATCGTTCTTCAACCAAGACTCAACAACAGGAGGCCAAGACGATGTCGTTATTGAAAATCGACGAAGTGACGAAAGTGTACGAAGGGAAGGTCACCCATCGGGCGTTGAATCAACTGAGCTTCGAAGTGGAAAAAGGTGAATTTCTGGCTGTCATGGGCCCTTCCGGCAGCGGAAAAACAACGCTGCTCAACTTGATTTCAACAATCGATTCGCTGACTGCCGGTGAAATTCTCATCGACGGCGTCAATCCCCATCGCCTGGACAAAAATGAACTGGCGCTGTTCAGACGGCGCAAACTTGGCTTTGTGTTCCAGGATTTTAATTTGCTGCAGATGCTGACAGTGGAAGAAAATCTGGTGCTGCCGCTGACGCTGGATTATGTGCCGATCAATGATATGGCGACGCGTGTATTGGAACTTGCCAAACGGCTCGATTTAACGGCCATTCTCCATAAGCGACCGAATGAAATATCCGGCGGGGAAGCCCAGCGGACCGCAATCGGCCGGGCATTGATCCACAAACCGGCCATCATTCTGGCCGATGAACCGACCGGGAACCTGGATTCAAAAGCCTCCCGGGACGTCCTGGATTTATTATCGAAAGTCAGTGCCAACGAAGGTGCGACCATTGTGATGGTGACGCATGACCCCATCGCTGCCAGCTACTGCGACCGGGTGCTGTTCATCAAAGACGGGGAATTTTTCAATGAAATCTATGGCGATGAACGCCGTCAGACATTCTATCAAAGGATCTTGAATGTTCTATCCTTGCTTGGAGGAAACGTGAATGACCTTTCGGCAACTCGCTTACCATAATGTCTTACGGAGCCGCCGCAGCTACGCCGCGTTCTTTCTGGCCAGTGTATTTTCCGTTATGGTGTTTTTTGTGTATTCGATGTTTATTTTCCATCCGCTTTTTAAAGAAGATGGGCTGCAGGAACTGGCTGTCCGCGGCATGTTCATCGCAGAAATCGTCTTGTATATCTTCACGCTGTTTTTCCTGTTCTATTCGATGAGCGCTTTTTTGCAGGCCCGGTCGAAAGAGTTTGGCATCCTCATGCATTTGGGCATGACCAAAAAGCAACTGAACAAAATGATTTTTTTTGAGACGATGATCCTCGGGGCGGTTTCAACAGTGGCTGGAATTGCTTTCGGCTTTGCTTTTTCGAAATTCTTCTTTATGATCGGCCGCGAAATCATGCAGCTGGAATCGCTTCCTTTGTATGTATCGTGGAAGCCCTTTGCTTTGACGATCGGAGCTTTTGCCAGTTTGTTCATCATCATCTCCGTTATCAGTGTGTCGTTTATCCGGACGAAAGGCATCCTGGATTTGCTGCAGGGCTATTGGAAGACGGATGAAGTGACAGGGATTTCAAAAGGCCTGTCGCTGCTTGGGATCTTCCTCTTGCTGGCTGCCTACATTTTGGCTTCGATGGTGACTGACCAGACGGTGTATCAAATGGCTGCGATCATTCCACCGATTGCCACGCTCGGCACCTATCTATTTTTCACACATTCCATCCACTCGCTGTTGAACTTGTATAAACGAAGAAAAGGGGTTTATTGGCATAAGACGCGGCTCATTTCTTTGGCGGAAGCTTCAGTGAAGCTGAAAGACAGTGCCCAGATGTTTTTCATCGTGACAATCGTTTCGACGGTTGCGTTTTTGACGGTAGGCACATTGGCTTCGTTTATGTCCTATACCGGAGATTTCCGGGAATCCAATCCGCTCGGGTTGATTTATATTTCATTTAACGGCAATGAATCAGAGCAGGCAGATGTGGAAAGATTGGCTTTGCAGCTGGAAGAAAAGCAACTGGCTTACGATGTCGTGCCGCTGTCGATCAAGCGCCAAACGTCCGCTTTTACCGGGAACGATGTGGATATTTTCTCGGCACAGCAATTTAACCGGCTGGCCTTTTCGCTTGGCTTCGAACCGGTCTATCCGGAAAAGGGGAATGGGATTTTTATCCCTTATTCCAGGGATTCACTGAAAGAACTGGAAAACAGCAATGTACAAACCACATTGGTGGAAAGCGGCATCGACCTTTCCATTGCGGAAGTTTATCCGCGGCTGATGTTCCCTGGGCATACGATGAATTTAAACAGCATCATTGTTAACGACGAGGATTATGAAGCGATTGATCAGCCCCTGATTGGGTATGGCCCCGGAGAGTCGACATTCACGTATTATGCGTTCGATGTACCGGAATGGGAAGAGACGATTGCTATCGGCGGGGAATTGGAAGAAAAGATGGAAAAAGCAGCCGCTGCCGCAGATTTCAGCGGCGTTAATTTCTTTTTTGAAAACCCTGGCGAAGATTACCGGCGCTTTAAATCATCGTTTGCCATCCTGCTGTTTATCGGAGTCATGGTAGCGGCGGTATTCCTGCTGGCTGCGGGAAGTTTTATTTACTTTAAATTGTATACGGGGCTTGAACGTGACCGGAAGCAATATTCGCTTTTGGTTCGCCTCGGAATGACGGAAAAAGAGCTCCGGAAAATCGTCAACCGGCAGCTCGTTCCCCAGTTCTTCCTGCCTTGGGGCGTTGCGCTGCTCCATAGCACATTTGCTTTCATCTCGCTTCAAGTGGTGTGGGACGAATTTGCCGAACTGTCGATCCTTGGCGAAATGGTCCTCGTGCTGAGCGGATTTACGGTGGCTCAAATTCTTTACTTCTTTTTAATACGCTGGCGTTATATTGCCCATCTGCAAGCATCGTAATTTTACGATGCTTGTTGTATTGTCTGAAGATTTATTTTATAATGAATACAGTGTAAATAATGAATGAGGATTCATTCAACACGAAAGAGGGATGGAAGATGAGTTTGAGCCAATATGTTCATGAAGTTTCAACAAAAAATCCGGGCAAAACGGCGTATCATTTTATGGGGAAAGATACATCATATGCCGAGTTTGAAGGATCTGTTGCGAAGTTTGCAGCTGCTTTGCAGAGTCTGGGTGTAGAAAAAGGCGATCATGTCGCTTTTCTTTTGGGGAATACACCACATTTCTTGATTTCTTTGTATGCCACAATGCGGGTAGGGGCGACGGCTGTTCCGATCAATCCAATCTACACTCCGGATGAAATCGCTTACATATTGAAAGACAGCGATGCGAAAGTGGTTATTGCATTGGATGCACTTCTTCCGCTTGTCGAGAAAGCGCATACAGCCCTTCCAAAGGTTGCCGCTTTTGTCATCTGTGAAACCGCTCCGGAAACCGTGGCCAAAATCGCTGAATTGCCGGCTGACGCCAAAGCGAAAGTCCGCGCATTCTCAGAAGTGATCCGCCAGCCGGGGTCTCTTGAACAGGCAGTGGAAGTTCAAGGAGACGACAATGCTGTTATTCTGTATACTTCCGGAACGACGGGAAAACCGAAAGGGGCCATGCTGACGCATGACAACCTCTATTCGAATGCGCGGGACGTTGGCGCTTATCTAGGGGTGACTCCTGAAGACCGGGTGGTTGCTACGCTTCCGGTATTCCATGTATTTGCTTTGACTGTCGTTGTAAATGCGCCATTATTGCAAGGAGCGACAATCATCTTAGTGCCGCGCTTTAATCCGAAAGAAGTGTTCGAAGCCATCAAATCGCAAAAAGCTACGGTCTTTGCAGGTGTGCCGACGATGTTCAATTTCATGTACCAATTCCCGGATGCCCAGCCGGCTGATTTTGACTCGGTCCGCCTTGCCATTTCAGGAGGCTCAGCCATGCCGGTCGCTTTGCTGCACAATTTTGAAGAGAAATTCAATGTGCGCATTTCAGAAGGCTACGGCTTGTCCGAAGCTTCACCCGTTACTTGCTTTAATCCGGTTGACCGCGAGCGGAAAGCCGGATCGATCGGAACTTCGATCATCAATGTTGAAAACAAAGTGGTCGATGAACTGGGAGAAGAAGTGCCGGTCGGCGAAGTCGGCGAACTGGTTGTCCGCGGCCCGAACGTCATGAAAGGCTATTACAAGATGCCGGAAGAAACCCAGTCGGCTCTTCGCGGTGGCTGGCTGTATACAGGCGATTTGGCGCGCGTCGATGAAGAAGGCTACTTCTATATTGTCGACCGCAAAAAAGATATGATTATTGTGGGCGGCTACAATGTGTATCCGCGTGAAGTCGAAGAAGTGCTGTTCGCCCATCCGGGTGTGGTCGAAGCAGCAGTAGTCGGGCTGCCTGACCCGAATTTCGGGGAAGAAGTCCATGCATACGTGGTCTTGAAAGACGACGCGCCGACTGCTGAAGATCTCCGTACTTATTGTGCCGAACACTTGGCAAAATACAAAGTGCCAAAGCATTTTGAGATTCTAGAAGAATTGCCGAAAAACACCACCGGCAAAATCTTGCGCCGCTCACTAAAAGACCAGGCGCTGAACAAGTAATCCTTATTTTTAGAAGAAGCGAGCAAAAACGGTTTCGGCATATCAAGCCGAAACCGTTTTTCTGATGGATTTGATTGAAAAGACTGACTCTTTTCTTTATAGTAAAGAAGGAAGTATTGCGAGTCACGAAATATATTTTACAGGAGGATTCACAATGGCAAAAAATGCGGTAGAAATTAAAGACTTAAGCAAACTTGTTTCTG
This sequence comes from Planococcus glaciei, assembly GCF_900099655.1. Lineage (GTDB taxonomy): Bacteria > Bacillota > Bacilli > Bacillales_A > Planococcaceae > Planococcus > Planococcus glaciei. Next base: position 80,854 of record NZ_FNDC01000006.1, read on the forward strand.
TAACAGATCCACGAATCTCACCGGACGGCTCGAAAGCATTGTTTATCCGCACCCATATTGATGAAGACGAAAATACATACACAGCTCACCTGTACCATTTGGATCTGGCAAGCGGAGGAGTGACGCAATGGACATACGGCAAAGAACGCGTTTCTTCGCCGGCTTGGTCGGCCGACGGCAATTATGTGGCATTTTTATCGACGCGCGACGACAAAAATCAATTGTACGTCCTGCCGGCAACAGGCGGCGAAGCACGGGCATTGACGGATTTTGAAAAAGGAGTCAATGGATTCTTCTGGTCGCCATGCGGTGAAAAAATTTGGTTTAATGCCTTGGCCAAAGAAGGCAAGACGTTTACTGACAAAGAAGACGAAAAAGAAAAGAAAAACCCGGAGCCGGTTTTCGTCAGCAAGCTCAAATATAAAATGGATGGCATGGGCTTAGTGCCGATGGATTTCCACCGCCAGATCGGCGTGATTGACCTCAACACCAAAGAAGTGCAGCAAGTTACGGAAGGCAATTATGATTACAATTTAGAAGCGGTATCGCACAAGGGGGACCAATTGGTATACGGTGTGGTGCGTGAAGAAAATCTGGACTTTGTTTTCCGCCAGCCGCTTTACCTGTACGAAGTGGAAACGAAAAAAGAAACGCCGCTGATTGATAAAGATGGCTATTACGGCGATGCAGCCTTTTCACACGACGATTCGAAAATTGCTTTTGTTGGAAGCACGCGCCAATTTGAGAACGCATCCCATACCGATATTTACGTCTACGATGCGGTACAGCAATCAATCGTATGCTTGACGGAAGGGCTCGATGCACCGGTCGGCGATTATGTGGTGGCGGATCATCAGCAAGGAGCAGCAGCACCGGCCATGGTATGGACACAAGATGACCATCTGTATTTCCAAGTCTCCACAATGGGCGACGTCCGCTTGTATTTTGCTTCGCTTGACGGGGCAATTTACCCGGCTTCTCCCGAAATGGAACATGTTTACGGCTATGACATTTCAAGAGACGGCGTGTTTGCAGTTGCAGCGATCAGCGATCCGGTGAATCCCGGTGAATTGTACAAGCTGACAATTGCCACTGGAGAACGGGAACCATTAACTGAGTTTAATAAAACCTATCTGGAAGAAACGGAACTGATTGAGCCGGTGGCCATTGTCGCAGATGGTGCAAAAGGCTGGACCATCCACGGCTGGCTCATGAAACCGCGCGGCTTTAAAGAAGGCGGGAAATATCCGCTTGTGGTGAACATCCACGGAGGTCCGCATGCCATGTATGCCAATACGTTCTTTCATGAAATGCAGGTGCTGGCGGCGCGCGGCTTCGGCGTATTGTACGTCAACCCGCGCGGCAGCCACGGCTACAGCCAAGAGTTCGTCGATGCCGTGCGCGGCGATTACGGCGGCGGGGATTATGAAGATATCATGAAATCGCTTGAAGGAATCGTGGGCCAGCATAGCTGGATCGATGAAGATCGCCTCGGCGTGACCGGCGGCAGCTACGGCGGCTTTATGACCAACTGGATTGTCGGACATACCGACCGCTTTAAAGCGGCCGTTACGCAGCGCTCGATTTCCAACTGGGTGTCATTTTACGGCGTCTCAGACATCGGCTACTATTTCAGTGATTGGCAAATCGGTGCGGACATGACCGATGTCGAGACCTTGTGGCACCACTCGCCGCTGAAATATGCAAAAGATGTCGAGACTCCTCTGTTGATCCTTCATTCGGAGAACGATTTCCGCTGCCCAATCGAGCAGTCGGAACAGCTGTATGTCACGTTGAAGAGCATGGGCAAAGAAACCGAGTTTGTGCGTTTCCCGGAAGCCGACCACAACCTGTCGCGCACCGGAAAACCGAACCTGCGCTTTGCACGCCTTGAGCAAATTGCCGGCTGGATGGAGAAATATCTATAAGGAACGGAATTTTAAAGACGCCCGACTGCTGTTGGGCGTCTTCTTTATGCAAATAAATAGATATGGAGCAAGGCGCATTAGGCAATGGCGACGAGGATGAGCCAGCTGGCATGAAGGATAAGGATCATGGAGTAGAGAACATTTGCAGATAGCAGCAGGTAGCGCCAGTGGCGGGCCCGAATGGCAATGAAAGGCGTTAAAAGCAGGCTGAACAGGCACAGCGATAAGAACAGCTTGATGGTTAAAATGGCGAATGGCGAAAGGGAACTCAGTAAAGGGTTGCCTTCTGTTATATAGCCTAAGCTGAGGCCGAAGAAAGTCAGCATTCCATCCAAGACATTCAAAATACCAAGCGTCCAGACAGGGATTTTTAAAGGAGTGCTTCGCTCAAGTATGGCCATATGTCACCTCCTCCGTATAGTTGTTCCGATAAAAACAATAGAGTCCTCTGATTTATAGACGTTACTAAAAGAGATACCCAATCATGGTAAAGTTTAGACCCTTATGACTATAAAATATTTAATTTTAAATTATTTTTATTTTTAATAGTCCATATAACCCGAATGACGGAGTTTCAAATGCATAAAAAAAGAAGGAGCGACTCTAAGAGGCGCTCCTTCTTCGTTTGTTTTGTGACTCGCACTTATTTGCCTTTAAAAACAGGTTTCCGTTTTTCGCTGAACGCCATAAGGGCCTCGACCCGATCTTCAGTCGGAATGGTCAGCTCGTAAGCTTTGCGTTCGATATTCAAGCCCGTCTGCAAGTCTGCATTCATGCCGTTCTTAATGGCAAATTTCGCCTGCTGCAAAGCGATCGGCCCATTGGCCAGCATCATATCGGCGAATTGGGCGGTAACGTCCACCAGTTCAGCGCGCGGCGCCACTTTTGTGACAAGCCCATATGCCAAAGCTTCAGCCGGCTTTAAGCGGCGCGCCGTCAAAATCAATTCCATCGCTTTGGATTCCCCGATTAAACGCGGCAGCCGCTGTGTGCCGCCGGCTCCCGGAATAATGGCCAGGCTGGTTTCGGTCAAACCGAGCAGTGTATCGTCTGCAATGATGCGGAAATCGCAGGCCAGCGCCAGTTCCATACCGCCGCCAAAAGCAAAGCCGTTCATCATGGCGATTGTCGGCTGCGGCAAATTCTCAATCGTAGTAAAAACTTCCCCAATTTTAAAGATATTGCGTTTCACATGTTGTTCAGTGAGCGTTTTGCGTTCTTTCAAATCGGCTCCGACACTAAACGCTTTTTCACCGGCGCCGGTGAAGATCACAACGCGGATATCCGGATTGATGCGGATTGCTTCGACCACCTGGCCGAGCTCAGCTAGCATATCGTAATTGAAAGCATTCATGGAATCCGGCCGGTTCAACGTGACAAATGCCAGATTGCCGTGTTGTTCATAATGAATTGTGTCCATTTCCATCCCCCTTAGTATCATTCCATCCATTAAAAACATACCATTTTTTGGACTATTCCGCCAACCCGCTCTATAATAAAGCGCAGAGAGGGGATTTCTGTATGAACCGTATCACGTTTATCCGCATTTATCGAATTGTTTATATGGCAATTAAATTTTATACGCAGGCAACGCTTTTTCAGCGCCGATACCGCGGCAGGTGGAATCCGATTGTTGAGGAGAAGTGGAACTGGCTTGTTACCAAGCAAGCAAAACAATACAAGACACTCGCCTTAAAACTGGGTGGCCTGATGATTAAAATGGGGCAGTTCTTGTCCACCCGGGCTGATATCATGCCGCCGTCTTTTTTGGAGGAACTGGAGGGGCTGACCGACCGGGTGCCGTCAGTAGCGCGGGAAAAAATTGTTTCTGTGCTTGAATCGGAATGGAATTCCCCTTATAGCAGCTATTTGTCCGAGCTGTCGGCAAGTGCTGTAGCTTCGGCTTCCATCGGAGAAGTATACAAGGGTGTATTGAAAGACGGCACGATTGTAGCATTGAAAGTCCAACGGCCGGGAACTGACCGGCTGCTGCGGGCAGATTTTCAGGCGATGCGCATCGTCATCTGGTTTATGAAGACCTTTACGCCGCTTTCAAAGCAAATCAATTTCAATCAATTGTTCCGGGAAATGACCGAGACCATCGGAGCTGAACTGAATTTCCTTCAGGAACTGCAAAGCGGGCGATCGTTCGCAGACCGTTTTTCCGAAATGCAAGGCATTCGCTTCCCGGTTTATTTTGATGAAATCTCGACACGCCGTGTACTGGCGATGGAATGGATTGAAGGAGCACGCATAACGGATTTGGCCTTTATTGAAAAGAACGAACTCGACCGCCATGAGATTGCAGAGCGTTTGTTCATCCTGTTCCTTGAACAAGTCCTCTACGGCGGCCAGTTCCATGCGGATCCACATGGCGGAAATGTATTGCTGAAACCGGACGGTACGATTGTGCTGATCGATTTTGGCATGACCGGCACCATCACGAAAAAGGATTCTCAGGCAGTGCTGCGGATTGCCGAAGGCATTATCTTCAAGAATTATGATCAAGTGATTGATGCGCTTGAAGAATTGCGCTTTCTGCTGCCGCAGGCCGACCGCGAGCTGCTGGCAGATACCATCGCACGCTTAGTCGCCGCCTATGAATCGAACGAATTGATGCAGATGGACAGCTTCGTGGTGGAGCGGCTGTTCAAGGACATGCAGAATATTGTGCGCACCCAGCCTGTCCAGCTCCCGGCTGAGTTTGCTTTTTTTGGCCGGGCAGCCTCCATTTTTGTCGGTGTGCTGAATGTGCTTGACCCGGGAATCGACTTGCTGGCGCTGGCACGGCCGCGCGTCATCGAATGGGCATCTTCCCAGCAGGAAGAAAAGCGTGTGTTCGGCCGTGCGGATGTTCTCCGCTGGGTGCTGAACGCATCAGGGCCTTTGCGCGTGTTCCCGCAGAAAGTGATCAATTACCTGGAAGAACCGGAACGGCTGCGGCACTACCTGGAAAACCGGGATGGCCGGGAACGGGAGCATCAGCGGGACTTGCAGAGCCGCATGTTTGCCGGCATTTTCACGATTTTGTCGTTTTTCGGCATCTCAACAGCTGTCTGGTTTTCCCATGAACCGCTCATCTGGGTCTCCGGTGTTTTTTTTGCCGGATCGCTGTGGACTTACCGCTCAATCAAATAAGAACGAAAAATCTGTGCCTTACCGGGCACAGATTTTTTTTTGGCAAGCCTTGCAATTTGGCCATTTCAAGGTAGAATTAAAAATAAGAACAAACGTTCCCTTTTTGAGGAGGTGTAAAACATGCCGTTGATCTCACAAGAGGAAGTTGTCCATTTTGAGAAAGCTATTTATTTGCCAATGGTGCTCATCATCCTCGAACGCGACCGGTCTTTATTCGAAAAAGGAACTTTTAAGTTGAAGCGGCCATACATTGAACTGGTGGACAACGCAATCAAGCTTGTTCAAAAAGAGCTGCAGGAAACGAAGATCCATATGCGCAAGCACCACATGAAAATGATCAGGGGAATTGGAGATGATACATTTACCGAGTACGTCTTTTATCACGGCGGCTACGAGGACCACCGGCGCTATTTAAACTTGCGCCTGCGCAACCGGGTGGAAGAATTGCTGCGTGTGTATTTGGCGATGTCCAATCGGCAAATCTGATAGCAGGAGAGAGCTTGCAAAAAAGCAGGCGCAAAAAAGAAGCCGATTGAATGCCTCGGCTTCTGCCTGCTTTTTTGCCGTTTCAACTGGAAAACTTAATCGAGAGGATGTTGTCTTCTAGGGGGATATCGGCGCTTTGTCAAATAGACCATTTGGTGTTGATGAACCTGCTGTGCATTTTTAAAATAACGGCGCAGCGATCCAGCAAAGGAATGCTGATTCCTTAAAGCGATCGGAGATACATCGAGAGGAACGGTTACGCCATTGCTTAAATACACAATGCTGCCTTTTCCGCTGTCATCGCTTTCCACCAATTCGACGGCGTCAAAATTGAGCCACACTGATTCTTTGTTTTTCGGAGAATGCGTAGGGAAGAAGAGAAGCGGATTGCCATAATACTCCCCGATAATAATGGGCGGCTTGTGTTTGACGCGGACTGCTTTTTGGGAATAGAGAGTCGCGCTCTCCAGTGAACCCCTATAAAAACTGCAAGAAGAACTGACTGTTTTGTAAACGGACTCTTCTACGACAAACTCGCTTCGATCTTCAATAACACGCGTCCAGCTGCGGTTGCCGTCTATATACGGCAAAAGTGCGTATGTATTGCTGCACACCGTATAAGAAGAGGGCTGATGATTCCTTTTACCCATTATGCTATACCCCCCAAATTTACTATACAAATATTATTGTAACAATAAATGGAAGATTTTCAATCGTTTTTATTTCAAAAATAAAATTTTTTCTATTTCATTAGAATTTTCAAAAAACAATTGATTGTTGATAGCTTTATCATGTATACTAATGAAAAGCATTCGGGGTGATGAAGAATGGAAAACTATTATTCTTATGCTGACTTCATGAAAGCGATGGCTCAAACGAAGAAAATCACTGAAGCGGAAAAACTGCTGAACGATATTTATCTGGATCTATTCTTGAAGCATGTACACCGCTCACAGCAGGAAGAACAGCTCATGACGCTTATCGACCAAGCCCTGGACAACAACGACCGTGAAGCATTTGCCACTTATTCAGCCCAATTGCAGGCTTTAAAGTGCGAAGATGAATAAAAATCAAAACCGCCCTCAACGGGCGGTTTTTTTATTTTGTCTCAAAAAAGATGGCGCAAAAAACATACGTTCGCTTTTTGTTAGGGGATTTTTAGGGCATATGATAAAATAGGGACAGCGAAACAAACGGGAGGACGTTAAGATGAAACAGGAATTTAAACTCCAGGCACCTTATGAGCCGGCAGGAGATCAGCCCGCAGCCATAGCAGAACTTACACAAGGCATTATTAACGGCAAGCGCTGCCAGACTTTGCTCGGTGCAACAGGAACAGGGAAAACTTACACCATGTCGAATGTCATTCAGCAAGTGAAAAAGCCGACGCTCGTCATGGCGCACAACAAAACATTGGCAGGGCAGCTTTACAGTGAATTCAAGGAATTCTTTCCGGATAACGCGGTTGAATACTTTGTCAGTTATTACGATTACTATCAGCCGGAAGCTTATGTGCCCCAATCCGATACGTATATAGAAAAAGACGCAAGCATCAACGATGAAATCGACAAGCTTCGCCACTCGGCGACAAGTTCGTTGTTTGAACGGGATGATGTCATCGTCATAGCTTCCGTATCCTGCATTTATGGCCTCGGTTCTCCGAAAGAGTACCGGGAGCTTGTCGTTTCTCTACGGAAAGGGATGGAAATCGAACGCAATCAGCTGCTGCGGAAATTGGTGGATGTCCAGTATGAGCGAAACGACATCAACTTCATTCGCGGAACTTTCCGCGTGCGCGGAGACGTAGTGGAAATTTTTCCTGCATCACGCGATGAACGCTGTCTGCGCGTTGAGTTTTTTGGAGATGAAATCGACCGGATCCGTGAAGTGGATGCGTTGACCGGTGAAATTATCGGCGAGCGGGAACATGTCGCCATCTTCCCGGCATCCCACTTCGTTACCCGGGAAGAAAAAATGGTGAAAGCCATTGAAAATATCGAAGCGGAACTGGAAGAACGCTTAAAAGAAATGCGCGCAGAAGACAAACTGCTTGAAGCGCAGCGCCTTGAACAGCGCACACGCTACGATTTGGAAATGATGCGGGAAATGGGCTTTTGCTCAGGCATTGAAAACTATTCCCGCCACTTGACTTTGCGCCCTCCAGGCGCGCAGCCTTACACACTCATCGATTACTTCCCGGAAGATTTCCTGCTGGTGGTCGACGAAAGCCACGTGACGCTGCCGCAGGTCCGCGGGATGTTCAACGGTGACCAGGCACGCAAAAAAGTGTTGGTTGACCACGGTTTCCGCCTGCCTTCAGCGATGGACAACCGGCCATTGACATTCGATGAATTCGAAAAGCACATCCACCAGGCCGTTTTTGTCTCCGCAACACCGGGGCCATACGAACTGGAGCATACACCGGAAATGGTGGAACAGATCATCCGGCCGACAGGGCTGTTGGATCCGACCATTGAAGTGCGTCCAATCGAAGGGCAGATCGATGACTTAATGGATGAAATCCGCCAGCGCACCGAAAGAAATGAGCGGGTGCTCGTGACCACATTGACGAAAAAAATGTCTGAAGACCTGACGGCTTATTTGAAAGAAGCAGGGATTAAAGTCAATTACCTGCACTCGGAGATCAAGACACTCGAGCGAATCGAAATTATCCGTGAATTGCGGATGGGTGTTTACGATGTGCTTGTCGGCATCAACTTGCTTCGGGAAGGACTGGACATTCCGGAAGTTTCTCTTGTCACCATCCTTGATGCCGACAAGGAAGGCTTCTTGCGGTCAGAACGCTCGCTTATTCAAACGATGGGGCGTGCGGCGCGGAATTCCAACGGCCATGTCATCATGTACGCCGATAAAATGACCGACTCGATGCAAAAGGCGATTGATGAAACGACCCGCCGGCGCACCATACAGGCCGCTTACAATGAAAAACATGGCATTACGCCAATTACAATAGAAAAGAAAATCCGCGATGTGATCCGGGCTACGGTTGCAGCAGAAGAGACGGAAGAATACGTTTCAAAAGCGGCAGCCGGCAAAAAGCTCAAAAAAGAAGATCGCGTGAAATTGATTACTTTACTGGAAAAAGAAATGAAAGAAGCAGCCAAAGCGCTCGATTTCGAACGGGCAGCCGAACTGCGAGATACAGTGCTGGAATTGAAAGCGGAAGGGTGATAAAGCTTGAAAAATCAGGAAATACGAATCCAAGGCGCGCGTGCGCATAATTTAAAAAACATTGATGTCGTCATCCCACGGGATCAGCTCGTGGTTATGACAGGCCTTTCCGGTTCAGGGAAATCTTCTTTGGCATTTGATACGATTTACGCGGAAGGGCAGCGAAGATATGTAGAGTCGCTGTCTTCGTATGCCCGCCAGTTTTTAGGGCAGATGGACAAGCCGGATGTCGACTCGATTGAAGGGTTGTCGCCGGCAATCTCCATTGACCAGAAGACGACGAGTAAAAATCCGCGTTCGACAGTAGCTACCGTAACCGAGATTTATGACTATATGCGTTTAATGTATGCACGGATCGGCAAGCCAATCTGCCCGAATCACGGCATTGAAATTTCATCCCAGACCATTGAACAGATGGTGGACCGCCTGCTGGAATATCCGGAGCGGACCAAAATGCAGATTTTAGCGCCGGTCGTTTCAGGAAGAAAAGGCACACATGCGAAATTGCTGGAAGACATAAAAAAACAGGGATATGTCCGTGTGCGGGTCAATGGCGATTTGGTTGACCTGGATGATGACATCAATTTGGATAAAAACAAAAAACATTCGATCGAAGTGGTCATTGACCGCGTCATTATGAAAGAAGGCATTGCCACACGCCTCAGCGATTCCCTGGAATCTGCGCTGCGCATTGCGGATGGCCGGGTGTTGGTCGATGTCATGGAACAGGAAGAGCTGTTGTTCAGCGAGCACCACGCCTGCCCGATTTGCGGATTTTCCATCGGCGAACTGGAGCCGCGCATGTTCTCGTTCAACTCGCCGTTCGGCGCCTGCCCGGAATGCGATGGGCTTGGCCATAAACTGGAAGTGGATCCGGACCTTGTGATTCCGGACTGGAGCGTTTCACTTGAAAACGATGCACTTGCTCCGTGGAAACCGACAAGTTCGCAATATTATCCGCAGATGCTGAAAGCCGTCTGCAACCATTACAAAATTGACATGACAGTGCCCGTCAGCGAATTGCCGGAAGAACACATTCAGATTTTGCTTCACGGCTCCGGCCACGACAAAATTCGTTTCCGCTACGAAAACGACTACGGACAAATCCGCGACAACCACATCCATTTTGAAGGCGTCATGACCAATGTCGACCGGCGCTTCCGGGAAACCTCTTCCGATTGGACCCGCGAACAAATGGAGAAATACATGGGCGAACAGCCTTGCCCATCCTGTAAAGGCCATCGGTTAAAACCGGAATCACTCGCAGTGAAAGTGAACGATTTGCATATTGGCCTGGTTTCCGAGTTTTCAATTGTTGAAGCGGATGAGTTTTTCAAAAATCTGGTATTGTCGGAAAAAGACGCACAAATTGCAAGTGCCATTGTCCGTGAAATCCGTGAACGGGTCAGTTTCCTGATCAACGTCGGGCTCGATTACTTAACTTTGAACCGGGCTTCCGGTACGTTGTCGGGCGGCGAAGCGCAGCGGATCCGCCTGGCAACACAGATCGGTTCACGCCTGACGGGCGTCTTATACATTCTGGATGAGCCGTCCATCGGGCTGCATCAGCGGGACAACGACCGGTTAATCGGTGCGCTGAAGGACATGCGCGATTTGGGCAATACCTTGATTGTTGTAGAACACGATGAAGATACGATGCTGGCAGCCGATTACCTGATTGATATCGGGCCGGGAGCCGGAGTGCACGGCGGTGAAATCATTGCAGCCGGGACTCCTGAGAAAGTGATGAAAAACAAAAAGTCCTTAACGGGCCAATATTTAAACGGCACAAAATTTATTCCGCTGCCTGCAGAGCGCAGACAGTCGGACGGCCGCGCAATTTCCATCCGCGGCGCAAACGAAAACAACTTGAAAAAAGTAAGCGTGGATATCCCATTGGGCATGTTTGTGGCGGTCACGGGCGTATCCGGATCGGGTAAAAGTACATTGATTAATGAAATCCTCTACAAATCGCTCGCCAGCAAATTGAACCGGGCACGCATAAAACCAGGCAAGCACGATTCGATTGAAGGCATCGACGAACTTGAAAAAGTGATTGACATTGACCAGTCGCCGATCGGCCGGACGCCGCGGTCCAATCCTGCTACTTATACTGGTGTATTCGACGATATCCGCGACGTCTACGCATCGACGAACGAAGCGAAAGTGCGCGGCTATAAAAAAGGGCGTTTCAGTTTCAACGTCAAGGGCGGACGCTGTGAAGCGTGCCGCGGAGATGGTATTATAAAAATAGAAATGCACTTCCTGCCGGATGTCTACGTTCCATGCGAAGTCTGCCATGGCAAACGCTATAACCGGGAAACCCTGGAAGTGAAGTACAAAGACAAGAGCATTTCAGATGTGTTGGAAATGACTGCCGAAGCCGCTTCCCAGTTTTTTGAGAACCACCCGAAAATCCACCGCAAATTAAAGACGATTGTGGATGTGGGATTAGGCTATGTCACATTGGGGCAGCCGGCCACGACTTTATCCGGGGGTGAAGCGCAGCGGGTGAAACTTGCTTCCGAATTGCATAAACGCTCGAACGGCAAATCCTTCTATATATTGGACGAACCGACAACAGGGCTTCATGCGGATGATATTTCGCGTTTGCTTCTTGTGCTTCAGCGCCTGGTGGACAACGGCGATACCGTATTGACCATCGAGCACAACCTGGATGTCATCAAAACAGCGGATTACATCATCGACCTCGGGCCGGAAGGCGGAGACCAGGGCGGCACCATTCTTGCTACGGGAACACCGGAAGACATCGCCAACGTCAAAGGCTCTTACACGGGCAAATACCTGGGCCCGATTTTGGAACGGGATCGTGCCCGTATGGGAGCGCAAGTCAAGAAAGCGACGCGCAAGAAAAAAGTAGCGAAATGAAACCTTTTGCATCACTAAACGTATGATTAAGAAGAACATTCAGTTGAGTTCTTGCTTAGCAGGGCAGCTGCCAGGGTTTCTTTCAAAAGGGAACCACACTGCTGCCCGGCTAGTCATCTAACCGACGAAGAGGAGGCCGCAATACATGCAAAGTGAAAAAGAACGCATTTTGGACATGGTGGAAAATGGCACCATTACGGCAAGAGAAGCAGTAGAGCTACTGAAAGCGATAGACGGCGGAGGAGACCGGGACCAATCATCCCGCAACTACAGCCGGGACGATTACCGGGAAAAGCGCGGCAGACGCGGCTTGTTCAGACCGGAAGACATGGTAAAGAAATTCTCGAAAGATTTATCCCGTGATTTTTCGAAGGACTTCTCGAAAAACCTTTCAAAAGATTTTAACCAGTTGAGCGACCGCATGATGCAGTTTATGCAAAGTTCAGTGGGCAAACTTAAAACGATGGAATTCGATTCCCCGTTCGGAGAAGCTTTCCAGTTCACGCATACATTCAGACAGGAAAATGTGGACATCCGCAACATCATTACAGATATTGCAAATGGCCAACTTGAAATTTTCCCGTCGCAGGATGATACCATCCGCGCGGAATGCAGCGTGAAAGCGTATCGTGCTGAATCTGAAGAACAGGCGAAAGAAGATTTCCTTGATAAGTTTGTCTTCATTGCCGATGACCAGAAACTTCGCATCATCAGTGATTTAAAAACAACGCAAGTAAATGTCTTGCTGTATGTGCCAGCAAAAACATACGATCACATCACAGCGCGTTTATTCAACGGCGGATTCTCCATGAAGCGCATCAATACGGCATTGATCAAAGTCAAAACGGCCAATGGCAAAATTGACTTGAAGAACGTTGAATTTGATGATGCCGAATTGGAAACAGCGAACGGAGCCATCCAAGTGCAGGAAGTGCAAGGGAAAGTGATGGAAACCGAAACATTGAATGGTCGCATCTACATTGACGGCGATATCCAGACAACGGAAGCAAAATCGTTGAACGGAAATGTGGTCGTAACGACTCGCTCTACAGAAGCACGCAAAGTGGAAGCCAAAACATTGGCGGGCAATGTGGAAATCTACATTCCGTCCCACCTTCCATTAAGAGGGGAAGTTTCTTCTAACCTCGGCAAAATGGATGTGCTGCTTTCTGATGTTGAGCACACACATGAGCAAGGCCAGTTTATGCAAAAGTCTATTCGTTTTTCAAAAGAAAGCGGAGAAGCAGTGGCAGCACCTCTTCTTGTATACGGCGAAACGAAAACAGGCACCGTACTTGTGCGTTATTTGACAGTTGAATAATTGAAAATGGAAACCGGCATACACGTATGCCGGTTTTTTCTATTCTTGAGCTCACTTGAAAGTTGCGGTACTGTTTAAATAGGCCGATAATTTCGTCAATGGCTATAAGCGGAACCAAAAGAGGAGGATGACACGTGGCAGATTCAACGATTTCAACCCGGATTGCAGAAGCTTTCCGTCAGTTAACAGAACAGGAAGCCGTGAAAAAGGGGCTTTCGTTCATTGGACAAGACCATGCGCAAACCATTGCCGACCAGATTGCGTTAACCGAAATTCCGGCACCGCCGTTTAAAGAGCAGCAGCGGGCAGAAGATTTTATGCGGAGATTAAAGGAATTGGGGCTTGAAGAAGTCCAAATGGACCCCGAAGGCAATGTGTTCGGATTGCGCCGAGGAACGGGCAATGGACCAAGAATCTTTGTATCTGCGCATCTCGATACAGTTTTCCCGGAAGGCACAGATACAACGGTGCACCAAAAAGACGGCATCATGTACGCTCCGGGCATCGGCGATGACACAAGGGGCTTGGCAGAGCTGCTTGCGGTAGTGCGTGCGCTGAATGAAGCGGGCATCAATACCGCTGGAGATATACTATTCGGAGGGACGGTCGGCGAAGAAGGCGCCGGTGATTTGCGCGGCGTGAAAGCCTTTTTTGATGGGCGTTCCGACATCGATGCTTTTGTATCGATGGACGGCGAAGGATATGATCACATCACGTATCTGGCAACCGGCAGTTTCCGCTATACCATTACATATAAAGGTCCGGGCGGCCACAGTTTCGGAGCATTTGGAACGCCGAGTGCGACCCATGCGCTTGGACGGGCAATTGCAGCAATTGCCGACCTTGAAACACCTTCGCAGCCAAAAACGACGTTTTCCATCGGACAGGTATCAGGCGGCACGTCCGTGAACGCGATTGCCCAGGAAGCCAGCATGTCCGTCGATTTGCGTTCCAATGACCAGCAAGAACTTGAGAAACTGGAAAGCCGATTTTTAGAAATCGTGAAAACGGCAAGGGACGATGAAAATAACAGATGGAAAGATGACCGCTTGCAAGTGGAAATCAACCGCTTCGGCAACCGGGCACCGGCAAGCCAGCCAGCAGATGCACCCATCGTACAAATTGCCTGTGCTGCAGTGAAATCGATTGGCGGCCAGCCAAAACTCGGGGAGCCGAGCAGCACGGATTCCAATTACCCGATGAGCCTTGGCATTCCCGCCATTACCATCGGGCTTGGCGGAGATTTCGGCGGAGCGCATACACTGGAAGAATGGCACAATCCAAAAAACGGCCATCTCGGAATCCAAAAAAGCTTTATGACGGTATTGGGGTTGGCAGGAGTAGAAGGGGTTTGCGAAGGGCTCTTTAAAGAATAGGAAAACAGGCAGCGGAAAATTTCCGCTGCCAGTTTTTTAATTGTATTCACGATATAAAGTCTGGAGGAAATCAATCGATTCGGTAATCAATTCTTTTAGCACTTCGGTATCGATATCTTCCAGTTTGTTGATGTAGACGCATGATTTTCCGCTGGTGTGTTTGCCGAATTTCGCAAGCAGCTGTTCGCGGTCGGGGTCGCCGGTGGCAAAATACAAGCTGGTTTTCGCTTTGCGTGGGGAAAAGCCGACAAGCAGTGCATCTCCTTCATGGCCGGATTCATAGACGTAATGATACGAACCGAAGCCGATGATGCTCGTTCCCCACATTTTCGGCGGAAAGCCGCTGGTTTCTTCAAAAATCTCAAGCAAGCGGTAAGCATCCTGTTTTTTCTTTGGGTTTTCCACCGTGTCTTCGATAAACTGGATAACGTCAGAATCGGTTTCTTTCGTTTTGGGTTCATACATACGGAATCCCTCTTTTCGGTTGGAGTTTAAAGGCAGTGCATCGCGGCTTCTGCTTCGTCCCACGGAACTTTATAACCTTGGCCTTTTGCGCAAAAAATGGAAGTCGAGGTGTACTCCGGATCGGCTTCTTTGTTGTAGGCGATTTTCCGGATCACTTCATCTTCATTATGGCAGAAGTCATAGCCGCCGAACAGCAAGGAAAGAGAGCCTTTGCCGTGGGTGAAGGATGCGAATTCGGTGCTGTACTCCATAAAGGTAGCAACAGGAACCGTCCCTTGAATCAGCGCCCGGCCTCCTGCAAGTTCAGGGGCTTCAAATTGGCCATGGGCCTGTTGGATGTCGGATAAAACTTTTCCCATGTGGTCCAAGTCGACATTGATTTTAAACCGGTATACCGGCTCAAGCAGACGGTTTCTGGCTTTTTCAAGGCCTTGCCGGAGCGCCCGGTAAGCGGCTTCGCGGAAGTCGCCGCCGGACGTATGCTGGTTATGCCCGTGGCCGGTCAACAACGTGATTTTCACATCGGTCAACGCAGAACCCGTAAGCAGGCCGTGATGGTCGCGTTCTTCCAGATGGTGCAGCACGAGATTTTGATTGCCGGTCGACAGTGCATCCGCATGGCAGGCATTCGCCAGGGCGATGCCGCTTCCGCGCGGGGCCGATTCAATCTGGAGATGCACTTCCGCATAATGGCGGAGCGGTTCGAAATGGCCATAGCCGATGACTGCATCTTCGATGGTTTCTTTGTACAGGATTTCCGGAGCGCCAAAAGAAACAACAAAGCCGAAGCGGTCTTTGACGATTTGCTGCAGCACTTCCAGTTGGATGACCCCCATGACGTGAATATGGATTTCCTGAAAATGTTCGTCCCAGACGACTCGTAAAGAAGGGTCTTCCGCATCCAGCAGCATGAATGTCTTCAATACTTCTTTAGCATTGGCTGCTGCATCGAACAACACTTTCGATTTTAATGTAGGCACCATGGAGAACGAAGCGCGGGAGAATGCCTGGCCCAGTCCGTCGCCAATGCGAGCATCTGATAAACCCGCGACAGCTACGAGTTCGCCGGCTTCCGCTTTTTCAACCGCCTGGAACTTCACGCCGCTATAGGAGCGTAGCTGCGTCGCTTTTTCCGTTAGGCGATGTTCGGCAGGGCCGTATGAGATTTCATCCCGCACCCGCAGTTCGCCGCTTAAAACTTTGATAAAGGTAAGGCGATTGCCGTTGGGTTCGTGGCGGATTTTATACACTTGCGCCGAAAATCCTTCTTCCATTGAATAATGGGTTTCCGTCAATTGATCGAGTTGCTCAAGAAACTCCGCTACGCCAGCATCTTTTAAAGCAGAACCGCTGGCACAGGCGAAAATCTGGCGTTCCTGGATCATTTCTTTTAATGCCACAAGCCATCGTTCCCGGTCATATCCGGTCTCCATGTAATGGTCCAGCAGGGCTTCGCTGCGTTCGGCAACAAATTCAACCAGTTCTTCGCCCATCCGGCCGTTGTCTAAAACATGCGTCAAATCAATGGCATCCGGCGTCAGGCTGCTGCGGATTTCGGCGATGGTGCGTTCGGCATCTGAGCCGTCACGGTCAACTTTATTGAGGAAAAAGAACACGGGCACTTTATGTTTTTTTAATAATTGCCAAACCGTTTCCGTATGGCCTTCAATGCCGTCAACGGCACTGACGATTAGGATGGCAAAGTCCATGACTTGGATGGCGCGTTCCATTTCAGCCGAAAAGTCGACATGCCCCGGTGTATCAATCAAATAATACGTCGAGCCGTTGTAGGAAAACTTTGCCTGATCGGCGAAAATTGTAATGCCTCTGTTTTTTTCGATCTCATGGCTATCGAGAAAAGCGTCTTGGTGATCGACGCGCCCCCGCTGCCGAATGCTTTTGGTATGGTACAGCAATTGTTCCGAAAACGTCGTTTTGCCTGCATCCACATGGGCAAGAATGCCGATTGTCTTATTCATGGTCCACCTCTTCATTAAACTTCCTATGGAAACAGTGTAGCAGAACTTATGGCGTTCGAAAAAAAGAAAAAGAACCCATGAAAGCCAAATCGGCTTTTATGGGTTCTCTTCGGTTTGTTAAGAAAGGGCGCAGCTGATGCCGAACGCAATGGCGCCGGCGCACCGTTTCCGGTAAGCATCCAGTTTCAATAGTTCGGCTTCTTCCCGGTTGGTCATAAAACCGCATTCAATCAGCACAGCAGGCATCATTGTGTCCCGCAGAACGGCATAATCGGCTCGTTTCACTCCGCGGTCTTTCCGGTGAGTCGACATCACAAGTGCCCGCTGGATGCAGCTGGCAAAATTAACGGCGGAAGTGCTCGGTTTGGTGAAAGTGAACGTTTCAATGCCGCTCGTTTCATTGAAAAAAGAGCCGAACGCATTGGCATGAATAGAGACAAACAAATCTGCTTTTAAGCGGTTGGCAAGAACGGTCCGTTCGTGCAGCGGAACATCCTGGTCAGGCTGGTGGCTGAAAAAAACCGTATGCCCATCCAGCACAAGCCGCTTTTTCATCTCATCCGCGACCGCCGAGTTAAAGTGGAACTCCCGGATGCGCCCATCCGGGGAACGCTTGCCTGGAGTATGCGGACCGTGCCCTGCATCAATCATAATTTTCATTGTCAAATTCCTCCTTTATTTCCTATATAGATGGAAGCAGAAAGAAAGGAGACAGGAAAACCTTCAAAACCTTGTGTTCCGTGTTAAAATAGGAGCAAACCGTCAGAATGATGAAAGAACTTTGCAAAAGGTTCTATGCATTTTGAATGTAAAAGGAATGAGGGGAACCATGGGACAAGTTACAGTAAAGCAAGTCATGGATATGTTTGACTTAGATTTAATCAGCGGAGAAGAAGGACTGGGACGCCGTATTCCCATCAGTGACATTTCTCGGCCGGGGCTTGAAATGGCCGGATACTTTACGCATTACCCGGCAAACCGGATCCAAATGCTCGGCAAAACCGAGCTGTCGTTTTTTGCCCTGCTGGAAGCGCATGAACGGACAGAGCGGATGTTTAAACTCTGTACAGATGACACGCCGGCCATTATTGTGGCGCACGGCATGGACGTGCCAAATGAATTGGTGGATGCGTCCGGCCGCAAGCACGTGCCGGTACTTCGCACGAAGATGCCGACCACCCGATTCTCGAGTTTGCTGACCAACTACCTGGAAAGCCAATTGGCGCCAACGACAGCCGTCCATGGCGTATTGGTCGATATTTATGGCGTAGGTGTATTGATCACCGGCAAGAGCGGCGTCGGTAAAAGTGAAACCGCGTTGGAGCTTGTGAAAAAAGGTCATCGGCTGGTAGCGGATGATTGTGTGGAAATCCATCAAGAAGGCGAAAACACGCTGGTTGGCCATCCGCCGAAACTGATCGAGCACTTGCTCGAAATTCGCGGAGTCGGCATTATCGATATCATGACGTTGTTTGGCGCAAGTGCTGTCCGGACATTCAAACGGATTTCACTTGTCATCGATCTGGAAATCTGGGATCAGGACAAAACATACGACCGCCTTGGTTTGGAAGAAGAAAAAATGCGGATCATCGATACCGATTTAACAAAGCTGACGATTCCTGTTCGCCCTGGGCGAAACTTAGCCGTTATTATTGAAGTGGCTGCAATGAATTATCGCTTGAAACGCATGGGCGTCAACGCAGCAGAAGAATTTTCGAAACGGCTCGATGAAGTAATCGCTCAAGATACAAACTAAGGGAATAGGAAGGTGTACGGCATGTATTCGATTCTTGCTTCAATTGATCCGATCGCTTTTTCGCTCGGACCAATCGATGTCCGCTGGTACGGCGTCATTATTGCCGTCGGCATCATCATCGCATTTTTAGTGGGCCAGCGTGAAATGGTCAAACGGGGGCTTCACCCCGACTTTTTAACCGATCTGTTGATATGGGCGGTGCCCCTTGCCATCATCGGGGCCCGCATTTATTATGTGATTTTCCAGTGGGAGCATTATAAAGACAACCCTGCTGAAATCATTGCCATCTGGAACGGCGGCATTGCGATCCACGGAGCCTTGATCGCTTCGGTGATTGTGGCGTATTTGTTTACGAAAAGCCGCAATACGTCGTTCTTAAAAGTAGCGGATATTCTGGCGCCTAGCATTTTGATCGGCCAGGCTGTCGGCCGCTGGGGGAATTTCATCAACCAGGAAGCGCACGGCGGAGAAGTAAGCCGGACGTTTTTGGAGAATTTGTTTATCCCGGATTGGATTATCAATCAAATGTACATAGACGGCGCGTATTACCATCCGACGTTTTTATACGAATCAATGTGGAGCCTTGTCGGCATCATTATTTTGCTGCTGCTGCGCCGGGTTAACCTGGTACGGGGGGAAATGTTCTTTTTCTACGTCATCTGGTATTCTGTCGGGCGTTTCTTCATTGAAGGCATGCGGACAGACAGCTTGTACGTCATCGGGGAGCTGCGTGCTGCCCAGTTAGTATCTGTAGTGGCTATCCTCATTGCCGTCGTTTTTGTTGTGTATCGCCGCGTGAAATTAAAAAATCCGCCTCATTACTTGGATAACTAGAAAGAAGGAATGGAATGTCTACGTTAAAAAATGGATTGAAAGCGGGTCTGCGTACGACTTGGACATTGGGGAAAATCATTTTCCCGATCACATTATTGGTGACGATGCTCCAATATACACCGGTCCTGCCCTTCATCATCGATTTTATCGCTCCGGTCATGGGAATCTTTGGCCTCAGCGGCGATGCCGCCATTCCGCTGGTTTTGGGCAATGCGTTGAATTTGTACGCCGGAATCGGAGGAATTTTGTCTCTGGAGCTTACTGTAAAAGAAGTGTTTATCCTGGCAGTTATGCTGTCTTTTTCACATAATATCTTTATCGAAACCGGTGTGGCGCTGAAAGTAGGCGTCAAACTGTGGGTCGTGCTCGTTGTCCGGTTTGGGCTTGCCGCTCTATCCGGGATCATCATCAACCTGGTCTGGAAAGGCGGCGCCGAAACCGCACAATACGGCTTTGCGCCGGAAACGGCTGCTGATCCTGAAGGATGGATGGCCATCTTCCTGCTGGGTCTGGAAAAAGCGTCATTCGGCATTTTGCAGCTGGCGATGATTGTCATTCCACTCATGCTGATGATTCAAATTTTGAAAGACAAAGGCGCCTTGCAGCGCATTTCAAATAGCATGGGGCCGTTGACGAAATTGCTCGGCATCCAGAAAAACGCTTCATTGACTTTGGCTTCCGGCCTGGTCTTTGGACTCGCAATGGGTGCGGGCGTCATGATCCAGGCGGTTCAGGAAGACGGCGTCAGCAAAAAAGATGCCACGCTTGCTTTCATCTTTTTGGTCGCATGCCACGCCATTGTCGAAGATACACTCATATTCGTTCCGCTCGGAATTCCGATATGGCCGCTGTTTATCATTCGCCTTGTGACCGCTTTAGTCTTGACGATTATAGTCTCCTACCTGTGGCGTAAAGCGGAAGAAAACCGGAAGGAAGTGGTTTCGACATGACAAAAGAAATCAATACGCTGTTATTCGATTTTGACGGCACCTTGCTTGATACAAACGAATTGATCATCCAGACCTTTCTGTCGGTGCTGGACGAACATTTCCCAGGCCGCTTTGAACGCGAGGATGTGCTGCATTTTATCGGGCCATCCTTGAAACAGACCTTTACCGCAATTGCGCCGGAACGGGCAGAAGAACTGATGGAACAATACCGGACTGTCAATAAAACCTTGCATGATGAATTAGTGGCAGAATACGACGGCGTTGCGGAAACTTTGCACTTATTAAAAAGCCGGGGCTTGAAAATGGCGATCGTCTCGACGAAAAGAGGTGCAGGCATCCGACATGGCCTGGAATTGATGGGCATTGAAGGAATTTTCGATGTCATCGTCAGTTTGGACGAAGTGAAAGAACCGAAGCCGGACCCAGAACCGGTCCTGCTGGCACTGGAGCGTTTGAACGCGTCTCCTGAAGAAGCTTTGATGATCGGGGACAACTCACACGATATCGAAGGGGGCCAAAATGCCGGCGTCCGGACAGCGGGTGTGGCGTGGTCGATCAAAGGCGAGGCATATTTAGCCGGCTTCGGGCCGGATTATATGCTGCAGCACATCCGCGATTTGCTGGAACTCACGAAAGAAGCGGTCCAATGAGGAACACGGAGCGCCATTTTGTGACAGGTTCCAATTCGCTTTGGCATATTTACAAAACCGTGCCGTTCTGGAAAGTGGCCAAAAATTTCATCGTCATTCAGATGGCCCGCTATACACCGTTTTTGCCGATGAAAAATTGGCTTTACAAAACCTTTCTTCGGATGAAAGTGGGAGAACATTCTTCTTTTGCGCTGATGGTCATGCCGGACGTCATGTTCCCGGAAAAAATTACCGTCGGACGCAATTCAGTGATTGGCTACAATACGACGATCCTTGCCCACGAGTATTTGATTAACGAATACCGGTTGGGGGAAGTGATTATAGGGGACGAAGTGCTGATCGGCGCCAACACCACCATTTTGCCGGGGGTGACGATTGGCGACGGCGCCATCGTTTCCGCAGCTACACTCGTCAACAAAGACGTGCCAGCCGGTGCGTTTGTCGGCGGCAATCCGATGAAAATCATTTATACAGCTGAACAAATGGCCGAACGCCAACTGAAAACCTGAAAGCGGTGTGCTTTCAGGTTTTTTTACTATAAAAGAATAGGGTATATAGGAAAGGGACTGTTTGTTGGCGAGATTCCAAAAGGGAAAAAGATAAGACAATGCCAAAATTCATTTCTTTCGCATAACTTGCAGCCAATTCCTTGACGGTCGATGGAAAGATGCGCTAAAATAAAAATTACTTCACCACTCTAACTAACTAAAGTAAAATAACCAATTTTAGGAAGTGACTCCCAATGACCATTCAAATGTTCGAAAAACCGCTAGGCATGCGCGACGATTTTCCTTTTATAGCGAAGAAAAAAGCCGAGCTGCGCGCGAAAGGCACTTCAATTATGCAAGGGTCCGGATATGATCTGCTTCAGACTCCAACCTTGGAATATTACGAAACAATCGGCAAAATTTCCGCCATTCCGGACAATGCGCTTTTTAAATTGCTGGACAGCCAAGGCGAAACGCTCGTCCTGCGGCCCGATATGACATCTCCGATTGCTCGGGTGGCAGCATCCAAATTGCTGAAAGAAAAAATGCCGGTGCGCCTTGGCTATTATTCCAATGTCTTCCGCGCACAAAAACGGGAAGGCGGCCGCCCGGCAGAATTCGAACAAATGGGCGTTGAACTGATCGGCGACGATTCCCTTTATGCAGATGCAGAAGTGATCATCCTGGCATCGACCATCTTAAAAGAATTGAACGTGGAATCGGGGCGTGTCGTAATTGGC
Source organism: Planococcus glaciei (assembly GCF_900099655.1). Taxonomy (GTDB): domain Bacteria; phylum Bacillota; class Bacilli; order Bacillales_A; family Planococcaceae; genus Planococcus; species Planococcus glaciei. The sequence goes on from NZ_FNDC01000006.1 coordinate 103,046, forward strand.
CATACACAATTGCTTCAGCTGATTTTAAAAGATTTTGGCTTGGACAACAGCCAGATCGACATTGTCCGTTCGGCTCTGGTATCGAAAAACAGTGTCCGTTTTGAACAGCTTGCAACGGAGCTTCTGGACGACGCATCAAAGGCTGCCGCGTTTAAAGGCTTGGTGACGACGTCTTCTTTAGAGGACTGGAAGCCGTATATCGACGCTTCCAACGAAGAGCAGGCGGCGCTGTACGGTGAAATGCTGAAACTGCAAACCATTATCCAGCGAAACGGCTTATCTGAAGCCATTACCTATGATTTATCCTTCACAAGCCATATGACGTATTACACCGGATTGGTGTTTGAATTTTACGGAGCTGGAAGCGGGTTTCCGCTCGGCAACGGCGGGCGCTACGACGGACTGATGAAGCAATTCGGCCTGCATGTCGGCGCTACCGGCTTCGGCCTCCGCGTCGACCGGCTGCTCGAAGTCATTGCACCGGACCGGGAAGCGGAACCGCATATCCTCATTCTCTTTTCGGAAGAGACCGAAGAACTGGCGCATGAGCAGGCGCAGGAACTGCGCACAAACGGGTCGCGGGTGACGCTTCAATATGCTCCGGCAGTAAAAGCGTTAGAAGAGTTTAGCGCATTATTCAGCGAAGTAAGACGATTGGAAGGTGCTACAAATGGATGAACTGACAATTGCGATGCCGAAAGGGCGCATTTTTGAAGAAGCTTATGAACTGCTTGTCAAAGCGGGCTATGATTTGCCGAAAGAACTGGACGACTCGCGCAAACTGATTGTGGAAGCGCCGAACGAACGCTTCCGCTTTATTTTGGCGAAGCCGATGGATGTGCCGGTTTACGTGGAACACGGCGTAGCGGATATCGGAATCGCGGGAAAAGACGTCATGCTCGAGCTCGACCGTTCGGTGCATGAACTGCTCGACCTTGGCATCAGCCGCTGCTATATTGCAACAGCAGGACTCCCCAACACGGAAATGAACCCGGTGACGCCGCGCATTGCGACAAAGTATCCGAAAATCGCTTCCCGTTTTTACCGCGGCAAAGGCGAACAGGTGGAAATCATTGAATTGAACGGTTCGATTGAATTGGCGCCGATGATTGGCTTGGCTGATCGCATCGTCGATATTGTTTCCACCGGCAAAACCTTAAAGGAAAATGGCTTGGTGGAATACGAGCAGATTGTGGACATCACATCCCGCTTGATTGCTAATCCCGTAAGTTACCGATTGAAACAGCAGCGGATCCGGGAACTGGTGGAAAATCTACGAAAGCAGGCGAAAGCATGAAACAGACGCAATTGACTTCGGATATCTCCATCAGAAGAACGGTGGCTGAAGACAACGCCGAACAATTGGCCGCGGTCAAGGAGATTATCCGGAATGTCCGGCTGAACGGCGATGCAGCGCTGCTTGAATATACCGAGAAATGGGACGGCGTTAAATTGGAGACGATCCGAGTGGGCCCGGATGAAATGAAAGAAGCCGTGGACCGTTTCGATCCGCAGCTTCTCCAGGATTTATCGGAAGCCGCAGGCAATATCCGGGACTACCACGAAAACCAGAAACAGCAAGGCTATAAAAACATAAAAGACGACGGCTCTTATGTCGCGCAGCGGGTCACCGCCATTGGCTCGGCCGGCTTGTATGTGCCAGGCGGGACAGCAGCATACCCGTCTTCCGTATTGATGAATGTCATTCCGGCGCAAGTGGCGGGCGTGGGGCGCATCGTGCTGATTTCGCCTCCTGGAAAAGACGGCAAATTGTCTGACGGCGTACTCGCGGCGGCGCATATACTGGGAATAGAAGAAGTTTACAAAGCCGGCGGGGCACAGGCCATTGCGGCCCTTGCCTACGGGACGGAATCGATCCAGGCTGTCGATAAAATCACGGGGCCGGGCAATGTATTTGTGGCACTTGCCAAACGCGAAGTGTTTGGTGACGTGGCCATTGACATGATTGCAGGTCCGAGCGAAATTACCGTCATTGCCGACGATACTGCTTTTGCGGATGAAGTGGCTGCGGACTTGCTGTCACAGGCGGAACACGACCCGATGGCGACGGCGGTGCTGTTGACGACCAGCCAACAATTGGCGGACGCGGTTTCACTTGAAGTCGAGCGCCAACTGGAAACCTTGCCGCGCCAAGCGATTGCCGGGAAAGCCATCCGGGATTACGGCATGATTTATATCGGAAAGACGATGGGCGACTTGATTGATGCGGCGAACGAACTCGCCCCGGAGCATTTGGAAATCATGGCGGCAGATGCCGAAGCCTTGTCCGAAAAGATCCAAAACGCGGGCGCGATTTTTATCGGGCGCTATTCCTCGGAACCGATCGGCGATTATTTTGCCGGCACGAACCATGTGTTGCCGACCAATAGCACGGCACGGTTCTCGAGTGCCTTGTCGGTCTATGATTTTGTCAAACGGACAAGCGTGGTGTATTACAGCGAACAGGCCTGGCAGCAAAACGAAGCGAAAATCGCACGTCTTGCACGCCTGGAAGGGCTTGAAGGACACGCGCGGGCAGTAGAATCCCGTGCCTGGAAAAAGGAGAATGGACGATGAGAAAAGCCGAGATCAAACGCGATACAAATGAAACCAAAATTGCTGTTTCGTTTTCATTGGATGGAGAAGGAAAAGCAGACATCGAAACGGGCGTGCCGTTCATGGACCACATGCTCGATTTGTTCATCAAGCACGGCTTGTTCGACGGGGAAATCAAAGCGGACGGCGATACGCATATCGATGACCACCACACAACGGAAGACATCGGCATTGTGCTTGGCCAGGCAGTGAAAGAAGCATTGGGCGATAAAAAAGGCATCCGCCGCTACGGCAATGCATTTGTGCCGATGGACGACGCACTGGCGCAAGTGGTTGTCGACTGTTCCAACCGGCCGCATCTGGAAATGCGCGGCGATATTCCGAATGCCAAAGTCGGCACGTTCGATACGGAATTGGTCCGTGAATTCCTGTGGAAATTTGCGCTGGAATCCCGGATGAACGTCCACGTCATCATCCACTACGGCTACAACACCCACCACATCATTGAAGCGGTCTTTAAAGCACTCGCCCGTGCATTGGACGAAGCGACCATGATTGACCCCCGGGTGAAAGGCGTGCCGTCTACAAAGGGGTTGCTCACATGATCATCGGCATTATCGATTACGGCATGGGCAATTTGTTCAGCGTCGAACAGGCGTTGAAAAAACTGGACTGCACCGTCATCTTATCCGATGACCCGGAAACGCTTCTGGAAGCGGAAGCGATTTTACTCCCGGGAGTCGGTGCTTTTCCGGACGCCATGGAATTGTTGAACCAAAAAGGGCTTTCTTCCTTTATCCGGTCACTGCCCCAAAAAGGGATTCCGCTTCTTGGAATTTGCCTGGGCATGCAGCTTTTATACGAAGACAGTTCAGAAGTCCGGCCGACACAGGGGCTGGGTTTGCTGAAAGGGCAGATCCGCCGTTTTGAAAGAGGGGCTTACCGTATTCCCCATATGGGCTGGAACCGGCTCGAGTTTTCCCGTATGCCGTACTGGCTGGAAGATTTGCAAGTGGATACCCATGTCTATTTCGTCCATTCGTTTTTAGCGGTGAACACAGACCCTGAACAAGTATGGGCGACGGCAAGCTATGGCAGCATTGATGTGCCGGGTGTGGTCGGTTCTGGTTTGATTACCGGGATGCAGTTCCACCCCGAAAAATCGGGCGACTTTGGCCATTATTTATTGGAGCAATGGATTGCAAATGTCAGGAGGAACCAAGATGAGCAAGTTTCAGATCTATCCCGCAATTGATTTGCGCGGCGGCAAGTGCGTCCGCCTTTTTCAGGGGGATTATGCACAGGAAACCGTATACGGCGATTCGCCTGTCGACATGGCGAAGAAGTTTGCCGATGCCGGTACGGAATGGATTCATATGGTCGATTTGGACGGAGCAAAAGACGGCGTCCGGATCAACGATGGAGTAGTCATTGAAGCCGCGAAACTGCCGGTCAATATCCAGATTGGCGGCGGCATCCGGACGCGTGAAGACATCGAACACTATTTATCGAACGGCATCAGCCGGGTGATAATCGGAAGCCTCGCAATCCGCAATCCGGAACTGGTCGTATCGTTTATCGAGGAATTCGGAGCTGACCGGATCGTCATCGGCATTGACGCGAAAGACGGCATGGCCGCAACCGAAGGCTGGATTGAAACCTCGGGGCAGTCGGCAAAAGACGTGGCGCGCTTTTTCGTGTCTAAAGGCGCCAAGCACTTTATCTATACGGATATTGCAACGGACGGGACACTCGCCGGACCGAACATCGAGGCAAATAAAGCCTTGGTCGATTCGGACGAAGCCGAAGTCATCGTCTCGGGGGGCATTGGCACGCTGGAAGATATTAAAAATGTCAAAGCGGCTGCGAAAGAAAGCCCGGTTGCCGGCGTTATCATTGGAAAAGCATTGTATGAAAACCGCTTTACGTTAGAGGAGGCGCTGTCATGCTGACAAAACGCATCATTCCGTGCCTTGATGTGAAGGAAGGGCGTGTGGTCAAAGGCGTCAGCTTTGTGGAGCTGCGGGACGCCGGAGACCCGGTGGAACTGGCCCGTTTTTACGATAAGCAAGGGGCAGACGAACTGGTCTTTTTGGACATTTCCGCTTCGCATGAAGGCAAAGAAACGATGGTGGAAGTCGTGAAAATCGTGGCAACCGAATTGTCGATTCCGTTTACTGTAGGCGGCGGCATCCGGTCGCTTGAAGACATGAAACGCATGCTGCGCGCCGGTGCAGACAAAGTGTCCTTGAACACGGCTGCGCTTGACCGCCCGGAACTGATCAAAGAAGGCGCCGATTATTTCGGCTCGCAATGCATCGTCGTAGCGATTGACGCGAAAAGCAACGGCACGGGCTGGGACGTCTATACCCACGGCGGCCGCAACAAGACCGAATGGGATGCAGTGGAATGGGCGAAACGGAGCGTCGAGCTCGGGGCAGGCGAACTGCTGTTGACGTCGATGGACAAAGACGGCCAAAAAGACGGCTTTGACCTGGCGCTGACCAAGGCGGTGCGGGAAGCGGTCGAAGTGCCGGTGATTGCAAGCGGCGGAGCAGGAAACCGCGAGCATTTTGCCGAAGTCTTTAAAGAAGTAGATGCCGATGCGGCTCTTGCTGCTTCGATTTTTCATTACAAAGAAACCAGCGTGGCTGAAGTAAAAGATTATTTAAAGAAAGAGGGAGTGAACGTCCGATGAACGAAGTGAAATATGATGCAAACGGGCTGGTTCCCGTCATTATTCAAAACGCTGAAACAAAAGCAGTGCTGACACTTGCTTATGCAACAGAAGAAGCCGTGCAAAAAACAATTGAGACCAATGAAACATGGCTGTACTCCAGAAGCCGCAATGAACTGTGGAACAAAGGGGCAACAAGCGGCAACACGCAGCAGGTCACAGCTGTACGCCTCGATTGCGACGGCGATTCGTTGATCTACGAAGTGATTCCGAACGGCCCGGCATGCCACACCGGCGAAGAAAGCTGCTTCCACAACACGATTGCCGGAACACCGAACGAATCGACTGTGGATATGTTCAACGAACTGACCGGGCTTATTGAAAAAAGAGAACAGGAAATGCCGGAAGGCGCCTACACTACATATTTATTTGAAGAAGGCGTTGATAAAATCTGCAAAAAAGTAGGAGAAGAAGCTGCAGAAGTCATCATCGCTGCTAAAAACAGAGATCCGAAAGAATTGGCGATGGAAACAGCAGACTTGTTTTATCATGTCCTCGTATTGCTGCAGGAACAAAAAGTCGGGCTAGACCAAGTGGTCGACGTCTTGAAAGAACGCCACGCCACAAAAACTGCAAGTAAATAATACGGAAATATGCTATAATAACAGCACATTTGAGTAAAGGAGCGATGTTGATCGTTCCTTTTACTTTTTCGGAGGCATATTTTGGAGAATAAAAAAAAGAAAAACTACGAGAATATCCTGTCGTTCATTCCAACGGGGGAATATTATTATAAAAAAGCATTGAAAGAGCTGCACCGCGAGCAGTATCCAAAAGCTCATAAGTATTTGCAGCGGGCGACAGAACTCAGCCCGAAAGATCCTGACATCTGGATCCAGTTCGGGATTGTCCTCATGGAAATGCAGGAGTTTGAACAGGCGAGAGAAGCGCTGCGGACGGCTTATGACCTGGATATCGACAAGACCGAAACCTTATTTTTCTTAGCGGAAGTGCATGCCCATCTGGGGATGTTTTTAGAAGCGCGCAATTTCGCCAAGAAATACGTGGAAAACGATGTTCAGGGAAGGTATGTTGCAGAAGCGCTGGAAATCATTGATTTTGCGGAGCAGGAAGACTGGCAGCTTTTTGATGATGAAGGCGAAGCACAGGACAGCGAGTATTTTTATCAGCAGGAAAAAGCACGCCGTTTAATGGAAGAAGGGAAGTTCCCGGAAGCCATTGTTCTTCTGGAAACCTTGATTGAAGAAAAGCCGGACTTCTGGGGAGCGCATAACAACCTGGCGCTGGCTTACTTCTACATCGGCGAGTCCGAAATGGCTAAAGCATTGCTGCATGACGTGCTGCGGAGAAATACAGGCAATTTGCATGCGCTTTGCAATTTGGCGGTTTTCCATTATTACGAAAAAAACGAAGAGCTGGAAGACGTCCTGAACTTATTGAAGAAAATCCAGCCCTATGTCTTTGAGCACCGCTATAAACTGGGAGCGACCTTTGCATTGGTCGGCAAGTACAAAGAAGCCTACCGCTGGCTGCGCAGCTTGCAGAAACGCGGGTTTGACGGAGATCCGGCGTTTTATTTCTGGCTGTCCCATGCCGCTTACCATTCCGGCCATGAAGACATTGCAAAACAGGCCTGGAAGCAGTTGACGAAAATGGATCCGGGGAAAGACGGTTATGAACCATGGGCCGAACAGGCGGCTATGCCGCATGCTGATGCACTCGAACATGACCGCGATTACCTCGTTGGAAAACTCGATCATGTGCAAAAAAGCGAGCGGTTGTTTGGCTTGTTCCTGCTCGGCAAGTCTGCCCATAAACAGGAAATCATTTCTCATCCAAATTGGCTCAACTCGGAACAGCCGACCGTAATTGAAACTTACATGCTCGGATATGCGCTGGGCCATCCGTTCAAGGAATCCATTCCGGAAGAAATGGCTTTTGTGCGCGCCATGGAAGCCGCTGAAATCCTGTATCAGGAAGAAAAGATGGTGACCGAACAAAACGCCGCCGTTTTTCAACTGTGGTTTATGTTGGTTGAAAAGGCGTTTGATGAAAATTTTGGATTTAAAAATCCAAAGGCTTTGGCCGCGGCAGCATATTATATGGTCAAATCTTCAAGAGACCGGTCTGTTACAAAAAAAGCGGTTGCCGACCAGTTTGGCGTTTCGGCTGCCACATTGACAAAATACGTCAACGAACTGGCGAAATTCTTGCCGCTTTTTGAGAGCTAAGCAAAAAAGTTGCCGCAATGCCGGGAATCTTATACGATTTAGTTACTGAGATTTAGGAGGTCCTATTATGACTGAGACGAATAATACGTACGACGTGATCATTATTGGAGCAGGACCAGCAGGCATGACTGCCGCTGTTTACACATCGAGAGCGAACTTGAAAACATTGATGTTAGAGCGTGGAATTCCGGGCGGCCAAATGGCCAATACGGAAGAAATTGAAAACTATCCGGGGTTTGACCATATTCTTGGGCCGGATCTTTCCAATAAAATGTTCGAGCATGCGAAGAAATTCGGTGCTGAATATGCGTACGGAGATGTAAAAGAAATCATCGATGGGGAAGAATACAAAACCATCATCGTAGGTTCGAAAGAATACAAAGCCCGCGCTGTCATCATTACGACAGGTGCGGAATACAAAAAAATGGGCGTTCCGGGAGAAACTGAACTGGGCGGCCGCGGCGTCAGCTATTGTGCGGTTTGTGACGGGGCATTCTTCAAACAGAAAAACCTTGTTGTTGTCGGAGGCGGGGACTCTGCAGTTGAAGAAGGCGTTTATTTAACGCGTTTCGCTGACAAAGTCACAATCGTCCACAGACGCGATGAATTGCGCGCACAAAAAATTCTTCAAGACCGCGCATTTGCAAACGATAAGATCGACTTTATCTGGAGCCATACCGTGAAAGAAATCAACGACGAAAACGGCAAAGTCGGCAGCGTCACACTGGTTTCCACTAAAGACGGCGCAGAACAGGAATTTGATGCAGATGGCGTATTCATTTACATCGGCTTGTTGCCATTGACGAAACCATTTGCAAACCTCGGTATCTTAAACGACGAAGGCTACATCGTGACCAATGAAAAAATGGAAACATCGGTTCCAGGAATCTACGCTGCAGGGGATGTCCGCGAAAAAATGCTTCGCCAAGTTGTAACTGCAACGGGCGACGGCAGTATCGCTGCACAAGCTATTCAGCATTATATTGAGGAACTGGTTGAACGAATCGGGATTAAAGCCTGATTTAACGCTAATTTAATCCTGCTGTAACACGCTTGTCACAGATAAGTGGTAGAGTAGGAATAGTAAATTGACCCCCTTTTTATAAAGAAACTTTGACAAGCCGTTTTCCGATTCACTCGGAAAACGGCTTCTTTTTTTTGTGTGGAGATCTTATTATTTCCAACCGGGCCTAAACAGGTGCCTCTGCTTTTCTTAGTGTCCAGTTCCGGCGGCTAGCCCCTCGAGTCGCTTCGGTCTTGCCGCTAATGGCAAAGAACGCCATTATCTTCAAGCCCTCCAGCGCTTGTCGGGGCTGAACAAGCCGCCTACACTTTTCTTTTTTGTCTAGCTGCAGCGCCTAGCTCTTCGGGTCATAAGCCAGCCCAGCTGTGTGGCAAAAGCGCCACACAGCTGGTCTGGCTTATGCCTGTCAGAGCTGAACAGGCGCTTCCGCTTTTCTTTTTTGCATGACACGCCTGGATAGATGTATAATGGAGAGAGTTTACAATAGATACGGAGTGTCGACAGTGCAGCGAATCGCAAATTTATTAGTGGTCCAGAACGGACAAGTATTGCTATTGAAGAAACCCCGGCGGGATTGGTACGTAGCCCCGGGCGGGAAAATGGAATCAGGAGAATCGATTTACGAAGCCGCCATCCGGGAGTTTAAGGAAGAAACCGGAGCGACGCCGATCGGCACTCATTTAAAAGGCATTTATACCATGATGATACAAGAAGGGGAGCAAATCGTAGACGAATGGATGCTGTTTACGTTTCTCGCAACCGGCATCACCGGCACCCCTTATGAAGAAACAAGAGAAGGGCTGCTTGAATGGCATCCTGTTGAAAGTTTGGATTTCTTGCCGATGGCGGAAGGCGACCGGACAAACTTGAAGTTTGCCGTAAGCCAGGAAGGCATGCAGTACGGCACGTTCCATTATTCATCTGAATTCCAATTGATCAACGAAAACATTCAAACGTCTACCGAAGAGGGGATTCCGCGTAATGGATAAGCACACCGATGAAACTGAATTGATCATAATTACCGGCATGTCAGGAGCGGGCAAAACAGTTGCCATCCAAAGCTTCGAGGATTTGGGCTTTTTTACAATTGACAACTTACCGCCTGCGCTTCTATTGACTTTTATCAAGTTGATGAGAGACTCGGGAAAATCGATGAAACGCGTCGCTGCCGTAATGGATTTGCGGGGCGGCGACTTTTTTGACAGCCTGGTCGATGCAATCGACAATATTTCGAAAGAACCGAAAGTATCCACCACCATCCTCTTCCTGGATGCGGATAATCAGACGCTGGTCAGCCGCTATAAAGAATCACGGCGTTCGCATCCTTTGTCGCCAGGCGGCTTAGTGCTGGGCGGCATCAAAAAAGAACGCGATATGCTGATGGATCTGCAAGGGCGCGCGAAGTATATGTACAACACCTCGTCGATGACGCCTCGCCAGCTTAGAGAAAAAATCGTGTCAGATTTCGCAACGCAATCCAGCAACAAATTTACCGTCAATGTCATGTCATTCGGTTTCAAACATGGCATTCCGATTGATGCCGATTTGGTTTTCGATGTGCGCTTCCTGCCAAACCCTTATTACATTGAAGATTTAAAGCCGTTATCGGGTCTGGATGAACCGGTTTCAAGTTACGTGCTTCAGTGGGGCGAAACCCAGACATTGATCAGCAAATTGAGCGACCTTTTTGACTTCATCATTCCCCAATATAAAAACGAAGGCAAAGCCCAATTGGTTATTGCTTTCGGCTGTACGGGCGGGCAGCACCGTTCAGTGACGCTTGCTGAATACTACGGAAAACTGCTGGCCGAAAACAACAAAACGATCATTACGCATCGGGATGTCAAAACAAGAAAGGGCTGAGTGCATGGAAAGTACTTTACGCCGGAAACGGGTGGTCATCATCGGCGGCGGCACAGGGCTGTCCACATTGCTGCGGGGCTTGAAAAAGTTCCCGTTGGATTTGACTGCGATTGTGACCGTAGCCGACGATGGGGGAAGCTCCGGGCGCCTTCGGAATGACTTGGATATTCCGCCTCCGGGCGATATCCGCAACGTCATGGCTGCGCTGTCAGATGCCGAACCATTGGTAGCAGAAATGTTTCAATATCGATTTAAACAATCACCGGATCTGGATGGCCATTCACTGGGCAATCTGATGTTGGCGGCCTTAACCAACATCACCGGCGATTTTTCGCATGCCGTGAAAGAAATGAGCCGCGTGCTGAATGTCAACGGAACCGTATTGCCGGCAGCCAACCAATTGGTCACGCTTCATGCAGAATTTGAAGATGGCACGATTGTCAGTGGAGAATCAAAAATTCCGGCGTATTTACAGCCAATCAAGAGAGTGTTTCTGGAGCCGCGCGATGTCAAGACTTTGCCGGATACCATACAAGCCATTCAAAAGGCGGATGTCATCGTTGTAGGGCCCGGATCGCTGTACACCAGCATTTTGCCGAACCTCCTCGTCAAAGACATCAAAAAGGCGGTCGTATCAGCCGAAGCCAAAAAGATTTATATTTGCAATCTGATGACACAAGCCGGAGAAACTTATAAATATACAGCTTGCGACCACGTCAAGGCGCTCTATGATCATGTAGGCGAACCGTTTCTGGACGCCATTTTGCTGAATAAAGAACAAGTTCCCCAAGGAATTGCGGAACGCTATATCAAACAAAAAGCCTGGCCTGTGGCGTACGATGAAGAACGCTTGCAGAGCATGGGCCTTGAAATTTTTAAACAGGACATCGCCAACATTTTGGGTGAAACGGTCCGGCATGAACCATTGAAAGTGGCAGAATGGTTATTTGAATATGCCGGAGGCCTGGCCAAAGAAGATCCAAAGCAGCTATATTTCTAGCTCTTGGAAAGGGGGAAGATGTTTTGTCTTTTGCTTCGGAAACAAAAAAAGAGATGACCCAAGTAGAAGTGGACGATTGTTGCGGGAAAGCGGAATTATCTGCCTTGATCCGTATGAATGGAACCCTGTCATTTTCAAACCGGCAGCTAAGCCTTGATATCCAGACGGAAAATGCAGCGATTGCCCGTCGGATCTACACGTTGCTTAAGCGGTTTTACCGGGCGTATCCAGTGGAATTGCTGGTGCGGAAGAAAATGCGGTTGAAGAAAAACAACGTTTACATTTGCAGAATCAGGGAAGGTTCTAAACATGTATTGGAAGATTTAGCGATCATTTCAGAAGGCTTCCAATTTGAACATGAAATCAATAAATCACTGATTGAAAAAAATTGCTGCAAACGCGCTTACTTGCGCGGCGCATTTTTAGCTGGCGGTTCTGTTAATAATCCGGAAACGTCTTCATATCACTTGGAAATCTACTCGCTTTACAAAGACCATGCAGAATCTCTGGTGGATCTGATGAATGAATTCCACTTGAACGCGAAAACGATTGAACGGAAAAAAGGTTTTGTGACTTATTTGAAAGAAGCTGAAAAGATTTCAGATTTCCTGAGCATAGCCGGTGCCCATTCTGCATTGTTGAAATTCGAAGATGTACGGATCATTCGGGATATGCGCAACAGTGTAAACCGCCTGGTGAATTGTGAAACGGCGAATTTAAATAAAACTATTGACGCCGCGCTGCGCCAAGTGGAAAATATCCGTTTTATCGATCAAATGATCGGGATTGACCAATTGCCTGAGCGGCTGCGGGAAATTGCGCGGCTGCGGGTGGAATACCAGGACGTCACGTTAAAAGAACTGGGTGAAATGGTATCGGCCGGCAGTGTCAGTAAATCCGGTGTAAATCACAGATTGCGGAAAATTGATGAAATTGCCGAAAACTTGCGCAAGGGAGAGATGATCGGCCAATAATTTTGGCCGTTCTTTCATATATTTTGGGTATGCAGATCAGTTTTAGAGGAGGAGCAATATGGTTGAAAAACAAGTGGTAGTCCAGTTGAAATCAGGTTTACAAGCAAGGCAGGCGGCATTGTTCGTCCAGGAAGCCAACCGGTTTAATTCGGATGTATACCTGGAAAAAGACGATAAAAAAGTAAATGCGAAAAGCATCATGGGCATTATGAGCCTGGCCATCAGCAAAGGCACCAGTGTTAAAATTTCTGCAGACGGCAGAGACGAACAAGAAGCGGTCGATTCCTTGGCTGCACAAATCGAAAAAGAAGCGTAAAAAAGTCCACAGCCGAAGCTGTGGACTTTTATTTGGAATACAAATAGAAAAAAGACCGGGATGATTTCATCCCGGTCCTTTTAGCGTATCTTATTTTTTGTCTTCCAACATTTTGTTGCGCGTGATGATTTGGTCAACCAAACCGTACTCCACCGCACGTTCAGCAGTCATGAAGTTGTCGCGGTCTGTGTCTTTAGAAATCACTTCAAGCGGCTGGCCAGTACGTTCTGACAGGATTTCGTTCAATTTTTCACGAAGGTGCAAAATGCGTTTCGCGGCAATTTCGATTTCTGTCGCTTGCCCTTGAGCTCCGCCAAGCGGTTGGTGAATCATGACTTCAGCGTTCGGAAGTGCATAGCGTTTGCCTTTAGTTCCTGCTGCAAGAAGGAAAGCACCCATTGATGCTGCCATACCGATGCAGACGGTTTGTACGTCAGGCTTGATGAACTGCATAACATCATAGATCGCCATACCGGCAGTGATGCTGCCGCCCGGGCTGTTGATGTAGATGGAAATATCTTTATCCGGATCTTCAGCTTCAAGGAAAAGGAGCTGAGCTACGATTGAGTTGGCAACATTATCATCGATTCCGCTGCCGAGCATGATGACACGGTCTTTCAACAAGCGCGAATAAATATCGTAAGCGCGTTCGCCTCTGCTTGTCTGTTCAATTACTGTAGGAATTAAATTCATAAGATAGTTCCTCCTCATAATAGGTAATGGTCATTTCCTGCTGAAAGTTCTTCCAGCTGTATTAATATCATACACATCTTGGTCAATGAAGGTCAAATTTAACGAATTATAAAAAGGTGCTTGAAAACTTTTTTTATTATGGTTATAATAGAAAAGTCGTTAACGACCAAACGCCCTCGTAGTGTAATGGATCACACGTAAGATTCCGGTTCTTAAAATGGAGGTTCGATTCCTTCCGAGGGCATATGTAAAAGCCGATTCACTTCCGTATTTGCGGAAAGGGAATCGGCTTTTTGTTTTATTAAGGCAGCGGATGCTGAAAGAATCGCTTTCTCTGGAGAATGTCCCAGCCATTTTATGTTTCCGCTATAATGAAATGGTGTCTTGGTTGTTTCGTTCCCATTTTAAAAAGAGCTCTCGGAGACCGAAAAAGAAAAGTTTGAGAGAAAGCGTTTTGCGGCATAGCAGTTAGGAGACCACAGAAGTTCAACTATTAGAGTCCATAGAAAGAGGAGATACGGTGATTACTTTATACACACGGCCCAATTGTCCGTTATGCGACGAAGCAAAAATGATGATGGAACTCGTAAGAGAAGATTTTCCGTTCGAGTACGAAGAAGTCAATATCGAGAGCGACGATGCCCTCCATGAAAAATACATGCTGATGATTCCTGTCGTTGAAAAAGACGGGGAAGTGGCCATTTACGGAAACGTCGGCTATATCGAACTGCTGGAAGCGTTAGAATTTTAACGCTTCTTTTTATTTGCATTTTAATAAGTGATTCGCTAGAATGTAACTAGTGGGACATAAAAATAACAAGTGGGACAAAAATCGTCCAGCTCGAAATGGAGTGAACGAATGGATCCATTAACGGAAGCGAAAAAAAAGCTGATGCCGGAAATGACCGAGCTCCTGAAGAAACGTTATCAGATCCTGCAGACGATTGGATTGGAACAGCCGATTGGCAGGCGGACGTTAAGTGAACTTGCCGGCATGACAGAACGGGATATTCGGAAAGAAACGGATCTACTGCGAAACCAGCAGTTGATTGAAGCCAGAACTTCCGGCATGTATGTTTCTGTACAAGGCGAGGAAGTGCTGGAAGCTTTAAAAGATTTCATGCGCGAAATGGCTGGCTTGTCAGACATGGAAAAGCAGCTGAAATCGATTTTAGGCATCACAAGAGTGCTCATTCTGCCGCAAGACAGCGATGACATTCCAGCAGTGAAGGCAAACATTGGCAAAGAAGCAGCCCGCTTATTGGAAACAAAGTTCCCACTGTATAAAAAAATTGCAGTGACCGGCGGCAGCACGATGGCCGCCATATCGAAAGAAATCACTGCAGATAAGAAAGACGCCTCTTTGCAATTTATTGCGGCAAGAGGCGGACTTGGCGAAGATGTCCTGCATCAAGCCAATACCATTGCTTCTTTGTTCGCTGAAAAAACGGGCGGAGCCGTCAAAACGCTCTACTTGCCGGATCATTTAAGTGCGGAAGCGTACGAGATGATGATGCGGGAACCGGTGATCAAGGAAATGATGGAGCTGTATGATCAGACAGAAGTAGTGGTCCATGGCATCGGCAATGCTGAAGAAATTGCGCTGCACCGCAAGTCTTCAGTGGAAGAGGTCAATCGGATCCGAAACGGCGGAGCGGTCAGCGAAGCTTTCGGCTATTACTTCGACAAAGAAGGAAATGTAGTTTACCGCATCCGCACAGCGGGAATCCAAATGGAGCAGGTTCAAAACGCGCCATTTATCCTGGCGGTTGGAGGAGGACGTTCAAAGGCGACAGCGATTCTCTCGTATTTCAAAATTGCACCGCCGCAGACGACCTTAATTACAGATGAAGGTGCAGCACGAAAAATAATCGAGTTAACTCAAAAACAGGAGGAATTTTAAATGACTTTAAAATTAGCTATTAACGGATTCGGCCGTATCGGACGTATTGTATTCCGCCAAGCATTGGCAAACGAAGAAGTGGAAGTAGTGGCAGTAAACGACTTGACTGACGCAAAAATGCTTGCTCACTTGCTGAAATATGATTCAATCCACGGCACATTGGACGCAGAAATTTCATCTGAAGGCAATGATTTGATTGTCAACGGCAAGAAAATCCATGTCTACTCTGAAAAAGATCCAGCGAACCTTCCATGGGCTGAAAACAACATCGATATCGTAATCGAATCTACTGGATTCTTCACAAACGCTGACGATGCGAAAAAACACATCCAAGCCGGCGCGAAAAAAGTTATCGTTTCTGCACCAGGCAAGAACATGAAAACTCTTGTTATGGGCGTTAACCACGAAAGCTATAACCCTGAAGAAGACGATGTGATTTCAAATGCATCTTGTACAACAAACGGACTTGCAGGAATCTCTAAAATCTTGAACGACCGTTTCGGCATCAAGAAAGCGATGATGACAACAATCCACTCGTACACAAACGACCAGATTCTTTTGGACTCACCGCATAAAGATTACCGCCGTGCACGTTCTGCTGCAGAATCAATGATTCCGACTACTACAGGAGCTGCAGTTGCAGTTACAAAAGTATTGCCGGAACTTACAGGCAAACTTGACGGTATGGCAATCCGCGTTCCTACGCCAAACGTATCCTTGATTGACTTAGTTGCAGAACTTGAAACAGATGTGACAAAAGAAGAAGTAAATGCTGCACTTAAAGAAGCAATCGACAAAGACGAAAATGCATTCTTGAGCTACAGCGAACTTCCATTGGTTTCACGCGACTACAACGGCGTTACAGCTTCCTCAACTGTGGACTTATTGTCTACTATGGAACTTGGCGGAAACATGGTGAAAGTTCTTGCATGGTACGATAACGAATCCGGTTATTCTGCACGATGCATCGACATTGCTTTGCACATGTACAAAACAGGTTTGTAATCCCAAAATCATAGCTTAATTTCCGATGAACCTCTATAATGAAAGAGGGTAAAGGGGGTGGGGATCATACCCCGCCCCCTTATTTTTTTAAATCGAACGGGAGGTATTTTCATGTTGAATAAGATGACGATGAAAGACGTGGACTTAAAAGGAAAACGTGTATTTTGCCGAGTAGATTTCAACGTACCGATGTCAGAAGGAAAAGTGACGGACGACACACGGATCCGTGCAGCTGTACCAACGATTGAGTATCTGGTTGAAAATGGAGCAAAAGTGATTTTGGCAAGCCATCTGGGACGGCCAAAAGGCACAGTCAACGAAGACATGAGACTCGCAGCAGCGGGAGCCAAGTTAAGTGAGTTATTACATAAAGAAGTAAAGAGCCTCGATGAATCCATCGGACCAAAAGTTGAACAGGAAATTGCTTCAATGAACGATGGCGACATTGTTTTATTGGAAAATGTCCGGTTCCACCCAGGCGAAGAAAAGAATGACGAAGAACTGGCCAAAGCGTTTGCGTCGCTTGCAGACGTATTTGTCAATGACGCATTCGGAGCCGCACATAGAGCACATGCTTCGACAGCCGGAATTGCGAAGCACTTGCCATCCGTTTCAGGCTTGCTGCTGGAAAAAGAACTGGATGTACTGGGGAAAGCTTTATCCGACCCGGAACGGCCATTTACCGCAATTATCGGCGGAGCGAAAGTAAAAGACAAAATCGGCGTTATCGACCATTTATTGGACAAAGTCGATAACCTATTGATCGGCGGCGGTCTGTCATATACGTTCACGAAAGCACAAGGCCATGAAATCGGCACGTCGCTTCTTGAAGAAGACAAGATTGAACTCGCACAATCGTTCATCAAAAAAGCGGAAGAAAAAGGCGTCAAGCTGTACCTTCCGGTCGATGTAGTTGTAACGAAAGAATTTTCGAATGACACGGAAACAAAAGTGGTCCCGATTAGTGAAATCCCGTCTGATTGGATGGGTCTTGATATTGGACCGAAAACCGTTGAGCTGTATTCAGACGTCATCCTGAATTCCAAATTGATTATCTGGAACGGGCCGATGGGCGTTTTCGAGATGAGCTCTTTTGAAAACGGCACAAAATCCGTAGCGCAGGCTATGGCAAAAACAGAAGCGTATACCGTAATTGGCGGAGGCGATTCAGCCGCTGCAGTCGAGCAATTTGGAGTTGCTGATCAAATGGATCATATTTCCACAGGCGGCGGTGCTTCCCTTGAATTCATGGAAGGCAAGGAATTGCCAGGCGTAACGGCATTAACCGACAAATAAAAGGAGTGGTTTTTTTGAGAAAGCCGATCATTGCAGGAAACTGGAAAATGTATAAAACTGCTGCAGAAGCGAAACAATTTGTAGAAGAAGTAAAAGGACTCGCACCTGACGCCAGCAAAGTGGACTCGGTTATTTGTGCACCTGCACTTTATCTGCAGCAGCTTGTGGCGTCAACCGAATCAAGCGCTCTTCAAATCGGTGCACAAACGATGCACGAAGAAAAAGAAGGCGCCTTTACCGGCGAAGTCAGCCCGGTGCAATTGAAAGACCTGGGCGTCAACTACGTGATTATTGGGCACTCAGAACGCCGCCAATATTTCAACGAGACAGACCATTCGGTCAACAAAAAAGTAGTGGCTGCTTTTGAACACGGCCTAACACCGATTATGTGTGTAGGCGAAACGCTTGAACAGCGCGAAAGCGGCGAAACCGGTTCTGTAGTAGAAGCGCAAGTGGAAGCGGGACTTGCAGGACTTTCTGAACAGCAAGCAAGTG
The DNA here is from genome assembly GCF_900099655.1 of Planococcus glaciei. Taxonomy (GTDB): domain Bacteria; phylum Bacillota; class Bacilli; order Bacillales_A; family Planococcaceae; genus Planococcus; species Planococcus glaciei. Next base: position 121,100 of record NZ_FNDC01000006.1, read on the forward strand.
AATTGGTAATTGCATATGAGCCAATCTGGGCAATCGGAACAGGCAAAACAGCAACGGCAGAAGATGCCAATGAAGTTTGCGGCATCATCCGCAAGAAAGTCGCTTCACTATTCAATGAGGAAACTGCACAAAACATCCGAATTCAATACGGCGGCAGCGTAAAACCGGCCAACATTGAAGAATTGATGGGCATGGAGCATATTGACGGAGCACTTGTTGGAGGAGCCAGCCTTGAAACCGATTCTTTTGTAAAACTATTAGAGGCGGGATCGCATGCGTAACACAGAATATCCAGTCGCTTTAATTATTTTGGACGGTTTTGGCTGCCGGAAAGAGACATTTGGCAACGCAGTTGCACAAGCCGAAAAACCGACATTTGACCGTTTATGGGACAGCTATCCGCATAGCTTATTGACTGCTTCAGGAGAAGCGGTAGGGCTTCCAGAAGGCCAGATGGGCAACTCGGAAGTGGGCCATTTGAACATTGGCGCCGGACGGATTGTTTACCAAAACCTGACGCGGATCCATAAATCGATCCGGGATGGGGATTTTTATCAAAACCCTGCATTTCTGGAAGCTGTTGGAAATGCCAAAGCAAGCGGCAAAGCGCTTCATCTGATGGGCTTGTTGTCAGATGGGGGCGTCCACAGCCATTATGAGCATTTGTTTGCCCTTTTGGAATTGGCGAAACAGCATGGTTTAACGGATGTCTATGTCCACGGCTTTTTGGATGGTCGGGACGTCGGACCGCAAACGGGACTTCGTTACGTAGAAGAAGCGGAACGCCGGATGAAAGAAATCGGCGTCGGCAAATTTGCGTCCATCAGCGGCCGTTACTATGCAATGGACCGTGACAAACGCTGGGAACGCGTGGAATTGGCGTACCGTGTGCTGGTGGATGGCATCGGTCAAAACGCGTTGTCCGCAAGCGACGGCATTCGGGCTTCTTACGAAACCGGCATCCACGATGAATTTGTCGTTCCGTTTGCCATTACTGAAAATGGCCAGCCGGTTGCTACGTTGGAAAGCGGCGATTCCGTCGTATTCTTCAACTTCCGCCCGGACCGTGCCATTCAGTTGACGTCAGTGTTTGTGCGTGAAGGATTTGACGCCATGCCGCTTAGCGCGAAGCATCCGTCCAATTTGTCGTTTATCACGTTTACTTCGTATAGCGACGATTTGCCGACACGCGTTGCATTTGAAACGCTGAACCTTGAAAACACCATCGGCGAAGTATTGTCCGCAAAAGGCTTGACGCAATTGCGCATTGCCGAAACGGAAAAATATCCGCATGTCACGTTCTTTATGAGCGGTGGGCGAGAAGATGTTTTCCCAGGTGAAGACCGGATTTTAGTAAATTCGCCGAAAGTCGCCACTTATGATTTGCAGCCGGAAATGAGTGCTTATGAAGTCACCGACCGTTTGGTGGAGCAAATTCAAAACGACGCACACGATGCCATCATTTTGAACTTTGCAAACCCCGACATGGTAGGCCATAGCGGAATGCTTGAGCCGACCATCCGTGCCATTGAAGTGGTCGACGAATGCTTAGGCCGGATCGTGGATGCGCTGCATGCCAAAGGCGGCCATGCCATCGTTACCGCCGACCACGGCAACGCAGACGAAGTTACCACGCTTGAAGGCTTGCCGATGACCGCACATACGACAAACCTGGTGCCGGTCATTGTGACCAAACAAGGCGTTGAATTGAGAACAGACGGCATATTGGCCGATCTGGCTCCAACTGTACTGAAATTATTAAATGTTGAACAACCGGCAGAAATGACCGGAAAACCATTATATTAAAAGGGAGCTGTTTTCATTGCCAATTATCACAGACGTATTAGCACGCGAAGTATTAGATTCACGAGGAAACCCAACAATCGAAGTGGAAGTATTTACAGAAAGTGGTGCTTTCGGGCGCGCTATCGTACCATCAGGAGCTTCTACAGGCGAACATGAAGCAGTTGAACTTCGCGACGGCGACAAGAGCCGTTACCTGGGCAAAGGCGTTTTAAAAGCGGTTGACCACGTAAACAACGAAATCGCAGCTGAAATCGAAGGCAACTTCTCGGCGCTTGACCAAGTATCGATCGACCAAGCGTTGATCGCACTTGACGGCACAGAAAACAAAGGCCGTTTGGGCGCAAACGCCATTCTAGGTGTTTCCATGGCCGTAGCGCACGCTGCAGCTGATTATTTGGATGTTCCGCTTTATCAGTACCTAGGCGGCTTCAATGCGAAGCAATTGCCGGTGCCGATGATGAACATCTTGAACGGCGGCGAACATGCCGATAACAACGTCGACATCCAGGAATTCATGGTTATGCCGGTTGGCGCAGAAACGTTCCGCCACGCTGTACGCATGGGCGCTGAAATCTTCCATAACTTGAAGAGCGTTTTGAAAGAAAAAGGCTATAACACATCTGTTGGAGATGAAGGCGGATTTGCACCGAACCTTGGTTCGAACGAAGAAGCCCTTCAAACGATCATGGAAGCCATTGAAAAAGCCGGCTACAAACCAGGCGAAGACGTACTTCTTGCGATGGACGTTGCTTCTTCTGAAATCTATGACAAAGAAAAAGGCGTATACAACTTGCCAGGCGACAACACAGTGAAAACTTCTGCTGAAATGGTTGACTGGTACGAAGAACTTGCCAACAAATACCCGATCGTTTCCATCGAAGACGGATTGGATGAAAACGACTGGGAAGGCCACAAATTGCTGACAGAACGCATTGGCGACCGCGTCCAATTGGTTGGCGATGATCTATTCGTTACCAACACGAAGAAATTGGCTCAAGGAATCGAGCAAGGCGTCGGCAACTCGATCTTGATCAAAGTAAACCAAATCGGTACATTGACAGAAACATTCGATGCGATTGAAATGGCAAAACGTGCGGGCTACACTGCCGTTATCAGCCACCGTTCAGGCGAGTCTGAAGACGTAACGATTGCAGATATCGCAGTGGCGACAAACGCTGGCCAAATCAAAACAGGAGCTCCGTCCCGTACGGACCGTGTAGCGAAATACAACCAGTTGCTTCGCATCGAAGACCAATTGAATGAGACATCGAAATACCTCGGCGTTAAAACTTTCTACAACTTGAAGAAATAAGGTATAAGGGACCCTTTCGTTCTGTTGCTATTGTCATAGTTCGGAGTTTTTGGTAAACTTATTCTTGTTGTGGAAGTTCTTTTCAGGAGGTGGAATTTATGCATACGTTGTTAATGACATTACTCGTCATCGTATCGCTCGCTTTAATCGTTGTCGTATTATTGCAATCAGGAAAAAGTGCAGGTCTTTCAGGAGCCATCTCCGGTGGAGCAGAGCAACTTTTCGGCAAGCAAAAAGCCCGTGGTTTGGACCTAGTCCTTCAACGCGTAACGATTGTACTTGCTGCCTTATTCTTTATTCTGGCTATCGCCGTTACAAAAGTTTAATGTGGATAATCAAAACGCCTGACCATTTACTGGTTAGGCGTTTTCTTTTAGAGTTATAATTTAAGAAGACTGAAGAAATCGCTGCAGGCGGACGCTTTCCGCGGGTACGGCTTCAGCCGCTTCACTTGCTCCTGCGATTACTCGTCGCAAATTGAAAAAACATTCACTTCGTTCGCTCCAGGGTCTTCAGCTCGTACTGTTCCCGCTTGAGTCGCCGCCTTCCGCTCTTTCTATTTAGAAGAAGCTGGCTATTATAAAGAAGCAAAACCTTAAGTTGCTAAAAATAATAAACATGATTTATGTAAATTAGGATGGAGGATATTTATGCGAGTTTCGCAGCCAAAACCATTTTTCTTTAAAGCAGGGCCGAGAGCGGTCTTGTTGCTTCACGGATTTACAGGGAATTCAGCTGATGTGCGGATGCTTGGCCGGTTCCTTGAAAAACAAGGGTACACGTCTTTAGCGCCGCATTATGCAGGGCACGGCGTGGAGCCGGAAAAACTGCTTCCGACCGGTCCTGAGGACTGGTGGAAAGACGTTGAAAACGCTTATAATCAGTTAAAAGATGAAGGGTACGAGGAAATTGCGGTGGCCGGATTGTCGCTCGGCGGCGTATTTACCTTAAAGATAGGGTATACATTCCCTGTAAAGGGGCTAGTCACGATGTGTGCACCGATGCATATGAAGACGACCGATCTGATGTATGAAGGGGTTGTGAAATATGCCCGTGAATACAAGAAGTATGAAGGAAAAGCCGAGCGCGTTATCGAAGAAGAAATGAAGAAGTTTAAAGAACGCCCGATGGAGTCATTGGCGGATTTGCGGAAACTGATTGGCCATGTGAGAGAACAGGTCGATCATGTCTACGCACCGTTATTTGTCGTCCAGGGGTCATTGGATGATGTGATCGACACAGATTCTGCCAATATCATTTATGAAGAGGCGGAATCATTCCAGAAAAACATTAAGTGGTATGAGAAATCAGGGCATGTCATTACGCTGGGCAAAGAAAAACAGCAACTGCACGAAGACATCTTAGCATTTCTCGAATCGCTTGATTGGAGCGTGTAAGACCGTCAAAGAGGAGGAAATCAGTATGGCAAATAATGAAATGACACTGGATCAGCGGTTATTGGCATTTATGCGTGAAGACGCTTATAAACCGTTGACTGTACAAGAAATAGAAGAACAATTCGGCTTTGAAGATGCCGATGAATTCACCGAATTGGTGAAGACTTTAGTGAAGCTTGAAGAAAAAGGCTTGCTTGTCCGTTCGCGTGCCAACCGTTACGGCGTTCCGGAGCGGATGAATTTGATGCGCGGGAAATTTATCGGGCATCAGCGCGGCTTTGGATTTGTTGCACCTGAAGAACCGGGCATGGATGATATTTTCATTCCGCCGACAGAAGTGAACAGTGCGGTAAACGGCGACAAAGTAATGGTCAGAGTTTCGGAAGCTTCTTCAGGAGACCGCCGGGAAGGCGCCATTGTCCGCATCTTAGAGCGCGGTACAACAAAAGTGGTCGGGACGTTCCAGGACAACCGCGGCTTCGGTTTTGTTGTGCCGGATGACAAAAAGATGAATATGGACGTTTTCATCGCAAAAGACGACACGCTGGGTGCAGTAGATGGCCATAAGGTGGTCGTTGAGATTACCGGCTGGCCAGAAGGCCGCATGTCGGCAACCGGCATGGTGACGCAAATTTTGGGCCATAAAAACGATCCGGGCGTCGATATTTTATCGATTATCCACAAACACGGCATTGAAACAGAATTTCCGCCGGATGTACTGGACCAGGCGAACAGTGTTCCTGAAGAAATCGATCCATCAGATTTAACGGACCGCCGTGACTTGAGAGAAGAACAAATCGTCACGATTGACGGCGCGGACGCAAAAGACTTGGATGATGCTGTCCAAGTAGTAAAACTGGAAGATGGCACGTATAAGCTCGGTGTCCATATTGCGGATGTCAGCCATTATGTTACGGAAGGTTCTGCGATTGACCGGGAAGCTTATGACCGCGCGACAAGCATCTATTTGACAGACCGGGTCATTCCGATGATTCCTCATCGTTTATCAAACGGAATTTGTTCACTCAACCCGCAAGTTGACCGTTTGACTTTGTCATGCGAAATGATTTTCAGCGATCAGGGTGAACTGTTGTCGCATGATATTTTTCAAAGTGTTATCAGAACGTCGGCTCGTATGACGTATACCGATGTATATGAAATTTTGGAACAGGATAACCAGGAACTGAAAGAGAAGTACGTGGACCTGGTGCCGATGTTCGAGTTGATGAAAGAATTGGCCGAGGTTTTAAGAGGCAAGCGCATGCGTCGCGGAGCCGTTGACTTTGATTTTAAAGAATCAAAAGTGCTGGTGGATGAAGACGGCTATCCAGTAGACGTCGTTGTTCGTGAGCGTACAGTCGCTGAACGCTTGATTGAAGAGTTCATGCTGGCAGCCAACGAAACTGTTGCGGAACATTTCCACCATATGGACGTGCCGGCGCTTTACCGGATTCACGAAGATCCAAAACCTGAAAAACTGCAGCGATTCTTTGAGTTTGTCACAAACTTCGGGATCGTAGTTAAAGGAACCGGCAACCAAATCCATCCACGGGCGTTGCAGGAAATCATCGAATCGATTGCCGGAACGCCGGAAGAGCCGGTCATTTCGACGATGATGCTCCGTTCGATGCAGCAAGCGAAATATTCTGCAGAAAGCCTCGGGCATTTCGGCTTGTCTACGGAGTACTATACGCATTTCACATCGCCGATCCGCCGTTATCCGGATTTAGTCGTGCACCGCTTGATCCGCACGTACTTAATCAATAAAGACTTGTCGAAAGCGACGATTATGCACTGGGATGCAAACATGGATGAGATTGCTGAACATACATCTGAACGTGAACGCCGCGCAGTAGAAGCGGAACGCGATACCGATGCATTGAAGAAATCGCAATACATGGCAGACAAAATCGGCGAAGAATTCGAAGGAATCGTTTCTTCGGTCACGAACTTCGGCTTGTTTATTGAATTGCCGAACACGATTGAAGGGCTTGTCCACGTATCGAATATGACGGATGATTTCTACCGTTTTGATGACCGCCAAATGATGATGATCGGCGAACGCAGCAACCGCCAGTTCCGCATCGGCGATGAAATTGCCATCAAGGTCATCGGCGTGAAACCGGAAGAATCCGCCATCGATTTTGAAATTGTCGGCATGACGCAAAACGTACGCCGGACACGTAAAGATGCACCGAAAGTAATCCGTGCGGCGAAAAAAGACGGCGACAAAAAACCTGGACGCGGCGGCAAGCCAGGCGATAAGCCGGGTGGCCCGACACGCAAACCGAAAAACAAAAAGAAAAAGTTCTATGAAGGCGTCGCTAAGGGCAAAGGCCCGGCACGCAAAAAGAAAAAATAAAGGAGCGGCCATTGCCGCCCTTTTAGATTTAGTCGAGGTGAAGGAATATGGCAAAGGGCTCAGGGAAAGTAATAGCCCAGAACAAAAAAGCGGGCTTCGATTACGCAATTGAAGAGACGATTGAAGCCGGCATTGTGCTGCAAGGGACCGAAATCAAATCGGCCCGCAACGGCAAAGTGCAATTGGTTGATGCTTTCGTGCGGATCCGGAACGGTGAAGCCTGGATTTCCAATATGCACATTGCTCCGTATGAACAGGGCAATATCTTTAACCATGATCCAACGCGAGTCCGCAAACTGCTGCTGCATAAAAAGCAGATCAATGAGCTTGTAGGCGTATCGAAAGTGCAGGGAGCGGCGATTATCCCGCTGAAGATGTACTTGAAAGACGGCTATGCCAAAGTGCTGCTCGGCATTGGTAAAGGGAAGAAGAACTACGACAAGCGCCAGGACTTGAAAAAGAAAGACGCAAAACGCGAGATTGACCGCGCCATGAAAGACCGCAACCGTTAACACTTGAAGTCTGACCAATGGTGCCTTATACTAAGTATATAGCACATAAGGCTCATCGCCTTCCCGTGTTCCTTTATAATGAGGGGACGTTACGGATTCGACAGGGATGATCTGGGCTTGAGTCGCGCGTCGGAGGATCGGCTCCGTCACCAACGTAACTATAGTAACTGGCAAAACAAACCAAAACCTAGCATTCGCAGCGTAAGCTCGGATCTGCTTTATCTATCCATCGCCCATGTGGCTGGGTAAAGCTCAACTTTAGTGGGATACGGCCTGCAGTGCCATTTGAGCTGCCGGCAAGAGATTCTCAAATTAGTGCCCAGGACGCCCGCTTATTGGCAGAATGGCGCATGAAATTCCAATAAGTAAGCTACACGCGTAGACGCTCAAGTAGCGGAGTTTCTGGACGCGGGTTCGACTCCCGCCGTCTCCATTTGGAGATTTTGGATTTTAGGAAAACGCCCAAACCTTTTTAAGAGGTTTGGGCGTTTTTTGTCGTTTCTAATTATTGTTTTGAGAGTAGGACTTGGTTAACATTTCAAGTCTCTTTTCTTTTTCTAAACTATGATAAGTATTTTTTCTGAAGTTTTCTTGCATGATTTTTCTTTTATCTGAGGTTATTTTTTTCTGCTTCTCAGCTTTTAAAGTCTGCTCTAGGTCATATTCTTTTTGCTGAAGTTCAAGTAATTTCAGTTTTTCTAAATAGATTTTTTTAGCGTTTTGGAAGTTTTCAGCATATTTAGTTTGGTTTTCTCTTTCATTATTTAAATCTGCCAATAATAATATGTTATTTTCCATTTTAAATGCTTGGGAGAAGCTGAGTGTATAAGGCATACTTAGAAAATATGCCTTTAAAGGGGTTGTGTTATGTTGCTCAAGTACATGGAATGCCTCGATTGCGATAGCTTGATCAGCTGGTGTGATATATATGATACTTTTAACATTTAAATCTGCCAAGGGAAGATTCAGAATGAGTTTCAAGTCAGACACCGGTGATAATTGTATTAAAAACTCTTCCCAAAGTGTATCGGAAGTTTGAGTAGTAAGAGCTTCTTTTTCCGATTCCCATAATACTAAAGAATGTTTATCGATATCAATTCCAAGGTTGCTGCGTTCAATAAAAAATAAAGCTTCATATCCAAGCGTAGTATAATATTCTCTTTGTTTTTTTATATTTTTTGCTTTTGATATATCAGTTGAACTGGTGATATTTGTAACAATAGTGATGGCATACTTATGTTCATTGATTTTTAAAGAGATGTCCGGAACGAAAGTTACAAAATCTGAATTTAAATATCCGTTAGAGTGAGTGATTTGAGGATATACTTTAGATAAAACTTCTAATTCATCTTTCATCACTGCTAATATTTGTGGAAGGCGTGGAGTCTCATCATGCTTCTGCTTTTCGTATTTAGAATAACGCAATTCACTCTTTTGTGATTCCTCACAACTTTCACCATGTAGATGTGAAAAGTAAGTGCCGTGTATTTCTCCGCTTTTGACATACAGCTTGGCGTTGCAGTAGGGACATAAAAATGTGCCTTTTTTAGCGATTTGTTTATGGTTATAAATTTCAGTGGTGTTTAGGTTTTGTGGAATAATGTACATTTCTTCATTATTCGTATGCCAAGCTTCTCTCAAGTATTAACCCCCTATAAAATGGTATTTTTATTTAATACGAGTAAATAATGAATTAGTTTCATTTATTTGTTTAATTAAGGTCAATATTTTTCGTATAGACTCTTGAGAGGCAAGCAGTTTTATAATGACTACAGTAGGGTAACCCACTAATATCCCGCGTTATTCAATAACGCTTATTCATTAGGAGGCTCTCATGGAATACATTTACTTAGGAAACTCAGGATTGCGCGTACCGAAATACATACTCGGAACGGTCCCGTTCAGCGGGACGAATGGCTTTGAAGCAGCAGGCGACATCAAGGAAGACCAGGCGCGCCGGATGGTTGATTTGTCGCTGGAAGCAGGCATCAATATGTTTGATACGGCGAACCTCTATTCAAAAGGCGATGCGGAGCGCGTGCTTGGTGCGGCCATCAAAGGCCGCCGGGAGGACGTGCTGCTGACATCGAAAACGGGATTTCCATTAAGCGACAATCCGAATTTGCGCGGCGCTTCACGGAACAATATTCTAACGTCCATTGACCAGACTTTGGAGCGTCTGGGGACGGATTATCTTGATTTGTATTTTACCCATCTCTGGGACGGGCAGACGCCGGTTGAAGAAACGGTGGAAGCGATGACGAGCTTGGTGAAGGCCGGGAAGATCCGCCATTGGGGCGTATCGAATTACAGCGGCTGGGCGCTCGCTAGAACGTATACAGTTGCTGAGCAGAACGGATTCATTCCACCGGTCACGCAGCAAATTTACTACTCGCCAGAAGCGCGGGAAGCGGAATATGAGCTGCTGCCGGCAGCAGCGGAACTGGATGTCAGTTCAATGATTTGGAGCGCGCTCGGCGAAGGGCTATTGAATGGCAAGATTGGGCGCAATATGCAGACGCCGGAGAACACGCGGCAAGGCGGTGGATGGCCGGAGCCATGGGTACAGGACCAGGAACGCCTTTATCAAGTAATTGATGCACTCGAGGAAGTGGCGGCAAACCACAACGCTTCCGTTCCGCCAATCGCTTACGCATGGGTAAGGGACCGTCCGAACGTCGGGCCGATTGTCATCGCTGCCCGCAACGAGGAGCAGCTGAAGGAAAACATTGCATCATTTGATATCCAGTTGACGCAAGAAGAACATGACCGGATCGAAAGCGTGGCGCGGCCAGTACCGATTTATCCGAACTGGCATCGGGCAATGAATTCGCTGGAGCTTGGCAGCCCGTCCGAAATCACTTATCTTAAAGGCTACAAGCAGACGATGGGAATAGAGGAATAGGATTTTTAAATGAAATCCTGAAGCATTGAAACCAGAGCGTCGAACTCGTCTGGTTTCGGTGTTTTTTTATTTTGGCACTGGCAATTGCAGGAGTAGAATGACAAAATATCGGGAATGTTTAAAATGAATATTTTGAGATGATGGAGCAAAATGCATTCCTATGAGTCAGGGCCATAAACAGTTTATTGCCTTAAGTAAAAGTGAGATCGTATAGAGACGCGGTTGGAAGCGGTATCATTGATTGTTACATGTAACGCTAGAACAGCAGCGGGTTTGACAGAAGCCGATTACTTCTTTATCCTTAACACTTGTGATAAAAATTTCAGGAGGTACTATATGAGAAAAGTAACGAATGTTTTCTGGATCTCGCTTGCCCTTGTGTTGTTGGCAGTCGCCTACGGGGCATTTGCGCCAGATAATTTTGCAGAAGTTACCGGGAATATAGAAGGATTCCTGACAACTTCGTTCGGGTGGTATTATTTATTGATCGTATCGCTCATGGTTTTGTTCTGCCTGTTTTTCCTCGTAAGCCCAATGGGGCAAATCAAATTGGGGAAAGAAAATGACAAACCGGAGTTTTCGTTCATTACATGGGTTTCCATGTTATTTTCAGCAGGAATGGGAATTGGGCTGGTCTTTTGGGGATCAGCTGAACCATTGTCCCATTTTGCGATTAATCCGGCCACTGCGGAGCCGGAATCCGCTGCAGCATTCCGTGAATCGATGCGCTTCACCTTTTTCCATTGGGGCATCCATGCATGGGCTATCTACGGAGTAGTAGCGCTTGTGCTGGCTTATTTCCAATTCCGAAAAGGGGAGCCGGGTCTGATTTCGGCCACGCTGAAACCGATTTTCGGGGATAAAATGAAAGGGCCGTGGGGAATCGCGGTCGACGTCATCGCTATTTTTGCTACCGCCATCGGAGTGGCAACGACGCTTGGTTTTGGGGCGATACAAATTAACGGGGGACTGTCCTTCTTGTTTGAAGGCATCCCGAGTGACAACTTTATCGTCCAGATCATCATAATTGTGATCGTGACGATCCTGTTTACGATTTCCGCATGGAGCGGCGTCAGCAAAGGGATCAAATACCTGTCCAATACGAATATGGTGCTGGCCATCATCCTGTTGTTCTTTGTGGTCATTTTAGGGCCGACGTTGCTGATTCTCAACACCTTTACGGATACTATCGGCAGCTATATCCAAAACATCATGCAAATGAGTTTCCGTACCGCACCGGTCGATTCAGAAGAGCGCGCCTGGATTGACGGCTGGACCATTTTCTACTGGGCATGGTGGATTTCCTGGGCTCCTTTTGTCGGGATTTTCATTGCCCGTGTATCAAAAGGCCGGACCATCCGCCAGTTCTTATCAGGCGTGCTATTGATTCCAGCGGTTTTCAGTTTCATCTGGTTTGCCACTTTTGGCACCACGGCAATGGACGTCCAAAACAGCGGCGTGGACTTGACCGGTTTGTTGACGGAAGAGACTTTGTTCGCTGTATTTAACGAATTGCCAATCGGTGGATTTTTATCCGTCATTGCCATTGTCCTGATTGCGGTTTTCTTTGTCACATCAGCCGACTCAGCGACCTTTGTACTTGGAATGCAATCGACGAATGGATCGCTGAACCCGTCCAACACGGTTAAAATCTCGTGGGGAGTATCTCAGTCGCTGATTGCAGTGATTTTATTGTCAACTGGTGGGCTTGGGGCACTTCAAACGGCCTTGATCATTGCCGCTTTCCCGTTCTCGTTCATCATGTTGTTGATGATGGGATCGTTCTACAAATCAATCACCCTGGAATACCGGGCCATCAAACGCAAACGCTAAAACCGCCGCTTCGGCGGTTTTTTCGTGCGAAAAGAGGTACAATGGAGAGAGTGCTTGATGAAGGATGGAGGATTTACAATGAATGAAAAACCACATGTACTATTGGTGGACGGCATGGCGCTCTTATTCCGTTCATTTTTCGCCACATCTGCAGTGGGGCAGTATTTCCGGACGACGGAAGGACTTGCCACAAACGGTGTCCAAGGATTTGCGCGCCACGTGTTGGCCGCAAAAACGATGATGAAGCCGACGCATCTGGCCGTCTGCTGGGACATGGGCGCACAGACTTTCCGTACGGATATGTTTGACGGCTACAAAGCCAACCGCCCGGCGCCGCCGGAGGATATGCTGCACCAATTCGATTTGGCGAAGCAAGTATCCGAGCAGCTCGGCTGGAAAAACTACGGCGAAAAGGGCATCGAAGCGGATGACTTTATCGGCTCGTTTACCAAACAGTGGCAAGGCAAAGCCGATTTTACGATCATGACCGGCGATAAAGACATGCTGCAATTGTTGAACCCGTCGGTGAAAATTGCGTTCATGAAAAAAGGCTTCCATATTTATGACGTCTACACCGAAGGCCGTTTTAAAGAAGAGTACGGCATTGAACCGGCGCAGTTTGCAGACGTGAAAGCGTTCATGGGAGATGCAAGCGATGGCTATCCGGGCGTGAAAGGCATCGGACCGAAGACCGCACTGCAGCTGATCCAGAAATATGGATCGACCGACGGCGTCCTTGAAGCGATTGAAGAATTGAAACCAGCCCAAAAGAAAAAGATAGAAGAGCATAAGGATATGCTGCTGCTATCTAAAGAGTTGGCGGTTATTAAATGCGATATTCCGCTCGACGTGTCGCTGAATGAAATTTTAGTTCCGAATTATACAAACGATATGGTGCAGTTGTTTGACGATCAGGAATTAAAACTGCTCGCCCGCCAATTGGAGAAAAGCATCATTCCGGAATCATCACCGTTTGACCGGATAGATCCGTACGAACGATAACACATGCTGATTTTGAAGATAAGAAACCGCCTGCACTTTGCTGGGGCGGTTTCTTTTTCCGTTATCGTGGAAATAGAGAAGGATATCGCCGTCTTTTTCTTCAAATCCGATCAGCGGCACCCAGTGGTAGTTGTACAAAGGTTTTGAGAACCAGTGGAATGAAAAGTAACGGTCAAACTTCATTGCAAGCGGACGTCCGGCTTGCAGTTCCGATTTAACGTCGCCAAGCGAACGGATTTTTTCAATGCGGTAACGCTGTCCGGTGGCTTTCTTGAACTTTCGGATCAAACGCCATGTGAACAAACCGATGGAGGTCGTGCCAAGCAGGCCGTAAAGCTGATTGATTCCATAATCGATTTGTTCATGGTGCTTTAAAATCGCGGCAATCGTTGTCGGCCCGCATGCGGATCCTTGTTTTTTAGGATCGACGGCGGCATCGTATTGGGATTTGCCTTCAAATGGAAGTAGAATTTTCAGCTTCAAGACCTCCCAAAAAAGATTCAGTGGCGGCTGTTAAATGGAATACAGGGATTTCTCGCTTTCTGCAAGCAATTTCTTCAGGGCGGCGCGGAATGTATTGAAAACTTCCAACTCGACTTGGATGCCGGCATGGACGATTTCGCGTACGAAACGCGGATTGAAGCCGACGTAAATCGGCCGGATGCCCATTAGTTTAATAGCGCTGTTTAACTGGGACAGCTCACTGGCCAGTTCGTTGTAGTCGAATTTTTCGACGTCTTCGACACGCACTCCGGTAAAGTCGAAAACGACACATTGTGTATCCCGGTGTTCTGCGGCATACTGCAGCACTTTCGTCCGAATCGTTTCAAAGCGGTCACGGAAAATAAATCCGGCAATCGGAACCAAAATGGTTTCCGGTACAATCGACGGAATGATGGGCGCTGACATATTGTGAATCACATTTTCATAATGCAAAACCAATTCTTTTAACTCTTTGATTTCTTGCGATGAATCCATAAAGACACCTCTATCTGTATTATTAATATCTATTATAACGCAAAAAAGAAATAGGCTGGGCCTATTTCTTTTGGTTTGCTAAAAACTCTGTAACAGATTCCGGCGTTTTTGCATTCGCACTGTGAAGATGTGCTTTTTTCTCCCCTTTTTCAAAAATCAATAAGCTTGGGATGCCCATGACTTCATATTTCTCGGCAAGCTCCGGCAATTCGTCGCGGTTCACATCGAACCATTTGTATTCATTGTATTCTTCCATAATCGGATCGATGAACATATCCATGCGTGTGCAGTCCGGGCACCAGCCAGCTTGGAATTTGACGATGACTGGTTCTGTTCCTTCGATTACTTCGTTAAACTGTTCAGTGGATGTAATGGGTTTCATAAAATCTCCTCCTAAATGTCTCTTACTCAGTTTACAATGGCGCCCAGGTTTCGTGAAGAGATTGGACTTGAAGGAAAGAATATTTTTTAAGGATTAAATATTGCGAAAACAACAAAAATAATTTACACTAAGGACATAGAGAAGGTTCTATTTTTTTAAGCTAAAAATGAATGAGTGTTCATTCAAAAAATGAGGAGGGTTTTTCATTGGCTTACCAAATTAAAAAAGCAGCAGTGCTTGGTTCCGGTGTCATGGGTTCAGGAATCGCAGCACATCTTGCAAATATAGGGATTCCGGTGTTATTGCTGGATATTGTCCCGCGTGAATTATCGAAAGAAGAAGAGGCAAAAGGTCTGTCGCTAGAACATCCGCAAGTGAGAAACCGGATTGCATCGACTTCGGTTCAAAAATTATTGAAGCAAAAGCCGGCACCATTGGCTGCTAAAAAGAACCTGCAGCTGATTACCCCAGGAAATCTGGAAGACGACTTGGATAAATTGAAAGACGTCGATTGGATCATCGAAGTGATTGTTGAAAACCTGGACGTTAAAAAATCTCTTTACGAAAAAATCGATGCCGTCAGAACACCTGGCACAATTGTTTCATCCAATACATCCGGCATCAGCATCAACTCAATGGCAGAAGGCCGTTCGGAAGATTTCGGGAAGCATTTTCTTGGAACGCATTTCTTCAACCCGCCGCGCTATTTGAAGCTATTGGAAGTGATTCCGGCGAACACGACGGCTCCAGAAGTGCTACAGTTTATGACGGAATTTGGTGAAGACCGCCTTGGCAAAGGTGTTGTGATTGCAAAAGACACACCAAACTTCATTGCCAACCGCATTGGTACCTATGGGTTGCTTGTGACATTGCGTGAAATGCAGAACCGCGGCTATTCCATCGGAGAAGTGGATTCGGTGACAGGTCCTTTAATCGGCCGTCCGAAATCCGCTACGTTCCGCACATTGGATGTTGTTGGCCTTGATACGTTCATGCATGTAGCGAAAAATGTGTACGATCAGACCTCAGGCGAAGAACAAAAAGTGTTCGAAGCGCCTGAATTCATGAAAAAGATGGTGGAAAACGGTTGGATCGGCGCGAAATCCGGGCAAGGGTTCTTCTTGAAAAAAGATAAAGATATCCTGGAACTGGATCCGGAAACAATGGAATACCGCCCAGCCGGAAAATTGAAAACGCCTTCACAGGAAATGGCGAAACAGCAAAAAGGCTTGGCAGCAAAAGTGAAAACGTTGACATACGCGAATGACCGCACAGGAGAGCTGCTGTGGAGCATCCTGTCGCCGACACTCGTTTACTCCGCACAGCTGACGGGCGAAATTGCAGACGACATCGTCGCCATCGACAATGCCATGAAATGGGGATTCGGCTGGGAACAAGGGCCGTTTGAAACATGGGACGCTATCGGAGTCCAAAAATCTGTTGAGAAAATGAAAGAAGAAGGCTATGAAATTCCGGCATTCGTCCAAAGCCTGCTGGATAGCGGAAACGAAAGCTTCTATAAAGAAGAAAACGGCGATCTGCATTTCTTCAACGGCACAGGCTATGAGCCGGTTCCGGTCAACGAAAAAGCGATTGACTTGAAACGCTATAAGAAAAAGCATGGCGTTCTAAAGTCGAATTCAGGCGCCAGCTTGATCGACCTTGGAGACGGCATCTTGCTGCTGGAATTCCACTCGCGTTCAAATGCGATCGGACTCGACATTATGCAAATGATCAACTATTCGGTAGAGGAAGTTGAAAAGAATTACAAAGGGCTTGTCATCGGCAACCAGGCGAAGAACTTCTGTGTCGGTGCGAACCTTGGCATGATCTTAATGGAAGCCCAGGACGACAATATCTTCGAACTTGATTTCACAATCAAGACGTTCCAGAATGCCTTGATGAAAATCAAATACAGCTCAAAACCGGTAGTCGTGGCGCCATTTGGCATGACACTTGGCGGCGGGGCAGAAGTGGCGCTCCATGCAGCACACATCCAGGCTTCGATGGAAACGTACATGGGCCTAGTAGAAGCGGGCGTCGGCTTGATTCCAGGCGGCGGCGGAAACAAAGAGCTTTACATCAAGCATTTGAAAGGCTTGCCGAACGGCGTAACCGTCGATTACCAGAATATCGCCAGCAATGTATTTGAATCGATTGCCATGGCAAAAGTATCAACTTCCGCAGAAGAGGCGCGCGAAAATAACTTCTTGAATTTCACAGACGGCATCAGCGTCAACAGCGACCATCTGATTTACGATGCAAAACAGGCCGCCCTTGCTTTATACGAAAACGGCTATCAGGCACCGACTCGCGAAAAAGTGCCGGTTACCGGCGAACCGGGATACGCGACGCTCCTTCTCGGGGCAGAAGGCATGCACATCTCAGGCTATATTTCCGAATACGACTTGAAGATTGCCAAAAAGCTGGCATTCGTCTTATCCGGCGGGAAACTGCCATACGGCACGAAAGTGGACGAGCAGTATTTGCTGGATTTGGAGCGCGAGGCTTTCCTGAGTTTGGTTGCGAAACCGAAAACACAACAACGGATGCAGCATATGCTGGTTAAAGGCAAACCGCTGCGCAACTAACCGAAAGATATTAGAGGAGGAGAAATAGATGCGCGAAGCAGTAATCGTGGCCGGGGCCAGAACCCCGGTCGGAAAAGCGAAAAAAGGCTCTCTTGCAACGGTGCGTCCGGATGATTTCGGCGCCTTGGTTGTACGTGAAGCATTAAACCGGGCAGGCGGCTACGACGGTCCGATAGATGATTTGATTATGGGATGTGCCATGCCGGAAGCGGAGCAAGGCATGAACATTGCGCGCAATATCGGTGCATTGGCAGGATTGCCGGAAACCGTTTCGGCCGTAACGGTCAACCGTTTCTGTTCATCAGGCCTTCAGTCGATTGCTTATGCAGCTGAACGGATCATGGTCGGCTCAGCAGAAGCCATTATTGCAGGCGGCGTTGAATCGATGAGCATGGTGCCGATGATGGGCAATGTCATCCGCCCGAACGCGAAATTGGCAGAAACTGCCCCTCAGTACTACATGAGCATGGGCCATACGGCAGAACAAGTGGCAACCCAATACGGCGTCAGCCGGGAAGACCAGGATGCATTTGCTGTCCGCTCCCACGAAAAAGCAGCTGCAGCCATTGCAGCCGGCAAATTCGATGAAGAAATCGTGCCGGTCGAAGTGACCCAGCGTTTCGTCGATGACAACAACAAATACCAGGAAAAAACCTTTACATTTGGGATGGATGAAGGCGTTCGCCACGGCACAAGCATTCAAACCTTGAACAAACTCCGCGCAGCTTTCTCAGCACGCGGAACCGTGACAGCCGGAAACTCTTCACAGACATCTGACGGAGCTGCTGCACTGCTCGTCATGGACCGTGAAAAAGCAGAATCGCTTGGCTTGACGCCGATTGCAAAATTCCGTTCATTCGCTACAGGAGGCGTGCCGCCGGAAGTCATGGGCATCGGGCCGATCGTCGCCATTCCAAAAGCATTGAAACTGGCTGGCCTGACCATTGACGACATCGATGTATGGGAACTGAACGAAGCCTTTGCTTCCCAGTCATTAGGCGTTATCCGCCACTTGAATATCGACATCGACAAAGTGAACTTCAACGGCGGCGCCATTGCACTTGGCCATCCGCTTGGTGCGACAGGTTCGATCCTGACGCTTAAAATGATGAGCGAATTGAAGCGCCAAGGAAAACAATTCGGCGTCGTCACGATGTGCATCGGCGGCGGAATGGGCGCAGCTGGCGTATTTGAAATGCTATAAAAATGTGTACTGATTTAGAATTTTGATATTCCACAAATAACTGCGCTTTCCGCAGGCTTACACTAAAGGAACAATGCGTTCTTATTTGATGCTTTGCTCCATATAAACTATAAAACGAATCGTTTTCATGGATTTTTGAAAAGAAAGAGCGGAAAGCGTCCGACTGTCTCTGTCCCTGCATCGCTTTGCTAGCTTCGGGACATGAAAAACCGTTGCATCGCTTCGCTAGCTTCGAGACAAGAAAAAGAGTTGAAGCGATTTCTTTTCTCTCTAATTTCAATTTACAAGTTAACTCAAGTAATTTATAAAACAGGAGGAATACAAAATGGCAGAATCGAAAACGTTAATCAAAGGCGGCAGTTTCTTAATTGAAGACGCAGATTTATCCCGCGTGTTTACACCGGAAGATTTTACAGAAGAGCATAAAATGATCGCGAAAACGACGGAGGACTACGTGAACACAGAAGTGCTTCCGGTCGTTGAAAAGCTTGAAAACCACGAGTTCGACCATTCCGTTCGTTTATTGAAAACGGCAGGAGAACTTGGTTTGCTTGGAGCAGATGTGCCGGAACAATACGGCGGATTGGGCCTTGATAAAATCGCTTCGGCTTTGATTGCTGAAAAAATGTCCAAAGCAGGCGGATTCGGTATTACTCACGGCGCTC
The DNA here is from genome assembly GCF_900099655.1 of Planococcus glaciei. Lineage (GTDB taxonomy): Bacteria > Bacillota > Bacilli > Bacillales_A > Planococcaceae > Planococcus > Planococcus glaciei. The sequence goes on from NZ_FNDC01000006.1 coordinate 140,049, forward strand.
ACGTCGGAATCGGTTCTTTGCCGATTGTGTTGTTCGGAAATGAAGAACAAAAACAGAAATACTTGCCGCGCCTGGCAAGTGGTGAATTGATCGCAGCATATGCATTGACGGAGCCGAGTTCAGGATCGGATGCACTGGGTGCTAAAACAGTGGCGAAATTGAATGAAGCGGGCACGCATTATGTATTGAACGGCGAAAAACAATGGATCACCAACGCTGGATTTGCCGACGTATTTATTGTGTACGCAAAAATTGACAGCGAAAAATTCTCAGCGTTTATCGTAGAACGCGCATATGACGGCGTATCTGTCGGGCCGGAAGAAAAGAAAATGGGGATCAAGTCGTCTTCAACACGGACACTGGTCTTGCAGGATGCAGTAGTGCCTGTGGAAAACTTGCTCGGCGAAGCTGGCCGCGGCCACGTCATCGCATTCAACATCTTGAACATCGGCCGTTACAAATTGGGTGTAGGCACAATCGGCGGCTCAAAACGTGCAATGGAAATTACGATTCCGTATACAAACCAGCGCCAGCAGTTTAAAACACCAATTTCTTCTTTCAACTTAACTCGTGAGAAATTGGCAACGATGGCTTCTCAATTATATGCACTTGAAAGCTCTGTTTACCGTACGGTTGGCTTGTTCGAAGACCGCATGAGCGGCTTTACAGAAGAAGAGCACGCCAACGGAAAATTAGTGGCAGATGCGATTGCAGAATTCGCTGTTGAATGTTCCATGAACAAATTCTTCGGTACAGAAACTTTGGACTACATCGTAGACGAGGGCGTGCAGCTGCACGGCGGATACGGCTTCATGCAGGAATATGAAATCGAGCGTGCTTACCGCGACTCCCGCATCAACCGGATCTTCGAAGGCACAAACGAAATCAACCGTCTGCTGGTGCCAGGCACTTTGCTGCGCAAAGCGATGAAAGGCGAGCTTCCGCTATTGCAGCACGCACAAAAATTGCAGGAAGAGCTATTGATGATGATGCCGGAAGAAATCGGCACGGAAGCATTGGCTCAAGAGAAATACTTGGTGAAAAACGCGAAGAAAATTGCCTTGTTGGCAGCGGGGCTTGCAGCTCAGACATACGGAGCGAAAATTGAACAAGAACAGGAAGTGCTTGTCAATATTGCGGATATTGTCAGCAATGTGTTTGCGATGGAATCGGCTGTACTTCGCACAGAAAAAGCGATTGCTGCATCCGGTGAAGAAAAAGCCCAGCAGAAATTGCTCTACACGCAAATTTACTGCCAGGAAGCTTTCGACAAAATCGAAAAAGATGCCAAAGAAACCTTGCTTGCGGCTGTTGAAGGCGACAACCAGCGCATGATGCTTTCTGCACTTCGCAAATTGACGCGTTCCACTCCATATAACGTCATTGCGAAAAAACGTGAAGCAGCTGTGAAATTAGTAGAAGTCGAAAAATATGTCGTGTAATGCTTCTTTTACAAAACGCAGCCTCCGGGCTGCGTTTTTTTTGCATCGACCAAAAAGGGCAACTTTGGTAAGCTTGGTTAAAAGGAGGTTTTACCATGATTACGTATTACGCATACCCGAAATGCACTACTTGCCGCAAAGCAAAAAAATGGCTGGATCAAAACGGCATCGCTTATAATGAAATAAATATTGCCGAGGCGCCGCCGTCCCAGGACCAAATCCGTGAAATCTACACCAAAAGCGGAGTGGAATTGAAAAAATTCTTCAATACAAGCGGTTTGAAATACCGGGCACTTGGATTAAAAGATAAATTGAAGGACATGCTGGAAGAAGAGCAGCTGGCATTGCTGGCATCAGACGGCATGTTGATCAAACGGCCGCTTGCTTGGAACGGTGAAAAAGCGACATTGGGCTTCAAAGAAGAAGAGTTTGAAAATACCTGGAAATGAAAGCAGCGAAATCTTGTATTTCCTAGGGCTTTATGTCAAACTGAAATTGAGTACACTACATAATTTGGAGGGTTTTCGATGAGCACACCACAAGAACTTCGTTATTCTAAAGAGCATGAATGGGTTAAAGTTGAAGGCGGCACAGCCCGCATTGGGATTACACATTTTGCACAAGCAGAACTTGGCGACATCGTATTCGTAGAATTGCCGCAAGTTGGGGACGAACTGAAAAAAGACGAGCCTTTCGGCAGCGTTGAATCAGTTAAAACCGTTTCGGAGCTATATGCGCCGATCAGCGGACGTGTAGTTGAAGTGAATAGTGAATTAGAAGACAGCCCGGAATTTGTCAACGAATCTCCGTATGAAAATGCGTGGATGGTGGTAATCGAATCTCCAAACGAAGAAGAAATCAGCGAGTTGATGACTGCTGACCAATACAAAGAAATGACGAACGAGTAATACTTTAAAGCGCCTATTACTTGGCGCTTTTTTTGATAGCCGAAAGGCTGATAGATAGCAGGTTCCTGAAGCTTGTTTTCAAGCAGCAATTGACTCTGATCTTTCATCTTATATCAGCGAGGTGTGGACTTATGGACAAAGTGATTGTAGTCGAAGGGCTTAGCGACAAGACCCGGATCGCACCGCTTATTGCAGAACCCGTGACGATTCTCTGCACAAATGGTACAGTAAGTGCATCAAGGCTTGAAGAATTGCTGCTGCCTTACGAAGATCTGGATATCATCGTATTGGTGGATGCAGACAAATCAGGTGAACAGCTAAGGAAGCTCGTGAAGCGCGAATTTCCTGAAGCCCGGCACTTCTATATAAACCGCAGCTACAAGGAAGTGGCGACGACGCCGATCCGGATCCTGCTGGATGTACTGATTTCGGCAAACGTTCAAGTCAATAAGCTATTAACCGAGGGATGAACAAGATGAAAGAATGGACACATAAAGAATGGCTGAAAGAAAAAAACAAAAACGCTGCAGCCGCCTATTATTTATACACGCCAATGTGCGGAACATGCCAGGTGGCTTCAAAAATGATGGATGTTGTGAAAGAACTTTTGCCTGAACTGCCGATGGGGAAAGCGAACTTGAACTACGTGCAGGAAATTGCTGAACTGTATCAAGTGGAAAGCGTACCTTGCTTGCTCATTACAGAAAACGGCCAGCTGAAAGAAAAGATCTATGCTTTTCAATCAGTGCCTCACATCTATAGCAAATTGAAATCTGTATAAACGGAACAACAGAAGCGTTCCGGTGCAGACCGCTTTGCGGAAGTCTAAGCTGATTTGCCTATAGCTGGCAATTAATTATTTTTAATTCAACATATTTATTGACGAAAAATGTCGAGCATGGTAAATTGAATTTCTGAATTATAATTTTATATCGTAACTCTTATTTAGAGTGGTGGAGGGAAGTGCCCTATGAAGCCCGGCAACCGTCATGCAAATGAAATGGTGCCAAATCACACAAAGCGGAAGCTTTGGGAGATGAGAGAGCGGTTTTCGTGTTTTCACGGTCACCCTTCTGCTCAGTTCTGCGCAGAAGGGTTTTTATTTTGGAGTAGGAGTTGTAAAGGATGATTGAATTAAAAGAACTGTCGAAAGTATTCGATACAGGCAAGGGATCTTTGAAAGCGGTCGACGATGTAAACCTGTCTATTTCATCCGGTGAGATTTTTGGCATTATCGGTTATAGCGGCGCAGGCAAAAGTACATTGATCCGCCTATTGAACGGCCTTGAAAAACCGACTTCCGGTTCGGTCACGATCAGCGGCCAGAACATATCGGCGAGCAAAGGCCAGGACTTAAGAAAAGCGCGCCAGAAAGTCAGCATGATTTTCCAGCATTTCAACCTCTTGTGGTCGCGTACGGTAAAAGAGAATATTGAATTTCCGCTTGAAATTGCAGGCGTCCCGAAAAGCAAACGGGATGCCCGCGTGCTTGAACTGGTCGAGCTTGTCGGCCTTGCGGGAAGAGAAAATGCATACCCGTCTCAGCTCTCAGGAGGCCAGAAACAGCGGGTAGGGATTGCCAGAGCCCTGGCGAACGATCCGGAAGTGCTGCTTTGTGATGAAGCCACTTCAGCACTTGATCCGCAAACAACGGATTCCATCTTGGAACTGCTGGTGGATATCAACAAGCGCCTCGGCTTAACCATTGTCCTGATTACGCACGAAATGCACGTCATTCGCAAAATCTGCCATCGCGTAGCCGTAATGGAAGGCGGGCGCGTCGTGGAGCTTGGGGATGTCCTGACGGTCTTCCAGGCGCCTCAGCAGGAAATTACGAAACGCTTCGTCGCGCAAGTGACCGATACCGAAGATTCAAATGAGACCATCAAGCATCTGCGGGAGCTTTATCCGACAGGGGAATTGGTCAAGCTGATATTCGTCGGCGATCAGACCGAGCAGCCGATCCTGACAAAATTGATCCGCAAGTATCCGGTCGATATTAATATTGTGCACGGGAATATCTCCCATACACAACGGGGAGCATATGGAACATTGATCATCCAGATAAAAGGCACGCAGCCTGAAATTGCGCAAGCTCTTGCTTTCTTGAATGAAGAAAGCATCCAGACGGAGGTGATGGCATGATTGAGTCATTGTTTCCAAACGTCGATTGGGATAATATGTGGGAAGCCACGCTTGAAACACTGTATATGACGGCCATGTCGACATTCTTTACGTTTGTCATCGGCTTGGTGCTGGGCATCATCTTATTTTTGACGGCACCCAAGCAATTATGGGCCAACAGCATTGTCAATTGGCTGACAGGCGCATTCGTCAACATTTTCCGTTCGATTCCATTTATCATTTTGATCATTTTATTGATTCCTTTTACCAAGTTTATGATTGGAACGATTCGCGGGCCGAACGCAGCGCTGCCGGCATTGATTATTGGGGCTGCACCGTTTTACGCCCGCATGGTCTTGATCGCCTTGAAGGAAATTGATAAAGGCGTCATTGAAGCTGCCCGTTCCATGGGTGCGACCACGTGGACCATTATTCGAAAAGTACTGCTGCCGGAATCCAAACCGGCTTTGATTTCCGGAATCACCGTAACGGCAATTGCCTTGGTCGGCTATACAGCTATGGCTGGCATCATCGGAGCAGGCGGCTTGGGTACGCTGGCGTTCCTGGACGGCTTCCAGAGAAGCCGGGAAGACGTAACGCTAATGGCAACGATATTGATCTTGGTTATTGTATTCGCGATTCAGTTTATCGGTGACCGGTTGACAGTGAAATCAGATAAACGATAACACCTAATGCAAACACACAAAAAGGGGATAGAGACATGAAAAAATTATTGGCAGGCACATTATTGACAGCATTAACTTTGGCAGGCTGCGGCAGCGACAACGGCGGAGCAGGCGAAGAAGAGTCGAGCACAATAAAAGTAGGGGCATCTAACGTTCCGCACGCCATCATTTTGGAAGAGGCGAAACCGCTATTAGAAGAACAAGGCATTGAACTTGAAATCGAAACGTATCAGGATTACATTTTGCCGAACCAGGATTTAGAATCCGGTGAGATCGATGCGAACTATTTCCAGCACATTCCTTACTTGGAATCACAAAAGAAAGAGTTCGGCTATGATTTTGAAAATGCCGGTGCGATCCATATCGAACCAATCGGTGTCTACTCCCAGAAATACGCTTCATTGGAAGAGCTTCCGGAAGGCGCAACGATTTTGATGAGCAACTCGGTTGCTGACCACGGCCGTATTCTTTCTTTGCTTGAAGCAAAAGGTTTGATCAAATTGGCTGATGGCGTAGACAAAACGGTTGCTGAAGTAAAAGACATCGTTGAAAACCCGAAAAACCTTGAGTTTGATGCGAATTACGAAGCGGCTTTGATGGTGCAATTGTATGAATCAGGAGAAGGCGATGCGTTGCTGATCAACTCAAACTACGCGATTGATGCCGGCTTGAATCCATTGGAAGATGCAATCGCGCTGGAAGACTCAGAGTCTCCATATGCCAACGTAATTGCAGTGAATGCAGGCGATGAAGACAATGAAAACGTCAAAGCGCTTGTCGAAACATTGAAGTCGAAAGAAATTCAGGACTTCATCTTGGAAGAGTGGGGCGGTTCTGTAGTACCAGTTGAATAATAATATGCGAAAAAGCAGGTTCCTCAAGAAATTGAGTGGACCTGCTTTTTATTTTCTGTCGTTTAATGATCAGCAACGTGTCCGGGCGAAGCGGCAACAGCATTTAACGCTTTAGATTTTAATAGAATCTTATCATTTTAATGGAATAATAAAAATATTCCGGGTTTTAAAGGTTCTCTTCTCTTTCGGTGCGCTATGTGATACTTTTGTATAATAATAAAAAAACAGTTGTTCATCTAGGGAGGACACATCATGAAGATAAAATTCGGTCTTTTGCCGAGGATTATTGTTGCTATCGCATTAGGGGTATTGATTGGTTCGTTTGCGCCGGAATGGATGGCACGGATATTCGCCACATTCACAACGATTTTTGGGAACTTCCTTAATTTCATCGTTCCGCTGATTATTCTCGGGTTTATTGCACCAGGTATTGCGCAGCTTGGCAAAGGCTCAGGAAAACTGCTCGGGCTGGCTACGTTTTTTGCTTATGCTTCGACCATCGCAGCGGGCATATTGGCGTTCTTTGCAGCAACAACCATTTTGCCGAACTTTATGGAAGCTGGTGCGATGAGTGGTATTGAAGACCCGGAAAAAGCATTGGCTACCTCTTTTATCGCTTTGGATATGCCGCCGGTGTTCGGCGTCATGTCAGCATTGATATTGGCATTTTTGCTGGGCATTGGCATGGCTTCTACGGGAAGCAAAACCATGATTTCGTTTTTTGAAGAATTCCAGGCCATTATTGAAAAAACCATTTCATATGTCATCATTCCGTTATTGCCATTCCATATCTTCGGGATTTTTGCCAATATGGCATACGGCGGAGCGGTCGCCAAAATTTTATCGCTTTTTGCAGTCGTGTTCGTCATGATTATTATTCTGCATTGGGTGATGCTGATGCTTCAATACACAGCAGCAGGAACGTTGAACAAAAAGAATCCGATGCGCTTATTGAAAACGATGCTGCCGGCATACTTCACTGCCCTCGGCACACAGTCTTCAGCAGCAACAATTCCCGTCACCGTTCGCCAAGCGCGCGAAACAGGCGCGAACGAAAAAGTGGTCGATTTTGCAGTGCCGCTATTCGCGACCATCCATTTGTCGGGAAGCACCATTACAATCGTGTCGTGCTCCATTGGTGTGCTACTTTTGACAGGAGATCTGCCGAGCTTTTCAAGTTTCCTACCCTTTATCTTCATGCTGGGCGTCACGATGATTGCTGCTCCAGGAGTGCCGGGAGGAGCTGTTATGGCAGCTATCGGCTTGCTTGAAGCCATGCTCGGATTCGATCCGACGATGGTGGCGTTAATGATCGCTTTATATCTGGCACAGGATAGCTTCGGCACTGCTGCGAATGTGACAGGCGACGGGGCACTTGCAATGATTGTAGACCGGTTTACCAATGGGAAAAAAGTATTGCAATAATATGGAAATTCAATGAATTCCGGCTATTCGCCCTACTGTATACGATTTCATTCAGCTATGCTATTATAACTGAGGATTTCAATTACAAGGGGGAAAACACCATGAAGAAATTGCTTATGATCGGCTTTTCAGCTGCTTTATTCCTAGGGGCATGCAGTGAAGAAACTGCTACAGAAGACACAGCTAAAGAACAGACAGCATCAGAAGAGACATCGAAAGAGACGGGCAACGCCAAGCAGGAATTTATGCGTTTCTATATGTCCATTCCTCAAACAATCAACGGTACAGATGTTGACTTGAACACGTTTGAAGTGAACCAGACAGAAAGCACGCTTCCTGAAGGGGCAGATTTGCAGGCAATGAAAGATGCAGCTAAAGCTTCTGCTGAAAAAACAGCGGCAGCAGTGGAAGGAATCGAAATTCCGGAATCACTGGCTGACCATAAAGAAGATATCGAAGCAGGACTTTCTTCTATTAAAGAATCCTACGACATGAAAGCGGAAGAACTGACAAAAGAAGCATCTTTTGAAGCGGCAAATGCTAAATTCGCTGAAGCCGACGAAAAGTTTAACGCTATGCTGGAATCATTGGAACTTAATCCATCTAGCATCTATACAGAAGTAGCAAAATAATCGCTTCTAGACCCGGAATATTCATATTCCGGGTCTTTTTGTAGGTTCTTCCACTTCCTAAGACAATAGTGCTATTTTCTGACAAATTTGCTGTTCCTGGGTTTTAAGCGAAATAACAGGGGTATAATACATACTGAAATACAAATTCGAAAGGAATGGTTCACTATCGATTCACACGGAATTGAGCACACGGAGAAAATGGAGCAGGCATTTCGAGACGTCCACGGATTTGGTATTGATGAATACCAAAACGACACAAACAAAATTGTAGAAGTAGAGCAGCGGAGAGAACGAGACTATCAAAAAGGGCAGCTAGCGGCTGCGAAGATCGAGCGTCTGGTACACCGTGATTAATATAGTATGCTTAAGCCAGTGCCTTTAGGTGCTGGTTTTTTGATTGATATGTATTCTCATTTAGTGAGTTTCTATTGAAAATAAAAATGCCTCGGAAACAGTGTGCCGAAAACCCGGATTTAGCAATAAATACAGCATTTTGAAAAGCTCATTTCTAAAATTCTTCTTCGGTTTAATGATTTGCTACTAATGCGGATTTCGGTTAAGATTAGAATGATACTAATTAAGAATGGTTTGCCATTCAACATCAACTTTATGGAGGTATTTACATGTCAACTTTGGTCATTAAAGATTTGCACGTTGAAATCGAAGGTAAAGAGATTTTAAAGGGTGTAAATTTAACTATTAATACAGGTGAAATTCATGCCATCATGGGACCTAACGGAACAGGTAAGTCAACTTTGGCTTCTGCTATCATGGGGCATCCAAAATATGAAGTAACATCCGGTTCAATTACTTTGGACGGCGAAGACGTATTGGAAATGGAAGTGGACGAACGCGCACGCGCTGGCCTTTTCCTTGGCATGCAATACCCGAGTGAAATTTCTGGAGTAACAAATGCTGACTTCATGCGTTCGGCTATGAATGCCCGCCGCGAAGAAGGCGATGAAATTTCATTGATGAAATTTATCCGTGAACTTGACAAGAAAATGGAAGTTCTTGATATGGACCAGGAAATGGCGCAACGCTATTTGAACGAAGGATTCTCAGGCGGGGAAAAGAAACGCAATGAAATTCTTCAAATGATGATGATCAAACCGAAAATTGCAGTCCTTGACGAAATTGACTCCGGTTTGGATATTGACGCATTGAAAGTTGTATCTGAAGGCGTTAACCAAATGAGAAGCGAAAACTTTGGCTGCTTGATCATCACTCACTATCAGCGCTTGTTAAACTACATCACACCTGACCATGTTCACGTAATGATGCAGGGCCGTGTCGTTAAATCCGGTGGAGAAGAACTTTCTCACAAACTGGAAGCAGAAGGCTATGACTGGATCAAAGCGGAACTTGGAATCGAAGATGAGACTGTAGGACAAGAAGCTTAATTGGAAGGGGAAACTAACGTGACGGTTGAAACGAATTTAAAAATAACCGAGCAGGACGTACGCTCCTTCTCGGCTTCTAAATCAGAACCTGAAGAGTTTACAAACTTGCGCGTTCAGGCGCTTGCAGCTGCAGAAGTATTGCCGTTGCCAAAACCTGATAAAACGAAAATTGCGGCCTGGAACTTTACTGAGTTTCCTGTGCATTCAACAGACAGCTCAACGTATGCTTCGCTTACGGAGCTTCCGGAAGAAGTGCAGTCTCTTGTTGACTTGAAACAGAAAAATCTGTATATCCAGCACAACAATACACCAGCCTACTTGGCATTGCCAGAAGAACTGAAAGCGAAAGGAGTTATCTTAACGGATATCTTCACCGCGATCCGTGACCATGCAGACCTAGTCGGAAAATATTTTATGAACGAAGCTGTAAAAGCGGAAGAGCATAAATTGACATCGCTTCATGCAGCCTTGTTAAACGGCGGCGTATTCTTATATGTACCGAAAAACGTCGTCATTGAAGAGCCGGTCCAAGTGGTATTCATCCACGACAACGCAGACGCTTCACTGTTCAACCACGTGTTGGTTGTAGCAGATACAAGCAGCCAGGTAACGTATGTTGAAACATATATTTCAACAGTACCCAAAGCAAACGGACTCGCAAACATCGTTTCTGAAGTTATTGCAGAAGACAATGCGAAAATCACTTACGGTGCAGTGGACGTATTGGCTGAAGGATTTACAGCTTATATCAACCGCCGTGGAGTTGCGAAACGTGATGCAACGATTGAATGGGCGCTTGGTATGATGAACGACAGCGATACGATTTCTGAAAACACAACTTACCTGATTGGCGACAATTCAACTGGCGATACAAAAACGGTTGTAGTTGGCAGAGGCACTCAGAAACAGAACTTTACCACAACTGTAACGCATTGGGGCAAAAACTCAGAAGGCCAGATTTTGACGCATGGCGTTATGAAAGAAGCGGCATCCGCTATTTTCAACGGCATCGGCAAAATCGAACACGGTGCTTCTAAAGCGAATGCTGAACAGGAATCTCGTGTCCTTATGCTGAGCCCGAAAGCACGCGGGGATGCAAACCCGATTCTATTGATCGACGAAGACGATGTAACCGCAGGCCACGCTGCTTCAGTTGGCCGAGTAGATCCGCTTCAATTGTATTATTTGATGAGCCGCGGCATCACAAAACAGGAAGCTGAACGTCTTGTTATTCACGGCTTCTTGGCACCAGTGGTAAATGTGCTGCCAATCGAGGGCGTTAAAAAGCAATTGACGGAGGTTATCGAAAGGAAAGTCCGCTAATGATCAACCAAGAGATAAAAAGCTATTTTCCGATACTGAACCAAGAAATTAATGGCCATCCACTTGTTTATCTGGACAGTGCCGCCACTTCCCAAAAACCGGTGCAGGTCATTGAAGCATTGAAAAACTATTATGAGTTTGACAATTCCAATGTTCACCGCGGCGTGCATACGCTCGGCAACCGGGCGACAGAAAAGTATGAAGGCGCACGCGAAAAGGTCCGGAAATTCATCAATGCCAATGATGCCAAAGAAGTGATTTTTGTCCGCGGAACTACGACTGCCATCAATACAGTAGCCCAAAGCTACGGCAGAGCGAATGTGGAAGAAGGCGATGAAATCGTCATCACTTATATGGAACACCATTCCAATATCATTCCATGGCAGCAACTCGCTAAAGAACGCGGAGCGATTCTGAAGTATATTGAACTTGAAGAAGACGGTACGATTTCATTGGAACAAGTGCGGGCAGCTATAACTGAACGGACGAAAATTGTCTCAATGGTCTACGTTTCGAATGTTCTTGGCACGATGAACCCGGTAAAAGAAGTTGCGCAGATTGCCCATGAAAATGGAGCCGTTCTTGTTGTAGACGGTGCTCAGGCTGCACCTCACTTGAAAATCGACGTTCAGCAGCTTGATTGCGATTTCTTTGCTTTTTCCGGCCATAAGATGGTCGGTCCGACTGGAATCGGCGTATTGTACGGCAAGCAGGCATTACTGGAAGAGATGGAACCTGTTGAGTTTGGCGGCGAAATGATTGATTTTGTTGGCCTCTATGATTCAACATGGAAAGAGCTTCCTTGGAAATTTGAAGGCGGGACGCCTATCATTGCAGGAGCGGTTGGCCTCGGTGCTGCAATCGATTTTCTGAATGAAATCGGCTTGAATAATATTGAGCAGCACGAACATGCGATGGCTGCTTATGCGATGGACAGAATGAGCGGCATCGAAGGGCTCCAGATTTATGGTCCGAAAGATCCTGCAAAACGTGCAGGCATTGTAACGTTCAATTTAAATGACGTGCATCCGCATGATGTAGCGACTGTTCTGGATATGAGCGGCATCGCTGTCCGTGCTGGACACCATTGTGCGCAACCGCTGATGAAGTGGCTGAATGTGACTGCTACAGCACGCGCCAGCTTCTATGTCTACAATGACGAATCGGATATCGATCGTTTAGTGGAAGGCCTGCGTACAGCAAAGGAGTATTTCAATAATGTCTTTTAATAATTTAGATCAACTTTATCGGCAAGTAATCATGGATCATTACAAAACGCCGCGCAACAAAGGCGCGCTTGAATCCAACAGCGTAAATATCGAAATGAACAACCCGACATGCGGCGACCGGATTCAGCTGACGCTGCAAGTCGAAGACAATATTGTCAAAGATGCAAAATTCGACGGTGAAGGCTGTTCAATTTCGATGGCATCTGCTTCAATGATGACCCAGGCGGTTAAAGGCAAAGATGTCGAAACAGCGTTGCAGCTTTCGCATATCTTTTCCGATATGATGCTTGGAAAAGAATACGATGATTCAATCGATTTAGGGGATATTGAAGCATTGCAAGGTGTTTCCCAATTCCCTGCACGCATTAAATGTGCTACTCTTGCATGGAAAGCCATGGAAAAAGGCGTAAAAAGCGAAGAAAAATCGTAACACAGAACGGAGGAACGACGATGGCGAAAAAAATGCCGGAGATCGGTGATTATAAATATGGGTTCCACGATAAAGATGTGTCGGTGTTCCGATCAAAACGTGGACTTACAGAAGATATCGTAAGAGAAATTTCAGGTATCAAGAACGAACCGGAATGGATGTTGAAATCCCGTCTGAAAGCTTTAAAATTGTTCTACTCAATGCCAATGCCACAATGGGGCGGCGATTTGGGTTCATTGAACTTCGATGAAATTACGTATTACGTAAAACCGTCTGAAGCGAGCCAGACTTCTTGGGACGAAGTTCCGGACGAAATCAAAGCAACATTTGATAAACTGGGAATTCCGGAAGCTGAACAGAAATACCTTGCAGGTGTTTCTGCACAGTATGAATCAGAAGTTGTTTACCACAACATGAAAGTGGAATTGGAAGATATGGGGATTGTCTTTAAAGACACAGATGCAGCGCTTCGTGAAAACGAAGACTTGTTCCGTGAATACTGGCAGACCGTAATTCCAGCCGCAGACAATAAGTTCGCGGCTCTTAACACAGCCGTATGGTCTGGTGGATCGTTCATCTATGTACCGAAAGGCATTAAAGTGGAATCTCCGCTTCAGGCATATTTCCGCATCAACTCGGAAAACATGGGCCAATTCGAACGTACGATGATCATTGTAGACGAAGGCGCTAGCGTTCACTATGTAGAAGGCTGTACAGCACCGGTCTACACAACAAACTCTCTGCACTCTGCTGTAGTTGAAATTGTTGTGAAAAAAGATGCATATTGCCGTTACACAACTATCCAAAACTGGGCAAACAACGTTTACAACCTTGTAACGAAACGCGCATTTGTAGATGCCAACGGTACAATGGAATGGATTGATGGCAACATCGGTTCTAAATTGACGATGAAATACCCGGCTGTTTACTTGAAAGGCGAAGGCGCACGCGGCATGACCTTGTCGATTGCAATCGCCGGCAAAGGGCAGCACCAGGATGCTGGAGCGAAAATGATTCACTTGGCTCCAAACACTTCATCTTCAATCGTTTCGAAATCCATTTCGAAACAAGGCGGTAAAGTTTCCTACCGCGGGATCGTTCACTTCGGCCGCAAAGCTGATGGCGCCCGTTCAAACATCGAATGTGATACATTGATCATGGACAATCAGTCAACTTCTGATACAATTCCATACAATGAAATCTTGAACGACAACGTATCTTTAGAGCATGAAGCGAAAGTTTCAAAAGTATCTGAAGAGCAATTGTTCTACTTGATGAGCCGCGGCGTTTCTGAACAAGAAGCAACAGAAATGATTGTAATGGGCTTTATCGAGCCATTCACAAAAGAACTTCCAATGGAATATGCGGTAGAAATGAACCGTTTGATCAAGTTCGAAATGGAAGGCTCTATCGGTTAATAAATGTCTCAATCCCTCTTGGCATGGCTCTGTTCATGCTAAGGGGTTTTTTTATGGAATCTCTTAAAGTCAAAAAATCAATAAGTGCTTTTTTATAGTAAACTATGGACAATCTTATTAAGTTTTGGGGTCTCATGAAAGGGTATAGTAGCTGAGTAAGTAAATTTCAAGGAGGAATGCTGGACATGAGCCAAACATTCGATACATTGAAAGAAAAGCTTAGCAACGCAGACTTGGGGCAGGCAAAAGAAGTGATGGAGCAAGCCAAACAAGCCCACGAAGATGGAAAAATCGACGAAAATGAAAAAAAAGAACTGTTCGAATCCGCAAAATCGATCATTGGCGGCAAAGGACTAGGCGGACTCTTTTGACAAGATGAACGGTCATGATGCTTCATAATTGAAATGCAGAACCGAACAAAGCCCGGCGCTTATGCGCCGGGCTTTGTTCGGTTAATATTTTTCATTGCTTCCCGTTTGCTGAGGGGCATCAAATCATGTTCCAAGACAATAGAACGTACCCAGTCGGCATTGGTTTTGGCGTATTCGCGAAGTGCCCAGCCGATGGATTTCTGGATAAAGAATTCAGGCGAAGCGGCGTGTTCCAGAATAATGCGGCTAAGGAGCATCGTGTCTGTTTCTTGTTTGTATTTTAATTGATGAAGAATAGCGGCGCGGTTTGTCCATATATTGTCTGCTTGCGACCATTCGAGCATGGCACGCGTTCCGGCAGCCCGTTCATTTTTGACGACGAGGCCGAGTATCCGCGGCGCGATGGTATCGACACTGTCCCACCAGGATTTCCTTTCGATCAATTGCCGCAAAAAAGGCAAATCAGCAAGCGCCAAGTGCTTGGCCATCTTTTCAAGCAAAGCGATAGCCGCATACTGGTACTCGCGTTCCGGCAGTTCATACAGTTTCCACACTTCTTCTGGCAAACGTTCCGGTTCAGGTAGGCGATATTCCTGAAACTGCTCCTTCAGCAATACTTTTCGCAAAGGCGTTTTGATTCCGAGAAAGGGGAATTGATTTCGCATATACGCGCTCATCGGTCCAGCCAGTTCTTCGCTGCGGTGGGTTTCAAATTTCTCGATAATTCCTTTATGGTCCCATTCTTTTTTCATGAAATCATCTCCTCACCCTTTTTAAAAAGTGTAGCACACCCGAAAGCAGGGAAATGTACAGCAACTGCTTTTTTTCTATTGGAAATCTTGCAATTGCCGCAAAGGGCGTCTTACAAAAAGACGTCCAATTTTTTGTGTGCTATCATAAAATAATAACGAAAAATGGAGGCGGGACGATGATATACGTTGGTTTGACAGGTTGGGGCGACCATCCGGACGTCTACAGCCCAGGCTCAAAGAAAACAGAAAAACTGATTGACTACAGTTCGCATTTTCCAATCGTTGAATTGGATTCATCGTTCTATGCAGTCCAGCCCGAGCGCAATATCCGTAAATGGATCAACGAGACGCCGGAAGGATTTCAGTTTGTGGTGAAAGCGTATCAAGGCATGACCGGGCATCAGCGCGGGGAAAATCCATTTGACAGCCGCGACGAAATGTTTGAAGCATTCCGCTTGTCGATCCGGCCTTTAAAGGAAGCGGGGAAGCTGGCGATGGTACTGCTTCAGTTTCCGCCTTGGTTTGATTGCCAGCGGGACAATGTCGAACAAATCCGGGAGATTGTCGGGCGCTTGCAGGAATTTGATTTGGCAATCGAGTTTCGCCACCAGTCGTGGTATGCTCCGGAACTAAAGGAGAAGACGATTGAGTTTTTAAGGGAAAACAACTTGATCCATTCAGTTTGTGATGAACCACAGGCAGGAGACGGTTCCATTCCATTAGTGCCGATTTCCACCCGGGAAGACAAAGTGCTCCTTCGGCTGCACGGCCGCAATGTCCACGGCTGGTTGAATCCGGGCAATGCCAAGAAATGGCGGGAAGTCCGTTACTTATATGATTACAATAAAAAAGAGCTGGAAGAAATCAGCGAAGCTGTTGCGTCCTTAAAAAAATCCACTGATAATGTGTATGTGATTTTCAATAACAATTCCGGCGGCCATGCTGCAGGAGACGCCAAACAATTCCAAGAGATGAATGAGCTGGAATTCCAAGGACTCAACGAGAAACAGCTCGATTTGTTTGAAGGTGAATTTTAATGGAGTTTGTGCTGATTGCGATTGTTGGCTTATTGTCAGGAATCGTAGGTGCGTTGATCGGCCTTGGCGGAGGGGTCATTCTCGTTCCGGCCATGCTGTTTCTCGGCACGGCGTTTACGTTTTTCCCTGAGTTGTCACCGCAGAAAATCGTTGGGCTTTCGGTGATTATGATGATTTTTACAGGGCTATCTTCCACCTTGTCTTATATGAAAGTGAAAACCGTCGATTACCGGAGCGGATTTATCTTTTTTGCAGGAAGTGTGCCTGGGACCATTATTGGGGCATTTGTGAATAAAGGGTTGGATTTGCCTTCTTTTAATCTGTATTTCGGCATTTTGCTGGTCTTTCTAGCGGTTCTGCTTTTGGTTCGGGACCGGCTAAAAGAAGTTCATTGGTTTGTCGACAATGGCACAAAATATCATTTTAAGGATTCCATGAACAAGGAATATGTTTATGGATACCCGATTTGGGCGGCGCTTGTGCTGACATTCGCTGTCGGATTTGCTTCCGGCCTGTTTGGCATCGGCGGCGGCTCGATGATGGTGCCAGCGATGATTTTGCTGTTCTTGTTCCCTCCGCATGTGGCAGTTGGGACTTCCATGTTCATGGTGTTTTTATCGTCGATTGTCAACTCCATCACCCATTTTTCACTTGGCAATATTCCATGGATTTACACATTGGCTGTAGTGCCTGGAGCTTATATCGGGGCGAAAATAGGGGCAGGGTTAAACAAGAAACTCCAGTCTGAGACGCTTGTCGTCATATTGCGCATTGCCTTATTGGTGTTGGGGCTGCGTTCGATTTACGAAGGATTATTCAGTTCTTAAAGAGGTGGAAGTGATGGGTGAGACCATTCATATATATCATACAAACGATTTGCACAGCCATTTTTCGAATTGGCCGCGCATCAAGAATTTATTGGCTGAGCGGAAACGCTGGCACGAGGAAGAAGGGGATGTCTGCCTGATCCTCGATATTGGCGACCATGTCGACCGATCGCATCCCTATACCGAAGGGACAGCGGGGAAAGGCAACGTGGATTTGCTGAATGATGCCGAATACGATGCGGTGACGATTGGCAATAACGAAGGCATTACACTGTCCAAAGAAGAGTTGGACGAATTATATGTACAAGCTGACTTTGATGTGATAGTCGCTAATTTACATGAGCCGAACGGCGATCGTCCCGAATGGGCAAAACCGCACCGGCTGATCGAAACAAAAAGCGGGTACACCATTGGCCTTGTCGGAGCCACGGCCGAATTCACTCCATTTTATAAACGCCTCGGCTGGACGGTTTCAGACGCTAAAAACGCCATTATAGAGGCTGTAGAGGCTATTAAAGGGGAAGCAGACCTGATTGTCTGCCTGTCGCATTTGGGCGTCAAAGAAGACGAATATTTAGCGGAATTATGCCCGGGCATTGACGTGATTCTCGGGGCACATACACACCATATATTCCATGAAGGAAAAATGATCGGCAATACTTTGCTCGGCGCCGCTGGAAAATTTGGCATGTACATCGGCCATGTCACCATCGAGCCTTTTCTCCAGGAGAAAAAAGCGCAATTGATTGAAACTGCCACGCTGCAAAGCAGCGACGACACATTCAATGAGCTGCTTATTGAACAAGGCAAAGCCCAATTGGATGAACCGATTTTTTATAATGAGAAAGAGTTGAAGGCGGAATGGTTCAAAGACTCCGCACTTGCTGAATTGTTTGGCGAAGCCTTGCTGGAATTTTCAGGTGCTCCTTGTGCGTTGTTTAATGCCGGGTTGTTTATGGAGGACATGCCAATCGGGAAAGCGACCCGCTATGACTTCCATAAAATGCTGCCGCATCCGATTAATCCATGTTTGATCGAGCTGACGGGAGCAGAGCTGAAAGAAATTTACATGCAGTCCTTAAATGCAGAGTGGCCGCATATCGAATTGAAAGGGATGGGATTCCGGGGAGCAGTGGTCGGCAAAATGATCCGAGTGGGCCTGGAGTTGAGAAATCATCAACTGTTCGTCGGCGGAAAACCGGCAGCCCACGACGAAACCTTCGAACTGATTACATTGGATATGTTTACGTTCGGCTACTTTTTCCCGACGCTGAAGCGCGCGCCGAAAAAGTATTTTATGCCCGAATTCCTGCGGGACGTTTTCAGCCAGTATTTCCGGAGCAAAGCCATCCGTTGAAAGAAAATTCGCACTTAACATACATTTGATTTTGTAAATATTATGGGCTATGCTTACTATGAAATAAATATTGATGGGTAGAGGCTGCAAAACTTATAAGTACGATGTGCGAGTGTGACAACGTTGAACACATCTAAAAGGAAGTTTTGCCGAAGTTCTTTTTTTGCTGTCACTGAAAAAAGAGCTGGGGGTATTCTGAACAAGAATGCCACTGTCGTTTATGTTTTAACATAAGCGAAGAGCTACAGGGTTGTTTGGTGTTTGAACGCACAGACGAATTGTAGAGGGCTGACTGTATCCATTGGGAGACAGTGGGCTCTTTTTCTTTCTCTTCCATCCTAGAAAACAGGAGGAATCTGTAACATGGAAAACACTATTTTTTCGATTTTGCCGCCAATCATTGCGATTGTCATGGTGCTGCTGACTCGCCGCGTGCTGTTATCGCTCGGCGCGGGAATTGTGGCTGGGGCTTTGATTTTAACGTCATTTGCGCCGCTGGAAGCATTGCGGGAAGTATATAATTCATTCGCCATTACGTTCTGGGACGAAGGCTTTAACGCTTATAACGTCTTCATCATTCTGTTCCTGCTCTTGCTTGGAATCATCACTGCGTTTGTCAGTTTGTCCGGCGGAAGCCATGCTTTTGCCGAGTGGGCAGCTACACGCATCAAAAGCCGCCGAGGCGCTAAAATTCTTACAGTGGTGCTCGGCATGGTTATATTTATCGATGATTACTTTAATGCCCTGGCAGTTGGACAAGTGGCACGTCCGATTACGGACCGCTACAAAGTATCCCGTGCTAAACTGGCCTACTTCATCGATTCTACCGCTGCACCGGTCTGCGTCATTTCGCCGGTATCGAGCTGGGGAGCAGCGATCATCGGGATTGTGGCGACCATTTTAGCGGGGCAAAGCTATGTGCAGATGTCTGCGCTTCAAGCTTTTGTGTGGATGGCTCCGATGAACTTTTACGTCATTGCCACACTGGCTATTGTCTTTTTCATCGCCATCCGCGACGTGGATTTTGGTGCAATGAGAAAACACGAGATGCGTGCCATCGAAACAGGTGAATTATATGATGCCAATAAAACAATTCCCGGGGAAATGAAGGAAGATTTCCCGACCCATTCCCATGGGCGTGTCATGGATTTGTTGCTGCCAATCATCTTGCTGATTGCTGGAACTGTTGGTTCTATGCTGTACACAGGTTACCAGAATGCTGGACAAATTTTTGATATCTGGTTAATTTTCGAAAACACCGACGTGCCAACCTCCTTATTGGTAGGAGGACTTCTTGGAGCAGTTTCTTCTATTCTGCTGTACGTGAGACAATTTAAAAAGAATAAAACGGCCAATGCGACATGGATGTTCAAAGGGATTGCTGAAGGCATTAAATCCATGTCCGGTGCGGTTTTCATTTTAATCTTCGCCTGGTCATTAAGCTATTTGATTGATGCCCTTCAAACCGGCTTATACTTGGCTGACCTTGTCACTGCGTGGAATCTGCCGACTGCTATTCTACCGGTATTGTTATATGTACTCGCAGGATTTATGGCATTCTCAACAGGAACTTCCTGGGGGTCGTTCGGGATATTGCTTCCGATTGCAGGAAATATTATGGCCCAGGCAGCACCTGAACTTTTATTGCCGGCATTGGCAGCGGTATTGGCAGGCGCGGTATTCGGCGATCATTGCTCACCTATTTCGGATACGACGATTTTGTCGTCCACGGGAGCAGGAAGCAACCATATGGATCACGTCTTAACGCAATTGCCTTATGCATTGACCGCAGCGGCCATTGGCGCGGTAGGGTATATTGTCATAGGGTTTACCGGTTCGCTTTGGCTGGCTTTAGCATCAGTTATTGTTATTTTAGTGATATTGTTTGTAATCTGGTCTAAGCAGGGTTCTTTAGTTGGAAAACAAGCAAATACTCAATAATGAAAAAGCAGAGATTCTTTATCTCTGCTTTTTTATTATTGCAATAATAGTTTTCTTTGAAAAAATCTTGAATTTATCTTTACTTTGACTGTCCCCCTAGTTATACTATTTTTAGATTAGTCAATAATCTGAAAATAAACAAACTTCCTATTTTTCTGTAAGTAAATTGGAAGAAACAAAGGGGGAACAAAAATGGAACGTTCACAATGGGGGACTCGAGCCGGTTTTGTTATGGCGGCAGTCGGGTCTGCAGTAGGTTTGGGAAATATCTGGCGGTTTCCATACGTCGCTTATGAAAATGGTGGAGGAGCATTCTTTATACCGTACTTATTCGCTCTGCTGACAGCAGGAATCCCAATTTTAATCATGGAATTCACCATTGGCCATAAGTTCCGTGGATCAGCGCCGTTATCGTTCTTTAGAATGAGCGGCAAAAAGCTAGAATGGATGGGTTGGTGGGCAATTTTTGTTTCATTTGTCATCTCCACCTATTATGCGGTCATTATTGCCTGGTCTATGCGCTACACAATTTTTTCGTTCAACCAGGCATGGGGAAGCGATACAGAAGCTTTCCTATTTAATGATTTCCTTCAATTGACCGTTACGCCTGGCCAGACCGGGGGACTTGTATGGGGTGTACTAATTCCGCTGGCACTGGTATGGATTATCACACTGGGCATTTTGTTTGCCGGAGTCAAAAAGGGGATTGAGCTGGCAAACCGGATTTTCATTCCGACATTGGTGGTCATTTTCCTTGTTGTGGTAATCAGAGCGGTTACTCTTGACGGGGCATCTCTTGGACTTGATGCATTTTTTAAACCTAATTTTGATGCCATTTTAAATCCGCAAGTTTGGGTAGCGGCTTATGGCCACATTTTCTTCAGTTTATCGGTAGCTTTCGCTATTATGATCACTTATGCAAGTTACTTGCCGAAAAAATCGGATATTACGAACAATGCGTTCATCACCGGATTTGCCAACTCGGCATTTGAATTGCTTGCCGGTATCGGTGTGTTTGCTGCATTAGGCTTCATGGCGAACCAGCAAGGAGTGGCAGTGGCGGATGTTGCTGCAGCGGGCGTAGGGCTGGCATTCGTTGTGTTCCCGCAAATCATCAATGAATTCCCAGGCTTTAATGGTTTGTTTGGAGCATTGTTCTTCCTGTCGTTGACCCTTGCCGGATTAACTTCATTGATTTCGATTACGGAGACATATGTAGCCGGTTTTTCTGAGAAATTCGGAATTTCAAGAAATAAAGCGGTTGCATTGGGCGGTGGATTAGCTGCTATCATTTCGATTTTGTTTGCAACACAAGGCGGATTGTTCTTCCTGGACGTTGCTGATTACTTCATTAACCAATTTGGTGTAGCAGCAATCGGTTTGGTGGAAGTGGTATTGATTGTTTGGGTGTTCCGCAAAGCGGATATGCTTAAAGGCCATGCTGATGCCATTTCGGATATCCGGCTTGGCGGATGGTGGAAAATCTGCTTGGGCATCGTAACTCCGATCGTCTTGGGTTATATGATGTTCGGCTTATTCAAAACTAACCTTCTTAAAGAGTTCGATACCGAAACCGGAAACTACGAAGGATATTCGGATACGTTCATCATGCTAGGCGGTACAGCCGTTGCGCTGGGAGCTATCCTACTCGGGATTCTCTTATCGGTTGGCAAATGGCATAAAGACCATGCACAGTTTGAGGAAGATAAATAATAAGGGGGACCATAACATGTCAATTAGCGCAATCGTAGTAATGATTATCGGAATGGTCATCATTTGGGGCGGATTAGTGGCAAGCATCATGCACGCCGTCAGCAAAAGCAGAGCCGCTAAAAGAGCAGCTTGATAAAAAAGCCCGGAGCATCTGCTTCCGGGCTTTTTTGTGCATATAGAAAACCTTCCAACTTTTGTTATATTGTGAGTGGAGATTCTTTATGGTACATTTGGAGGGGAATGGTTTCATACATAACTTAACAGAATGGGGACGATGAGCGTGTCAGTGGAACAGGAACATCTAAGGAAGCCCGATTGGTTAAAGATCAAACTCAACACAAATGAAAACTATACGGATCTGAAAAAGATGATGCGGGAAAACAATCTGAATACGGTTTGTGAAGAAGCCCGTTGCCCAAACATCCATGAATGTTGGGGAACCCGCAGAACGGCCACTTTTATGATTCTTGGGGCTGTTTGTACCCGTGCCTGCCGTTTTTGTGCAGTTAAGACCGGGTTGCCGAATGAACTGGATCTGCAGGAACCGGAACGTGTAGCAAAATCTGTGCAATTGATGAACTTAAAGCATACAGTAATAACAGCTGTAGCTCGTGATGACCTAAAAGACGGCGGCTCGGAAGTGTTTGCTGAAACTGTGCGTGCCATTAAACGTTTAAATCCATTTACAACTGTTGAAGTTCTGCCTTCTGATATGGGAGGAGTGTATGAAAACCTGGAACGCCTGATGGTGGCGGAACCCGATATTTTAAATCACAATATCGAAACCGTTCGGAGGCTCACGCCAAGAGTCCGGGCACGGGCAACGTATGACCGTTCGCTCGAACTGTTGAAACGGGCAAAAGAAATCCGTCCGGAAATTCCGACTAAGTCTTCGCTGATGCTCGGACTGGGCGAAACAAAAGAAGAAATACTTGAAGTCATGGATGATTTGCGGGCAAATGATGTTGATATCATGACAATTGGCCAGTATTTGCAGCCCTCCAAAAAACACTTGAAGGTGCAGAAATACTATTCGCCTAAAGAGTTTAAGGAACTGTGGGAAATTGCGATGGATAAAGGATTTTCGCATTGCCAGTCAGGGCCGCTCGTCCGCAGCAGCTACCATGCGGATGAGCAAGTCAACGCAGCCGCAAAAGAGCGCCAGCGTCTTGGAGATATACAAGCAGCTGTTTCAAACAGCTAATGGATGGTGATAACGATGGTTATATTAGATCAATGGGAATACGAAGTAATAATCGATTACCGGGAAGGCTTTCAGCAAGAGGCACTGGCCAACCGCTACAGCGAAATCCTGGCGAAATACGATTATATACTGGGAGACTGGGGATATGGCCAGCTCCGATTAAAAGGCTTTTTTGAAGATACCAATCATAAAGCGACTTATGACACAAAAATCAGCACCTTGCAGGATTATTTGTATGAATACTGCAATTTTGGCTGTGCCTATTTTGTCATTAAGAAAGTGGGCAAAGCCCCTGCACCAGAACCAGAACAACAGCCGGAAACCCTCGAGACAGATTCATAATCTGGCGAGGGTTTTTTCGTGCCATATGATATGATAAAGAAGAGAACAGCATGAAAACAGCTAAGTTTAATGGAGGGTTTTAAATGTATTTTATAGATAGAAATCAAATTACAGAAACAGCAAGCCACATGGCTGCGCTGATTGAATTGTTCGAGGAAAAGCAAGAGTGGACATCGTTGCTGGACCAATTGGCATTGGAGCGCCTTGCGAATAATTTAATCGAGTCGATGATCGACATGGGGAATTCCATGATTGACGGATTTATCATGCGGGATCCTGGCAGCTATGAGGACATCATTGATATTTTGGTGGACGAAAAAGTCATTACGGCAGAAATGGATGAACCGTTGAAAAAAGTGATCGGGCTGCGGAAAATGCTGGTACGGGAATTTATGAAAGTGGACCATCAGGAATTGGTGGATGTTATTCGTGCAAACTACGTGCCGTTGAAAGACTTTGCGCCGAAAGTTGAGCATTATTTAGAACATGAGCTGGGACCGGTATCTGCATTTTTGCCGGAGTCTAAAAATGAAAAATTATAAAGCATATTGCCTGGATTTAGATGGCACGGTCTACCGGGGAACAGAACCCATCGCCGAAGCGGTGGATTTTGTCCGCCGTCTTCAAACAGAAGGCATTGAACCGTTTTTTGTCACGAATAATGCATCGATGACCCAGCTGCAGCTCCATCAAAAGCTCGCGCGGTTTGGCATTGAGACGGCGGAATCCCAGATTATGTCTTCTGCTCTGGCTGCCGCCAAATACATCAAGCGCTGGTATCCGGATAAGACGGTCTTTGTGATCGGTTCAGACGGCCTTCATCAGGCGTTGGCGCAAGAAGGCATCACGCAAGTGGAACAGGACGCCGATATCGTGGTGATGGGGATAGATCCTGCAGTCAACTATGAGAAACTGGCAACGGCATGCCTGGAAGTCCGTAAAGGCGCCGTCTTTTTATCAACCAACCGCGATTTGGCATTTCCATCAGAAAGAGGCTTGCTGCCGGGAAACGGGGCGTTTACGACGCTTGTTGCTGCTTCTACAGGAGTGGACCCGGTGTAATATCGGCAAACCGGAAGGGCATATGCTCGACGCAATTCTTTATGAACACGGATTTGAAAAAAACGACATGGTCATGATCGGAGACAATTACGACACCGATATTTTAGCAGGCGTCCATTTTGAAATTGATACGGTCCACGTCAATACCGGTGTTACGCCGATGGAAGAGGTCATGAAAAAAGATGTTCAGCCGACCTATCTGCTGGAACACCTTGGATTTTGGACCATATAAGAAAAGCATAATCGCCCATCGAATCGGGGCGCTGGAGCCTGGACAAAATAAAAAAGCCGTTGGGAACGGCTTAGAATAAAGGATTTTCTTCTATAAACTCATAAACATTCTTGGTCAGTTCTTCGGGCGAATCTGCTTCGACGATTTCACCATTTACGAGTGCATAAAGAGATTCCGAACATTTTGTGCAATAACTTAAACAGCCATATTCCAGGACATCGAGATTCGGATCCCGTTCCAGTTTTTCAAAAGATTCTTGTGATCCATTTGCTATATTGCTGATGCAAAATTCCACAATTGGTTTCATTTTGGTCACCTCGCTACTCTGAAATCCTACCTTTTTTTATAGCGATAGTCAATTAATTGATTTCTGTATAATAGCTTGTGAAAGTTATCACAATCAGCTATACTCTTATTTGAGAAATTGTGCAGATATACGGATGAAAAGGGAGATACTTATGCGAAAATTAGTTTTACTCGGCGGTGGATACGGAAATATGCGGATTTTGCTTCGCTTATTGCCAAATAACCTTCCGCTTGATACGGAAATCATTTTAATCGATCGAACGCCATTCCACAGCATGAAAACGGAATTCTACGCGCTTGCAGCAGGAACCGCATCGGATCATGAAGTACGGGTGGCATTTCCTGAAAGCGACCGCTTGACGATGGTCCACGGAGAAATTGAGAAAATCAACATGGATGAAAATTGCGTGGTTATGGAAAACGGCGATTGCATCGAATACGATGATTTGGTAATCGGCCTGGGCTGTGAAGACAAATACCACAGCGTTCCAGGAGCAGATGAATTCACGTACAGCATCCAGACGATCGGCAAAACACGCGAAACTTTTAAAACGCTTTTAGGCCTTCCTTCAGGCGCGGTCGTCGGCGTTGTCGGCGCAGGGCTTAGCGGAATTGAATTGGCAAGCGAACTGCGTGAAAGCAGACAAGATCTTCAGATCAAGCTGTTCGACCGGAGTCCGCGGATTTTGCGGGACTTCCCGGAGCGCCTGAGCAATTTCGTTAAAAAATGGTTCGATAAAAACAATGTGGAAGTGATTCCGAGCTCCAACATCACAAAAGTGGAGCCGAATCTTCTTTATAACCACGAAGACACCATTCCGGTGGATGCAGTGGTTTGGACTGCAGGCATCCAGCCGGTGAAAGTCGTGCGTGAACTTGGCCTTGAAAGCGATAGCAGCGGTCGCATTGTCATCAACCAGTACCACCAAATTCCGAATCACGAAAACGTTTATGTTGTAGGCGACTGTGCAGCGTTGCCAATGGCACCGTCTGCCCAGCTGGCAGAAGAGCAAGCGGAACAAATTGTCAAAGTGCTGTCGGCAACTTGGAGAAACCAGCCGCTGCCGGAGCAGATGCCGGAAATCCAGCTAAAAGGATTCCTTGGGTCGCTCGGCAAAAAGCAAGGTTTTGCTTACTTGGCAGACCGTACCGTAACAGGCCGCATTGCCCGCTTGATGAAGTCCGGCGTGCTTTGGATGTACAAATGGCATAATGGCTGATTAGGGAAAAGTGATTTTGGCATATTGAGGGTTTTGCAAAAGACTTTCTTTTTGGATCTGAAGCGTTATGCAAAATTAAAGTGGAAAGAGGCTGCCGTAGCGAGTGAGAGCTTATACGGAAGCCTCTTTTTTTGTTTACTTGAAATGGCTGTTGTAAATCAATGGAATAGCTTTTTTCAATTCATGCACTTTAAGAAGAGAAGACCTCAAACAATGTACAAACTAGGATGATTTTTGGGAATGGCCTTAACACCTTGGTGTTTAAGGTCTTTTTGCATTAAAAGAAAACCTTTAGAGGTTTAAACTAAACTTACATTTTAAAAACTGTAAAATTGTTGCGGAATTTTGGTAAGAAAACTAACAATTAACACTCTAGAACTTATATGGCAAGATCAGTAAAGTGTCAAAAAAGTTAGAATTTACTGAAAACAAAGCGCGGAAGACTGAAAGAAAAGCGAAGAGGTGCAAACATTTCAAGTTCTTTGCTTTTAAATGATTTGACTACAAATCAGATGAATGGTTTACAAGCTTTATTCCCTATGACTCTATATGGGAATATGAAACGGCGGTTCTTCGAATAAATGAAAGCGGATACATGGAGTCGCCGCCTTCACTTGATAGACAGGTTGGAAAAAGAAAAGTCACTGCTGCGATTTTTGGTGGGCTGTTTAAAGAAATACATGAATATATTCTGGTAGTTAATTTGAAGTGGAGGGGAAAGGAATGGATCATATGCACCCAATAACTGATATTGAAAAAAGAACGGTCAAGAAAACAATGAAAAGGATTTTGCCGTTTATTTTACTTCTTTACGCAGTTGCTTTTTTGGATAGGATCAATCTTGGGTTTGCTGCTCTAGAGATGAATGCAGATTTAGCCTTAACGGCTGAAGTGTTTGGTTTGTTATCCGGTTTATTCTTTATTGGTTATTTCCTGTTTGAAGTTCCAAGTAATTTGATGTTAAAAAAGTTTGGTGCAAAACTATGGATTTCTCGTATTATGATTACTTGGGGAATTATCGTCGTATTAACGGGATTTGCCCAATCTGCAACCCATTTATATATATTACGATTTTTACTTGGAGTGGCTGAGGCCGGTTTTACACCGGGCATCATTCTATACTTAACGTATTGGTTCAGAACACGTGAAAGAGGGAAAGCAACCGCTGTCTTTTTTGTTGCTTTGCCCTTGAGTGCGTTGGTAGGGGCACCGCTGTCTACCTGGATTATCGATACGATTTCTTGGAGTGGATTAGCAGGCTGGAGATGGATGTTCATTTTAGAAGGCATACCGGCCGTGCTATTGGGAATTGTTGTTTTGTTTTACCTGACAAATAAGCCAGCTGATGCGAAGTGGCTGACAGTTGAAGAAAAAACATGGCTTGAAGGCGAATTGGAAAAAGAGAGAGAGTTAAGCTCTATGGTTAATAAAACTTCGCATCGTGCGATGTTGAAAGATTCGAAAGTCTGGAAATTGTCTCTTGTTAATATGGCCGGCTTCGTTGCTGTAAATGGGTTGTCTTATTGGATGCCGACAATTCTTAAATCTTTATCTTCTTCTTCGACAACGAATATTCAAATCGGCTGGTTGGCCATGATTCCATCACTTATCGCCATTCCAGCCATCCTGTTTGTTGGATGGAATGCAGATCGGACAAACTCTTATAAAAAGCATTTAATTGCCTGCATTTCAATTGCTATGGTTGGCCTCATAGGATGTGCGCTGGTACCGACTGCCCCTTTAATGGTCCTAATGTTATCGATTACTTCTGCAGGATTATACGGAATATCGGGTTCATTCTATGCATATTTAACGTTCTTCTTTACGCAATCAACGGCACCTGCAGGCATCGCCTTAGTAAGCTCGCTTTCTGCAATTGGCGGTTTTATCGGCCCGATGCTGCTGGGTGTCGTAGAGTTAAGAGAAGGCATGTTTGTTATTGCTGGCTTTATGCTTGTCAGTCTCCTTACACTTTTCACTTTAAAACTAGAGAAGAACCGAAAGAACGAGCTTATAGCAGAACAAGCTGTTGAAGTTTCGAATTAAATAAAAAAGCGCTCAATGAGCGCTTTTTTCTTATGCTTCTGCTGAAAAGCCGTGTTTTTCAAGTTCCTTGTATACCGGTTTCAACTGGACGTATCCTTCGCCGACAACTTCGCCTTCTACTAATACAAGCGGATAGAAAAATTCGTCGTCTTGGATCCGCTGGGCGTAGTCTTTGCGGTGTTCCAGGTCTTGCGGTTTCTCAATATCGATATAGGTAATTGAAAATGGCTGGTTCTTGTATTTACGAGAAATTGCCGCTTCGAGCCATTCATAGGTGTCTATGGAAGAAGGGGCATTGACGCAGCTTGCACAAATAACATCGGTTCCGTAAACTTCAATCGAGATTTCTTTTGGCATTTTAGTGTACCTCCTGTAAATTCATTAGTGGCTTTTTCCTCTCAATCACATTATAATGATTATAATGAAAGGAGTCGATATAAATGACTGAAGCTATGATGGAAAGCCAAGTAATGGAAGTCCTAGATAAATTGCGTCCATTCCTTTTGCGTGACGGTGGAGACTGTGAACTTGTAGATGTGGAGGATGGAATCGTAAAACTTCGTCTTCTGGGTGCATGCGGCAGCTGCCCAAGTTCGACCATTACATTAAAAGCAGGTATTGAACGCGCATTGATGGAAGAAATTCCTGGCGTTGTAGAAGTAGAGCAAGTATTTTAATGCCAAGGGACCCTTCATAGGTCCCTTTTTTGCTACATATAATTAATGCCTGGCACAAGCTTGTTCGCTTGAAGCAGGCAAACGTTTATTGCTATGATGATGAAAGAGGAGTGATAGGTATGGCACAAGTAGTTGAAATTACTGAAGCGGCTTCTTTTCAAGTCAAAGAAATGATGCGCCATAACGAAGAAGAAGATTCATTTCTTCGCGTAGCTGTTAAAGGCGGAGGCTGCAGTGGATTGACATACGGAATGGGCTTTGAAAAAGAACAAGGCTCTGATGATGATATATTGGAACAATTCGGCATCCGTATTTTAGTGGCGAGAGAAGATGCACCTATTTTGAACGGTACAGTAGTTGATTACAAGCAGTCATTGATGGGCGGCGGATTCACCATTGAAAATCCGAACGCCATCGCTTCATGCGGCTGTGGCACTTCTTTCCGAACTGCCAAAAAAGCAGGAACGCCGGAAAGCTGTTAAAGTGGAAAACCTTCTCATTTGAGAAGGTTTTTTTATTTGGAAATCACCTAAGGAACGGCAATTTGCAGAAAGCAAGCACATTGCACAAGTTCTTTCTCATTCTATGGGACATCCGTAATAATTCCATCACACTTGATGGAGAAAGCTTACAGCAGGGCAATTGTGAGTTGAAAACGGTATACAAAAGGGCTAATATAGAGTGTAGGAGTATATAAGCTTTAAAAATGACTTGAAGGTGGTTGCGATTGTGGTTAAGAGACCCTCAATTTTAGTACTAGGAGCAGGATACGGCGGTTTAACTACTGTAGTAAACTTGCAGAAAGTGTTGGGCACAGATGGTGCTGACATTACGTTGATCAATAAAAACGAATACCATTACGAAAGCACATGGCTTCACGAAGCTGCTGCCGGAACACTTCTTCCAGAACAAGTTCGTTACGACATCAAAGATGTAATTGATAGCGTAAAAACGAAATTCGTTCAAGCAACAGTTGAAGCAATCGATGTTAAAGGTAAGAAAGTGACGACTGATAACGGTGTCTTTACATACGATTATCTTGTGATCGGTTTAGGATTTGAAGGGGAAACTTTCGGAATTCCTGGCCTTGACAAATATGCGCTTTCGATTGCGAACGTTAAAGCTGCACGTTATATCCGCGAACACATCGAGTTCCAATTTGCGAACTGGTCAGCGGAAGAAGAGAAAGACGATAGCCGTTTGACGATCGTTGTCGGCGGAGCCGGTTTTACAGGAATCGAGTTCTTAGGCGAACTTGCTAACCGCGTTCCTGAACTTTGCAAAGAATACGATGTACCGCGCGAAAAAGTGCGCGTTGTCTGTGTAGAAGCGGCACCAATGGTATTGCCTGGGTTTGATCCGGAACTTGTCAGCTATGCAGTAGGCAAATTGGAATCCAAAGGAATCGAATTCTCCATCGGTACGCCGGTTGTTGAAGCGACGCCTGAAGGAGTTAACATTAAAAAAGGCGACGATAAATTCGAATTCATCAAAGCCGGTACAGTGGTTTGGGCTGCAGGCGTACGCGGCAGCAAGCTGATCGAAGAGTCGGGCATTGAAAACATGCGCGCCCGCGTAAAAGTGGAACCGGACCTTCGTGCTCCAGGCTTCTCTGATGTCTTTATCGTTGGCGACTGTGCATTGATGATCAACGAAGAAACAAACCGTCCATACCCACCGACTGCACAAATTGCGATGCAGCAAGGTGAAACGGTAGCGAAAAACATCAATTCGTTAATCAAAGGCGAAGATACAATGCCGTTCGTTCCTGACTTGAAAGGAACAGTTTGCTCTTTAGGCGAAGACGATGCTATCGGCGTCGTATTCGGCAAGAAGATTACGGGCAAACGTGCTTCATTCATGAAGAAAATGATCGACAACCGTGCATTGCTATTGGTTGGCGGACCTGGTCTTGTAATGAAAAAAGGTAAATTCAACGTTCTTTAATTAGATCAAAAGCTCCCGCTTGCGGGGGCTTTTTTTGTTAAAGGGGAGGAACTCTGCATGGCAAAACACAAACGCGGAAACATCTGGCTCGGAGCAGCCGGATTAGTCGTTAACGGCAGAAACGAATGGCTGGTGGTGAAAAAGCGCTACGGCGGGCTGAATGGCAAATGGTCGCTGCCTGCAGGCTTTGTCATGGCGACGGAAACAATCGATGAAGCAGCGGTCCGGGAAGTGAAGGAAGAAACCGGAATTGATTGCGAAGTGCTTGGAATGATCGGGTTTCGGACCGGCGTAATCCGGGAGGAAATCAGCGACAATATGGCCGTCTTTTTAATGAAAGCAAGTGATGAGAATCAGCCGATCGCTGCGCAGCTTTCGGAACTTTATGAAGCGGCTTGGCTGTCGCCGGAGAAGTTGGCAGAAGATGATTCAGTCTCCGTCATGCTTCAGGAAATGGTGAATTACGTGCTTGAAGAAGGATTCGAGGCGATAGAAGATGTAAATCCAGGAGATGTTTTCGGCTATTCTACATATAAATTATTTTTTAAGAAATAGAGCATACGAAAGCTGAAAGTGGAATATGAAAGAAAAAAGGGAATGTATCCGTTTACATCACCTTTTTCTATTGTTGCATAATAAAAATAGACATGTTATATTATCAGAATATTAAAAACAATGACAGAGGGAGGTGTTTCGAATGACAGTTTTGAAAAAGGCAATGCCTACAAACAAATGCCCTTATTGTGCAGGCCAAGGATACTTCCAGCTGCGATTGGGCGGTTCAGAAACGTGCTCCCGCTGTTCAGGTTCCGGCAAAAAATGATCCCCCGAAAGACGTCTATGGAGTTGCTTCCATAGACGTCTTTTTATTGTGCATAAGGAATTTCTGCCGAAGCTGAACAAGCGGCTTCGCTTTAGTGTCCAGCTCCGGCGGCCAGCCCCTCGAGGTCGCTTCGGTTTTGTCCCGAACGGCAAAGAGCGCCATTCAAGCCAAACCCTCCAGCGCTTGTCGGGGCTAGATGCCCGCCTGCGCTTTTCTTGTCTAGCTCAGTGCCTAGCTCCTCGGGGCGTAAGCCACTCTGGCTGTGCGGCAAAAAGCGCCGCTTCGCCAAATCGTCTTACGCCTGTCGGAGCTGAACAGGCACTTCCGCTTTTCTTAGTGTCCAGCTCCGGCGGCCAGCGCCTCGAGGTCGCTTCGGTTTTGTCCCGAACGGCAAAGAGCGCCATTCAAGCCAAACCCTCCAGCGCTTGTCGGGGCTAGATGCCCGGCTGCGCTTTTCTTGTCTAGCTCAGTGCCTAGCTCCTCGGGTCGTAAGCCACTCTGGCTGTGCGGCAAAAAGCGCCGCTTCGCCAAATCGTCTTACGCCTGTCGGAGCTGAACAGGCACTTCCGCTTTTCTTTTCCATATTTGACAAAGCGATGAACTCTGGTTCGTGTCGTTGAAAGCCTTCAACATTTCGGGTAAACTGATGAAAGGAATATCGGAGGTTAGAGTTCATGAGTACATCATTTAGTATTGTTCAGTTAATTATTTCGGTTCTTTTATTTTTTGTGATGTTTTTCGGCATCGGCTTTTTGTTGAATATGCTTTTGCGCATGACGTGGCTAATGGCGATCGTTTATCCGATTGTGGTGCTGTTGATCATTGACGATGTCAGCTTTTTCGATTACTTCACCAACCCAGGCGAATCTTTCTCAATGCTGGGGGATACACTGACTTCATTGACAGGCAGTGATATAGCTGTACTGTTGGCAGGTTTTGCCGGAGCAGTCACGTCTGGTTTTGTTATGAAGATTCTTCGCAAAATGGGCTATCAAATGTTTTAACGAGTTATGCAGAAAACGCCAGGCCGGAAAAACGGTCTGGCGTTTTTTTATATTTTGCCGCTACCGCCAGCCTAAGCCAAATAAAAACATTCTTTTGATTATTTCGAGTAACGAACTACTCGGGAAAGAGCAGACATGATAAACTGAAAAGGAAAGCAAAAAAGAGGGGGATTTTCATGGAACTCAAAGTACAGCAAGATGCATTAAATCTTGAAGCGGAAATTCTGGTCGTCGGCCTTAGCCGCCATCCCGAGAATACAAAGGGCTGGAGCGAGTTTTCCGAGCGCTTTAATGGCAAGCTGGAAGAATGGACAAAACAGGATCTGTCGTTTGACTTGAACGCATCCACTACATACCCGACTTTAACCGGTTCAGTTCC
Organism: Planococcus glaciei; assembly: GCF_900099655.1. GTDB lineage: Bacteria > Bacillota > Bacilli > Bacillales_A > Planococcaceae > Planococcus > Planococcus glaciei. The sequence continues at coordinate 173,163 of NZ_FNDC01000006.1, forward strand.
GAGGGTATTGTTTATCGGTTTGAATGACCGGAAAAAGCTTACGGAAGAGGATGTCCGTACAGCGTTTGGGCAAGTCGGCAAAGAATTGTTAAAGAAAAAAATCAAGCATGCGGCCGTGTATTTGGATTCGTTCCAAAACGACAGCATCAGTGCTGAAGACGCTGCTTACTTAGCGGCGGAAGGCATTGGCATGGGAACATACCGTTTTGATGATTACAAAACTTCATCAAATGAAGCGGATGTGCATTTGGAGTCCTTGGCATTGTTGACGCAGGAAGATGCAGACGAAGTCCAGGCATCAGCCTTTATCGGTCAGGTATTTGGGGAATCGGTCAATGAAGCACGGACGCTCGTCAACATGCCGGGAAATCTCTTGACTGCGACAGCACTTGCTGATTACGCACAGGAACTGGGAGAAACGTATGGCTTTGAAACCGACATTCTGGGCAAAGCGGAACTTGAAGAACTGGGAATGGGTGCCATTCTTGCAGTAAACCAAGGATCTGTTGAAGAGCCGCGCCTGATTGTGTTGAAATACAAAGCGACCGACAGCTTTGATAAGCCGCTGGCTCTTGTTGGAAAAGGGATCACGTTCGATACAGGCGGCTATTCCTTAAAACCGAAAGACGGCATTGTCGGCATGAAAGGTGACATGGGCGGCGCTGCAGCGGTACTGGGCGCTATGAAAATCATTGGGGAATTGCAGCCCGAGAAAAACGTCGTAGCTGTCATTGCTTCTACGGATAACATGGTATCCGGCAACGCATTCAAGCCGGATGATGTCATCACTTCCTTGAGCGGCAAAACGATTGAAATCCTGAACACAGACGCGGAAGGCCGTTTGGTGCTGGCTGATTCGGTGACGTATGCGAAACAAATGGGCGCTACACATATCATTGATGTGGCAACATTGACGGGCGGCGTAATCGTAGCGCTTGGCAATGACAAAACAGGCGCTTTGACAAACGACGAAGGCTTTTTTGAGACCTTTATGGAAGCAGCGCTTGAAACAGGCGAGTTTGTCTGGAGATTGCCGCTGACTGAACGCGACAAGAAACGCATCCGTAAAAGCGATGTTGCGGACTTGAACAATTCGCCGGGCCGTGACGGCCATATGATTTTCGGCGGCGGGTTTGTCGGCGAGTTTGCTGAAAATACCCCTTGGATCCATTTGGATATCGCAGGGACTTCACATGCAGCATCTCCGCATGATCTGGGTCCGCAAGGCGGAACGGGCGCAATGGTCCGCACATTGGCCATGATGGTTGAAAAAATGGCAGAAGAACAATAAAACATGAAAATGAGCCAGGCAGCAGTTTTTCTGCTGCCTGGCTCATTTTATTTTTGTTCGCCTTTTTTCTTTTCTATTGCTATTTTCATGTCATCGCGTACCGTTTCTTCGGCAAGTGGGATGCCCGACATGTAAGATGCGCGTCCAATCAAATGCCCAGCTACAGGAGAAGTGATGAACAAAAAAGCGATGGCAATCACCAGCTGCGGATTAAAATGGTCTTCCAGCAGCCAGAAGTGGATAAATGTGCCGCCTAGGATACACATCACACCCAGTGTAGAGCTTTTAGAAGCTGCGTGCGTCCGAGTGTAGACATCCGGAAGCCTTACAAGCCCGAGCGCTGTAACGGCACTGAAAATGACCCCTACACTGATTAGAATGATGATGAGGATGTTAACGATTGTTGTTTCGATCGAAAATCTCTCCTCTCTCAATGAATTTCGCAAATGCTGTTGTCCCGATAAACGACAGGATGCTCAACAGCAAAATGATTTCCAGGAAAAACTCGGTTCCGATAATAAGCGACAGCAACGCGACAATCGATACCAGCGCTACGCCTAAAGCATCCAGCGCTACGACGCGGTCCGCAACCGTCGGCCCTTTCACAAGCCGGTAAAGAAGGCCGGAAAAGGCAAAGCTGATGACGAGGAGGGAAACCCAGTAGAATGTCATCATGGGCGGCTCACCTCCAGAATTGCACGTTCGAATGTGTTCTTGATGGAAGACACTGCATCTTCAATATCCTCAAAATCGATGGCGTGAATGTACAGGCGCTTTTGATCTTCCGATATTCCGATCACCAGCGTACCTGGTGTTAAGGTGATCAGTGCAGAAAGTAAAGTCACTTCCCAGTCGTGTTTCAACTCGGTTTCCAGCTCGAAAACAGCAGGGTGAATGTCCAACTTCGGCTGGATCACCAACTTAAATACAGAGAAGCTGGAAAGGACCAATTCTTTCAGGAACAGAAAGAACAGGGAAATGACTGCCCAAATCCGAGATGTGTAAAGCCGGTAAGAAAAGAACCGGCGCATCAGAATAATGAGCAGCAAGCCTACAATAAAGCCGACCGCAAAACCGGTTGGAGTAAACGCGTTGGTCATGAACATCCAAACTCCGGCTAAAAAGAAATTCAGTAAAATTTGCAAAGCCATCTTCATCTACTCCTTTAATACCGCATCTATATAGATGGATGGATTTAGTAGAACCTCGCCAGCCCCATTGATCAATGGCATGAACAATTCAGCGCCCACGCCAATGAAAACCGTGATGGCGACCAATAGTACCGAAGGAATGAGCATTTGGCGGTATGTTGATTTTTTTAAAGGCACCGTTTCAACCGGTTCTCCCCAGAATGCATAAATGAATATGCGGATTGCGCTTAAGAGTACAAGCAAGCTTGTTGCCAATACCACAATGCTGCCCCAGAAATGCGGCCCCTCAAATCCACCTTGCACAATTAGCAATTTACCCGGGAATCCGCTAAGCGGCGGAATACCGGCTAAGCCGAATGCGGTGATCAGATAAACCCATCCGAGGAATGGATGTGTTTTCATTAATCCGCCCATTTGGCGCAAATTGGATGTGCCAAAAATGACAGCAACAATGCCCACCAGGAAAAAGAGAGCGGCTTTGATCAACATATCGTGGATTAAGTAAAAGATTGCTCCGTCCACACCGGCTTCATTCAATTGCGATACACCGAACAAGATCACGCCTACAGCAATGATGATGTTGTAAATGATAATTTTCTTAACATCAAAATAAGCAAGGGCGCCAATACAGCCGGCCAAGATTGTCAGAATGGCAATGATGGCCAGCAGCTCATGCGTGAAATCTGTGTTCATCGTGAAAAACAAGGTGTATGTACGCATAATCGCATAAACCCCGACTTTGGTCAGCAAAGCACCGAAAAGCGCCAAGATGGGGGTAGGGGGAGCATGATAAGCTCCCGGCAGCCAAAAGTACAGCGGGAAAATAGCAGCCTTGAAACCGAACACCATCAGGAACATCACGGCAATTACCGTTAAGATTCCAGTCGCTTCAATCTGGGGAATCTTCACGGCCAAGTCGGCCATATTCAAAGTTCCGGTAACCGAGTATAAAAAGGCGACTGCTGAAACAAACAATGCAGAAGAAATCACGTTGACCAGCAAATATTTGATCGTTTCCCGCAGCTGCGGTTTTTCGCCGCCGTGGACAATCAGCATATAAGAAGACATCAACAGCACTTCAAAGAATACAAATAAGTTGAAAATATCGCCGGTCGTGAATGCTCCGTTAACACCCGTCAATAGGAAAAGCACTGCAGGGTAGTAAAACGATTGTTCACGTTCGGCCCCGATTGTCGGGAAGCTGTAAAAAATAATGAATAAGGTAATGATTGTTGCGCTAAGCACCAGCAAAGCGGAGAACAAATCAGATACCATCGTAATGCCGAAAGGTGCATCCCAGCTGCCTAATGTGACCGCCTGGATGCCATCTGTCTTCACTTTAGCTATTAAAAACAAAACTGCAACTAAAGCCAGTCCTGCCCCAATCGCAGCGAATGTCCGCTGCATACGGATATTTTTAGGGAAAAACAATAGAATCGCAGCAAATAGCAACGGAATTAAGACAGGAAAGAGAAGTAAATTAATCATTGTCTTCAGTTCCTCTCATTAAATTCACGTTATCGGTGCCAAGCTCCTGATAGGAACGGTAAGCAAGTACCAGGAAAAATGACGTCACCGCAAAAGAAATGACAATCGCCGTTAAAATCAGCGCTTGCGGAAGGGGATCGACATAATCTGAAATGCTTACGCCGTCCGCGACCACTGGAGGCGCAGTGCCGCCAAGGCCGCCCATTGTCAAAATCAGCAAATGCGCGCCATGGCTGAGCAAGCCGGTACCGATAATGATGCGGATCAAACTTTTTGAAAGCATCAGGTAAACAGCTGCCATAAACAAAAAGCCGATGACAACCGACATGATAATTTCCATTATTCATCCTCTCCAATCGTTTGAATAATGGTCATCGTAACGCCGACAACAACCAGATAAACGCCTAAATCAAACAAAGCGGCAGAATGCAAAGATGTTTTGCCCCAAAGCGGCAAATCAAAATAATCGTAGGCATGTGTAAAGAATGGAACATTAAAGAAAATGGAAGCGCTCGCCGTTCCAAGGGCCAACAGCAAGCCGGTAGCAGTCATCATGACGTAATTGAACGGGATGATTTTTTTCACCGTTTCGATGTCATACGCAAGCATCAGCAAAACGATGGCGCTGGCCGTCAAAAGGCCGCCGACAAACCCGCCGCCCGGCGTATAATGTCCAGCGAAGAAAATATGGACAGCGAACATCAGAATGATAAAGGTTACCACTTTTGTAGCGGTTTGAAGCATCACGTCATTTGTTCTCATGTTGCCCCTCCTTTTTGTTCAAACGGAGTTTGATCATGGAAATGATGGCAATCCCGGCGATGCCAAGAACCGTAATCTCGAACAGCGTATCAAAACCGCGGTAATCCACCAGAATCACGTTGACGATGTTTCCGCCTCCGGCTTCGGAGTAGACGGTTTCTTTGTAATACTCCGAAATGGACGGCAGAATTTTTTGCGAATGGGAAGCCAAAGCGACAAGCGTCATGGTGATGCCGACGCCTAGCGCAATTGCAGCATTCCCAAGTTTAAAGCCCATCCGTTCTTCTTTTTTGCTCACTTTCGGCAAATGATAGAACGCCAGCAGGAACAAAGCGACCGAGATGGTTTCAATCACCAGTTGCGTCAAAGCCAAATCCGGCGCGCGGAAAATGACAAAAAACAAAGCAACGGAGTAGCCCACCGCACCGAGTGCGATTATGGCAGTTAATCTGGATTTAGCCGCCAGAATGGTGATAGTCCCGCCCACTAAGGCAATCAGGATGATAATTTCATAGATGCCGATTGGAGCTGTATTGCTCAGATCCAAAACAAAGGCGTCTGTAATGACCAATGTGCTCAATACAATCAGCACCACGAAACCAAACATGTACACAAGGTAAGAACGGATAAACCCGGTCATGTAAACAGCGGAAAAGCGGTTGGCGCCGCCGTCGCTTAAATACATAAAGCTATCGTACAAGCGGTTGAGCGAAACGCTGTCCGGAAAGGCATCGTAGGCTTGCTTCCATTTGCGGAACGACCAGAACAGCAGAGCGCCGATGGCAAAAATGCCAAGCGTCATAAAGAACTCGGTATTCGCACCGTGCCAAGCGGAAACATGGATATCAATTTCTTCCGGATTGCTGTACATGAATGGCTGTATTGCCAGCACTGCCGGTTTCACAAGCCAATCGCCGACCACGTTCGGAATAAAGAAAATGGCGATGACAGACACCGCTAAAATAGCAGGGGATACGAGCATCCCGATAGGTGCTTCGTGCGCATGTTTCGGCAATTCTTCTGGCTTGTGTTTGCCGGCAAAGGTGTGGAACACAAAATAAAAACTGTAAACGAATGTAAAAACGCTTCCAATCCATGCCAGGACAGGGAACAGGATTCCCCATACATCCATGGAGAACAAATCGAATTCCGCGATGGCAAGCATGGCCGTCAAGAACATTTCCTTGCTGAGGAAACCGCCGAAAAGCGGGATCCCGGCCATCGAGAACGAACCGATCATCGCAATCGTAAAGCTGATCGGCATAATGCTCATCAACCCGCCGAGTTTGCGGATATCGCGTGTACCGGTTTCATGATCGACGATTCCGGCAATCATGAACAGGCTTCCTTTAAACACCGCATGGTTGACCAGGTGGAAAATTGCTGCAAAAGCCGCATACTTAAATACCGTACCGGCTGCATCTTCAACATGGAAGCCGAGTGCAGAAGCGCCCAGCAAACTCATGATCAATCCAAGCTGGGATACTGTTGAAAAAGCGAGGATTCCCTTGAGGTCTTTTTGCTTCAATGCAAAAAACGATCCCCAGAACATGGTGAACAACCCGATTCCGGTCACCAGCCAAACCCAAGTGCCGGAAGCGGCAAAAATCGGTGTGAATCTCGCGACCAGGTAAAGGCCGGCTTTCACCATTGTTGCCGAGTGCAGGTAAGCGCTGACCGGTGTCGGCGCTTCCATTGCATCCGGAAGCCAGATGTAGAATGGGAATTGCGCGGATTTCGTGAACGCACCGAGCAGGATCAATACCAAAGCCCAAGTAAAGAACTCATGGCCAAGCAGCTCCGGAGCCTGCGAAATCAGTTCGCGGATGGAGTACGTGTTGCCCATAATGCTGAGAAGCACAAAACCTCCAAGCATCATCAATCCGCCGAACACGGTAATCATCATCGATTTTAAAGCACCAAATCGCGAGCGGTCACGGGTATACCAGTAACCGATTAACAGGAACGAAGAAATCGAAGTCAGTTCCCAGAAAAGGTAGAGCGTAATCAGATGGTCAGACTGGACAATGCCCAGCATAGCAGTCATGAACATCAATAGATAAACGTAAAAATTATGTAATTGTTCGCGTTTTTTATCCAGGTAAAAAACTGAATACAAGACGACCAGAGATCCGATGCCCGTAATAAGCAACGAAAACAAGAGGCTCAATCCATCCAGGTAGGCTATGAATGAGATGTCGAGTGAGGGAATCCATTGGAATTCTGAAACCCGCGTGCCGCCGTCCATTGTAGTCGGAAGCAGGGTCGCGTAATAAATGAATAAAATCACCGGAACAACCAAAACAAACCAGCCGGTGTGAATCTGGCCGATTTTTTTAAACAACAGCGGGATGAAGAGTGCTGCTATTATAGGTAAGAAAATCAAAAACACAAGTGACAAATGAATCCTCCTTTCAATCGAATACGTGATGACTTTCTAGAGAAATTATAACGTACCTGAACATAATTTGCACCGATAGATACGGACGCCCATCTTTCTGTAGCAGTTTTTTCAGGTCTTTTAAGATAGGTAGAAACTCAATTAAGTTAATTTTGTGAATTTAACAGACATAATAAAAAAAGCCGATTTTCTGATGAAAATCGGCTTTTTCTTTGTCCAGCCTCCAGCGCCCAGCCCCTCGAGTCGCTTCCAGCGCTTGTCGAGGCTATATGGGCGCTTGCGCTTTTCTTATTACATCGATTTCAATTCCTGTTCCAGAAGTACGTCTTCGAAATCCTGCTCCGGTTTGGAGGTGGTGTATTTCAAAAAGACAAAGGAGACCAGGAAAAGCGTGCCGGTCACGATAAATACAGACGGAATGCCGATAAATCCACTGACAATCCCTCCGAACATTGGACCGATGATATTGCCTAGGAAGCGGAAGCTTGTGTTGTAGCCCATGATTTCCCCTTGGATTTCAATGGGCGCTTCTCTGCGCATTAAAGCGGTGGTTGTTGGAATCATACCACCGACAGCAATCCCGAACAGCAGGCGAAGAATCATCAATTGCCAAAGCTCAGTCACAAACGCTTGCGGGACGATAAAGACAAAAGCGAGAATCAGCAAAAACGTCAACACTTTCTCGTAGCCGATCTGGTCGCCCAGGCGTCCCCAGCGGCGGGCAAACAACAGATTTCCGACACCGGTCGCACTAAACGTAATCCCGGCCAAAAGCGCCACTTGTGAGCCGTCGGTCAAATGAGCGACATACAGCGACAAGAGCGGTTGTATGGAAAAGTTTCCGATTTGGATCAGCGAAGTGATGATCATGACATTAAACAACAGCCGGTGATTAAGTATCCCTTGAATGATTGTTTTTCGCGCGTAGACATGCGCATCTTTTTTCTTCACCCGTTTGATTTCTTTCAAACCGAAAGCGACGAGAAGAGCGGCAATCCCGATAACGCCGGACGTGATGACGAACGTATAGATGAAGCCGAAAGCATCAGCCATCAACCCGCCGATCACCGGACCGAACAAAGTGCCCGAGACACTTCCCATCTGCAGTGTCCCAAGCGTCTTGCCCGCTTCTTCTCTGCGGGTTTGCGAGCTGACGAATGCAAGGGAAGTAGGGATAAAGCCGGTAACAACGCCCATGAACAGCCGGATTAAAAACAACTCATGAACAGAATCAGCGGTACCCATTAAAAATATACTGATGGCAATCCCGAACCCGTTGATGATCAGGATGGGCTTATAGCCATATTTATCTGCAATCCTTCCCCAGATCGGCGACATGAACAAAGCCGCAACAAACGTTACGCCGAATACCAGGCCAGCCCACCGCTGGACATATGCTTCTGAATAATTGCCGAGTGTTTCAATATAAAGCGATAAAAAAGGCATAATCATGGTGGTGCTTCCTGCTACGAGAAAGTTGGAAAACATAATGATAAAGAAATTCTTTTTTTGTGCATCCATTCGGAACCCCTTCTTTCTGAACCATGGATCTAGCTCTAGTATAATATATTTCGTCACACGAAAAAAGTAAGGTGAATTACAAGTGTTTTCAATAAATTCGACCCTAATTTAAAGGGAAGGAGAAGCAAAATAAGATCCTGGACTGACTGGCAATATTCTTTATGCTAAAATGAAGCGGGGTGAAGACAATGAGAAAAAAACTAATGCCGATCGTATTGCTTACAGCTTTTCTGGCTGCATGCAATACCAATAGTGAAACCGCAACAACTGAACCAGCCAACACAGAAACATCGTCGGAAACGGCTTCTGAAGCAAAAGTGATAGAAGGCTATCCGCAACTGTCAAAAGAAGTGGCAGAAGATGAAGCGTTAGTGGCAATGAAGACATCAATGGGCGACATTAAAATCAAACTTTTTTCGGAACTGGCGCCTAAAGCCGTCGAAAACTTTCTGACACATGCCGAAAATGGCTATTACGATGGACTTCTCTTCCACCGTGTAATGGAAGGCTTCATGATCCAAGGCGGCGATCCGACCGGCACCGGCGGCGGTGGAGAAAGCATTTACGGCAAGCCGTTTGAAGATGAATTCAGTCAGAATTTGTACAACATCCGCGGAGCCCTTTCCATGGCAAACGCAGGTCCTGGAACAAATGGCAGCCAATTTTTCATTGTTCAGGCAACAGAAGTTCCTGCCGAACAAATCCCGGCTGACCATCCGGAAGAAATAAAAGCGGCTTATAAAGAAATGGGCGGCGCGTCTTGGCTTGACGGCAAACATACCGTATTCGGCCAAGTAGTGGAAGGCATGGACGTAGTGGATGCCATTGCCGCGGCAGAAACCCAGCAAGATAGACCGGTAAAAGACATTACGATCGACTCGATTGAGATTTTAGAAAAATGATGAAAAGAGGGAAATCCAATTAATATGGATTTCCCTCTTTTCTATAGAAAAAACTAAGGGGAGCCGTTTTGCAGGAGTTTCCGGGTAAATGGCCAAATAGCTAAGGAGACGAATTTAGTAAGGGAGGAAAAAAGTTATGTATGTAACAGTAGAGGATTTCCTGAAAGAGTGGGAGCGGGAAGCCGAGTTGACACAAAAGGTTTTAGAAGGGCTGACGGATGAATCATTAGAGCAGAAGGTTTATCCGGAAGGCCGGACATTGGGGCGTCTTGCCTGGCATATCACAACGACGATTCCTGAATACCTCAATCATTTCGGCGTCAAAACCGATCAGAAAGAAAATCCGGAAACCGTTCCGGCCTCTGCTAAGGAAATTGCGGAAGCGTTCAAGCGCACCAGCACCGCTGCAGCGGAAGCCATTCGGCTGCACTGGACTGACGAATCATTAAAAGACGTGCAGGCTGCTTTTGGCAGACAAGAAACGAATGCGCAAATCCTAATGGGGCTGATCAAGCATACCGTTCATCACCGGGGACAAATGACCGTTCTCATCCGGCAAGCTGGCATCAAACCTTACGGAGTTTATGGGCCGCCAAAAGAGGATTGGGTCCATCTTGGAGTGGAAAAGCCGCCGCTTTAAGGAATCTTTTCTTTCTTTTTCCGATTTCTATGCTATTATAGCTGTTAACATAACAGAAATGTCAGGTGAAATGAAATGGAAACAAGTGAAATGAATCGGAAAGCTGCACGAGTTCTTGAAGAATGGGATCCGTTTTCAGTCGGGGAAGACCAATACGAAACGGAAATTACGGATGTGGTAGCCCAGCTTCATCTGCTCGACCATCCATCCGATTTGGCTAAACAAATCCAGATGATTTATGAATTCTCTTTTGATAAGTGGATTCCCCTGGAGAAATGTGTGGATATTTCCTATAAACTGCTTGGCTTTAAATACGAAGCAAAATCCATTATTTAAAAAGAAAAAGCTTTCGGCGCTATAAGCCGAAAGCTTTTTTTATTTGGTTGCTTCCAACGAGTCCAGCAAATTGGAGGCTGGCACTTCTAGCGCATTTGAAAGCTTTAAAATAGTTTGTACAGATGGTATTTCTTCCCCTGATTCGTATGCCTGGAGGCGAGCTACGCCGACGCGTGCTTTTAGAGCCAATTCATCCAGTGACAGACGGCGTTCTTCCCGAAGGAATTTTAGTTGGGCGTGCAAATCTTCTCTCAAATTCATACACTCCTTTGCATAATAGTGCGTTTCTATACTCAAATCATACCATAAAAGAAGAATTTCGATAAACGAAATTATGGCATTTTTAGGTATTTATTTTTAGAAAACGTCCAGGATTCCCTGGATAAAGACAATAACAATGGCGACTGGTGCGACATACCGGACCAGTATCCGCCAAAGCGAAACCCATGAGGATTCTCCACCGAGTTCCAATGCAGTATCTTTTTTCGTCAGCACGTAGCCGGCGAAAAGAGCAGTGAAAAGCGCACCGAGCGGCAAACCGATTTTGCTGGTGAGAATATCGATAAAATCAAAGAACGTATAACCGAACAAAAACGGATCAGACATGACGCCAAATGATAAAGCGCTTGGAATGCCAACGACAAAAATCATCAACCCGTAAAGCCAAGCCAGTGTGCGCCGGCGTTCGAATTTGTTTTTTACGCCGATGGATACCACAATTTCCAGCATCGCAATGGAAGAAGTCAGTGTAGCGAACAGCATGAGCACAAAGAAAATGATCATCAGGAATTCACCCATAAACAGCTGGTCAAAGATAGCGGGAAGAATGATGAATACTAGTCCCGGACCTTGGTCAGGTGAGTAGCCGAGGGCAAAGACGGCCGGGAAGATGATGAGGCCTGCCATGACGGAAATGATGATGTTCAGAGAAACCACACTAAGGGCTGACCGTGTCAGGTTTTCCGCTTTTGATAAATAGGAAGCGTAAGTAATCATACCTGCAACTCCGACGCTCAGCGAGAAAAATGCCTGGCCAAGTGCTGTTAAGGCCGTATCGAACGTAAAGAAAGACCAGTCTGGAACAAGCATAAATTTAACGCCTTCAATTGCTCCATCCAGAGTTAATGACCTAATCATCAATACCAGGAAGAACAGCAGCAACGCGGGCATCATAATTTTGCTGGCGCGTTCAATTCCGGCTTGCACGCCGCCTTGGACAATCCAAATGGTCAAGAACATAAAGAGCGCCTGGGCAATCAATACTTCCAGTGGATTCCCAATAATGCCATTAAACAAATTGGCGAAATCTGCATCTCCTAAATTCGATAATTGAAGCAATATGGCACGGCCGAGATAAGACAAAATCCATCCGCCCACAACACTGTAAAAAGACAGAATCATGAACGAGAAGAAGAAGCCGGACCAGCCGATTAAAAACCATTTCTTGCCGGGTGCCTGTTTCTTTAACCCGGTTACTGCATCTGCCTGGCCGCGCCGTCCGATAACAAACTCAGCAAGCAGGATGGGCAAACCGATTGCAATGGTTGAGACAATGAACATTAAGATAAAGACACTGCCGCCATTTGAACCGGTTTCATATGGGAACTTCCAAATCGCGCCTAATCCGATGGCGCTCCCTGCAGCTGCAAGGATAAATCCGATTTTGGAAGTCCATTGTTCGCGTTTTTCCATTTCGTCACTCCTATTTCTAAATATTTTCTCATTCTACACGAGCACGTATGAAAAAAATAGCAAGAAATGATTTATAGGTTATTTCTCGTGTATAATAAACAGAAAAAGGAAAAGATTGAATATTCATGATAAAGGAGGGACGAGGAGTGGAAGAGCTTTTTCAGCGTGCGCAAAGCGGCAGCCGTGATGCTTTCATTGATTGGTGCTGGAAATACCAGGCGCAAATCGGCCAATTTGGATTTCAAAATGGTGTTCCCCCTGATCGGTCAGGAAAGTATCAGCTGGCCGTTTTCCAGGAATTTTATCAAGCCCTGCCCGGCATAAAACCGAATGAAGCAGACAACAGGTTGTGGCAGACTGCCATCAGCAAGCTTGCCGCTTTTAATGAGAAAACAAAAGATGCAGAAATGGATGTGCTTCGGTTTGAGGAAGACCTTGAAACGCATGCAGCGATCCAAGCATTGGCAGAGCCGCAGCGGGTTGCTCTTGCTTTGGTTTCATTCATAAAGAAAAGTGCAGAAGAAGCAGCGTGGATTACAGAAAAAACGGAACAGCAGATAAACGATCAGCTGGCAGCTGCGAAGGCGGAGCTTACCCGCGCATTGGGAATGGAAAAGGAAGGCCAGACAGAGAAAAGGCTGGAGTTTGCCGCAAAATCATATGCGAGAGTTTCTTTGCCATTTCCGGAGGAAGAGCTCTTTTCTTTAGAAGAACAACGCGAGGAGCTGTTGGCTCCTGGAAAATCCAGAGCAATGGATAAAGCCGGCAAACGCACTACCGTTTTGCTGGCGGCAGCCGGCCTGTTCATATCCGTAGTGATTGGCGCTTCCTTTCTCTTAAACGACCCGAACCCGAACATCGCCTCTTCAACGGAGGCCGATTCAGCTGAAACAATCACCAAGGAAATGGTGAAAAACTGGCAAGCGGAATACGATGCCATTCGCCAATCTTCGCCTGAACGTTTGGGGATAGATTCGAAAACATACGAAAAATTTGCGTATGTTAAAGAAGCGGATGCAGCGAAGAAAAGAGTGCTGGGCAAAGAAGCGATTAAAAAGATGGAAAACGATCCAAAGAAAATGGAGCATGAAGTCGATAAGCTGCTTTTGAAAATTGAGACACCGAAAGGAATGGAATTGAAGTTTCCGGAAGCTTTTCTGGTGGGAGAAGAAGTGGAAGCATTCCTGGATAATTACAAACTGAAAACAACTGAATTAATTGAGGCGGATGCAGAGATTTTTGAACGGCATGCTTCAGCGCTTTCGGAGGTCCGCTTTAATGGGGAAATGTCTGCAGAGAAGCTGCTGGCAAACAATGATGAGTTTCCGGAAGAAATAGAACGGCTGTTGGGCGGACTGCGGGAACAAAGTTTGACTGTCCTTAAACATCCATCGGAAGACCGTTTTATCATGCGCCGCAATATGGAAACTTTCTATGCAAATGATGTGCTAAATTCGTATTTGCTATCCACCAATCATTTTAATTTGATGATGAATGAACCGTATTTTGATGAGCAAGGGCTGTTAGTGCCGATAGAAGGATTGTCTCATTCGCTGATGATGATGGAAGAAGCGCTGCTCTTTGAGGAGCGTTCCAGTGAAATCTACGAGGACTACTTGCCAATTTTTATGCAATCTTTCTGGCTGGCTTTAAAAGGCAATGAAAACCAGCCGGTGTTTGACCAAAAGGGCGTCGTCAAACCCGAATACCGGCGGACGTGGAAAGAACTGGCGATGCAAACGAAAAATCCAATGATTTTTATTTTACTGCCAATATTGGACGAGATGGAAGCGAGCGGTTGGACCGCTTCAAAAAGCTACGATCAATTGGCTTACAAAGATCTTTTGAGGGCACTGGAGCTGGAAAAGGACGGAGCACTGGCGGAAAAGTTGCCCTATGGGAACTTTGAAGTGGAATCGGCCCGTATTGAAATGGATCACTTTGATGCTGCACCAATTGCCAAGCTTTACGAAAGTTTCTCAAAGAACCATGACTTGAAACTGCTGGAAGGGGTGCCGCCTCTTCAGATTGTTTTGCTCTTCGATTACGCCAATGGGCTTGAAGACGCAGAAACGATGTGGCATTTATTGGCCGAAGAAGAGGAAAAGCCGGAGTTGGAAGAATACAAAGCGATCTGGAGAAAAATGCCGGCCCTTAAGGAAGAGGCCGGTTACATGGAAATAGCAGAAGACAGTCCTTACCGGATAAGCGCAAATGTTTACGTGGAACCGATAATCAGTTTCAAAGATGAACAAAGAATGTGGCGGCAAGCTCAAACGCTTGTTGCTTCGGACAACGACATCTGGCTTGTGCGGACTCAGTTATATGAGGGCTATGATTTGGCGGACAAAGAAGCCCCTTTTGTTAAGAAAGTGGAAAGTCTGTACGAAAAATTTTCTGCCTGGCATAACGAAGCTTTGCTGAATCGTGTATCCCCCGCCGAAATCGGGGGAATGTATTTGCTGGCACGGGAAAAGGGAGACACGCAGACGATGATGGCTTTATCGGAGGGGTCCGAACAGGAGCAAGCGCTTGTGACATTTGAAACCTCTCAACTTGAAACTGTTTATCCTTATTTTAAGGAACTAAGTTCTTTGAATTTTTCTGTAGATTATTCCTACTATGGCTATACAGAGGACCGCATAAGAGGCGGGTTAAACGTAGAGCGGATAACAGCTGATTCTTCTGAAGGGTATACGATAAACATGGTGAAAACCGAAAAAGGATGGCGAATGGAAGACTTAATTCCATACTGATTTTACTCCTAGGCATATATTGTGCTATAATATACAGATGCCAATAGGTGTACAGGATAATTAGATAAGTATAGGAGCGGGTAGAACATGACAAAATATCAAACAGGCGACACAGTAGCAGGTAAAGTAACAGGAATTCAGCCTTACGGCGCATTCGTAGCATTGGACGATCAGACTCAAGGATTGGTCCACATTTCAGAAATTACACACGGCTACGTTAAAGAAGTTAGCGAATACTTGGCAGTAGGCCAGGAAGTTAACGTGAAAGTTTTGGAAGTTGACGAAAAATCTAAAAAAATCAGCTTGTCAATCCGTGCATTGCAAGAGCAGCCACCAGCAGCTCAACGCACTGAAAAACCAAAACAATCTCTTCAGTCGCACGTAAACGAAAACGACTCTGAAGGATTCAACTCATTGAAAGACAAAATGCAAGAATGGATCAAACGTTCAGGTCAGTAAGAAAAGCGGAAGCGCCTGATCAGGCGTTGCAGCTAGACAGTAAGAAAAGCGCTGACGGCCATGCAGCCTAAACGCAAAAACGAAGCGCAGACATCATGTCTGTGCTTCGTTTTTTTTGATTTTACGCAAGCGGTACTGCAGGTTCTGGCGGCTCATTCCGAGCGCTGCCGCCGCTTTTGTTACATTGCCGCCGTGGAGGTCCATGGCTTTCAGCAAATAATACATTTCAGCTTCCAGCAAATAATCATCAAGCGGCAGCAAATCTTTGCCCGCCCGAATGATGAAATCTTCCGGTGTTAAGGCCGTTTTGTTCATCGTTTTGGATTTGAAATGCTGAGGAAGCAGATCCACACTGATGCTTTCTTGCGTCGTGATCAAGGAAGTGGTTTCATCGAGCAGCAATTCAAGTTCTTTTAAATTGCCTGGCCAGTCATAGGCCATAAATAGACTTTGCACTTCTTCATCCAAGCGGCTGACCCGCGAGCCGAAGTACATGCGGTGCCGCGACAAATAATCCTCGATGAACGGCAAAATGTCTTCTTTGCGGTTCCGGAGCGGTTCCAATTGGATCGTCATCGCTGAGAAAAAGTAATAAAGCTCTTTTAATAGTTTCTTTGAAGCGATCAATTCAACAGGATCCTCGCCGACACTCGCTATGAAATACGTATCTCCGTTCATCTGCTTTTGTGCCATTTTCAATAATCGGACTTGCAAAGGCGGAGGCAATAAGTCGATCCGTTCACAGTAAATGGTGCCGCCAGACAACTCTTGATTTAACTGATCGATCAATTTTTCATTGGCCCCGTGGCAATAAAGCGTATTCAATTGGCCGGATGAAGAAGAAGCCCAGTGGATGGCTTCGGCAATCAATTCCTTCCCGGTGCCGGATTCACCGATCAAAAGCACCGGCAATTTGGTCGTTGCCGCTTTTTCAGCTGTGGCAATCACTTTTTTCATGCTGTCCGAAACAGCTGTAATGCTATTGAACGTAATTGGCTCTTCGTATTTTTTCAGAGGCTGGTAGACCACTTTTTCAAGCGTCGTGACGTCACGCGACAATTCGACAGCACCGATTAATTGGCCGCCTTGCGCAACGGGATAGGTATCATTCAATGTGGTAATTTGCTGGCCTTTCCGGTTCCAATAGGTTTGCTTCGCATTTAATACAGCTTCACCGGTTTGAAGAACTTGCAGAAGGGTGCTTTCGTGCTGCTCGAATCGGAACATCTCAAGCAAGGAGCGGTCAACCAGTTCCTCAAAATCAAAGCCTTCAATTTCTTTCATTTTTTGGTTGTATAAAATGGTTTTCCCTTTCAGATCTACAGCATGAATACCTACTGCTACATGCTCTGCTGCAAACTTTAAAAAGGGCGACAAATCTATTTCTCCAGTAGTCAATCCCATCACCTCAAAAATATTTGAACTTTTTAATAGATAATACTTGAAAAATGCAACAATCTTTTGCATTATTATATATGGAAAGAGATTAGAAGTGCAAATATTTTTTGCACACATCCAAATTCGAGGAGGATTTACATGATTCCCTACAAACATGAACCATTTACTGATTTTTCAATTGAATCGAACCGCAATGCGTATTTAGAAGGTTTGAAAACAGTTGAAGCTTACTTAGGTCAAGACTACCCACTAATTATCGGTGGCGAGCGTGTCATGACAGAAGACAAAATCGTTTCCTTCAACCCGGCAGACAAAGAAGAAATCGTAGGCCGCGTTTCTAAATCAAATAAAGACTTAGCTGAAAAAGCGATGCAAAGTGCTCTTGAAGCGTTTAAAACATGGAAAAAAGTAAAACCGGAAGTGCGTGCAGACGTATTGTTTAAAGCTGCTGCAATCATCCGCCGCCGCAAACATGAATTCTCTGCACTTTTAACTAAAGAAGCAGGTAAGCCTTGGAACGAAGCAGATGCGGATACAGCTGAAGCAATCGATTTCCTTGAATACTACGGCCGCCAAATGCTTCGCCTTAAAGACGGCATGCCAGTAGAAAGCCGCCCGGGTGAGTACAACCGCTACGATTACATTCCTTTAGGTGTTGGTGTTGTCATTTCACCTTGGAACTTTGCTTTCGCTATTATGGCAGGTACAACTGTTGCAGCGATGGTAACTGGAAACACGGTTCTATTGAAGCCGGCTTCAACAACTCCGGTCGTGGCTTACAAATTCATCGAAGTTCTTGAAGAAGCGGGCATGCCAGCAGGCGTCGTCAACTATATTCCAGGACCTGGCGGAGAAGTAGGGGATTACTTGGTAGACCACCCACAAACTCGCTTTATCTCATTCACGGGTTCACGTGCTGTCGGACTTCGCATCGCAGAACGTTCTTCTAAAGTAAACGAAGGGCAAATCTGGATGAAACGTTTAATCGCTGAAATGGGCGGAAAAGATACAATGGTCGTAGATAAAGAAGCGGACCTTGAACTTGCTGCACAATCCATCGTGAAATCTGCATTCAGCTTCAGTGGACAAAAATGTTCAGCAGCTTCACGCGCTGTCATCGTTGAAGACGTATACGACCAAGTAGTAGATCGTGTCATCGAATTAACGGGCGAATTGACAGTCGGAAACCCTGTTGACCAAAACAATTTTATGGGACCGGTTATTGACTCAGCTGCTTTCAAAAAAATCACAGACTACATTGAAATCGGAAAAGAAGAAGGCCGTCTAGTTGCCGGTGGTACTGGAGATGACTCTACAGGTTATTTTGTGAACCCGACAATTTTCGCTGACCTTGATCCGAACTCACGCATCATGCAAGAAGAAATTTTTGGCCCGGTCATCGGTATTTCAAAAGCCAAAGACTTTACTGAAGCAATCGAAATTGCCAACAACACTGAATACGGTTTGACTGGAGCGGTTATTACAAACAACCGTGAACATTTGGAGCAGGCACGCGAAGATTTCCATGTCGGAAACCTGTACTTCAACCGCGGATGCACAGGCGCTATCGTTGGATACCAGCCATTCGGTGGATTCAACATGTCTGGAACTGACTCAAAAGCAGGCGGACCGGATTACCTGACACTTCACATGCAAGCAAAAACAACTTCAGAGATGTTATAATAATTCATTAAATGTTATAATAATTCATAATCAAGGCAGACGATAAGTCTGCCTTTTTTAAAAAAGGAGGAAATAACATGACAAAAACACAAGAAATTATTCAAACGACTGAAAAGTACGGGGCTAACAACTACCATCCACTTCCGATTGTTATCACGGAAGCAGAGGGCGTGTGGGTAACAGATCCAGAAGGCAATAAATTTATGGATATGTTGTCTGCTTACTCTGCAGTGAACCAAGGGCATCGCCATCCGAAAATTATTCAGGCATTAAAAGACCAAGCTGACCGCGTGACGTTGACTTCTCGTGCATTCCATAACGATATGCTGGCGCCATGGTATGAAATGATCTGCAAAATCTCCGGCAAAGAAATGGCATTGCCAATGAATACAGGTGCTGAAGCTGTAGAAACCGCTTTCAAAGCGGCTCGCCGTTGGGCATATGACGTTAAAGGCGTTGAAGAAAACAAAGCGGAAATCATTGCGTGCAACGGAAACTTCCATGGCCGTACAATGACGGCTGTTTCCTTATCATCTGATCCTGAATACCGCAGAGGCTTCGGACCGATGCTTCCAGGCATCAACTTAATTCCTTTCGGCGATTTGGAAGCCTTGAAAAATGCCATCACGCCGAACACCGCTGCATTCCTGATTGAGCCAATCCAAGGTGAAGCTGGAATCATTATGCCGGAAGAAGGATTCTTGAAAGCTGCAAGAGAACTTTGCCGCGAAAACAATGTCTTGTTTATTGCGGATGAAATTCAATGCGGCCTAGCGCGTACCGGCAAAATGTTCGCCTGTGAATGGGAAGATGTAAACCCGGACATGTACATACTCGGTAAAGCACTTGGCGGCGGCGTATTCCCGATTTCTTGTGTTGTAGCTGACCACGAAATTCTTGGTGTCTTTAACCCGGGTTCCCACGGTTCGACATTTGGCGGCAATCCGCTTGCTTGTGCAGTATCCATTGCATCGATGGAAGTATTGCAGGACGAGAAACTGGCTGACCGCTCTTTGGAACTGGGCGACTATTTCATGGGCAAATTGCGTGAAATTGACCATCCTTCTATTAAAGAAGTTCGTGGACGCGGATTGTTCATTGGAATGGAGCTTACGGAAGAGGCACGTCCATATTGCGAACAGTTAAAAGAATTGGGGTTATTGTGCAAAGAAACGCATGATACAGTAATCCGTTTTGCACCGCCGCTTATTATTGCAAAAGAAGATCTGGACTGGGCAATTGAGCGCATCCAAAAAGTCTTTTCAAAATAAGATGTTCCTGACACATGCAAAGTGAATTATGTTACACTAGTTGCGGAGTAATTACTATGATATAAAGAGGCGAATTAAAACAATGGCTGAAAACCTGAATTTGTTGACGTCAACACAGAACGTTATCAAAACTGCATTGGATAAACTCGGATACGAAGAAGCTATGTACGAACTTCTGAAAGAACCAATGAGAATTATGGAAGTTCGTATTCCCGTACGTATGGATGATGGGAAAACAAAAGTGTTTACTGGATTCCGTGCGCAGCATAACGACGCTGTCGGACCGACCAAAGGGGGAGTCCGTTTCCACCCTGAAGTAAACCGTGAAGAAGTGATGGCTTTGTCTATGTGGATGACGCTAAAATGCGGTATCGTAGATTTGCCATATGGCGGCGGTAAAGGCGGCATTATTTGTGACCCACGTGAAATGTCTATGCATGAAATTGAGAAACTGAGCCGCGGCTATGTTCGCGCGATCAGCCAAATCGTTGGGCCGAACAAAGATATTCCGGCTCCAGACGTTTTCACAAACTCTCAAATCATGGCTTGGATGTTCGATGAATACAGCAAAATTGATGAATTCAATTCACCTGGATTTATTACCGGAAAACCGATTGTTCTTGGGGGCTCTCAAGGCCGGGACAAAGCAACTGCTCAAGGTGTAACCATTGTTCTTAATGAAGCTGCTAAAAAACGTGGTTTGGAAATGAAAGGCGCCCGAGTTGTCATTCAAGGTTTCGGGAATGCCGGCAGTTTCTTAGCTAAATTCTTGCATGATCAAGGTGCTAAGATTGTCGGAATCTCAGACGCTTATGGCGCACTTCACGACCCGGATGGGTTGGATGTTGAGTACTTGCTTGACCGCCGCGACAGTTTCGGAACAGTGACTACCTTGTTTGATAACACGATCACCAATAAAGAATTGTTTGAATTGGACTGCGACATCATCGTCCCTGCTGCAATTTCTAACCAAATTACAGCGGATAACGCACCTAATATCAAAGCTTCCATCGTAGTTGAAGCGGCAAATGGCCCGACAACTTCAGAAGCGACAAAGATTTTAACTGAACGTGGCATTCTTTTGGTCCCTGACGTACTGGCAAGTGCCGGCGGTGTTACCGTTTCTTACTTTGAATGGGTACAGAACAACCAAGGTTACTACTGGACTCAAGAAGAAGTGGATGAGAAATTGACGAAAAAACTAGTAGACGCTTTTGAAAATGTCTACAATGTTGCGACTACACGCAATATCGATATGCGCCTTGCTGCCTATATGGTAGGAGCACGCAGAACTGCTGAAGCTGCCCGCTTCCGTGGATGGGTATAAGCATTTAAGGAAAAGCCGCTCGGGAAATATTCCGAGCGGCTTTTTGGTTTAAATTTTTTGCGTTTTTTATACAGAAAATCCATAATAGGAGAAGAAAAGGAGGCTGATTAGATGAATGCATTTTCATTTTACAACCCGGTGAAGTTAATATTCGGTAAAGGCCAGTTGGAGGCAGTTAAAAAAGAATTGCCGAAATTCGGCAAGAAAGTTTTGGTTGTATACGGCGGAGGCAGCATCAAAAAGAACGGTTTATACGATGAAGTGATGCAGGCCCTTGGTGAAGCGAACCTGGAAGTTTTCGAATTGGCAGGAGTAGAACCAAACCCGCGCATTTCAACAGCTAGACGCGGCATCGAAATTTGTAAAAAAGAAGGCATTGAAATGCTATTAGCAGTAGGCGGTGGATCGGTCATTGACTGCGCGAAACTGATTGCTTGCGGAGCTACATATGAGGGAGATGCATGGGACTTTGTTTCCCGCAAAGCCAAGCCGGAAAGTGCATTGCCCTTCGGTACTGTTTTAACTTTGGCTGCAACCGGTTCTGAGATGAACTCGGGTTCGGTTATCACTAATGAAGAAACACAGGAAAAGTACGGCTGGGGCAGCCCGCTGTCATTCCCGAAATTCTCGATTTTGGATCCTACTTACACCATGTCGGTTCCTAAAAACCACACAGTTTACGGAATTGTAGACATGATGTCTCATATTTTCGAACAATATTTTAATAATGCAACAAACACACCGGTGCAAGACCGCATGTGTGAAGGAGTCTTAAAAGCAGTAATGGAGACGGCACCAAAATTATTGGAAGATCTGCAGAGCTATGAGCACCGCGAAACGATTCTATTTGCTGGGACAATGGGCTTGAATAACTTCCTTCAGATGGGGTATAACGGCGACTGGGCGACTCACAATATCGAACACGCGGTGTCAGCGGTCTACGATATTCCGCATGCAGGCGGACTCGCCATTCTCTTCCCGCAGTGGATGCGCCATAATGTCAAAGTGAACCCTTCACGCTTCGCCCAGATGGCAGTACGCGTCTTTGACGTGAATCCGGATGGCAAGACAGAGGAAGAAACGGCATTCGAGGGAATCGACCGTCTGCAGGAGTTCTGGACCTCTCTTGGAGCGCCGACGCGCTTAAACTACTATGATATCGATGATTCGAAAATCGATGTAATGGTTGAAAAAGCAATGGTTTACGGAGAATTCGGCAACTTCACGAAACTGAAAGATGAAGATGTAAAAGAAATTTTGCAAGCCTCTTTATAATATAGAAAAAAGCTTGAGCGCATTTTAACAGCGCTCAAGCTTTTTTTATTGTTTAGAAAGGTTGGCAATTGTTTCAGGCTTTTTGCTTACATGCGTCCAGTGTTTGACTCCGTCATCTGCATCCAACGATACAATGACATCATCGACACTTGGCTGACTTAGAATCAGTTCAGCCAAACGATCTTGAAGCAGGTCAGCTTCGGTCACATTGAGGGAAGGGTTAACCTCGACTTTCGTTTCCACATGTAGGAATTCGCCTTCCTTGATCACTTCAAGTTTGCGGATATCTCTTACATCAGGGTGTTCGCTCAGCAAGTGAGCGATATGATTGACCATTTGTTCATCGGTTTCTCCGATGGCACCGCGAGCATTTTCAAGAAATACTTTGGTGACTACGTAAAACATCATTAATCCGATGGCAATTGATGCAGCTCCTTCAATCGCAAGGAATCCGGTGTAATGGGCGATCAATACAGCGATCAATGCAAGCACGCCGCCGGAAGTCGCGACTAAGTCTTCCATGAATACGAGCTTCGTTGCTGGTTTTGCCCGGTTCATATGAGCAAAACTGGTTGTTAACGGAGCCATTGCGCCTCCCTTAACACCGGCTTCATGAAGAATTTCTTTTCCAGCCTTATATAGAACAAAAGTTTCTAAGATGATAGCAATTGAGAGAACGACAACGCTGATGATAAATCCTTCGGCTTCGACTGGGTGAGTCAATTGGTGCCAGCCTTCAATAATTGTTTCGTATGCCATAATGCCGACAATTAAAACAGCGCCAAGCAGTACGATATTCAGCAGCCGGCCGAACCCATTAGGAAAACGCTTGGTCGGTGCTTTTTTGGATAATGCTGATCCGATAAAGACGAAAAATTGGTTTGCTGCATCGCCGATCGAGTGCATGGTTTCTGCAAACATTGCCACGTTGCCGGTAAAGAAGAAGGCCACACCTTTCATAATTGCGATAAACGTGTTCGTAATGGCTGCGTATAAGGATGGCTTGTTGCCTCCTTTAAGCAATGTAAAAAATTCTCCCATTCAAATTCCTCCTCAACTAATCAATTCAATTTCAATGTGTTCAACATACGGGATCTTGCCAATCTCCTGATAAAGGACGATCGTTTCTTTCTCCTGAAGAAAAGAAGCGCGAATGGATAATTTGTGCTGGCTCAGATCCTCTTTTTCCTGATGATCATAAATGGAAAGAGCTTCGATTACCACTCCGATTGCTTTTATCTCATCCACTATGGCAGGAATTGCGTTTTGTTCGGACGTGACCACCCGGATATTTGCCTCTACCATCCGCAGTCTTTTGGGGCCGAGTTTAAAGAGAAGGGGAGGGATGACTTCAATGCCGATTAAAATGATTAGTACAGAAACGGCAGCTTCAATATAGAATCCAGCTGCGACCCCAATCCCAATTCCTCCAGCTCCCCAAATCATCGCAGCAGTCGTCAACCCGGAGATTGAATCATTGCCGCGTTTCAAAATGACGCCTGCTCCAAGAAAACCGATGCCGGAAACGATTTGTGCAGCTAAGCGGAGGGGATCCATTGTGATATTCACATTGGCGTATTCGCTGCCTTCAGCGATATATGCAGACTCAATAGAGATAATCGTCAGCAGGCAACTGAACGTGGCAATCACAATGCTTGTCTTTAAACCCACTGGCTTTCTTTTTAATTCCCTTTCCAACCCGATTACTAAACTTAAGATAGCGGCTAAAAATAATTTCAAAAAAGTTTCGAGTGATGAAATTTCAAGGGCAGAAAAAAAGTCCATAAGTTTGGCCTCCTTTCGTTTCGAGTATTGATAAAGAAGATTGGACATGTCACACTATTAGAAGTGTGAAAATATGTACAGTTGAAACGGAAGTCCGAAAGAAAGAGAGGCATCTTTATGGAAAAGCCAATGGTCCATCCTTTTATCCCGATTATAGTCGGTGTTTTCTCAGTTGCACTTTCTGCAATCTTTGTGAAAATGACGACTGCTGATTCGGGAGTCACAGCATTTTACCGCATGCTGTTCTCGATTTTGATCATGAGTCCAATCTTCTTTATGAAATATACCCACGAAATCAAGAAGCTAAGCAAAAGAGACTGGATTTTTACTTCAGTCGCAGGAATTTTCTTGGCGTTTCATTTTATTCTTTGGTTTGAATCTTTGAATTACACGTCTGTGGCAAGTTCAACGGTTCTCGTTACACTGCAGCCGCTATTCGCTTTTGTAGGTACGTATCTCTTTTTCAAAGAGCATATTTCCCTCAAGACCTTAATTTCTGGAATGATTGCAGTGCTGGGGAGCGTATTGATCGGTTACGGGGATTTCCGAATAAGCGGAACCGCTTTATATGGAGATGTATTAGCTTTAATTGCTTGTGCACTGATTACCGGCTATCTACTTTTTGGCCAGGATGTTCGAAAGAGGCTTTCGTTAATTACCTATACATTTGTAGTTTATGGAGTCAGCACAATAACATTATTCTTCTATATCATATTTAAGGGAGAGTCTTTTGGGCCTTATCCGGCTAGCGAGTGGATGTGGTTCTTGCTATTGGCTATCATTCCAAACCTTCTCGGGCACACATTATTTAACTGGTCGCTTAAGTGGGTAAGCACGAATGTGATTTCCATTGCCATTCTTTTTGAGCCGGTAGGGGCGGCAATACTGGCCTATTACATACTTGGAGAGACCTTGAGCGCTAGTCAGATTATCGGCGGAAGTGTAGTGTTGGCGGGGATTATCTTGTTTGTTGCCGACTACCAAAAAATAAAATCAATCTTTTTTAAGAAAAAGGGTTGATTTTATCCGCTGGGCGGTTTATATTTATACATGTCCTTAAGACGACGCGAAAAAATATTTTAAAATAGTATTGACTTCGAATCTCAAGTAGGATATATTAATAAAGTCGCAAATGAGCGGCGCACAAAACATGAACCTTGAAAACTGAACAGCAAAATGTCAACAAAAATTGTTGAGGCGTTCCGACGCCGAAACAAATTTTATGCGAGGATCGTCGCAAAGCGATCCGAGCAGAACTACTGATCAGCCTTGTGCAGATCAAGCGACTCGCGCACCTTTCGGGGTGGCGAGACGCCAGCAAGTATTTGAGCAATCAACTACTCTATAATGGAGAGTTTGATCCTGGCTCAGGACGAACGCTGGCGGCGTGCCTAATACATGCAAGTCGAGCGGAACCAGAGGAGCTTGCTCCTTCTGGTTTAGCGGCGGACGGGTGAGTAACACGTGGGCAACCTGCCCTGCAGATCGGGATAACTCCGGGAAACCGGTGCTAATACCGAATAGTTTTGGGTCCCTCCTGGGACCCAACGGAAAGACGGTTTCGGCTGTCACTGCAGGATGGGCCCGCGGCGCATTAGCTA
>NZ_FNDC01000008.1 GCF_900099655.1 Planococcus glaciei
GCTCATGTAGCCACTGGAGGATGTGATCCCGAAAGGGATCCAGCTTCTTGGACCGGTTGCGCAACGAAATAAGAAAGTCTTCAAACTCCTCCGGCGCCATCCCGATATATTCTTTTACGGTATTCCTCGACATGTTCAGCTTCTTCGCAATCGAGTTAATGGAGAACCCTTCTGCCTGCAGCTTACGAACTTCTACATATTTCATAAATCTGTTCACTCCAATTTCCTCACTTTCAATAAACTAGTCGCAGCCTATTAAAAGTGTCATATTTGTAGGGAAATTGGTCAATCTTATTTGTGGAAACCTGCTCTATCTTAATTGTGATAAATTGCTCTCTCTAGTTTAGCGTTTACAATATAGTTACAAAACTTAATATATTCTGAATTATCTGTTAAAAATAAAGCTTAGATGTTAAAATTTAATTAGGCTTAAGCCACCCGAGAGTTAAAGTACTACAGACTTGCTTGAATATTGCATAATGAATGAGCCACTTATGCGTAAACTTAAACCATCAATTGCGGAAGATAGAGCCAGCTTTTGCGGAGTAGAGAGCCACAAATACGTTTTCACGATAAATACCTCCGGTATACTTAAGGGGCGTGCTTAAAAGCATGACACTTGTGTAGAAGGAGTTTTTTTTATGGTTAATTATCGAAAAATTCTGGGGATGGAGTTCGATGGCATTAGCCAGAGGACAATCAGTTCCAGTACCGGACACTCGCGAAATACGATTGCTGAAGTTGTCCAACGGGCTAAAGAAAGAGGGATCAGAGAGTTGGAGGATTCCATGAATAATCAATGGCTTGGGACTTATCTAATTCCTGAGAAACAAGCGATTGAAAAGGGTTATTGTCCTGTTGATTTCGAGTGGGTTCACAAAGAACTTCAAAAGAAAAACGTCAATTTGACGCTTCTGCACAATGAATACGCAAGTGCAGCCAGAGAAGATGGAAAAGTCCCTTATGCCTATCGGACATTCGCTGAAAAATACGGAAACTTCGCAAAGAAGCATAAACTGACCATGCCCATCAGAAGAAAACCAGGCGAGATCCTAGAAGTAGACTGGGCAGGAACGACGCTTAAAATCATGGATAATACGACCGGCGAAATTATACCAGCGTATGTGTTCATCGCAACTCTTCCCTACAGCCAGTTGAGTTATGTAGAGGCATTTCTAGATATGAAATCAACTTCTTGGCTGCGCGCCCATATTCATGCATTCGAATATTTCGGCGGTGTTGCCGAGGTTTTGGTCCCTGACAACTTAAAGACGGGCGTGACGAAGCCCCTTCGGGGCGATCCAATAATTAATGAAGCTTACCGGGAATTAGCTGATTACTATCGGGCAGTTGTCGTGCCTAGTCGCGTCCGAAAGCCGAAAGATAAAGCGAGTGTAGAAGGAACTGTTGGATACATTTCAAGACAGATCATCGCGTCTTTACGAAACTACCAATGTTTTCATCTTGAGGATTTGAATGCGCGAATCTTTGAAAAGCTGGAAGAAATCAATACGATGGACTTTCAAAAGCGCGAGGGTTCTAGATTCAAAGTGTTTGAAGAAGAGGAGAAGAGCCACCTTCACCCTCTGCCCCCAACACGGTTCAAGATGACGGAATGGGCAACTGCCAAAGTCCAACCGAACTACCGTGTTCAAGTGGACTATAAGTTCTATTCCGTTCCTTATGAATACGTCCGCGAGGATGTCGATGTTCGAATCACTGCGGATGTAATTGAATTGTACTTTAAAGATGTGCGCATTGCATCCCACCCACGCAAACGGAAATCGGAAGATTCATATGCCACAAACCTGGATCACATGCCGGATCACCACCGGCGTTATCTCGATCATAACCCAGAAAATAACCGAAAATGGGCGAAGGAGATCGGACCAAATATGGAACGTCTGGTTGACCATATCCTAAAAACGAATGTCGAAAAGAAAGCGTTGAATATATTGAATGGATTGAGAAATACGGCTTCTAAAAGAACAAGCACAGAGCTTGAGGCAGCGACCAAAACGTTACTGGAGATATCCTCACATCCAACCGTTGCCGTGCTAAAAAGCATCTTAGCGAGGCAGAAGAAAAAGCAAGCGGACAAACAACTCGTGCGGGAACCGCAGACAGAGGACTATGGTTTTACCAGAGGCGCTACCTATTTTGGGAGGGATAAAAAATGATCAATCAAGAAACCTTACGAAAATTAATGGACATGAAGATGAGTGGAATGGCGGACTTATATCAACTGCAGAATGAAAATAAAGACTTCCAGGGTATGGATTTTGATGATCGTTTTAACCTATTGGTGGATACGGAATATGATCGCAGGAGGTCGAATAAACTGGACCGACTGATTAAACAGGCGACGTTTGATGACTCGAGCGCATCGGTGGAACTGATCGAGTACCACGCTGACCGTAAGTTGGATAAGCAGTTAATCTTAGAGTTGGCGTCCGGCACCTATCTTCAGAAGCATCATAACATTATCCTTATGGGTGCTTCAGGCAACGGGAAGACGTGGTTATCAAATGCCTTCGGCATTCAAGCCTGCCGGCAATTCTACAAGGTGAAATATATCCGCTTGCCCGAATTATTGGATGAACTCGCCGTTGCGAAACATGAGGCAGACGGAAGTTTTCGAAAATTGATTCAAAAATATAGATCCATTGATTTATTGATACTGGATGAATGGCTCCTGAGTGAGTTGTCGCAAGACCAAGTACTTCATGTTTTAGAAATTATCGATGCGAGACTCAAACGGACTTCTACCATCTTCTGTTCGCAGTTCTCACCCGAAGGGTGGCATTCCAAACTTGGACAAGCCCAGGTGGCGGATGCAATTCTCGACCGGATTGTCCATGATTCCTATAACATATTGATCGATGGCAAAATCTCAATGCGTGAACGCCATAGTTTAGTCGCGCCTCGTTGACCATATACCAAAAGAGAGTCACCGGTAAAATTTAGCCAGTGGCTCTCTTCTATGCATTTACTGGACACATTCTCCGCAATTGATGGCTCAAATCTCCGCACACGTGGCTTTTTCGTTCCGCAATACTCACTTGCTCAAACAACACGGAGGTGATTTTCTGACAAATAACTGATAGAGAATCACTTAGCGTATTAAAAAATGACAAAGCTGCACATAATTAGGCTCTAGAAATATCAGTGAAAGCAAGAGAATACTATTCTAAAAGTCCTGAAGAAATATAAGAATAAGATAGTCCACATCGCAGTGTCTAATTGTACTAGGATTTTCAAGTAGTAACTTGAAAGTTACTACTTGAGCTAGAAAAAAATAATCGAATGAAGATTCAGTTTTTAAAATGAATTGAAAATCAATCTAATAAATTATGAAGAGAATTATTTCCCTGCCCTAAAATAATTAAATTGAATTCTTTTCAAGGAAGACAGAAGACTGGTTAAATGAGTGATATGCAAAGTGCCAGGGAACTCCAGCGAGTTCCCGTTAATAAGATAAAATTCACTTATAAAATAAACTCTCAGAAAGGGGCAGACGACATGGATAATTGGTTTACCGACTTATAGGGCGAAGAGACCTTCAAGGACTGGATGGAGGAGC
The DNA here is from genome assembly GCF_900099655.1 of Planococcus glaciei. Taxonomy (GTDB): domain Bacteria; phylum Bacillota; class Bacilli; order Bacillales_A; family Planococcaceae; genus Planococcus; species Planococcus glaciei. The sequence goes on from NZ_FNDC01000008.1 coordinate 3,584, forward strand.
TGACCGAAAAAGGGCTGTGGGACGTGAACAAACATGGCGAGAAATACCGGATACGGGTCAGTGAACAGGAAGGGACGCTCATCATCGCTCTTTACGACCGCGAGACGGGCGAAGGGTATGACCGGATGTTTCCGGTGGGCGGATTCGACATGGAGAAGCGCGAAGTGATCGCCGAAAAGGCGCTCGCCTATGTGGAGGAAGATTTGCCGATCATGTGGAAGGAAATCATCTCTCCGCTGATCGGCGGGTACTGGGAGGACGAGGAGTGGGATGTCACCATTGTCCATAATATCGACCGCTCACGTATCAATCCTGGTTACCGTAACTATCTCAAATAAAAATAAAAAAAGCCATCCTATGCTTAACACAATTCAAGATATACAATAAAAATGCATGAAGAATCTAATCAAGCTTGCAATAAAGCGGATTCCTCATGCATTTTTATGGTAAATGACAACTTGTCATAATTAAGGTATTTACAGGGGAAATTTGAGAACCGCTGGTATAATGTGAAATACAAGGAACTCATGTTTGAGGTTAACCATAGATGTTCCAATGCATAAATCTTAAATCTCTTTCTGACTCTGCTCCTCCGTATACTTTCTGTGTTTTTCCTCCATTTCTTCATGAACTGTGAATACATATGTTTGGATGCTGAATCAGCCATACAACCCTTTTTGCCATTTCTGCATCGATAAAATTCTTCATGAAAGTCAACAAGGTCGTTCTCTAAAAGAACGGCTTTTTCAATACAGTTTTTTGATTTAAGTGCGTCTCCAGGTCTGACGAGACACTTTTTAGCATGACATCAATCATAGACTACACCAGCTTGGTCAATCGTTTTTGATTTTTAGCACGTGTATTTTTGTTCAAGAAATTCTCATAATAATTCGTGTAACCGTTTAAAGGAAAAATCTTGATGTGAGGAAGAATATTTTCATGGTAAAATAGTTTTATGAATATTCCGATTTTATCGACCAAACTCTACATTCCACAGCCACGGCCAAACAGTGTCCAGCGGCCACGCCTGATTGAACGCCTCAATGCCGGATTGGATCGCAAACTGACGCTTATCGCCGCCTCTGCCGGATTTGGCAAGACGGCGCTGATTAGCGAATGGGCAGCGGATTGCGGCCGGCGAGTCGCATGGTTGTCGCTGGATAAAGGGGATAGTGACCCTGTACGCTTCTTGTCTTACTTTGTTGCGACATTGCAGACGATTAAAGAAGACCTTGGAACCGGCGTGGTGAATCTGCTGAAGTCCCAGCAGCCACCGCCAATCGAATCGGTTCTGACGGCTCTGATCAATGACATCTCGGCCATTCCGTTCAAATTCATCCTTGTCCTTGACGATTTCCATGTGGTTGATTCCAAAGAAATAAATGAGGCTCTCAGCTTCCTGCTCGAGCACCTTCCGCCACAGATGCATTTGGCCATCGCCACACGTGAAAACCCACCGTTGCCCTTGGCGAGGATGCGTGCCCGAGGGCAGCTGAACGAGTTGCGTGCCGCCGATCTGCGCTTTACACCCGATGAAACAGCTTTGTTCCTCAAAGGGATGATGCGCTTGGACCTCACAGCTGATGAAATTACGGCACTGGAGTCCCGTACCGAAGGCTGGATAACCGGACTTCAGCTGGCAGCACTCTCGATGCAAGGGCGCAGTGACATACCTGCGTTTATCCAGGCATTCGCCGGAGACAATCGGTATATCGTGGACTATCTGGTCGAAGAGGTCCTGCAGCTGCAGCCAAACCACGTCCGGGCCTTTTTGCTTCAGACCTCAATTCTTGACCGGTTAAACGGGCCGCTTTGCGATGCCGTCACGGGCCGGCAGGATGGGACCGTTCAGTTGGAGGTGTTGGAACAGGGCAACTTTTTCGTTGTTCCGATGGATGAAACTCGCCAATGGTATCGCTATCATCACCTTTTTGCCGAAGTTCTCTATGCGTATTTGAAGGAGGAGCAGCGGGACCAGTTAGCTGATCTACATTTGAGCGCGAGCACATGGTATGAAAAACACAGCTTTTCAGCTGAAGCGATTCGCCATGCACTTGCCGCCGAAGATTTTGCGCGTGCTGCAAGCTTGATTGAGCTGGCTTGGGCAGATATGCGCAGGAATCGTCAGGAAGCGGCGATGCTCGGCTGGTTGAAAGCAATTCCCGATGAGCTTGTCCGGCATCGGCCGGTCCTTAGTGTAATTTATGCCTGGGCGTTATTGTCGGCCGGTGAGATCGCGACAGTAGAGGAGCGGTTGCAGGACGCTGAACGGTGGCTGGAAATGGCTGACGTGCATGAAACAACCGAATCTTTTTTGGAGGGCATGGTCGTCGTAGACAAAGAAGAATTTCGCGGGCTCCTAAGCTCAATTTCCCTTTACCGTGCCGCAAATGCTTTGGCGCAGGGGAACATATCCGCTGCCATGAAAAACGCCCGGCGGGTTCTCGGCCTTGTCCCCGAAACGGATCATCTCCGGCGGGGAGCGGCAGCCGGACTTTTGGGGCTTGCCTACTGGACAAGCGGGGAACTCGAGACGGCATACCATACCTATTTCGATGGCATGGCAAATTTACAGCTGGCCGGCAATCTATCAGACGTAGTCGGTGGATCGATCGCTTTGGCTGATATCCGGATTGCCCAAGGCCGGCTTCGCCAGGCGATGCACATCTACGAACGGGGTTTGCAGTTAGCGGCGGAACAGAGCGAACCTGCCATGCGGGGAACGGCAGATATGTGGGTGGGAATGAGCGAGCTTTGCCGGGAATCCAACGATTTGCCAAAAGCCTTGCAGCATTTAATGAAAAGCAAGGAACAAGGTGAGCGTACCGGGTTCCCGCAAAACCAATACCGCTCTCGCGTCGCTATAGCCCGCATAAAGGAAGCTCAAGGAGATCTCGACGCTGCGCTCAAACTTTACGCAGAAGCAGAACAGCTGTATGTCAGTGACTTTTTCCCGAACGTCCGACCCATTGCGGCGTTGAAGACAAGGGTATGGCTTAAGCAAGGACGGCTGGACGACGCTTTCGATTGGATGCGGGAGGAGGGCCTATCCGTCGACAACAGCCTTAGCTACTTGCGTGAATTTGAGCATATCACCATGATCCGAGTGCTTTTGGTCCGCTATGGAAATGGCCTTGCCGACCACCGTTCCTTTTCTGAGGCAAGAGAATTTCTGAATCGCCTCCTCAAAGCTGCAGAAGAAGGCGAAAGGATGGGGAGCGTTATTGAAATCCTGATTGTGAAGGCGCATGCCGATCAGCTGGAAAGCGGCGTCTCTGCCGGACTTGTGCCGCTGCAGCGAGCGTTGTCCCTGGCAGAACCGGAAGGATATGTCCGCGTCTTTGTGGATGAAGGGCCACCTATGGCGGCTTTGCTTGAAGCTGCCCTAAAAAAGAAGATTGCCTCGCACTATGTCCGTCGCCTGTTAACCGCTTTTGGCCAGACAAAACCTAATGTGCCTGTTAAACAGAATATAAGCGAACAGCTGAGTGAACGGGAACTTGACGTGCTGAGGCTGCTTCGAACCGACATGAGCGGTCCGGACATTGCCCAGGAGCTGAATATCTCTCTAAACACGCTGCGGACCCATACCAAGAACATTTACAGCAAACTTGAAGTAAACAGCCGCCGGGCAGCCATACGCCGGGCGGAGGAAGTCGGATTGTTTTGAAGAATATACCACCCTTCCGATCCAAGCGGATTTGAACTGCACCGGAATTGTTAGACACCAGTCTAGCAATTCCGGTGCAGTTTTTTTGTTTTTAAATTTACTCTTTTTATATGATAAATCACCACATATGGTGATGTGCTCTCACCACATGCACGTGTATCTTTGGATTAAGTAAGGAGCACACCTGCGACGCAGAGCCGCAACTCCAAGAAGAGAAAAGGAGGCGCACAATGAACGGGGAAAAAGAAGCAGACAATGGCTACGGGACGCCAGAACTTTATGAAATTCGCCTGAAAGGGCACCTGAATGACCGGTGGGCCGACTGGTTTGAGGGCTTTTCCTTCATCCGCGAAAGCGACGGAACAACCATTCTCTCCGGTGCAGTAGCGGATCAGGCAGCCTTGCATGGTTTGTTGAGGAAAGTGCGCGATCTGGGCCTTCCTTTAATCTCAGTCATTCAGATGAATCCTAAACAGGAAAGCTCGAGAGAGAACAACTGAAATTAATCGTAAAGGAGACGAACATATTATGAATACACATCACCAGCTTCCAATTTATAAAGGAAACATACAGGCTGACGTTGACCAAAAATCTGCGGTTAAGGCAAAAGGAAAATGGAATTTAACGGCTTTGGCTCTTTTCCGCGGGGCAGGGTTATCGGCTATGGCAGCAGGCTTCCTTTACGTGCTCATCCAAATGATCCACCCGCCTGAACTTCTTTCGACGGTCACGTCCGGCGCCTGGACTAACGTCCACTATTTAACTTTTGCCATGTGCCTTTTCTGGCTGCTCGGCATGGTAGGGATTTACGTAAAACAAGCGGAAAAGGCAGGTTGGCTGGGCCTTGCTGGTTTTCTTCTGTTTAGCCTCTTTCTGGTGCTCTCAGCTTCCTTCAATTTTGCCGAAGCCTTGATCATACCGCTGTTGGCGGCCGACGCCCCGAAATTTGTAGAGGGGTTCCTGGGAATTTTCAGTGGAGCCGGCAGCGAAGTCAACCTGGGAGTTCTTGCCGCAATCGGGCCGGTGGGCGGGATATTGTATTTATCCGGAGGTGTGGTGTTTGGCATCGCTACATTCCGCGCAGGCGTCCTGTCGCGCTGGGGTGCCGCCATATTCGCCTTCGGAGCTGTGGCATCCTTGGGAGCCGTGGTGCTCCCGCACGAGTTGGACAGGCTGATGGCAGTGCCAATGGGAATTGGCATCGCTTGGCTCGGCTATTCGCTCCTGAAGCAGCGGCGATAAAAAGTCTAAGAAGTTTTTTCATGATAGCGGGAACATGGATCGTTTTACGGGAATGACAAGCGGTCAACAGGACGCTTGTCTCAGCGTATTTTGCACAGAACGGCCGTAGCCGGTTCATATAGAAAGGAAGAGGAAAATGAAATCAACTGAAAGAACGGCGAAACTTATTGGCGTTTTGTTTATTCTTGCAGCAGTTTCCGCCATAGTGGGGGTTCTTTTATACAATCCCATCCTGAATGGCCCTGATTATCTGATCGAAGGCTCTAGCCACGCCAACCAGGTGCTGCTCGGCGCACTGATGGAACTGATTCTAGTGGTATCAGCCATTGGTACGGCGACTACGATGTTTCCCATTTTGCGAAAGTACAATGAAACCATCGCACTTTGGCACGTTTGCTTCCGTTTTCTAGAAGCGGTTGTCATCACCATCGGAATAGTCAGTGTGCTTGCTCTTTTGACAGTAAGCCGTGAATTTGCAGCAGCGGGAGCTCCGGATGCCGCCTCATTTCAAGCTGTCGGAACTTCCTTGATTGCCATACACGACTGGACTTTCATGCTCGGGCCGCTTTTTTTCCTCGGCATCAATACGATCATGTACAGTTACATCTTTTATAAATCAAAGCTTGTGCCGGCGGCTATCACCTACTTAGGCATGGCGGGTGCCGTACTTGTTTTCATCTGTGCCTTGCTGGTCCTGTTCGGCGTCATCCAGCAAGTATCATTAGTTGGAGGTCTGTTGGCGTTGCCGATCGCAGTTTATGAAATGACTTTAGCGGTGTGGCTCATCCTGAAAGGCTTTAATGATTCAGATGTTGTTCCCGTGGATGAAAAAACAACTGTACCTGTCTATTAGTGCCCGACTAAAAGAGGAGAGTTGCAAAATGAAAGCACTTGTCGCAACGAAATACGGGTTGCCCGAAGTTCTCCGGTTCAAAGAGGTCAAAAACCCTTCGCCTAATGACAATGAAGTGCTGATAAAAGTCTGTGCGGCATCCGTAAACTCATGGGACTGGGATCTTTTAAGAGGGAAGCCTTTATTGACCCGGTTAGGTGGTATTTTCACACCCCAATACCAAATACTTGGCGCTGACATTGCAGGGCAGGTCATCGCGGTGGGCAAAAATGTAAAGCAATTTTTGCCGGGCGATGAGGTATTTGGCGATATTTCAGGAGCCGGATGGGGCGGCTTTGCCGAGTATGTATGTGTGGGGGAAGATGCATTAGCGATGAAGTCAGCACACATGACAAACGAACAGGCAGCTGCTATTCCTCAAGCGGCAGTCCTCGCTTTGCAAGGGCTCCGCTATAAAGGAAGGATAAGCAAAGGTCAAAAAGTTTTAGTAAATGGTGCCGGCGGGGGAGTCGGTACGTTTGCGCTGCAAATCGCAAAATCATTTGGTGCGGAAGTGACCGCTGTGGACAATTCAGGGAAATTGGCTGTGCTGGGTTCGATTGGTGCAGACCATGTCATTGATTATACAAAAGAAAACTTTACTGAAAATGGCCTGCAGTATGACTTGATCTTGGACGTTGTCGCCCATCGCTCGATTTTCGACTGTAAACGCTCTTTAAAACCGAATGGCCGCTATGTCGTCATTGGCGGCACAACGGCTCGAATTATTCAGTTTGCGTTTTTGGGTCCATTGGTTTCACGAATGACGAAAAAGAAGATGGGCATCCTCATCTATCTTCCAAACCAACAGGATTTAAACGTGATAAGAGAGCTTTTCGAAAGGGGTAAAATTGTACCGGTCATCGATAAAAGCTATCCATTGTTCCAGGCTGCCGATGCTCTCAGGTATTTTGGAGAAGGGCAAGTTAAAGGGAAAGTGGTCATCACGATGGATTAAAAAGCATTGCCAATTGCGCAATGCTTTTTTAATCGTTTTTTATAGCCTCCAGCCCAATTTTAGCGAGTACAGCCTGTCCTTCTTCTGTCGGGTGAATGTCACCGGGGATGATGTAGTCTTCCTGTTTGCCATTGTAAGCCGAATAGGCATCGACCAGGTAGACATTCTCATAGCTTTCAGTAACTTCCTGGAATGTGGCGTTCACTTGGGGCAGAAGAGCTTCACCGATTTGGTGCATGGAATTGCCAGGCGGAAAAGGGGTGTAAATGTTATAAAGAAGGATTTGGGCGTCTGTCAGTGACTGGATCTCTTCAATGAGTTCACCGATTTCATCGAAGACAACGCTGTTACCAAGCTCTTGCCGCAGTATTTCTTCCACTTGTTCCGGGTCGCCTGCACTGGAAGTTTCAGCAAGCCGGAGGATCTCCAGCAAATCGTTGCTGCCAATTGTCATGGCAATCACGTCCGCGTCTTTGACCTTTTGGCGGTAGTCTTCGTCTTCGCGAAGGGCTTCTTTGACCCTTGCGGTTTGCCAGCCGGATACAGCAAGGTTATGCACTGCGAATCCAGCGTCTTCCGCGATCAAATACGGATAAGCCGACTGGCCGCTGTCTTCAAGATTGGCGCCGTAAGTGATGGAATCGCCTAAAGCGACGAGTGTTTCCTGCTCGGCGTCTTCCTGTACACAGGCGCTGAGCAGGAAAACGGCTGATAAGGCGAAAAGGGCATTCTTACCGATCCGCTTGAATTTGGCCATAGTGCCTCTCCTTTTATGTTTTTTTACAATATATCATGAACGTCAAACAGAGCGCCTTTCACGAAGCTCTTCGAGGAAACTTTCTATTTTGAGGGTGAAGGTTTTTCGCCATAAATATCCAAAGAAAATCCGGGGAAAAACAAAACGAATAAAAGAATGGCGAAATTCATCCGTGAAAGGACGAATTTCGCCATTCTTTTTTATGTTAAATAACTATCAATAACCAAGCTGCTTACTTGAAAACCCGCTCACTAATCGAGAATGCTTCCGGCTTCGCACAACTGCTTTCCATCCGATAATACGCACTATCCCGAGATGAATTCAAAAAGCCATGCATCGCTTCCAAGACATGATAAGCGAGCTGGCCGTTTGCTCGGTGCGGCTTGCCGCTCATGATGGCATGGGCCATATCTGCAACGCCGATGCCGCGGGCGTTGTCCTGGAAACTGGATACGAGGGGAATGTCGGTAAAGTCTTCATTGTCTTTTTTGCGCAGCCGCACCGGTCCGCCGAATGTATTCGGATCCGGGACAAGCAAGGTGCCTTCGCTGCCGTAGATTTCGATCGGCGGAAGCGTGGAACCGCCGAATGCATCAAAACTGGAAGTAAGGGTCCCGATGGCGCCGGATGCAAAATCGATCGTTCCGGAAATATGGGTTTCGGTTGACACGGTAATTTTTTGCCCAGCGTTCGGTTCGCTCAAGACAGTGCGTTCCGGATAACTGATGCGTGCGGCTCCGGCAATGCGGGTGATAGGGCCGAGCAGCGCAATCAACGCGGTTAAGTAATACGGGCCCATATCAAACAGCGGGCCGCCGCCTTTCTCGTAGTAGAAAGCCGGATTCGGATGCCAATGCTCATGCCCGCGGCTGATGACAAATGCCGACGCACCGATTGGAACACCGATGTCACCGTTTTGGATCAGCTGCAGAGCGGTTTGGATGCCGGCTCCAAGGAACGTATCCGGCGCGCTGCCGACGAATAAACCTTTTTCTTCTGCTTTGTCCAGCACACGTTTTGCTTCCTGCAAACTGATGGCGAGCGGTTTTTCGACGTAGACATGTTTGCCGGCTTCCAGCACTTGAAGGCAGACTTCCGCATGCACATTTGGCAGCGTTAAATTGATGACCAGGTCGATTTCCGAGTCGTCCAGCAATTCCTGTACGGTGCAGGCTTTCGGAATTCCGTATTGTGCGGCTTGTGAGCGGGCGCGTTCCAAGTCCAGATCCGCACAGGCCACAAGCGATAAATGGTTGAAGGCCGGAATATTCTCCATGTAAATGGAGCTTATGTATCCGCAGCCGATGATGCCGATCTTGAATGTGCTCATTTTGTTCCTCCCTTATTGGCTATCGCCCATCCCTGTATAGTTCCGGGCATTCCCGGAAGCGGCATAGTTTTGATTAGTTGCATTCCCATAAAGCGTTTTGCCTTCTGCTGCCCATAAAAATCCTTTTTTCATGATGAACGACACTTCCGGCATCGTTATGATATCCGCTACGTGTCCTAAAGAATTGTAAAATACGCGTCCGACTCCCCAGCGCTTCGTCCAGACAACCGGCATGTCGACGGCTTTGTTCAACACATGCGGGCCATCTGCCACGGGGAAGCGTGTAGTGGCCAGCACTTCAACGGCCGGATCGACGTGCAAGTAGTATTGTTCGCTGACGACTTTGAAATCATCCAATCCTTCCAAAATCGGACTCGAAGAATGTTTGACGTTGACCATGTATTCGACGCCGTCATTTCCAGGGTGCGCCACCCAGTTGCCGCCGGTCATGAACTGCCAGTCGACGTTCTTGCGGAATGAATCGCACATGCCGCCGTGGCTGCCGGCGAGCCCAACGCCGCTGATGACGGCTTCCGAGACATTGCGCACGTATTGCGGATCGATGTCGCCCATCGTCCAGTGCGGCACAATCAGATGAAGCGCTTTCAATTTTTCAAGGTCTGCGTAAGCGTCCAGCGTATCGGATATTTCCACGTCGAAATTTTCTTCAGCCAGCAAATCCTTGTAAATGTTTGCGACTTGTTCCGGCTCATGGCCGTCCCAACCGCCTTGGACAATCAATGCTTTTTTCTTCATAATCTATCGCTCCTAACGGTTTCAGGTTTCTTAGAGGCTTGAGACATCGATCCATTTTCTCTCCTTGATGGATTGTTCTACAGCTTCCAGCACTTGCTGGCATTTGACGCCGTCGTTGAAATTCGGGACCGGCTGACGGTCTTGCTCGATCGCGTCCAAAAATTCGACGAACGCATGCGTGAATGTATGTTCATAGCCGATTGGATGTCCGGCTGGCCACCAAATACCGGAATAGGCATGCGACGGATCGGTTGCCAGCACGCGGCGGAAGCCTTGGACATCTTCTTTATCGTTGGTGAAGTAAACTTGCAGCTCATTCATCCGTTCAAAATCAAAAATAACGCTGCCTTTGGAGCCGTTGATTTCAAATGAGTTGGTGCTGCGGTGGCCGGTCGCAAAACGGGTCGCTTCAAAACTGCCAAGTGCGCCGTTTCCAAAACGCACCAAGAACAAAGTGGCGTCGTCTACCGTGACAGGACCTGTTTCAGTCGTTTTTCCGCTCGTCGCCGATAAGCCGCCAGTTTCTTCCGGCAGCGGACGCTCTTTAATGAAGGTTTCGCTCATGCCGATCACTTCGGTGATATCGGCGATGAGGTAATGGGACATGTCTATCAGGTGCGCCCCTAAATCGCCATGGGCACCGGAACCGGCAATTTCTTTTTGCAGGCGCCAGGCAAGAGGGAAGTCCGGGTCCACCAGCCAGTCCTGCAAAAACCAGGCCCGGAAATGATAGATGTCGCCTAAGCGTCCTTCGTCGATCAATTTCTTCGCCAGCATGACAGCAGGCGCAAAGCGGTAGTTAAAGCCGACCATATGCTTGACGCCTGCATTTTCCGCCGCTTCCAGCATGTCGCGTGAATCCTGGAGTGACAGTGCCAGCGGTTTTTCGCAGTATAGGTGTTTGCCAGCCGTGGCTGCCGCAACCGCAATTTCCTTATGGGCGTTGCTCGGGGCGTTGATGTCGATCAAGTCAATATCTTCCCGGGAAACAAGCGCTTTCCAGTCCGATGTGTGTTCTGCCCAGCCGAATTGTTCCGCCGCAGCTGACACAGCTTCGGTATTTCGGCCGCAAATCACTTTCATATTTGGCTTGATGCGGTCCGGAAAAAACATCGGCAACGCGCGATACGCGTTGCTGTGCGCCTTGCCCATGAATTTATAGCCGACCATACCGATATTTAGCTTAGCCATTTCCTCATCTCCCATTCTTTGTTTAATGATTAAACAAACACATTTTTATTTTCTCGAATAGTTAATATTCTGTCAAATTTAAACGGTTTATTGATAATTAACATGCTTTTGTTTTGATATTAAAAGAGGTGTAGAAAGCGTTTCTGGCGAATTTATTCCATATAGTGTAAAGATTAAATGATTTTGGGTTTAGGGCTTCATTAACGGAAATAATGTTTTAGCTAGAATGCAGCGAATATTTATGCTTGAGAATGCAAAGTTTAAGGTATGCAGCGAACAGAAGAGCGGCAATTCGCATGCGGCCGGCAAGTGTAATTTAGAAAGTTTGTTTTCAAAAGTTAACGAAAGAAATAATGCCTTATACGTCATCGTTTATGAGAGGTGAAACGTTATGAAATTAACCGAAAAATTGGCGGAGGAATTTTTGTACTACACCGACGAAATGCAGGCTGTTTTGGACCGTGTGACGGGAGAAATCCTGTATGACGCGGATGAATCTTTGACTGGAGAACCCGGAATAGATTGGGATGATGAAACTGCCCGTAATTTGGTGCTGGTTCCGCAGATTTCATCAGCTGAAGCTTTTGAAGTGATGCAGCAATTTGCAGAAAAGCAAAAGCAGCCAAACCAAGAAGTGCTAATAAAGGCACTCGAAGGCAAAAAACCTTTTCGGCAATTTAAAGATCAAATTCTGGTGTTGAATTTGGAAGAAAGCTGGCATCGGTTTGAGCAGAAGTACGCCAGAAAGCGGATGACTGAATGGCTGGAAGCCAATGAGATTCACTTCAAGTGACGCTAATTCTTCCTCTCCATAATACTTAGGGATCTCCAAGCTGCCTTGACTATTTATCGCTCAAAAAATCATCAAGCGCTTGAATTGCCAAGTCCAAGGATTTCAGCCTTCTCTCGAGAAGCGTGTGCTGCGGACTGCCCGGTTTTGACTTGGCGCAGCTTTGTTCGATAGAAGGCAATAGGCCGTTCAGGACTTGCCTTGCTTCTGCCAGATTTCCTGATGTATAGGGATGCCGTTTTTGGTACCAAGCATTTTCCAGGATGGCTAAACCAATTTCCAAAGCGTTTAGCCGTTTCTTCAATAAGGCGGTATTCGACCCTTTCTGCGTCATTTGCGCCACGGCATTTTCGCATTTGCGGATAGTGGATTGGAAGGACTTGATCGCTTCTGATCGGGCATCGGTTGATACAGTTTCCATCGCACTGCACCTCTTTCTTTTTTCTTCCTACATAATGAGTTCAGTATACCCGATAAGCAGACAGATGGATGAATGACTTGTCGACTGAAAATCCGGACATTTTTTAAGGCTTTTTTAAAATAGAGGACTGAAAAGCTGCGGGGAGAAACGGTTGAATCTGCGCCAGTAGTTCTATGTTGAAAGCTTAAAACGGGCAGGAGGCAGCCATATAAATAAACGATTCATGATCAATAGTGTCTGCCTGTTTTTTTTCGCCGTGCTTCTGATTTCTTTGCAAACCCACAACAATGGTTTGCTCATCATCTGGGGAGTTTTTGCGTTCTTTTTTTACGTCTTTTCCGATAAGCGGATAAAAACGGTCATCGCTGTGCAGGCGGTATTTAGCGCCGGCTTTTCACTGTATTTATATACTCTTGCACACTGGATTCCGCAAATTCAATCAACCGAAATGCACGTCTTTTTAAGCCGCATGTCTTTGATTTTTGTGCTGCTTCCTTTATGGCTGCTGTCGCTCATTTTGCGCCGACCTTTACTAAACTACTGGAGAAAGCCGGCATGGAAAGAAACGATGGTCATCCCTTTTATTTGGAGCGGTTTTCATCGTGTCAGCATTGCTCATTTTCTCGCCATAGCATTAGCCGTCAACTTGGCTGTCTTTATCCCTTTCATTTACATGAACGATGGGGCTGTTTTTGCAGAGATATGGCTTTTAGCCATCATTTTTTCCGTGACAAATGCACTGCTCGAGGAGCTGATTTGGAGAGGTGTGCTTTTAAGCCGTTTTGCTGAAGGGATGGGGGAAAAATGGGCCGTCGCATTTACCAGCGTAGGATTCGGATTGCAGCATCTTTCACTCGGCTTTTCGTGGCCGATTTGCCTGGCTTTTTCAGTTGGCGGCCTGTTTTTCGGCGGCATCACGGTTCGATCCGGGAGCATCCTGCCGGCAATAGCCTGCATCTGGTTTTAAACTTGCTGATGGTGTTGAGTGGAATTGTGAAATAAGAAAGAAACTTAAAAAGGTTTCGTCTACCAGGACAGCAATCGCCAATAGAGGCAATTGCTGTCCTTTTATTTCCTCATGACAAACCGCTCATTTTTTCAATGGATCAGTTAGGCATCTGGATACTTCAAAAAGGGGGAGAAAACAGCGCTGCGCAAAAAAACGTTAAGAAAAGAACGGAAATATTTAAAAGTTATTGCTCGATTGACGTTTTGCGGACTTTGAATGACGGGGCACACTTCAAAATAAAAGGAAATGAGATTGACCAGTACCAATATTTTGAATAAAATGAAAAATGAAACGATTACAAGGGGGAAGCAAAAACCGATGAAAAAGAAATTGGCAGCAGGAACATTTGCATTCGCATTAGGGGCAGCATCACTTTTAGGCAGCGCAGTCAGCGCTGAAGAAACCGCTGCATCAAAAGAAGATTATATTGTCGTCTTCAAAAACCAGAACAGTTTGCCAACCGGCTATGAAAATGTACTGGCAAATGCTGGCGGAAAAGTGAAAACCAAATTGGCGAAGCTTGGGGCGGTGGAAGTGTCTTCTTCCAATCCGAACTTTTTAGCTGAAGTGCAAAAATCATCCGCAGTTCTGGATGCAGATCCGGAACGCGTTATTTATCCGGAAGCGCCTGCAGTAGCTGAAGCGGCCGCAACGGAAGCGATTGGCGACAGCGCCGATCTTTACAATGCGTACCAATGGGACATCAAGCAAGTGACGCAAAACGGCGCTTCGTGGGACTTGCCGGGCGGAACCGGGAAATCAGTCGATGGCAACGATATCGTCGTGGCAGTCATTGATACCGGCATTGATTACAACCACCCGGACTTAAAAGACAACTATGCCTACGGAAAATCATTCGTACCGGGCTATCCGGATGCGATGGATGAAAACAGCCACGGAACGCACGTAGCAGGAGCCATTGCAGCAAACGGCCGGACTATGGGTGTTGGGCCCGACTTGAAAGTGGCAGCTTACCGCGTCTTCGGGCCGACTGGCGGAGCATCGACAGCGAGCATTGCTGAAGCTTTAAGAACTGCGGCAGATGACAATGTTGATGTCGTCAACATGTCGCTTGGCGGCTATGACTGGCTGCAGGATCCGGAACAAAAAACAAGTGATGTTGCAGCGGACATGCGCCTGTTCAACCGCGCCATCCAGTACGCGATCCAGCAAGGCGTGACAGTTGTCGGCTCTTCTGGCAACAACAGCCTCGATATCACAAGCCCGGGCAAAATGTCCGGTGACGACGGCGGTGCGACGCACAGAAGCCCGAGCAGCCAAACGATGATCCGCGTTTCAGCAGGCGGAGCGGCTAAGAACTTGGCATATTACTCGAACTACGGCGTCGGCAAAATTGACGTAATGGCCCCGGGCGGCGACTTGGGCCCGAACTACGATCCGGTAACAAAGACAGGGCGCGACAATTCCTACTTGTCTTATGCGACCATTCCGGGCGGCAAATACGGCTATAAAGCCGGCACGTCAATGGCTGCACCAAAAGTGGCTGGGCTTGCAGGCGTCATCATTGCAAAGCACGGCAAAGACAAATTGAAGCCGGCACAAGTCAAGCACATCATCCAGTCTTCATCTGAAGATGTTTTCAAAACAGGTTATGACAAATATTCTGGCTTCGGATTGATCGATGCGGTAGACGCACTGGATTGATTTGGAAACAGCCTACATGAAAAACAGCCATCTCCGGAATCAATCGGTTTCGGAGATGGCTGTTTTATTTTTTTGTAAAATAATATTTTTTAAAGCTAAACAAAACGCTAAATGATGGGAAAATTACAAAAACTATAGCAAATTTGCTGGCTTTGCCCTATCATTAATCTTAATGAATGCTCTTCTATCAGCTGAGCATTTTTCTTATTGACTTTTGAATACGGGGAGAGGGTAAATTGAGCCGAAAAGAAATCGTTTATGTCGTATCAGATTCCATCGGCGAAACAGCCGAACGGGTGGTTAAAGCAGTAGCCGCCCAATTCCTCGAGGATGAAATTGGCATCCACCATACGTCGCATGTCAGTGATGAAGCGGATATTGACGAAATCATTGCAAAAGCCAAAAAAGATTCTTCCATCATCGTGTATACGATTGTCGTCGATGAACTGAGGGATTATCTGAACAAACGGGCCGAAGAAGAAAATGTTTCTGCGGTTGATTTATTGGCGCCTTTGATGCAGGCTTTTGTCGAAAAGTTCAATCGGGAGCCCGCCCATAAGCCAGGGCTCACGCATGTCTTGGATGAAAGGTATTTCCAAAAAGTGGACGCCATTGAGTTTGCGGTGAAGTATGATGATGCGCGGGATCTGGAAGGCATCAAAAAAGCGGATATCGTGTTGATCGGCGTCTCCCGGACGTCCAAAACGCCGCTTTCGATGTATTTGGCATATAAAGGCTATAAAGTCGCCAATATTCCGTTGGTTCCGGAAGTGCCTGTACCGGTTGAACTGTTTGAGGTACCGAAAGGCAGGTGCATCGGCCTGGTCATTACACCGGACAACTTAAATGCGATCCGCAAAGAGCGGCTGAAAAAAATGGGCCTGCAGCCGAATGCATCTTATGCCCAGTTTGACCGGATCCTGCAGGAACTGGATTACGCTGAAAAAATCATGAAGCGCGTCGGCTGTCCGGTCATTAATGTGTCAAACAAGGCGATTGAAGAAACGGCGAACGACGTAATTGATATTCTGAATCTCTAAACACATTGATCATTTTGAGGAGGCATTTGGATGGTTAAAATGGTATACATGTTTGATGAAGGAAACAGTGAGATGAAAGAGATCCTGGGCGGCAAAGGGGCAAATTTAGCCGAAATGACGAATATCGGTTTGCCGGTACCGCCCGGATTCACGATTTCTGCACAAGCCTGCAACGATTACTACGAATCCGGAAAGCGCATACAAGATGAAGTGAAAACCGAAATCCTGGAGTCGTTAAACCGCTTGGAAGAAACGACCGGGAAGAAATTAGGCGGGACAGACAATCCTTTGCTGGTGTCGGTGCGCTCCGGTTCGGTTTTTTCAATGCCCGGAATGATGGATACCGTTTTAAACTTGGGAATGAACGATGAAACAGTGGAAGCGGTAGCCAGGCTGACCGGCAATCCGCGTTTCGCCTATGACTCCTACCGGCGTTTTATCCAGATGTTTTCAAATGTCGTGCTGGAAATTGACGTGTTTTATTTTGAACAGTATTTGGAGAAATTCAGAGAAGCGAAAGGCTACCAAAACGATCCTGAGCTGGAAGCAGATGATTGGAAGGAAGTCATTGCGGAATATAAAAAGATTGTCAAAAAGCATAAAAAAGAAGAATTTCCACAAGATCCGATGCAGCAGCTGTTCCTGGCGATTAATGCCGTTTTCGACTCCTGGAACAACCAGCGGGCAATCGTCTACCGCCAGCTGAATAAAATCCCCGGCCATTACGGCACAGCGGTGAATATCCAAAGCATGGTGTTCGGCAATATGGGCAATGATTCCGGGACGGGCGTCGCTTTCACGCGCAATCCATCGACCGGTGAAGCTTTATTGTACGGCGAATACCTCATCAATGCCCAAGGGGAAGATGTCGTGGCCGGCATCCGGACCCCGAATCCGATCGATACGTTAAAACAGGATATGCCGGAAGTGTTTGAACAGTTCACGGAAGTATGCCGGCAGCTGGAGCGCCATTACCGCGATATGCAGGACATTGAATTTACCGTCGAACACGGCAAATTGTTCATTCTGCAGACGCGGAACGGCAAACGGACGGCCCAGGCCGCGCTGCGTACTGCAGTCGAAATGGTGGAAGAAGGCGTCCTGACAAAACAGGAGGCGATCGGCCGGGTGGAGCCTGAACAGCTCAACCAATTGCTTCACCGCCGCATTGACGACCGCTACCAGAAAGATGTGCTGGCGAAGGGCTTGCCGGCTTCCCCGGGAGCGGCTACGGGACGGGTCGTATTCGATCCGGACGAAGCCGAGCATTTGAGCAAAGAAGGCATAAACGTGATCTTGGTCCGCACGGAAACGACTCCGGACGATATCCATGGCATTATCGCGGCACAAGGCGTTGTCACGAGCCGCGGCGGCATGACGAGCCATGCGGCCGTAGTGGCAAGAGGCATGGGCAAATCATGCATATGCGGCTGTGAAGCTTTACGGATCGATATGCAGCGAAAACAATTCCAAGTGGGCGAAACGGTCATCAAACAGCTCGATATCATTACGATAGACGGTGGAACCGGTGAAATTTTCGCGGGAGAGATCCCAATGATTGCGCCGGAGCTGTCAAAGGAATTTGAACTGTTGCTGTCATGGGCGGATCAGGAACGAAGCCTCGATGTACGGGCGAATGCCGACAATCCGGAAGACGCCAGAAAAGCAGTGGAATTCGGAGCGGAAGGTATTGGGCTGTGCCGGACCGAGCATATGTTTATGGAATCGAAACGGTCCCCGATTGTTCAGCAAATGATCCTGGCGGAAACGGAAGAAGAAAGAATACTGGCACTCGACCGGCTATTGCCGATGCAGGAAAGTGATTTTGAAGGAATCTTTGAAGCGATGCAGGGGCTTCCAGTGACCATCCGGCTGCTTGACCCGCCGCTTCATGAATTTTTGCCGGACAAAGAACAGTTAGCCGTAGAAGTGGCTGAAATGCAAGTGACGGATTCCCATTCTCCGGGACTGGCTGCAAAAGAAAAACTGTTGAAACGCGTCCGCCAATTGCATGAATCGAACCCGATGCTGGGCCACCGTGGATGCCGCCTCGGAATTATCCATCCGGAAATCTATGAAATGCAGGTGACCGCTATTTTCAATTCAGCGGCTAAACTGCAAAGCAAAGGGATTACAGTAAAACCCGAAATCATGATTCCGCTTGTAGGCCATGTCAATGAACTGAAAATCCTGCGTGAGCTGGTCAATGAAACCGCGGTTAAAGTCCAGGAGAAAACGGGTGAACAAATTGAATACTCGGTCGGCACCATGATCGAAGTGCCGCGTGCCGCACTTACAGCCGATGAAATTGCCACCGAAGCCGACTTCTTTTCATTTGGCACAAATGATTTAACGCAGACGACGTTCGGCTACAGCCGCGACGATGCGGAAGGCAAGTTCCTGAAAGATTATGTGGACAGAAAGATCCTTCCGGACAATCCATTTGCTGTGCTCGACCGGGAAGGTGTGGGCGTACTGGTGAAAACGGGCATCAAATTAGGAAAGCAGACCCGTCCGGACCTTAAAACGGGAATCTGCGGAGAACATGGCGGTGAAAAGAGTTCGATTGAATTCTGCTGCCAGCAAGGCATGGATTACGTCAGCTGTTCGCCGTACCGTGTTCCATTGGCGCGTTTAGCTGCCGCTCAAGCTGCCATCAAACATGGGTTGAAACGGGCTGAAGTGACGCAGAAATGAAGGGTTTAGAAGTAGTTTCAGAAAAATAACCAAGTGTGGCAAGTGGCCTTTCCAAGGAGCAACATCCTTTGGGAAGGCCTCTTTTCTTGATCCATTGCCAAGCCGTTCAAGTTTAAAGCAGGAGGCAGGGGATACTGCTGTAAACTTGAGTAAATGTAAATATCATAAAGCCATTTGAATGATTCACTTTAAAATAAATCAAAGCCGCATCCTTCACAAAGAGGATGCGGCTTTTTATGGTTATTCATTCGAATGATCCACTCAAATGCAGAAAGAAATTATGAATAAAAAAAATCATTCAACCACCACACATGTATACATGGTATGGTTAAAGAGTATACATAAACGGATGAATAAACGTTATTCGGAAAGGGTGTTTTCATGGTTTCAACGACAGAAATCGCAAAATATGCGGGAGTTTCCCAAACCACCGTGTCAAGAGTGCTGAATAAACCCGATCAAGTCAAAAAGGAAACTTACGACAAAGTCATGGCCGCCATCACTGAATGGGGCTATTCGGCTGAACCGAAAGAAAAAATAGAAGAACTGAAAGCGGCCAAAACCATCAGAATTTTAGCATCCGCAAATGACCCGATCATCTACCAGGGCGCGATGCAGGAAATTGTGAATAGTGCTGCAGAACAAGGGATGCTCGTGAATATTCATGTGTTCGCTGCAGGAGACAAAGAAGCGTTATACAATGAATTAGCAGCCCAAGGAACCGCTGGCGTCATCGTTTCTTCCATGTCGATCGAGGAAGGGCTTGCTGAAAAATTGACACAGTCCGGTATTCCATTCGTTCTATTGAATGAAGGCTATTCGGAAAACGGCTATTCGGTTTCTTTGGATTATGCAGAAGCCGGTTATTTGGCGGCTAGTCATTTCATTGACAGCGGCCATCAAGAGATCGCCTGGGTCGGCGGACTGCTCGACTCCGAAATGAATAGGGACGGCCTTCTCGGTTTTGTCCATGCCTTGCAGGCAAATAACCATAAAATCCGTAAAAAGCGCTTAGTAGTTACGGAACCGGACAAAGTATCGCTTTATGCCGCTTTTGAAAGTTTGATGGTGCTTAAGAAAAAGCCGACTGCGATTGTAGCAGCATCCGACAGTCTGGCCATTCAATTGGTGGAGTTTTTGCAGATTGCCGGGCTGGATGTTCCAAAGGATATCAGCATTATCGGAATCGGCAATTCCGCAGAAGCGAGCCATCCGTTCAACGAACTTAGTTCAGTTGGCATCTCAGCTGAAAGCAAGGAGCTGGGACAGGATGCCATATCACTGATTTTTGAAAGCATGAGCGGCAAAGATACAGAGATTCGGCATATAAAGAAAAATGTGGCATTAGTTGAACGGCAAACAACGAAGCCGCTGCCTGTGAAAAAGTAATTCTAATTATAAAAGCAAAGCTGCACCGGTTTTTACACCGCTGCAGCTTTTTTGGCGTCCATTATTTGTAGTAATTGACTAAAGCATCTGCTAAATCATAATCCAGTTGCTTCGTAAGTTGACCCCATAAAGCTTCAGGAAGAGTGATTTCTGCAGCTGAACAGCATTGAACAAACTTGTCTTTCACGGCATTTGGATCGGTATCCGGGCTGAGGCTATAGACGGAATGAAATTCTTCCGATTTTGTGAATATGCGGATATCGCCCGGAGGCAAACCAGGAAAGTTGGCTTGGGCCGGTTTTATTTCAATCAAGCTTGAAAGCTGTAAAACGTTGGAATCGTCCAATGCTTTTTCCGTTAAATTGTTTAAATCCACTCGGCCGTGGACGAGTGCAAATGCCACCATGAAGGGAATGCTGAATTTGGCATCCTGTAAGGTGCGGGGGCGGCAACGCTCTGCCAAAGGACGGCAAAGCATCGCGGCAGTTTCGTTGGCGCCGATGACAATTCTGCTGATTTCTTGTGCTTCTGTTTTGCCGCGAAGCAGCAATGCTGCTTGGATAAAAGGATGCGAATAACGGCAGCTGGGAAAAAGTTTAATCGAAGTGTCAGCAAACACCCATATTTCTGTATCCAGCAGGATACTTTGCTGGGACTTTGCAAGATTTTGCCCGAAATAGATCCGAAAAAATCCAGTCGGTCCATCCATACTGCTGGAAGGAGCCGTGACGCCTTGGCTTGCCAATAATGCCGCCTGAACACCGCCCATCGAAGCGAACGCCGGATAGATGGAACGCGCCTGTGACCCTGTTCCAACGCCTGCTTCTTTCCCGCCGGCAGCTTGCATATAGGCAAGCCCGATGGCATGTCGAAGCTCCTCGTCAGTCAACCCAAGCACCAGTCCGGCAGTAATCGCTGCCCCAAAATAACCAAACAGCTGGCTCAAGAACCAATTTGCATCCGCTCCGACGCCCTTGGGTTCAATCGCTTTGCCCATCCGGCAAAGAAGTTCATTTCCAAGCGCTACGGCTGTCACCAAATCGATGGCTGGTGGTTTGCCTGCATCGGCGGCAGCTAAAGCCGCCGCTAAAGAAATGGGTGTCGGATGAATTCTGGCCAAATCATTGATGTCGTCAAAATCCAAGGCATGCGCCAGAGCGGTATTGCAAAAAGCCGCATGGCCAGGCGGCAACCGCATAGGGCTGCCGATGACTTTTCCGGTGCCGCTTGCGCCCATCGCCATCGCCAGCATGGATTGATGAGCGGTAGGTGCACGTTTTTGAGCAGCTAAAGAAATGGCAACGGTATCTTTTATATGCAGTTTTGTCTTCTCGGCAATCTTTTCAGGCAGCCCTTGCTTTTGGCGAATGCGGATCGCCTGGATCCATTCCGTGCTTAACGTCAATTCCACCACTTCCTTTTCCAAATAATAGTTCCATACTATCCTTCCAAAAAATTTCTCACAATCATTTTTTTCATAAGAAAATCAAAATCGAGTCAAATCAGTAAAGAAAACAGCAGCCTTTTTAGCTTGCCGAGTTCCTAATGGAGGGCATTGACAAAAGAAACAATTGCCCCTTATAGTTCGACTACAATGTCTGAAAATTTTATTTTTTATCGAGACTAAAATATTAGCTTTGAAAATGGAGGAATCGAAATGAAAGAAGAACAGGCGTATAAAACCATCAAAAATATGATTGTCCAAGGAAAGTTCTCGATGCAGGAATCGATCAGCATCAACGGGCTGGCAGAAGAAATGAACATGAGCCGGACGCCGGTCCACAAGGCATTGGCGCAATTGGAAAGGGAAGGCTATATCACAATTACACCGCAAGTCGGCGTTTTTGTCCGCCGCCCGGAGCCGAAAGAAATCCAGGATCGGCTGCAGCTCTGTGTCGCGATTGACGTTTTTCTGGCCGAGCAGGCATCCCGGTCCATCACCGAATTGCAGTTGGAGGAATTGAAGAAAGTGCTCGAAGCGATGGAGTTTCCGGGGGTGGCCGCTGACGACTACGAAGCGCTGAACGTGCAATTCCATACGATCATCTGCAAAGCAGCCGATAACGATTTTGCGTTCCGGACGAACAAAATCAATTGGGATTACTTGAATTACGTCAACATCTCCGATGAATTGTTTCAAGGCGGAAACCGGGAGCAATCGCAAGCGGAACACCGGATGATTTACTACGCTTTAAAAGACCGCGATACCAAGCTGACCGAGCTGCTGGTGCGGAAGCATTTATTGCGAGTTGCGCAATTTATTACCGAAAAATACAAGCTTGTGAATGCGTAAATACGAAAAAGGCGTCCGTTTTCCGTAAGTTTTATACAGAAAACGAAAAGGAATGTAACAACTATTTATTGAGTTTTCAAAATAGATTGAAAACTACGGATCTTGCGCATAGAATCAAAATCAAGAACCAAAGCAAGCTGATAGGAAAAGCAGGAAGGAGGACCAGAAGCATAAACGAAATATCTTCATTTTTGAAATGTAAGCGTTTTAATTCTGGGAGCTGAAACGAAATGTTCGGCTGACACCACCAGCTAAATGGCAAAGAATAGCTCAACTAAAATATTAGAATTTCAATTTGGCCCTAAAGACAACAAATTCTATTTTACAAGCTTATTTCTTCAATATTTATATGACCTAAAATTTTAGCTAGAAGGAGCAGATGTACATGCCAATCAAGACGCATAAAGTCCAGACAGGAACTTACGAAACCCTCATACACGAAGGAGGAGCGGGCAACAGCGAAACGATCATCTTCCTGCACGGCAGCGGCCCAGGAGCCAGTGCCAGTTCAAACTGGCAGGACGTACTCGCGCAATACGCCAATGACTATCATGTCGTAGCGCCGGATCTAGTCGGGTTTGGCGAGACCGAGCATCCGTCGGAATATCCGTCCAATGGCGTGCAATGGATGAACTTGCGGATTGAACAAATTCTGAATTTGATGGACCGCTTGAATGTCGAGAAAGCCCATTTGGTCGGCAACTCACTTGGCGGGGTCATTTCTTTATTCCTGGCAATGGATACACCCGAGCGCTTTGACCGCATCGTATTGATGGGGGCAGGCGGCGGCTTGACTGAACCGACACCGGAACTCAGCAAGCTGGCAAACTTCCATAAAGATCCGACAGCGAAATCTTTGCGCAATTTGTTGAGCTGGTTCCTTTACGACACGACGGGCATGGAAGAGAAACTCGATGCCATTGTGGAACAGCGCATGGAATTGTTCAACCGTCCGGAAGTGCTTCGTTCCTACGAAGCGAATTTCAAAAATACCCACTTATCGGATATGCTGGTTCCGCCATCCGCTTTAAAGCGCATGAAGCATGAATTTCTGTTGATCCACGGCCACCAGGACCGCTTCGTTCCATTGGCAAGCAGCCTGTATGTCATGGATTATCTGGAAAACGCCGAACTGCATGTTTTCAAACGCTGCGGCCACTGGGCGCAAATCGAACAAAAAGAGCAATTTATCAAATTGACGCATGATTTCTTTGACCGCAATAAAGTGCTCAATCAAGTTTAAACACTACTAACCAATTGGGATGGTTATCCAAATGAATAAAAAACAAGGGGCGTGGCTATATTGACTCAAATGGCGACTGATATTAAACAAACACTGGTCGAAAACGGCACAGCGTTGATTCCGAAATTGCGTGAACTAAGTTTTGAAATCGACCGCAACAGCGCAATACCGGATGAAGTGGTCCAAGATCTTCAAAGCAATGGCTTATTGAAAGTGCTGCGTCCGGAGATTTTCGGCGGACACCAGACGAATATGCGGACTTATACGGAAGTGGTGACGGAGATTTCCCGCGGCAACGGTTCGGCCGGCTGGTTCGTGTCGCTAAGCAACATCCGCGACTACATGATTTCATATGCATTCGGCCAGCAAGCCCTCGATGAAATTTTCGGTCCTGGAGAAGACGTCATTTTGGCTGGGAACTTCAAACCGATCAAATGCGAAATCGAAAAAGCGGAAGGCGGCTATTTCATTAAAGAAGCACAGTGGCCATTTGTTTCCGGAAGCCCGCATGCAGACTGGTTCTACTTCGGATTCCCGGTAGCCGACGAAAACGGCGGCATGGAAATGGCGATTATGGTGCTTCCAAGGCACGAAGTGACGGTTCTTGATGACTGGAACGTCATGGGCTTGAAAGGGTCAGGCAGCAACAGCGTCCGCGTTGAAAATGTCTTTCTTCCGGAGCACCGCGTGTCGCTCGACCGTTTGGCAAGACAAGGCGAATACATGATTGAACCGTTAAAACATGTGCCGCTTTACCAGACGCCTTTTGTCCCTTCCTTGACTTTGTCGATTGTTGCACCGGCATTAGGTTTGGCGCAGGCAGCGCTTGACCTTCACATGGAGCGCGTCGGAAAAGCGGGAATCGGCAATACGTTCTACAACAAAATGAGCGAAGCGCCGATCACCCACCTGCAAGTGGCGCAAGCCCAACTGAAAATCGATTCCGCTGAACTTCATCTGTACCGTGCGGTTGATATGCTCGATGACTATTCGGTGAGAGGCAAGCAGCTGACGATGGAAGAAGGCATTCGCATGAAAGCGGATTTCGGCTACGTCAACCAGCTCTGCAAAGAAGCGATCGACTTGATGACCGAAGGCGCCGGGTCCGTCTTCTCCTACAACAACAACTTGTTTCAGCTGGTCTACCGTGATTTCCTGTCGATGCACCTGCACGGCTTCATCACACCGAACAGCTTGATCGAAACCTACGGACGCGTCATGTGCGGCCAGGAACCGAATACTTATTTCGTTTAAATAAAGATATTCCGCAAAACAGCTACGAAGCTAATGGCTGTAGCTTGCAAGGCCATTAGCTTTGCGACGAAGCAGCGCAGCGATGCAGGAGCATGTGTTTTTAGCCGCAGGCGTCTCCGCTGTTTTGCTCCATATCTTAGTTAATGAGGATCAAGAGACTATCTAAATGATTCACTTTTTTATAGAATGCTTATCCAGCGCCGGCGCGCCCAAGGGCTAGGCAAGGAAATGATCCAAAAGCATTTTGGAGCATTTCCTTTGCGACGAAGCTAGCGCAGCGATGCAGGAGCAGAAGGTTTTTAGCTATGAGACGAGTGGTTTTCTCGGCTCATGGCGAGAGCCATGCCCAAAGCGACCGAAGCGGAATATCAAAGTTAATTTTTTTAGTACACCTTACTTAATCATATTTATATTATCAACCAACCATAAGGGGGAAACGCAAATGGCAATTCCAGAAATCGCAAAATTAGGGCATTTTGGTTTGGTATCCACAGATCTTGAGAAATCACTTTGGTTTTTTAAAGAAGTGTTAGGCCTTGAAGAAACAGAAGAACGGGACGGCGTCCATTACTTGCGTGCTTGGGGGGATTTCGAGCACCACACCTTGACCATCCGCCAGGGAGATGAGGCGAAGCTGGACCATATTGCGTGGCGCACGAAGAAGCCGGAAGACGTGGAAGGTTTCGCGGAAATTCTGGAAGAATCGGGCACGCCCATCACATGGAACGAAGAAGGCATTGAAGCCGGGCAAGGCAAAGCGTTCCGTTTCCAAATGCCAAGCGGGCATACATTGGAAATCTATTACGAAATGGAAAAGACCTTGGCGGATCCGAAGAGCCGTTCGGTGCTGAAAAACCAGACGCATAAATCGTGGGCACGCGGCATCTCCCCTCGCCGGATCGATCACGTCAACTTGTTGTCATCCTTGCCGGCAAACGAACTGGCAGATTTCCTGATGGACAAATTAGGCTTCCAGATGCGCGAATGCGTACAGGCGCCAGACGGCAGTCTGGTCGGCGCTTGGTTGAGTGTCACTGCATTGGTGCATGATATCGCCATCAGCCACGATCCGAATGCTGCTTCCACAAATGAAGTGCACCACATTTCATACTGGCTGGACAATGCGCAGGACCTATTGCGGGCAGCGGATATTCTGAAAGAGAACGGCATTCACTTCAAAGGCCCCGGAAAGCATGGGATTTCACAAGCCATGTATATTTATGCCATCGATCCAGGCAGCGGTGTCCGTGTTGAAATCTTCACGAACGGCTACTTGATTTTTGAACCGGACTGGGAACCGATTGTCTGGACATTGGATGAAATGGACATCGGCTTCACTTACTGGGGCGACCAGACGGATACCAAAACAGAAAATAATCCAACCATCAAAGCTTAAGATCCAAACCGAAAATAGAGGAGGAATTATCATGGATGATCGTTTATTCCGAGATGCAATGGGCAAATTCACCACAGGAGTCACGGTATTGACAACAGAGTTTGAAAACGAACCTGCGGGAATGACGGCCAATGCGTTCATGTCGGTTTCATTGACGCCAAAACTGGTCGTCGTATCAATTGGGCACAAAGCGCGCTTTTTGGAAAAAGTGAAAGTTGCGCAGAAATTCGCGGTTAATATTTTGGCCGCCGATCAGGAAAACTACTCCCGCATGTTTGCCGGCCAATTAAAAGACGACAGCAGAATCGAGTTTGCGGAACTGGCAGGCCTTCCGGTCGTCCCGAACGCTTTGGCGCAAGTCAGCTGCAAAGTGGTCGCAGAACATATTGAAGGTGACCATACCTTATTGATTGGCGAAGTGTTGGACATCCGCTTGGAAGACGGCAATCCATTGATTTTCTTCAGCGGCCAATACCACGCTCTGGCAGAAAAGACAGCTGTTCTATAAAAAAGGAGGAAAAGGATGGATATTCAAAAAGCGGCAAGCCGATTGGCGCAAGCTGAACAGGAAAAGACACCGATTCCTCCTTTGACATCCGGAGCAGAAGCCATTTCTGTTGAGGATGCTTACGGGATCCAGTTGCTGCAGATCCAGAAAAAGCTGCAGCACGGCGCCCAAGTCAAAGGATTGAAAATTGGGTTGACGAGCAAAGTGATGCAGGATATGTTCAATGTCCGGACGCCGGATTACGGCCATGTGCTGGATTCGATGGTTTACAGCGAAGACAAAGCGGTCAATATGGATGCGTTTATCCAACCGAAAGTGGAATTCGAAATTGCATTTATTTTAAAAGAAGACCTGCAAGGCCCAGGCGTGACGGTGGAAGATGTATTGGCTGCCACCGATTACGTCGTGCCGGCCATCGAAATCATCGACAGCCGCATTGAAAACTGGCAGTTCAAATTCGAAGACACCGTAGCCGATAATGGATCGTCTGCAGGTGCGATACTCGGAACGAAAAGAACTTCTCCAGACGCGGTGGATTTGGCAGGGGTTGAAATGACCGTTTACAAGAACGGCGAAGTGTTTGATTCGGCCAAAGGCGAAGCGGTGATGGGCCATCCGGCTAAAGCGGTGGCTTGGCTGGCCAATGCAGTAGCAGAATACGGCATCACCCTTAAAGCCGGATATTTCGTCCTGGCTGGCGCTTTGTCGAAAGCGGTGCCGTTTGAAAGGGATGATGTGTTTACAGCCGATTTCAGCGAACTGGGCGAAGTCGCCATTTCGTTTGCAAGGGAAGGTGAAAAAGTATGAGGAAATTAAAGGTCGGCATCATCGGTTCCGGCAATATCGGGACGGATTTAATGTATAAAATCGAACGCAGCGATGCACTCGAAATGAGCGTCATGGTCGGCATCGATCCGGAATCGGAAGGGCTGAAGCGCGCCAAGGACCGCGGCTATGAAGTGGTCACAGACGGCATCGATGGATTGATGGAGCGCTTGGAGTTGGTGGATATCGTCTTTGATGCCACTTCCGCCAAAGCGCACAAACACCATAGCGAATTACTGGTCGCGGCAGGCAAAAAAGTCATCGACTTGACGCCGGCTGCCATCGGGCCGTTTACGGTTCCAACTGTGAATTTGAACGAGCATTTTGCACAACCGAACTTGAATATGGTGACGTGCGGCGGCCAGGCGACCATTCCCATTATCAATGCCATCAACCGTGTCGTTCCGGTGGAATATGCCGAAATCGTGGCGACCATTTCAAGCAAAAGTGCGGGGCCGGGAACCCGTGCTAACATCGACGAGTTCACGCGAACTACGTCCAAGGCAATCGAGCAAGTGGGCGGGGCCAAAAAAGGCAAAGCGATCATCATATTGAATCCGGCTGAACCGCCGATCCTTATGCGCGATACGGTGCACGCACTGATTGCCGAAGGCGGCAAAGAAGAAGAGATTGCCGTTTCCATCAATGAAATGGTGAAGGACGTGCAAAGCTATGTGCCGGGTTACCGCCTGCGCGGAACGCCGCAATTTGACGGCCAGAAAGTATCGGTGTTTTTAGAAGTGGAAGGGGCAGGCGATTTCTTCCCGCCTTACTCAGGAAATCTGGATATTATGACAGCCGCCGCGGCCAAAGTAGCAAATGAACTTGCGAAACAGCTGGCAGCCGCTGAAGTGTAGGGAGGAAAACGGATGTTACAGCGATCATTTGAAATTTTAGATGTCACGTTGCGCGACGGAAGCCATGCAATGAAGCATGCGTTTACCGAACAGCAAGTGATCGATACAGCAAAAGGCCTTGACCAGGCAGGAGTCAGTTATTTTGAAGTGTCGCACGGCGACGGCTTGGGCGGCTCTTCCTTGCAATACGGTTTTTCGAAAGTGGATGAACTCAAATTGATTGAAGCGGCCGCCGGCGTCTGCAAAAACTCGAAGGTATCGGTGCTGCTGATTCCGGGAATCGGCATCAAGGAAGACTTGCAAGACGCGGTAAAAGCAGGTGCCAAAATGGTCCGCGTGGCGACGCATGTTACGGAAGCGGACGTGGCAGCCCAGCATATTGCCCTTGGCCGTGAACTTGGCTTAAAAACGGTCGGCTTTTTGATGATGGCGCATATGGCTGACGTTCAGAAAATCGTTGAACAAGCCAAGCTGTTTGAAAGCTACGGCGCCGAAGTGATTTACGTGACGGATTCAGCTGGGTATCTCTTGCCGCATGAAGTCACCGAGCGCATCAGCGCTTTGAAGCAATCGGTGTCCTGCGAAATCGGCTTCCATGGCCATAATAATTTGTCGATGGCCATGGCCAACACGGTCGCAGCAGTCGAAGCAGGCGCTACATATATTGACGGCAGCTTGCGCGCGCTCGGCGCAGGCAGCGGCAATACGCAGACCGAAGTCATGGTCGCGGTGCTTGAGCGCCTCGGCTACCAGACCGGCATTGATTTGTATTCAATCATGGACGTGGCGAACGATGTCGTGGCGCCTTTCATGCAGCGCCCGCAGGAAATCACAGGATCGGGATTGATCATGGGCTATTCAGGCGTCTATTCAAGCTTTTTGCTGCACACGCAGGCGGCGGCCAAAAGATTCGGCGTCGATGAACGCGATATCCTGGTGGAACTCGGCCGCATGAAAGCGGTCGGCGGACAGGAAGATCTGATCTATGATGTCGCTCAAAGCTTTGCGGTTAAGAAAGCTCTTTAAGCCATATCAGTGCCCGTAAAATTCTATAGGTAAGCAAAAACGCTGAGAAGAGAAATCTTTTCAGCGTTTTTATTTTTAGGAGCAGCAGGACCCAAAAATCAAAAACTAACAAAAACTAACGGAAAATCTCGAGGGAATCGAATAATTTCTACTCTAGTATGTAAGTTTTTGTTTGTGTAATATTTCAGTATATTCAACAAATTCTTTAAATTAATTGTAAACGCATACAAAAGGCGGGGATGAAATGGGCAATCCGGAAATTGCAAAATTAGGCTATGTGGCATTGGTGACACCAGATTTGGAAAAATCATTGCATTTCTTTAAAGAAGTGATTGGTCTGGAGGAAACAACAGAGATCGGCGGCGTCCATTATTTGAGGGCGTGGGGAGATTTCCAGCATCATACCTTATCCATCGAAAAAGGAGACAGCGGCCATGTGAAGTACATTGGCTGGCGCACGAAAAACCGGGAAGATGTAGCCGGGTTTCAGGAGTTGTTGGATCAGGACGGAATTCCGGTAGACTACTTGCCGGCTGGAACCACTCCGGGCATCGGGGAAGCGATTCGCTTTCAATTGCCAAGCGGCCACACGTTCGAGTTGTACTACGATGTCGAGCGGCCGGCAGTTGAAGAAAGCCGCAAGTCGATTTTGAAAAACCAGACGTACAAATCGTGGGCGAAAGGCGTCTCACCAAGAAGACTGGACCATGTCAACATCCACACGTCGACAGATGCCGGCATCACCTACGATTTCCTGAAACAATTGGGCTTCAATATGCGGGAGTATTTGCGGGATGACAATGGCGATGTGATCGCTGGCTGGATGAGCGTTACCCAACTTGTCCACGATATTGCACTGGCACAAAAGCCAGTCTTGCCGACGCCGGCGCGCATTCACCATATCTCGTATTGGTCGGATGATTCACAGGACATCCTGCGGGCTGCCGACATTCTCCGCGAACACGACATCGATTTTATCGGTCCAGGCAAGCACGGCATTTCGCAGGCGCTTTACTTGTATGTCATGGATCCGGGCAGCGGCTTCCGCGTTGAATTGTTCACAGGCGGCTACTTGATATTCGAACCGGACTGGGAACCGGTGGAATGGACGATGAAAGAACGGGCATTCGGCAATACGTATTGGGGAGACACCGTCCAGGACAAGGAATTGAACAATATCACGATCGAAGCAAAATAAGGAAAAGAGGCGAAATCCTATGAAAACAATCGAAATCAATCACGCCAATTTGCAGCATTGCCAGCAAACGCTTCCGCAGCATGTCATCGCTTTGGGATTTTTTGACGGACTTCATAAAGGCCATCGGACCGTTATTGAAACGGCCCGCCGAAAAGCGGATGAACTGGGACTGCCTTTAGCGGTCATGAGTTTTTTCCCGCATCCGAAGAGCGTGTTGTCAAAAGGGCAAAAACAGGTCGAGTATTTGATGCCTCTGGAGAAAAAACAGCAGCGGCTTCAGGAACTGGGCGTCGATTGGTTCTTCATTGTTGAATTCAGCCTGGATTTCGCTTCTCTTTCCCCGCAGCAATTCGTCGGCCAGTATTTGGTCGGACTGGGTGCAAAACACGTGGTTTGCGGCTATGACTACACGTATGGAGCCAAAGGCGCCGGCAATGTCAATACGCTTTATGCAGACGGCGGCGGCTGCTTCGGCGTGACCGAAGTGGCAAAAGTGGAGCTGTGCGGCGACAAAATCAGTTCAACCCGCATCCGTGAAAGCCTGGCAGTGGGGGATATTGAATTTATCCAGAACTTACTGGGAGAGCCTTACACAATTGAATGGTGTCCGGAAAACGGCTTGCTTCCGCAATACACTTTGCCGGCACGGGGAGAATACGTGGCAACGGTGAAATGCCATGACCGGGAAATCGTTGGCATTCTGCAAGTGACCGCTGACCAGCAGATCAATTTCAACCGCGTCGGCTTTATCTCGGACCGCATGATGACGATCAAATGGCATAAAGAAGTGGAAGAAACCGCGTTCAGTTTGATGACTTAATAGAGAAGGGTTGGTTGGATGTCAAAGAACAAGCAATTTAAAGCGCTGCTTCAGCAGCCGAATGCATTTATTCTGCCGGGTGCTTATGACGGCATGACGGCGCGTTTAATAGAAGAAACCGGATTTCCCGCGATCTATGCGACGGGTGCGGGCATCTCCAATGCGCAGCTCGGATGGGCGGACGTCGGGCTGACGGCTGTCACGGAAATTGCGGATGTTGTCAGCCGCATGTCGGACGTGACGAATGTGCCGATCGTCGTCGATGGCGATACCGGATTCGGCAACGCCATCAATTTGATGCGCACCGTGAAACAGCTGGAACGTGCCGGTGCATCTGCGATCCAGTTTGAAGACCAAGTGGCTCCGAAAAAATGCGGCCATTTTGGCGGCAAGCAGGTCATTTCAAAAGAAGAAATGGTTTACAAGATCAAAGCGGCGGTGGACACGCGGAAAGACGATGACCTGTCTATCATTGCCCGGACCGACGCACTGGCCGTTTACGGCATGGGCGAAGCGCTGGAACGGGCCAATGCCTATAAAGAAGCGGGCGCAGATGTGATTTTTGTGGAAGCGCCGACAACAGTCGCGCAACTGCTGGAAATTACCGCCAACGTGCCGGACATTCCGCATATCATCAATATGGTGGAAGGCGGCAGTACACCGCTTGTGTCATTGGAAGAAGCGGAGGAGATGGGCTTTCACATCATGCTTTGCGCCAATACGGTGCTGCGTTCCGCCATCAAAGGGATACAGGAAAGCCTGCGTGTCTTGAAGCAGGACCGTTCCCAGCAGAACATCCATGACTTGATCTGCACCTGGGAAGAAAGGCAAGAACTGTTCAAACTGAAGCAAATCAAACAATGGGAAAAAGACTACCTGGAATTTGAAGCAGCAGAGGGGGCGCCGAAAAGATGACAAGAGAAGTGGATTACGATATCGCCATCATTGGCTGCGGAGCTGCAGGGACAGCAGCGGCTTTGTCAGCAGCGGAAAAAGCGAAAGAACAAGACAAAGATATCCGGATTGCCATCATTGAACGGGCGGATTTCGATAACCGCGGCGGCAATTCGCGCTGGACAGCAGCTTATATGCGGATGGAAAACATCGATCAGCCGGCTGCAAACTTTAAAGAAGACATGCTGGCTTTTTCGGATAATTTTTCCGACCGGGCCTACATTGAAACCTTGTACGATGAAGCCGGCCCGACATTGCGCTGGGTGGAATCGAAAGGCGTCGAATTCGGCTATTTGCCGACGATGTTTTTGACCGCATCAAAACCGCGTCTGTTGCCGGTAGGCGGCGGGCGGGCATTGATCGATACCTTGTCGCTTCGCGCACGCGCACTGAATGTCGAAATCATTTACGAAGCGACTGCCTGGGATTTGCAACTCGGTGAAGAAGGCACTGTTGAAAGCTTGAAAATCCGCGTAAAAGGGGGAGACAGCATCACTTTGAACGTGAATGCCGTTATTTTGGCAGCTGGCGGTTTCCAAGGCAGCCAGGAAATGATGGCCCAGTATATCGGCCGCGACGCGCACAAGATTCCGCCGGTTGCGGAAGGCGGCTATTACAACAAAGGCGAAGGCATCCGAATGGCGCAGCAATTAGGCGCAAAAGGGACCGGGCAATGGGACTCGTTCCATGCCGAACCGGTGGATCCGCGCAGCAAACGCGAAGAAGCCGGCGTCATGACTTATCCATACGCCATTCTGGTGAACCAGCACGGAGAACGCTTTACCGATGAAGGGGAAACGACAATCGATGAGCAGTATGAAGCTGTAGCCCGGAAAATCTTCTACGACCAGCCGGGGCATATCGCGTACATGATTTCCGACCAGAAAATGTACGACATCCCGAATTACGAAGAAGCGCTGCAAACCGAACAGCCGCCGATCGTCTCCGACACGATTGAAGGTTTGGCCCTACAGTTGAACATCAAACCGGAAAACTTGAAACAGACGGTCGACGACTTTAATGCAGCCGTGCAGCCGGGACAATTTCTTTGGAATGTAAAAGACGGCAAGCAGGCAGTCGGCATCCAGCCGCCAAAATCCAACTGGGCGATTCCGATTGACCAAGGCCCGTTTATCGCTTATCCAATCGTCTGCTGCAACGTCTTCACGAACGGCGGCATCGCAACGGACATCCATGGCCGCGTCGTTTCCAATGACAACGAGCCGATTCCGGGGTTATACGCAGCCGGCGAAATGACCGGTTTGTACTACGGCAAATATCCGGGCGGTACATCGGTATTGCGCAGCCTCGTGTTCGGAAAACGGGCCGGGGAGCACGCCGTCGAGTATATCGCTTCATCAGTGAAAACTTATTCATAAAGTGAGGAGGTGCAGCCCATGTTAACAGGAAAAGTGGCGTTCGTCACAGGCGGCGGCCGGGGAATTGGCCGGGAAACTTGCCTGCTTTTGGCATCATACGGAGCAAATGTAGCCGTATGCGCCAGAAGCGAAGAAGAATGCAACGAAGTCGTCCAGACAATTGACCATCAATATGGCTTAGAAGCCATCGCCGTCATTTGCGATGTTGGCGATGAAGCGGCTGTGGACCAGGCAATTGCACAAGTGAAGCAGCGCTTCGGAAAAATTGATATGCTGATCAACAATGCCGGCGTCATGAGCATGAAGCCGATCACCGAATTGTCCGTGGAAGAATGGAAATGGGTCCATGACATCAATGTCCACGCGCCGTTTTATTTGAGCAAAGCGGTCGTGCCGGAAATGATTGAAAGGCGGGACGGCGTCATCATCAATATTTCGTCCATCTGGGGCACAAAAGGCGGCCCGAACCGCTCCGCCTATATTTCATCCAAACATGCTATCATCGGTTTTTCAAAAGCGCTCGGCGAAGAATTGAAGCCGTACGGCGTCCGGGTCAACGCCGTTTGCCCGGGGCCCGTCGATACGCAAATGATGGCGGTGCTTGGCGCAGGCGTCAACAAATCCAGTTGGCTGCAGCCGATCGATATCGCACACGTCATCGTGGATCTTTGTTTACCGAAAATGAAAGCCGTCACCGCTTCTTCGATTGAAGCATTCGGCTACGGCCAGCCGGTCGCAGTTACACCACAAACAAACTAAAAGGGGTAGATTATCATTAGCGAATTCATCACAGCAATCGAGTCGAAAAACATCAGCCTGGCATTAGCCACTAAACTACTGGAAGCGGCAGCTGAAAAAGGAAAAGAAATGGGCATTCCCTTCAGCATCGCCATCGTCGACCGCGTCGGCAACTTGAAAGCTTTCTCGGCAATGGACAATGCACCGGTATTAAGCCTGGAAATTGCACAGAACAAAGCATTTTCAGCAGCAACTTACAACCGTGCGACCCACGAATGGTACGACCGCTTGAAAGACGATCCGCCGTTGTTGCACGGCTTGGTCCACACAGAGCGATTGGTAATCTTTGGCGGCGGCTATCCGATCAAACTCAATGATGAATTGATCGGCGGCATCGGTGTCAGCGGCGGCCACTATTCCCACGATATGCAAGTTTGCGAAGCGGCTTTAGAGGTATTGAACGAATTGACTTCAAAGGTAGTGTAAAGCCTATGGGAGAAACGTATAACTTGATCATTGTCGGTGCCGGTATGGCGGGCTTGTGTGCGGCGGCGGAAGCGGCTGCACAGGGAGCAGCTGTCCTCGTGCTTGAAAAAGAAGCGGATTTCGGCGGCAGTTCACTGCTCAGCGGGCGCTATATGGCGTTCGCCGGAACCGATCTCCAGCAGCAAGAAGGCATCAACGATGAATCCCGATTCCTGGTCGACGATATGCTCGCAGTCGGCCAAGGGAAGAATGAAACCGAGTTGGTGGAAGCATACGGTGAGCATCAGTTGGAAACTTTTGAATGGCTTGTTTCCAAAGGAGTGGAGTTTCATAAAGTCCAGGCAGTGAGCGGCCATAGCGTTCCGCGGGGCCACACGATTACGCCGCAGCAAGCCATTACGGCTTTGTACCGAGCGGCTGCCGGGTCCGGAACGGTATCATTTAAAACCGGGGCGTCCGTCAAGCGGCTGCGTAAAGATGAAAATGGACGAGTTTCACATGTGATTTTTGAACATGGCGGCCAAACGGAAACCGCGACGGCTGAGAATGGGGTACTGCTCACGTCTGGCGGCTTTTCAAGAAGCGAAGACCTGCTCCAAAACTTTGCACCGCATTTATCCGGTGCCATCCGCATCGGCGGCAAAGGGAATGTTGGGGACGGCATCAAACTGGCCAGTGAACAAGGGGCCTGGCTGCGTGATTTTCCTTATTTAAAAGGGACATACGGCTTTCATCCGAGCGCAGACGGACCCAGAAAATCGCAGGCCTTGGCATTTTACAAAGGCGCCATCATCATCAATAAATTCGCAGAGCGTTTTGTCAATGAGTCGATCTCCTATAAGCTGATCGGTACGGAAGCTTTGCTTCAGCCGGAAGGCATCACGTACCAGGTCTGGGACCAGTCGATTATGAACGGAGGAGTCTCGAGAGATGCTCTTTATGACTTTGACAAGCTGCTGGCTCTCGGCTTGATCGAAAAGGCGGATACGCTTGAAAGGCTGGCGGAAATCATCGAAGTTCCCGCTGAACAGTTGAAAGCCACTATAAATGAGTATAATCGCGATATCCAAAACGGCGGAGACCAAAAATTCGGCCGCAGCACATTGACGCACCATTTCGGAACGCCGGCGCCGATCGGCAATGCTCCATTTTACGCAATGCGGACAACCGTAGCGATGCTGGCAACATATGCCGGTGTCAGCGTCGACCCATCCGCTCAAGTCTTGAATGCGTTCAATGAACCGATTGAAGGACTGTATGCGGCCGGCGAAATCGCCGGCGGATTCCACGGCGCAGGATACATGACAGGAAGTTCTCTCGGCAAAGCCGCTATTTTTGGCAGGATAGCCGTTCAAACCGCATTACAAAAACAAGCTGTACTTTAGGGGGATGGATGTGTTGAAAATATGGCATCAAAGTTTGACATCGATCGAGCACGTGCCGGCTTACCGGGATGCGGTCATCGGCCATATCCAGAAAGTGGCGCGCCCGGACGTGGAAATTGTGCTGCACGGCATGGCCAGTGAAACTTATCCGAGCGATTATCCCGGCCATTTTATCACGTATTCCTATTTGCAGAACCTGCACAAAGAACAGTTTATCCGCAACGCCTTGATTGCCGAAAGCGCCGGCTACGATTGCATGTTCATCGGCACCATTCCGGACGTCGGTTTGCTGGAAGCGCGGGCATTGGTCGACATCCCGGTGATTGGCTACGGACAGGCTTCTTTCCATATTGCTTCGATGCTCGGAGACCGCATCGGCATCGTCAATTTCCTGGAACCGCTGGCGGACCAATTGCGCAGCAATGCCGAACGCTACGGACTTGGCGGAAAACTCGGGCCGATTGTCCAGACGTCGATCGGGTTCTACGATGTGCTGGCCGGTTTTGAAAATCCACAGCCGGTCATTGACAGCTTTATTGCCAGCGCGGAGAAAGCCATCGCTCTTGGCGCTGATGTGATTGTGCCGGGCGAAGGCCCATTGAATGTCTTTTTGGCTGCTCATGGCATTTCCCGGATCGGCGATGTGCCGGTAGTCGATTCTTTTGCGGCCGGGATCAAAATGTGTGAAAGCCTAACCGATTTAAAAGTGAATTCAGGCGTCACGATGACCCGTAAAGGTTTCTTTAATGCCAAGCCGCCGGAAGAGGCAGTGAAAAAACTGCGCGCGTTCTACAATCAGGAAAGCGAGATTCATGCCGGCTTGGATTACGGCTTATCTGTTAAAGCAGGCGTTAATATCTGACTTGGCAGAAACACTTCCGGCTTTGGGCTGGAGGTGTTTTCTCTGTGGAGCCGTCATTTGAAAAATAAATGAGAAATATTTCAGTTTATTTTGTATAATCCATATAAGCATAAATTTATTATGTTTTGCGCAAGGGAATGGGATAAAAGTTCTGGAGTTCGTTTATTCATAGATATTGATGGCCACAAGGGGGATTTTCATGAGAAAACTGGAAACGTTCGATCAAATGGAAGATAAAAAAATCTCGACGACTTCTGCAACTTTCGGGTTGTTAAGAAAAGAGCTGATTGAAAACCTGGGAGTTCAGCGGGCCAAGTCGTTTTTGCTCAAATATGGATGGAATCTTGGGAAAGCCCATGCCATCGATGTCTTGAAAGTCGGTGGGACAACAGAAGAAATGCTGGAAAAAGCCGGAGCGCTGCATTACGAAACGGGGCAAATATCGGGTTTGGTATCCAATCGCGAAGTGATTGTGGATGAGAACGGGGAAGTGACAAGAATTTCAGCAAAAGGAGAATGGCTGGATTCCTTTGAAGTGGCTGAACACGTAAAAAATCACGGCATTTCCAATTGCCCGGTATGCCATACCTTAACCGGTTTTGGAAGCGGTTTCACTTCGACAATTACCGGCCGCCGCGTTTTCCTTCGGGAAATCGAATGCAGAGGAAAAGGAGACGCTTCCTGTACGTTTGAAATGAGGCCCGAGGAAGATTGGGACGATGCCGACATGCAGAAAGAAATCCAGCTGTATCAGGAAAGCCGCTTTATCGATGAGCTCAATTTCACGTATGAGCAGCTGCTGGAACAGAAAGATTTCATTGAGAAGGCTTCTACCTTCCATAATACACTCACAACAAGGCTGTCGGATGGAGATTCGATAGAAGAAATGATCAGCACCATCTACGATACCTTGAACATTCCCGTTTCGATTGAGGATTTGAATTTCCATCCGCGCGTTTACCGGGGGATTGACGAAATCCAGTACAAGACTTTTAGTGAAGACTTTTATAACTCCATCAACAAAACCAAAAGCGGAAAAATCCTTTATTCATCTTATGACAAGACCTTTGTCATTCAAGGGAAAGCCCATAAACGCCTCGTGTCGCCGATCATTGTCCAGAAAAAGCCGATTGGCTATATCACATTCTTTTATCTGGACAAAGAGGCAGAAGCTGAAAATGATACCATGTTTATCCAACGAGCTGCGACATCGGCCGCACTTTACTTTTTGAACGAGAAAACCAGTTTGGAAGCGGTTGAAAACATCAAGGCGTATTTCTTTGAGCAATTGCTGCAAAAGCAATATACTTCGATTCCGAGCATTGTTTACCGGGGCTATTATATGGGCATCGATTTAAAAGAACCTTTTTTCATCGCCAGCTTGAAATGCACTTCCGAACACCTGGATGTCTCTAAAGTGGAGCTGCTGGACCAGATCATCCAGTCGATTACGCGCTATTTGGAAATGCAAAGCTATAAAATCCTCATCACCGAATACGAGGGGGCGATTGTCATGCTGCTGCCGAAAGTGGACCGGCTCAACTATATGCTGGAAAATATTCTTAAGCATTTAAGCCATGAACATCGGCACATCGCGTTCCAAGTCGGAATGAGCAGCCAGCACGGCAGCATCGAGACGATTGATGAAGGGCTGGAGGAATCAAGAGTTGCGCTGCGCTTGAATACGGCTGAGAAAATCGCTTCTTTCGAAGAAGTCAGCATCATCGGTTCGCTGATTAATTCCAAAAATATGCTGACCATCCGGCGCATTGCCAGAAAAGAATTGGAACCGATCTTGGAACTGAAAGACCACAAACGAGATGAACTCCTGAAAACTTTGTATGTGTTCCTGATGAACGGCGGCAATCTGCAGCAGTCGATCAGCGATTTGTCGCTGTCGATGAGCGGCTTGATGTACCGCATCACGCGCATCGAGAAATTGCTGAACAAAGAACTGCGCAATCCAGCGGCAGCGTATGAGCTCCTGTTGATGCTCGATGCACTGAAAATCCTCGGCGACATAGACGTCTAGAACATTTTAAAAAGCAACCGAATGTATAGGGCTATTCAAGAGTCTTTTCCGGACTTTTGGATAGCTTTTTTTGTTTTTAACAGGCAGTAACAAATGCCGAAAACTGGTTTTTGATTTCAGTTATAACCGAATCAGACGAAACCATCTCTAAATTAACGCAATGGTGGGCGGCATTTATTGAAAAAAATTAACGGAAAAGAAATGAAAAAGACGATTCTTTCGATAAAAACTAACAATTTTTATTGGAAAAAGGGAGGAAATCGAATGGTTTTTCATCTTTAAATGATTCTGAAATTTCTTTAAATTAAGGGTAGCAAGAAAAAGAATCAGAGGAGTGAACCCAATATGAATCCTGTAATCCAAGAGGAAAGCAAAGTAGACGTAGTTGCAGCGGCAAAATCGCTGATTCCTTCTTTAAGAGAACGCGCAAAAGAAACCGATGAACTTGGCCGAATTCCTGAAGCGACAATGAATGAATTGAAAGAGCTGGGCTTGTTTAAAATGCTGCGCCCTAAGCAGTATGGCGGCCAGGAACAGAATATGCGCACTTACAGCGAAGCGATTGTTGAAATTTCAAAAGGCTGCGGATCGACGGGCTGGATTGTGGCTTTATGCGCCATCCGTGAATTGATGGTGGCTGAATCCTTCAGCGAGAAAACGCATGAAGAGATTTTCGGGCAAAACGAAGACGATGTGCTGTTTGCAGGGGTTTACGAGCCGCGCAAATGCATCGCCAAAAAAGTGGAAGGCGGCTATTTGATCGAAGAAGGATTTTGGATGTTCTGTTCGGGATCCCAGCACGCCACGTGGGGATATTTCGGCATGCCGATCATCAACGAAGAAGGCAAAATGGTCGATCAGGTGCTGATGACGCTTCCGTTCAGCGAAATGGAAATCATGGACGACTGGAATGTCATGGGATTGAAAGGAACCGGAAGCAATAGCGTGAAAATGCATAATGTCTTTATTCCGGACCACCGCTGTACATCGTTCGTCAAAGCGCTTGACGGCGATTTTGAATCCACGCATTTGCGCGACATTCCGCTTTACCATACCGCGCTTTTCCCGGCATTGATTCTTTCGCTTGGACTGCCGGGCGTCGGCATGCTTCGCTCAGCGATGGAATTTTTCAAGCAAGGCCTGCCGAACCGCCGCGCCGCACATATGGGCGTTGAATTTGTCAAGGATGCTGCCAGCACCCATGCCATTATTGCGGAAGCGGAATTGAAAATTGAAACGGCTGAGATTTTCTTCTATAAAGTAGCCGATGCTTTGGATGCCAGTGCCCAAGCAAAAGAATACATGGGGCGCCATGAACGCGTAAAAACCTTAGCGGATATCGGCTATGCCAACCAATTGCTGAAAGAAGCGATGGATTTGCTGATGTCAGCAAGCGGCTCAGGCTTTGCCTATAACGGCCATCCGATGCAGCGAATTCTGCTCGACTTTCTCGTTTTGCATTCCCACCGTTCCCTGTCGCCGATCATTACCATTGAAAACTATGGGCGGGTATTGTCCGGGCTCGAATCAAACGCCGTACGCTACTAAAAAAAATGTACGCGCTTACAAAACTATGAAGTCAAAGGAGGTTTTTCAGTGAAACCGGAAATTGCAAAACTGGGCTATATTTCATTGGTATCGGCTGATTTGGAAAAATCGCTCGTATTTTTCAAAGACGTCATCGGACTGGAAGAGACCGAACAAAAAGACGGCGTCCATTATTTGCGGGCCTGGGGAGATTTCCAGCATCATACGTTGTCGATTGAACAAGGCGACCGCGGATATGTTAAGCATATTGGCTGGCGGACCAAGAAGAAAGAAGACGTCCAAGGATTTAAAGAACTTCTTGAAGCTAACGGCGTTCCGGCTAACGATGTAGAAGCCTGGACGACTCCAGGCATTGGATCTTCCGTTGCATTCCAAGTGCCGAGCGGACATACTTTCCAGCTCTACTACGATGTGGAGCGTCCGCCGGTGGATGAACACCGCAGGTCTGTGCTGAAAAACCAGACGTATAAATCCTGGGCAAAAGGCGTGTCGCCCCGCCGGTTGGATCATGTCAATCTCCACACTTCAGCGGACTCGTCTGACACCTATTCCTTTATGGAGAACATACTCGGATTTAAAATGCGCGAGTTCTTAGCGAACGATGCTGGAGATGTACTGGCCGGCTGGATGAGCGTAACGCAGCTGGTGCATGATGTGGCACTGGTATCCCGTCCTGAGACGCCAACAAAAGCGCGTCTGCACCATATCTCTTATTGGCTTGACGACTCACAGGATATTCTGCGTGCAGCGGACATTCTGCGGGAAAACAATTTTGATTTTGTCGGTCCGGGCAAGCATTCCATTTCCCAAGCCCTGTATTTATACGTGACAGATCCAGGCAGCGGCTGCCGCGTGGAATTGTTCACAGGCAGCTATTTGATCTTCGAACCGGACTGGGAGCCGATTCATTGGCATGAAAGTGAACGTGCTTTCGGCAATACTTACTGGGGAGACAGCATTACGAATAAAGAGCTTGTCAAAGAGACGATTGAGGCATTGTAAAAAAATATGAGTAGCGTCGTAGTGGTTCAATTAATCAAATTCATAAAACTATATAAGATGAACTAATAATTTATAGCAACGGATATTCCGCAAAACTATTTCCAAACTGTCGGTTTTCTCCATAGTTTAGCATCATATCAATAGAAATAATCATTAAAAAAATTATATAAATGATTCTCTCTTTTTAAGAGAGCTTCTCCAGCGAAGGCGCGTCCAAGGGCGAGACGGAGCGATAAGACGAGTGTCCTACTCGTCTTATCGCGGGAGTCCTGCCCAGAGCGTCCGAAGCGGAATATAAAAGAATAATTCTATAGTTTAATTAATATCGATGATAGAAAGGGGCAAAAATAATGGCTTTATTGACAAATGCAGTGACTCAGGAAATCGTCCAGACAGAAAATTTTGCTACATACTTAAACCGCTCCGGCGAACAGAACGAACAAACGATTCTGTTCCTGCACGGCTCCGGTCCAGGAGTGACCGCTTTCGCCAACTGGCGGCCGGCACTCGAAGAAGTGGGAGAACAGTTTCAATGCCTGGCACCAGATTTGTACGGTTTCGGGAAAAGCAGCCATCCGGACGTGCCGCTGAAAAACCGCCAGGAGTGGATGGACCAATGGATTCGGCAGACGATCGAACTGCTGGACCATTTGAAGCTTGGAAAAGTGCATGTCGTCGGCAATTCGCTGGGCTGCTCGATTGCGCTGGAATTGCTGCTTGAGTACCCGGAACGCTTTGATCAAGTCGTGCTGATGGGGCCTGGAGGCACGCCGAATACGAAACTCAGTTTTGAACTGGCCCGGGCAAAAGGATTTTACGACAATCCTTCCAAAAAGAAATTAAAGCAGATTATGGGCTGGTTTGTCTATGACGAAAAAGAGATGCAGCCGGTCATCGACAGCATTCTGGATGTCCGCTTTGAAACCGCGATGCAGCCGGAAGTGCACCGTTCGAACGATTCAATCTTCTCTACAGCAGCTGTACCTGTACCGGTTGTGGCGCTGAACCGCATCGAAAACGAAGTGCTGCTCGTCCACGGCCTGAACGATAAAGTATGTTCAGTCGAGTCGAGTTATTATTTGGCCCAGCATTTGAAAAAGGCGCAGCTGCATGTTTTCGGCCAGTGCGGACACTGGGCACAGCTTGAGAAGAAAGACAGTTTCCATGAACTAATCCAATCCTTCTTTAATAAGAAAATATAAGCAATGGGAAGTGGCGAAATGGAGTCGACAACGGAGTACCAATATGAAGCGGATGTGGTGATTGTAGGAGCCGGCAACGCGGCGATGTGTGCAGCTCTTGCGGCACAGGAACAAGGCGCGCGTGTTATCGTTCTTGAAAAGTCGCCTGAAAAAGAAAAAGGCGGCAATACGACGTATACCCATGGTTCGATTCGTTTTGCGTATAACGGAACGCAGGACATCCAGGCAATCATCCCGGATTTGACAGAAGAAGACCTCCAAATGACGGATTTCGGAAGCTATAGCGAAGAACAGTATTACGAAGACCTTTGCCGCATGACCAATTACAAGACCGATCCTGAGCTGGCTTCCATTTTAACAGGAGAAAGTTTCGAAACGATGAAATGGTTGACGAAGCACCATATTCAATTCATTCCGATTTACGGGCGGCAAGCATTTAAAATCAATGGCATTTTCAAATTTTGGGGCGGCATGATTCTCGAATCAGTCGGCGGCGGCCATGGATTGGTCGAAGCGCTTCATAACGAAGCATCCAGCCAAGGGGTCCGGATTTTATACGACACGATGGCAATTGAATTGCTGCACGGTGAC
The DNA here is from genome assembly GCF_900099655.1 of Planococcus glaciei. Taxonomy (GTDB): domain Bacteria; phylum Bacillota; class Bacilli; order Bacillales_A; family Planococcaceae; genus Planococcus; species Planococcus glaciei. The sequence continues at coordinate 46,990 of NZ_FNDC01000008.1, forward strand.
GAAGGAATCCGAGGCGTCCAGGTGAAAGAGAAAGGACGCAGCAAAACCATCCTGGCGAAAGCCGTTGTCATGGCTTCAGGCGGTTTCCATGCCAATGTCGAAATGCGCACGAAATACCTCGGGCCGAAATGGGATGTGGTCCATACACGCGGCAGCCGCTACAACACCGGAGAAGGCATCCAAATGGCGTTGGATATCGGCGCATTGTCTGCCGGCAACTGGTCGATGGCGCATGCGGTGACCGGTGACCGTTACCTCCCGGACTTCCAGGAAGGATTCCAGCGGCTCAGCTATCCGTTTGGCATTTTGGTCAATTCAGACGGCCAGCGTTTCCTGGATGAAGGCGCCGATTTCCGCAATTACACGTATGCCAAATACGGCCGGTTGATCCTGGAGCAAAAGGATAATTTTGCTTGGCAAATTTTTGACGGGAAAGTCTCGCATTTGCTGCGCGAAGAGTACAAAGGCAAGCAAGTAACGAAAGTAAAAGCGAATTCTTTGGAGGAACTGGCGGACAAAATGGAAGGCGTCCACAAAGAACAATTCCTCAAAGAAATTGCCCGCTACAATGCAGCGATTGATGAGGCCGTACCATTCAATCCAAATGAAAAAGACGGAAGAGGCACTAAAGGGATTGATGTACCCAAAACAAATTGGGCGAACCGCATCGATACCGCTCCTTTTGAAGCGTACGCTGTAACTTGCGGCATCACATTCACGTTTGGCGGATTGAAAATCAACGAACAGGCCGAAGTCCAAAACACGATGTATCAGAAGATTAATGGCCTGTATGCGGCTGGGGAAGCGGCTGGCGGCCTGTTCTATGACAATTACCCAGGCGGCGCCGGCTTGATGGCAGGGGCCGTATTTGGAAAAATTGCCGGGGAACAGGCAGCACACTATGTGAAGTCGGAGCTGACCGAGAAAGTTTAAGTTTCTTCTATAATATGTATGTTTACAAACGTTTTCTGGAATTCTCACCTGTGAGATTCCGGAAAACGTTTTGTCTTTTGCGGGAAGGGTATCAGATATACTAACTCCTTTTTAGGCGAGACAAAATATGCGCTCAAATGACTTATCTCGAAGCCGAGGCATATAAATTGATATCGCTCCACTATGCGCGTAGACTTTTAGTTAGTAAGCAGCATTATCCAATGCTTACAGAGCAAAGTGGAGCCAGTTGGAGAATTCAAAGAAGAAGGTGTATACCTATGATGAATGATCACAAAACGATTTTAAAAAACAGTGACTGGGTGAAAGGCATATCCCGCCACGGTGAACTGATTATCGGGTTCATCGATTCGATGAATATTTTTCAGGAAGCGGTATACGTAGTAGTAGCCGAGAGCGATAATGAGGAACTGATCGGCAAGACCATCCCGATGTCACTTACACAAGTTGAAAGCATACCGGACAACGAAACGAAAGATGCCGGCCAATTGGAGTTTCTGATCGATTTAGCCTTATCGACTGGGGATAAAGAATGGTTCAATGAGCTTTCAGCAGAGCTGAATGGAAAGAAACAATCGGTCAATTAAATAAATAGCAGCATCCATTTTAAAAAAGCAGCGGACTCTAATTGAGCCGCTGCTTTTTTTGAGGCAATCGGTTTAATGGACATTCAAATTCAGGCAGTCAAACGGCAGGGAAAACGGGTTCATCGGCTGATTGAATGTTCTATTTCTAAAAAAACACGGAAATTAATACCGTCCATTTTATATTTCACGAAAACTTAACTGCTCTGCCGAATTGCATCTTATGGCAAATGGCTGAAAAGAGAAAATGCATAGAGCTTAAAATAGGAGCAGCCAAAGAACATCCTTATTTAACTGTTATTAACTTAAAAAAGCAAAAGAATTTTTCCATTAAAAGTATTACAAATTAAGCATTTTACCTTAAACAATTGTTTAAAGTGCAGGCCGCAGAAATATCTTCTGCTCATCGCATTGAATTTTTTATAGATAGTTATGCATATTTATAAAAAAAGATTGTAAACTTTAATTAATGAATTGCCATTCATAGGACTTTTATATGAGTGAAAGTTATACAAGAAAAGCATTCTAAGTATCAGAATTAAAAGAATATTCTAAAGCCCTTTACATATTTTGTGGGGTAATATAGTCTTAAGGTATCGAAAAACCTTAACTGATTATTAAATAACAGTTAAATTTAAGCAAATAGTTTATGAATTTAGGTTGAATAGCAAATAATTGTTGATTTAATTTTTGGAATTATCATTTATTTATTGAATCGTTTAGCCTGTGGTTAATTATACAACCTGTTATGCATTATGCTATTTATAAGTGGAGGCAAAGATAGATTGTGGAACTAAGAATGGAAGGGTTGATCTGGATGTTAGAAATGAATTCTCTAGTCGCAATTGCCAAGAAAGTCGGAGAATTGCTCGAGGCAGAAGCGGAACTTCGCCCTGAGGGGTTAGTTTTTAAAAAGAAGCGGATTGTGAAAGAACAGAAAAGTTCTAACGTGCATGTCTGCTGGTCACTGGATTTGACCGTCAGGGTCCAATCGGCCGGATGTGAAATCGCTGCCAATGAAGCGGAAGTATTTCTTCTTCCGGAAGAACTGCCATTATTCACGGCATCGCTGATCGGAAACCCGATTTTAATGCCGACTAACTTTTCACAGAAAATTTCATTGGAGCGCGGCATGTATTGTGTGCGCTTAATGTCTCAGGAAGCCCCGGAAATCTTTGCTGCACGGCTTTCAGAGACGCTGTGTACACTTGGCCAATAAAGAAGAGTAATTTTTTCAATGGACGCGAATGGATTGCGGCAAGGAGGAAAAACTAAATGGAACAGATGAAGCGAAGGCATCAAAAATCGGTTAGCTATTTTTTTCTCAGATCCAAAGACGTTCATATCGAAAACGATTCAGCCGTCATTACTTTTTTTGCCCGCCTGACAAGAGAAATCTTTCTGGGCAGAGAAGAAAAGCCGAAAGTCGAGACGGTTTGGGTGAAGATTGACGAAGTTCCATTGGATCGCGCCTCCCCAAAAGAAAAAGCCATGCCAAATTGCATGCAGCGGTATGAAATTCCGCAAAACGTCTTTTACCATCTCTACCAAATGTCGAAAAGCTGTCCTAAAGAACTTTTTTATGTGAGCCCTTACTCGCGGCATTTCACCCGGGAAGATTTCATAACTTAAGTTTTTGGAAGCAGATGTTCCCGTAAAGCATTTTGCAGCGGCAGCCGTTTTTTCATTTAAGGCTTAAGCACTTATCATTTTTTTCGGTACTAAGGTTACTCAATATATTGAACAAACCCAAGGAGGATGAATCAGATGAATACAATGCTAAAAGAAGCGACAAGAATGGAAAATACGAAAAAGACGTACTTGGAACTGTACAAAGAGTTTATCAACGGCTATCTTCAATATAAGTCAGGAAAAGCCCATGGGCATAATACAGCGCCACAGACTGAAAGACATGAAAAATGACCTGTACATAAAGGGCATTAAAGAAAAACCCTCTTGTTCTTCCGCCACGGCGCAACAATCTGCAACGATATTGGCCGAAGGAAAGTTACTGGCGCAGGAAAAAACAAAAGACAGTACAGGGAATCCGCTCTGGTATGATAATTTAATCGACGTTGAAAAGTTTGTGAAAAGCAAAAGGGTCTAATTTTTTATCTGAATTTAAAATAGCTGAACATTTTCAAGAGGCTGCTCGAACTTTGAGCGCCTCTTTTTATATTGTCTGTTGAAAAAGCGTTCTCCAATTCTGCAGCGCTGAAAACCGGGGAATCAAAAAGCTGCATTTCCTCGAGAAAGGGAATGCAGCTTTTAAGGTTTAGTTATGAACAAAGTCAAAGCAGAATGCTTCTATGCCGATAGCAGCAAGCACTTTATGGCCGGCAGCGGTCGGATGGATGTCGCGCGGGAATACGTATTTCGCCTGGTTGTTGCCAAAAGCGCTGTAAGCGTCCGCCAATTGGACATCGTCATACGCTTCCGACAGCCCTGCAAACTTGGCATTGATCTGCGGCAGGAACAGGTCGGAAACTCGATGCAACGGATCGTTTACCTGGAACGGATTGTAAATATTGTAGAGAACAATGGGTGCATCTGTCCGGGAACGTATTTCTTCCAGAATCGTAGCGATGTTGTCGAAAACATCACTGTTCGCCAATTTGAAAGCGAGCAGTTCCTGGAACTTCTGCTGATTTCCGCCGCTTTCCGCATTGGCTGCTCTTAAAATTTCGAGAAAATCGTTGCTTCCGATATTGACTGTCACGTAGTCAGCGTGCCGGACAGCTTGGCGGAATTTTTGATTGGTTTCCAAGGCTGTCAGCAAATCGGTTGTCTGCCATCCCGGCATGCCCAGATTGCGTACCCGCAAATCGGCTTCGTCGGCAATCAGGCCAGGAAAAGCATTTTTGGCCGGGCTGCTGTTATTCGTTGTAAGGTTGTAGCCAAACGGAATAGAGTCTCCTAAAGCAACCAGAGAATCCTTGCCATGTCCGTGTCCATGGTCCTGGTGGGCAAAAGCGGTTGGCGTGCCAAGCGACAATGCCAGCAGGACCGCTACGATCACTTTAAATAACTTGTTCATAAGGCACCTCCTTTCTTTTAAAAATTTTCAAACTTATTATAAACTAAAAAGACTGAATTGTCTGTAAATGTAAGATAATTTATCTGTTTTTCTTAGATAGGGAAATCTTTGAGTTTTTTTTGCATGCAGCCCGGCTCGATTGGCAACATCCTGTTTAATTAGCGATTGCCGGTATTGGAATCCTGCTGAAGATCAGTAAAACTCCTCTTTACATAGTCAACCTGAACTGATTCGTAGAGGAGGATTTAAATAACTGGAGCTGCCTGCTTTAAAAGCCATTGCATTCTTGCAATCTTGTTCAAGCAACGCTACTATAGAATTAATATTCAGACAATACTGACTGGTTAGTATTATTTGATGTTAATCAACTAAAGGGGGAAACAGGCATGGCAGAAATTTTAAAGAAGTACTGGCCGGAGTCGCTTCCGGTACAGATCGATTACCGCTTGGGGAAGGAGCCGCTTCATCAGTACCTTAAACAACACGCGAAAAACATGCCAGATCAAACTGCCTACCATTATTATGGAGCACAGATTACCTGGAGGCAGCTTGACCGCCATGTTGATCGGTTTGCGCAGTTTCTTCGGACACAAGGCATAGAAAAAGGCGACCGGGTCGGACTGTATATGCAAAATTGTCCGCAGTATATCATCGCCCATTACGCGGCGCAGCGAATCGGCGGAATTGTGGCGCCTTTAAATCCGATGTATAAAGAAGCGGAACTGTCTTTTTTGATTCAAGAAGGCGGCATTTCGGCAATTGTCGCTGGAGAAGAGCTGCTAGAGAACCTGGAAAACAGCGAAGGGCAGACGCCGGATCTCCGGTTTGTGGTCACGACCAATTACAGCGACTTTCTGCCGGCTGAACCCGTTTTGGCGTTGCCGCCTGAATTCAGCGTGCCCAAAAAACGGCACGGAGATCCGTTTGATCTGGCTGAGATTTTAAACGGGGCCGATTTGCTGGAAAAAGATGCGGAAATCGATTTGGACAATGATGCCGCCTTGATGGTGTTTACTTCCGGAACGACCGGACGGCCAAAAGCCGCACTTTTGTCTTTTGGCAATGCGCTGTTCAAAACAGCGGCCACGGTAGAGGCATACGGCATTGCAAAAGATGAACGGATGCTGGCGGTGGCGCCGCTTTGCCATATTGCGGGTATGGTCATGGGCGTCAATATGCCGGTATACACCGGTTGTGAATGCGTCTTGCTGACTCGGTTTATTCCGCAGACAGCAGTGGACGCGATTGAACAACACCGAATTACTTCCTGGTACAGCATCGCGCCGATGAATGCCGCAATTCTTGCCATTCCGGAAATCGAAAAAAGAGATTGGAGTTCTCTAAAAACGAATATGGCCACGAGCTTCGGCATCGCCGTAACGGAAGAACTTGCGCAGCGCTGGAGCGGGATGACAGGCGGCTGTTCATTGTTTGAAGCGGCTTACGGGCTGAGTGAGACGCATACGTGCGACACGTTCATGCCGAAAGACCGGATCAAGTATGGGAGCTGCGGCATCGCGACTTATGAGACGGAGATCCGTATCATTGACCCGGTGACGGAAGAAGTAATGGAGGCGGGGCAGCAAGGAGAAATCCTCGTCAAAAATCCAGGCGTCTTTATGGGCTACTATAACCGCCCGGACGCCACAGCGGAAACACTCCGAAATGGCTGGGTCCATACGGGGGACGTCGGAAAACTGGACGACGAAGGCTATTTGTATTTTCTCGGGCGCACCAAAGAAATGATCAAAAGCTCCGGCTACAGCGTGTTCCCTGAAGACGTTGAAGCGCTTTTGAATCATCATCCGACTGTGCTGCAAAGCGCCGTGATCGGCATTCCGGATGCGGTGCGCGGCGAAAGCGTCAAAGCTTTTATTGTGTTGAAGCCGGATTTAAAGGGGACAATTTCTGAACAGGAAATGATGGAGTGGGCAAAAGGCTATATGAGCGCTTATAAAACTCCGCGTGAAATCGTTTTTCTCGGCCAATTGCCGGCTACCAGTTCAGGCAAAATTTTGCGCAGGCTCTTAAAAGAGGATCAGGAAGGATGACGCTGTCATGGATAAACAAGTGATGGGTGAAAATGCACGGCTGATGGAAGACTTTGAACAGCGCAGGAAAATCGCAGAACAAGGCGGCGGCAGTGAAAAACTCCGGCGCCTTCAGGAAGAAGGAAAACTTTCGGCACGTGAGCGCATTGAACTGCTGGTGGATGAAGGAACTTTCCTCGAACTGGGTGCTTTAAACGGTTCTGGCCTTTCAGGGGGAAGTTCTTTTGGGAACGGCGATGGGTTGATCGGGGGACTCGCAAAAGTGGAAGGCCGCCCAGTAGTCGTTCAGGCGGGTGATAAGACCGTTTTTGCTGGGACTGAAGGGGCGGTGCATCTGAAAAAGTCGAAAGACCTTCACCATTACGCACAAAAGCGCGGACTGCCCATGTTCAATTTGAACGAAGGCGGAGGATTGCGGATGCCGGACGGAATGGGCTCTGACGGCATCAGCGACAAATTGTTTCCGCCAGAGATGCTGTTAAACCGGCGCGAAATTCCGCAAATTACGGCTATCCTGGGCGACAGCTATGGCGGACCGACTTGGACTGCCGTGTCTTCTGACTTTGTGGCGCAAGTGAAAGGCAGTACGATGGCCGTTGCCGGGCCGCGCATTTTGGAAATGGCAACCGGGCAAAAGATTTCACCGGAAGAACTCGGGGGCTGGACCGTCCATGCCAAAAATACTGGTCAAGCGGATGCTTTCGGCAACACCGATCAAGAATGCATCGAACAGATGAAAGCCTTTTTCCGTTTTATGCCGCAAAATGCGCATGAATTGCCGCCAATTAAAGAAACAAGCGACAGTCCGGAGCGATTGTTGAAAAATGTGCTCGATATCCTGCCGGATCGGCGCAACCAAGTCTATGATATGCATCGAATTCTTGCCGAAATTGTCGACGACGGGGAATATTTCGAGTACAAAGCCGCATACGGCGAAGCGCTGCTGGCTGCATTCGCACATATGGGGGGACGCGCCGTCGGGATTATCGCCAACCAGCCGAAAAAATATGCCGGCGCAGCAGGGCCGAAAGAATGCGAAAAAGCAACCGACTTTATTTGCTTATGCGACTCTTTCCACATTCCGCTTATTTTCCTGCACGACACGCCGGGTTTCCGGGTTTCAATGGAAGCGGAAAAAGAAAAAATGCCGACAAAAATTATGGTGTGGAACCAGGCGCTTGCCCAGTCGACGGTCCCGAAAATATCGGTCGTAATCCGCAAAAGCATCGGCGCGGCTTATGGCAATATGTGCGGGCCGGGAATGGGAGCGGACTTTGTTGTTGCTTGGCCGACCGCGGAAATCAACTTCACCGGGCCGGAAGTCGGCGTGAATGTAGTATATGGCCGCCAGCTGCAGCAAGCGGAAGACCCGCAGAAAGAACGGCAAACTTTGCTGGAAGGCTGGGCTTTTGACAGTTCGCCTTATAACGCGGCCGGCAAGCATTTGCTGGACGACGTCATTGATCCGCGTGATACCCGCAAGTTTATATGCCGAACGCTGGAATTTTCATGTGCGGCCAACGGCGGCAAAAGTGAACGCCGCCTGGCAAACTGGCCGACCGGGTTTTAAACGGAAAACTGCAGAAAGCAAAAAACTTCTTGGAAATCGCTATTCCAGGTAGTTTTTTGCGTTAAAAGACCCTTATAATCAGCTTTTCAATCAAAAAACAATATTATTATTGTTAGTATAATAAAATTAACTATACAAATTAGTACCTAATACTAATAGTTGATGTTAAAATGAAGCGAGTACCAGCAAAGGGGCGAACTTCATGAATACATCAAAAGCGAGAATTACAGCTATCGGTTCCTATGTACCGGAAAAACGGCTGACGAATCACGATTTGGAAGAGTTAGTGGAAACCGATGACGAATGGATTGTCCAACGGACTGGCATAAAAGAACGACGCATTGCAGCGGATACAGAATATACTAGCGATATCAGCATTAAAGCCGTTGAAAATCTTCAAGAGCGCTATGGAAAGTCCGTGGATGACGTCGACATGATCATCGTCTGCACGATGACGCCGGACTTCAAAACTCCAAGCGTCTCTGCACTCGTGCAAGCGAAGCTTGGCATCCAAAATACCGGAGCGATTGATTTGAATGCTGCCTGTTCAGGTTTTGCCTACGGCTTGCATATGGCGAATGGATTGATCACGTCCGGCTTGAACCGGAAGATTCTGGTGATCGGTGCGGAAACCTTTTCGAAGATTTTGGATTACCGCGACCGTTCGACCTGCATTTTGTTCGGCGACGGCGGCGGAGCCGTGCTGGTCGAATACGATGTGGAGAAACCCAGCTTCATTGCTTCCCATATGGGAACGGACGGGGCTCTGGCAAACAATTTATACTGCACGGATCTGTCGGACCGGATGTTTGGAAACGAGCTGGCGGTCAATGGATTTGTGACGCAGAACGGCCGCGAAGTGTACAAATGGGCGGTCAATACCGTACCAAAAGGCATGAAGGCATTAATGGAAAAAGCGGGATACGACAACGATCAAGTGGACTGGTTTGTGCCGCACAGCGCCAACCTGCGCATCATTGAGTCCATCTGCAGCCGAAACGGGCTGCCGCTTGAGCGGACCATTTACAGTTTGGAATACTACGGCAACACGTCTGCTGCCTCGATTCCGCTGTCGCTGTCCCAAGGCGTGCTGGAAGGCAAAATCAAAGCCGGAGACCGGCTGCTTCTTTACGGATTCGGCGGCGGGTTGACCCATGCCGGCATGCTGGTGGATTGGTCAATCTAATTTGGCTGCAGCCAATGGAACTAAATATGGACTAAAAAGTTTTCTTCTTTATTGAAGAAAACTTTTTTTATTGTTTGGAGCGGATTGAAATTTCACTTAACTTTCACTTTAGCCGGTTAAAGTAAAAGCAGGGAAAGGCGATTTGATTGGGAAAGAGGCGGATAGGATGAAAAAGATATTGATACTCGGTGGATATACGCATTTAATCGATGTGGTGCAAACGGCAAGACAGATGGGCATGTATACAATTGTTGCGGACCGGGACCCCGATTCACCGGCGAAAATGTATGCAGACAAATCTTTTACAATCAGTACGGATGAAACGGAGCGCTTAGCCGAAATGGCAAGAGCAGAAGGAATTACAGGCGTTTTCAATGCTTTTGATGATTTCAATACTTGGCAGGCGCAAGCGCTTTGCGAACGGCTCGGGCTGCCGTTTTATGCGACCAAAAAACAGTTGGAAATTTGTTCGAACAAGGAGCAGTTTAAAGCTTATTGCAGAGATTATGAAATTCCGGTCATTGAAGAGTACAGCATCAGAGACGTTCAGGAATATGCGTTCGAAAATCTTCCGTATCCGGTGATCGTCAAACCAGTCGACAGTTATGCGAGCCAGGGAATTACGGTTTGCCGGAACGGGGAGCAACTAGAAAAAGCCTATGCCAAAGCGGTCGGACGCTCCAAAAGCGGCACCGCCATCATCGAACGCTTTGTCGATAATTCACATGGCGTAGAAATGTATTACACGGTCGCACAAGGAACCGTCATACTAACGGCAATGACCGACCGCTACGTGCAAAAACTTTCAGAAAATCATCCGCCCTTGCCGACTGCCACCGTTTTTCCTTCCGAACACTTGGACCGGTATGTAAACGTGCTGGATGCAAAAGTGCGCAATATGATCCGCGGCATGGGCATTCAAAACGGCGTACTGTTCATTCAATCGCTGGTCGAAGATGGGAATTTCTATCTTTATGAAATGGGCTTCCGCTTAAGCGGTGAGCAGCATTACCAAATCATCGAAAAACAGACCGGCATCAACTTGCTGGAAGAAATGCTGGAATATGCGACTGGGGGAACGATCAATGCCGATTCGATAGCGAAGTTTGACAATGGTTATACAAAAACCATGGCATGCAATCTTGCCGTGTTGCTGCATCCGGGGAAGATTCTTTCCATTCAAGGGCTTGAAGCAATCCTTCAAATGCCGGAAGTGCTGTCATTTGTCCAGTTGAAAGAACCTGGCGATGTAGTGCAGGACATAGGAAATTACGGCCAGATGCTGGGAAGATTCAATATCGTCTCCAATCAGTTGGCTCTTACTATCCAAAAGATCAATCAGTTGCTTCGGGTCGTGTCGGTGGAAGGAAAAGATCTCATTGCTTCAATGCCCGGCAACCCCTGCACGCTCTCAGGAATAGAATAAGCCGAAAGGCATTAGGCTATTAAACCGCTAGCAAGGAGTCCCAAAAGCTGTACCGGAATTTATTCGGCTGCAGCTTCTTTTAAATTTCGTGAAAAAAGCAAATCAACTGATTATTTTTAATCTCTTCTTAACCTTTGTGTGGAATACTGGAATCAAAAGCGATGGGGTTGCCGGGGAGGGTGTTCACTGTGAAGATTTTATTGGCAGAAGATGATGAGATGCTGGGCGAATTGGTGGTGCATCTATTGAAGAAAAAAGGAGCGAAAACCGTCGATTGGGTGACCGAAGGGGAAGATGCTTACGACTATGCCGCCGCGTCGTTTTACGATGTCATCATTTTGGATTGGATGATGCCTGGCGGAGACGGCATCTACATCTGCAAAAAACTCAGGGAGAGCGGCTACGGCGGAGCGGTGTTGATGCTTACGGCGAAAGATGCACTGATGGACCGGGTGGAAGGGCTTGATGCGGGTGCGGATGATTATTTGGCAAAGCCGTTTGAAATCGAAGAATTATGGGCGCGCCTTCGGGCACTGGCGCGGCGCACGTATTCGCCGATTCAAGAAGAAGTCATGGAAGTCAATGGCTTGAATATAAACCGCACCGCCCATTCGGTAAGCCGCGGCGACCGGAAAATCAATTTGACGCCGCGCGAGTTTCAATTGTTGGACATGCTGATCCAAAACCGGGGAACCGTGCTGACCCGTGAGCTGATTTTTGACCGGATTTGGGGTTTTGATACGGATGTTTCGATGAAGACGATCGATGCGACGGTGAAGCTGCTGCGCAAGAAAATTGACCACGACGAAAGCAGCAGCGTGATCGAGACTGTCAGAGGAGTGGGGTATAAAGTTGAAAAGGGCTGACTTTTTCAGAAAAGATGAAAAAGATGTGTTTGCGCAAACCCGGAATCGCCTGACGCTTTTTTACAGCGCTATCCTGGCTTTATTCTTGTCCGTTTTTGTCGCTTTGGCGTTGTTCGTTTTTTATATTGTCGTCAGCAATGACCAGGAACAGACGCTTCGTTTGCTGTCCGACCGGGAAGTCGGCATGGCGGAACGTGCACTTGACGGCAGCGGCGGGGCATGGAGAGAACAGGAGCGCCGGGATTTATCCGGCAACCAGGTATTTTACTACGTAACCGGCAATGAGGACGAATTGATCATCAACAATGACAATTACGAAGAATTGCGGGAACTGTATATGGATGTGGTAGAAGGTTGGGAAACGGATGGAATTGAAGTCAAGAAAGTTGAAATCGACATACCGGAAAATGATCCACTGTTCGAAAGCTTCACCAAAAAAGAAGTGGATTTAATGGTGCTGGCTCGGCCCGTCATGCACGGCGGAGAACGGATTGCCATGCTGTACTTGGCTGTCGACAACACTTTTTACAGCAGTGTCATCAAATGGACCATTGCCATTTTTGCCGGAATGACCCTTTTGTTTTCGGCAATCGGGGTACTTGTAAGCCGTTGGATGTCGAAACGGGCGCTCCAGCCGGTTGAAATCGCTTATAACTTGCAGAAGGAATTTGTTTCCAATGCATCGCATGAGCTCCGGACGCCGCTCAGTGTCATTTTGTCGGCGACGGAAGCGCTTGGAATGGAAAGCGACAAATCCAACCCGTTCCGTGAAAAAATGCTCGGCACGCTCAAACACGAAGTGAAACGGATGTCCGGGCTGATTACGGAACTGCTGGCGCTCGCGAAATCCGATTCTGAACAAGCGGCTGTGAAGCTTCGCAAGGAGCAGTTTGACATCCGGCCGGCGGCTGAGCAGATGGTCGAATCCTTCACAAACGCCATTCGGGCAAAAGGGCTCAGCCTGAAACTCGATGCCCCTGTTCCAATTGAAGTGGTCGGCGACCGGGATAAGCTGATCCAGTTGATGTATATATTGACGGACAACGCCATCAAATATACGCCATCCGGCGGCCACGTGGAAATCAAGCTGAAAAAACAGAACCACAAGAAACACGATGATTTCCTTTTCTCTGTATCCGATACCGGCATCGGCATTTCGCCTGAAGACCAGAAAAAGATTTTCGAGCGTTTTTATCGCGCCGATAAAACCCGTTCCCGCAAAGAAGGCGGCTACGGCCTCGGTTTGTCGATTGCGCAATCGATTGCCGAAACGCACGGCGGAGCGATCAAAGTAGAAAGCACGCCTGACCGCGGCTCGGTGTTCAGCGTGGCGATTCCTTTTGAAGCGGAAACAGCGCAGCTGGGAAAGGCAGCGGAAGCTTCAGTGAAGCAGACGGTGATTTGAAAAATTTGAGAGTTAAATTGAAGAACGTATGCCGGCTTGCAGAAGCTGGCTTTTTTTGTGTGGATTCGGTTCAGAGGATGGGCATTTCGGCTGCAGAATCGTATTTATTCAACTGCTGGCCGTAATTGATTTCATAGTTTAGTAAAAAGCCTTTGGGGAACAACTATAACTGACGGATAAATAACTATAGAAAGGAAATGAGAATATGCAGGCATTGAAAGCAGTATTTCTAAATTGTTCGCTTAAAAGTTCTGATGAAGTTTCCAATACGGAAGGCATCATGAAAGACGTGCAGACCCACTACAATCAATTAGGCGTGGAATCAGAGATTATACGTTTGGCGGATTACCGCGTCGCTTTAGGCGTACAGGAAGATATGGGCGACGGGGACCAATGGCCGGAGATATTGGAAAAAGTGAAAGCGGCGGACATCCTGATTATTGGAACGCCGCTTTGGCTCGGGGAGAAAAGTTCACTGGCCACGCTCGCCATTGAACGGCTATATGGCAGCAGCAGTGTAACCAATGATAAAGGACAAGCTATTTTTTATAATAAAGTCGGAGGAGCGCTGGTGACCGGCAACGAAGATGGCGCCAAGCACGCATCGGCCTCCCTCCTTTACGGGCTGTCCCATATCGGTTTTTTGATTCCGCCGAATGTGGATGCGTATTGGGTAGGAGAAGCAGGGCCGGGGCCGTCTTACAACGAAGCGGGACGTGACAATGACTTTACCAAAACAGCGATTGAACGTTTGGCTTACAACACCTTTCATTTGGCAGGGCTTCTTAAAAACAACCCCATTCCCGCCGAAGGCAATACGCTCGATCAATAATTGCCGATTGATTAGACAGTCGAAAAAGAAGCCCTCTTCAATAAAGAGGGCTTCTTTTTAGATTAAAATTTACATTTTGATTTTCATTTGAGGAGGGACTTCGATCGGCACCGGCACAGGAATCATGTATTTAAAGTATGCCGCTTTTTGGACCGATTGCTGCTTCAACGTGAAATGCTTGATGGCATTCCCGATTTCCTGGGCGTGGCTGCGCATTTTGGCATCATCCACAGTGACAGAATCGATGGAGATGAACGCCTCCGTGACTTCAATGACACGAACCGCTTGTTCATCGAGCACGGCTGCAAGCTGCAGAAAGTTCCATTGGCCGCGGCCTGCCAGGGAGTTGGAATGGTTGTGGCCGTTGATGTACAGTCCGATGCCTTGCTTCTGTTTCAAGATGTTCCAGATCGGCACATCGGGATGGATGCAGCGCTTTTCCTTCTCGGAATCTTTTGTCGTTGAGAAAACCGGATGGTGGGCAAACAAAAGGAGTGGGCGATCTTCCGACTCTTCAATGACGGATTCCAGCCAGTACTGCTGGACCGCATCCATCGTTCCGCCCCAGTCTTCGTAGTTCTGCTCACGGGCTGTATCAAGGAATCCGAGAACGGCCTCATCCGTGGATACCATATGGAAACGTTCCTGGCCGGTCACCGTCAACACGGCTTCACGCGGCATGGCATACAGGTCGTGGTTTCCGAGTACGTGCTTGAATGGTTTATTGTGCTTGCGAATCAACGTATACACTTCTTCCAATTCATCCATTCGCCCGAAATTCGTCAAGTCACCTATGGAAACGTACAAATCAGCAGGGACTGCGAAAAACCGTTCCAGAAATGCCTCATAAAATGCCTGGCGGTCCTCTTCGATATACGCACAGCCATCTTTCAAGCTCGGGTAATGCAAATCACCGATTACTGCGATTTTCATCAACTGTCCAACTCCCCTCAGTTATCTGACAATTTCAGTATCCCACACGATTGTGTAGGCGGATTAAAGGAATTGTAAAACTATGTAAAGCTTTGAAGAAGAGTTGGCGCAAAGGACGCATTCCAAATCATTCACGTCCGGGAAGCTTAATACTTTTAAGTTTGCCTTGATAAAGCGGTATAATGATGGATATAGATAAGCGAAGGCGGCAGACGGATTGCCGAATTGCAGGGAATAAAGGAGGCGTTCTGCTTGGGACATGACCACGGACATTCCCATACGCATGGCGGGAATAAAAAAACACTATTCATAGCCTTTTTAATCACAACTTTTTATATGGTAGCAGAAGCGATCGGTGGATTTCTGACCAATAGTTTGGCGCTTATTGCAGACGCCGGGCATATGCTGAGCGATTCCATTTCTTTACTGGTGGGATTTCTGGCATTCACGGTGGGCGAAAAAGCGGCAAGCCATGCGAAGACATACGGCTACAAGCGTTTTGAAATACTGGCAGCTGTTTTTAATGGCGTCTCGTTAGTCGCCATTGCCGCTTATATTTTTTACGAAGCGTACCACCGTTTTGCTGATCCGCCAGAAGTCGCGTCCGGCGGCATGCTGGCAATTGCGGTTGTCGGCCTCTTAGTCAATGTGCTGGTCGCCTGGATTCTGATGCGGGGCGGAGACACAAAAGAAAACTTGAACTTGCGGGCGGCGTTCCTTCATGTACTGGGCGATTTGCTTGGTTCTGTCGGCGCCATTGCGGCAGCATTGCTGATCTTGTTTTTCGGCTGGGCATGGGCAGATCCGCTCGCAAGCGTCATCGTTGCGGTACTGGTCTTAATCAGCGGCTGGCGCGTAACGAAAGAAGGGATCCATGTTTTAATGGAAGGAACTCCGCGGAACGTGGATATCGATGAAGTCACCGCAGCGATAAACAATGTACCGGGAATCTGCAACATCCATGATTTGCATGTCTGGAGCATCACCAGCGGCCGAAACGCATTGTCCGGCCACGTTGTCGTAGAAGACAACGTTTCGTTTGAAGAAACGCAGACACTGCTGAGAAAAATTGAACATCTATTAAAGGATATGAAAATCGGCCACGTAACCATCCAAATTGAAAACAAAGAACATCCGCACGGCGAATCGGTCTTGTGCCAGGATGTTCAACATGAACATGAACACGAACACGAACACGAACATCATCATCAGCATTAGAAGGACATGCAAATCAAATCCTGACCAACCGCAAATCATCGGCTGGTCAGGATTTTTTAATTTAAACGTATTTTTGTCCTGTTTCAGGTGAAAAATCTATTTCCATTTCCGAATCATTGAAGAAATTAAGAGTTTTCCCTGTTCGTTTTTCTGAAAGAGATGTAAAATAATAGGTAAAAGCTTACAGGAATGAAAATAGTATGGAAACTACAAAAATTAACGGGAATGGAAATTGATGTTCCATGTCCTTGATTGGAGAACAACCGGATGTTGAAGGAACAGACTCGCTATTCCCGACTGGCCAATTTAACAAAAGTCATCAATACGAAGCTGGAGCTTAAAGAAGTGCTGGAGCATGTCACAACAGCGATTTCTGAAGAAATTGTCCAATGCAATTCCGTGGGGATCTTCTTGCCGCACGATGACGGCAGCTTCCGGGCATTCGCCGGAAAACCGGAATTTATTAACGGCAATGCATTTGAAACCCAGGTCCTTGATTTGGAAAGGGATTTGCTGGCACAGGAAGTAATTGATACAAGGAAGACCATTTACATCCCGGACACTTCCAAAGACCACCGGACAGATCCAAGATCGGTTGCCGCATTTGATATCAAATCACTGTTGGCTTTGCCAATTTCATACGAACAGGAATTGTTCGGCCTGGTGTTTTTGTTTGACTACGGCACGCCGATGAATTTGACGGAATCAGAAATCCAAAGTGTGGAGGCTTATGTGAACATGGCAGCTGTTGCGATTCAGAATGCAAAAAACTTAGCCCAAAAAGAAAACCTGATTTCTGAAAATCAATTGCTGCTCAATATCACACGCGAACTGTCGATGTGTTCGTCAATCCATGAAAGCATCGATAAATGCTTTTTTTACTTGGAAAAAGTTCTTGGCAGCAAAGTAATGGCTGCCCATTTATTGGATCCGACTGACAAAAAAACCGTTGCATTTACTAAATACAGCAAGGAGTACGATCCTGAAGAAGTTGGATGCAATGAAAACTTCCGCGAAGTGCAGACGAATTTAAACTACAGGCAAATCATCCGGCAGGTGATTGATGCCAAAACAGTCCGATCGGTATCGTTTCCGGCATCGCGGAATTTATTGATTATTCCGCTCGTCGCCATGAATGAAGTGCTTGGAGTCCTTGCCGTGTTGAAATGCGATAACGAAAACGTCCATTATGATGAGTCACAAATTCAACTGGCCCAATCGATCGTCGATACAACCGCGCCGACTTTTTCCCATTTGCTTTATATGGACCAGCTGGAGCACATGGTGGAAAAGCGCACAAGCGAGCTTGCGGCGGCGAATGAAAAAGTGACCAGCGTTATTGAAAGCATCACCGATGGGTTTTTCGCATTGAACAAAGAATGGGAATTCATCTATATCAACAAGCATCAGCAATTGCCGGAAAACAAAAAGGCGAAAGATGTGATGGGCAAGAATGTTTGGGACGTAATCCATCCGGATTCGGCGTCCGTCATGTACAAGGAACTCCACCGCGCTATGTTTGAACGCATCCCCGTGCAATTTGAAATGCCGTCGCTTACGGAAGAATCCTGGTACGAAGTGGTCGCATATCCATTTGATGAAGGCATTTGCTGCTTGTTTAAAGATGTGGCCGAGAAAAAGAAATACGAAAAAGAATTGAGAAGGCTGTCCAAATTGGATTTGATCGGCCAAATGGCGGCCGGAATCAGCCATGAAATCCGAAACCCGATGACGACAGTGCGGGGATTCCTGCAGTTGTTGAAACAGGAAGAAGAACTGAACCAGCATTTCGGCTATTTTGATTTGATGATTGAAGAACTCGACCGAGCCAACTCCATCATCACGGAATTTTTGTCCATGGGAAATACAAGGACTTCAGATTTGCAGATGATGGATTTGAATGCATTGATTTGCGAAATTGCGCCACTCATCAAAATCGATACGTTCAATCAAAACAAACTGATAGAGTTCGATACGCAGGAAATTCCGGAATTGCTGCTGAACCGCAATGAAATTCGGCAGCTGGTTATCAATTTATGCCGGAACGGCTTGGAAGCGATGAGTGAAGGGGAAGTGCTGACTATCAGCACTTATCAAAACCTGGACGGCTGTGTCGTTTTGGCGATTCAAGATGAAGGCGAAGGCATATTGCCGGAAGTGCTGGAGAAAGTAGGGACACCGTTCTATACCACCAAAGACAATGGAACGGGCCTTGGCCTTGGCATCAGCTATGCCATTGCAGCCCGGCACAACGCGACAATTGATATTGAAACGGGACCTGAAGGCACAACGTTCTTTACGACGTTCTGCTATAAAGACAAAGTAGATCATCATAAGTAAAAGCGAAAAAGGAGAAATTTTGGCAGCCCAAAATTTCTCCTTTTTCTATGGGTTTATTTGAAAAACGGAACTTTTTTAAGTGCAATCACTGCCGGAATCGCGACAAGCAAGCCAACAACGTTTTGCACAATATTGCCGGGAATCGAAGCGGCCGGCACGATGAAGCTATTGAAGATGATGGCTTCGCCGACGTAATAAATGGCAATCATGACCGGGATCGATACGATGGCTGCAAGGATATTGAAGGCTTTATTGTTTCCAGCCCGTCCTGCTGACCAGGCAATTCTTCCGACAAGGTAGCCCTGCAATCCACGGGCGATGATGGAAATGGGAGCCCAAAGAGTCCAGCCGGAAATCAAATCAAACAAACCCATTCCGACAGCACCGGCAATAGCGCCTTTTTTTGGTCCGAATAACATCGAAATGATAAAGAGCATCGCTGTGCCAAGATGCACCAATCCGCCATTGGCGGTAATCGGCAATTTGATATTGAGCAAAAGCGTCGCGACAAACACAAGGGCGATGGCCATCGCCGTCAGGATCAAATCAAACGTTTTGGCACGGGAGTATGATGGAGCAGCAGTTGTTTTTTGCATATTCGTAACCATCCTTATCGTCAGTATTTTTTGATAAGGTTAACATTAGCAAACCTGTGGCCTACTTAAAAGTATCAATATGCGAAAAAACTTAGGGGTCAGTTTCGTTGATGAAAGTTATACCGAAGGCAAATTTGTGTGGCAGTCATCATAAAGTTGGACAAAGAGCGATGGTGTGCAGGGCAATTAGCGAAAGCAATTTAGCCTCTAATGCTTTAAAGTGAAAGATAAGAAACAAATGGAAAGGAGTGGCCAATTTGTCTTTCCTGTCGTATTGGCGAAAAGAAAAGTTTTGGATGACACCAGCCATCTACAGCATTTTTGCAGTTTTGTTATCCATCGGCTTTTTCTATGTTGATTTATTGCTCGTAGAACGGTTTAGGGATTTTATCCCTTCCATCCTCCTTACAAAAGTGGACTTGGCAAAAACAATTATGGGAGCTTTATCTGGTGCTTTACTGACAATGAGCACATTTACGTTTTCAACTATTTTAGTGGTCTTAACCATGTATTCTTCTCAGTTCTCCCCGCGTGCATTAAAGAATTTTGTTCATGACCCGGTGACTTGGCGGGTGCTAGGTGTATTTTTAGGCGGATTTATTTACAATACTTTATCTTTATTGTTCATGCGGGAGCATCTGTATACTCATGATGTCATTTCTACGTTTGTCGGAATCGTCATCGCTTTTTCCTGTTTGGCGACGTTTGCCTATTTTATACATTATATTGCTACTACTGTACAAGTGGGGAAACTGGTGGACGAATTGATCCACGATACAGAAAAGGTGATCAGCCGCATCAGAAAATTAGAAGAGAAACAGTTGGAAACAGCAAATTCTGTAACTTGGATTCCGGTTGGTGTAAAACAGGAAATTAAAGCGGATAAGGATGGCTATCTGCAACTCATTGAATTAGAAAAAATAAGGAATTATGCAGAAGAACATGAGCTGCAAATTGATATAGAAGTGTCGGTTGGGGACTTTGTTTATGAAGGAATGCCGATCATGCAAGTATATGCCAGAAAAAATTTAGATTTCTCCTTAAAAAGCTTTTATGCAATCGGAAACGAGAGAATTTCAGAGCAAGACATGCCTTACGCTCTGCAAAAATTGGTAGAAATCGCACTTCGGGCAATTTCTCCTGGAATCAACGATCCGAATACAGCTAATGATATTTTGCTTCGAATTGGAAGCTTGCTTGGCAAAATCGGCACTGTTCAGACAGGGGTTTTCATTTTGGCTGACAAAGACGGGAACCCACAGATCAAATATAGCTTTCCATCTTATTATTCCATTTTGTATAATGTTTATTTCCAGTTATCCCATTATGGCAGAGAAGATATTTCCGTCCTTTATTCAATGACGGATTCGCTGAGGATTGCAGCAAATACTGCACCCGCATACCATCATGAAACCATCTGGAATATGCAGCTGTATGTCCTCGAAGTGCTGGAAGGTCAACGGTTGAAATCGTATGATCAACGTTCTCTTCAGGAAAAAATAGATTTTGTGGCAAAAGCGACCGGCCAGAAACCCATCAGATTAGAAAGTATAGAAAAGCAGCGGTGATTATTCCAGCCATGAAAGCTTGAATAAAATAAAAAAACCAACTCTCGGAAAATTCAGGGTTGGTTTTTTGCTGGATTCGTCAGCGTCTCATCTTATTCTTTGCTGCGGATGAGCAAATAGATAAAGATAGCGGTAAACTTTAACGCCGTGCTCCTTATAATTCTCCCCCAATAAAGCCATGCATAATGGCTTATTTAGAAAGAATGTATCGTAGTTGCTTAATTGAAAGTAAATGCAATCGATTATTGCATTAATTTAGGGAGAAAAATTTTCTCTAGCAGGACACCTGCGACAATGCCGGCTGCATAACGGAATAAATCAACTATTAAAAAACCGTGTCCCAATACCAAAGAGCCGGGCACTGTGCTGCGAAGTACGTTGATCCAATCCGCTTGATACAACTGGCTAAGTTCTATGCCAAAGCTGAAAAGAACAGCGCATCCAATAGCGGAATAGAGCGGCTTTTCAACGAGCAGAAAGCGGAAGCCGAAATAAACCATCATCGCCCATAAGGCATCCCCGGCATGCAGAGATACAAACGAAGGGAGAACTTCAGCAAAGCGCCTGGAAGCCAAACCGAGAGCGATGCACAGAATAAACGCAACAAAAAAAGATATTCGTAAATAAAAACCTTGTCGGCGCAAGGGATTTAAAAAGCGCCTGTTTTCTCTATTCATAGGCATTCTCCATTCTTCAATAAACTTAACGGCTTCAAATAAAGAAAGTTCTGCCTAGTATAAGAAAGGAATGAATTAAAATCCAAATGCAGTCTCAGGACATATAGCCTATTTTTTAAAAGAATAGGTGAATTTAAACCGGAAAAACTCTGAAAAATTCTAAAAAGCCGGACACCTAAATCTGAAATTCAAAATAAGTATTTCGATACACTAAACAAGTGAACAAACAAATAAATCGGCCTATTCCAAATAGACTGAATTATTAATACAATTTACCAGCACGCTATATTTTTAGGGGGGATTGTATGTTAAAAGTATTATCAACATCCGCTTTGGCTCTTGCGTTAGTCGGAAGTACGGTATTTGCAGGGGCTGGTGCCAATGACGCTTCAGCTGTACCAAGCAGCAAACACGAGTTGTCTTTGGCTGAACATGTCGGGGCTTCACCAGAGCTCACGGAAAAAGCCAAAAAACTGGGAATTGACATTTCCAAAAAAGACCCCGCCCAAAAAGCGGATCAAGCCGGAACAAAATTCCAAGCACCGGGCGACAATCATGTTGCCTATAATACGACCGAAGGGGATGTGCCGGTCCTTGTAGTGCTGGCGAAATACAAAGAAGGCGACGAGCCGGTCGGCGATATGCCCGGGCAAGTGCCCGCCCATTATTATGAAGATTTGATTTTTGGCAGTGAATACAATCCATACGAACTGCCGCAGTTTGCGAAGTATGCCGAGTACAACGGGATCAAAGCGCCAACTGACAGCACGATGCAAAATGTTTACAACGAATCATCGAACGGCAAAGTGAATTTGGTCCGGAAAGAAAACACGGACTTCCTGTGGGTGGAGCTGCCAAAAGGGGCTTCGTATTACCTGGACCAAAAAGGAACGTACGCTGAAGACGGCAAATACGTTCTCGGCAATGTCAACGGCGATGCGCATACGGGGGAATTTATCCGCGATTTACTGAAAGCGGCCGATGGGCAAGTCGATTTCTCCCAATATGCAGTAGACGGTGAAGTGCCGAATATTTTCGTGGTCCATGAAGGCACAGGAGCAGAATTCAGTTCGGACCCCGCACAATTCTGGTCCCATAAATGGAGTTTGCTGAGCGCGCTGTACTACGGGAAATATTATGAAACAGGCAAACCGGCAGATGTCTATGAAGGAAAAGACCAAGCCCAGTGGATCAACGAAACCGTCGCGGAAGACATGACATACGACGGCGTTGTTGTTGATAACTACAACATCCAGCCAGGCATCGGCGGCAATGTATCGGGCTATGACGCAGCAACCGGCACTTACTCGGATGCAGCAAAAACGGGTCCTTTCCCTGCGCAGCCAGGCGTTTACGCACATGAATTCGGACATGCACTCGGTTTGCCGGATTTCTACGACACAGTTTATTCGTCTGAAGGGGTAGGGAACTACTCAATGATGGCTGGCGGATCATGGATGCGCTACCCGGATAACGCAGCATATTCCGGAAACGCACCGACGCATTTCGATCCGTTCTCCAAAATCTTCTTGGGCTGGGCCGACCCGATCGAAGTGAAACCGGAAAGCGGCGTCCAGCAAATCACGTTGCCGGCGATCAACAAAGCGGCGGCTGGCAATGGCATCGTGAAAATGGAAGTGCCGGGATCAAATGGCACCGAGTATTTCTTGTTTGAAAACGTCCAGCAGGACGGGTTCAATAAAGGCTTAGGCCGCCAAGGGAAAGATGCTCACGGGCTGCTGGCCTGGCATGTCGATGAAAACATCATCAACTTGTACCAGACAGCCGGTTTCCGTCCAAATAATGTGGAGAACTGGATGAACAAACGCTATCAATACAACCAGTTCGAGATGGCGTCTGACGGCACAAAAGTGACGCATTACGGGCTTTCCGTGCTTCAGGCGGACGGCAAATACGAATTGGAGAAAAACGCGAACCGCGGAAATGCCGGCGACTTCTTTAAAACCGGCAGCAAAATTACACCTGTTACAAGCAATGTCCATAGCGGTTCTTATTATTTCTGGAAAGGCAATAGCGCAACACCAGCCGACTCTGGAATTCACGTGACCGACATTGCAGAAAACAAAGATGGTTCAATTTCAGCTAAGTTCTTCTACAACAGCGATTCAAGTAAAAAATAAAGTCAAAAGCAAACTGCCAGTCCCTAGGACCGGCAGTTTTTTCTTTGGCTTTTCTGCAAATACTGGCAATTCATTCGGGCTATTGGTAACTTGAAACTAAGGAGTGTGAAAAAGATGCCACTTGAAATTGTACGCAACGATATTACGAATATGCAGACGGATGCGATTGTCAATGCCGCGAATTCATCGCTTCAAATGGGCGGTGGGGTTTGCGGAGCGATTTTCCGCGCGGCGGGAGCCAAAGAATTGCAGACGGCCTGTGACCGAATTGGCCATTGCCCGACTGGAGGAGCCGTCGAGACGCCGGCTTTTCGTTTGCAGGCCGATTACATCATCCATGCGGTTGGTCCGATTTGGCGGGGCGGGAAAGAAAGGGAAGAAGAATTGCTGCGGTCCTGCTATCAAAAATCGCTGGAACTCGCGGCTTCGCTCGGATGCGAATCGATTGCGTTTCCGCTGATTTCTGCCGGCATTTACGGGTACCCGAAAGACCAGGCACTGCAGGCCGCCATTTCGGAAATCCATCATTTTTTGCTGGACCATGAAATGCTCGTGTATCTTGTGGTCTTTGACAAGCAATCGTTTGGCATCAGCGAAAAATTGTATCGATCCGTCAAGCAATTTGTCGATGAAAATTACATCGATGAACAGGAAATCCGCTATCCCCGGAACCGCAAAATGGTGGAGCAGGACATTATGGCCGATGCGGCGTTTGGACAATTAGAGCAGTCCATCTCACAGGGCGGGCTGGAAGAAGCGTTAAAGCGGATGAATGAACCGTTTTCTGTGCGTTTGCTGCGGTTTATCGACGAAAAAAACATGAGCGATGTGGACACATATAAAAAAGCGAATATCGACCGCAAACTGTTCTCGAAAATCCGCAATTCCAAGAATTATACGCCGATGAAAAAAACAGTCATCGCCTTTGCAATCGCCTTGCAGCTCGATTTGGATGAAACCGAAGAATTGTTGGATTCAGCAGGCTATACCCTGACCCGCAGCAATAAATTCGATGTTATCATCGAATATTTTATTGAACAGGAAAATTACCGCATCCATGAAATCAATGAAGCCTTGTTCGCTTTCGACCAGCCGCTCCTCGGTGCTTAAAGTGTCGCTTTTCAAGCGACCCTCCGGACAAGGAAAAAGCATATCCTTTAGTTGTAGCACAAAATTAAAGGAGGAGTTTTAAATGACGAAGAACGACAGTACAGAATTGGTATTTATTCTCGACAAGAGCGGATCAATGGGTGGATTGGAAAGCGACACGATCGGCGGATTCAACGCGTTGCTCAACAAACAGAGAAAAGAACCGGGCGAAGTGAAAGTCACCACGGTGCTGTTTAACCACAACTACGAACTTCTTCACGACCGGTTGCCGATCCATGGCATTTCGCCGTTGACGGAAAAGGACTATGAAGTCGGCGGCACCACGGCGCTGCTTGACGCCATTGGTTCAACGATCAACAAAATCGGCAATGTGCAAAAACGGACAAGCGAAGACCAGCGGGCGGGAAAAGTGCTTTTTGTCGTCACGACGGACGGTTTGGAAAATGCCAGCTGTGAATATACCCATAAAAAGATCCAGTCGATGATCAATATGCAAAAAGAAGCGTACGGCTGGGAATTCATTTTTATCGGGGCGAACATTGATGCAGTCAAAACTGCAAAAGAGTTCGGCATCGCGGAAGAATTTGCGGTCAATTACCATGCCGATGAAGAAGGGACAGAACTGAACTACCGAGTGATGAGCGAAACCATCAGTTCGTTTCGGCAAGGGAAGAAATTGGACCGTTCCTGGAAAAAAGACATTGAAGCAGATTTTAAATCCCGCAAATGAACGCGCCTGGGTTTAATGCATATGTATAATTTATAAGCGAGAAAGGAGTTGTCCCAAAAGTAATTTGCGACAACTCCTTTGCGACGAAGCTAGCGCAGCGATGAAGGAGCAATAGTACTCCCCAACGCTTTATTAGAAGCAGGGGGCTGTCCAATAAGTCTGTTATTCGACTTATTGGACAGCCCCTTTTTTCCGTAGTTGCATTCTTCCGCATAGCCTATTCAGAAGTTTCTCCGGCAAAATTTCAATTTGGGAAAGTGGATTCGTCATTCTTTTTTGCACATGTTCATCCAACACCGGGTATACCTTTATATAGAAGAAAAAGAAAAGAGGCGAGAAAAGTGAAAAAGCAAATCTTGTTTATTCACAGTGCCGGTCCGCAAGGCGAGACGCAGGGCAGCGGTAGGTTGATTCGTTATTTGGAGAAGGAGCTGGACGGAGATTTTGAATTGCGCCATCCGGCAATGCCTGCACCGGAACATCCTGTGTATGAAAACTGGAAACGGCAAATAAAAGAAGGCTTTACGGATTTTAGAGAGGACTCTATTTTAATCGGCCATTCATTGGGCGGATCGGCGCTGCTGAAACTTTTGTCGGAAGAAAAAATGGAGCCTCGCATTTCGGCACTCCTATTAATTGCTTCCCCGGTATGGGGGATGAACACCGATTGGGGCAAAGAAGATTTCCAATTGGCTTCCGGCTTTTCATCAAAGCTGCCGGAAAGCCTGGATATATCCCTTTTTTATAGTGCCCATGACGATGTGGTGCCATTTGAACATGGTGCCAAATATGCCGAACTGCTGCCGTCAGCGCGCCTCAGACAAATCCCCGGCAATAGCCATTTGTTTGAAAACGGCTTGCCGGAATTAGTGGAAGAAATCAAGCGCATTAAGCTGAAATGAAAGACAGATTTGCAAAAATGAAAAAAGGGTATAGGAGCGTATAAAATTTTCGGCTTTTGCCACGGACAGTTGAATGATTCAGCTTCAATTGAAGTTCACTACACTACCAAACAGAAAGAGTGGGATATGCATGGAAAAAAGAAAACTTGGCCAGCAAGGGCTGGAAGTTTCCGCAATCGGCTTAGGGTGCATGGGCATGTCGGAATTTTACAGCGGACGGGACGATCAGGAGTCTTTCAAAACCATCCATCATGCCATTGACCAAGGCATTACACTGTTGGATACGGCAGATATGTATGGTGTCGGGGCCAATGAGGAATTGGTGGGGCGCGCTATCAGAGGCAAGCGGGAGCAAGTGATTGTTGCGACCAAATTCGGCAATGTCCGAGGAGAAGACGGCTCTTTCCAAGGCATCAACGGGCATCCCGACTATGTGAAAAAAGCGTGTGATGCCAGCCTCATCCGCTTGGGCCTTGATACCATCGATTTGTATTACCAGCACCGGGTTGACCCGAACGTGCCGATTGAAGAGACCATCGGTGCGATGAGCGATTTGGTCCAACAGGGAAAAGTCCGGTATCTCGGCATGTCGGAAGCGGCTCCCGCAACGATCCGGAAAGCGGCCGCGGTGCATCCGATCAGTGCACTGCAAACCGAATACTCGCTGTGGAGCCGGGATGTGGAAGATGAAATTTTGCCGCTCTGCCGGGAACTCGGCATCGGCTTTGTGCCGTACAGCCCGCTTGGAAGAGGATTCTTAACGGGCCAGATCAAAACCTTCGAAGACTTGGCAGAAGACGATTACCGCCGATTTTCACCCCGTTTCCAAGGAGCGAACTTCCAAAAAAACTTGGATCTGGTCACGAAAATCGAAGAAATGGCAAGTGACAAAGGATGCCGGCCGGCTCAGCTCGCCCTTGCCTGGTTGCTCGCTCAAGGAGAAGATATCGTCCCGATTCCAGGGACCAAGCGCATCAAATACCTGGATGAAAACATCGGTGCGCTGAAAGTGGAATTAACAGAACAGGACTTGGCGCACATCAACCAATTGGCGCCTAAAGGTGCAGCAGCCGGCGACCGGTATCCCGATATGAGAAGCGTTAATTTATGATGGAAATTCTATAAAAACACTGAAAGCCTCTTTCCTGTTAGGGAAGAGGCTTTCGGTAACTAATCGGGGCAGCATTTATTTTCCGGGTTGCGGGAGCACGTCTATTTCTGCTGCAAATTCCATAATGGCATCGATATAGAGCTTGGGTTTAAAAGCATGAATCACGTGGTTGGCGTGGATTTTCCGGTATTTCATATCGGGCACCAACTCTTTTATCCGGCCGGCATCTCGGTCATCCATCGCGCCGATCAAGCCGTGTTCCGGATAGCGCTGCCAATCCGCATGGAGCACCAGAAGCGGGCATTGCACCCGTTTTAGCGCTTCGGCATGGTCGATGCCTTCGTAAAAACGCCCATCCACAAATGCCCGTGCAAAATCCGGATCGAACATCGACAGCGATTTCAACAAGAGGCGCAGGGTGGAAGGGAAACCCGTTTCAATGGGCTGGCCGGGATGTACTTTTTCAAACTTGCGGATTTTTTTGGACAAGTAGCGGACAACTTGCGGGGGCATCCGTTTTGTCCGTGTTTCCGACACCGGCATCTCCATGCCGTTAAAATAATTCGCCAAATCCCGGCTCGAAGGATTCCCAATATTTTCGACCAGTTTTGTTAAGCCGTTATAGACAAATCGGTCTTCTTCTTTAAAGCGGGGCATTTCAACAGAAAATACCGGTGTGTCTTCGAGTACGACGGCAGACACGAGATGAGGCAGATTGGCTGCGCACCATAAAGCGATAATGCCGCCGGAAGAATTGCCGGCAATCATTGCAGGCCGTTTGACAACCCCTGTCAAAAAAGCTTCCATGTCCTCTCCAATAATGCGCCAGGAATATCGCCCAGGCGTCCAACTGGATTTCCCATGCCCCCTGATGTCCAAGGCGAAAACTTGGAAATCGTTCGACAGCGGAACCAATACTTTCTGGTAGCTTTCCCACATGCCCATCTGTGCCGGAATCAGCACCAAAGGCGGCCCGTTGTCTGGTCCGACCACGTAATTGAACTTGATTTCCCCGGTGTCGAATTGGAATTCCTGAAATCCGGCTTTTTTCAATTTGGAAGATTTGATGGTCCCGGATAAGTGCTCATATGGATTGGAGTACATAAAGCCCCTTCTTTCTCGGTTTCAGTTGTAATCATTATACTCAATTGGCAGATAACTTAGGGCAGATTTTAAAAAAGTCCTTATGAAATGGGAAAACCCAAAATGGGAAGGCGTTTTCCAAGAACCTTTTGGGGTAAGCAGTAATTAGGGACAAAATTGGAAATGAAAAAGGAAAGAGGCGAAGCAAGTGGCTGAAGAACAAATGAAAGCATTCGGATTTTATAAAAAAGGAGATATAACGAAAGCACCTCTATTTGAAATGGTTCATCTGGACAGGCCTGTACCAAAAGGACGAAATTTGCTGGTCGAAGTGCGCGCCATTTCGGTCAACCCGACGGACCTGCGGACTCGCGACGCCAAAAAAGACGACGACAAATCGTTGACGATCGTCGGGCGGGACGTCGCGGGTGTGGTAGTAGAAACCGGAGATGAGTGTTCGTTGTTCAAAGCCGGCGATGAAGTGTTCTATGCTGGAACAAGTGCGGCGCCCGGCGGCCACAGTGAATTCCATTTGGTCGATGAACGCCTTGTCGGCAAAAAACCGAAAAGCGTAGATTTTTCCGAAGCGGCTGCCTTGCCGTTGACGAGTGTGACCGTGTTTGAAGCGCTATTTGACCGTTTGAACATTTCAAGAAACGCCGCAGACAATGCCGGGAAGTCGATTTTGATCATTGGCGCAGCAGGCGGCGTCGGTTCAGTCGCCACCCAAATCGCTAAATTAGTGGGGCTGACGGTCATCGGGACAGCATCACGGCCGGAAACCGTCGAATGGGCACAAGCCCATGGCGCTGATCATATAATTAACCACCGCGAATCGCTTCCGGACCAAGTAAAAGGGCTGGGTATGGAAGGAGTCCATTATATTTTCTGTCTGACCAATATCGATGACCACATGGAGGCAATGGGGGAAATCATTTTGCCGCAAGGAAAAATATGCTCAATTCTTCCCGCTCAAAAACCGATCAACATGGCCTTTTTCTCAAAAAGCGTCACGTTTGCCTATGAGCTGATGTACACCCGCTCCGTTTTCCAGACAGAAGATATGATTCAGCAGCACCATTACCTTAATGACTTGGCCGATTGGGTGGACGCGGGCAAGGTCCGATCCACGCTGAACGAACAGTATCAGCCCATCTCTATTGAAAATCTGAAGAAAGCGTATGAACAGTTATTGACAGGCCGGACCATCGGGAAAATTGTGCTGGAAGGGCCTTTTGAATAAGCGAATGAAGGTAGAAGAAATCCATCGTTAATTCATATGAGAAATGAGGGGAAGCAATGTTTGAAAACACGGCAGGAAGTTATGTAATCGAAGGATTGAAAGAATGGGGCGTAGGCCACATTTACGGGATGCCCGGAGATTCCATCAACGAATTTATGGAAGAATTGCGAAAAGAGGATGCCATTCGTTATATCCAAGTGCGGCATGAAGAAACCGGTGCGCTGGCAGCTGCCGCTTATTCGAAACTGACCGGCCAAATCGGCGTCTGCATGTCGATTGCCGGACCGGGTGCAGTCCACCTTCAAAATGGCTTATACGATGCCCAAAAAGACAAAACGCCGGTACTGGCGATTGTCGGACAAGTGAGCAGTTCCACGCTGGGCACAGATACGTTCCAGGAGCTGAAATTGGAATCGATGTTTGAAGATGTGGCGGTCTACAATCGGCAAGTGCATGCAGCGGAACAATTGCCGGATATGCTGAATCAGGCCATCCGCACTGCGTATGCCGAAAAAGGGCCGGCCGTGTTGATTGTCTCGGATGATTTATTTGCCGAGAAGATTAAACGTGACATGCCGTTTACTTCCAGCGCTTACTCGGTTCCGAAAATACGCGCAGCTGAAGAAGATCTTCAGTCAGCCTTGGAATTGATCCAGTCGGCGAAAAAACCGGTCATACTGGCCGGGAAAGGCGCTAGAGGGGCTGGCGCAGAACTCGCGGCATTTGCCGAGAAAATCAAAGCACCGATCATTCTGTCGCTTCCTGCCAAAGGCATTGTTCCGGACTCCCATCCTTATAACTTGGGCCAGCTTGGGCAACTCGGCACTAAGCCATCTGAAGATGCGATGAAAGAAACCGATCTTGTGATTCTTGCCGGGACGGCATTCCCGTACCGTTCGTATTTGCCGGACAAAGCGCCGGCCATTCAAATCGACATTGAACCGAAAGTGATCGGCAAATATTATCCCGCTACAGTGGGCATAGTGGGAGAGCTTGCTCCAACTTTATCCTGGTTCACCGAAAGAGCGAATGAAAAAGAAGAGGATTTCTTAACAAAGTATGCCCAAAAACGGGAAGCGTGGCATGCAGATCTGCAGAAAGACATGGACAAAGAAACGGATAAGCTGCAGCCGCAGCATGTGCTGGCCGAAGTGCAGCACATAATGGACGGAAATGCGGTTATTTCGCTTGATGTGGGAAGTGTGACCATCTGGACGGCCAAGTATTTGCAGCTTTCCGGCCAGTCGCTTGTCGTATCAGCTTGGCTTGCGACAATGGGCTGTGCACTGCCCGGTGCGATTGCGGCGAAATTGGCTTACCCCGGCCGCCAAGTGATTGGGCTGATCGGCGACGGCGGCTTCTCGATCGGCATGCAGGATTTTGTTACAGCCGTCAAATATAAGCTGCCGATGACGCTGGTCGTCTTCAATAACCAAAAAATCCAGCTCATTGAAGATGAACAGGAACAAAAAGGCAACCCAGCCGATAATGTAGAACTTGCCAACATCGATTTTGCCGCTTTTGCCAAAGCCTGCGGCGGAATCGGCTATACCGCAAGGAACCGCACAGAATTAAAGACGGCTCTGGCTAGTGCGAAAGCGAGCGGAAAGCCGGTCGTCATTGACGCTTATGTAGAAGACATCTCGGCGATATAAGAACCGTCGGAACTCCTGAGGCTGCCTCGCCTTAGGGGTTCTTTTTGCGTTCAATGAAGTAAGGTCCGAGTTCCTTTTCGTGGGTTTTCATAAACGTCCACTGGCCACTCCAATCCATGGCATATACATCTTCGCCTGAAGCCTGAAGCAAATCTGATGCACTCATGCTGGCAGCGTTTTCAATCAGATACGCATCATCGTGAAGTTCGAAAAAAACAGTGCATTTTCCTTTCGGCTGCTTTTGAAAAGCAGCCACTGCAGCTACACCGGAAAGAAATGCGGTTTCTTCATAGCTGCAAAGATGCCAAAGGTAGCTCTTCAGATAGATTTCTTTTTTCTTCTTGGGCGATAAATGGGATGCAAAATGCTCTTCCCATTGACCGCGTAAATACTTGCCCCATTTCGGGAGCTCTTTGTACTTCAGTTCCGATTGAAAGCACAAAATTTATCCCTCTTTTCGCCGTATAATGTTTCCTGCAACTTCTTTTATTATATAGCTTCCTTCGTAGAGAAGTCTTTAGCAATCGTTTTTGCTTCCTGATCCATCAGGCTGATTTTGAAACCAAAGCCGTTTTTTTTCGTAAAATAGGTGAAGAGGGGAGGGGACTTTATGGAAAAGCAACCAAAGCTTAATCTGCCGAAACCGCGGCTGGCCGTTTTTCTCGATGCCGTTGCGCTGCTGGTATTTGCCGCATTGCTTATGTACTTGTTTGGCCAGTTTGCTTCTTTGCCGGATAAAGTGCCCGGGCATTATAATGGCGCCGGAGAAGTGGACCGTTGGGGCAGCAAAATAGAGTTGTTCATCTTGCCAATCATCGGAGCGGCCATGTGGGTTTTTATGTCCATCACTGAAAAGTACCCGCATACATTCAATTACTTGAATTTTTCCAAGGAGAAAGCTGAAGCCCATTATGTAAACGGAGTATTGATGATGAATGTCCTGAAAAATGAAATCGTTTTGTTGTTCAGTTTTCTGACTTACCAGAACATCCAGGTAGCCATTGGAAAAGCAGAAGGGTTAGGAGCAGGATTCATGCCGATTTTTTTGGCAGTCATCTTTGGCACCGTACTATTATTTATGATCCGGATGGTCCGGATATAAAAGCCAGGGAAGGCTCCAAGCAAGTACGGAAACGTGCTTGCTTTTATTTTTTTTTTTTTGAAAAAATCCAGGAGTAGGGGAGGGGAGTCAGCAAGCATTATTTCGCTATTTTTTAAGTTGCCCAGATTTCAGCGGCGCTTCAAAGGCGAGCAGATCCTAATGCTGTAAAAGAGAAAAATATCACTGGATACACACAGCGGAACAGCAACATTCGGATAAGTGGCGTTAATAACACCGCTTATCCACTAAAAAACCGGGAAATGGTGAGTAATTCACAGCTAAATAGAGTTATCCCCAACACTAAAAAGTTATTAACTATTTGATGATGCAACTGTATTAAAAAGAATGTTGGAGGTAATTTTATTTAATACAACTGTATTATTTTATTGAATATTAATAGTATTCTGATAAAATAGAGGTATGCCAAAACTTACAAACCATGAAGAAGTTAAACAGTCGATCGCTGAAGCCGCCTGGAGAGTCATACTACAATATGGAATGGAAGGAGCGTCTGTACGGACAATTGCGAAAGAAGCGGACTTGTCGCTTGGTGCGCTTCGCTATTATTTTAAGACGCAGGATGAATTGGTGGCGTATTCGCGGGAGCTCGTGTACAAAAGAACGGCAGAAAGGATGGGAAGGGTATTTAAGCTGGACATGCCGCCGAAAGACAAAATTGTTCAAGTGCTGCTGAATTTATTGCCGTCTTCTGAAGAAAAAAGGCTGGAAGTGGAGGCTCGGCTGGTGTTTAAAGTGTATACACGCCACAAAGGGGAGAAATTTGATGCCCTGCAAGACAGTGTGTATCTAGCCATTAAAGAGGTTATGTCTTATCTTGTCATGCTGAATCTATTGAAGAAGGATGCTGATTTGCATTTGGAGACGGAGAGGCTGTACTGCTTAATGGATGGACTGGCGCTTGACGCCATGATCCGGCCGGAGCTTCTGGAAGCAAATCGGATGAAGAGAATCATCATCTATCATTTAAATTCAAGCTGCAGTGAAAAATTCGGGAACGTAGGGTGGTAAGGAGTTATAGTAGAAAAACCTATTTTGCATAAAGATGCAGTATCTTTAAAGTATTTATAATATTATTATGTAAACTTAAAGTTGTTGATTTCTTTAGTTTTACTCAATGTATAGGACTTTCTTTAACCAGCCATTTTATTAATGGCTGGTTTTTGTATGGCTTAAGTTAATCGGGGATCTGCATCAGTTTTCAATCTATGAAGTTTAAGTATTTCTAATCTTTTGTATACGATATATTGCATTTGAAAGAATTGTGTGATAAATTATTAAAAACTGATTATGAAGTACAAACTTCAAAAGTTATAAAAAAAGACGTCTTAACTTCAAATGAGGAAAAACTATGAACTTAATGGAATTGATCCGCGAACAATACAACGGTTTGTCCAAGAGCCAAAAGAAAGTAGCAGCTTACGTTTTGGACCACCCAAGAAAAATAGCTCTTGAAGCTGCACAGGATATCGGCGATTCCATCGGCGTCAGTGAGACGACGGTGATCCGGTTTTGCTACAGCCTCGATTTATCGGGCTATGCAGAACTGCAAAAAGCGATTCGCGAACAACTGCTTTCACGGGAAAGCAGTTTAAATGCCTATCAGCAATCCAAAATGGAACTCGAAGAGCAGCCGCATTTTTTGGAAGAAGTGATGGAGCACGACCGCAAGGCCATTGCAGAAACGATGGGACAGATTGACGAAAAGCAATACGAGGCGGCAGTACAAAAGCTCTCATCAGCAGACGCCGTTTACGTGTTAGGGCTCCGTTCTTCATTTGCTTCCGCAAATTGGCTGTCTTTCACGCTTAATCTCGTGCGCGGGAACGTGCACCAAATACGGCCGGAATCCCAGGACGTGCTGCAGACATTGAACGATATGGATACCAATTCCGTGTTGATCGTCGTATCGTTTCACCGGTATTTAAAAGAACCAATCCGGCTGGCGGAACTCGCGAAGCAGCAAGGGGCTTTTGTCATCGGAATTTCCGATGCCCCGCTCGCTCCGGTCCATGCGCACAGTGATGTGCTGTTTCCGATCTACTCGCCGAACAAATCGACGCTGGATGCGACGGCACCGCTATTCTCATTCTTGAACGCCCTCGTAGCCGGCGTAGTGGTAAGGAACAAAGAAAAGTTCCAAAAACGGCAGGAACGCTATCAAGCTTTGGACAGTGATTTCTTATTTATAGAAGGAGACGATTCCCATTGAAAACCATTTTGGATGAAATAAAACCGATAGCCGAAGAGGTGTTTCAGCATTTGCATACCCATCCTGAAATCAGCTGGCAGGAAGTGGAGACAACCCGCTATTTGAAAAACCTGCTGGTGGACGAAGGCTTCAGCGTTGAAACCTTTAATGATTCGACCGGACTCGTAGTAACGGTCGGAAGCGGAGAGCCGTGTGTCGGATTGCGTACAGACATCGATGCCTTGTGGCAGGAAGTGGACGGCACTTATCAGCCCAACCATTCCTGCGGGCATGATGCGCATATGACGCTTGCAGTCGGAACGCTTTTAACATTGAAAAAACTCGGCATACCGGAGAAGGGCCGCTTAAAAGTGATTTTTCAGCCGGCAGAAGAAAAAGGGACGGGTGCCTTGTCATTCGTTGAAAAAGGAATTGTCGACGACATCGATTTTCTGTATGGTGTCCATCTCCGCCCGGCTCAGGAAATTGGCCATGGCTATGCATCGGCAGCCATCATGCACGGCTCAGCAAAAATGCTGAAAGGGGCCATCCGCGGAACTGATGCCCACGGCGCACGGCCGCACGAAGGGCAAAATGCCATTGAAGTGATGGCGCTCCTGGTACAAGCCATCCGCTCGATTCATATCAACCCGATGGTGCCGCATTCAGCGAAAGTGACGATGTTCCAGGCAGGCGGGGAATCCGCAAACATCATTCCGGGAAATGCCGTATTCAGCATTGACATGCGCGCGCAGACGAATAGCGCCATGGAAGAACTGTACACGCAAGTCGATCGAGCAATCCGTTCTGTTGCAGAGCTGGCGGGCGTGGAAATTTCGTATAAGGCCATTGCAGAAATTGCTGCGGCAGAAGTGGACGATACAGCGGTCCGGTTAATGGGCGAAGCCATCACCGAAACGCTTGGCGAAGAATTCCTGGTGCCGCCCATTGTGACGCCGGGCGGCGAAGATTTTCACTTTTATACGTTAAAACGGCCATCCGTAAAAGCTTCCATGCTTGGGCTTGGCTGCGATTTATCTCCAGGGCTGCACCATCCGGCCATGACGTTCAATCAGGACAGTTTAATCGTCGGCATCGAAATTCTTGCCCGGACCGTCCGACAGACTTTTGAACATTTGGAACAAGGGAAGTGACGGGAATGGAAAAAGACATCACTCTCCGCAAACTGGAAAGCAATGCGGACATGCGCTTGATCCAGCAATTGGAACGGGAAGTATGGGACATGTCGCCGGTCCCGACACACCAGACGTTCACCGCTTCTAAAAACGGAGGGATCCTGGTCGGCGCGTTTGACGGCGAAAAACTGGTCGGTTATTGCTACGGCTTTGCCGGATTTCAAGACGGCAAGACGTATCTTTGCTCCCATATGATGGGCATTTTGCCCGCTTATCAATCGATGGGCATCGGCAAAAGGCTGAAACTGGAACAGCGCAGCATTGCCAAGCAAATGGGCTACGATTTGATTACGTGGACGTTCGATCCGCTGGAAAGCCGCAATGCGCATTTGAATACGAGCAAATTATTCGGCATCAGCAGGACGTATATCGAAGATTGCTACGGGGAAATGGACGACGGCTTGAACCGGGGATTGCCGACCGACCGCCTGCAAATTGAATGGTGGATCTCAAGCGGTCGGGTCGAACGCAGCTGGACACCGGACATCGCCAAATACGTGAACCCGTTTGCCATCAGCCGTTCCCCATCCGGCTTTCCGGTACTCCAGCTGCCGGAAAAAGACTTGCCGGAAGCTGCCGAAGGCATAGAAGTGCCGGTGCCGCAGGATTTTCAGGCCATCAAAAAACAGGATCCCGTATTGGCGCTTGATTGGCGCATGAAAATCCGTTCGGTGTTCCAATCGTTATTCGAAGCCGGGTTTGCGGTCATTGGTGTCCGAAAAGCCGAAGCAGGCGTGCATTATTATCAATTCGTTTCAATTGACACGATTCCGCTACAACCAATAGAAAGAGGCGATCAGCAGTGAAAATTACCGAAATCCGCATCCGCAAAATGAAAATGATGATGAAAAAACCGTTCACCACAAGTTTCGGCACGTTCCAGGAAAAAGATTTTCTTTTGCTGGAAGCGAAAGATGAACTCGGAAATTCGGGATGGGGGGAATCAGTAGCTTTCCATTCACCCTGGTACAGCGAAGAAACGCTCGAAACCAATTTGCACATCATCAAAGATTTCCTGGTGCCGATCGTCCTTGGAAATGAAATCAGCCACCCCGATCAAGTCAGCGAATTGTTCGGCCATCTCCGCAAGAACAACATGGCGAAGTCGACGGTTGAAGGCGCCATCTGGGACCTGTATGCAAAGCGGAACAAAATGACGCTTGCCGAAGCATTAGGCGGCACCCGCAAAAGGATCGAAGTCGGAATCAGCATCGGCATCCATGAGAATGCCGATGAACTGATCGAAACCGTTGCTGGATTTGTAGAAGAAGGCTATAAGCGCATCAAAGTGAAAATCAAACCCGGCTATGACGTAGAAGTCATGCGGAAATTGCGTGCGGCATTTCCTGACGTGCCGATGATGGCGGATGCGAATTCCGCTTATCGGCTAAAAGATACCGAGCTGCTGAAGCAGCTGGACGGCCTGAATTTAACGATGATCGAACAGCCGCTGGCATCGGATGATATCATTGACCATGCCACTTTGCAGGCGAATCTTCAGACGCCGATTTGCCTGGATGAAAGCATCCATTCACTTGAAGATACCCGGAAAGCGGTAGAGCTTGGCAGCACCAAAATCATCAACATCAAAATCGGGCGCGTCGGCGGTCTGACAGAAGCGAAAAAGATCCATGACTACTGCGCCGAAAAAGGCATTCCGGTCTGGTGCGGGGGAATGCTTGAATCCGGCATTGGACGCGCGCACAATATCGCGTTAACAACCTTGCCAAACTTCACGTTGCCGGGCGATACGGCCGGTTCGTCCCGATACTGGGAAGAAGACGTCATTTCGCCGGAAGTGGTCGTAGAAGATGGCTACATCACCGTTCCCGATGCCTACGGAATTGGCTATGCAATAAACAAACAAGCCATGGACCGCTTCACCGTCGAAGAACTGGTGTTTCAAGCACAACCATCAACAGCTGCCACTGGCCAATAAAAACTTAAAAAGCAACGGGGGGAAATGATTATGAGACAAAGCTTTCAAATTGGCGGGGCATTTATCGGCGTCATCGTGGGTGCGGGCTTCGCATCCGGTCAGGAAGTTCTGCAATTCTTTACGAGTTTCGGGATATACGGCATTATCGGTTCACTTCTGGCAATGGCGCTGTTCGCCTTTCTCGGCATGAACTTGACGCAGCTCGGCAGCCAGCTCCAGACCAAATCCCATCAACACGCCATCCGCCACATTTGCGGCAAGTATTTGGGGCCGGTCGTTGACGTGGCCATTACTTTTTTCTTGTTCGGCGTGACGGTTGTCATGTTTTCCGGTTCCGGTGCCATTTTTGAGCAGCAATTCGGAATTCCCGGATCGGTGGGGAATGTACTGATGGCTGTCTTGACGATTGCGACCGTCATGTTGAGTGTGAACAAAGTGATTTCGCTGATCAGTGCCTTTACACCGGTCCTGCTTTTGGTCGTCATCATTATCACAGTGTATTCATTGTTTAATTTTGATATGACTTCAGCAGAACTGGCTGCTGCCACCGCTTCTGCTGCAAGCAGCCAAGCAGCGCCTCACTGGCTATTGGGCGCGGCGCTTTATGTATCTTATAACCTGGCTGCAGGGGCGGCCATGATGACGGTGATGGGCGGCACGGTGAAAGATGCAAAAATCGCAGCCCGCGGCGGCATCATCGGCGGCGTCGGGCTTGGAATTTTGATCTTGCTAATCAATGTTTCCATGTTGACGCAACTAAAAGAAATTGCGGCTGTTCCAATGCCGATGCTGGTACTGGCGAATAACATGAGTCCGTTAATCGGCGGCTTAATGTCTATTATTCTCCTAGGTATGATTTACAATACCGCTGTCGGCATGCTATATGCGTTCACGGCACGTATTGTGAAGCCGGACAGCAAAAAATTCAAAGTATCGGTCGGAGCTTTCGGAGCCGTCGCATTTGCTTCCAGCTTTGTCGGTTTCGTCACGTTGGTCGGAACCGTGTATCCGGTGATGGGGTATTTAGGATTTACGCTGATTGCAGCGATTGTCATTGCGTGGGTGCGCAAAAGGAAAGTGCAGACCTCCCGAAATGCGATCACTACCCCATAAAAATAACTTGCACATATTAAGAACTTCCTGTTAATTTTTGCAGGAAGTTCTTTATTTTTCTTTAAAAGTGTTGGACGGCCATTCCAAAAGCCAGCCCATGCTGGATTAATAAGTATTTAAAGGATAAGGATGATAAGATTTGCGTGTCTTAAGGCCGATGCAATGTTCCCAAACAGAAGGTTTATGCATTTTAATTAGAAAATTCAGAAATAATATTTCCTGCTTTGGTAGGAATATGCTACCATTTAAATAAATGCTTGCTCATGAATGTTAAATTGACTTCTTTAAAGAAAGAAGGTGATGCACTTGCAGTCAGTTTCATCTTTTTTTCCCATGTCTTGCCTTTGTCCATAACTGTTTAAGTGCTGAAAACAAATGGAATGGTTTTTGACGGTTTAAGCTTTGCAATACCAGTTTGCTTTGGACTTATCATCGTTGCATTAACTTAAAGAAGAGAGGGATTAGGATGGCTGATGCAAGTGTCCGTGCGCGAATTCAGCGCTTCGGGAGTTATTTGAGCGGCATGATCATGCCGAACATCGGTGCTTTTATTGCCTGGGGTCTTATCACCGCTTTGTTCATACCCGATGGCTGGTTTCCGAACGAAACTTTAGGTTCGCTCGTCGGGCCGATGATTACGTATCTCTTGCCGCTCTTGATCGGCTTCACCGGCGGCCGGCTTGTCTATGATTTCCGGGGCGGTGTCCTCGGGGCAATCGCCACAATGGGGGTTATTGTCGGCGCTGAAATTCCGATGTTCCTCGGTGCCATGATCATGGGGCCGCTGGCCGGATTTGCCATGAAAGTGATCGACGGGTGGTTCCAGCACCGCATCCGCGTCGGTTTTGAAATGCTTTACAACAACTTTTCAGCCGGGATATTGGGTGCGTTCCTGGCTGGAATCGCTGTATTCTTCGTCGGACCGATTGTTAACGCTTTGACCAATACATTGGCCGACGGGGTGGAAGTGATCGTCAATTTGGGATTATTGCCGCTCGCAAGCATTCTCATTGAGCCGGCAAAAATCCTGTTTTTGAACAATGCCATCAACCACGGGATTTTAAGCCCGCTTGGAGTGGAGCAGGCGGCGGATGCCGGGAAATCGATCCTGTTCCTGCTTGAGACCAATCCGGGCCCAGGCCTTGGCGTACTGCTGGCGTTTTCGGTATTCGGCAAAGGCGTCTCCAAAGCGTCTGCACCGGGTGCGGCCATCATCCAGTTTCTCGGCGGGATCCACGAAATATATTTCCCGTATGTTTTGATGAAACCGATTCTGCTGTTGGCGGTAATCGCCGGCGGGATGAGCGGCGTCTTTACATTCACTGTCTTTAATGCAGGGCTTCCTGCCACTCCATCTCCCGGCAGTATTTTCGCCTTGCTCGCTTTAACGCCTCAAGGCAATTATCTTGGGGTTATTTCCGGCGTAGTGGTTGCGGCGCTTGTGTCGTTCCTGGTTGCTTCGGTCGTTTTGAAAACGAGCAAAGCGGAAGAAGAAGATTTGGCTGCCGCAGCCGGCAGAATGGAAGAAATGAAAGGGAAGAAAAGCGACGCTACAGGCTACTTGACTCCAAAACCGGCGAAAGAAGTGGTTGGAATGACTTCCGGTGACCGTGTGGAAGAGGACAATACGCAGCCGGTCAATGCCGCACCTGTTAAAAATGCCACAGACATCCATAAAGTGGTGTTCGCATGCGATGCCGGGATGGGATCGAGTGCAATGGGAGCCTCGCTGCTCCGCAACAAGTTCAAAAAGGAAAACATCGATATACCGGTTTCCAATACCGCAATCAACCAGCTGCCGGAAGACGCCGATATCGTAGTCACCCATAAAGATTTAACGGACCGGGCAAAGGCGAAATTGCCGAATGCCGAACATATTTCCGTTGAAAATTTCATGAACAGCCCGGAATACGACAAGCTGGCCAGAAGATTGAAAAACGAATGAGAATCAATTGAAAAATATTACAATGGGAGTGATACGGATGGCAAAGGACGTATTGAGCAAAGACAATATCAAGCTGAATGTACCGTTAACCGGAAAAGAAGAAGCAATACGCTTTACCGGTGAGATTTTGGTGAACGGCGGCTATGTGGACGCCGGGTACATCGATAAAATGTTCGAACGGGAAGAAATGGCCTCTACGTATATGGGGAATTTCCTGGCAATTCCGCACGGCACGGAAGATGCCAAGAAAAACGTCTTTGAAACCGGGATCTCGGTTGTGACAGTACCGGAAGGTATCGATTTTGGCGGCGGGAACCTGGCAAAGATCTTTATCGGCATTGCAGGCAAAGGAAATGAGCATTTGGAGATTTTGTCCAATATCGCCATCGTCTGCTCCGAAGAGGAAAACATCGAGAAAATCCTGAATGCCCGGTCAGAAGAAGAAATTTTGGACCTTTTTAGCGAGGTGGGGTAAATGCAGGCCGTCCATTTCGGGGCAGGCAATATCGGCCGTGGATTTATCGGCTTGCTGCTTAGCCAGTCCAGCTACCATACACTGTTTCTGGATGTCAATGAGTCGGTCATCAATGCCTTGAATGAACACAAAGAATACGAAGTGACCTTAACAGGTGAGAAGAAGGAAGTGCTGCGGGTCAGGGATGTCAGCGGCATCAACAGCCTGACAAATGCGGAAGAAGCAGCAGAATTCTTGAGCCGGGCCGATTTGGTTACGGCCGCTGTTGGACCGAAAGTGCTGCCAGCCATAGCGGGGCTGTTGGCCGAAGGGTTGAAAAGGCGGTTTCAAAACCGGCCAGAGCCGCTTAACGTCATTGCGTGCGAAAACATGATCGGCGGCAGCTCGATGTTGAAAGAACATGTCTATCAGCATTTATCAGCGGAAGAAAAACGGCTGGCTGACGAACTGATCGGCTTCCCGGATGCAGCAGTCGACCGCATCGTTCCGGATCAGCGCAGCGGCGACCTTTTAGGTGTCGCTGTCGAGCCTTATTTTGAGTGGGTGGTGGAGCGTCCGTCCATCAAAGGAGATCCTCCGCCGGTTAACGGCATTACGTATGTGGACGAGTTGGAGCCTTATATTGAACGGAAGCTATTTACAGTCAATACGGGACACGCGGTCCCTGCTTATTTAGGCCGGTATAAAGGGTATCAGACGATCAATGAAGCGATGGACGACGAAGAAATTGAAAGAGTTCTCCAAGGGGCGCTTGAAGAAACCGGCGAAGTCCTGGTGCAGATGCATAGATTCAATCCATCCCTGCATAAGGAATACACACAAAAAATCATTGAACGTTTTCGGAATCCCTACGTTTCCGATTTTGTAACCCGGGTAGGTAGAGGACCGATCCGTAAACTGGGAAGCAATGACCGTTTGGTCCGGCCAGCCAGCCTGTATATACAGATGACTGGGAAAGAACCGGTCAACTTAGCGACGGTCATCGCTGCGGTCTTGCTTTATGAAAACGATGAAGACGATGAAGCAAGGGAATTGCAAAAACAGATCAATGAGCAGGGATACGAAAGTGCCTTCCGCCATATTTCCGGTTTGCCGGAAAATGATCCGCTTGTTGGTGCGGTCATGAAGCAATTGGACGCAATGAAAAAACAAAGATTAAGTTAAGGGGCAGCTAAGGCTGCCTCTTTTTCCGCCTGGCATTTTTCGTCTTTGAAAATGCAGGAGTGAACGAATTGACAAGACCATGTGTGATGCTAAAATAAAAATATCAAACTGGAGATGTACCCAAGAGGCTGAAGGGGGCTGACTCGAAATCAGTTAGGGCGTGCAAGCGCCGCGGGGGTTCGAATCCTCTCATCTCCGTCCTCATATATGCAAAAAAAAGAACCGGCTGATACTTTTCAGCTGGTTCTTTTTTTACGGCTAAAGTACTGAGATAGAGGACATTGACGAATGAAAATTCATAAAATTTTGATGTTTTTGTTTAGGCGTATAGATAGAGGGAATAGGAAGGATGCAATTATAAATACCTAACCGAATGGAGGAGAAGTACATGAACCAATTTACCGGAGCATTCCGGGACATGGGTACGACGATCGTCAATTTTATTCCCAATGTCATCGGCGCAATTCTGTTGCTGCTTGTTGCCTGGCTGGTCGCAACCCTTGTCCGCGCCATCTTTACGAAAGGGCTGAAAAAAGCCGGGGCACCTAAAGCTATGGTCAAAGGGCATATGGCAAAAACCCAAGAAGATGCAGACAGCAAACTGGACTCAATCGGAAAAATTTTCTATTACCTTGTCTTTATCCTGTTTATTCCGAGTGTCTTTGACCAACTGAATATGCGAGCTGTAGCGGCTCCCATTTCAAACATGATGGATAAACTGCTGGCATTCCTGCCGAACTTATTAATGGCAGCCATTATCCTCATTCTTGGCTACTTTGTTGCCAAGTTCGTTAAGAATCTCGTCGCAACGATTTTAACAACGATCAACATCGACAAATGGTTCAATAAACTGACGAACAAAACCGGCACACCTGAAAAGATGTCGCCGAGCAACAAAAACACTTTGGCAAACGTTCTTGCTAATGTTGTATTCGTCCTTGTTTTGATTCCCATTGTCACCGTGGCACTGGAAACCTTGAACATCGATTCGATTTCACGGCCAATTACAGCAATGCTCAATCAAGTCCTGAATATGATTCCAAATATCTTTGTGGCAATCATTCTGATTTTAGTCGGTATTGCCATCGGGAAGTTTGTCGGTGATTTGCTGAGCAGCCTGCTGAAAGGCACGGGGCTTGATAATCTTTCTCGTTCGTTGAATTCCGGTTCACGGCCGAATATGCCGACATTTGATATCGCTGCCATCATCGGCAAAGTCGTACAAATCTTGATCATCGTGTTCTTTACAGTTGAAGCATTAAATGTTCTGCAATTGGATGTACTGAACAATATCGGTACTTCCATCATCAGCTACTTGCCAAACGTTTTAAGTGCCTTAATCATTCTAGGGCTCGGCATCGTCGGCGCCAACTTGCTTGGCAATTACGTCCAGCGCGCTTCTGGAAACCGTATGTATGGCGCGATTGTCAAATACGCCATCATCATCATGGCAATCTTCATGACGCTTGACCAATTGAACTTTGCTACCAACATCGTCAACTTGGCGTTCCTGTTCATCATTGCAGGCCTAGCCGTAGCCTTCGCCATCGCGTTTGGCATCGGCGGCCGCGACTTCGCGAAGCGCCAATTGGATAAGTTTGAAGCAAAAGCACAAGAGGAAGACAAAAAACCGACAGATGGAAATCTATAAGAACAGCAAAAAGGAGTTGTCCCAAAAGTAATTTGGGACAACTCCTTTGCAACGAAGCTAGCGCAGCGATGCAGAAACAGGAGCAATAGTACTCCCCAACGCTTTATTAGAAGCAGGGGGCTGTCCAATAAGTCTATTATTCGACTTATTGGACAGCCCCTTTTTTGATTTCATTCGCTCGCGTTACAATTCGTCATCCAGCAAATTTTGAAGTGCCTGCTTCTCCAGATTGATTTCATCGACTGTCCGAACCCCGAGCTTTCTAATCAACGGCAGCGGCGGACACCAGCCCTGTATGGCATGCTGAAGCATAAAAACGCTGACAGCTCCGCTCACATACATCCATTTTTTGTTTACAGCCAGACCAAGCAGTGAAGAGACCAAGGCGATTGAGGCCATATTTAACTCTAGCACCCGCTCTGTGTCCCATTCCTCTTCCAAATGTAAGATGCGCTTCTCTATCGTCTCTTTGTCCTGGCGCTTGAAGTAGTTGACGTTCGCTTCTATTTGCCGTTCAATTTCCCCGTTAATCGACTCCGGCGTGTTCATCGTAATTCTCGACTTTGTTGAAGGCAATTTTTCAATATCCATGGCCATCTAAATCCCTGCTTTCGTTTAGTTTCTTCTGTTGTAGTATTCCGCTAATCGGGAAGAATAAACATTTTTTGCACAAGCGGTTTCCATGTTGCGTATCTGTGTATAATTTGGCTGAATTTTGCATTATAATAAACACACATGAAATCCGATCCCAATGA
Organism: Planococcus glaciei; assembly: GCF_900099655.1. Lineage (GTDB taxonomy): Bacteria > Bacillota > Bacilli > Bacillales_A > Planococcaceae > Planococcus > Planococcus glaciei. The sequence goes on from NZ_FNDC01000008.1 coordinate 91,754, forward strand.
AAGAGTGAGGCGAATGAAGAACTATATTTGTGAAACATGCGGCGTACAATACGAAAGTTCCAAAAGCCCGCCAAGTTTCTGTATGATTTGCAGTGAAGAACGGCAATACGTGAACCATAGCGGACAAAAATGGACGACGCTCGAACGCATGGTCCATACAGAGCCGTACAAAAATTTCTTCCATAAAGAAGAAGAAGGCTTATTCAGCGTCAAAACCAAACCTGAATTTGCGATTGGCCAGTCCGCTTATATTGTTCAGGAAAGCGGCTTTCATCTGTTGTGGGATTGCCTCACTTATTTCGATGCCAATTCTATAGAAGCCATTAAAAAAATGGGCGGGATTGATGCCATTGCGTTGTCCTATCCGCATTATTATGCCAGCCAAGTAGAATGGGCAGATGCGCTTGATGCCAAAATCTATATTCACGAAGACGACAGAAAGTGGGTCACGCGGCCAAGCGGAAGAATGGTTTTCTGGTCAGGGGAATCGCTTATGCTGCATGAAGGATTGGTTCTTCACCGGCTGGGTGGACATTTCAAAGGAGGGGCTGTCCTCGAATGGCAAAATGGCTTTGACCGAAAAGGGGTGCTGCTTCCAGGCGATATTGTCCGGGTGATGCCGGGAAGAGACTGGGCAAGTTTCATGTACAGCTACCCGAACTTCATTCCCTTGCCGCCGGACATTGTCGAAAGGATGGCAAAGAAGCTCAGCACCATCAAATTCAAACGGGTGTATGATGCATTTCAGCGCATCATTCCAGACCAAGCGGATGGACGGATCCAACAATCTGCCATGCGCTATATCGATGCAATCAACGGAAAATTATTTGAAACTTAAGCCCAAAGGAGCGAAACGCCGCCATGAACCGAGAACAGCTGAAAACACGGATTTTCACAGCCCATAAACAACAAGCGGCCGACCTGGTGATCCGAAATGCAAAAATCGTCAACGTCTTTACGAAAGAGCTGACAAAGGGGGACATCGCTATACAAGACGGTGTCATTGTCGGAATCGGCGACTACCGGGGCAACCGGGAAATTGATGCAGAAGGGCGCTATATCTGCCCAGGCCTGATAGACGCACATGTCCACATCGAATCATCCATGGTCACGCCGCATCAATTTTCGCAAGTGGTTTTGCCTCATGGCGTAACAACCGCCATCACTGATCCCCATGAAATCGCCAATGTCTGCGGTTCAGAAGGAATCGAATTTATGCTCAACGATTCGGAAGAAGCCCTGCTTGAAGTGCTGGTTATGCTGCCATCCTGTGTGCCGGCAACCGCTTTTGAAAATTCAGGTGCTTCGCTGAGTTCGGAAGACCTGCACCCATTTATAAGCCACAAGCGGGTCATGGGAATCGCGGAAGTGATGGATTTCCCTTCTGTTGCCCAAGGAGCGGACGGAATGATGGACAAGCTGCTGCTCAGCCGGCAAATCGATGGCCATGCTTCCGGCTTAGAAGAAAACGATATCAATGTCTATCTGGCTGCGGGCATTACGACAGACCATGAATGCGTTACTAAAGAAGAAGCGGTTATGCGGCTGGAGCGCGGCATGTACGTTATGCTGCGGGAAGGGTCAGTTGCCAAGAATTTAACCTCGCTGCTTGAAGCGGTCAACGAGAAAAATGCCCATCGCTGTTTGTTTTGTACAGATGACAAGCATCTGGATGATTTGATCGAAGAAGGAAGCATCGATTACAACGTCCGAACTGCCATTCGCTATGGGTTAGACCCGATTACAGCGATTTCAATGGCAAGTTTCAACGCAGCCCAGTGCTACGGCTTGCATAAAAAAGGCGCCATTGCCGCGGGTTATGACGCCGATTTTATCCTGTTGGACGATTTGGAAGAATTTGAGATCCACCAAGTATATAAAAAGGGGAAGCTCGCGGCGGAAAACGGGCGCTATGCCGGGCCGCAGGTTCAAGGAGCAGCAGCAAATCGCGTACGGAACACGGTGGATATCCTCGATTTTACTGAACAAGATTTACAAATTCCTTTGCCGGAACATGCAAAAGCGCATATTATCGGCATAAATCCGAACAGTTTGCTCACAGACCATTTGGTGGAAGAAGTCGATGCCGAAAGCGGCGGCTTTGTCCCAAACATCGAAAGAGATTTGCTGAAAATCGTTGTGGTAGAAAGGCATCAGGCGCTTGGGAACGTGGGAGTCGGCATCGTCAAAGGCCTCGGATTAAAAAGAGGGGCGATTGCCACCACCGTTGCGCACGATTCGCACAATATCATCGCAGCGGGCACCAATGATGCAGATATTGTTGCTGCAGTAGAAACCTTAAAACAAATGGAAGGCGGCTTGGTGGTTGTCAACGAGAGGGAAGTGTTGGCGGCTCTTGCCTTGCCGGCTGCCGGGCTGATGGCTGAAGCAGGCTTTGAAGAAGTTTACGATGAACTTAAAGGGATTGACGCGGGATTGGCGAAACTGGAGGCTCCGGAGAATTTTAATGCTTTTTTGACTTTGTCATTTTTATCACTTCCTGTTATTCCGCATTTGAAAATTACGGACTGCGGATTGTTCGACATGGATGAATTTCAACACATTTCTGTTTTGGTTGAAGAAAAAGAAAAAAGGTTTGAATGAAAATTAACCCGTGCCAATCGGCCGCCTCTGCTTATGGAGTCGGCTTTTTTGCATGCTTTGACAATTTTCAGCCGACTTTCGAAAGACGGCAGATCTCAAATCGAACAGTTTTCGGCGTTCCATTTATTTGAAATTGATGGACGAAAAAGGTTTACAAAATCTATGAATAAGGAATTAGTGCAGAAGACAGACGTTTAACTAAGTGGGTTAATATATACAAAAAACGGATAAAGTTATTAAAAAGGTCTCTTTTTACTGGAATCATAATGTTTTCGGTAAATTTTGATGTAAGCGCTATCAAATTTAAAAGGGGGTCAAGTCATTGAAAAAGCTGGCATTTTTTCTAGTAATTTTGGCTGTACTTTTTTTAACGGCGTGTGGCGGCGGATCAGGAAGCGGCGAAACAGCAGATGGGAAGATTGAGTTGACGTACATCAACGGCTTCACTGGAGGTGACGGTGATTTTATGAAAAAGATCACCAACGGATTTAACGAGTCGCAAGATAAGTACGTGATTAAAGAATCCCAGGAAAAAGACCATTACACCAAATTTAAAACAGGGAATTATGATTTAGTGATCATTCACACGGATTTGCTTGAGACCTATAAGCAGGATGGAATGATCCAGGACATCAGCAGCGTCATGGAAACTGCCGGCATCAGCCCGGATGATTTCCACGATAAAGCCAAAGAACAAGTGACTTTTGATGACGGCGTCTTTGCTGTGCCTCTTGATATCCATCCGATGACAATGTTCTATAACAAAAAGTTAGCGCCTGAAGCCCCTCAAAACTATGCGGATTTTGCCAGTTTGACGCAAACGCTCCAGCAGCAGGATCCGAACCTTTTTGCAACCGGAGTCCCGAGTGCCGGCCTTGGCGAATGGTTTATCATGACGGTCGCTGCCCAAAATGGCATCAATTTGGTTGAAGATAATTATATGAATTTTGCGCAGGAAGAATTAGCCGACGCTTTGATGATCTACAACGATATGATTTTCAAAGACAAGATTTCTCCTGAAGGCTTGGGGCTTGACGGTGAATTCCAGGCTTTCATGAAACAAGTCGATGAAGGCGGAAGCGCCGTGCAGACGGCAACCGCTTTAACCGGCCCTTGGTATTACCAGGCGGTCAAAGAAGCGTATGGCGATGATTTGGGAATCGCTTCTGTGCCGGTTATTGGAGAACAGCCGGGAGTTTATGGTGCCGGCCATACATTGGCTTTGCCTTCATCAGTCACTGACGAAGAGCGGATTGCCGGAATTGCCGAATTTCTGAAATATATGTATACGCCGGAAAACTTAATCAACTGGGCTGACAGCGGACAAGCGCCAACCCATATGCCGACGATGGAATTGGTGGAATCTGATGCGGCGAAATATCCGCTGTCAGCACAGAACATCAAACAGTTCGATTCGTTCGAGGGTGCACCGAAGTTGTATCAATACCGTGAACAAGTCCGCTATGTCGTAGAAAATGTCTACCCGAAAGTAGTTGGGGAAGCAAATATATCAAAAGAAACTTTGATGAGCGAATTGGAGAAGGCAACCGAACAGGCAAAACAAGTGGCAGAAACAGCGCCTCAATAAAGTAAACGTTAGTCAAAGATAGAGCAGAACGGCATTTCATCCTGGAAATCAGTGAAATGCCGTTCTATTTAAATCATGGAGGTGGCGCATGTATGCGGATATCAAAAACCTGGTCGTTTATCTTGTTTTTGCCGTTTCTGATTTGCTTTGTTTTGTTTTTGGTTGTTCCATTTGCGTACGGCCTGTACATCAGTTTTCATCAATGGTCTATTTTCGGCGGAAATGGAGGGTTTGTCGGCTTCGATAATTATGTTTCCATTTTGACGCCTGGAAATGTTTACAGCAATGCCTTTTATAACGGGCTAAAAAATACGCTGATTTTTGTGGCCATCAGTGTCATTCCACTGGTTGTCATCAGCCTGGCACTGGCTTTGGTGATCGACAGTATACCCGATAAGTTGAAAGTTTTTTACCGGACCATTTTCTTTATTTCCTATGCCGTGTCCGTGACCGCCGTCTCTGCTATTTTCAAATGGCTGTTTACCGGCAACGGCGGCTATGTAAACAATGTCATGAATACCTTCGGCCTCGGGGCATTAAACTGGCTGAACGACCAGCCGCTCGCCTGGATTGCTATCCTGATTGCGACTGTCTGGTGGACAATCGGCTTTAATATGATCCTGTTCATCAATGCATTGGACGAAGTGGACCGGAATTTATACGAAGCGGCCAGTCTAGACGGAGCCAATTGGTGGCAGCGTTTCAGCAATATCACATTTCCTTCCATTAAAGGGGTATTCGTTTTTTTAACCATCATTACCGTCATTGCTTCTTTCAATCTCTATGGCCAGACCTTGCTGATTACAGCAGGCGGCCCGTCGCAAAGCACGACTTCCTTGATTATGGTAATCCAGCAGATAGTGTTTAATCAGAACAACCTCGGGATGGCTTCGGCGATGTCCATGCTGATGGGGCTGGTGATGGTCTTGATTGTAGCCGCCCAGTATTTATACACATTGCGCAAAGATTAAGGAGGCAGGAATGATGAAAAAATCGATGAAAAAAAATGCATTCGTTCTAATCATCGCGACGTTGCTGGCCATCGTGTTTTTGCTGCCCTTGATATTCATGCTGTTTACATCGTTTAAGGCGTTAAGCGAAGCCATGTCCTCTTCTGCCTTATTGCCCAAAGAGTGGACACTGGAAAACTACGGCAGCATCTTCGGCATTGCAGCAGATGTGCCGGTCATCCGTTGGCTGCTGAATACCGGCATCGTGACGATTGCAGGTACTGTATTGGTCGTATTTGTCGATGTATTGGCCGCATATGCTTTGGCAAGATTGAATTTGCCCGGGAAAAAGTTTTTCTTCACCATGGTCGTAGCGGCATTAACGATTCCTGGCATCGTGACGCTGTTCCCGATGTTCTACATATTCCGGGAGTTAAATTTGATCAATACATTTGCGCCGCTCATTTTAATTTATTCCGCAAATACGATGGGCGTTTTTCTGGTTTACAGCTTCTTAAAAGGGTTCCCGAAAGACCTGGAGGAAGCGGCCGTCATTGACGGTGCTTCACTTTGGCAGATTCTTCGCTTTGTCATTTTCCCGGCCATCCGCCCAGTGGTGGCCACGCTTGCGGTTTTGACTTTCCTGACGATTTACAATGATTTTTTGTGGCCTTCTGTCGTGACAAGCGCCGACGAAATGAAAACCGTGACAGTGGGTGTTGCCAACCTGGTCCAAGGAGCCAACTTTGTTAACCCGGGACGCATGATGGCCGCAACTGTAGTGGCGACGTTGCCCGCATTGATTATTTTTGTAGCGGCCAACCGCTATTTTGTACGCAGTGTTATCAGTTCAGGAATTAAATAATGTTTTGGAATGCGGGCACCTGCCAATGGGTGCCCGCATTTTTGATGTGTCCGCAATCCAAAAGGCAAACTTCTAAACGCGGAGCCGGAAATTGGGTTATGATTAAGGCAAGGAACAATCAGGATAAAAGAAACAGCCGTTTAGGAGGAAATGCAGTTGAACAGTTTTATTGTCATGCAAGGAGAAACATATCAGGAAGAAAAAAGAATGGGGCTCTTATGGACGCCTCAGCACGATAAATCGGGAATGGTGCCGCATTCTTACCGGCGAATGGAAGAAATTAAAAAAGGGGACCGGATTTTCCATTATGTGAAGGGCTTTATCATCGCCATCAGTGTCGCAAAGGAAAATTGCCGGTCAGGCAGCAAGTCCAGATTGTTGAACACCTCGGCAGACGAAGACGAAAAAATCTTTGCTGTGTCTGCGGAATATCATGAGTTGGAGAATCCCTTGAACATGGGCACATACATAACCGAGCTGAACAGCATGCTGCCGGTAAAATATTCGGCGTTCCAGGAAGATGGGACCGGCAATCCGGGGTATCTGTATCCGTGCAACGAAGAGCTCGCGATTAAGTTGTTGGAAGGCATCAGCATGCTCAATGTCTATGCACCGGAAGAAGAGCAGCTGGAGCTTGTGATGGAAGTGGTCCGGACCACAGAGCACAACCCGCTCGTGTCGCTCATTGCCGAAACCATTTTGGAAGCGAAAACGAAAATGCAGCGCGGCGAACAGCAATTTGGGAAGCGTTTGTCCCGCCTTTGGAATAAATCATGTCCATTATGCGGAATGGATCTGGAGCCGGTTTTAAAAGCGACGTATGCCAAGCCATGGAAAGACAGTTCCGACCCGGAACGGCTGGACCCGTACAATGGAGTGCTCTTATGCAGCAACCACAACGCCATGTATTTGGCCGGCTTGATTTCGTTTAATGCCAATGGCAAATTGCAGATTGCGAAAAAAATCCCTGCAGAAAAATACGCCGATTACGGATTGAACGAAAAAGCGAAGATTCCGGTTTATCCGGAAAACGGCGTTTATTTTAAATGGCATAGAAAAAATCTGTTTGCCGATAAAAGAACCCGGTCCATCTCGTTGAAAAAAGAGCTGGTTTCTGCTGAAAACAAAACAAGTGAAAGAGAGCAGGGAGAATAATAATCAAAATTAATTGTCCATGCGGTGAAACCGGTATTTTTGGGGTATATAAGAATTACACAAAACCCTTAAAGAACGGAGAGCCTGCATGGACATTTTAATGACGATTTTGCTGCTGATTACGGCCTTGCTGATTTCAAATATTATTGGCCATTATACCCCCTTTATTCCCACAGCCTTAGTTCAAGTGGCGTTAGGTGTCCTCATCGTTTTCCTATTCGAAGACATTTCATTTGATATCGAAACCGAATGGTTTTTGCTTTTATTCATCGCACCTCTTTTATACAACGATGGCCGCCATTTTCCTAGGGAGGAATTATGGAGGATGAGAGGGCCAATTCTCGGCAATGCGGTACTGCTGGTGCTGATTACAACCGTTGCGGGCGGCTTTTTTATCCACTGGATGATCGATGAAATCCCCCTGGCTGCCGCATTCGCATTGGCAGCGATTTTGTCGCCGACGGACCCCGTAGCGGTCAACGGCATTGCCCAGCGCATCCACATACCCCAAAAAGTTTTAAATTTGGTGAGAGGAGAATCCCTGATAAATGACGCTTCGGGACTGGTAGCGTTTAACTATGCGGTTACAGCCGTGGTCACCGGCTATTTCTCTTTATCTGAAGCGGCGCTCGACTTTTCCTATAAATTTGCCGCGGGTGCAGTCCTGGGCCTGGTATTGGGATTCTTAGTCATCTGGATCCGCTACATCATCCGCCAGCAAGGCATTAACGATGTAACCTTTCTGTCGCTTCTTCACATCATGACACCTTTTCTGGTCTTTATCATCACCGAAGATTTGCTGCATGCGTCCGGCGTAATTGCGGTAGTTGTCGCGGGCATTGTCCATTCATTGGTGCGGGAACGGACAGAAACATTGGTGGCTGAAGAGCAGATGCTGGCTGAAAACATTTGGACCATCATTTTATTTGTATTGAATGGCATTGTCTTTCTTCTATTGGGGTTGAACATTCCTTCCTCCATGAGCGGGGTGCTGGAAAATCCCGCAATCAATATATGGGCATTAGTCGGCTACGTTTTTGCCATCGGTTTTGTCATTCTTGGCATCCGATTTATCTGGGGCTATTTGTTCTCGGTTTACGAATACCGTTTCGGCAAAATGGAAGACGCGGCCAAGCCGAGTTTAAAGACAACTTTATTTGTCAGCTTAACGGGCGTGCGGGGAACCGTTACAATGGTTGGGGTTTTGTCCATTCCGTTCTTGACGGAAAGCGGCGATGATTTTCCAAACCGGTCGCTCATTATTTTCTTGGCGGCGGGCACCATCTTGTTCACACTCATTGCAGCTACCATCCTGCTGCCAATGCTCAGCAGAGGCAAAATGGAAGAAGGCGAACAATCCGATTACCTCGAAACAGAAGAAGCAAGGCGCAGAATCTTGCTGGCTTCCATCAAGCAAATCAAATCAGAAATGACCGAAGAAAATGAAGTGGCCGCCTATGAATTGATGGATGAGTACAAGATTCGGCTGCAGCAGACGTTCAATGAAGATTCCATGATGGACAGTACGAAAAAATACCGGCGCAAACTGAAAGTACTGCGGCTCAAGGCGCTGGAAGAAGAAAGAAAATACATTGAAAACGTCCGGTCAAACGGCATGGATTCCGATGTGTACGAAGCCTTTCAAAAATCATTAAACCGGCGGGAAGAGGCCATCAAGCATAATCTTCGGTCGCTGAGCGTCCACCTTCGCGGAAAGTTGATCCGTGCCTGGCGGCGATTCAGGGGACAGTATTTAAAAGACGAAGAAACCCGTTTGGTCCAACTGCAAATCGGCAAAGAAATTCAGCTGGAAGCGCTGCTGGCTGCCCGTGATTTTTTAGAAGAAGTTGAAAAAACGCTTGACCACAAAGAACTTGCAGATGCAGTCATTTCTGATTACAACCAAATGATCAGCGGGCTGCAGCGGCCGGAATCCCAATTTAATGAACAATTCGAGCTTCAAAAAGAAGAATTGCGCATAATCGTCATGGATACAGGGCGAGCAGAAATTGCCCGCTTGTACACAGAAGGGGATATCACCCGTGAGCAGGCCCGGGAGCTCAGAAGATTTGTCAATTATATTGAAAGCATCACACTGATGGAGCGCGGGGATTAATATTCTAAATACCAAAAGGCTAAGCCAACTTCGTCAAGAAGCGGCTTAGCCTTTTTAAATAAAAATGACTTGTCTTTTATTCTGAATAATCAGATAATTATAACTGGAAATAAATACAGCTGCGGACGCTAGGAGGAGGAGTTATGGAAAAGCAAACCAACATCATCCGTTTAGCAAACGGCTATCATGTGTGGACCAGAAAAGTTGGAGAAAGTCCGATTAAAGTTCTTTTGCTTCACGGCGGGCCAGGATTGACGCATGAGTATTTGGAGAATTTTCAGGATTACCTGCTCCCGGAAGGAATCGAGCTTTATTTCTATGACCAGTTGGGTTCCTACTTTTCAGATCAGCCGGATGAACCCGAATTGTGGACAATTGAACGGTTTTGCGAGGAAGTGGAGGAAGTAAGAGTAGGGCTGGGTTTAGATGATTTTTACCTTTATGGCCATTCCTGGGGAGGCATGCTGGCGATTGATTATGCATTGAAATACGGAGAATATCTGAAAGGATTAATCATTTCTAGTACAACTGCAAGCATGGAGTCCTGGGACAAGCATTTGCTTGAACTCCGTAATTCGTTGCCTCCGGACGTAATAGAAAGAATGGATGTTTTAGAACAGCTTGAAAAAACGGATGCAAAGGAATACCTTGAGCTGTACTGGAATTACTTCGGGAAAAAATATATTTGCAGGACGGAAAGCATGCCGGAAGCAGTGGTGCGTTCGGAAGCGCGGATAAATGAACAAATCACGGAGCTCCTGCTGGGAACAGCCGCTTTTGAAGTCAACGGGCTATTGAGAGACTGGAACCGGTGGGATGTGCTTCGGAATATTGATATTCCTTCTTTAGTGATAACAGGAAGATTTGACACGATGAGGGCTACAGAGATAGAAGAAATGGCGAGGCTGCTTCCCATGTCCAGATCAGCAATTTGTGAAAACGGCAGCCATTTAACAATGTGGGATGAACCGGATATTTACTTCCGGCACCTTATCACTTTTTTAAAAGATGTAGAGGATGGGAGCTTCCTAACAGGATAATGTAGAAAGCCGGAATCAAAAGTGCTGTGAAGCGCAATTGATTCCGGCTTTAACTTTTTAAAAAATAAACCTATAACGCGATGCCAAATTCCTGTTCCAGCACTTTCTTTTTTTCTTCCGGCGACAAATCCGTCCGTTCTTTCTTGCCGTTTTGGGTCCGGGTCAGTTGATGATCGGATAAAGTGACGCGGCCCTCCGGTGTAGCTTTTGTAACCAGGTCGTCATGGGTAAAGGGTGAATCTTTGGAAACCTGATTGAAAACGCAGCCTTCGTGGAAATCAGCCAATTGCTTCTCTTCCAGGCTGAAACGGTAAAGCGTTCGTTCTTGGCCGCCATTTTCGCGTACCAAATCGTAAAATTCATCATCCACTTGATTGATGCTATATGTTCCGCTATGGTCAGTATGCCGTTCTCCGCCAAGCGGAATCGGACTGACTGTCGAATCGCCAAATCCGGCATCCACCAAGTAAGGCACATCAAGGTTGACCAAAATGGCGGCGTGCGTATCCGCCTTCGACCAAGTGCCGTCCGGTTTCTGGACAGTCGCAGAAATCATCTTGGCGTCAAATCCCAGCTCCTGGAGCAGCCAGTGAAACAGCCCGTTGATTTCATAGCAATAGCCGCCGCGTTTCTGGTTGACGATTTTCTCGTATATGTTTTCAAGGTTCAAATAGATGGGAACCTCGCGAATGACGTCCAAATTTTCAAAAGGTACATTTTGCATATGCAGCGACTGCAGACGCGCCAAATCCTGCAAATAGCATTCTTCGACCGGATAAGCGTTGAATCTTTTCAAATAAGCGATTGTATCCATACTCCATACCCATTCCTTTCTATCTTTGTCTGTCCTAATAGTAGCATGGCCAGAAACATTGAACACGGAATTTGAATTTGCCTGCTCCACAATATTTCACCTGCTTCTGGCCGATAAAAACCGCCCGCTTTTGTGAGGAGCGGGCGGTTTAAAGGAAATGAATAGAAGAAGACTAAAAAGCGCCGGATCCTCCGCCGGAATCGCCAACTCCACCATCAGCAAAAGTGGAGCCGCTTGCTTCTGCCATCGAATTGGAGCTGACTGCTATGAAAATACCTGTGAGAAGCAAGGTATTCAAGTAAAATCCGTCTTGATCCAGCTGATTTGCCCGGTTATCAGAAAGTGCCAGAACCGCAGAAGACTTGTTGATGGGAGTGGTTTCGCTTCCGAGTTTAAACGCGTAAACGCGCATCCACTCATCCTGCGATAACGGCTCCCAGTGTTCAGCCGGCATTTTTTTCAGGGTTTTGCCGAGGCGTTTCCATTGTGCTTTGATCCGTCGGCCTCGTGCTGTTAGCGGCATATAAAATACGGCAAAAAGGAGCGCAGCCATAGCGGCAAAACCAAAAAATGCCATCTCCATGTAGAGGGCAAAATTGCCGGTATAGAAAGCTAAAGCAGCGAATACGGTGCATAACCCGACAGAAAGCCAGCGAATTCCAGGTTGTTTTTCGTAAAGGTTTTTTTGCTTTATTTCTTGGGCAACTTGCTCATTCCAATCACCGAGGGAATCATGATAAGGGATATGGTTTGTTTTATTTTTTGTATAGCTTTCCACATCGCTTAATCGAAACTGTGTGCCATCACCGATCTGTTCGAACAGCAGTTTCATTAAAGTGGATTCGTGCTGCAGCTCGGTTTTTCGACTTACCAATTCGTACTGGTCTTCGCCTTGCTGCCGTACAAGCCCTTTGCGGACCAGTTCCACCAAGGCAGCGGCAAGTGCATTAGGGCCGAGGAACCGGGATTTTGTGAAATAGATAGCTGCCGGAATGCTCAGTTCGTCCGCGGGCACAAGCGCTTCAGTATCCCGGGCGTTGAAGTCTTGCATGCCGCGTCTTCTTTTCCAAAATGCTATGCCAAAAAGAGAAGCGAGAGTGAAAGCGACAACTGGAAGGGCTGTCGAACTGACGGTGTTTGCCGTCTGCTGATTTTTTTCGAATGCCGTTTGCTGGATAGCGAGGCGGCTCCGGTCGTTTATCAAATCGTTTTTTATTGTGCCTGGCATCAGAGCGGCGGCTGGGAAGAGCTCGGGAGCGTAGACCACCCGTATATCGCCGTTTGCGCCTGCCGGTACATCGCCAAGAGTGAAAGTTACACTGCCATCTTTAGCTAGTAAAGCCGTGCCATAAGCTTCCTTATAGCCAAGATACTCGACCTCTTGGGCAGCTGCGGGCGGGGAAACGGTGATGGACAGATCTTCGTAGGCTTTTGTGTTGCGGCCATCAAAAAACGGCCAGAAAAATTGTGCGCCGTCTTCATATTTTTCAACCGCATTCAATATGGTATACGATAGTTGGATGGTGATTTTCTCACTGCCGCCCGTTCGATGAATTTTATACAGGTCACGGTACTGTTCCACATTCAACTTTTTCGAGCCTTCGGAAGCGCTGAATCCGGTGATGGCGGTTCCGGCTTTCGGGTTGATTTGGCGGGTGATTCCGTTAAAATCGCCATCAAATTCATAGATGTAGCGTTCTGTAACGAAAGCATTGCCATCTCTGTCCAGCTTGGCTTGAATGGCTGCTTTGTTAATGTCAAAATCGACTGCAAAAACTTCGGCGGGCATCAGCAGCAGGAGCGTAAAGACTGAAAAAAATGCCAGCATTTTTCTTTCCATCTCAATCACCTCTTTGTCCGGGATGCGAAGCAAAAGAAAAAATATCAGCTATATGCCTTTCTTTAAAGCCGTATAAGAAAGATATTTTTGATAAATAACAAAATTTATTTTACAAAATTTAGAATTTTTCTTCCTTTGTATAATAATGTAGGTATTTCATCCCTTTAATATTGACAGAATTTTTAGTAATATAAAGGATATTAACTAAATTATAATCCTTTTAGGGCTTTTTTTGTTGTTTTAATTTACCCAAAATTTAATTTGTTCGATAAATTATCCTAATTGATCAACCGGCCGTGTATTGGTGATTTTCAATGGACAGCAATTGGGCACAGCAGCCAGGGGAAATACAAAACAAATCAACACTGTGGAAATGAGGGTTTCCGGCATGTTAATCCGATATAAAAAATCTTGTGAGAAAATAGCCATGGGTTTGCTTTCGTTTATGCCGTTGGAAAGGGATTTAAAGCAATTGAAACAGACCATGAAAGATTATGAAGAAAACCCGGCCTGCCAATTGTTCATGTGGAAAAAAGAGGACGCCTTTATTGGCTTGATCGGAATAGAACTGAACGGCACGGGCTATACCGTACGCCATATATCGGTTATGCCTTCTTATAGAGGAGAAGGGATTGGGCAAACCATGCTGGAAAAGATCCTAGAGCTGATGGAGCCTTTGGAAATGCATGCAACAGAAGAAACCCGCCCATTCATCGAAGTCTGCAAGGAAAAGAGCAAAAGCTTTCGATAGATGAAAGCTCTAAAGGAAGGGATGAACTAGATGCAGGTAGCTGAAACAGCAATGGAAAAGGTAAGCCTCCTATTGGATGCGGAAGTAGAAACGATTGATGGAAAACATACTGTAAAAAAGAGCCGCACGCTTTATATCTGCAATGAGAAACTTTGTTTTGCCTGTACATTGGAGTTGGATATTTCAATCAAACAATTGCGGCCAGACGGAAAGGCCGTCAATTTTGCAGAAATTCTCTTGCTCCCGGAAGAAGTTGAAGCGTTCACGTCGGCTTTAGTGGAAAATAACATTCCATTTCCGATTAAGTTTCGCCAATGGACAGTAGAAAATCCCCATATTGTTGCCGTAAATTTAGAAACGGTGGAACCCCCCGAACATTTTGCCGGCCGTTTGGCGGCGGCACTGCAGCTGGTGGAGCCAAAGGAAGAACTTTTGAATTTTAAAACTTCTTAATTCTTATACAAAAAGGCCGGAGTTTTCATCCGGCCTTTCTGCATGTTGTTTTTCGCAGCGCAAGCCGCTTCAAGCAGCAGTTGTCGTGCGGCTTTTTCGATTGCGGAATACCCGGCTATCCAAATATTGATGGAAAAACCATTCGCCGCCTCCGATAAACAATCCCGAAATAATCGCAGGTGTAATCACATCGGTGCCGCTGCCGACCAAGCCTTCGCCTATAAGCCAGATGACCAAGATGGCAACAGCCACATCGGCGATGGTGGCAATGGAGTTGCGGGTCGTCTGTTCCGAACGCTCCCCGCTTCTGCGGAAAATCAGCAAGTCACCCATCGCATAGGCGATTAGCGTCAGGGCCAAACTGATTAATAAGGTATCCGCGAATGAAACGTCGAAAAATCCGGTTAAAATGATTAACAATACAGCGGCGATCATGGCGAACTTAATGGCTAAGGCGATGAGATGCTTCATTTCAATCTCCTCCTTTTTTTATATTCACTCACCGTTTACCCACACGCGTGATAAATAAAGCCGCTTTTAATAAATTTTTTTGATATTTCTCGTTTAACAAAAAGGATAGGCCGTTTTTCATATTTTCGGCATAAATAAAGGAAAGTTAGGGTAATAAAAAGAAATAGAACGAGAAAATGAAAAGCAGGCTTATGATTGAGATGCAGAGTGGAGGACGATGGATATGGAAATCAAACAAATGAACAGAGGCATTGCAACCTCATTGTCGGCAATTGGAATAGCGCAGGCATTGAAAATATTTACCCACAAAAAAGTAACCGGGAAATGGGATTGGAAACAGGCGTTTACAACTGGCGGCATGCCGAGTTCCCACTCAGCCGGCGTATCCGCCCTTGCTTCGTATGTAGCAGCGAACAAAGGGACAGGCCATACCGAAACCGCGTTGGCCGTAGTGTTTGGAACGATCGTCATGTACGATGCTCAAGGAATCCGCCGCCACACCGGCGAAATCGCGCATCTTGTAAACGACTTGGAAGACAGTTTCGTTTCCTTGTCCGGCGATTTTCCAAGCCTTGAATTTGAAAAGCGGGAAAAAGAGCTGAAAGAAATTCTGGGCCATCAGCCGATTGAAGTACTCGGCGGTGCAGTTTTCGGCATCTTGTTCGGATTGATATCCGCACAGATTGAAAATGATGAGCGGCGCCGGAATCGGCGTGAAAACCGGAAAAATTCTTCTGAAGTTCAATTCAACTCGAACGAAGTATATATCCCAGCCAAAAGACGGGATATCAAAAATAGAAGATAAGCAAAAAGCGTGCCTGTCGCTCAGGCACGCTTTTTTATATTGCCGACAGCTGAAGCCAGCCGGACTTTATTCATCTTCCCAACGATCATATAAATCCCGAGCAGCATGATGAAAAAGAATACGGTCACATACCAGGGAAACTCGGTAATGGCTTCGCCGAATGCTGTATAAATGACAGCGGGCAAAATTAACCCCAGCATCGAGTAGTACATGTATTCTTTGCGGCTTTGGGTCATTTCCATCAAATACAACGATAGCAAATGGAAGTGCACAAAAGGCATGATGCGCAAAATCATCACTTGGCCGACGGAAATTTTCCGATTGGCAAACATTTTGTTTTTTAGTTCGGACATCTTCTCTTTGAACTTTGGGAACTTATTGACGAGAATATATGAAACCAGACTCATTAACGAAAGGCCAATAAAAGACAGGAGCGCCCCTTCAAAAAATCCGAAAAGTACGCCGCCAATGACACAAACCAAGACGACCGGCAAAAAAAGAAGCGGCCGCAATAAATGCAAAAGCACAAAAAGAAGAGGGGCAAACCATCCAAAGCCGGCAATGAAATTCTCCAATGTGTATTCGAATTGTTCCATTTTCTCTCTCCGCTCTTTAACTCTTCTTAATTCTGAAGAATAAGCCAGTAGCCCGGAAAAAGCAAGAAAAGGGCTTGCTTGCGTAGCGGTTTAGCAAAACCAAGGAAATATAGCGAGCAGCTGTAATTAGCCCCGACTGCCGTTTAGTCGACTTTTTTTATCCAGACCATATGCGGGTTCCCCTGTCCCCAGTAATCTTCCAAAAGCCGGTTCGGCTGGCCTAACTTTGCGAGCCAGTACTGCTGGGAACTCGTAAAGCCGGCATCCAAATAAAACTTCTGTTTCCCAATCGCTTTCAGTTCCCGACAGGCTTGTTGGAATAAAAAGCGGCCGATTCCGGACCGCTGATGCGCCGGATGCACATACACACAGGCAATCTCCATGGCTCCGGGCTCCACTTGGACCATCGTGTTCAACATATGGCCGGGCGTCTGCAGCGCAATGGTTCCCAGTAGTTCATTCTCTTTTTCGGCAACAAAGAACCGGTTTGCCTGGTCCGCTAAACTTTTTCGCGCGGTTTTATTCAGTCTGGCAACTTCTTCTGCCCATAAATCCCCATCGCCGTCAAATCCTTCGCGCTTCAGCAAATCCTTCAAGCACTCCTGAAACAGCGCATCCACTTTTTCCAAGTCACCATCCAAAATGGTTCTGAACTTCATAAAACCCCTCTTTTCTATTGGAATTGCCGAGCTGAATTTCAGCCGGTTTGGCAACATTTCGTTGCCTATGAAAGTCAGCCGAAAACGCCGTATTTGCCAAGCGCCAGCAAGCATGAAAATCGAATGAAAACCTATTTTATGGTAAAATTAAAGGGTAACTAAGCAAGAAAGGGACGTGTTGCCATTTGGAAAAAAGTGCACAAAAGGGCGCACCTCTAACAAAAGCGCCACTTGCAAATTCACAGCAACAGAAAAATTTATTCCACATTAATCATATTGTCATTTTAGGTGATTCGGTCGCTTATGGCTATGGCACGAAGGGCGGCATTTCCAAATATTTAAAAGAAAGCTTCCTGCACAGCAAAGTCACCAATCTCGGCATCAATGGTTTAACGAGCAATGGCATGGTTGAACGGCTGCGCTCCGGTGTATGGGACAAGGTGATTGCATCTGCCGATTTGGTGTTGATCAACATCGGGGGCAACGACTTGCTTCATGGATTCAGGGGACAGGGAGCAAAAGGCCTCGTCCGCCAGTTTTCAGTAATAAAGCGGACATTCCGCCAAAACTTGCTCGAAACATACCGCCATCTGCGTGAACTGAATGAAAACATGATTATTGTGCAGAACAATTTGTACAATTCCATGAAAAAGGAAGTTCAATATTTTGGATTTACGGACTTGCTTTTGCGATTGTGGAACTCGGCTATCGGAGAAAAAGGCGTTATCGTATCCAAAACAGATTTGATGGGCAAAAACCCCGAGATTTGGCTGGATTCCATTCATCCGAACGATGAAGGCTATAAATTGATGCACGAACTGTTGATGAAGACTTTATCGTCGACAGGGTTTGTATATCATCCAACTGAAAACAACCAGCATTCTTAAAGGCTCATCCGCTTGTTCATCCTGATGGAAACTACGCGTTTCATTCTTAATTATTATCATGGTTTGGACTACCCGGCTGCGAATAACGCAGCCGGGTTTTTCTTTTTTGGTAAATAGATGAAAGCCTTCAATAGATTGACTATTTAAAATCTTGCTTATACAATTAAAAAAGGCTTTTTTGGAATAAAGCTGAAAAAGTGAAAGGAGCCAGAAACTAACGGAAGTACAGGAGAGCAATTAAGAAATCTGGAAAAGGGGTGCGCATTCGCAATGATAACTTTTTTTGTTTCGATTATTTTATTGGTCATAGCTTATTTTACATACGGTAAATTCATTGAAAAGATGTTCGATCCGGCGGAAACAAGAAAAACACCGGCTTATGCCAACCACGACGGCGTCGATTTCGTCCCGATGAACAAGCACAAAAACGCATTGATCCAATTGTTGAATATTGCGGGAACCGGACCGATTTTCGGGCCGATCATGGGGGCTTTGTACGGTCCGGTCGCATTTTTATGGATCGTGATCGGCTCCATATTTGCTGGAGCGGTCCATGACTATTTGACGGGCATGATTTCCATCCGCAACAAAGGTGCCCATATTCCGGAACTTGCCGGCAAGTTTTTAGGAGCGGCGTCAAGGCATATTGTAAACGTATTTGCGTTGCTGCTTTTGCTGTTGGTGGGTACCGTATTTGTTACAACACCTGCTTCTTTATTAGCCATTTTGCTGGACGGCAAAGTGGCGTTGGGCATCATTATCGCGGTCATTTTTGTTTATTATTTCTTATCGACCATTTTGCCGATCGACAAAATCATTGGCAGAATGTATCCGTATTTCGGAGCGATTCTGCTGGTTGGGACTCTTGGAGTGGGGATTGCACTCGTATTCTCGGACTATACGATCCCAGAATTGAACTTGACGAATATGCACCCGGCTGATTTGCCGATCTTCCCGATGCTGTTCTTTACGATCACGTGCGGGGCTTTATCCGGGTTCCATGCGACCCAGTCGCCGATCATTTCCAGAACGGTGCAAAAAGAATCGCAGGGGCGTTATATCTTCTACGGCATGATGATTGCGGAAGCGATTATTGCGATGATCTGGGCTGCGGCTTCCATGAGTATCTTCGATGGCCAGACGCTGAGCGGCATCATCAATTCGGGTACACCGTCCGCAGTGGTCAACGAAGTGTCGATGACCTTATTGGGCGCAGTAGGCGGCACCATCGCCGTTCTTGGTGCCATCGTCTTGCCGATCACTTCAGGAGATACGGCATTCCGTGCAGCACGTTCAATTATTGCCGACTACATCAAGCTTGATCAGCAGAAAATCATGAAACGGTTGGTCATTGCGATTCCGCTGTTTGCCGTTTCGGTCCTCTTGACGCAAATTGATTTCAATTTGCTGTGGAGATATTTCTCGTGGGCAAACCAGGCAACTGCTGCCATCGCCTTATGGATCGGTACGATGTACTTGTACATCCAAGGCAAATATTATTTGGTTTCCATGGCGCCGGCGATCTTTATTACGTACATGGTGTTCGTCTACATTTTGAACCAGAAAATCGGGTTCAATCTTGACTTGAACATTTCATTCATCATCGGATTCGTTTTGACCATCATCATAGTTGCGATGTTCTATGCGAAAGCCAGAAAGAACCGGGAAGAAGACGTGGAGACTGCCGTAGCAGTCGATTAAAGAAACGGTTAATAGTTTACGTAGATGGAAGCGGGCTCTTTGAGTCCGCTTTTTCTATTGTCCAATTAGATTAAAACTAGCTCTGCGTCAAAGAGGAAAAGTGAAAAATATTATTTTAATATCAAATTCCATTGAACTATTCAGACAATTATGTATAATTAACTCTATTGGACGCAGTGAAAAGACGGATTATTTTAAATTTTAATTCTTTTGAGTGCTGCAAAACGTTATACATAAGGAGCGATTAATCATGACTGAACAGAACATCACCGTTGTCATCGAAGCTTTGAAAGCTGCGTTGACCGAAGAACAGGTTACGATCAATGAAACCGTGAGAGAACTGCATGGCAGAGACGAATCGTACCACGCCCTGCAATTGCCGGATATCGTTGTTTTTCCTGAAACAGCCGAACAAGTCAGCGCCATTATGAAAATCTCGAACCAATTTCACATTCCGGTGATACCATTTGGCCTTGGATCAAGTCTTGAAGGGCATGTCATCCCGACCGAAGGCGGAATCACCATCGATTTTTCCTTGATGAACAAAGTGCTCGAGATCATGGGAAATGATTTTCTGGTGAAAGTGCAGCCGGGAGTCACACGCCTGCAGCTAAACAAGGAATTGAAAAAATACGGGCTGTTCTTCAGTGTAGACCCGGGAGCGGATGCGACAATCGGCGGGATGGTCGCTACAAATGCGAGCGGCACAACATCTGTCAAATACGGCGTGATGCGCGACCAGATCCGTGACTTGGAAGTCGTGCTGGCAGACGGCATGGTGATCCATACCGGAAACTTGGCAGCTAAGTCGTCGTCCGGCCTTCATTTGAACGGCCTGTTTACCGGTTCCGAAGGGACTCTCGGCTGCTTTACCGAAATTACGCTGCGCGTCTACGGCATACCGGAGCACGTTTCCGCAGCACGGGCATGCTTTCCATCCGTCAATGATGCAGTGGAAGCGGTGGTGTCGATTTTACAGGCTGGCATACCGGTAGCGCGTGTCGAGCTTGTGGATGAACCGTCGATTCGCCAAGCGAACCTTTACAGTGAAACCGACTACCAAGAAAAACCGACGCTGTTTTTGGAATTCCACGGCAACGAAGCAGGACTGAAGCAAGACGTGGAGTTCATGAAAGACATTGTAGAAGGGCATGGCTGCTCGGAAATCCAGTTTGAGACCGATACCGCGAGCCGTAATAAACTGTGGGAAGCGCGCCATAATCTGGCATACGCATTCATTCATGGCTACCCCGGCAAGAAAATGATGGTAACGGATGTCTGCCTGCCGATTTCAGAACTGGCTGGGGCAGTGGCTCACGCACGTGAGCACTTGGAAAACTTAGGCCTGATTGGCGGAATTGTCGGCCATGTCGGCGACGGCAACTTCCATGTGCTGCTGATGATGGATTTGAATAATCCGGAAGAAACAGCCAAAGCGGCTGATTTCAACGAACGCATCGTATTGTATGCGCTCGAGCGCGGCGGCACTTGCACCGGTGAACACGGAGTGGGCATCGGCAAACAGAAATACCAGCGGCAGGAACACGGGGATGCGCTATTAGTAATGGAAAAAATCAAGCAGGCGCTGGATCCTCACAATCTCCTGAATCCAAATAAAAACGTCAAAGCAGCCGAGAAGGGAGTTCATCTATGAAGTTTCTTGAATCGTTAAGTACATTTGCCGGCAAATATTTTGCCGTTTGGGTCATTGCCATTGCGGTCATCGCCTTTTTGATTCCCGAACCGTTTCTCGGATTTGGCAGCTATATCACGATCTTACTGGGGATTGTCATGTTTGGCATGGGGCTGACCTTAAAGCCGGTCGATTTCAAAATCGTCCTGATGCGGCCAATGCCGGTCATCATCGGGGTGGCGGCCCAGTTTATCATCATGCCGCTGGTCGCTTTTGCGATTGCTTATCTCCTGAAACTGCCGCCTGAGCTGGCAGCCGGCCTGGTCCTGTTGGGCTGTGTTCCCGGGGGGACAGCTTCAAATGTAATGGTGTACTTGGCAAAAGGGAATTTGGCGCTGTCCGTTGCGATGACGTCGCTCTCGACTTTGCTGGCGCCTGTCATGACGCCGCTCCTTTTATTGCTTTTAGCCGGGCAATGGCTTCCGGTGGATCCGGTATCGATGTTCCTGTCGATTGTCCAAGTAATCATCATTCCGATCGCTTTGGGGCTGCTTGTCCAAAAAGTGCTGCCAAAAGTCGTCGAAAAAAGTGTCACCGTTGTCCCGTTGATTTCCGTACTGGCGATTTTGATCATCGTCTCGGCCGTTACGGCAGCCAATGCGGCCAATGTCGTCAGTGCCGGTTTTATCGTTTTCGTAGCCGTGTTCCTGCATAATGGTTTTGGTTTGTTGTTGGGTTATCTGACTGCCAAAGCGATGGGCTTGAATGAAAATGACAGAAGAGCGATATCAATCGAAGTCGGAATGCAGAATTCAGGCCTTGGCGTAGCGCTTGCCACTGCTCACTTCAGCCCGCTTGCGGCGCTGCCAAGTGTGTGGGGGGCGATTTGGCACAATATTTCCGGTCCGATTTTGGCCACCATTTGGTCGAAAAAACCGGCGGATTTAGAACAGACGGACGCTTTGCCCGCCGCAGAAAAAGTACCGGCGAGAGCGAAGCTTGAAAAATACTAATGGTTTTTAAAAGCCTGTCGGCCGAAAAACGGCCGACAGGCTTTTTTATTTTCTCATGATGGTTTCGATCCGTTCCTTGCCGCCTACTTTCTTTGTCGAAAATGAAATCCTATCTCCTTCCTGGAGCACGTTGAAATCTCCGGTAGCGTCTTCCGCTAATTCATAGCTTTTCTCTTTGCCGTCTATTTCAATTGTAAGAGCATCTTGTGAGCCGTTGGCGAACCCTTTAAAAATCCCCTCACTTTGAGTCGTCACGTCGATGCCGGAGGCAGGGTCAACGCGCTCGGTTTCCTGCACCATTTCATTTTCGGGGCGTTCGATGCAAGCAGCAAGGCCGAATACCAAGAAACATGCACTGCCCAACTTCAGCCATTTTTTCATCGCTTTACCGCCTCCTTAGTGGAATAGAAAAACAGTTAATTCTGCTTGTCTAATAGTTACGAATCATTCTCTTTCCACGCTTTTCCATACTTCCGGAAGAAGTCCGCTGATTTCATGGGCAAGCAGCGTATGGATTGAACGGGTTTCTGCCCATGTGTCGGCACAGGCACCATGCAAAAACACTGCATTCAAAACCGCATGCTTCCAATCCTCATGGCAGCAAAGCATGCCAAGCAGCATCCCGGTCAACGTATCGCCGGTTCCGCCTTTGGCAAGTGCGGCATTGCCGGTAGGATTGGTCCAAGTGTCTCCGTCTGGAAAAGCGATGACGGTGTTGTCTCCTTTTAAAACGATGGCAACCCCTAGCTTTTCTGCGAACTTCGCTGCGTAGAAGCTTCGTTTCGGCAGAAGCTCTTGCAGGTCCACTCCCGTTATCCGGCTGAATTCTCCGGGATGAGGAGTTAAAATGACGGGCGCAGGGCGCTCCGTGTAATTTCGCTGCGATAATGCACCGGCATCCAAAATTAAAGGGGAATGGCTATCAAGGATGTTTTCGATGGCTTGTTCTGTCAGCCGGTCAGGCAGGATGCCGGGGCCAATCGCAACAGCCCGGTAAGGAGATAAATCCACTAGGCCGTCTGCGATTTTCTGGAGCCCGCTGCGGACATAGGTCGCTTCCGGCAAGGAAGACACCATCAGCGAAATCACTTCCGGTTCGGTGGCGATTTCAAGCTTGCCGATGCCGGATCGCATCGCGCCGAGCCCGGATAAAATGGCCGCTCCAGGCATGTCGCGGCTGCCAGCCACCAGCAAGCCGGTCCCGAATGTGCCTTTATGGCTGGCTTGTTCTCTTTTGGGAAGGGTTTCTTTAACGTGCTTGATCGTCCACATGGATTCTGTTTGATGGGTATGCGCCATTCGAATCAACTCCAGCCAAAAATATTTTAAAGGAATGCAAAAATGCGTTTCGCTATTTGCATACCCGCTTCCTTCCAGAATCTAACGGTTTAGCTGATTCGTCTGCTTGCAGGATTAACTTCTCGGGCGACAGGGAATTATCTAAGCAATTGCTAAATAGAAAGGATGATGGAAATGGCACAAGCGCTGTTATGGGGGGCAGTGGCAGGAGGAGCGAATTTGCTCGGCGCATTGATCGTGATGGCGTTTAACTTGCCGCAAAAACTGATTGGCTACATTATGGCGCTTGGTACCGGAGCGTTGATCGGGGCGGTGGCTTTTGAGCTGCTCGATGAAGCGATGGAAATCAGCGGATTGACTCAGATCGCATTAGGCTTTCTCGGGGGAGCTCTTATTTTCACGATACTCGATATTCTCGTAACCCGTAAAGGCGGAATGCACCGGAAGCGGTCCGGCCACGGAAGTGATGCGCCGAGCAATTCAGAAGCAGGAGCCGGAATGGCAATTTTTATCGGAACCATCATGGATGCGATTCCAGAGACGGCGATGATCGGCCTTGGAATCGCACAAGGCGGGGGCGTCGGCTACGCGCTCGTCGCTGCCGTCTTCATCAGCAATCTGCCGGAAGGCATTTCCAGTACGACCGGTTTGCAAAAAGGCGGCTACCATAAAAAGAAAGTGCTGTGGATGTGGGTGTTTGTGCTGGTTGCTTCCGCGCTTAGTTCACTCGCCGGCTATACGTTCCTGGAGAACGCCACAGAAGATGTCCAGGCGATACTCAGTGCGTTTGCCGCAGGCGGCATCATCGCTATGGTGGCCTCGACCATGATGCCGGAAGCCCACGAAAAAGGCGGCCCGATCGCCGGTTTTATTACAGCGGCCGGCATCTTTATCACATTGCTGCTGCAGCAGATTTAAGGGAAAGCCTTTAAGAAGAGATTCTTGAAGGCTTTTTATCATTTTGCCCATTCTGGATTAGGTATCTAAATCCGGGATTAAATGTTAGAATATTCAATATTATGATGGTGGAAAAAATAAAGGGGGATGTTTCATGTACAAGCAGCTGAACGAACGGATTTTCATTATCGATGGAATGGATCTCGGGTTAGAGGAGCGCACCGGCACCTATGTGATCAGGGAAGAAGAATTGACGCTGATCGACACGAGCGCCAGCCCATCCGTGCCGTATATTAAGAAGGGGCTCGAAAAACTCGGATATCAACTCGACCAGGTCAAATACATAATTGTCACCCACATCCACCTGGACCATGCCGGAGGAGCCGGGCTTTTGCTAAAGGACTGCCCGAACGCCAAAATTGTGGTCCATCCGAAAGGGGCTCGCCATCTGGCAGAACCGGAGCGTTTGATTGCCGGAGCAAAGCAAGTGTACGGCGATAAATTCGATAAATTATTCGATCCGATCGTGCCGATTCCGAAAGAGCGGCTGCTCGTAATAGGCGAAGGCGCACAATTGAAAATCGGTCCGTCCTGTACGCTGGAATTTTGGGATACCCCGGGGCATGCCAACCATCATTTCGGAATAGTGGATACGAAAAGCAACGGCATTTTTGCAGGCGATACAGTCGGCATCCGGTACGAACAGCTGGCAAAAGAAGGAATCGATTTCTTTTTGCCGTCCACTTCACCCAACCAGTTTGACCCGGAAGCGATGAAACACGCCATCTCGCGGATGCAGTCCCAGCATTTCAGCGCCATTTACTACGGCCATTTCGGCATGACGGAAAAAACGGAAATGGCACTCCGCCAAGTATCGGAGTGGCTGGATATTTTCATGGCGGAAGCAGAAAAAACATTCGCAGAAGGTTTCGGGCCGGATGAACTTGCAGCGCGCTTGCAAAAGCGCATCCAGAAGCACCTCCAGGGCCTCGGCGTAGGGGAAGATCATGAAGTCTACCAAATCATTCAACTTGATTTGGAAGTCAGCGCCATGGGAATGGCGGACTATTTTTTAAAACGGCAAAAGGCGGCCGCGTCCAGTGAAATCCAGTGAATCTTCAGGGTTCAAGTTCTGGTTTTCGGGTATTGATATAGAAAATTGAATTTCCGGGGAGGAAAAATACAGATGGCCAATGTCAACAGCGAAAAGTTTTTCAAGGAAATGAACGTAGCGTTTGTAATCGGGGATTTGGATTTTATCGAAAAACATATCGCAGACGATGTGGTATGGAAAATGGAAGGCGAAGAAACGATCGAAGGGAAACAGCAGTTTCTTGACTATGTCGGCAGCATGGACAGCGACCATGATGTGAAAGTCACCATCGACCATGTCCGGTCAGACGGATTGCAGGCAACCGTTACCGGAAAAATGACCATTGATGACAAAAAAGGCTTAGTGAAATCTTACTCCTACCAAGACATTTACGAAATGGACCGGGAAGAAGCGGGTAAAATTGTCAGCTTGACTTCTACTACTCAGGAAGAAAGTTGAATCGGCAACAGAGAAGACTTCGGTCTTCTTTTTTTGTTTGGAGAAAAAACCAATAAATCGTCCGCTTATTGTGTTTGCTTGCAGGAATCCAAGTGAAAAGAATCGAAATACCTAAAGACCTTTGAAGCTGGGATTTCAAGGGCTACGCAGAGAGGAATGGGGGAATTTGATGGCGATACCAGTAATGATCGACTGCGATCCGGGAATTGATGACGTGATGGCGCTGACATTGGCTTTCGCGCGTCCCGAATTGGATGTCAAACTGATCACGACAGAGGCAGGGAATCAAACGCAAGCAAAAACGGTGGCCAATGCCTTGGCGTTTGCCAGCTATTTAGGCCAGGACGTGGAAATTGCTAAAGGCCTGGACCGGCCGATGTTCAAAGCGCTGGAAATTGCGGCAGAGGTTCATGGCAAGAGCGGTCTGGGAGATGTGGAATTTCCTGTCCCGATGCTCGAATTAAGCGCGCGGACAGCGGTCGAAGCAATGAAACAAGTATTGATGGACAGTCCGGAGCCGGTCGTTTTAATCGCTACGGGCCCGCTCACGAATATCGGGGCCTTGCTGTTCGCGCATCCGGAAGTGAAACCGAAGATAAAATTCATTTCG
This sequence comes from Planococcus glaciei, assembly GCF_900099655.1. Classification (GTDB taxonomy): domain Bacteria; phylum Bacillota; class Bacilli; order Bacillales_A; family Planococcaceae; genus Planococcus; species Planococcus glaciei. The sequence goes on from NZ_FNDC01000008.1 coordinate 118,053, forward strand.
TATATGGGAGGCGCAGCAGTGGGCGGCAATATGACGCCGACGGCGGAATTCAATGTTTACGTGGATCCGCATGCTGCAGATCTGGTGTTCCGCTCCGGCGTCCCGATTGTAATGAGCGGACTGGATGTGACACACAAAGCATATGTGACCTTGGAAGAATTAGAAGAGTTGGAACGAATGGATACGGACTTTGCTTTGAAAGTGGCGGCAATGATGCGGTTTTATATAAAGCAGGCCAAACAGACCGCTTTCCATCCGGCGGATTTCGAAAAATGTATCCGCTTACATGATTTGTGCGCGGTTTCTTATGTTGTGACGCCGGAATTATTCGAAGGAGACGATTGCTGTGTTGAAATCGAGACGGAAGGGCGTTTGACTGCCGGGACGACGGTAGTCGATTATGCACAGCTATCCGGGAAAACAGCAAACGCGAAAGTTCTGCATACGGTTGACCGCGAAAAATTCGTTGCGCAGTTTTTTGATGCCGTAGAAAAGATGGGCATGATTGCAATGACTCATTCGGACAGGGGGAGAAAATCATGAAACGCAGTTTTAAGGACGACTTCAGTTTGATGGCAATGCTGTTGATTCCAATCGGGGTCGCCATCAATATTGTCGGTTTTCAATTGACGAATGTTTTGCGTCTGCCGATTTTTCTGGATACGATCGGCACGATTTTAGTAGGCGTTATTGCAGGGCCTTGGGTGGCATTATTAGCCGGACTTATCACCAATTTAATCAACGCCATTTTCAATCCGGTTTATTTGCCATATGCCTTAACTTCGATGGCGATTGGCGTCGGTGCTGGCCTTCTTTCCAAATTCGGATTTTTTAAAAATGTACCCAAAACCATCATTTCGGTCATCGTCATCACTTTGATAGCGGTCGTCGTTTCCGCACCGATTACTGTCCTGGTTTTTGGCGGCGCTACGGGGAATACCTCTTCGTTGATCACGGCTACTTTCCTGGCATCTGGCCAACAACTGTGGACGGCGGTATTTTCATCGAGCTTCATTGTTGAAATTGCCGATAAAGTGGTTTCAGTCCTGATCGTCTTCTTCATTGTCAAAGGCATGTCTGACCGCTATTTGTCAAAACTGAAATACGGCCATTTGTATATGAAACGCCGAAACCGCTCGTGATTCGATGCGTTCAACATCAGTCGATTTTTCCTGAAGAAAGGGAGGGGCAAGAGCCATGAAACCGAATGCATTGCTTCAGCTTCACCCCATGACCAAATTTTATTTTTCGCTGTTTATTTTGGCGGTTGTCCTGATTGTGCCCGGCTATTGGTTTGCTTTTTCCGTATTTCTGGGATTAGTGGCCATCTCGTTGTTGGCAGGTGTTTTCAAGGAATTCATCGGCATTGTTTTGAAAGCATTGGTCAGCGTTCTCGTGATTGTCTTCTTGATGCAGATCTTTTTCTTCCCGGGCGAGCAAGTGCTGTGGCGATGGTGGATTTTTGAAATCAAACAAGAAGGCGTTTATTACGGACTCATCTTGACTTCCCGCATCTTGGCGATTGGTTCTGCATTTGTGCTGTTTTTCCGGATGACGGAAGTGCGCGATTTCGTGAAGTCGCTCGAAGACAAAGGGATGCCGCCAATGGGGGCGTATGTCGTATTGTCGACCCTTCAAATCATTCCGGAAATGCGCAGGCAAGCCAATACCATCATGGAAGCACAGAAAACAAGAGGGGTTGAAACGGAAGGGTCGCTCTTTGTGCGGGCGAAAGCGTTTATCCCGACACTCACTCCGCTTATTTTGTCTTCCATTGCCGGAACGGAAGAACGCGCACTGACGCTCGAATCGCGCGCATTTTCAGCGCCAGTGAAGAAAACCAGTCTGCACAAATTGACTAAGAGCCGCGCCGACCGGATATTGCCGATTTTATTTGTTTTGATCATACTGGGCTTGCTTGTTTGGAGGGTTGTTTTATGGCAGACATCGTAATCGAGTTGCAAAATGTTTCGTACCGCTATCCGGTCAGCGATGATTATGTCCTGAAGGATGTTTCGTTCACCATTGAAAAAGGCAAATTCACCGCCATTATCGGCAACAACGCTTCCGGAAAAACAACGCTGTGCAATGCCATCCGCGGGTTTATTCCCCATTTCTACAAAGGAGACCTGGAAGGGATTGTACGGGTGGGCGGAAAAGACACGCAGGAAACGCAGCTTGGCCAAATGGCGGAGCAGGTTGGGTATGTGTTCCAAAATCCGTTTATCCAAGTGTCCGGCGTCAAAGACAATGTATTTGAAGAAGTGGCCTATGGCTTGGAGAATCTCGGCGTGCCGGTTGACGAAATCCGGCTGCGGGTAGAGGAAATCCTGAAACTCGTGAACATTGGCCACCTCCGTGATAAAAATCCGTTTGAATTGTCCGGCGGGCAACGGCAGCGAGTCGCGCTTGCTTCCATTATCGTCATGGACCCGGATATCCTGGTCATTGATGAGCCGACTTCGCAGCTGGACCCCGTCGGCACTGAGCAGATATTCGATATTATCCGCTTGATGAAAGAGCGCGGCAAGACGATTGTACTGGTCGAACACAAAATGGATTTGATCGCGGAGTATGCAGACAATCTGCTCGTTATGAGCGAAGGGAAACTCGTCATGCAAGGGCCGGTGAGGGAGGTATTTGGAAATCCGGAATACGAGCGCTATAACATTCAATATCCGCATGTGACTGAAGTGGCGCTGCAGCTGCAAAAATCCGGCATGCCGCTTGCGTTTCTGCCGGTAAAAGACAGTGAATTGGCCGAAGCGCTGAATTTGAAAGGAGTGGTTGCCTGTGACTGATCTGGTTTTGCAAAATGTCAGTTTTTCTTATCCGGACGGCACGAAGGCGCTCGAGGATTTTACACTGACGGTAAAGTCAGGCGAGCGGGTGGCCATCGTCGGGCAAAACGGCGCCGGCAAGACGACAGCCGTCAAATTGATGAATGGCCTGTTGAAACCGGCAAGTGGAACGGTGGAAGCCGGTGAATGGGATACCACGAAATATACAACTGCCCAGGTCTCGCGAAAAGTCGGCTACGTTTTCCAAAATCCGGACGACCAGATTTTTCATAACGACGTGGAATCGGAAGTCCGGTTCGGCCCGAAAAATATGAAATTTGATAGCGGACGGGTCGATGAATTGACCCAGTGGGCCATGGAACTATGCGGCATCAGCGGTTTTGCGGAAGAAAATCCCTACAACCTGCCTTACTCTGAACGCAAATTTGTCACGATTGCATCGGTGCTGGCCATGGACTCCGACATTGTCATTTTGGATGAGCCAACAGCCGGGCAGGACAAAATCGGTTTGCTGACCCTCGGCCGCCTCCTCGATGTATTGGAACAAAAGGGCAAGACGGTCATCACCATCACCCATGATATGGAATTTGTCACCGATTATTTCTCCCGGATTGTGGTGATGGCGAACCGCAAGTTGATTGCAGATGGTCAGGCAGAGGATATTTTTTATAATGAAGAAGTGCTAAAAGCCAGCATGCTGAAACCGCCGGCTGTTGCGCAAATGGCCGGCATGTTCCATTTTCCGCCCGGCATTCTTTCCAAACAGCAGCTGGTGGCTGCCATATTAAAACATAAAGCCACCTAACAAAAGCCAAAGGAGCAATTGAGCTCCTTTGGCTTTTTTGCAATAGGCAAAGTTGAAACTGAATGAATGAATATGAATAGCAGAAACCAACCCGTACAAACGGCAGGCTTCCAGAAATGCTTAAACATGAATATTCATCATCTTTACGATAAACATTCAGATGAGACAGAGACTCGAGGTATCCCGTCTATTTTTTATTCATAATATATTCATTCGCTATGCTCGATTTATTCATTCAATATTCATTCGGATTCATATGTAGCTAAACTTAAAGCCAAAGGAGCGATAGAGCTCCTTTGGCTTTTGTTTTACATATTCGCTTTTACATAGTCCGCCACTTCGGCTGAAGTATCCATCGCTAAAATGCGGTCGATATGTGTTGCCATCTCGGCTTTTGACAATTTGCCGATCTGTGAGCGGGCTTTCAGGATCGACGAAGCGCTCATTGAGAACTCATCAAGCCCTAGGCCAAGGAGAATCGGAATCGCAATTTCGTCTCCTGCCATTTCGCCGCACATGCCGGTCCATTTGCCTTCGCGGTGGGAGGCATCGATGACCATTTTCACCAGGCGCAAAATCGCCGGGTTGAACGGCTGGTACAAATACGATACGTTTTCGTTCATGCGGTCTGCAGCCATTGTGTACTGGATCAGATCATTCGTGCCGATTGAGAAAAAGTCCACTTCTTTGGCGAATGTATCGGCCATCACGGCCGTTGAAGGGATTTCCACCATGATGCCGATTTCAATCGAATCGCTGACGTCAATGCCTTCTGTTTGCAGCTTCGCTTTTTCGTCTTCGACCAGCGCTTTTGCCTGGCGGAATTCATCCAGCGTCGCAATCATCGGGAACATGATTTTCAAATTGCCGTGGACGCTGGCGCGAAGCAATGCACGCAGCTGCGTCCGGAACATATCCGGCATTTCCAGGCATAAACGGATGGCCCGCAAGCCCAAGAAGGGATTTAATTCTTTAGGCAATTGCAGGTAAGACAACTCTTTGTCGCCGCCAATGTCCAATGTGCGGACGACGGTCGGTTTGCCTTCCATTGCTTTTAGCACCGACGAGTACGCTTCGTACTGCTCGTCTTCGGTCGGGAACTGGTCGCGTCCCATGTAAAGGAACTCTGTCCGGTACAAGCCGATCGCTTCGCCGCCGTTTTCAAGAACACCAGCCGTGTCTTTCGGCGTTCCGATGTTGGCGCCAAGCTCTACAGCATGTCCGTCTGTTGTCACCGTTGGTTCATTTTTCAGTTTTGCCCATTCCGCTTTTTGGCGGTCATACTGAGCTTTTTTCTCTTCATATTCGGCAACCGTTTCGCTGTCCGGATCGAGGATGATGTGGCCATCCAAGCCGTCAACGATGACGAGCGTGCCGTTTTCAATTGAAGCCATCACTTCTTTAGCGCCGACGACCGCCGGGATTTCAAGCGTACGGGCTAGGATCGCCGAATGGGAAGTGCGTCCGCCGATATCGGTGATAAACGCTTTGACGAAAGACGGATCCAACTGGACCGTATCAGAAGGCGTCAAATCTTCCGCAATGATGATAACTTCTTCGGAAATCATGCTTGGGCTTTGGATGGTCACGCCCAATAGGTGGGACAAGACGCGTTTGGTGACATCGCGGATGTCCGCGGCGCGTTCTTTCATGTAATCATTGTCCATTGCTTCAAACATTTGAATAAACATATTTGCGGTTTCCTGCAATGCGTATTCGGCATTCGTTTGCTCTGTTTCAATTTTTTCTTTGATGGGCCCGACGAGTTCCGGGTCGCTTAACACGAGAAGGTGAGCGCCGAAAATCGCCGCTTCCTTATCGCTGATTTGCTTGGCTGTGCGTTCTTTGATGGCTTCAAGTTCAGATGTGGATTGGTTTAATGCGGCTTCAAAACGGGCCACTTCCTGCGCTGCATCCGTTACGGTTGATTTTTCAACATTCAGTTCCGGATTTTCAAGGCGAAACGCTTTTGCAATGGCGATTCCATTCGAAGCTGCAATTCCGGATAATGTTTTTTTCATTAGTTTGAAAGCCCTTCAGATGCCATTACTTGGCTGACTTGAGCCAATGCTTCTTCTTCGTCTTCGCCGTTTGCTGCCACCGTTACTGTTGATCCAGAAGCCACGCCAAGCGACATCACACCTAAAATCGATTTCAAGTTTACTTTTTTGCCTTTGTGTTCAAGCGTAATATCGGATTTGAATTTAGACAATGAACCTACCAATGCGGATGCTGGACGTGCGTGGATACCTGCTTCATCTGTGATTGTGAATTGTTTTTCTACCATGTAAAATTCCTCCTAATAAGAATGATTGTCTTTGATCGTTTTCAATCTCTATTATGAACGATTTTGATTGAAAATAAAATCAAATGACTGTTTTTGATTGCTTATGAATGATTATGATTGATTTTGGAAGCGATTTCAAGTATTATCTATTTAACCAACTAGCAAAGAAGGTGAATAGATGTTAACGAATGAACGCCATGACTTTATTTTAAAGCTGCTAGAAGAAAAACAGACGATCAAAATTCAGGACATCGTCGAATTGACGGCCGCTTCCGAGTCGACAATCCGGCGGGACTTGACGGAACTTGAAAACCGGCAAAAATTGGAGCGCGTTTTTGGCGGCGCTGTCCTGCCGGGCCGCAACTTGGCTGAACCGAGTGTCGCCGACAAATCGGCGCAGAACCTCCAGGAAAAAATCAATCTTGCCAAATTTGCATCCGGTTTTGTCCAGCATGGCGACAGTGTATTTTTAGATGCCGGCACAACGACTTTTCAAATGATTCCGTTTCTGACGGAAAAAGATTTGGTTGTCGTCACCAATGGGCTGACGCTTGTCGAAGCATTAAATGAACAAGGCATTACCACTTACTTGACCGGCGGGATGATCAAGCCGAGGACCGGTGCACTGGTCGGGGCTCAAACAATCCAATCCCTAAAAAATTACCGCTTTGACATCTGTTTCTTGGGCGTCAACGGGTTTCATCCTGATTATGGATACACAACGCCGGATCCGGAAGAAGCCGCCGTCAAAAAAATGGCCAGTTCCTTGGCCCGTAAAACTTATGTGCTGGCCGACCATTCAAAATCCAATAAAGTAAGCTTTGCGAAAATCATGGATTTGGAAGAGGCGACATTGGTCGTGGATGAATTGTCCGCTGATACATTCGAAGTACTTGAAAAAAAGACAACCGTAAAGGTGGGAAAAGCATGATCTACACCTGCACCATTACACCATCTATAGACTACACCACCTATTTACCCAATTTCAAGACGGGAAAACTGAACCGGACCGCTGAAGTGCATTATTATCCGGGCGGAAAAGGCATCAATGTTTCCCGCGTTTTGAACCGGTTGGGGACTGCAAGCAAAGCGCTGGGCTTTGCCGGCGGGTTTACAGGTAAATATATAGAAGAATTCCTCAACAATGAAGGCGTCTCGACAGATTTTATTGAAACTTCCGACATTACCCGCATCAACGTGAAAATCAAGTCCGAAGAAGAAACCGAATTGAACGGCCCGGGTCCGGTGCTGCAGGAAGCGCAATTGGACAAGCTGGCCCAAAAAGTGCAGTCGTTCGAAACAGGCGACTGGTTTGTGCTTGCCGGCAGCTTGCCGGCTTCCGTTCCGCAAGCTTATTTCCTGGAACTCGCCGCAATCTGCCAAAGCAAAGGTGTCCGTTTTGTCTTGGATACTTCAGGCCCTGCCTTAAAAGAATTGGTTGGAGCAAAGCCTTTCTTGATCAAGCCGAACGAGCATGAGCTGGGAGAATTGTTCGGTGTTGAAATCACCGGCAAGCAGCAGGCCATTTCTTACGCTTCCAAATTGGTCCGAAACGGCATTGAAAATGTCATCGTTTCCATGGGAGGTGAAGGGGCGTTATTGGTCACGGCAAACGAGACCGTTGCCGCAGAAGCACCGAAAGGCCAAGTCGTCAATACGGTGGGATCCGGCGATTCGCTCGTTTCCGGCTTTATCGCTTCCTACGCCGCACAGGCGGACGCCGTGAAAGCGTTCCAATACGGAGTGGCGTGCGGAAGCGCCACCGCGTTCCGCTCGGATTTATGCGAAAAACAAGATGCAGAAGCGCTGCTCAGCCAAGTTGTTTTACACCCCATTACTGAAGAGGATGTGACCACATGAAAATCACGCAATTATTGACTGAATCAACCATTATCCTGGATGTTGCGGCTTCTTCCAAACCCGAAGTCATCGCCGAACTGGTTGCGCAGCTGGACCGCGCCGGTAAACTGAACGATCCCGCCCAGTTTACAAAAGACATTTTAGCGCGCGAGGAACAAAGCACCACAGGCATCGGGGAAGGCATCGCCATTCCGCATGCCAAATCCCGCGCCGTCAAAGAACCGGCCATAGCCTTCGGGCGCTCAAACAGCGGCCTGGAATATGAATCGATGGACGGCCAGCCGGCCAACCTCTTCTTCATGATTGCCGCAACGGAAGGCGCAAATGACGCCCACCTTGAAGCCTTATCGCGTTTGGCGACGTTCCTGATGGACGGAAATTTCCGCTCGCGCATTCTGGCTGCGACTACGAAACAAGAGGTTCTGCAGGCTGTGACGGATAAAGAAACGGAAGAAGACGGACCGGTTGCACCGGAAGATGAGCACACGGCGCCGGCCGGTTCAGGCAAACGCATACTCGCTGTTACGGCTTGTCCGACGGGCATTGCCCATACGTATATGGCGGCTGAAAAGCTCAACGAACGGGCAAAAGAACGCGGCATTGACATCAAAGTGGAAACGAACGGCTCAAGCGGCGTGAAAAACCGGTTGACGGATGCCGATATCGCCGCAGCCGACGCCATCATTGTCGCCGCAGACACAAAAGTGGAAATGGCGCGGTTTGCCGGCAAGCCGGTCATCCAGACAAAAGTCGGCAAAGCCATTTACGAGACCGACAATTTATTGGACCGCGCGATGACAGGCGACGCGCCGGTTTACCAGCACGACAAATCGAAAGACGATGCAGCGGACACGGAATCCAAAGGGCTTTTCTACAAGCATTTGATGAACGGGGTTTCCAATATGCTGCCGTTTGTTGTCGGCGGCGGGATCTTGATCGCCATATCGTTTTTCTGGGGCATCAATGCTTCGAACCCGGACAGCCCCGAATACAATGAATTCGCAGCCATGCTCAACACCATTGGCGGCGGCAATGCGTTCTTCCTGATGGTTCCGGTACTTGCCGGCTTTATCGCGATGAGCATCGCGGAACGGCCCGGCTTTGCACCGGGGATGATTGGCGGATTGATTGCCATCACGGTAACGGGTGTTGAAGGGGCAAGCGGCGGTTCCGGATTCCTCGGCGGTTTAATCGCCGGATTCCTGGCAGGTTACGTCACGCTTCTGGTAAAACGCGTTTTCTCTGTGTTGCCGAATTCGCTTGAAGGTTTAAAGCCGGTGCTGTTCTTCCCGGTCTTCAGCATTGCCATCACCGGCATCATCATGATGCTTGTGAACCCGCAGCTTACAAAAGTCTACACCGCCATTTCAGCGTTTCTTGAAAGCCTTGGGGGCACGAACCTGGTGCTGGTCGGCTTGTTGCTCGGCGGCATGATGGCGATTGATATGGGGGGCCCGATCAACAAAGCGGCCTACACATTCGGCATTGCGATGCTCGATGCGCAGAACTTCAATTTCATGGCCACTGTGATGGCGGCCGGTATGGTCCCGCCGCTTGGCATGGCCATTGCGACAACCATGTTCAAAAACAAATTCACGAAACCGGAACGCGAAGCCGGCAAGACCGCTTACGTTCTCGGTGCCTGCTTTATCACGGAAGGCGTCATTCCGTTTGCCGCAGCCGATCCGGCGCGCGTCATTCCGGCCTCAGTTGCAGGTGCAGCCTTTACCGGCGCACTGGTCATGCTGTTTGACATCAGCCTTCGCGCTCCGCACGGCGGAGTGTTCGTCATGGGCTTGGTGGACGGCGGCGTTGTGAAGATCCTTCTCTACGCTGCAGCCATCATTGCCGGTGCAATTGTCACAGCCATTGTGGCAGGGCTTTTGAAAAAGAAAGTCGTTGCAGCTGCATAATTACCAAACCGTTCCCGGATTCCGGGAACGGTTTTTTTTGCGTCGAGAATCCGCATCAGCGGCATTGTAAAACAGTAAAAAAAATCCAAAAAATATTACAGATAAGGCTTAACTATCCCGTAAAAGTGGTAAAATATTAATTAATAGGCAAACTGGCAGCTGCCGGGCATTGTTGCACCAAGGAGGTCACCTAATGAAAAGAAACGGCAACGGATATTACAGCATAGCCACAGGCAATGTCCTGCCGTCAGAACCCGAAGAGGTCCGGCTGCTGGCTGAATTGTTCGGGAGCCTGGTCGAAGATGCGAGCGTCTGCATGTATATTTTAAACGGCGATGCCTTCACTTATTTCAATCAGGCATTCTGCATTTTTACCGGCTATTCAAAAGAGGAAATCATCGGACATGAAAAAGCACTGGAATTGATCATTCATCCGGAGGACTTGCAGGTCGTGAGACGGCATATCTATGAGCGCCTCCATCAGGGAGCTATGGAGTCCCGCTACCGCGTGCGGGTGATCCGAAAAGACGGTTCGTTTATCCACAGCGAAATCCATTCCAAGAAATCAATCATCAACGGCGAAATTGTGATGGCAGGGGCTGTGATTGATGTGAGCGAAGAAGTGGCCGCTGCCCTGCGGCTAAAGGAAAACAACGAACGTTTCCATTCGCTTTTTTACAGCAATCCGGATGCGATTTTTGCTTTTGATTCCACCGGTACATTCACCGACGCCAATCCGAGCTGTGAGGCATTGACCGGGTTTACGATTCCGGAACTGCTTCAAATGTCGTTTGCGCCGTTCGTCCTGCCCGACTATTTGCCAAAAACCCTCACTTGTTTTCAAGAAGCGCTTGAAGGCCGCACCAATCATTATGAAATCGTCATCTATCATAAAAACGGCGCCCACTTGAACTTGGAAATCACCAATTTTCCGAAAAAGCAGGACGGTGCGATTGTCGGAGCCTACGGCATAGCCAAAGACATTACCGATAAAGTGCGCTACAAGAAGCAAATGGAAAACCTGGCGTTTTACGATCCCTTGACCAATTTGCCCAATCGGCGTTTGTTCGAAGACCGTGTCCAGCAAGCGATTGAATTCTCGAAAATCAGCGAGGCCAAGCCGGCTGTGCTGTTTCTGGATTTGGACCGCTTCAAGTTCATCAACGATTCACTCGGGCATCATGTCGGCGATGAATTTTTGAAAACCGTCTCTCTGCGGCTGCAGGAAAATCTCCGGAAAGGCGATACCGTGGCGCGGATTGCGGGCGATGAATTTGCCGTCTTGCTGCCGACAGTGGGAAAGCGCGAAGCGGAGCGCATCGCTGCGCGGCTGGTGACCATTTTGCACGAACCATTCGAAGTAGACGGCCATTCGGTCACCATTTCGGCGAGCATCGGCATCGCGTTTGCCGGAAAGCCGGAAGAGCGGGCGGCCGGATTGATCCATAAAGCGGATACGGCGATGTATTTCACCAAAAAACACGGTTCCAATGATTATACGGTTTATTCCGAAGAACTCGATTTTAAAACCATCTACAAAGTAGCCATTGAAAAAGATTTGAAAAGCGCCATTGAGAAAAAGGAGCTTTGTCTCCACTACCAGCCGATCGTCAATTTGAAAACAGGCAAACTGGCTGCCATGGAAGCGTTGATCCGCTGGGACAATCCGACACTCGGCTTCGTGCCGCCGGATAATTTCATTCCGATTTCAGAAGAAAGCGGCGAAATCGTGCACATCGGCAAATGGGTGCTCGAAACCGCATGCCGGCAACTTAAAGACTGGCAGGATGCCGGGCACCCGCCGTTTAAAGTATGCGTCAACATCTCGACCATCCAGTTAAAACATCCCCATTTTGTGGCGACCGTGCAGCATATATTGAAGGCCACGGGGCTTGCTCCCAGGTGACTGGAACTGGAAGTCACCGAAAGCATCTTGATGGAAAACACAGAAGTCGTAAAAGAAAGCCTGCAGCGTTTGAAAGAGCTTGGCGTCTCCATGTCGATCGACGATTTTGGCACCGGCTATACATCGCTCAGCTACCTTCGCCAATTCGCTTTTGACCGGGTAAAAATCGACCGCAGTTTTATCGGGGACATCGAAGAAGATCTGAACGGCAAAGCCATCACGTCGTCCATCATTGCGCTTGCGCATAAGCTGAATATCGGCGTCATCGCAGAAGGCATTGAAAACCAGGACCAGCTTGGGTTTTTGGAAGAAGAGCTGTGCGATGAAGGCCAAGGCTATTATTTCAGCCCGCCAAAGCCGGCAGCCCAAATCGATTTCCAGACATGGCCAAAGATCAAATGATTTTCAAAATCAGGTGTAAAATTAATGAAAAGGGGAAATTTATAAGTACGATTGGATGGGTTTTCCAACCGATCTACCCGAACCGTTGCTCGAAGCAGCCTGTGCGCATTCTGAATAGATTGCTGTAGGGCTGCTTTTTTGCTGTTAGGTTTTCGTCTCTCTGCCGGTGAAGAAAGGAGGACGGCCGAAATGGAACCGGAAAAAGAGAAATTGAATTTGCGGGCGGTGGCGACCTGGTTCGGGAGATGGGTCCTGGACAACAAATTGGTGGCGGTGTTGATGATCAGCCTGCTTGTTTTGCTGAACTTCTACCTGCTGTCAAAAATCACGTTTATTTTTTGGCCCATCCAGGGATTTTTCAGTGTCATGGGGTTGCCGCTGATCATGTCCGCCATTTTGTATTATTTGCTTAACCCGCTGATCGATTGGATGGAGACGAAAAAGATTCCGCGCGTGAGCGGCATTATCCTGGTATTCGGCCTTCTTCTTGGACTCATCATTTGGGGGGTGGCGATCCTGATCCCGGTCTTGCGGGAACAAGCCGAAAGTTTGCTGAACAATTTTCCGGATTACATCGACCGGCTGGTCATCCGGATCGATTCGCTCCTGCAAAGCGACGTCTTCTCACAGCTGCAGCGCCGCTTGACCGGAGATACGGAAGGCATCACAACGTCGATCACCGACCAGACCGATGATGTCGTCGATACCACGGTAACGGGCATCGGCAGTGTCGTCGGCGTGGTGTCGAATGTGGTACTGGCTTTTATCACGACACCGATCATCCTTTTTTTCCTGCTGAAAGACGGCCATCATTTGCCGTATCACATCATGAATCTCGTGCCGTCCGCAATGCGCGAAAAAACTTACGTGCTGTTGAAAGAAATGAATAGCCAAATCAGCCAATACATCCGCGGGCAGCTGCTGGTGGCCTTTTTCGTCGGGCTTATGTTCTGGATCGGATTTTCGATTATCGGGCTAGAATACGGGCTAATCCTGGCGATCCTGGCCGGTGTTCTCAATTTAATTCCTTTTTTGGGCTCTTTTATCGCCTTTGTTCCGATTGTGATTGTGGCGATTGTCGCCCATCCGCCGCTGATGCTCGCAAAAGTGCTGGCCGTGTTTTTTGTCGAGCAGACACTGGAAGGCCGAATCATTCAGCCCCTGATCCTTGGAAACAACCTGAATATCCATCCCGTGACGATTATTGCGGTCCTGCTGACGGCGGGGCAATTATTCGGGCTTGCCGGTGTGGTTCTCGGAATTCCGGTCTATGCCGTCTGCAAAGTGATTTTTGTCCATGCATTCATTTGGTACCAAAGCTATACCGGTCTGTACGAAGATGCGTATAACCCGGCGCCGCAGCCGCTCGTTTCCGAGAAAAAGCGCAAGAAACAGCTTTCGCTGCGGAAAAAACGAAAGTAAGGCAGCCGTTGCCATCAGTGAATTGATCCTTTGATCAATTAGGGGAGGCGGCAGTCCGTTTTCACCGAAAAAAAGGCACGAAAAAAACGAAACCATCAAAATGATTTCGTTTCAATCGTCAGTCATTCAGTGAATCAGCTGATTTTTTGGCATTCCCTTGCCGCTTTGCATAGAAAGCAAAAGCAAAAAAGAAAATCGCTGTATTGAAGAAAAAGACGATATCGTCAAACATTCCTTCAAACAGCAAAATATTGATCAAGGTCAGGACATGCATAAAGCCGAGTATGATCAGTAATATGGTCGAAGTTTTCATGAAGCCATCCTCCATCTCTTGTTGTGGTTTAAGTGTACCGTAAATACGGCAAAAATCAAAAGAGCGAAAGGAGCAAACATCATGTCGGTTGTAACCAATCAGCAGTTTTTTACCAAAGTGAACCAGGCCTTTATCGACGGAGACATTGATTTTTTGGCAGACCATGTGGCGGATGATGTGGAGTGGTCGATGTTTGGCAACAAAATGATCGGCCGCGATGCTTTTATCGACTGCGTCAAAGAAATGGGCATGGGCAATGAAACCAATGTCGCCTTGACGATTGAAAATCTGATTGCGAGCGGAAACGAAGTGGCCCTAAAAGGAAAAATGCATGCGAATACAGAGGCAGGACAAGAAAAAGTGTATACCTACTGTGATATCTACGTCATGGACGGAGCCGGAAAAATTAAGGAACTGACGTCGTTTTATCTCGATATGAAAGAATGAATCGGCAGAAGGATTTTGCTCACTTAGCGGACGAAAAAAGTGGGATACTTAAAGTTTAGGGAGATTCCGATCGGATAGAGATGGATGGGAAGAAGGTTTGCAGTTTGTTGGCTTCAAACCCAAAAGAACCCTTGGCACGAGCCGGATACCCAATGGTCTGGCTCCTTTTTTATTTGCCGAACAGCAGGAACCCCTTAAGATTTGCAGCTAAACTTTACTTTTCTCCTATGCCTTTCTTTAATTCCTTTCCGTCTGAAGTGTAGAAGCACAGAAAAAGGGAATCAAGGGATTAGGCAGGATTTAGAAAACGAAAGGCGGAATGCATGATGGCGCAATCATTAAAAGGAAAAATCGCATTCATTACAGGAGCGGGCAAAGGCATTGGGCGTTCAACGGCTCTTGCTTTGGCGAATGAAGGCGTGCATGTCGGGCTAATCGCCCGCACGGAAAATGATTTGAAAGGAGTGGCGGAAGAAGCGGAGGCTTTGGGCGTAAAAACAGCTTACGCCACAGCGGATGTCTCCTCAATGGAACAAGTGGAACATGCCGTGACCCGGTTGACAGAGGCGCTCGGGAAGGCAGACATCCTTATCAACAATGCCGGAATGGGCAGTTTCGGGCCGTTTCTGGAAATCGATCCGGCCGACTGGAAAAAGACGCTTGATGTCAATTTGCTCGGCATGTATTACGTGACGCGTTCGGTGCTTCCGCAATTGATTGAGAAAAACGGCGGCGACGTCATCAACATCTCGTCGATGTCCGGGCTCAAAGGGACCGCCGGATCAAGTGCGTATAGCGCTTCGAAGTTCGGGGTGCTCGGCATGACAGAAGCGTTGTCGCAGGAAGTGCGCAAACACAATATCCGGGTGTTCGCGTTGACGCCAAGCCGGGTCATTACCGATTTCGGAGGCGGGGAAGCGCCGGAAAACAGCAAAGAGAAGTTCATGCAGCCGGAAGACATCGCGGAATACATTGTGGCGCAGCTGAAACTGCATCCGCGGATTTTCATCCCGACGTCCAGCCAGTGGGCGACCAATCCGTTTTAATGAAAACCGATCTCCGGCGGCTACCCCCGCTTCCGGAGATTTTTTTGCGCCGTTTATGATACGCTAGTGCTATGGAACGCATTAGCATCAGTGAGGAGAGAGCCGAATGGTTAAATGGAAAGAAGAGCGGGTGATTCCGGAAAACATCGAAACGGTGTGGCGTTTGTTCTCCGACAAAAACGTCAAACGGCTTCTGCCGAAAGTGGAAGAACACATTCTGCTGGAAAATAACGACGATGAAGCGGGAGCCAAACACGGCCAGAGCTATTACGAAGGCACGCAATTGCAATATTATGTTGTCGAGACCATGGCTTATGAAGATTTGCCTGAGCGGAAACACCGGCATATCCGCTTTGTCATGAGCCAATTGTTCCAAGTGGACTACCGCTATACGCTTCTGAAAATGTCGGAAACGGAAACCCGCTTTGTTTACGAGGGTTCCCAAAAAGGGCTGACGATGACTGCTAAAGCAATGCTGCTGTCCGGCAGCAAAACAAAACGCCAGGAAACGGTACGGGCGTTCATGGACCGTGTGGAGTCGGAAGCAGGCAAACTGGAATAAAGGAGCCGGCAACTGCGGAAAACACAGTTGCCGGCTTTTTTTAGGGCCAAAATGAAATGTAGCACCTATTAAAGAGAAGCGTTCGCTATAATTGAAAGAAAACAACAGAAGGCTGGAACAATACATGAGAATGTACATTATCGGTTCGGTGGGAAGCGGCAAGACGACGCTGGCCAAAAAAACAGCTTCGGCATACCGCATTCCCCGTTTTGAAACGGATAATTTTGTCTGGGAGCGGAAACCGGGCGGGGACGCGCGCAACAGCGAAGAAAAACGCAATAAGCTGTTCCAGGAAGCGGTGAAACTTGAGCAATGGGTGATTGAAGGGGTGCATATCGGCTGGACCGATGAGGGACTGGAAAAAGCGGACAGGATTGTTTTTCTGGATTTCCCTCCCAGAACGCGGACCTGGCGCATTATCAAACGCTATATAAAACAGACGCTAATGCTGGAAAAGGCGAATTACCGGCAGACGCTACGCATTTTTTGCAAGATGTTCGGCTGGAATCGTTATTTTGAGGAAACCATGAAGCCGGAATTCCTGGAAAAGTTGCAGCCTTATCAGGCTAAAACAACGATTGTCAAAACACAGGCAAATCTTCAAGCACTAAAGGGAGAAAACAAGTGAACGGCGGATGGACTTTGGGAATCAACAAAAGGAAGCGAAAGAAAAGTAAAATAAAGAGAATGGCAAACATGAAAAAGATTAATAGCAGAGAGCGGTCGGAAAACCATTCTTTAGAAGCGGTCTTGCAAGGGAATTTATCAATAAACTAGGTATTCGCTAATATATGTAGAAAACTACATAAGGCTAACATCAAAAAATCAAAACCGCAACAAGAAAGAAGAACGCAATGGAATTGAAAGAGATGCTGCAATTTATCCAAACCGCCATGCCGCACCTTACCATCCAGCAACTTGAAAAAAAGGCGAGGCTGGGAAAATGATATGGTTCTTATTAACAACCAGTTGGTATTCCGGTTTCCCAAAACGGAACAAGTAACTGAATGTGTAAAAATTGAAACGCGTTTGCTTCATGACTTGCAGAAACAAACATCCTTGAATCTTAAAGTGCCTCAACCCACACTTTTATATTGCAGCAAGCAGCAACTGGTGTGCAGTTGTTACGACTTGATTGAAGGAGATGCAGGGATTGATTCAAGGGAAGTCGCGTCGGAAGATAATGCACGGCGGCTTGGTGAGTTTTTAACGCAATTGCATGGCATGCCGGAGCCGGTTTATTTGCCAGTCCGGCATACCCGGCTGTTTTGGGAAAAATTTTACTGCGACATTAAACAGCTGATTTTCCCGCAGCTCTCTATCGAAGAACGTCTGGACATCCAAGACACATTTGACCATTTTTTTGCAATATCCAGCGAGACGACAACAAGAACGGTCATTCACGGCAATCTGACCGCTTCGAATTTGCTAGTTGATGTAAAAAACAAACAAATCAATGGCGTGATCGACTTTGCCGATGCCCAAATCGGTGATCCTGCTTTCGATTTTGCAGGAATCTACTGGAATTACGGGGCAACGTTCACCCGAATGGCACTTGACCATTGCAACGGTTCAGCGGATAGAAAAAGCCTCTGGCAGCGAGTAGAGAAATTTTACGGGCTGCAGCCGGTTTTCCGCGAACTGCTCCGTGCAGTGAAGGAGAATGAAACAGTTCAATGGGAGCATGCTTTGGAGCGTTTCAAGAAATTAAAATCTGTGAAATCAACATGATTTCGAAACTTTCTTGCTGGTGGCCCGTATTAGTAGAAAGAAAGAGGGGATTCAAATGGAGCAATTTAAAGAAAAAGAAAGTTATGGAGATGTGAATCCGTTTACAGGCATCTGGCTGAAAACGAGAGAAACGGTCCGCTATGTGATTGAAGAAAAATCGATGGGGTTTGTCATCCTCTTAATGATTTTATCCGGCATCAGCAGTGCCCTTGTCGGTGCTTTCGATTCGGAAATGAATCAAATGATGCCGGTATGGGGCATCCTTTTAGGCTCCATCATTGCCGGGCCGATTTTTATCCTGTTGATTTATGCGATTATGGCTGGCGTTTATTTCATAACCGGCAAGCTGTTTAAAGGGACCGGGACTTATACGGAACTTTTTAAAGCGACAGGCGCTGCGGCCATCCCGCAGATCTGGCTGCTTCCCGTGTATTTGATCTGGATATTGGCAGCCCCGGCAACCTATTTTGCAGAACCGCTAGGAACGTCAGGCGGCGGTGGTGAACTGGTCATCACCCTGGTCGGCTCCGTTCTGATAACCATTGTGACGATCTGGAGCATTTTCATCAACGCCAAAGCAATCGGGGAAGCGCACCGGATTTCCAGCTGGAAAGGCTTTTTCACCATCATGATTCCGTCGATCGTTATCGGAATTATCATCGTTGCGATTGTGGTGCTGATCGCTATTCTGTTTATCGGATTATCCGCTTAAAAAAGAAGACTTCGGTCTTCTTTTTTAATTTAGGGATAAACTGAAGCCTTTACCGAATCAGTCATCCCCAAAAATCATCGCATAATTGCAATCCTTTTTAGGAATGGTATAATGAATGGAGATCAGCACATAAAAAAGACCGCTGGGTGCTCGAACACCCAACGGCCAATAACAACGAGCATCGCTTCAAAGGCGATCGCATGTCAGTACCAAAGTAAACCGTACCTTATGCTGGGGAGCACAGGCGGTTTACTTTTTTTTCGAAAAAGTATATGACAACACTATGATTGAAACGATTAAGCCAGAAAAGCTAATCATCAATGTCAGTGCTTGAAAAACTGTCATTTGCATCACCTCCTTTCCCGTTCAGCAAAAACTGATTGGAAAGTGAGACATGCAACCGCCTATGAACATCCACTAATTGCTACCTCTCTAATTATACCATACACACGTTCCCGTATTGAGGGAATTCTAAAAACAATAGTCAATGATTTTGAAGATAAAAGCCGGCAAGATTGAGTGTAGATCTCAATCTTGCCAGCTTTTTTTGGGTTAACTGCGAAAGGAGAAGGAAGAAGAAAAACTAAAGACAAAATCAACGAAAAGATTAAGCGCAGAACGGGCATTTATTGCCATGGAATACCACAGCATCGTTTATTGCCAAATGGGAAGGCAGCAAAAGAACAAAAGAAAGGAGAAGATTTGCATAGAGTTGCTAAATGGTTCAAAAAAAGGTGAGAAAAGAGTAATAAATGTAGGTAGCTACATAAGGAATTATAAAACAAATTCAAACCCGCTTTTAAGAATGGAAAACCCAGCAAAAAATGAAGGACTACCCGTGCTATGAGAAGAATCTTTAAAAGAGGGACAGACATTCAAGCTTTTGAAAGAGAAAGAAGGGGAATTGATGATCGAAGTCTACCAAAAAGAAAACGTGGTTTGTGTGGAAGGTACGATTGAAAGTTTTGGCCGAAAAGTTTATGTCTATCTGGTTGATGGGATGCTGGTGGACACAGGACCGGAAAAGCTTCAAGATGAACTGATCCGCTTTTACAAAGAATATCCGGTGGAACTGGTGGCACTTACGCATAGCCACGAAGACCATACCGGAACAGCCGCTTGGATTCAGGAACATCTCAACATCCCCATTTATTTGCATCCACAAAGCATCCAGCTTTGCGAGCAGCCTGGAGTTTACCCGGAATACCGCCAGCAGACCTGGGGCAGCCGAAAAGCGTTCCAAGCCTTGCCGCTTCCGGAAACGATCCGTTCCCGCAGCCAGGAGTGGACTGTCATCTCGACGCCAGGGCATGCAGACGACCACGTCTCTTTTCTGAACGAAAAAATGGGGCAGCTGTTTTCCGGGGATTTGTTTGTTGCCCCTAAAACGAAAGTCATCATGGACAGCGAATCGATTCCGCTCATTATGGATTCCCTCCGCAAGCTGCTGCAGTATGATTTTGACTCATTATTTTGCAGCCATTCCGGCTATTTTGAAAACGGACGGGAGATGATTGAGAAAAAGCTGCACAATCTTGAAAACCTGACGTTGAAAGTCCGATCCTTAAGCGAAGACGGCTTGTCGGTCGACGAAATCAAGCAGAAGATTTTTCCACTTGATTACCCCATTATCGGCTTTTCAGAAAACCAGTGGGATTCCCGGCATATTGTCCGTTCCATTCTAGAAGGCCAACCATCCAACTAAATAGAAATCAGTTTTTGGAACTACCGATTGGAGAGGTTTTTTTTGATCACATTAATTGAAAGCGACCGTTTGCTGCTGCGGGTCTTTACTATTCAAGATGCAAACGCCGCAGAACGCTTCTGGGGCGATTCCGAAGTAATGGCCGATTCAGGCGGAGCCACGCCGTTAGAAGCACTTCCACGCGTTTTAGAGAGCTACCAGCGCTGCCATATGGAAAACGGGCTTTCCGTATACGGCGTCATCGAAAAGGCATCCGGAAAGCTGATCGGCGCAGCCGGCTTTAATGTCCAGGGTTCGCTGGAACAAGTGGAATTGCTGTATCATTTTGCAAAAAACAGCTGGGGGAAAGGCTATGCGACCGAAGCCGCTTTACTGTGTGTGCAATTGGCCAAAGCGCATCCCACTGTTCGAATGATTACAGCTTCTGCTGCACCGGCGCACGAAAGCTCCATTCATGTGCTCCGAAAAGCCGGCCTGCAGTTTGTCGAAACGCAGTGGTTTGATGACACCCAGCAAGAAGAACCGTATTTTGAACTGGCCGTGAATGATTGACCACCAAATCTGTCGCCCCGTTTAAAGTCATACAAGAGATATCGCATTGAAAATTAACTGGACCTTCCATAGGTCTTTTTTTATGGAAACCCGGAATTGTAAATTTTGCTGATTTCACTGGGCACAGCAAAACGAATCGGGCAATGTTTGCTATACTAGGTAAATGAACTTTTCTTATTTATTATTGCGACTATTTCCTTCCTGAAAGGAGACTGCGAATGGTTTATGCAATTCTGCTCTTAGAAGTGCTGCTCATCACCGTTTTCATTTATTTTGTCAGCGGGCGTTTGATGGGGGCACAAGTCAATTTCACGAAACGGGTGCTGTCGGTCGTGCTCGGTGTGTCGCTGACGACCTTTGTGTACTGGTACTCTTATTTGCGCTATACCGATTATTTATCCGAGAGTGTGCTGAATACCGCAACGGACGTCAGCACGATTGTTTGGGTCGGCAGCATCCTGTTGATCTCAATGCTCTTGTACTTGCTCTTTGAATTGTTCGATCCGATTGAACTGGGTGCTAAAGGAGAACGCATCACCGGCCGGAAGTTCATTTTTAAGCGCCTGCAGCACCAATGGCGCCGGCAAAAACGGCTGCGCGAAGTGGTGGAAATCGCCCTCCGCAACGGGATTTCGAGAGCGCTGAAATACGCCAGGCACCGGGAAAACGACCGGGAACTGGCAATCGCGTTCCGGGATACGCTGGAACAAAGCGGCGGGATCTTCATCAAGTTCGGCCAAGTGCTCTCCACGCGCACCGAGCTGTTTCCGCCCGCGTTTGTCGAAGAACTGGGCACGTTGCAGCAACGGGTAAGACCGCTGCCGAACAGCCAGGTCCAGGACATTTTGGAAGCCTCCCTCGGCGGACGCTTTGAAGAAGTGTTTTCTTCCTTTGACATGGAACCGCTCGCCGCTGCATCTATCGGGCAAGTGCATAAAGCCGTCTTGAAGAAAGACAACCGGCACGTCGTGGTGAAATTGCTGCGGCCGGAAATCAAACGCATCATGCGCGATGATCTGAACATTCTGGTGGAATTTGCAGAATGGGTGTCGAACCGCTCCGCGTGGGCTGAAAACCTCGGGTTCCGTGAACTGGCAATCGGTTTCGCGGCAGGCCTGCGGGAAGAAATCAATTTCAACATCGAAATTCGCAACACGATTCAAATTACGAATGCCATGAAGAACAGTCCATACCGAGTGCGCATTCCGCATGTCTATACCGAATACAGCAGCGACAAGCTGATTGTCATGGAATACGTGGAAGGCAAAAGCATCGCCCAAGGCAGCCGCGTCTTCCACCAGTTTGGCAGCAACGAAAAAGATTTCGCCCGCACCGTGTTGTTTTCGTTTTTCGAACAAATGCTGGATTCCGGCATTTTCCATGCGGATCCGCATCCGGGCAACATCTTTATCGATGAACAGGACGGCAAACCGATTCTGCTCGATTTCGGGGCAGTGGGCAGACTTGCTTCTCCGCAGCAGGAAGGGCTCAGTTTGTTCATCATCGGGGTGCAGCAAGGCGATGCAAGCGTCATTTACGACTCGATTATGCTGCTGGTGGAAGACAATCAGCAAATCGACCGCCACCGGTTTGAACAGGCGATCGGGCAGATTCTGTTGAAGATTTCCTACGTCCACCGGATTCCGACAACCGAACTGATCCACTCCTTGTTTGACCTGGTGCGCGATTTCGGGCTGTCGTTCTATCCGTCTGTCGGAACGGCGCTCCGTTCACTCATTACGCTCGACGGCACGCTGCATACCATCGATCCGACATTTGATATGTTCACAGAAGCCAAAACGTTTGCCCAGAAGTACAAATCGGATTTCCTGAAAAAGCCGTTCAAAGAACCGAAAGCCGTGAAAGACCGGCTGGAAAGCGAACTGGCTCTCGTAATCCCGGAACTGGTCCGGTTGCCCAAGCGATTGGACCGGCTGGTGGAACGGGTGGAGAGCGGCAAGATCATCCTGCATCACGACGTGTTCTCCGACCGGCACAACGCCAATTTCATCACACAGATGTTTTCGCGCCTGGTGCTGCTGCTGACGGGCATCACATTCGGCTTGATTTCATCCGCATTGCTGGCAATTGCCCAATTCATCAATACCGCCTATGCGGTGTACTTGAATACCGCAGCTTATACCGGATTGTTCCTGTGCGTCATTTTGCTTGTCCGGTTATCGGTGCAAGCGATACGCGATATGAAACGCAGCAACGACATCTGACACGAAAGCCATTCAGCCTTAAGGGCTGGATGGCTTTTATTCTGCTGAACAATAAGTTGACTTGGTCAACTACCCATACTACTCTTTAGATACATAAATCCTGTAGAAATAAAGGAGGGCTAAGGATGGCAGACCTGACAAAGATCGAAGAGATTCGCCGGTTCAACCGGCACTACGCCAATATTCTCGGGAAAGTGGACCAGAAAATCTACCATAAGCCGTATCCGTTAAGCGAAGCCCGCGTCCTTGCTGAGCTCTACGGAAAAACCGGCATCACCGCAACGGAAATCCGTGAGAAACTGGGGATTGACCGGGGCTATATGAGCCGAATCGTCCAGAAATTCGAAGACGACAAGCTCATTGCCAAAAAACAAGCGCCTTACGACAAACGGCAGCATTTGCTTCACTTGACCGGCTACGGAGAAAACGTTCATTTGGCCTTAGTGGGCGAAGCCAATAAAGAAGTTGCAAAGATGATTGCTTCGCTGACGCCGAAGCAACTGGAGCAATTGACAGGTGCCATGCATACGGTGGAGAAATTACTGAACCATGAAGCGCCGCAAGCGCCGCGCGTCCATATCCGGCCGTTTCAGCCCGGGGAACTGGGGTATGTTTCTTATCTGCACGGCCGTCTTTACAAAAAGACCTACGGCTTTAGTGAGCTCTTTGAATACTACGTTATGAAGGGCTTATCGGAATTTCTGGTGGACCGGCAAGGCGACGAATTGTGGATTGCGGAAGTGGACGGGGAAATCGCGGGTTCGATTGCCATTGCACGCGCAGAGGGCCATACCGCTCAATTGAGATGGTTTGTGATCGATGAACAGTTCCAGGGGCTCGGCATCGGCAAGAGCCTGATGGACACAGCGCTGGCGTTTTGCCAGACGCAGAACTACCGCCATGTTTTCTTATGGACTGTCAACATCCTTGAAGCCGCACGCCACCTGTATGGCAAATACGGGTTTGAACGGACCGCGCAAAAACCGAATGCCGAATGGACCGATCAAGAATTGATCGAAGAACGTTGGGATCTGGAGATGGATTCTCATTAAAGATGGCACCCGGTTATCAACCAAGTGCCGCAAAGGAATTTTTTCTCTTATCGTTTGGTATTTCGTAAAATTACTCTCACCGGAATCAGTATCGTATAAAGAATTTTTTGGACGATCCAAGGCGGCTTAGTCACTCGGATGTCATCTTGATGCTGGAGCCCGAGGTGTGATGTAATCAAAAGAGGCGGCATCCCGTTATTGTCCAGCTTTCCCGCATTGGCTAGAGCAAAATAAGATCTTAAGAACTGTTCGATTGTTAAAGCCGGCGTAAACCGTTGGATCGTATGAGCTTCCATTGGGCCTTCATTCCAAAAATAGTGGGGGACCCCTGGCGGAATGACGATTGTTTCTCCCGCTTTAACGATTTGGACACGGCCGTTGATTGAAAAGCGCACTTCGCCAGACAGCACTTCAGCCGAGCTTTCTTGTTTCGGATGAATATGCTCCGGTTCTTTTTCAGTTGACGGAGGATTAAACGTTTCAATTTCCAGTAACTGTCCGTTTGTATCTTTTGCCGTTTGACGGAAAATCATGCGTTGGCCTGAGCGCAGATTGGTAATGGTTTGTTGTGGCGCCATTTTTCTCACCTCCTTGATTTACTAATTTGGCTATATATAGATCAACTACAATAGAAAAAAACAGGAGAGTGAATTTTATGGAGTTCTCAATAGATGTTCGGATTACGATAGAACCGCCAGCGAAATTTGAAGAAGTTTACCAGCTGTACCGAGAGTTAGAGTGGGATTCGCTTGGCCTGACAGTTGTTGAGCTGCAGAAAATGTGCCAGCAAAGCTGGTACGTGCTGTATGCGTACCAAGGCAGTGAGTTGGTTGGAATGGGACGGATTATCTCAGATGGCGTAATTACCGGATTGATCTGCGGAGTCGGTGTTTTGCCAAGCTCTCAAGGTGTTGGCATCGGACGCATGCTGGTGAATGGCCTGATTGAGCAATGCGACCGGCACCGGATCATTCCGCAGTTGATGTGTCATGAGAACTTGGAGTCTTATTATGAGACTTCAGGATTTAAAAAATTTACGATCGGCATGACAAAAGCACGTAAAGAAGGGTAATAGTTCTTTTTACTTGTCCTTAAAAACAATGAAATTACATGGTAATTTTCTGTCATTTAAGATACAATAAGCTCATCAAACATTCCGATAAATGAGTTCAAGATGGATTGTAAACAAGAAGAAAGATGAATAAAATCCGATTAATGCGTGAAAGAACGCTAGCAAAATTCAAATGTACTAAAAGACAAGCATTTTTCCTGAAAATCCTTATGATATAAGCGTTCGAAGTAGAAATCGTGAAGCTAAAGCGGCAGAAACATCAGACAAGTACGGTTCATTCTAAAGACGAACATCAGTGTAAACTGGGACCCTATAAGCTTGCTGCGCTATATAGTGGGTCATTAAGAAATTGAAGAGGCTATCTGAACCTAGCAACTTTCCATATATCGCCGCGGCACCGAAAGTTCAATCGCGAAATGCTAGTCATTAACAGAAGGACATTAGGGAGGTTCTTTGTTATGAAGCTGAAAAGTCTATGGAAAATGTTTTCACCAATCATTGATATGGCACTGAGCATTGGCCTGGTCGGTTTTTCAATCTACGCGATTATTTACATGTACGTAATGGATGCTTATTCGTTCTGGTTAATGGTGACATTATGTTCCGCACTATACGGGAGCGTACGAGGGTTAGTAGGAAACCTATTTAAGCCCAACGAATAGAATGATACTCCTTAGCTGTTGAAAAAGCCGAAAGTAGTGATCTGCTTGTACGAATCGTTTTAAAGACTTCTCATAGACGCTACAAGAGGAGAGTGTAAGAAAACGACGGCCTTAATTTCTTAAAAAATAATTTAGTAGACATAATATAAATTATCGGAAGTAGTGTTTCATTTATTAAGTATACTTAAGACAGTGAGACGAAGCCGATTTTTCGGCTGTTTTTCGGCTAATTTGGCCATTTTCGGTTTTCTTCAGATTAACTGGGTTTTACTCGGATTTGTTGATTGTTTTTCATTTATCAGTTGTTCGTTACGAGTTGTTTCTAAAAAATTTAAATCGATTCCGTCTCAATGAATTTTATTTGGTTTTAACTGACTGTGTTTACCAGCAAACGCATTTCAGTTGTGTACATTGCAGCTTAAGTTTAATTCTGTCTCATAACAAGTTCTCATCAATTTATTCATTGCTGCTGGATCTGTCTTTACATCACCAGCAAATTCCACCGATGTCCATCCAGATCCGTAAATCCTGCACCGTACATGCCGTCAAATTCGCCTGGTTCACTGAACACTGTTCCGCCTGCTTGGACCACTTTTTGGCACATCTCATGGACTTCATCCCGCGTATCCGCAGAAATCGAGAGCAACACTTCTGTGCTTTGCGATGAATCTGCTAAGCCGTTTTCCGCAAACTGCTGAAAAGCCGCTTCCTGCACCAGGATAATCGGCGAATTTTGCTCGCCTATGGCCACACGCCCCATGTCATTCTGCTTGCTGACGGTGTATCCCAAAGTCCGGAAGAATTCCATCGACTTTTCCAACTCCTTTACCGGCAAATTCACCCAAAAATACGTTGCCATTTCACTCATCCTTTCTCCTATTATTATGTGGTATGTCCTTAAACAATCCTTTTCACCGTCATTATAGGGCTATTTTTCAAGTATTTCCATCGATTTAGTGAAATTTATTTTAATTTTCAGATTAATAAACCCGCCTTTTTTCCACTCCATATAAACTCACCGAAACCTATTAAATCTTGCTTCTTTAGATGCAGAAACTTCAATATTACCGGTAATTCACGCTATTTTATATTAATTCTTGCTATAATAGAGGTATAATCCTTTTTAGAAACGAGTGCCTGCCATGGACCCGAACCGCTTTCCTTTTATTTTTCATTCTGCCGACGTCATTCACTGCCCGAGCGATACACGGCACATCAAACCGCTCCACGTCCATCCGGAATCGTGCGAAATCATCCTTGTTTTGGAAGGCCAAAGCCGCTTTTCCATCAACCAGAAAACCTACACCGCCACTACGGGTTCACTGGTGCTTTGCAATGCCGGCGACTGGCACGCAGAAGCTTCTGTTAAAGGACAAGCATACAGCTGCCTGTCTCTCAGCTGCTCCGGCCGATTAATGGATGAGCTTGAACTTCACCAACTGCGGCCGCCTCAGCTACCACCTGTACATCAGCCGGCTGAGTTTGAACGCCTGAAGTCGATTGGCCTGCAACTAATGGCAGAAAACAGCAGTTCCTACGCCAATAAGCATGAAATCACAGGTCATTTATTCGGAGTTTTTCTCGGCATCTTGAAACGTTCTTTGGCTGAGCCGAACCGATTACCAGCGGATCACCAACAGCACATCCGCATGGCCAAACGCTTTATCGAAGAAAACGCGCACCGGACATTGACGCTCGAACTGCTCTCTACAGAAATCGGCTTGAGCAAATACTACCTTGCCCGGGTCTTTAAAGAACAGACCAACATGAGCCCAATCCAGTACGCCATTCACTGCCGCATTAGGTTGGCGCAGTATTTGCTGCAGCACACCGAAGCCTCCATCCAGCAAATCGCCCGACGCACCGGCTACAAAAGCGAAACGCATTTCCAGCAGGCGTTCAAAAAAGCCGCCGGACAGACGCCTGGCAAGTACCGTACCTGCATGAAAGAGCAGCAAAATCATACATAGCAATCATGAAAACAAGCAGCGTTCATTTGTATGAAGGCAGCTTGTTTTCATCTATTCTATTCGTTCATCGAAAAATTTGTAGAGTTCTTTTTCCTGATAGGTTTTAAAGATCAGCCCTTCTGTATCGAACACCAGAATGACAGGCAATTTTTCAATGCCCAGTTCTTTCTTGTAATCCACCACCCAGTTCTCGGTATACGGGAATTGGCCGGCATTCAATTCAACACCTTCGCTGAGCTTATCAAAAATCTTTTCCACATCCATACCGTGAAGATCTCCTTCTTCGTACAAGACGGTCACATTGTACGAGCCTTTTGAAGGCGCGAGGAACCGTTCGTACTTCTCTTTATAAGTCATTTCCAATAAGATAATTTGATCAATTTCAACCGGTGTAGTTTCTTCTGTGGGCGGCAACACCTTCACTTTTTGCCGCGGCTTGAAATCTTTTAAGTCTGCCGGGGCGCCGTTTTCAAATTTCATCAGGGTCTCGTCTGTGATGAGTGCCTGAAAGCCATAGCCAATATCCGGCACAGCTTGGTTTGAAGGTACATGCCGATTAATCCATTCGGTATGATCTACGTACAGGGAGTGTGCTAAAGGATTCGTTTCGCCAATTGTGCCGATCAATTCCTGGTCGTTAAATTGTCGGCTTTCTGACGTTCCCTTATCTTCCGCTTTTATTTTGTCTTCTTCTATTTGTCCGCATGCAGCAAGCAAGCTAATAAATAAACAACTAAGCATAAATGCCATTTTCCGCAATTCCACTATCATCCCTCCCTTTTGCACATCCGCCAGCCGTTTCTTTTGTCATTTTTAATAGCTCTGTTATAGACTAAGTCGTTTTTACATTGTTTAAAGTTTCATATTATCCAGGAGTTGTAACCATACAAACGTTTTTCTGTTTCGCTTAAAAGACCGAATGCCCTGTGAGACAGCATCCTTTTTATAGGTTCTGATAATTAACCCCAAAAAGAGGCAAAAGCTTTTTCGCTTTTGCCTCTTTTTGGGGTTAGTTGTTACTTGTCGCTGCGTTTGCTGAACTTGTAGACAACAAACACCATGATGAGCGGAACGCCGACCATTAAGGCGAAAATCGCAACAGCGGCGATCATTTGAAAACTGGATGTGTCGTTCACGAGTGCATTCTCCTTTATGTGTAGACGGCTTGTCTCTTTTCTTCGATTCTACACCATTTCCCTCCGCTGGCGGGGCATTTCCGCTACCTTTTACAAATTGCCAAAAGTTTATGGCTCCAGAAGACACATTTCCCTAAAGAAAAATAGAAAAACCAGAAGTTTTTAGGCTTCTGGTTTTTCTATCGGATCATCTTACAAGCCGTACCGGATCACTTCACCCGGATGATGATTTTGCCTTTGGCGTGGTGCGTCTCACTTAATGCATGGGCATCTTGAAGCCCTTGTTCGCTCAGGTCAAACACTTCGCCGATGATGGGTTTTAATTGGCCTTTTTCATAAAGAGAGGCCAGCTCTTGCAATTGGTCGCCTTGCGGTTCCAGCCAGTAGGAGCTCGCGTTTACACCGTATTTAGCGGCGTCATCTTCGGACGGCATCCCGGCGATGGATACCAAATATCCGCCTTTTTTCAAGGCCTGGTAGCTTTTCTCGAGCACCTCGCCGCCCAGTGCGTCCAGGACGATGTCATAATCACTTAAAACGTCTTCAAATTGTTCGGTTTTGTAGTCTATCACGAGATCTGCCCCAAGTGAGGAGACAAACTCTTCGTTTTCCTTGCTGGCCGTCGTGGCCACGTAGGCGCCGAAGCTTTTGGCAATCTGAATAGCGAAGTTTCCGACACCGCCGGCACCGGCATGAACAAGGACCTTGTCGCCTTCTTTGATTTTGGCCACATCGACTAAAGTCTGCCAGGCCGTCAACCCGGCAAGCGGAATCGCAGCCGCTTCTTCAAAGCTCATGTTTTCCGGTATGCGGGCCAGCAAATTCTCTTCCACTGGCACAAATTCAGCATAGGTGCCTTGGCGGGTCGTTGCAGGGCGTGCAAATACCCGGTCCCCGACCTTGAACTCGCGTACCGCTTCCCCAACTTCGGCAATAACGCCGGCTGCGTCCCAGCCAAGAATGATCGGGAACTCAAATGGCAGCCGTTCTTTCAAATAGCCTTCGCGCAGTTTCCAGTCGATCTGGTTGATCGACGTCGCATGGATTTCCAACAATACCTGATCTTTTGCAATCTGCGGACGCTCCAGCTCTTTTTCCTTTAATTGCTCTTTGCCGCCGTATTGCTCAATGACAATTGCTTTCATGAATAAAATGCCCCTTCCTTGAGTTCAGTTTTTCTGCATACATGTTCTTTGTTTCCCGTTCCTAGAGAATAATGAAACATTTCAGCTTCCTCCACAAAAAAACTCCCCAAACCCAGCATCGGGCTTGAAGAGTGTTGGCCGGTGTCAATTCACTTTTTTCGCACTGTTCCAGTACATTTCGCGCAAGCGGAACTTCTGCAGTTTGCCCGTCGCGGTTTTTGGCAGAGCTTCCACAAAATCAATCGATTTCGGTGCTTTGAAATGCGCCATCTTCTCGCGGGTGTACGCAATGATGTCCTGTTCCGTGACTTGTGCACCCGGTTGCAGGACGATGATCGCTTTTGGCACTTCGCCCCATTTCTCGTCCGGCACCGCAATGACGGCCACTTCCATGACGTCTGGATGCTTATAGAGCACGCCTTCGATTTCCGTTGAGGAAATGTTCTCACCGCCGGAAATGATCATGTCTTTGATGCGATCCTGGATTTCGATATAGCCGTCCGGATAAGTTACGGCAAGATCGCCCGTGTAGAACCAGCCGTCGCGGATCGCTTCCGCCGTTTTTTCCGGGTCTTTGTAATAGCCGCTCATGACGACGTTGCCGCGGGTAACGATTTCCCCGAGTTCTTTGCCGTCCCAGGCCACTTCACGCCCGTCTTCCTGGTTGACGACTTTTGTTTCGCCGTTAAAGGCGAGTTCGATGCCTTGGCGCGCTTTGATCGTCGCTTGCTCTTCCGGCGATTTTGCCTCGAATTCTTTTTTCCATTCGTTGTACAGGATAAACGGAGACGTTTCCGTCAGGCCGTACACGTGGATCATGTTGAGGCCAAGGATGGCCTGCGCTTTGCCGATGAGTGCCGCAGCAGGCGGTGCACCGGCTGTCGCCATGCGCGGATTGGTTGTAATCTTGATGTCTTTCGCTTTCGGTTCGTTGACGAGCATGTTGACGACCGTCGGCGCACCGCAAAGAATGGAAATCTTGTGCTGATCGAACAGCTCCAAAATGAGCGGCGGGTCGACTTTTCGCAGGCAGACGTGCGTCGCCCCCGCTGCCGTGATCGCCCAGATGCCGCCCCAGCCGTTCGCATGGAACATTGGCAAGGTGTGCAAGTAGACGTCGTCGTGCACGACATTCAAGTGATGCAGGAAGTTTGCGGCATTGAGGTAATTGCTGCGGTGCGACAGCATGACGCCTTTTGGATTGGACGTGGTACCGCTGGTGTAGTTCAAGGTCAGCATTTGGTTTTCATCGATGTCGATTTCCGGCAGCTGGACCTCTTCCGGCACTTCGCCGATAAAGTCTTCGTACGTCACACCGTTAATGGCCGACTCGCATCCCGCCACTTCAACGACAATGAACTTTTCAATCGGCAGCTGGTCCTGAATGCCTTCGATCAATTTTCCGAATTCCGCATCGACAATCAGCATTTTCGCATCGCTGTGGTTGATGATGTACTCCAGGTCTTTCGCCGTCAGGCGGTAGTTGAGCGGTACCATGACCGCACCGAGCTGACAGATGCCGTAAAAGCATTCCAGCATATAATGCGTATTCGGCAGCATGACTGCGACGTGGTCGCCGGGCTGAATCCCTGCGTTATGTAAAGCGGCGGACAATTGATCGGTGCGCTTGCCGAACTCTTTGTATGTAAAGCGTTTGTCTTCGTCGATCACGGCAATTTTCTCCGGGTAGTATTTGATGGCGCGGCGTTTCCAGTCAAGTGGCGTTAAAGCAGCAAACATGGCAATTCCCCTTCCGAATCTGTTTTTTTCTAACACGTGTTATAACACAGTATAAGTAGCGCAGGAATGGGTGTCAAATGAGTTTTTGGAATTGAGTGAATTATTCACACAAAAACAGCCAATGATTTTTCCGGGAAGTCACTTAGTTCCTGCAAGTCACTTAGTTCCTGCAACTCTATTATTTGCTGCTATGTGCGTTAACCGGATTCAAACTTCCTGTGGGCGCAATGTATATAAGCCGGACAAAAGCTTTTCTGCTTTTCTCCAATCAACTGTTCCCTGTTATGCCCATAAGATGAGGAGGCCATCTAGAACAAGGTATTACTTTCATTAACTCATTCTAAAAAAGCTCAGATTCAATCTTTAATGTGTCGGAAGTATGTATGTAAGTGCCGACGTGTAATAAATTCGGAATTAATCGCTTTTTCCTGAAACTTTTCTCCTGAAAAAAACGTATGTATAGAAGATGACAATAGACATAAATGTAAAATCATGTATTTTTTAAGAAAGGAGGAATAATATGAGCTTGCCCTATCAAGAATACGGAAATTTGCAGGCGCCTCTGGTGGTTTTTGTACACGGCGGCGGGGTTGGCGGTTGGATGTGGGACAGGCAAATCCGCCATTTCAGAAACTACCACGTCGTGGTGCCGGAACTGAACTGTGCGGAAAACGCCTCCGCTTTTTCCATTGCCGGAAGTGCCAAGCGGCTGATTGCCTTGATTGAAGAAAAGCGGCAGAACAAGCCGGTCATCGCCATCGGCTTTTCGCTTGGGGCGCAAGTGGTCGTGAGTGCAATTGGCCAGAAGCCGGATCTGGTGGATTACGCCATGCTGAACAGTGCCCTGGTTAAGCCGCTGCCGTTTAAAAACACCATTGCCAAATCGTCTGCCTTGTTCCAGCCTTTGGTTCAAAACAAAACGTTCTCAAAACTCCAGGCGAAATCGCTTTACATAGGAGACAGCTACTTTGAAGCTTACTACCGCGACAGTTGCCGCATGAAAAAGCGTGAACTGTTCCGTATGTTAAAAGAGAATATGTCGTTTGTCCTTCCGGAGAACTTCAAATACGCCCAGGCGGACATTCTGGTAACGGTCGGCGAAAAAGAACGCGGTGTCATGAAAGCGTCCATGACGGAAATTCTAAAAAGCAATCCGAATTGCCGGGGAATCGTCTTTCCGGATGTCGGCCACGGCATTTCACTTGCGAAGCCCGAACTGTTCAACCGCGTCATTGAACGGTGGCTCGCCGATCGCGTGTTCCCTGAACAAGTGATCGTCTTAAACGATTGAAGCAAACCTCAGGAGGGTTTATTCTCCTTATTCGCCCGTGCGGCGGATATCCACCGATACAGCAAGTCGGAACCGAATGCTGCCCCCATACCGGTCCAAAGAACGGCGGATTTTGAAACAAGTTCGCGTTCGTACAGGACACCATATGCCAAGTCTGCGCTTAACAACAGCACCATGGCATAGAATCCGGTAACGGCCGCTTTGGTCCAGCTTGCTATTTCTTTTTGGTTCATCTTCTTAAAAAAAGATCGACATGTGCTCATCCCTTCCCTCTTTTAGTACTCCATTTTTGTAGTTCTTCTTCAAATTTCTTAATTCATTTTCCATTTGTTGCTTGCTGTTTTTTTGATTTTAATAACACTTATGTAATGAAGTATTTGAGGAATAGAAAAACGCAAAAACTGCTCAAGAGCCGCCAACCATAAAGCCGCCTCCCCTTTCTTCTTAATCGTACTGTAAGCTCCACTTTATTAATAGCCAAATTTTCCATTTATTAGATTTTTAGTTAGTGTTAGGATGTAACCAGGGCAAGTGCTTAAATATATGTTTGACACTAGGAGGAATTCTTGTGATCCAATTCATGGATGTCGTCGTTGGTGCTATTATTGATAATATTAAATTAATCGGCTATTTCCTTGCCGGCGTTTTGGGCGTCAGTGCCGTTCTTTATGCATTTACCGGTGCACTGGATTTCTTTACAACGTTATTTTATTGAACCACGATTTTTTTAATTGGCTACCTTCGGATGACCCAATACCCGATTGCATCAAAAGCCGAACGTTCCCATTCCCTCTTTAATATTAAAGAAAATAAAAAATCCCGCTTCCTATGACGACTCCTAGGGCGGGATTTTTCCATTGCCTTACCATTCTTATAACTTATTGCATCGGCACCATGAGCCGGACGGTTGTACCACGGCCGACTTCGCTCGTTACTTTAATCGAACCGCCGTGCAGCCCAACCAATTGCTTCGTGATCGCCATGCCCAGGCCGGAACCGTTTCCGGATTCCACGGTGTTCGACCCGCGGTAATAGCGCTCGAACAGCTTGTTGAGCGTTTTTGCGTCCATGCCGGTTCCGTCGTCTTCAATCCGGACGATGAACAAGTGCTCCTCAATTGTTGACAAGGCTACGGTAATTGTCGTTCCCGCTGGATTGTACTTTACCGCATTGGCGATCAAGTTGTCGACGATGCGCTGGAACCATTTCGGGTCGATGTCAGCCATAACATCTTCTTCGGCCGGCTGAAAATCAAATTCAAAATTGGCGTTTGCCGGTTCATTGATGAATTGAATGATGGTGCGCCGCATGAATTCGTTCAGTTCCACCGGTTCTTTCGAAAGCGGCAAGGCATGGTTCTTCAAGCGGAACGTCAAGGTCAAATCTTCCAGCAATTCCATCATATAGCCCGATTTTTCATGGATGATGCCGGCAAACTCTTTTGCCTCGGTTTTGGACCATTGGTAATTTTCCGCTTCCAGCAATTGCGCATAGCCGGAAATGGAAGACAGCGGCGTCTTGAGGTCGTGCGACAATCCGCTGATCCAGTCTTCGCGCGTCTGGTTGAGTTCGCGGCGCTGCACTTTGTGCTGCTTTAAGGTATCGGTCAATTGCTCTAATGTCCCGATCAAATCCTTATATAGCCGGTATTTCCGCTTCATCTTGCCTTTTTTGGTGTAGAGGGCCGGTTGGCCGCTTGCATCCTGCGGCGCTTCGTATTGGCGGCTGCCAAGGTTTTGGATCCATTGCATCATGACCAAAAGCGGCATGCCGAACTTCCGGGCATACCAAAACGTGCCGATGACTAAAGGCAAAAGCAGCAGAAGAAAAACGTAAATCAGCTTGCGGTCGGCAAAACTGTCCTCCAAAAAAGAGGAGGGCGTTTCGGCAACTCCGACATAGAGTGCAGTCTGGGTGGCTTCGTCCACCGATACAGACAGCATCGGCCATTTCGCGGCGAGCCGGTCAATCCCGTCAATGGAAGCCGTAAACTTGGGCGCCTCTTCCCCGAAGCTGTCCACCACTACTCCGCCGACATCCACAAGCTGGACCCAGGCGTTTTCCGCCTGCAGCTTCTTTTCCATGTCCGCGGTCAACCCGAGTTGCTTTTGGCCCCAATCCACACCGGGTTCCAAAGCGGCCGTTAAGCCCGCGGCTTTGTTTTCTTTTTCGAACAATAAATACAGCGGATCCTCATCAAAGTATTCCAGTTTCCAATAAGCGCGTTCTTTGCCTGCCGAATCCGTCCCGAGCAGCCATGCCGCCAATTCGTTTGCCTTCATCCGGGAAGGCGTTTGTTCCGGCGCCTGGAAAGAATCAAGGACATTTCCTTCTGCATCCACCACGAGGAGCTGGCCATTTTGGCGCTCGGCCAGTTCTTTTAACTCCGGATCGATGGATACGTTTTTTCCGTCAACCGATATTTTGCCGGTAAAGTAGGAACTTTCGGCTTTGGCAAGATCTTGGCGGGCATCCTGTTCCGTCAGCGAAAATCCGATAATGGCCCAAATGGCCAGGATGGTCACCAAGAAAACCGCTGACAACAAAAGAAGCTGAGTGAAAAATTGCAGCAAAAAGCGCTTGTGCAGATTCATAGGCCACCTGCCGGCACAAATTTGTAACCCAGCCCCCGCACCGTCACAATCAGTTTCGGGCTGCTGGGGTCCTGTTCAATTTTTTCGCGCAGCTTTCGGATATGGACCATCACCGTATTGTCCTCGCCCAGGAATTCTTCACCCCAGACGTTTTCGTACAATTGGCTTTTGCTGAACAGCTGATTGGGGTGGCGGCAGAAAAACAGCAACAATTGGTACACTTGCGCCGGCAGATCCACCGGCTTGCCGTCAATCTTCACTTCCGCAGACAGCGTGTTGATGTACACCGGGCCGGCGCTGTACATCGTCTGTTGGGCCTGGACCGGATTTTTGCCGCTTCGGCGCCGCAGATGGGCTTTCACGCGCGCCGCCACTTCCAATGGATTGAACGGTTTGGTAATGTAATCGTCCGCTCCGACCGCAAAACCGGACAGTTTGTCCAAATCCGACGACCGGGCAGTCAAGAAAAAGATGGAAGCATCCGTTGTTTCCCGGATCAACGGGCAGATGTCAAAACCGCTGCGCTCCGGCAGCATGACATCGAGCAGGATCAAATCGTATGCCGTTTGCTTGGAGAGCGCCAGCGCTTCTTCGGCAGATCCCGCCGTATCAATTGAACGAAAGCCTTCTTTTGTTAAAATCGTTGTCAGCATATGTAAAATAGCGGGTTCATCATCTACAATTAATAAGTGCGGTTCCTGCATCGTAAAAATCCTTTCTTTACCGTTTTCCTGTAAATAATCATATCATTCCAAAAAGGGAAAAAGCGGAATTAAGGAAAAATTAAGGAACAGGTTTCCTTCACTTAAGTTAAGGCATTTATACTGAAGACAGCTTCAGAAATACATGCACGTTATGAAACGGAGGAAAGTCGATGTTCGCCATTGGCAAAAAAGAGTTTTCAAGTTTGTTCCAAAGCATCATGTCACTGCTCATGATCGCCCTGTTACTCGTTACATCTTATTATTCCGCAAAGTTTTCCGATTTGTTGACCGTAGGTGCCGGGCTGTCGGCAAGTGAAGCGGAAGATGTCCATACCGCGGGCCTGCTCTTTTTATTGGTAGGCTTCGGCCAATTGTTCGTGATGGGCCTGTCGCACGACACCATTAACCGGGAGCTCCACGAACGCACGATGCGGTTTTTGGTCACCCGGACTTCGAGAATTTCGATTGTGCTGGGCAAGTA
Organism: Planococcus glaciei; assembly: GCF_900099655.1. Lineage (GTDB taxonomy): Bacteria > Bacillota > Bacilli > Bacillales_A > Planococcaceae > Planococcus > Planococcus glaciei. The sequence continues at coordinate 154,589 of NZ_FNDC01000008.1, forward strand.
TTTAGGCATCTGGTTGTTTTGGTTCGTGTGCATTTTGATTTCATTTCTCATCATCAGTTTGTTTTCTTTGAAAATCGATCTGTTCATCTTTTCGCAAACCATCGCGCTCGTGACGTTCCAAATTGCTTTGGCCGTCCTCTTGTCGGTCCTGATTCCAAAGCCGTCTTATACGATGTTTCTCGGTGTCTTACTCGGAATCGCCTTGCCGATTCTTGGCGTATGGGTCGCCTTCACCAATAACTTATGGGTTTCCTGGTTAAAGTTTGTCAGCCCTTATTATTATTTGATCAACGATGATTATTCATTTTTAGTCATTTTCGGGTTGGCGGGACTGGTACTTGCGGCCGCACTCGCATTGTTCAATAGGAGGGAATGTTAATGAACGTCATTGAAACGAAAAACCTGAAAAAATCATACGGGGCGACACCGGTTATCCATGGCATCGATCTAACGGTCGAACGAGGAGAAATCTTCGGATTCCTTGGCCGCAACGGCGCGGGGAAATCGACGTTCATCAATATGCTGACGGGCATCATCCGTCCGACAAGCGGCAGCTTTTCCTTGCTTGGTGTGGAAGGGCCGAATCAGCGCCTGAAGAAACACATCGGTGTCATGCCGGATTACTCAAGCTTTTACAATTCGATGAACGCCATCAAGCATTTGAAATTCCTGTCCGCACTTTCCGGCATGCCGGTTTCCACTTCCCAGTGCAAAGCGGTGCTGAAAATGGTCGGCCTGGAGCAGGACCTATCCAAAAAAGTCGGCAAATTCTCGTTTGGCATGAAGAAAAAGCTGGGGATTGCACAAGCCATCATCCATGAGCCGGAACTCATCTTTCTGGACGAGCCGACTTCCGGCATGGATGCAGAATCCGCGTTGCAAATCCATCAGCTTATCCGGGATTTGCAGGCAAGCGGCAAAACCGTTTTCATGACTTCGCATAATTTATTTGAAGTCGAAAAGCTTTGTTCGACCATCGCCATCATGAAAGAAGGCGCCATCGTCAAAAAAGGCAGCATGGAAGAACTGCGCTCGTATTACCGCTCCACCCTGGAAGTGAAATTCAAGCATTCGGCGATTCCGGAAAGCGAAGCCGAAAACCTGTATGACTGGCTCGAAACAGCAGGCAGCGATTTGAAAACGACGGCGTCCTCCAGCAGTTTGACCGTCGGCAGTGAACGAAAGATCGCTGAAATCATCCGGGCGTTTACCAAATGCCAAGTGGATGTCTTCCGCGTCGAAGTCAACGAACCGTCGCTCGAAGAAATGTTCCTCGAAGAATAATGAATAACCCCTGAAACGCATGTCGGTTGTGCGTTTCAGGGGTTATTCATCAATATTCAATAAATCCGTTTTGCGAATAATCGTTATTCAACTCTCCGTAACAACTAGTCGTTAATCCGGCAGCATATTCATTAAATGATTAGAACCATTTTCTTTGTCTGTAACGTATGTCCGAATAAGTCATCTTCGTATTCATCGACCACGGAAAAGCCTTTTGCCGCGTAAAACGTTTCTCCGCTGGTATTTCCTTTTTCCACTTCTACGTATAGTTCCTTCACACCGTCCAACGCTTCGAGCACACCTTCCAGCAGCTGTGTCCCAATTCCATTGCTTTTGGCTTCCGGCAGTAAATAGATGGCACTAAGATCTGCTTGGCCGTCTTTTTGAAAAGCGGCGGCGTAGCCGATGACGTCCGAATCGCTTTCAGCAACGAGAAAAAGGCTGTGGTCGATTCGTTTCGCCATCATTTCATCGGAATAGGCCTGCTCCAGAAATTGGTCCTGGATCGCTTCCGGGATCAATTCCTTATAGGTATCGTGCCAACTTTCTTTCGCCACGTGCTGGATGGCCTGGATATCTTTCTTTTGTGCTTTTCGAATAATGGCTTTCAAATGCTCCACTCCTTTAAGATGGTCGATACTCTTGTGTCCGCTCATTTACTAGCTCCTAACTGCCCATTACACCCATTTCTTTTCTTTTGGCAACAGTCTCCTTTTCACAAGGCTTTTCCATGAATAATAACGGTACAAGGCGCCGACCGCCTGCCGCTTAATCAAGGTCCCGATCAATCTCTTCTCAAAATTGCCTGACTGAAAATAACTGGCCCGTTTATGCCGCCATTCATTATGGATGATTTCGCCCATCTGCTTTTTTGCCAAATCCGGCGTCAGCGTACTGCTTGGATGAAATAAGTTCCAGAAACAAGTCATAACCCGGGATGTATAAAAGTTTTCAAACAGCACTTTGTTCTTTCCTGCATACGCATGGTTTTTTTGCAGAAATTCCTTAACTGCCCCTTGCATCAATTGCATATTGCTGTAGAGATCCGCGCGGAACTGGCTCGTGATGGACGCGGCATTGGAATCGATGTAGTAATAGAAGGCATCCGGAATAAGGCTGATGTTTCGGCATTTATCGATATAACGCAAATTAAACAGCAAATCCTCTCCCCAGTTGACTTCCAGGTCAAATGCCAGTCCTGAATCTTTTAAGAGATGGGCATCATACAGCTTGTTCCAATTAAAGTGGATGTAGTAGTACTGGTACAGTTCCCCGAAATGCAATAAAAATTGTTCTTTTGTGAAATTTCCGTTTTGGGGAATGCGGTGGATTTCAGATTTGATGATCTGGTCTCCGCGCATCAGGATTTTTTGATAGCCGCAGATGGCCAGTTCGCTGCCGCCCTCCATCGCCTGCACCAGCCGTTTTGTCATGTGCTGATCAATAAAATCATCTGAGTCCGCAAATTGGATATACGTGCCGCTTGCTTCTGCGATACCGCGGTTTCGCGCTGCGGACGGTCCGGCATTTGGCTGATGGATCACTTTTACGCGGGTGTCTTGTTTTGCGTACTGGTCACAAATCTTCCCGCTGCCGTCAGTTGATCCATCGTTTACAAGAATGAGTTCGATATGAGGATGGGTTTGGTGGAGGATGCTGGTGATGCTTTTCGCCAAAAACTTTTCAGCATTGTAAACAGGAACGATAAAGCTCACTTTTTTCATGTCCTTCATTGGAATCCTCCTGACTTTTTTCTGTAGGCTACTACTTAGGAATCCGAACATAATTTTATTTTAACAGAATTAACTGAAAAACAGTCATGGATTTTTTTCCTCTGCTGCCTTTCTACGGCTTTTGTTCTTGTCCCTATCATAGAGGTGGAAGTTGGCATCGTTTGGGTTACAGATTATACTTAAAAGCAACAATCATTCACTGGAAAGAGGTTGGCTTATGACAACGATCATTTTTGATTTTGACGGCACGTTAGCCGATTCCATGCCGCTGTTTATGCAGGCGTGGAATACGTACGCCGTGCAGTTCAATTACTTGCCGGTCAGCGAGAAAGATTTGGCGGCATCCCGCAACTTGACGATTCAGCAGCGCGCCAAAAAGTACGGATTTCCGATGCACAAAATCCCTGTCATCTTGCCGAAGGTTTACCAGTATTTCAAAGCCCATATGAACGAAGTGGCGCTGTTTGACGGCATCAAGGACATGCTCGACGCATTGGCCCATAACGGCTACCGCATCGTCATCATTTCGTCCAATGCCAAAGAAAACATTGAATTGTTTTTAAAGCAGGAAGGCATCGAGACGGTGTCACAAGTGCTGACGTCGAGCCGCATTTTCGGCAAGGATACGGTCATCCGGAAATACATGAAGCAGCAGAATGTTTCAGCCGAGCAATTGTTGTATGTCGGAGACGAAGTGCGGGACATTGTGGCCTGCAACAATGTGGCCGTGCCGTTTGCCTGGGTCAGCTGGGGGCTGGACGGATTTGAATTGATTGAGAAGGAACGTCCGAAATTTGTCGTGCATTCGCCGCAGGAACTGCTCGATGCATTGATTGCGGAATAAGCTTTGCAAGCGTTAAAAAGAGCAATCGCCAGCTTTCAGCGATTGCTCTTTTTGTGTATTAATCATTGATTTCTTTTGTCTGTTTAGGCAAGGAATAAAACGCGATCAAGCCGATCAATGAAGTGGCGAATAATATCGCCCCCATGGGGACGGCCGTGGTTTCGTCAATGCCGACCAACGGCGACACTGCGGCTCCGACCAACAACGGCAGCATGCCGATGACTGCACTGGCACTGCCCGCCCGGTGGCCTTGTTCGCGCATCGCGAGCGTAAACGAGCTGGTCAGGATCATGCCGATGGTGATCATATAGATGAAAATCGGGATGACGATCGTCGCAAGCGGCCCTTGCACGATAGTGGCCAATAGCAGCACAAAAGTTGCCACACCGGCCACGGTTACCGCAATTTGCAGCATGCGCTTTTCCGGAACGATGCCGCCGAACCGCCCGATCAAGTAGCTGCCCAAAATGATGGCAATGCCGTTGATGCCAAAGAGAATACTGAACACTTGCGGCGACACGCCGTAAATCCCCTGGTACACAAACGGCGTTCCCGCCACGTAAGCAAAACTGCCGCCGTGGACAAAACCGGCAATGAGCGTATAGCCCGTATAGGAACGGTCTTTTAACAGGCCAAGCATGGTCCGGATGGATTCACCGATGGAACTTGGGATTCGTTTGTCTTCTGGCAAGGTCTCCGGCAATTTCAATCCGATGGTTGCGACAATCAGGATGCCCAGAAACGCCAGAAAATAAAAGATGGTCTGCCAGTTGGCAAACGGCAGCGCCAGGATGGCGCCGCCGGCAAGCGGAGCTGCGAGCGGTGCGACCGAATTGATGACCATCAACAGCGAATAAAATTTCGTCAGCTCTTTGCCGCTGAAGACATCCCGCACCACCGCCCGCGACAACACGACGCCGGCAGAAGCGGTAAATCCTTGAAGAAAGCGGGCCACGACCAGCATCTCGATCGACGGAGCGAGTGCGCACAGAATCGACGACAGCACAAACAAAGAAATGGCAATGAGCAGCGGCTTTCTTCTGCCCTGTGCATCACTGATTGGCCCGACGACAATCTGGCCTACTGCGAGGCCAATCAGGCAAGTCGTCAAGCTCAGCTGCACGAGTGACGCCGAAGCGTTTAAATCACCGGCGATGCCAGGAAAGCTCGGCAAGTACATGTCAATATTCAGGGGCGCCAAAATGCCAAGCATGGCAAGGAGAAACGCCAGCCCGAGCCGTGCTTTTCCGGTAGGGTTGTGCAACATGGAGATCAAAACCTTTCAATACAAATTCTCTCTTTATTTTCCTCGTTTAGCGTAACATGCTTTTTAACGAAGAAACCGCCGGATTTTGATGTAAGCGCTTTAGAGATGAAAAAAATACGAATGCGCATTAAGAAAAAGAAAACAACAAAGCCGCCCAATCTTTATTGAGCGGCTCTGCGGCTTTCTTTTAAATTGATTTCTTTGCCTGTCTTTTAAGCAGATTCGGCAGACAAGGCTTCGAGTTGTTCCAACACGTCTTCGAATGCCGGCTCTTCAGCAGCGGCAAAGAGGTAATGCCTGCCTTCTTCCCGTTTCAAAAGCTGCGCAAAATGCGTGACAGCTGCTTGTTTTTGGCCAAGCAGCATTTCGCTGCGCGCCAGCTCGTAGTATGCCGGCAAATAATCGTCTTCGTCTTCGATCAATGACAGCAGGATTTCCTGAGCGAGCGCCGCTTCCTCCACTTCGATATACGCCATGCCGAGGTTCAGGCGGATCCACTCATGGTCTTTCAGCTGTTCCGGCAAGCGGTCTTTAAACGCCGGCACTTCACCAGGGCGCCGTTCAGCCAGCAAATGCAGCAGGCGGACATAGCCTTCTGCATGGAAAGGCTCCAACCGGATCACTTCTTCAAACTGTTCCCGCGCTTTTTTGGTTTCATCGATCACCGCCAAGGCTTCGCCCCGCAACATAAGGACGCGGGTATCGGATGGCTGTTGTTCGTGGAGCTTCCGGGCTGCAACTGCAGCCGACCGGGCAAGCTTATACGACTCTTTTTCATCCGCCAGCTGAAGCGTCGCTTGTATCAATAAAAGCGCCGCCTCGTAATTCCCGGTGCGTTCCACAAACGGCTTCAGCTCATCGACCGCTTCTTTGGCCATATCGCGCGACAGGTAGAGCGAGGCCAATTGCATGACCGGCAGTTCGTTGTCCGGCAAGCGTTTGATGGCTGCTTCATACAAGGAAATCACTTGGGTGATCGTGCGCAGCGAGCGTGTGTTATGCCGCAATTTGTTCAGCATCCCTTTCGGTTCTTCCTGTTCGGCTTCTTCGAACCACTGCGCCAAAAACTGCGCACTGTGCGCTTTCGCCATCGCCAGGTCCTCTCCGGCAAGCCGCCGCTTCAAACGTTTCTCGATTTCCGCGGTTTTGCCGATTCGGCTGAGCATCAAAACGTATTTTTCGTACAGTCCGACAATCTCCGGATGTTCGTCGATCATTTCTTCCAGCAGGACCGCTGCGCGTTTAAAATCGCCTTGGCGCTCGCAGAACTCGACGTGATCAAAATGCGAGGCATGCGCGCCGTTTGTCGCTTTCGCCTCAAGAAACAAAGCGTCCGCCTCTTTCAAACGGCCTTCTTTTTCCGCAACATGCGCTTTCGCTGAAAGCAGCCATTCTTCCGGCACTTTCTCGGAAATTTTCTCTAAAGTTCCAGCAATCAATTGAACCGCTTGTTCGGAATCCGCTAAGGCAAACAATTCTTCAAAATCCAGTTCCTGCGGATCGTGCTCCAATACATGAAGCGCTTCGATAAATGCCCGTTCCGGATTGCCGCTCGCCGCATAAGCACGCATCATCGCTGTGTGGGCGGCGCTAAAGCTTGGATCCAATTCAATGCAGCGGCGGTAGTTCAAGATGGCCTGTTCATTTTTCTCCCGCTTTTCTTCCAAGAGGCCGAGGCGGTAGCAAGCCGGAGCATAGTTGGCAAGGTCAAGCGCCTGTTTGTACAGCTTGCGTGCATAGCGGTGGTTTTCGGCTTCTTCGTGCAGTTCGCCTTCCAAACACAAAAGAATTTCATCGGGCTGAGTTTCACGCAAGGCTTGAATGTGTTCCAGCACCCGCGTCCGGTGCAACGGCGCTTCCTCCCCGAATTCAGCGTATTTAATGGCCAGATCATGAAAACCGTCCCGATCTCTATCGGAGAGTCCTTCTTCAAGCAGGCTGAGCGCCTTTGCTTTGCCGGAATCATCTGCCCATTCTTCCCACAACAGGGAAGCAACCCGAATGAAGAAGCCGGCATCGCCTTCTCTAACATAACCTTCAATCCAGTTGTGCGCTTCCAGATAACGTTCCTGTTTAATCAACACATGGGCGATATGCGACACCGCAAACAAATCTTTTGGATCCAGTTCCAGCGCTTTCCGGTACTCCGCTTCCGCTTTTGGATACTCCTTCTGCTCCGTAGCGATGTGCCCGAGATACATATGCAAATCGGTATTTGCAATGCCTTCGTCGAGCGCCTTTTTCGCTTCCGCCCAGTTTTCCGCTTCCATATGGATTTCCGCCATCCGCAAATACGGGAACGGTTCGCCGGACTCCAATTCAATCGACCGCTTGAACGCATCAAGCGCTTCGGCGTCCCGGCCCAACTGCTGCAGGCAGCAGCCCATCTGGTAAATGAAGAACTCGTCTTCCGGCTCGCTTTCGGCCAGTTTGCGGAAGCGTTCCAACGCTTTTTCATGCGCACCGGATTCGGATTGGATCAAGGCGTGGTTGATTTGGACGGACACACTGCTTGGCAGCTGGTCAAGCGCGATGCTGGACCATTTGAACGCCTGGTAGACCTTGCCCATTTCCGTATAACAGCGGGCAAGCCGGCTATAGGCGTCGGGCTGCACGGGATCCATTTCAATGGAGCGTTTCAAAAAGGGAACGGCTTTGTCAAAAGCGTCCTGCTTCATCAAAATGGCGCCTTTTAAATACTGCGCATAGGGGCTGGTTTTGATCTCCACGTGTTCCAGGCATTGCAAGGCATCCGGCAGTTGATCGCTGACAAAGTGCATATGGGCAGCCAATAAAGCCACTTCCGCATCTTCTTTGCCAAACTCTGAATACAGCCGCTCCAGCCACTGGGGATGCAGGGCTTTGGCACGGTCGGTAAACAGCGACGACAAGCCGATGACGGCCGCGTAGCGCTCTTCAAGATGGGCAGTCAAAAACGCCAGGAACGCATCGCTTTCTTCCACTTCGCCTTCTTCGTCTTCCAGAAATTCATACAGCTCCGTGAAAAAGCGGTGTTCATTTTCGTCAAGTGAGTTTAGGAGGTGTTTCTGTTCTTTTTCAACAAACACCATGCTCAGCGAATCGGACATCCGGTAGGTTTTCTGTGCGTCGGCATAAGCCAATAAATACGGTGCCAGATCGTTCGGATCCTGGATGATGAGCCCCTGCAGCCGGTCGTCATAGCCGACGACCACTTGGACATGGGCGCTGTTTTCAATCATCATGCTGAGGAGGATCGGCACGCCGGCATCGATAAACTGCTTGTAAAGTGCAACGTCCCCTTTGAAATACCGGGCACCGAGCCCAAGCGATTCCATGTATTTCATCGTAGTCCGGAGTTTGGTGCCGGTCACATCAAAGACATGGGAAGCGATTTCGTCCTGTCCAATGTTTTTGCCGTACACTTCCAGCATGAGCGACAACGAAGCCGGTACACAATAATTCATCTTCTGGACTTTCGGCGTTGTTTTCAGCAGGACCTGTTTTTCGTCCCGGCGAATCTCGGCTTTGCCGTAGATGCTGTCTTTTAACAGCTCGCGGTGCTTTTCAATCCAGGTTTCCAATTCCATCCACTGCTCAAGCCGGTACAAACACACCGCTTTCAAATAAGTAAAATGATCCCGGTGAACATGGAACGGGTTTTTTTCATTAAATCCGTCCATCATACGCAGCGCATCCGCATAGCGTTCCAGGTGGAAAAGGCGGCTTACTTGTTCCGTCTCATAAGCCCAGCTGTTCTCTTCCAAGGCATCGCCTTCTTCAAGCACAGCCAACGATTCGGCTTGCCGGCCGAGCATCGACAAGACATCCGCATAAAACAGGCGCGCGAAGCTGTCCCGGTCATTCGACTCCTCGTCCAGCGCCTTTTTCAGCTCGTGTTCGGCTTTGTCCCATTCCCCGCTGTGCATGTAGTAATAGCCGGTCAAATCAGGCCATACGGACCCCCGCACGTGTTCGATTTTGGCCAGTTGTTCTTTCGCTTCCGGCAGCCGGTTTAACTGGCAAAAAACGCGCACCAGCAATTGATGGGCGGAAGCGAGTTCCTCCGCTTTGTAAGTGGAAGCTGCGGCCCCTTGCAGGCGGCCAAGCATCTTTTCTTCCGCTTCCAGGCTTTTTCCGTTTTCAAGCAGCCGGCCGCAATGCCAGGCAAACGGACGCAGCGTTCCGAAACGCTTGTAAGCATGGGTCGCCAACAGATTGCTGTAATTGTATAAATCCGCTTCATCGGCAAGCCGCATCAGGCGGTAGTATTCTTCTTCCGTTTCAATGTCCCCGAGCCACTCGCGAAGCCGTTTGATGGAACGCGCGTCCCAGAGCCCGCGAATGGCTCGAATCATTTGTTCGGCAGTTTGGATTTCATGTGCTTTCATGTCAATGGCCATTCTTTTTCTCTCCCTTATCCCCCTGCTTTTTTTGCAGTTTCTTAATTATATGTTGGAAAATTATAGGGTGCAACAGCTTTTTCTGAATTGTTGAATAGGTGAATCATTCCCTGCATTCTTTCGTAGGTCCCAACGCGTAAAAACAAAAAGTTCCTGGCGGAAACCGCCGGGAACTAATCATGGTTGGTTTATAAAAGAATGTAAATTCTTCCGGATATGCCGGTGAAGAAGGCAGTTTTCAATGGGCTATCTGAATGTCGCCGTTCTCCCTGATTTGAACCGGCTGGTAGCTGTCCATAAATGCCAAGCCCACATGGCCATTCGCATTCAATTCCGTAATGCCTTTTATATAAGCTTCTTCGTCTGTAATCAAGCGGTAAAAATGGCAATTTCCTTCTTCTGTCTCGATCGACTCTTCAAAGACGAATTTCTCCCCGTAGGTTTTCTCAAAATAACCAATCGCTTCTTCCTGGTTTTGGAATTTTGGCAATCCGGCTTGATCTTCTTTGCTGATCCGCTTTATGTCCGGCATATTCCCACTCCTTATCGTTTTTGTTTAAATAAAGTTTCCCAGCTCGTCTCTTAAAGAATTTATCACATTTCACAAATAACTTCTCAAGAATATGTAGACAAGACAAAACGCCTAACCGGGAAAAAGGTTAGGCGTTTGTTATTTACTGATTTACTTGTCCTGGTTTGCTTCTTCCGTGTCCCGAACGTTCTTTTGTACAGTGACCACGGCGAACAAGCTCAAGACGAACGAGATGCCGTAAAAGCCTTTTTCGCTTAAAATGATGCTTCCTGCGTTAAACAGCCCGATGGCCATAAGTGCAATTGCCGCAATCAAGGCAAACCAGCTGATGCCGTAATACAGGTTCGTGACCCGAATTCCTTCGTCGCGGTCTCTGACGGCTTTTTGGAGCGAAACGGCGGAATAGAGCCCAAGGATCAATAAAGCAATATAATAGCCTTTTTCGTTCAGTTCCATCGCCGCATTGTACAATCCGATCAAATAAGTCGACACCCCAATTAGGAGTGCCCCCCAAGCCGCCCCTTTAAATGCCGCGGTCGGTTCGCCAAGCCTGCGTTTCTCTCTCGGTTTTTCCGGAAACAACTCTTCGTTTTTGTCACCCAACATATAACTAGCCCCTCTCGTCTGCAACGCATCATAATCTATATGCAGGACGCTTCAGAAAACTTTCACGCCCGTTGAATACTTAAGTAATTCCTATTTACCTGATTAAACCGTATGTACATTTATTGGACTCACACTTTTTTCCATTAATAGATATATTTTATCACACTCTGCTTCTCCTATTCACTATTGTTCCATAAAAATTTAAGACCCCTATTTCTTTTTTGCAGAACAGGAAATGGACATTCCCTTTAGTGCAACTGCCCTTGCGGCGAGCATTTCAGTACAGCGTTTCCCGGTAACTTTTCTCCAAGATTTTACCCACGGCTTCTTCGTCGATTTTCGGCAACTTTGCATGGGCTGCCAGGATTTTCGCGCCTTTTGGAAGTTCCTCTTTGTCTCCCCAGCTCTCAGGTTCCCACAGTCCCGAACGCCGGAACGCCTTAGCGCAATGAATAAAGCATTCCTCTACGTCCACACCGATTCCAAGAAGCGGCCTTTTGCCATGTGCCGCCATTTTCTCCAGCAATTCTTCGTCCTGGATGATGCTGGCTTTTCCATTCACGCGCAAAGTCTCGCCGAGTCCCGGAATCAGGAACAGCAAGCCGATATTTGGATTCGCTAAAATGTTCCGCATCGAATCCATTCGTTTGTTTCCAGGACGTTCGGGGATGATCAATTGTTTTTCATTCAGCACATACACAAATCCGGGATCGTCTCCGCGCGGGGAGACGTCGCACCTGCCGAAGGCGTCCGCTGTAGAAATCGTGAGAAAAGGAGATTTGGCGATAAAATCCCTGCAATGCTCATCCAAATAGGAAATGACTTTATTGTTCACCAATTCGCTCGGCTGGCCGGTGATTTCACGCAGTTCTTCTACGTTCTTTACGGTGTTTGGAAATGTTGGAGCGATTTTCATCGGTGTTCATCCTCTCGTTTTTCGTTGCACAGACCTTTCCAAATGTTCATGCAGCCGAATTTTGTCCGTTCTTCTTTTATGAACATTCGGGAAAGAGTCTAAAGCATACAAAAGAAATGCGAAAATTTTTTCAGGTCTGTTAGGATAGATTATTTCTTACTGGTTATCGAGTTGTTCTGCCAACCCGATTAAAAGCCCTTCGGGTCCACGAATGTAGCAAAGCCGATACGAGTCCTCATACTGAACAATTTCGCCAACGAGCTGTGCACCGTGCTTGATGAGCCGGGATACCATTTCGTCAATGTCTTCAACGGTGAACATGACGCGCAAATAACCGAGGGCATTTACAGGAGCGGTCCGGTGGTCTGAGATTGTCGGCGGGGTGAGAAATCGCGACAGTTCAAGCCGGCTGTGGCCATCAGGGGTAGCCATCATAGCAATCTCGACACGCTGAGAACCCAATCCGGTTACGCGGCCAGCCCATTCCCCTTCGATAATCGACCGTCCTTCAAAATTCAAACCAATTTCTTCGAAAAATGCGATTGCGTCATCCAGCGAGTCCACCACAATGCCGACATTATCCATTCGGAGCAATTTGTTTTTCTCCATCGTTTTACCTCCTTTATGCATCTATATTTACTGTCTGATTGTCTTCCGAATACATTCGAGTTAAAAGTTGAAAATTCCTTTTTAATCTATTCATGATCAACCTCATTTAAACTCTTCCGGACTCCAAGCAGCAATTTCATTTCCAGAAACAGCTACAATCAACCCGCCATCATCTTCAGGCGCAATAAAGCCAAAGCAGAGTTATTGATTCTCCAGTCATCTTCTATTCCGGATTGGGTAATGAAACTGATCTTTCGGTATAATTGCGAATTTGGAAATAAACATCAGCAGCAGAAATAGAAAAGAAACCAGGCTGACAGTGTTGCCAATTTGCTGCGTTTGCGGCAGAACTCCCAAGTAAAAAAAGCCATTCAAAATAAGAAGAGTAACAAATCCTCCAAATGAAAAACTATAAAGATGATTGCCTAGGAGCAACCTTTTATTAAAAGGATTATTGGGTGAAACTGTTTTGTATAGCAGCACCGACTGTTGGACTTGTTTCACAAATCCATAAATGAACACGGAGAGAAACAGGATGGGAATTACGTAATTAAGCCACTCCATCAAAACACCTCCACTTTATTTGTATAACACGTTAAATATGCACTTCAGTTTATTATAAAATTTTTACTTAGCCGAAAGAATCGCAACAGCAAAATGAAAAAAAGGAGATGCTAGTATCTATAAGAGTGATAGAAATTTTTCCTTATTAATTCTTCTCTTACTTTTCCACATTTTAACATATAAAAGGTTTATTTATCTATGTAGGAAAATTAATTTTTCAGACTCTTCATTCATTCGCCGTGGACCAACAACTAACGACATCTTTTTTATTTTATAAGTTTTTTTAGTACTCCATCTTCTTTATATCTTTAATGTACAAGAGTTCGCAAAAACATACTCCTATGAACAAAAAGAAAAATTAAAGGTGCTTACCGTGCTTCATTTTCTCAGGTAGAGGAAGCGATGGGTGATTTCTGTCCATTTTCACCATTTTGGTCCTTGTTCTATTTGCGGATGGAAACGAGAGGATGAGAGAAGCAAGAATGATCCATCTGGAGGAATTTAAACGGAGAATCGGAAAAATAGATAAGGGGTTCTACGCTTCGAAGCAATGAAGAAAAAACAATCGGTTTGAGAAAAACCGATCGTCTTTTTATGAATAACCTGTCTCGTATTGATTACGGTTTCTGTCCAATAAACTGGATGACATGGGACAATCCATTATGAAGATCGCCTTCATGGCGGGTGACCTCGCCCATAAAGAAATGGACGATTCGCCAATCGCTGAATTCCTGTAGAAAATCTTCCGGCCGGTAGAGAAAATCGACTTCTTTCGGACCGCCGCTCCCGTAGGGAATTTGGTAATGGGAATAGACTTCTGCTATAAAATACCCACCCGGCTTTAAGGCTTCCTTGACTCCTTTAATGGTTTTGTGCCGGATTTCCCCTGGGAAATGCCCAAAAACATTCACAATCCCGTCCCACCGGTTTTGCTGCCACTGAACTTCTGCCAAATCAACGAGCTCTGTATTTACGTGGACGTTTTGTTTCGCTGCCAGCTTGCCCACTTTGTCCAGTCCGAATTCGGCATAATCCCATGCCGAGACGCTCAGCCCTTGTTCGGCCAAGAAGACGGCGTTTCTTCCTTCCCCTTCCGCGATGGACAGTACTTCTCCGTAAAGGAGGGACTGCTTTTCCTTCAGGAACACATTCGGTTCGGTTCCGTAGACGTACTTCTCATTTTTGAAACGATCATTCCACATGGTCATTGGATGTCCTCCTTGCTTTCTCTTGGATTGTTAAGGGGTTTTCAGTAAAGCATATTGTTGTTCTTCCCCTATCTTCTGATAAAAGCGTCCAGTGGAGCAAGCTTTAGGTTCTATAGCTCATCCCACCTGAAAAAAACAGCCTAGTTCAAAACCTTTTTTTCGCTCAGCGGAATACATAAAAGGAAAGGAGACCGGCCAGGCAGCCGCCTTTCCTTTTAAATTCATATTTCTGTTTAGAAGATTTCGCTTCAGATCTTGATGGCTGTCCTTAAAATTAAAAGCGTCAAGATGCAGTGGAGGTACTGACCATGCTTTATACCAAACGGTGCAGCCAAAATGATGAATGTGATAGAGACTGACATTGCAACGACTAAAATATGTAATAACAGCATAACTAAGACCGACACCAGGTTTACAAGCTTTTTTGTTTCGATAACGTTAGAGAGGCAACATCAGATCCATTTAAATGCAAGTTTTAAATCCTTTTAACCTCGCCTTTTGAATGTATCATTTTTTTATAGAAATCAGGTTCTGTGTATTTTTTAATTAAACGCATGGAATTGGGAGACTGAATACAACATAATTAGTATTATGTAATATTCAAAATTATTAAAAACGCACTCTCCTTGATTTTGGTAAAATAGGAATAGTCAATTTTGTAGCTCTTTTAAGAAAAAACAAATACAAAATTTCACTTTCGCAATCGGATTGCAAATGGAGGATAAAGCATGAAAAAAGTAATTGATATGGTTGATTCAAAATCAATAACTACAGGCGTTTCATTGGTTGATTTAAAAAAAGCTGAAAAAGAGCTTGGCGCACTCTTTCCAGGTGAACTCATAGACCTTTATTTAGAAACAAATGGTGCTGAGTTTGGAGAATGGGTCTTATGTTCACTAATCATGATTCAAAACCAATCCAACAGACCTGAAAACTTACCTGCTGATATGATTTGTATTGGAGAGAATAAGAGTGGAGATAAACTTTGTTATCGCATTCGAAAAAGGTGGATGCAGGAGTATCTCTATCTTTGGAATACAAAAAAAAGAAGTTTAGACAAAAGAACATACCTTTTAAATGAGCTTATCGAACGGAGCGTTTCGAAAGATAGCGCTGGAAAGCCTCAATCTCTTGGTAATTTTACTATCGAAAGTGGAAAGGTGATTGTCACAGATCCTTGTTACTCAACCGAAGATACAGAGATACAGGTTCATCTATCGAATGTAAAAAAAGGACAATGGACAGCTTCCATTTCTTATACAGACGATGAAGTTGTTGACACGTTAACGGCCTACTTCACAGAAAAGAAACCGAGTGGCAAATGGCATGTTTGCGATCAGCTTATTAGTGTTGACTCTGCACAGGCTGGCATCTTCGATGCTGCTGTATTTGGGAGAGATGAAAGTATACCTGGTGAAGTAGAAAACGTTTACGGTATCGAGATGGATGAAGAGGGATTGAAATACTACGTTGCCTGTTCGGATGTAGTGGCATCAGATGATCAGGGAGGCGTACTTCCTGGCGGTGCAGTGGCCATGTCCGGATACGGAGATGGCCTGTATGAAGTAAGTATTAAATACAATATCTCCAAAGAGGTAGTCGGCGTAAAGATTGACTTTGGTGAAGAAGAGTAAGTATAGAGATTCACTTAAATCAAATGTAACTTAATTGCTAATAAGTTACATTCAAAACCAATAGAAAATCTCTTGAAAATTTATTATTTCGAGAAAAACGAAACTTTACTGGAAATCAATGGGTATAGTTATGAGAAAGCGGATTCTACTTAGATTTTTAAACAGAAACCGTAGATACAAAAGGAGGAAATACATGTTAACTAATGTTGGAGTACCGGGACTAATTATTACTGGCGTCGTTTTGATTGGATTAATCCTTTTAGTTAGAGCTTTATTCAAGAAAAAGAAACAATACTAAGCGATGAAGCCCTCCAGTACTGGAGGGCTTTTGAATACAACATAATTAGTATTAAGTTACATTCATTGCCTTCCTAATTCTTTATATACTGATGAGAAACATCATGGTTACTATTGCGGTGAATAAAGAACCGAAAAAATACAGATTTTTTGTTCTTTCTCCGAATTCGTCATATTTGGATGGCGGGTCTCGTAGTAACCACGTATAGGAGAGTAGAATTAGAAAGATTACGATACCACTTACGATGTCAGCGGCATTCAAATTAGTAAAAGATTCCTGAAAGTTTTCAGTCATATAAACTATGCAAAGAAAAAATATAGAATTTAAAAAGTAAAGATATAAAAAGTATTTCAAATTTGTCATATCGTAAATAACTCCCTTAGTTAAAACCCATTTTCAATTTTCTATACCCCCTTCTTCTTGGATAAAAATTGTAATTTCTCGATTAAAGCTTTTTGCTATCTCATTCTTAATACAAATTGAATGTAACTTAATTCACATTAAGTTACATTCGTTTTAGTGTGCCCGGCATGGGCGTAATCTATAGGGTGCAAGTCCCGAACGGTGAAGGCAGAAGTAACCGTTAGCCAAGCGCAAGGGTGTCCACGGCGACGTGGAATCTGAAGGAAGCGGGCGGCAAACCTCCGGTCTGAGGAACACGAACTTCATATAAGGCTATGTGCGATTGGGTGAGTCTGCTGAACAAGGCAAAGCCCTTTCTGCCGAAGGTCGCATGCAGTAAATGAAGCAGATAGGTGGAGGGAAAGATTGCGTTCTTACCCGGGGAGGTCTGGTTGAAACGCCAAGTACCCTTGGTAACCTGCCCAGTGATGGGCAGGTGA
>NZ_FNDC01000033.1 GCF_900099655.1 Planococcus glaciei
TGTATTTTGCAATAGAAAAGTGCAGAGTGTTGCAACGTTTTTTACAGAGTGTTGCCGCCAAAGGTGGGGTGTTAGTTAATGCGTGATAATGCATTGGTTAAACGATAGCTTTCGCCCGTATAGGTGATGATGTGCGCATGGTGGATCAGTCGATCCACTAGTGCTGCCGTTAGCCGGCTATCGATAAAGATGCGGTTCCATTGGCTGAACTCCAGGTTCGAGGTGACAATCAAACTCTTCTTTTCATAAAACTCGGTAATGAGTTGAAAGAGAATTTCGGCGCCTTCCTTACTGAAAGGTACGTAACCCATCTCATCTAAAATTAGCAGTTGAATATCATCGAATTTCTTGCGAAATGCACTTAGCTTTCCATTCCGATAAGCGGTTTCCAGTTCTTCAACCAAATGTGAGACTCGGTAGAATCGCACCTGATAGCCCATTTCACAGGCTCGTCTGCCTAAGGCCGAAGCCAAATGCGTTTTCCCAGTGCCCGGTGCTCCGACGAGCACTAGATTCTGGTGTGCTTTGATAAACTCCAGCTCTTCCAATTGCTCCCTGGTCACCGTTTGCGGCAACCTCAGGGAAGCGGAATCCCACTGGTAGCTTTCCAGCGTTTTGTTCTCCAAAAAACGTGCTTTTTTCAAATTCCGTTCCACTTTAGCGAATTCGCGCATTTCGATTTCTTTGATGAGCACGTTCGATAAGTAATCTTGAGGGGTCGAAAATTCAACCGAATCCACGACTTCAGCCACATACGCGAGACGAAGCTGCTTGCACAAATCACGCAGGTTCTCGGTCATTATGCGCGCCTCCTTGCTGGCCCAAGCTATCATACTGTTTCCATTCCACATCAAAAGGATGATTCGGTTCAGGAGTTGGATCGGCCATCATATGCTTGTAAAAATCCTCATTGATTTCTTCCAAGGGGTAACGGGTTAGAAGCGTGAGCACTTGCTCAATCCGTTGTTTTCGCACATGGACGGAAGGAATATCCAAATAGTCTTTGATGCGGCCGGGCAGGTATTGCCGATAGCGGGAATATTCGACGACGCGGGGCTTTTGTCGCCACGCATTAAAGATATCCTTCCATGGAAGTAGCTTCCGCTTGTTCATATAAGGTCGCAGACCTTCGGCGATAATTTCTCCGTTAGGGGTGACCACTTGGTATTTATCCCACGTTGTCACCAGGTACAATTGGATATGATTTTTCCCTTTCGGGATATGTACGATGTCATCATCCACTCTGATTTCGTTGTAAGGATTCACTTTGATCAGCT
>NZ_FNDC01000004.1 GCF_900099655.1 Planococcus glaciei
ATATTCAACTGCTAATTTTAGATGAGATGGGTTACGTACCTTTCAGTAAGGAAGGCGCCGAAATTCTCTTTCAACTCATTACCGAGTTTTATGAAAAGAAGAGTTTGATTGTCACCTCGAACCTGGAGTTCAGCCAATGGAACCGCATCTTTATCGATAGCCGGCTAACGGCAGCACTAGTGGATCGACTGATCCACCATGCGCACATCATCACCTATACGGGCGAAAGCTATCGTTTAACCAATGCATTATCACGCATTAACTAACACCCCACCTTTGGCGGCAACACTCTGTAAAAAACGTTGCAACACTCTGCACTTTTCTATTGCAAAATACAGCTATAAAATTGATGTGCATCAAACCCTTTTTCTTGCCTGAATTGAATAGGGTTTTTAATGGATATAGGACCTACTATATCGAAGTCAATCTCCCATATTTTTTTGTTCATTTGAAAATCTCCTTACATAGAACATTTAGTCTTGTATATATTATACCTATAATATCCAATTAAAGGAGATTTTAATGAGAACTATAAGAGCTTTAACCGAAAGCTATGATGAAGCGTTCGGTACAAAGACACAAGTAAAACATTTATATAAATATTCAAAGACGGCCAATTGGAAAGTGAAAACGGTATTTCTTCTTCTCCCACTTTTACTAATGACAGCTTTTGTTTTCTTTCTTTTAGAAAAACCAACTTATTCTACATTAACAATAATCTTTGTTTATATACTTCCAAACGCTAGCAAGGTATTAATTGAGAAAGATATACAACAGAATGAGCTTTTAGATTTCAAAGATTTTGATAAAGGACTCAAGCAATGGAAAGTTTTAATAAAAGAAAAGTCTACAATTAATTTGGATATACTTGAAAATATTTTAGCAGTTGAAGAGATTGTCAGGTATGAAATAGAATACGAAGTAAACAAGCCAACCTTTTTAAGTTACGTGGCAATTCCAACTAAAAATCTTATGTTTCCTATTGCATCATTTGTTACAGGACTTTATATTTCAGAGTATGTTACCGATACTATGATTTCTAACGTAGTGATGCTACTAGTAATAGGTTTTTTGGGTGTTTTTGCTGTCAATTATATGAGATTTAGCTACTACGATTTTACGAAAATATATAAGATCCAAGATATATTAGCACTAATTCACGAGTGTAAAGTTCGCAATAGTATAGTTTGATAAAATTGTGCCTTTATGCATTTAACGATTCAGTTTATAAAACGTAATTAGATGGAAGAAAGCCACCTTCGAAACCGATTGGTCTCGAAGGTGGCTTTCGTTGTTTCTAGCAGTTTCTTGAGTGCAAAGCCTTTAAAAAGGGTATGTTAAAATCAGGTAGTCGTAAGAGAAAAACCATAATAGAAATATTTCTAAGAAAGAGATGAGGAGAAGAATATGGAGTATGTTTTTCCAGTGGCAGTAATTTTATTGATTTCGGCAGCTCTACTATTATTTTATTTCAGCAGAAAAAAATCGTCCACTCCACTTGCTGATAACATAACTGATCAAGAAAGCGTTACGAAAACCATAGATAGTGAGCCACAACCAGAAGCGAATCCTTATGTTGACTTGATGCCGCACGTTTCGGAAGTGCAAAACGAAGAAATAGTGAAAAGACATTATAAAAGGATTGAAGTTCCTGCTATTCTGAAATCCGATGTCCTAAGAACTCTTGCATCTGGGGCAATGGTGATCCGCGATAGTAAAACGTATAAGGTGGAATTCAGTCCGGACGTTGTAAAAGGCTTGAAAGATAAAAGCATGAAGCTGATAGAACGAGTGGATGGCAAGGGATTTCTGCCTGTAGTGAAAAAAGATGGGGTGTCTGGCATCTATAAACAAGCCGTGCTAGTGAAAAACGTAAATCCGGCGCTTGTGGTACACGCCAGTACCAACCTGCTAACTGCAGTTGTTGGGCAGCAGCAGCTGGTCGAAATCCAAAGATCCTTAAAGAACATGGAAGAAAAATTGAATACGATCATCCAGCACAGGGATAACGACTTTTTCGGCAGCATTGAATCGCGGTTTACGTATTTCAAGGAAATAATCGAGCGGTTCAGAACCAACGGTATCATCCTTGGAGGCGTGGAAGATCAGAAAATAGAAGATTTTTACGCGGCGACGCTTCAGGATTTAAAGGTGCTAAACAAAGACCTTAAAGACATTGGCGACAGCATTGACCGGTTAAAGGAACACGAAACGATTCGCAAATGGGGCGAAGCAGCCGTCATAAAGGACTATCGGAAACTGATCGAAGCGTTCAACAGCAAGCAGGAACTCGTGCTGCTGAACATCAAGTTTATTGAAGAGTCCTACGAGCCTTATTTGACGGCTATAAGAAATTATCAGGAAGAGGCTTCAAAATCCCGGACATTGGACGAAATCGTTGCTGACAACGAAAATATCATTAGTGCGATTGAAACGAAAGTGAAAAACATCGAAGAAAACTATAAAGTAAAAATGAACTTTGGCGTGAAAGCTCTGAAATACAGAAATCTGGAGAGTTTAAAAGAAGCGGCTCCGTTGAGAATCAGCCAACAAAAGACTGCCACAAAAGAGATTCCTTCCGAGCTGCTGTTTGAAATCACGGATGATGAGAAAGTGTATGCGTATGTACCTGAATAAGGAGGGTGACCACTTAATATTCAGAGTTAAAAACATAAAAAACCCCGATCTAGTTGGAATCTTCCACACTAGATCGGGCTCTTCAAATTAAACCGTAATCCTCGATTTTTGAACAGTGAAATCGGTTTCCGGATAATAGGCATCTTTCACTAATAAATTTGGCCCCAGGCATTTTGCCGCCGGGCAATGGCAGCCGATCGTCTTCGCTAACGGTCGTTCCAGCCAGCGGTCAAGCATGGCGGGAAGCGAATCGTTTTGGATATTGCCCATCGCAGGTGTATCGCCAAAATCGGTTACGATGACTTCGCCGGTGAAAATATTGACGTTTAACCGGGAGCGGCCGTCCGGATCATTGCGGACGGTGACATTTTTGCTTGAGTGGATGCGGTTCAGCAGTTTGGTATCTTCTTCGTTTTGGCTGCACGGGTAAAACGGCAAGGTACCGAATAACATCCAGACATTTTCATCACGCGCATCCAAGAGGTCATGAATCGCTTTTCTCGTTTCATCGAGCGATAACACTTCCAATTGGCTGGCAAAATCGCTTGGGTACATCGGATGCACTTCATGGCGCGCGCATTTCATTTCTTCAACAATCTGCTTGTGGATGCTCTTCAGATGAGGCAATGTCCGTTTGTTCAGCATCGTTTCTGCCGACACCATAACGCCTGCTTCCGCCAGCGCGCGGCTGTTGTCGATCATGCGCTGGAACTGTTCAGCCCGGCGCTCCCTGGAAGGCTTGCGTTCCATATTGGCAAATCCGCCGTCGACAAAATCATCGATGGTACCCCAGTTATGGGAAATATGCAGGACGTCCAAGTAAGGCGCGATTTCCATATAGCGGTCAAGCGGCATCGTCAAATTCGAATTCATCTGGGTGCGGACTCCGCGTGCATGGGCGTATTTTAATAGCGGCAATACATAATTGGCGACCGATTTTTTTGAAAACATCGGCTCTCCGCCCGTCAAACTAATCGTCCGCAAATGCGGTATTTCATCCAACCGCGCAAAGAGCAGCTCGATCGGCAACGCATCTGGATCTTTATGCGCCAGCATATAGCCGACAGCGCAATGCTCGCAGCGCATATTACATAAATACGTCGTGGTAAATTCGATGCTGGATAAGGTCAGTTTCCCATGTTCCTGAATATCCATATACGCTTCCCACGGATCGTACATTGGGGTGATTTTGCTGAGTGTTGTTGCAGTGTTTTCCATATATACCGAACTCCTAATAATTTTCTCGACTATTAAGTATGCGCTTTTCGATTTGCTTGCGCAAGGGCAGGTTTTAATTCTTGATCTAGTTGATTATTGCGTACCGAGATGGAATCTTTAAAAGGTTCTAAAAATTAATGGTAATTGTACAAAAAGAAAACCCATTCGAATGAGAATGGGGTCTAGGTAATAGAGCTATGATAGTTATGAAAAAATCGAAATCACCGTGAACTGCGCCATGCCCAGAGAAGCTAAATTTATTCTTACAAATTTTTTGAAATTGTGATGTCCAAAAGGAAAAGAAGTCTAAGACAATTTATCAAGATTTTAGAGCATTTTTGAGGCTGGTAATTAGCCTAAGCTATTTATCATTCCTCTTAAACCTTTTCATCAGATTTTCTTCAGCTTCTCTCACGATTTTTTGCTGTGCTGGAACGGCAAGAGTTAATAAGGCGATAAATATTGATAAAAGTCCAATTGTATTAGAAGTATTAATAAAACCCATATTGATTAAATAAAATTGCATGTCAGCAAACTGAGGAATAGCAGTGAAATTAGCATTTTTTAAAATCATTAAGCAAAGATAGAAATAAAATCCATAGAAAATTGTTCTTGTACCGTAGCTAATAATGAAATATGCTTTTTGTTTTTCTATAGATATATAAGGAGATAGTTTTTTTAGGGAAAATTCTAATGATTTTTTTTCCTTTCCTTCAAAAGGGAAAACACTTTTTAAACGCCAATAAAATAACATTTTTAATGGGAAACTAAAATTTATATAGCTCATTATAAATAAACAGATTAACCAACAGATTCCTATAATCTCAATATAGAGGTTTAAGGACTGCATTCTATACAAGGAAAAGATAAAAGAAATAAATGAGAAAATTTGGAGAAAACTAATTAATATGTATGACTTATATTTACCTGAATATAAGATTTTTTTATGACGTGAGCAAAAAATAAATAGTTGGATAAAAATTATAATAGTCACTAGCAAAATCGTAACTGATCTTATTCCTTCAAGAAAAAGAGAAGTGCTAACCAAAAGTACGATCAGTAAGGTTTTAAGGAATAAAAGTCCTATTTCAATATTAGTTAAAAAGGCAACATCACTGAGTTTTAAAATTTTTCTTTTTAATTTCAATATCTTTCGTCCCTTAATTGAGTTTTAAAATCATTTCACTATGTGGCATCACAAATAGTAATTGTCCTTGTATCAAATACTATTCAAACTAAAACTAAACCCACCTAAAAATTCCGTCCAATATTGACTATTGAGCGGATTTTTTGGCGTTAATATTGAAAAAATAATAGAAATCTGATTTATTTAGAAAAATCAATGCAACGTATCTATATAAAGCATTGCTGAATGAATTGATTGTCTCATTCGCTATTACACAGTATATTTACAGCATGCAACAAATAAGATGTTAGTGTTTTATCATTCTTACACCGAGACAAATTGATACCCTCTCGACCGACCTGGCTGGGAGGACTCTATATTTACAGGGCATTTTCCAATTCTTTTTCCGTATACCCAAACATGTAATCTTCATCTTTCCCGTTTGAAACCCAAATCTCTGCAGCTTCGTAAACACTTAAAGATTCAGAACTATCGTCATCATCATCTAAACCAAAGTTACAATTTGTACAATATGTGTCACTATATTCATATTTTTTAGTTAGCGCCTCTCCACATCGTGGACATGGTGGAGTATCACCTGTATAAGCATTCTTTTCTTCCCAACTTTTCCCTTTAAAGATATCAAATATTCCCATCCTGACTTCCTCCTTTATTACATAACTTAACATTAAATAGCTAGTGTTTATTCTGATTTGTTAAATTATACCACGTTTAAAGATTGAATTTATACGCAAATATAAAAAATCTTACAGTACAAGAAATCAAGAAGGAGAAACCAAGTCCCAGGGAAAGAAGAAATTCTAAACGATTCTTACTACATACGACAGTTCATACTTTAATCGCTGTATTGAAATTTTGTCACACGCTGAAAACAAATTCTATTTTAAATAAAATGAAAAAAAGAGCTGCCATCCGAAGTTGGATGGCAGCTCTTAAATTTCCCTTATTTGAATCTATGTGATTAATTACTGATGAACACCCGTAATCTCTTCCATCAATTCAATCCAGTCTTCTCGCTTGAAATCATACATATCCAGTTCAATCTTCCGCAGAACCAAATGGATGCTATCGAACTTTTCGTCTGACCGGAATCTCCACCAGCTTTTCACATTTGACGCCTTTGTACCTGGCTCATAATACATCAAGGTGCCTTCCGGATTGATGACTTCCTCGACCCGGTCAACGTCCAAAAGATTATGCGGGAAATCAATGTAAAGGCCGAGGGACGCTTTATGAGGCGCGATAGATCCGATTTTGTGCATCGATTCCGCGTCCGTTTTTTCAAGGGAATCGCTCCAGGGAACTGGGTTGGGGCTGGCAATCAAGATCTTGCCTTCTGCATTCGTTTCAATCTTGCAGTTCGGAAGACTGTTAAAGACTTCGAGCATTTCGTCCATTTTTTTCGTTACTGATTTGTTCACTTTGCCACTCCTTCAACTAACCTATTCGTCCTATCATAATTCAAAACTCCACTGCTGTAAATATGAACAACATCTTTCGCATTTTCGTCCCGCTGTGTAAAAATCAATTCCGAACGATTTAATGATCCGCTGCACAGGTAACAAGGAGGACTACTAGAAATTAAGACTGCGCTGATATGCAATCACTTTTAGAGCAATATTTTTTATAAAAAGCCGATGGGTGTCCAGCACCCATCGGCCTTCTTACTGAGGACTATAAATTATAACAACTGCTGTGCCAACAACCGATAGACATCCAGCCGCTTTTCCTGGGAATGCGGGATGCTGCAGATCATGGCTTCTTCAAAGCCGTATTGCATTTGCTCCTGCTGCAATTGATCGGCGACGTCTTTTGCAGAACCGACCAAATGGATGTTTCGGCTTGCCTGGATTTGCATGCGGTCCATTTCCGTCAGTGCAGAGTTTTGCGCTTCTTCCGGGGTCATGAGCGGCATGATGCGGCCCTTCATGAGCATGAGGCGCGAAATGTCCTGCGGCAACGCTTCGTATTCCGCTTCTTCGGCCGTCTCCGCCGTAGTCACTAAATACGACACCGAGATTTCAGGTTTCTCCATAAAAGAGGAAGGGACGAAATTTGCCCGGTAGGAATCCAGAATGTCTTTTGTCATGCCGCCGTTAAAGAACTGGGCAAACGAATAGCCGACGCCCATGCGTCCCGCTTCCAAGGCACTATTGCCGCTCGAACCGAGCAGCCAGGCTTCCGGCAGTTGGATATTTGTCGGAGAAGCGATGGTTTTATTGTACAGATCGTCTTCCGGCGCTTCGTCATTAATCAGTTTCAGCGCAGTGTCGAATTTGCCGTACATGTCGTCCATCATGGCCCGCCGTCCTTCAGACAACGCGTAGATGGAACTGTGGTCGCCGCCCGGTGCACGTCCCACGCCGAAATCAATGCGGCCCGGCGCCAGTGCACTGAGTGTTTTGAACACTTCGGCCAGTTTCAACGGCGAATAATGCATCATCATCACGCCGCCCGTGCCGATCCGGATGTTTTCCGTTATGGCGCTTAAGTACGCGGCAGTGACTTCAGGAGCGGAGCTGGAAAATGCGCCGGAGCCGTGGTGTTCCGCCATCCACATCCGGCTGTAGCCTAACTGATCTGCGAGAACCGCGAGTTCCACCGCTTTTTTCATGGCAGCTTCTGCCGTGTTTCCTGTCGTTACAGGAGCTTGGTCCAATACACTTAACTTCATCTATATAACTTCCTTCCTTATATTGCAAGTTTGCACATTAAGGAGTATAGCAGTCGGGCATTGTGAAATCACTCTATCTGCCTGTACTTGTATTTAAGGTAAGTGCCGGCTGCAAATCTTTCCTTGCCGGTCTTGCGGAAGCCCGGTACGATGGAAGAAAGACTGAAGAAATGGAAGGGGCGAACGACTTGAAGGAAAAGAAGCAGGAAGTAATTGATGGCTTGACGATTAAGTATCACGCGAACGGGAAGACGATCTGGTCAAAAGGCAAAATCGCCGACGAACAAGCAGAAGGGTACTGGGAATGGTACCGGACAGATGGGACCCTCAAGCGCTCCGGCCATTTTGAAAAAGGAGAACCTGTCGGGGAATGGGTGACTTATGACAGCGAAGGGAAGACGTATAAAACGACGAACCGGGATAAGTGAAATCGCGCCTATGAAAATCTTGAATCTTTTCAGCAAGTGTTCCGTATAATTAAAGCAAGCTAGAAAAAGCTTTCACTTATTCTTTTCGAAAGGCATGATTTAATGGGCACCGTTGCACTTGTCATCTTACTCTTTTTTCTTCCATACGCCTGGTTTCTCTGGTCCAGCCTGAGTTCAAAAACCAGGAAACCACACTGGAAAAAACCTTTGACTGTTCTTTTGGCATTGGTACTAATCAGTGCGGCTTTAAACTATTATTTTTCCGATACATATCAGCTTTCTTTTTTCCAAAATGGATTCGAAACCAAAGTGGCCATCATTGTTTCGTTGGCGTTTCTGCTAGTTGTTTCAATCATCAACGTGATCACAAGGATCCTTTTCAAAGGGGCGCCGAAGTCTTTCCATAACCCGAAAGTGGCCTGGGTTGTTACTGCGGTGCTCTGCGGGACCATCCTGTTTTTCACCCTATGGGTGTATCCCTTGGCAGAGAAAGCATCTTATATCAATAAAGTCGAGAATGCTTTAGCGCAGTCCGAGAAGCAGCAAGCCGATGAGGAAATCACCGTCCTGTTTATGAGTTCTGAAAAAGAGTGCTTCCGGACTTCCACGAATAATTGCACCAACGATACGTACAAAAACGCATTTTTCCTCAAAAACAATTTGGATACACAAAAAGAGGTTCAAGTGCGGATTCGGGCACTGGATTCCGACGAAAAAGAATTGAAGGTCATCGAATCGGACATCATGACGCTGGAAGCAGGAGAATTGAAGCTGGTCGAGACGGAGGAATCGTCTGATCTGGAAAGCATCTGGAGCCGGACTTCTTTTGAAACGGATAAACGGGTTCGTTCCTATGAATCGTTGTTCCGGTACCGGGATGCCGAGTAAAAACCTTTCCTTGTGTCAAACCGCATTCCATCTATACAAAAAATCCGCCCTCTTCAACGAGAGGGCGGATTTCTTTTTGACTATCAGTGTATTCGTTTCGGGCTTACTCACCGACCATACCGTCATGGTCGTTATCCCGCATATACGGATATAACCAGTGGTCGCTCATGATTGGCATAGAGAAACCGGCATCTTTTGCTTCTTTGATTGTCACTTGGCCGTTGCCGTTTGTATCCACACTCGAAACATCTCCGCCTGTGTTGGCAGGAACTGACTCCACAGGGGCACTCTCGGTGGCTGCAGGGCTTGATTCAGCAGGTTCACTGTCGGTCAAGCCGAGTGATGCGTTGACTTCATCCGGGTTCACGTTGTCGAACGTATCAACGACTTCATTGCCCGCTACCGTGTACGTGTACTGGTAGCTTGAAGGAATCTGTGTGTCTGTATCCGGGTAGGTGATGATGGCTTCGAAATTCGTCGCTCCGCCAGCATCGCGGATGACGTCTTCCATATAAGCCTGGTCACCATGGCGGTTGAGCGTGCTTTCCTGCGGGGTGATGTTATAGGCATTCGATACCCCGCCGAGCGAATCCGCAATGACATGCCCTTCGTCTAACATGTCGCTTTCGACGCCAGGAACCTTCGCTTCATCCGAGTAATACCTGCCGTCCGATGTTACAGGTTCGCTGTTATCGTCCTGTAGAATGATTTCGGCAGCCACGACACGTTCCAGTTGCCCGTGTTCGTTCGTGAAAGCCCAATATTCCCGGTCTCCAAACCCGATATCAACAACAACGTTGGCTTCGCGGGTTCCAGAGAGATCACCGCCGTCCACTTCGATAAGAGAGTATCCTGCGAACAGATCATTCTTTTGTTTGGCCGCGGCTTCCGCAGCTGCTTTTTCTTTGGCTGCCAGTTCCTGCGCAGCTTTCTCTTTCGCAAGCTTCTCGGCCTTCGCTTTTTCTTCGGCTGCTTTCTCTTTTGCCAGCTCTTCAGCCGCCGCTTTTTCCTGGGCTTCTTTCTCGGCCGCCAGACGTGCTTCTTCTTTTTCCTTTTCCAGCTCCGCCTGTTTCTCAGCTTCTTCCTGGGCAATCCGTTGTTCTTCAGCTTTTTCCACGGCCGCTTTTTCTTTCTGTGCTTCCATCTGTTCGCTTTCGACGTCAGCAGCAGTTTCAACTTCTTCCGCTGTCATTCCTACGCCGACAAAAGAGCCAATGATCACGATAAATGAAGCACCCGCCGCTAAAGCATTTTGCTTAACCGTCAGCCCTTTTTTGAACAAAGCGCTGAACAGTAACATAACGATGCTTGCAGCAAAAGCAAGCATAGCCAGCAGCAACAATACTAAAAATAAATTGCTCATTTTGTATTTCCCCCTATTTTCTAACTAGATCAATATGACTATTTTACAAAGTTGACTATAACATGATTGAGAAGGTAAATACTAGGGGGTGATAAGTTTTTGTATGGAATTATTTGGATTTATTAATTTAAACGACTTACTCTTTATAAAATGTTTGTTGTTAAATGAAACTCATTTTATCTAACAAACGCTAAAAAATCCGCTCTAGTGTTGAATAGAGCGGATTTCTTCAGGAATAGGAAATATATATCGGGTGTTTTCGAACTCGATCGCATTCTCATGAGCCAATTATTTTTCCGCTTCCAGTCCAGCCTTCACGCTGTTCGGATCAAAAAACTTATCCACCAAATTGTAGATCGTGATGAGCTCGTAAAGAATCGTAAACTCTGGCGGGAACAGGGTGGGCTCAATAGCATCGCTAGCCGTGACGCCTTTGCTGTTCTCCCAAAACAGATCGGTAATCCGTTTTAATTGGTGCTGATGCGTTTCATGGTCGTAGTCGAGGGAATGCTGCAAGTCGTCCGCAAGCTCCGCAACGGCCTGCATAATGGTATTGCGCTCAGCTGGTGTCCACTCCAAATCATGCAGCGGGATCCGAAGCAAAGCGTCCAAATGGAACTCGAGGTTATGCAGAAAAAGCAATTGCCTTTCTGCCATCTGAAGCTCGGCTTCCCGGTTGCGAACCCACGGGTATAAGCTGAAATCGTCCCGCTGGTAATGGATCAATTTCTCCGTCTTTTTGATTTCTGTTGTCAGCCCTTTAACTATCTCCCGGTCTTCTTGAAGATCCGCATCTCCTTCAAAGAGGATCGTATGGAATGTGTGTTCCAACAATCTTCCTGCACGTTCGCTGATGCTTTGGATGCTGCGTAGAATATCGGCCCGGTAATTCGGCGGGAACACGAGCATGTTGACAGCGGTAGACACGAGCAGGCCGATTGTTGTGGTGCCTAAGCGGATGAAGAACGCAATCAGAAAATGGTCGTGGATGACTTCGACCATCGCGACGGAAGTCAATGTCGCGACGAGCAATCCCGCGTGCAGATTGAGTCGATAACAGACGGCAATCGTGGCAACCGCGGCGAGTGTATAGGTGATCGGGGAATTCCCGAAGAAAGTAATGAAGAGAACCGCGAACGCAGAACCGATCGCAGATGCCGGGAACCGGACAAGCCCTTTTTTGATCGAATCGCTGACGGTCGGCTCAATCGTCACAATGGCCGTGATGACCGCAAAGACAGGCGGCCAGCCGAACCATCCGCAAATAATGGCGGTTAAAAAGATCGCTATCCCGGTTTTCACAATCCGGCTGCCGTTGAAATGAAAGGATCGCATCATTTGTTAACCATCCTTTCTTTTATGAAGTATTTTGCCGTAGTTTAGTATATCATCCATTTCTAACTGGATTCCACGGCAATTCTGGTGACGGAGCCAATGAAATCTAGGTGCACCGGGAATTTGAGTGGCTGGAGAAGCAGCTGGGCAGCGGCCAAAAAGGCATGGAAAAATGCCCATCCATTTTCGGGTGGGCATTCCTTATGGCAGACATTGCATATAAATTTAAGAGAGTTTCTTCCATTAACAAGTTCTACTGATGTTCCCCGTATATCGCGACCCATGTATTGACGCCGACAATGCCATCGACTTTCAAACCTTTGTCCCTCTGGTATTGCCGAACATTTCTGTTGGTCTCGGGTCCAAAAACTCCATCAACCGCTGTTTTTAATCCGTACTCGTTCAATGTCCATTGGAGAAGCAGCACTTCCATGCGGTTCCTTCCTTCGCGCAGGATGAACTGATGCTCCGGTGCAATGTCCATCAAGTTTCTGAGTTCGGCCGGAAGTTCACCGTCTGGATCTGTTGGTTTTTTATGCTCTGCGTAGATGGCGACCCACGTATTCACGCCGACGATGCCATCGGCTTTCAAGCCTTTATCTTTCTGGTACTGCCGGACGTTCTTGTCGGTCGCAGCACCAAACACGCCATCGACCGCTGTTTTTAATCCGTACTGGTTCAACGTCCATTGGAGGAGTTTCACTTCAATCCGTGTGCTTCCTTTGCGCAGCGTGTACTGATGTTCCGGGGCGACGGTCATGAGCTTCGCAAGATTGGCTGGCAGCTTGTCTTCCTTGACTGCAGTTGCATAGCTTACAGCCTCCACCGGCTGAGAGGAGAAGGGAGAGGCAAGCAATAACCCGAATACCAGCAACATGGGAACCCATTTTTTCTTCACGGCTGATTCCTCCTGAATTTGTAGTTGCCCCCTGTGTACCCAGTTTTTGGCTACATGAAACAGCCGGGCAGAAAAATAAAATCCATCAAAATTACCGCTTTTTTGGCCAGCCGAAAAAGGAGACGGCTTCCCAACTATGGAGGCATTTATTATTTCTAATACTTTACATTTATAGGGAACTGCTGTCATTGTGACTACCGTGAAGGTATACTTTAGAAAAAGAAGCATCTAGGGGGCGAAGGTTTTGGGTTTATTCGATAAAATTTTTAAAAAGCCGGAAAAAACAGCGGATTTAAGCGGCATTTCATTGAAGAAAAAAACGGCAACAATTGTGTTGGAGAAGAAGAAGTTGACTGGCGTTTCGGCCAGAGTCGGCATTGTGTTGGATATTTCAGGTTCTATGCGGAAATTGTACAACGAAGGCGTCGTACAGGACGTGGTGGAGCGGGTGCTTGCAGTCGCGAGCCAGTTCGATGATGACGGGGAGTTGGATGTCTGGGTATACGACAACGAATTCTCACGGCTGCCGGCAGCGACCGAGGCAACATTCATGGGCTATGTGGAAAAGAACATCCTGTCGAACTCGGGCGTCCACAAATTCGGCCGCAACGATGAGCCGAAAGTGATGGAAGACGTGATCCGCAAGTACACGAAACAAGACCCGAGCGGTGAGCCGGTGTTCCTTGTCTTCATCAATGATGGCGGATGCAAACCGGGCATCAAGAAATTCATCGTCGAATCTTCAAACCAGCCGATTTTCTGGCAGTTTGTCGGCATCGGCGACTCGAATTTCGATGTCCTGCGGAGACTTGATACGATGGAAGGGCGCGTCGTCGACAACGCGAATTTCTTCCATCTCGACGACATCAGCCAAGTATCGGACGCGGAATTGTACGACCAGCTGTTGAATGAATTTCCGATGTGGCTGAAGGAAGCGAAAGGAAAAGGAATTTTACGTTAAATCAATAGATTCCTCTTTTATTAACATGTACTGCTTTCATGAAGAAATGATTGCTGAATTTGCAAACCTCTAATTAACAGGAGTAAAATTAAGTGGTGATTGATATCAGATTAAATGGGGAGGAATTATTCATGATTACTGTAACAAACCGCATTCAAGTGAAAAAAGGAATGGGAATGAAAATGGCGCCTGCTTTTACAGCAAACCAGCGGCTATTGAAATTCGACGGATTCGAAAAAGTGGAAGTGAACGTTTCCACTCAGCACGAAGATTACGATGAAATGCAAGTGATGATGTACTGGAACTCAAAAGAGGAATTCGAAGTTTGGCGCAACTCGGACGACTTCAAAAACGCCCACAAACGCGATGGCGGAGATGCAGGGGAGTCACCTGTCATCAAAAGCGAACTAATCGTTGCAGAAGTCGCGGCTGTCTTGACGAAGTAAACTCCAACGAGCTGGATGCATGTTTCAAACCGAATCTTTGTTCAATTAAACAAGGCCTGCCTTTCCGTTTTTGCGGAGGAGTAGGCCTTATTTTTTGGTTCATTCATTTTCTTCGAGTAATTTCTATGCGCATGCAAGGTTAGCGGTAAATTTGAAGGTACAGAAAAGTGGAAAAGCTATCCATACTTCCGGTTTACAAAACTTCGCGCCATTGATATAGTGAGCGTGAATGCAATGTTTTACAAATACGCCTAAGGAAAGAGGTTGGACAAATGGATGTGCAATTCCCCATTGGAAAATTAGAAGTTCCTGAACACGTAACAACTGAACATGTGCAAGAATGGCTCGGAAAAATCAGCAGCTACACGGCGCGCTTAAGAGAAGCAGTCGATGGCCTAAACGACGAGCAGCTCGGCAAAAAGTACCGGGAAGGCAGCTGGACGGTGCGCCAGCTGGTGCACCATATCGCCGATTCGCAGCTGACGATGTATCAGCGCCTTAGACTGGCGTTGACGGATGACAATCCGACGGTCCCGGCTTTTGACCAGGAAAAATGGGCAGAGCTGCCGGACAACGACTTGCCGGTGGAAAGCTCGGTCCGCATTTTGGAAGGCTTGAATGAACGGATCGTTGCGATTGGGAAGCACGTGACGGACGAGCAATTGACGCGCGTTTTCACCCACGAAACGAACGGCGAAATCAGCGTCGCGACCAAACTCGCCAAACTGTGCTGGCACGAAGAGCATCATTTGGAGCATATCAAAATCGCCTTGGCGAAGTGACGATTAACAACTTGAACCTACAGACAAAATCCGTTCTATTCATCGATAGAGCGGATTTCTTTTACAAAAAATGAGTCATTTGATTAGAGAAAAAAGATTTCTCATTTGTGGCCCCGGAGTCGAAACACTCAGGAAGGGAGTTTTTAGATGGAGCCGGTTATAGACATCATCCTCATTGTGTTGCCAATTGTCATTGTAGGAGCAATCGCTTTATTTGTAATCAGTCGGCTGAAAGCGAAACAGAAGCGAGGCATGCTCGGCAAGAAAGAAACAACGGAAGCTCAAACGCTGTTGGACAGCTTGATTCCGCTCGGTCTGATTGTCGGAAGTGCAGGCGGAGTGCTAATCAGTCTCTTCTTCCCCGTTTCGTTGTCCATGGCTATTCCGCTCGGTGCTGGAATTGGGCTGCTGGCCGGCTACTTTGCTTACGAATTTTACAGCAAAGCAGAAAAGAGCCATTCCTAGAAAATGCCGATACAGATGCAAAGAGATTGAATCGATTGAGTTTGGAATCAAGGAAGCGTACGCTTAAAACAGAAACGAGAGGAGTGGTTGGGAATGGAAGGAACAATACCAGAATGGACGTTGAATGATGGAACGGTGCTGCCGGTTACTGGACTTGGTACATACGGGCTTTGGGGAAATGCCGGGGCGAACGCCGTCAGCAGCGGCATCAATGCCGGCTACCGGCTGATTGATACGGCTTATAATTATGAGAACGAAGGTGCTGTCGGGGAAGGCATCAAGCGCAGCGGCATTTCCCGTGAAGACATCTGGGTGACGTCCAAACTGCCGGGCCGCTACCACAATTACGAGAAAGCCTTGGTGGCGATTCAGGAATCCTTGTACCGTTCGAACCTGGATTATTTTGACCTGTATGTGATCCACTGGCCGCTTCCGAATCAGGACCAATACGTGGAAGCGTGGCAAGCCTTGATTGATGCGCAGAAATGGGGGCTTGTCCGGTCGATTGGCGTCAGCAACTTCCTGCCGGAACACTTGGAGCGCATTATTGGAGAGACCGGGGTCACGCCGAGTCTGAACCAGGTGGAACTGCATCCGTTCTTCAATCAGGAAGAACAACGGAACTTTCACCAGAAACACAATATCCAAACCCAGTCATGGAGTCCGATTGCCCGGGCTGCGGATATTCTGTCGAATGAAACGGTCCAAAAAATCGCTGGAAACCACAACAAGACGGTTCCCCAAATTGTGCTGCGCTGGCAGTACCAGATCGGCTCTGTTTCAATTCCGAGATCCACTTCGCCTCAGCGGCAGCGGGAAAACCTGGAGATTTTTGATTTTGTTTTAAACGAAAATGAAATGGCTGAAATCGCTGCTTTGACACGTCCGGATGGTCGCTTGTTTGATATGGACCCAGCAACGCATGAAGAGTTTTAAGATAAGCAATAACACACCCGTCGCAAGACACTGGCGGGTGTGTTTTTTATTCCCTTTTGGCAGGGTTTTGCTGGAAAACAGTTTTGCCGCAAAGCCAATAAGGGAAGAGAAGGGAGAGGAGGGGTAAAGACATGAATAATTTTAAAGCGATCGTTGTGAAAGAACAGGAAGACGAAGTGGTTTACGGCGTGGAACAAATAGGCGAGGACCAATTGTCAGAGGGGGATGTCACCATCCAAGTGGCGTATTCGTCGATCAACTACAAAGACATGCTGGCGGTGCAGAAAAAAGGCGGCGTCATCCGGAACTATCCGATGATTCCGGGCATCGATTTGAGCGGTACGGTAGTCGAGTCGGCCGATTCCCGTTTACAAAAAGGGCAGGAAGTCATCGTTACCGGATTTGAAATGGGCATGAGCCATACCGGCGGATTTTCCGAATATGCCCGCGTGCCTGCAGACTGGGTGGTCGCATTGCCGGAAGGCTTAAGCTTACGGGACGCCATGGTTTTCGGAACCGCCGGATTCACGGCGGCCTTGTCGATCCTGGCATTGGAGAAAAACGGCATGGATCCGAAAAACGATCCGAAAATCCTGGTGACCGGTTCGACCGGCGGTGTCGGCAGCGTTGCGCTGCAGCTGCTTGAAAAAATCGGCTACGGAAACATCACGGCATTGGTCCGAAAAGACCATCAAGAAGAAGTGGCGAAATCTCTCGGCGCGCATGCGGTCATTTTCCCGGACGACTTGGGCGAATTGAAAAAGCCGTTGAACAAAGAGAAATTCGATTATATCCTGGATACGGTTGGCGGGGACATCACTTCCGTGTTGATCCCGCAGCTTTCCTACGGCGGCAGCATGAGCATGTGCGGCATGGCAGCGGGTGTTGAGCTGAAAGCGACTGTCTTGCCGTTTATCCTGCGAGGCGTCAATTTGCTCGGCATCGATTCAGTCAATGTGCCAATCGACAAGCGCCCGGCGATTTGGGCGAAAATGGCGAAAGACTGGAACATTGCCGGAACGACGTTGGTAGACGAGATTTCGCTCCAAGAAGTGCCAGGCACCATTGATGCCATCAAGAACGGACAGCATCTCGGACGGACGATTGTAAAATGCTAATGAAAAGCTTTAGGCAACAAAAAATAAGGAAAGGATGGGGTCATCATGAATGACAGCACGCTGAAAAAAGTAACGCTGTTTACGATACTAAATCTGGTTTTTTATTTTTTGACGCTCGGCGTCAATTACCTCGGCTCTTCCGGTTTTTTCAACGGACAAAGCCAAGGGGACATCTCTGACCAGTACATGACGCTGATTTCTCCGGCGCCGTTTACGTTTTCGATTTGGGGCGTCATTTATAGTCTGGTGTTGATTACGCTGGTTTATTTGTTGATCAAACGGAAAGATGCGGGAGTCAGCAAGCTTGTGCTGTTGATTTCGCCGTGGTTTATCTTGAGCTCGGTATTCAACATGGCCTGGATCGTCGCATTCTCGTATGAGAGATTATTCATCTCGACGCTTTTGATCATCGGCTTGCTGTTCTCGTTGCTCGTCATCATCGGGAAAATCTATACGCATCGCTTTGAAGTCCCAGCGACCTTGGCAGGGCTTAGCTTCACGCTTTACTGTGCATGGGTGACCATCGCGACTGTCGTCAACACTTCGCTGTTATTGGTACAACTGGAGTGGAACGGTTTCGGCATTTCCTATTCAGTTTGGACGCTGATCATCTTGGTGGTTGCGATTGCGTTCGTGCTCATCTACATCTCGCGGTACAAAAACGCTGCCTACCCGCTGCCTTTGGCATGGGCGTTCTTCGGAATCTACGGTTCGTATCGAAGCGGCCGGGTCGACCCCGAGCTGGCGACAGCCATCCAAGGACTTTTGATTGCCGGCATCGTCATCTTTTTGATAGCAGCGGTGTGGAGATTTATTAAGAACGGGAATGCACTTTTCTATAAACATACGGGAGAAGGGCGTTCTTGACTCTATGAGACAAATAAAAGCCGCCATTTCAGAAGTTGGCAATTCTGAAATGGCGGCTTTTAAGTTTTATTAAGGCTATAGGACAAAAGGATTGATAGTTGCAGGCAGGGGTATAATTCCTTATAACGAAGCAAAGGAGGAAGAATATGGCGGCAGATGGTCAACTTTCACCGAAAGCAGCGGTACACGGAACAGCAAACGGCGTGTTTTTCATGGCGATTTTTGGTGTATTATGGGCTTATACAGGGATCATGGGTTTGCAAAAACCGGCAGGCACAACACGCTGGTTACTGGCAATCGCCATTTTGGTGGGGGTGGGCTTCTGCGTGGCCGGTTTCTTATTGATGCGCTCAGCGCGCCGGTTTCCGGGAGGCGGCCAAAAACCCGGCAAGCGGCATTTGCTGAAGTTCAATTTAATTTTTGCTGCTGAAGGAGTCTTGATTGCGGCTGTCATCGTTCTCTGCAATGCCACCGGAAATTTGAATTTGATTCCGATTCTTGTCGCGGTAATTGTCGGTCTCCATTTTCTTCCCCTCGCATCTCTTTTCGGGGTAAAGCTCTATTATGCTACAGGCCTCTTACTGTGCTTGCTCGCTTTGTTTACATGGCTTTTTATTCCGGAGAATCTGGTATTTGGAGACGATGAAGCAAACGCTTATATGGTGATTGTCGGCTTCGGTTCTGCATTGATCTTGTGGGTGACTGCCTTTCTCATACTTGGGATTGGAAGGAAAATCATCGGTGAGGTGAAGAAGGTTCCTGCATGAAAAATACCTTGAAATAATTTCGATACTGCACTTCAGTTTATATTTAATGCTTTGCCATACCCGCTTCTTTAATATTTGGCGTATGGTTTTTTCTTGTTATTTAAGGAAATAGATTGTACGGAGTCTATGAGTTATTTAGAGAATAAGAGAAATTGGCTCTTTCTGGATAGGAGAATCAAGACCGGGTGGTGAATTTAAGAAAGAAGGCCAAATGTCTGGAAATACCCTATTTATTCTTAAAGGTAGAATAGCTATGGAAAAGCAGGGCTGCAAGAAAAGCGGCTATTCCGAGTTTTACAACAAGAAAATTACAAATGCTGAGAGCGCCTTAGATATATTCTTGGTATGATAAAGAATAACGTTCTATTTTAAAAGTGGAGGAAACTCATAATGAAATCTTACATCATCAAAATCGAATTAGAACATTCCGATCCGCTGATTTGGCGACAAGTGATTATGCCGGCAGGAGCGACTTTCAATATGCTGCATGACATCATCCAGCAGGTGACGAATTTCCAAAGCGGCTATCCTTATGAAGCATATCATCTGTTTGAGTTCGATTTAGAAGAGGACAACATTCGGGTGACGAATGATGAGGAAGCGTACCTCGAGCATCAGTATTTCAAAAAAAATCGCACAGAGTTCTCAGAGCGGCTGAAGAATATGGAGCCGGCGCATAAACGCTTTGAAGAAGCTTATCAAAAACGCCTTTCGACAACGGTAAGGAAACCTTCAGGCATCAAGATTGATGAATATTTAGAGAAGCATGGCGAGCTTCTGTATCGGTACGATTTTGGGGACGGCTGGGAATTTCGGATTCAACTGGAATCGATTGTGGAAGACTATTATTTCGGATTTCCAACACTGCTGGACGGAGCAGAGACGGCACCACCGGAAGATGTGGGCGGCATTCATGCATTTTATGAGTTCCTCCAAATTTACCGCGATCCACAGCATCCGGAGCACCAAGAAATGAAGACTTGGGCAGACAGCCAGTCCTTCAAAGAATATGACCCAGACCGCATGAATGGAAGACTGAAAAGCCGGATGTACAAAAAAACGGAGTGGGATAAGATCCATCATGAAAACCATAGGGTGATTGAAGATAAATACCGGAAAAGTTGATTCACTGTTTCCACATGTGGGGTACTACTTCTGAACAAAAAGAATGAAGAGCATATCCGGTATTTTGCCGGATATGCTCTTCGTTTTATTCATCGTGTTCAATTCACCAATTCCAGCTCCACTTCCACCCCGAAATGATCCGATATCACCGGCTTATGGCTCCCATTAAAAATGACCCGCGACGACTTAACGCGCACAGCTTCCGTTGAAAGGATCAGGTCGATGCGAAGGTCTTCCTTGTTCTCGCTCCAGCCGGTGATTTTCCCTTTCACGGTGATGCCGTCGTCTTTTTCTTCCGCCAGTGTATAGGTGTCGTACAAACCGTGTTCCATCAAGTACGCATAGCCTTCGCCTTTAAGTGCGGCGTTGTTGTTGAAATCGCCCAGCAGGAACACCGGCACATCTTTTCGGATGTGCTGAAGCAGCTGGTCGGCTTGGTATTTGAACGGTTCTTCCGGGTCATGCCACCAGCCGGTGTGGCAGGAGTAGAAGGTGAGCGGCCGGCCATCGAAGCGGATGGTGGCTCCGACAATTTTACGGGTACTATGGGAATGCTTGTTGGTGTCTTGGCTGACGAAGAACGAATGCTCTTCAATGACCGGATGGCGCGTCAGGATCACCAGGCCTTCTTCATACTTGCCATACACGAGATGGGAAAAGCCCCAGACCATCGTATAGCCGGTCACACCGAGCTTCTCCATTTCCTGAAGCAGCACCAATGCGTAATTGTCGGGTTCTACAATGTGTTCTTCCGATTCTTTTCCGAGCGACTGATTGACTTCCTGCAGCGCGATGACGTCATAATCGTTTTCCTGGATGGCTGCCGCCAAGTGGCGGATCTTCTCCAGCTGGTTTTCTTCATGCCAGGCATGGGCATTCAATGTCAGTAGTTTCATGCTTGTCATCCTCCAAATCATTTTGATGGCCGAGCTTCTTATTGAAAAAGCCGGATCGATACGAATAGATTCGCGCCGATCCGGCTTTGGAGTTGTTAAATTGCTTTAGATTTCTTCGGTTCCGCCAGTGATTTCAACGATGTTTTTGGCGTTTGCCTCAACATGGCCGGATGTTTTGATCTTTACGGATTGGCCTTCTTGAAGGTTCGTGAAGACAATCGGCGTGATGATGGACGGTGCATGTTCTCCGATATAGGAAAGGTCCATTTCCATCAGCAATTGCCCCTGTTCGATCAAATCGCCTTGTTCGACGCGGGACGTGAAGCCTTCGCCTTTCAGGTGGACGGTGTCAATGCCGATATGGATCAAGAGTTCCGTGCCGTCGTCCGCTTTAATGCCGATTGCGTGTTTGGTCGGGAACAACGTGACGATTTCACCGTTCACGGGAGAAACGACTTTGCCTTCTGAAGGTCTGATCGCAAATCCATCTCCCACCATGCGTCCGGAAAATACCTGGTCCGGCACATCAGTGATCGGCAGGATGTCTCCCGTGATCGGGCTTCTGAAGTCAAGCGCATCCAAACGGACGATTGCGTCTCCGCCGTCTTTTGCCTGGTTGATCACATTGGATGCAGCTGTTTTCGTGCGCGGCGTTTTGCCGTTGATGATATCCTGTATTTGTCCGCGCAAATTATCCGAGACAGGGCCGAAAATCGCCTGGATGTTGTTGCCGACTTCCATGACGCCGGAAGCCCCGAGCTTTTTCAAGCGGTTCTTGTCGACCTGGCCTTTGTCCTCTACACTGACGCGCAGGCGTGTGATGCAGGCATCCAGATGGGTGATGTTCTGTTGGCCGCCCATCGCTTCCAGGATTTCATACGGCAGGTCGCCGACAGCTTCTCCGCTTTCTTCGTCTTCTTCTTCGTCTTCACGGCCAGGTGTCATCAAATTGAACTTCTGGATGGCAAAGCGGAATCCGAAATAGTAGATGACGGCAAAGAATAGACCTACGACAATGACCCAGAACCATTCCGTTTTGCCCGGCATGACGCCGAAGAGCAGGAAGTCGATCAGGCCGCCGGAGAAGGTCATGCCGATTTTCACATCAAGCAAATGCATGGTCATGAACGACAGTCCCGCGAATATCGCGTGGATTCCGAACAAGACCGGTGCAACAAATAAAAACGCAAATTCAAGCGGTTCGGTGATGCCTGTCAAAAAAGAAGTCAGAGCGGCTGACGCCATGATACCGCCAACCACTTTTTTGCGTTCCGGACGTGCGCAGTGGTAAATGGCAAGCGCCGCTGTCGGAAGGCCGAACATCATGAACGGGAATTTACCGGTCATGAACGTGCCGGCTGTGAAATCCACACCGTCCCGCAGCTGCTCAAAGAAGATGCGCTGGTCGCCGCGGATGATTTCGCCTGCAGCATTTGTGTAAGAGCCGAACTCAAACCAGAACGGCGAATAAAAGATGTGGTGCAGCCCGAAAGGAATCAACGCCCGTTCAATCACCCCGAAAACAAAGGCAGCAAGTGTGCGGTTGGTTTCCAGCATGAAGTGGGACAGTGCATTCAAGCCATTCTGTGCGAACGGCCATACCAGGAACATGGCAATGCCGAGAAGCAAAGCGGAGAACGCCGTGATAATCGGAACAAAACGCTTTCCTGCAAAAAAGCCGAGAAATTGCGGCAAGTTGATATTGAAGAATTTATTGTACATGGCGGCTGCCAGAATCCCGACAATGATTCCGCCAAATACGCCGGTCTGCAATGTGGGAATTCCTAGGACCATGGCGTATGCCGGGTCCGTCGTCATCTCCGCAGTAATGCCGCCGAACGCTTTCATGGTGACGTTCATGATCAGGTAGCCGATGATGGCAGCGAGCCCTGCGACACCGTCTCCGCCGGCAAGGCCGATTGCGACGCCGACTGCAAAGAGCAGCGGCAAATTGTCAAAAACCACACCGCCGGCTTCCGCCATGACGTAGAGCAGGGACTGGATCCAGGAAGCACCGAAGAATGGGACCGCTTCCACAAACGTGTCTTGTGAAAAGCTTGTGCCGAAAGCCAGCAAAA
This sequence comes from Planococcus glaciei, assembly GCF_900099655.1. Lineage (GTDB taxonomy): Bacteria > Bacillota > Bacilli > Bacillales_A > Planococcaceae > Planococcus > Planococcus glaciei. The sequence goes on from NZ_FNDC01000004.1 coordinate 23,030, forward strand.
TTCCGGCTGCAGGCAAAAGTGCCACAGGCAGCATCAATGCCTTTCCGACTTTTTGAAGTGTACCGAATAAATTAAAAGACATTATAATTCCTCCTTATTGAATGGGTAGAGCGGATAAAGCGGGATGGCAATTCAACCACAAAAAAAGGCATGAGCAGAAAAGGCACGGGTAAAAAGAGGGAGGTCCCCCTTGGATTAACCGTTGCACCTTTTCATACTCATGCCTGATCGAATCAGTAACACGTATGAATTAGTTTGGGTGGGTCAAGCGCTGCAGATGAATCGTCAGATAAAGCACTTCCGCTTCGTCTACGGGCTTGTTCAATTGGTTTTGCATAACTTTTATCAGCTTCCAAGCCAGATTATAGCATACGGGGTATTCGGCTTTCAACACCTCTTGGAGTTTATTTTCTTCGCCAAGCGCTTCGCCTTGATGGACGCGGTCGATTGCCCGGTGCAGATGCTGGATTAAGCGGTGGTAATTGACGTTGTCTTTGACCAGGTCGACTTTCAATTCACTTTGGATCAGTTCCGTCAGCCGGGAGATGAGTGCGTGGTCCCGGTTGATATCGCGCAAGGCTTTGTCGGTCACCGCACTATGGATATGGAGGGCGATAAAACCGATTTCCCCTTCAGGAAACACGACGCCCATACGGGTTTCCACTTCTTTTACCACGTCTTTTGCCACCCGGTATTCTTTGGGGTACAGCGTTTCAATCTCCAGCAGGAACGGATTGGAGAACTGGATGTTTTTCTTTGCCCGTGTAATGGCGAAAGACAAGTGATCGGTCAAGGCCACATGAATGTGTTCGTTGAGCTTTTTGCCCATGTTCTCCTCGATGAACACCAGCCATTCATTGATGGAAGCAATCAGGTCTTCATCAATATGCGGAATCAGGTTGACGTATTGTTCTTTTTCCGCCTCATCCTGCAGCAGGAAGGTTTTGTCGGCATGGCCAAACGAAATGACGTCTCCTTTTTTCCGGTTAAAGCCGAGGCCGTTTCCGATCAATACGACTTCTTTATAAGCATCGTGGCGGGCAATCACCACATTATTATTCAATACTTTTTCGATGGTCAATAATTGCTCCATTTTATCTTCCATTCAAGTGAACCTCGCTCTCTGTTGCAAAAAGACTGATCTTTTTTCAGGACATGTTGGGCTGTAAGGGCCAGTGCTTACGCCATTACTGCGGCTTCTTTTTCGCTGATCTCCTGTAAGCAGCATTCGATCTTCCGTCTGTTTATCTTCATTTTACATTAGCCGGCTGAATTCCGCCTTCTGTCCGGCCTCTCTTATTCCATTGTAAGGGATGGAGGCGGCGGGGAGAACCATTATGATGAGCTTAAGTGCGTATACTTTATCCCCATCAACTTTCACCGTTTTCCAAGCCGAGCTAGAATTCTTGTAGTCACTGGGAGCTTATGCTAATTTGGATAAATGACCCAATAAAAGAAAAGAGGAATTAATTACTATGAATCCACAATATAAAGCATTATTCGAAGAAATCACCTTGCCGAACGGTGTCGTATTAAACGACCGGTTAGGCGTTGCGCCCATGACTACATACTCCGGAAATCCGGACGGCACGGTATCGGACGAAGAACTGGTTTACTACCGCCGCCGCTCGAACATCGGCAGCTTGTTCATCTCCGCGTGTATCGCAGTTTCGGAAAACGGCATCGCGTTCCCGGGGCAATTCGTGGCATTCGATGAAGACGTCATGCCGCGTTTGACGCAGCTAGCGACAGCGATGAAAGCAAATGGCAACAAAGCAATCCTGCAAATGCAGCACGGCGGACGCCAAGGGCAGCCGCAATTGATCGCGGCAAACGAAACCGTGGCACCGAGTGCTGTCGGAGGTTCTGCTGAAAAGCCGGCACCGCGTGCACTGACAGGGGAAGAAATCACAGCGATCATCCGCGACTTCGGCGAAACGACGCGCCGCGCGATTGCAGCCGGTTTTGACGGAGTGGAAATCCACGGCGCCAACACGTACCTGATCCAGCAGTTCGTATCGGAAGTGACCAATCTCCGGGAAGACGAGTGGGGCGGCAGCCTGGAAAACCGCATGAAGTTCCCGCTTGCGGTTCTTGCCGAAGTGAAGCGTGTGGCAGCGGAATTCGCCAACGACGACTTCATCATCGGCTACCGCCTGTCGCCGGAAGAATACGGCGAGCTGGGCATCGGCTATACAATTGAAGAAACAAAAGTCCTGACAGAGAAGTTGATCGAAGGCGGCATCCATTACCTTCATGTCTCGCTAATGGATTTCAAAAAGCGTCCACACAATGAAGAAACAGAAGGCAGCATCGTAGAGATCTTGTCCAAGCAAATTGCCGGACGTGTGGCGTTTGTGGTTGTCGGAAGCATCACTAAATCGGAGCACGCCGTCGCAGCGCTCGAAGAAGGCGCCGACATCGTCGTAATGGGACGCCAAGTGCTGGTCGACCCGGAATGGGCCGAAAAAGTGAAGCAAGGCAAAGAAGGCGACATCAACGAAACCATTCCGCATGATATGATCGGCAAGCTCGACATTCCAGGACCGCTTTGGAACTTGATGTCTACGTACAAAATGGTGGCGATCGAAGAACCGGAAAACGTTAACGCTGAATAAGCATGTGAAAAGCTCCTTGGCCATTTTGGCCAAGGAGCTTTTTTTGTTATGCTTTTGCTGTTTTTCGGTTCTTTTCATTTTCATCGATCAAAGCAGTTCCGACCAGGTCGCCGGTCACGTTCAAAGCGGTGCAGCCCATTCCGACGAGTGCGTCAATCGCTGTGAGCAGCGCCACGGCTTCGATTGGCAAGCCGAGCTGGACAAAGACGGTTGCAATCATGACAATGCCGGCTCCAGGAATGCCTGCCGTTCCGATGGACGCAAGCGTTCCGACGAGTACCACCATTAGCATATCCGAAAGGCTCAGCGGATCGCCGACCAAGTTGGCGGCGAACACCGCGGAAACGGCGATCCGGATTGCGGCACCGTCCATATTGATCGTTGCCCCAAGCGGAATGCTGAAGCCGTAAAGGCTTTTCGACAAGCCGAGATTTTTCGCCGCGGTCAAGGTCAGCGGCAGGGTGCCGGAGCTGCTTTGCGTAACAAACGCCGTAAGCATCGGCGTACGTGCATATTTATAGAAGCGGCCCGGTTTTATTTTGAATAGGATCAACAGCACCGTGTAGATGACAATTTGTACCGCAAGTGCGGCATAGAGCACAAGAATCATCTCGCCTAAAGAAAAGAGCGTATCCAGCCCCTGGCTGCCGACCGTTTTTGCCATGATGGCAAATACCCCGATCGGCACATATTGAAGAATAACTTTTAAAATCAGCAGCGTCGCTTCGTTCAAAGCATCGATGGATTTATAAAGATGGTTGCCCAGTTCGCCGAGTTCGTGGGAGCTGCGCATATAGGAAATGGCAATTCCGAAGGCGAACGCCGTGAAAATGATGCCAAGCAGATTCAGCTCACTGAACGCTGTAAAAATATTGGACGGGACGATATTCAAGAGTACACTGACGATGCCCGGATTTTCAGGCACATCAAAGGTTTCGCTGCCATCGAGCTGCATGCCGGTGCCCGGCTGGAAAATGCTCGCGACTGCAAGGCCGACGATGATGGCAAATGCGGAGCTTAAGGTGTAGTAAATGAACACTTTGCCGCCCATGCGTCCGAGGTCGCCGATGTGGGTCTGGTTCACGCCGACAATCAGTGTAAACAAAATAAGCGGGATGATCAGGAACGTCAATAAGCTGAGAAGCAGATCGCCAAACGGTGCAAGCACCGTGGCATCTTCTCCGAAAACGAGCCCGACCCCAATGCCCAGAACAAGAGCGATAGTGATTTTTAAAATTAACGATGTGTCTAAATAGGCTTTCCAAATTGCTTTCATAATTTCCTCCAAAAGTTTAACGTATTCTAATAAAAGTTGATAAGTTTACTAGGGATTAATTCTAAAGTTATATTAGGAAAAGAAGTTTGTCAAAATGAATGCTCAAAAGTGAAACAGGAGAAGGAACTTTTTGCTTATCAGAAAAGAGCGCGAGAACTGCCGAGACTGTAAGAAATCAGTTTTTCATTGAGCGTAATCAGTTTTTAATAAAAAGAGAAGGGTATGGGTAAAAGAGAAGCCAGTCACGCAGGAGGGATTTTTTGAACAAACGGGTTAAAGATACCGTCCTTGGAACAGTCGTATACGGCGTAATTGCGATTATTGTATCAGCTATATTGAATGGCGGGGAACCATCTTGGACTTTGGTGATCGGGATGGCCATCGCCGGATTTCTCACTTATGCATTCATTTATCCAGCATTGGATAAAAGGAAACGCAAACAGGTTTGATTGCAAAGGAGGCGCATATGGACAACAAAACGAAAATCATTCGCTGGCTGAAAGAGCCGATTTTCTCAAAAAAAGTGGATCCGTTCATTAATTTCCTGCTCGCCTTTTCAGGTGCAATGCTCGGCACATTTGTCTATCCAAGAACCGAAATGCCTTTTTGGCAGTTCTTGCTCTGGATGATTCCGATTGCTATTTTGCTAGTCTTTTTCCTTAAAGTGATTGGCAGGGTTTGGAAGAAAAACAAGGGACCGCGTGGTGCAGCAAAAAACGACTGATAAATCAGTATGCTGTGGTACTCCAACCCAAAAGTTAGGGTTAATAATCTGGTTTTGGGATGTTTTTTATGGCGAAATACAGTGAAAAATAGAGCATAGGAAAAGCCAACTTCGGGATGGATACCGAAGTTGGCTTTGTGTTGTTTATCTGGAATGAATTTCGTACCCGGGTCAGAAGGCACCCGATCCACCGCCACCGCCGCCGACTCCCGCACCGGAACCAACCGATCCGCCGCTTGCGCTGGCTGTAGTGGTCGAACCGGCTGAGACAAAAATGGCAGTCATGAATATCGGGTTCATGACAAAGCTGGAATCGTCTGCGGCCGATTCGGCGGAAGTGAAGGTCGCCGCTTTCCGTTCCGCGGTTTTCGGGTCGCTGCCGAGCAGGTAAGCGTAGGCACGCTGTTTTTCATCCGTCTTCAGCCGGTCCCACTGGTTAGCTGGCAAGTTTTGCATGGCCTCTTTCATTTTACGCCAGTTGCGGCGGATTTCATGCCCCTCGAATGTGATAGGCGAGTAGCTGATGGCAATGCCAAAAGCTGCCATCGCAAGGACAATTGAAGCAGCCATCCAAGGGAACAGCTCGTAGATGCCGCTATAGATGGCGAGGCCGATGAACGCGGCACTCAGGAGGCCAGCCGTCCAGCGCAGCATCGTGTGCTTCTCGTAAAAGCCTTTCGCTTTCACTTCCTGGGCAACGCCTTTATTCCATTTGGCAATAGCTTCGTTATAAGCGGCATGGTTGTCTTCGTTTTTCGTGAATTGTTCCACTCCGCTGAGTTTGAATTCCCGGCCATCGCCAATTTGGTCGAATAAAAGCTCAATCAGTACAGCTTCATGGTCATGGTCGGTTTTCCGGTGGACCAGCTCGAAATGGTCTTCCGCGAGCTGCCGGATATTGCCTTTACGCATAAGCTCCAGAATGGCTGCCGAAATCGCGTTCGGCGACAGGAATACCGAGTTTGTAAAGTAAAGCAGGGCCGGAATGCTCATCGATTCTTTTGGTACGAAAAATTCGTATGGGTAATTGCGGATTTGCCGTTTCCGTTTGTATGCGCGGAACCACAAAGCAAATGTTCCAATCAGCAGGAACACCCCGCCAATCACAATGGCTGGAATTCCGACATTGCGTGCGGTCTGCTGGTTCTTGGCAAAAGCCGCCGCTTCGTTTTCCAGGTTCTCGCGGTCCTTCGCGATATCGTCCCGGACTGTACCGGCTAGCGTCTCGGCACCCGGAAACAGTTCGGGCTCAAAGACTGCCCGCACATCGGCGTTTTCACCTTCCGGCACGTAGCCCAGTTCGAACAGTGCGGTGCCGTCGTCTGCAATGCGTTCTGTGCCGTACGCTTCTTCGTAGCCGAGAGCTTCTGTATTTTCAGCGGGAGCGGGCGGAGTGACGGCAATCGTCAAGTCGCCGTATTCGCTTTCGTTGCTTTCGTCAAAGAATGCCCAATAAAACTGCGCCCCGTCTTCGAACTTCTCCACTGCGTTCGAAATCTCATAATTCAACTCAATTTGAATCGTTTCGCCGTCGTCCCCTTCGCGGTGGATCTGGTAAACGCCGTCTTCGATTTCCACTTTCAAGGGTTTGCCGTTTTCGGAAGCCGAGAAATTAGCGATCGTTGTTCCTTTTTTCTCGATTAGGCTGCGGGTAATGCCGTTAAAGTCGTCGTCGAATTCGTACGTGAATTGCTCCATGACATCGGCGGTGCCGTCTGCGTTCAATTGCGCATCAATCTGCACTTCTGAAATGTCAAAGTCGATCGCATAGACTTGCGCCGGAATCAGTCCCACTAAGAAAAACGCTAGTACATATGGAATAATTTTTCGTTTCATGATCCATCACCTCTTGTATAAGCATACGGATGGTGCTTTGAAAAGTTTCACGGAAGGAAGGCTAAGGCTCCTGCTTAGGGATGAATAATGGATTGGGAAAAAGGGATTGAGCAAGCCCGTCTTGAATTTTATTAAGAAGAAAAAGGCAAAAACTTTAAGAAGGAGGAATTGCCATGCTGTTTATGCTGATAATCAAAGCATCACCCACTTCAGAAGCAGGGAAGCTTCCAAGTAATGAGCTGATGGAAGCCATGTCGCGGTATAACAAAGAATTGATGGATGCGGGGGTTCGGGTGATGGCAAAAGGGCTTCATCCCAGTTCGAATGGAATTCGCCTTTCGTACGCAAATCCTGGAGAAAAGCCGGTGGTGACCGAAGGGCCGTTTCCAAATCCCAACGAGCTTGTTTCCGGTTTCTTTTTGATTGACGTGGCATCGAAAGAAGAGGCGATTGAATGGGCGATGAGGCTGCCGGATCCAATCGGCAATGGTGAAGGGATGGCCGAATTGCGTCAGGTGTTCGAAGGGCCGGTAGAGAGTTCGGAACCGCAGTCCGATTAAGTATTCGTCAGGTTTTCGCTTAGAAAAGGGGGATGGAATATGCGAGCCATGGTTTGCACCCGGTACGGTCCGCCGGAAGTGTTGGAGCTTCAACAGCTCAACAAGCCGGTGCCAAAAGCCGGTGAAATTCTGATCAAAGTTCACGCATCCACCGTCACGGCCGGAGATTGCGAAATCCGGAGCTTTAAATTTCCGGTGCTGCTGTGGATTCCGCTGCGGCTGTTTTTCGGTTTGCGGAAACCGAGAGTGAACGTACTCGGACAGGAATTTGCCGGGGAAGTTGAAGCCCTAGGAAGCGGACAGACGCTATTCAAGAAAGGCGACCGTGTCTACGGTGCGACGGGTTTGAAGCTCGGGGCGTATGCCGAGTATTTGTGTCTTTCCGGCAGCTCCGCAATCGCCCGGATACCGGAAGCAATCGGTTTTAAAGAAGCAGCCACGATCCCGACTGGTGGAATGAATGCCTTGTTTTTTCTCCGAAAAGCGAGAATCCAGGCGGGCCAAAAAGTACTGGTCATCGGAGCCGGCGGCAGCATCGGCACGGTGGCTGTTCAGCTCGCCAAATATGCAGGCGCTGAAGTGACGGCCATCGACAGCAAGGAAAAATTGGATAGGCTCTTATCCATTGGTGCAGACCGCGTAATGGATTACCGGCAGGAAGACTTTACGGCAACTGGCGAAACCTATGACGTAATTTTTGATGTCGCGGGAAAGAGTCCCTTTACCAAAACCGTCAACGCATTGACACCGAAAGGCATTTACCTGATGGGCAATCCGAGCCTTAGCCAAATGTTCCGGAGGCTATGGCTGACGAAAAAAGGCGGCCGGAAAATCATAGCAGGGGCAGCTAGCTACAACTCCCAAGATTTGCGCGAGCTGAACCAACTGTTGGCAGAAGGCAAGCTCAAGGCGGTTGTTGATCAAGTATTTCCGCTGGAACAGCTGCGCGAAGCACACCGCTATGTAGAGAGTGGGGCGAAGAAAGGCAATGTGGTGATTGCTAATCAATTGGAATTCCGGGAGATGAAGCAATTAACAGGTGGGAGAGAAAAGCATAAATGAAAAAGGTGAGCCGCCGTTTCGAAAAGAAAGGGCGGCTCTTTAAATGGATTGTTTTCAGCGTAGTCAAATGAATAAAAATATCCACCTCCCATTAGAAGTTCAATCCAGGATAATCGCTTTTCCTTGTTCCCGCAAAGCCTTTAGGGAAGAAAGCATGTGATTGATTTCGTCATCAGTATGCCGTTCCCAAGCACCAAGTTCCGCAACGATCTTCAGCGGCGACTTCGAACGGTACGAACGGGTCGGGTTGCCGGGAAAGCGTTTGTCAGTCAAATTCGGATCGTTCTCGAATTCTCCCAGAGGTTCGACAAGATAGATTCTCTCTTTAGCATCAGTGGCAGCGAGTTCGGCGCCCCATTTTGCCGCTTCTAAGGTGGCGGTGAAATAGATGTAATTGGATTTCTTGTCCTGGTAGTTGGATTGGTTTTGCGCCTCCAACAAATCGCCAATCGCCAACTGGGCTTTCGTTCCGTGGAAGAAAGGCCCGCGGTCTAAGGCTTCTTTGTTCTCATTCATATGGATCTGCCTCCTTTGATGCTTACAGTATAGGGCACGAATTCACGGAAAGGTAGTCTATAAATTGATTTTTAGATGGGGTATAATGGAGATAGGGAGAACGCAGCCCGTTAAACGCAAGGTCCGTTATCAATGATTCTGAAATGAAAGCCATAAAAACTTTTAATAACAAAAGCGCCGAATTCTCTTGAAACAGAGAATTCGGCGCTTTTTTGTTCTGTAAATCAGTGGATGTCCCGCTTCGTAAAGCTGCCGCCTCTGACTTCGGCGACGTCGTATACGGCAATGAACGCGTTCTTGTCGATTTCGTAGATGATTTCTTTCATCTTGCTGTCTTCAAGACGGTTGATGATGCAGGTGATTTCTCTGTATTCGTCGTTCGTGTAGGCACCTTTGACAAGGCTGTACGTAGCATTTCGGCCGAGGCGGTCGTAGATGGTCTGCACGAGCAGCTCCGGCTCTTTCGAAATGATTTTATAAGTTTTGGAGCCGCTGAATCCTTCTTCGACCAAGTGAATCACTTTGGATGCGATGTAATACGCGATGCCGGAAAGAAACGCGCCTTTCAAGCCGAAGACAAATGAAACGACAATAAAGACGAAGACGTTCAGGAACAGAATCATGTCACTCGTTCCGAACGGCAATTTGCGCGACAGCAGCACAGCAAGCATATCGATGCCGTCCAGTGCTCCGCCGTTCCGGAGGGCAAGCCCCATGCCGACGCCGATGATGATCCCGCCGATGACGGTGACGAGTAAGGTATCGCCTTCGACAATGGTTGGGACGTGGTGCATGACAGTCGTTGCATAGGCGAGGGAAGCGATGCCGATGACCGAATAGATGGCAAAGCTTCGTCCGATTTGCTTATAGCCCAAATAGACGAAGGGGATGTTTAAGACGGCGATCAATAAGCCAAGAGGCAATTCAAACAATTGCGAGCCGACGATGCTGAGGCCTGTGATGCCGCCGTCCGATACATTGTTCGGAATCAGCACGGCTTCAAGTCCATATGCGGTGATGAACGCTCCGATGATAATAGGCAGCGCCTTCATCAGTATTTTGGCACGGCTCTTCTTACGTTTTGTAATGGTTTGGTTCATATTATTTTCTCCTTCTATGTAGTTTCAGGATGGAACTTTTTTTCACTTAACTATTAAATATACCCTTTTTTTGGCTGTTTTCCTAGCGATAGCTCGACATGGAACGTCGAATGGATCTGCAGCAAATTTTCAGGCACGAAAAAAACACCTCCGAAGTTGTCGGAGGTGTTCTGAAAAAACTATTACGGGTTGGTTGACCAAAGGCCAGCTGATTTCAATAGCACGCGGGGATGAAGTTTCAACTGCGCTACCATCATTTCTGCCAAGTCTTCCGGCTGAAGGACATTGTCCGGGTTGCCGTCAGTCAAGTTGCTTTCAATTGCCAAGTCCGTCGCTACGGTGCTCGGAGTTAAGGCAGTGACGCGGATGTTGTGTTTTCTGACTTCCAGCATCAACGATTCTGTCAGCCCCATGACGCCGAATTTCGAAGCGCTATAAGCGCTTGTCACCGGTGCGCCTTTTTGTCCGGCGGTGGATGCAATATTGATGATTTCGCCTGACTGGCGCTCGATCATTTGCGGCAAGACGGCATGCGTTACGTAGTAGACGCCCATCAAGTTTGTATCGATGATGCTTTTGAATTCTTCCGGCGACAGTTCCAGGAACTTGCCGAATTTGCCGATGCCGGCATTGTTGATCAAAATATCGATCGATCCGAGTTCCGCTGTGATGTGCTCAACGGCTGCGTTGACCGCTTCCGGGTCTGCAACGTCCGCTACAGCGAATACTGTTTTAACGCCGTATTGATCAAGTTCTGCCACTACCTTTTCCAAGTTGGCTGCCGTGCGTCCGACAAGCCCGACGTTGATGCCTTCTGCTGCGAAAGCAAGCGCAGTTGCCCGGCCGATGCCTCTTCCAGCTCCTGTGATTAATGCGTTTTTGCCTGTTACGTTTTGCATATGTACCGCTCCTCTATCGTTAATCTGTTCCATTCAACAGTGTAGCAAATCGACGCATAAAAACCTTAGTGAAGTGCTCAGGAAAAAGGCACTGCCCGCAAAAGCCGGGTTTCCGGACTTTCGGGGCAGTGCCTATCGGATGTTCCTGCAGCTTATTGTTTATCGTTTTTATACTGCATGTAGACGACTTGCGTTGCCAGGAAGTCTTCCATGCCGTGCTTGCCGTCCGCTCCACCAAGGCCGGATTGGCGCATGCCGGCATGATAGCCTTGGATGGCTTCAAAGTTTTCGCGGTTGACGTACGTTTCGCCGAACTTCATTTCATTGACGACGCGCATCGCTTCGTTCAAGTCATTCGTATAGACAGAAGAAGACAGGCCATAGACGGTGTCGTTCGCTTTTTCAATCGCTTCATCCAATGTTTTGAATGTCGTAACCGGCAGCACCGGCCCGAAGATTTCATCCCGGATGATGGCAGAATCGTGTTTCACATTTGTCAGAATGGTCGGTTTGTAGAAAAAGCCGCCGCCAAAATCCGGACGTTCGCCGCCCGTCGCAACGGTTGCGCCTTCTTTCATCGCTTCCTGCACCATTTCCTCGACGGTCTCCAAACGGTCTTCGCTGATCAGCGGACCGACTTCCACGTCTTTGTCTTTCCGAGGATTGCCGAGTTTTTTCGACTCGAATGCGCGGATCAGTTTTTCCGTCAATGCTTCCGCCACGCTTTCATGGACGTAGACGCGTTCAGCGTTCGTGCAGGCCTGGCCGCCGTTTGCGAGCCTTGACTTAGTGATGGCTTCAGCTGCCAGATCCAAATCGGCGTTTTGCGTCACGATGGCCGGCGCCTTGCCGCCCAGTTCCAGATTGACTTTGGTGATGTTCTGCGCCGCCGCTTCCATCACTTTCGTCCCGGCCTGGACGCTGCCGGTCATCGTGATCAGCTGCACTTTTTTGTGGGAGGCGAGGGCGTTGCCGATTTCTGAACCGGTGCCCATCACCACGTTATAGACGCCTGCCGGAATCTCTTCCATCGCATCCACGATTTTGGTGAATTCCATCGTTGTGTTCGGTGTCTGCTGGCTCGGCTTGATGACAATTGTACAACCTGTCACCAAAGCCGTCGCCACTTTACGCGCCAAGATGAAGACCGGGAAGTTCCACGGGATGATGCCGGCTACTACGCCAATCGGCTTTTTATAAATAAGGATATTTTCATTCGGCCGGTCGCTCGGCACGATTTCGCCTTCGATTCTTCTGGCCCATTCGGACATATAATGGAAGTAGTCGATCGCCAGATCCACTTCGCCGCTTGCCAGTTCGTAATCTTTCCCTTGTTCTTCCTGCAATAAGTCGATGAACGTATCGCGCCGTTTTGCAATTTCATCGCCGAGCTTCCGGACGATTTTTCCGCGTTCGATATTCGGCGTCAGTTCCCACGCCTTTTGTGCCTGGTCAGCAGCTTCTACCGCCTTGTCGACGTCTTCTTTTGTTCCTTTCGGAATTCTGGAAATCACTTCTTCGGTTGCCGGGTTGAGGATGTCGATCCATTCCGTTCCTGTGGACTCGATGTACTTGCCGTTCACATACAGTTGGTGGTTTTGCAAAGTATTTCCTCCTAAAATTAGTGTTTCTCTAAGTGTTCCCTTTGCCTCGATTGTTAAACGAAGGACAATAGGACGAACATCTTATACAAAACTGAAAAGAGAGGTATTTATCTTTGATTTTCAGTAACTAATCCAACTCTTCGACTTGCTAATGGCCGTTTATTCAAATTGACAGCGGGTAGATACTTGTATGTGTTTTTATTTAAAAACAACTTTCCAAAAGAGGTGTCCAATGATGAAAAATGATGTAACGATTAAAAATAAACTCGGTCTCGGGACTGCGCCGCTTGGCAATATGTTCAGAGAAGTACCGGAAGACGAAGCGATGGAAACAATCCAATCGGCCTGGAACGAAGGCATCCGGTATTTTGATACGGCGCCGTTTTACGGGGCAGGCCTCGCCGAAATGCGGCTCGGGGAGATTTTATCTTCCTATAAGCGCGACGACTATTTGCTGAGTTCGAAAGTCGGCCGCATCATTCTGGATGAAGAAGAGGAAAAAGAAGGATTGTTTGAATATGGCCGCAAGAACAAAATTCGGACGGATTATACCGAAAGCGGCACGCTTCAATCGATTGAAGACAGCCTGAAGCGCTTGAAAACCGACCGCTTGGATATGGTGTTTGTACATGACCTTTCGCCGGATTTCTTGGGCGATGAATGGATTACGAAATTTGACGAAGCCCGAAAAGGCGCCTTTAACGTGCTGGACCGCCTCCGTGACGAAGGGGTCATTAAAGCATGGGGCCTTGGCGTCAATACAACGACACCGATCGAAGTGGCGCTGGAGCTGGAAGAAGCGCATCCGGATTTGAGTTTGTCTGCTACTCAATACACGCTGCTTCAGCACGAACGGGCGTTGGAGCGCATGATGCCGCTGGCGCAGAAAAATGACGGCGGACTCATCATCGGTGGAGCCTTCAACTCAGGTGCCTTGTTTGGCGGGGACTATTTCGACTACAAGGAAATCACACCGGAGATTAAAGAACGCGTCGCCCGTTTTCACGACGTGGCGAAAAACCACGGCGTGAATTTGAAAGATGCCGCGCTGCAATTTTCGACTGCGCATCCGGCAGTCAAAGCGGTCGTGACCGGATCGACTCGGCCGGACCGCATCAAGGAAGACCTGCAGGCACTGGAAGCGAAAATTCCGGCTGCGTTCTGGGAAGAGCTGGTCGAGAAGGAGCTCGTTTCTGCGAAAGCCGCATTGCCGGGGAGTCGGAAATAATTCAAGAGCATAACAAAAAGGTTCCGGTTTGATGGCCGGAACCTTTTTGCATGATTTCATTTTCACATCTAGGGGATTGAGACCGCTCAGCTTATCGAACCTTTTGTGATGTCTGTCAACGCCGAATTGATCGCAAAGATTTTGGCATTGACCGTGTTGATGCCGAATCCGCCGAGCCGCTTCGCGTGCATATCGATGTACGTTTCAGCGCTTTCCTTTGTTTCAAACAGGTAGATGCCGCCGGCTTCACCGGCTTCGGGATTTTCTGTCCAGATTTTCCATTTGAAGCCGGGTTCTTCGGTGATGCTTGTTGCGAGCTCAGCGAATGCTTCAGCCATTTCATCTCCAAAAGGTCCGTCCATTTGGAAGTCTACTTGCAGCAGGTATGCCATGTTGTTTCCTCCTTATTTTGTAATCGGGGTGAAATAAGACTCCCCGAGAATTTCTTTTTGTTCGAATTGTTCCGATGGCAATTCTTTCTCAATAAAAGCCGTAAGACCACTCGGGTCCACTTCATACATCACTTCAATTTCCTTGGCAAAAAGCAGCCCTTCTTGTTTCAGCAAAGCGGATAACGCCTTCGGCTGCTTGGCGTGCAGCTCTTCTTCGCCCAGGACTTTCTGCAAGCCGTCGACATACGATTCATACGGCCGGCCGCCGACCAGTTTGACGCCTTTGTTGTCTTCGTTGACCAGGATGATTGTCGGGAACCCTCTGGCACCTAAACTTCTGGCCAAGCTGAAGTCTTCCGACAGCAGCTGTTGGCCGGCGGGTTCATTGGCTCGTTGGATGATTGCCTGTCCGTCGAGCCCCATGCCATTGACGATGTCGATCAGGACCGCATCTTCTGAGATGTTTTCGTTGAATGCGAACAGGGCTTCTCGCGCACGGCGCAGGTATTCATTCGCTTTGGTGTCTGTAAATTGTTCCTGGATCACTTTAAAGACACGGGACGGAGGATAGGACGACTGGACCGGATTGTCGACCATCAGAGATCCGTCAATCGGCATCCGGGAATGTTCGCCGACTTCGCGCCAATGCGGTGCCACATCCGCGGGTTTGTAGATGCCGTTCGCCGGGTCGATCGGGCCGTCATGCCATTTTTCCAGCAAGCCGCCCATCACGGTCTGGAACTTGAAATAGTGGCCGTACTGTTCCGTGAAGCGGCGGAGCACCGGTTCGATGGCCCAGCAATGCGAACAGATCGGGTCTGTCACGTAATAAAGCGTAATTGTCTTTTTCGGCTGGCCGAAATCAATCAGCCCCATTTCCTCTTCGTCAGCGGGACCGCAGACGCCGGTTTCCAGGTCGCATACAAAATTCGGTTTGTTTGTCATGTCGTTTTCCTCTTTTCTATGGATTTATAAGCTAGCTTGTTTGCTTTACACCCAAATTCTAAGCCATAATGAAAAGCAACAACACCAATAGTTTCCGGGATGTGTCGCTTATCCGACACTCCGGAGATATTGTCGGAAAAGGAGTGGCGAACATGGTGCAAGTGAAAACGGATCCCCGGGTTGTCCGCACGCGGAAGCTGATCATGGATTCGTTCATCAAGCTGTCGGAAAGCAAGGAGTTTCGGGACATCACGGTCAAAGACATCACAACGGAAGCCATGATCAACCGGGCAACCTTCTATTATCACTTTGAAGACATCTACGATTTGCTGGAAAAAGCCTTGTCGGAAGTGCTGCTGATCAATCTGAATTCAGCGGAATACGAGCACAAGAAATTGGACGAAGACGTGTTCAACCACTTGTTCAAAGCCGTCACCGATTTCCAGCAGTCGCTGTCAAACCGCTGCCACCGGGGCTACGAAGACACGATTGCCCAGATCATCCGGGACCAGCTTGAAGTGGTTTTCAATAAAATGCTGAAAGCGCAATACGGACTGGAAAAAGAAGAGACGCTCAAAACCACGGCCGTCATGCTGAGTTGGGGGCTTTACGGCGCATCGCTTGAATGGAAGCGGAACGGTACGGCGGCGCCGGAGGAATTCCTCAAAACAGCGACGCCGTTTCTGTTGCACGGCCTTCAATTTGATCTGCAGAAATAGCGGTCCCGCAAAAAATGCAGAGCGGCATTCCGTTGAATAAAGCGCATAAAAAAGGCACACTCAAGTGAAAATGAGTGTGCCTTTGGTGTTTTTAGTATTTGTAAGACTGACCGCCGTCAATCGGAATAACAGAAGCGTTGATGAACTTCGCTGCGTCCGATAGCAGGAATGCCACCAGGTTGCCGACTTCTTCCGGCTTGCCGAAGCGCTTCATCGGGTTGACGCTGACAAATTCTTTGCCGGCTGCTTCCCAATCGTCGCCCGCCATTTGTTTCAACGAACCTTCAACCATTGGCGTCATGATGGCGCCGGGTGCGATGGCGTTGATGCTGACGCCGAACTGGCCGTATTCAATGCCTGAGTTGCGGGTCAAGCCGACAACGCCGTGTTTGCTTGCTGCGTAGCCGGACTGGTTGCCGACGCCGCGGATGCCGCCGACCGATGCAGTGTTGACGATCGAGCCGTAGCGTTGTTCTTTCATCACTTTCAATACGTGCCGCATGCCGTAGAAGACGCCGTTCAAGTTGACGCTGACCACTTTTTCAAACTCATCCGAAGCATAGTCTTCCGTCAGGTTCTGTTTGCCTTCGATGCCCGCGTTGTTGAAGAAGCCGTCGATCTTGCCAAACTTGTCCATCGTGAATTGAACGTAGTTTTTCACTTCTTCTTCATTGGTTACGTTCGCTTCAACGATTTCCACTTGAGCTTCCGGAGCTGCCGCCAAAATTTCGTTCCGGCTTTCTTCCAGGCCTTTCGTGCTCATGTCGACGAGCACAAGTTTGCCGCCTTGTTTGGCGATGGAAAGGGCAGCGGCGCGTCCGAGTCCGGAGCCGCCTCCTGTGATGACAACCACTTTGTCTGTGTAATTAATCATGCAATATCTCTCCTTTTTTATGGGTATGCTAAACTGGATTTATGTTTCACACTCAGTGTAAGCCTTTGCAGAAAAGGGTTCAATCAGTAAAAAAATCGAAAATGTTGAGTAATTCGACAGTTTGGCGTGAAGTGTCGATTCTGGAGGAAAAAATATATGGCAGATAAGAAAGAAAACCTATCACCGCAGGTGGAACGGACAAAGCATCATTTCAAACAGGCGTTCACCGAACTGATCAATGAAAAAGGATTCAACCATGTATCGGTGACGGATATTGTGCAGCGTGCCCAGTATAACCGGGCGACGTTTTACCTCTACTATTTGGATAAACCGGACATTACAGAAGAATTGAGAAGTGAGATGTTCCGGCAAATCAAACAGACCAGCAAAGACCGCTACATTCCCGGAAAAGAAGTGGCCACCGAGTCCATGAACGAGGATTCGTTCGCGCTGGTGACGTTCATCTATGACAATCGCTCTTTCTTCAATCTTTATTTGAAAGAGGACACCATCCCGGGCCTGTACCAGGATTTGCCTCGCGCGATTTTTGAACTGTTTGATGAGCAGTTCACTTTTACTCCTGTAGGCGACCATGACATCAATTCCCCGGCGTTTAAGCTGTACATGGCCCATGGCACGGCTGGACTCATCTTGGACTGGGCGAAAAACGGCTACCAGAAGTCGCCAAGAGAAGTGTCGAGAGAACTGATCGGGATTTTGCAGGCGATTGCTGTTGGGTTTCGGGTGGAGTAAAGAATTCCTAAAAGAGGAGCTTGTTTATGGAAATCAACTATGTCGAAGAAAGCGACCTGTTACGGTGCACGGATGTGTTTATCGAAGTCTTCAATAGAGAGCCTTGGAACGACGAGTGGGAACCGGAAAAAGCAAAACAGTATCTTCTTGATTTTTACCATACGCCTGGCTTTCTAGGGTTAGTGGCTCAAGAAGGCGAAGAGGTAATCGGTTTTCTTTTCGGCGTCCACCGCGTCTGGTGGAGCGGCGATGAATTCTTTGTCCATGAGATGTGTGTAAAAAGCAATTTGCAGAACAAAGGAATCGGCAAGGCCCTGATGGACCGGCTGCTTGGAGAACTGGAGGCGCGTTCAATCACCCATCTTTCGCTGCTCACCGACCGGGGGATACCGGCTGAAGTATTTTATAAGAAAAATGGATTTACGGAAGTGGAACGTCTTGTGTTTTTAAGCAGAGGCGTCAATTAAATAGCAAGAAGTTCAAAATTCAGAAGAAACCACATCCGCTAGCTTACATGAGCGGGTGTGGTTTTTGTTGATTCCAAGAAGAGATGGGAAGATAATTTTTTCTCCATGCCTACTCAACATACTCGGCAAGATTTTCAAGTGAGGAAGCCAGGCCTTCATCATGGTCTTCTTTTCGTATGCCTTTCGGAACATGTTCGCAGATGATGATGACTTTGGTTCCTTCCCGGACCGCTTCCAAGTACCAAGTCTGGATCATCTCCCCGGAAAACACCGGATCTTCCGAATCAAATTTCCCGGCCAGGACAATTTTCGTGTCCGGCACCAGTTCCAGAAACTTGCCTCGCGAGACGTCTTCATTTTCCGAAGTCTTCCCGGCGTTTGAATGATCGGTTTCGTAGGTAAGCGTCAACCGGTATGCACCGCCTTCTTTGGCATCAAATTCGTCAATGCGGGCCGACATGCCTTTTGGCGGCAGCCAGGAACTCAAAGCGTCAGGATTTAAAAATGCTTCGTAAATGGCATGGGGGGATGCTTTAATCACCCGGGAAGCGGAATCGATTCGGTAGCTTGATGGGGTTGTCATGAATGATGTCCTCCTTATCAATGAATCGTATTTTAATCGTCGGCCCAAAGTACACGGTCGCCAACATAAACTGGCTGAAGTAACCGAGTCGAATCAACCACTCGCAATCCCATATTCGACATAATTGATCTACGCGCATTGGCCATCATTCCTTGGATGGCTTTTCCACATGTCCGGATTCGCTAGAAGGGAAGTTCGGAAAGTGCGCTTCATTCTCTTTTATGCCGTGTTGCCAGAAGTTCAGCTGCTTTCGGAACCTGTCTTTTTTTAAACCTGATCACCAAAGTTTTTTTCACTTCTGTTTTTGGATATGTATAGAATTCCATGTTGAAAGCAAAAAAACCTTTAAGAATAAAGGCTGAAAACAGACTAAAATATTATATGAGTTAATCAGTTTTGGAATTTGTAGCAATATGTTGCAACGGAAAAATTTGTATATTTAATTTTACTAAAGGGGTACTATATACTTATTAGATTGGATAGAAATGATAAGCATTAATCTAAAAAAAAAGTTGTTTTAGCAGAAAGATTTAGGTTTCATAATCTGAAGACTTACTATTAAATGTATTCTTTTAAGAGTTACTAAGCATGAAAGCAGTTTGAATTTAAAAATTTTACTGTTAAGGAGATCCAAATGAAAATTACAATGGCGATGAGTAAAGAAGCGTATAATACAGCAAAAAAAGTATATAGAAGGCAATTATCGAGAAGTGAAGGGAAAATCGAAATTCACCGATTGTCTGGAATGAGTGAAGGATCTGCTCAAGCTTTCATTACAATATTTTTAGCCATGATGGATGGAGAAGAATACAAACGTGCTTTTAATAACGCTACCAATAGGTTTTTAATTGAGAGTATCCGAGAAGATTTTGGAGAACATTATTATTTGAATGCTTTAAATGCTGCACAAAAGCACATAAACTATTACGCAACCTTAGGAAAAGGCAATTTGTCAGGTTTTCAGAGCATTATAGATGAAATGAGACCATAATTTTTAGTGATTAGAATAGAAAAATTAACTAGTGTATACTTCTTTTAAGCCATACTGAATTTTATAATTAGCTTTCTATATAAAGGAGGGCACTCATGAACATCGGAATCATTGGGACAGGCAATATTGCATCGTATTTACTGGAACAGATTAACCACAAGCAACTGGCGAGCGGAAGAGTCACGGCCATTTTCGGGCGCAACCAGGAAGTGGGGCAGCGTCTGAGCGAAGATTTTGAAGCTGATTTTTATACCGATTTGAAAAGCTTTTTGAACTTGCCGCTCGATATTGTAGTGGAAGCGGCGACGGTGGAAGCGGCCGGGATCTATGTAAAAGATGTAGTCGCAAGCAAGAAAGACCTCGTTGTCAGCAGCATCGGCGTCTTTAAAAATGTCGCTTTCCTTGAAGAACTGACAGCTTTGGCGGAATCCAAGGGGACGCAGATTTTCTTGCCATCCGGCGCGATCGGCGGTCTGGACGTTTTGCAATCAGCGAAGGCGGCCGGTGGATTGGATCGGGTTCAAATCACCACACGGAAATCGCCCGCATCACTCGGCATCGAAGCGGACGAAGAGCGCGTAATCTTCAACGGTTCGGCGTTTGAAGCTGTCGGGAAATTCCCGAAGAACGTTAACGTCGCCCTGGTGCTCGCAATTGCTGGAATTGGCGTTGAGAAAACAAAAGTAAGAATCATTGTTGATCCAGAAATTGAACAGAATACCCATATGATTGAAGCCGAAGGGGATTTCGGCCGGATGCAGCTGCAAGTCGAAAACAACCCGATGCCGGGCAATCCAAAGACGAGCCTGCTTGCTGCTTTGAGTATTCTGAGCGTGCTGCAGAACAAAGATCGGGCACTGCGGATTGGCAATTGAATTTTGTTTTAGAAAAGAACTCTATACTTAATGGATTTATCTGGATCTACCCGGAAAACAAAAGGCCGGCTTTCTTTGGAAAGCCGGCCTTTTAGTGGCTGAAAATACTTAGTAGGCCGAAGTAAATAGGCAGCCCTGTATCTTTTGATGCAGAATTTTTAAACCTTTATATACTACAACATTACTTATGAACTGAATATTCTAAATATATTTACTATTATTTCTTTTATTGCTAAGCTAATTTTGGTAAAACTATTTAAACTGATGGGGAGTGGATGTTTTTGAAGAGAAGATGGGCGAGTACGGTAGGAGTTTTGAGTTTGTGTACAGCATTAGCGATGCCGGTTTATGCGGCTGAACCAGTCACCAAAACAACTGAGCATCACCATGACAACAGCATTTCCGGATTTATCGATTATCAGGAACTGCAAAAAAGCTTGAAGCAAATCGCGGCCTCCAGTAAAGGCGTCGTCCAATTGGATGTAGCCGGGCAATCCCATGAAGGGCGGGATATTTATACTGCGCGGGTAGGTACTGGAGACAAGGTTCTTCTTGTTCAAAGTGAAATTCACGGAAACGAGAAAACGGGCACGGTAGCGATTCTTAACCTCTTGAAAACCTTATCGAATAACTCAAAACAATCCCAGCAAATCCGCGAAGAAGTGACGGTCGTTTTCATGCCGATGATGAATCCGGATGCTTCGGAAGCGGATAAGCGCCGAAATAGCCTGACATGGAGCGAAGTTGTGGAAAGCTATCCGCAATTGGCAGACGCCAAGCCTTCTTGGAACTACCTGGACCGCGGCATTAGCCAAAGCTACGATTACGGGGCAAATCCTGGATTTGACGTAAACCGTGACTTCAATCCGGATCTGGATTATGTGCCGGAAGCGCAAGACTTCCCGGGTGCTTCAAACCAGCCAGGCTGGTTCATCACGCCGGAATCGCAAACTTCACGTGACGTCTATAAATCCCTGCAGGACGAATTTGGCAACGTGGACGTCTTTGTCGACTTGCATCACCAGGGCCTTTACTACGTAGACGGCACGGCGGATCCTGTCACGCTTTCCTTGTCGGCTCAATTTGTGCCGGACCCATCCTCTCCTGAGGGAGCGAAATACGCAGAGTTTGCAGACGGCTACAACTATGATTTCTCGCGCCAACTGAACTTGCTGGCGTATAACGAACTGCAGTCCTACGGCAACTCGAAATTCACCAATATCTCGCTTTACGAACAAGGGCTCGACCTTCCGGGAACGGCGCTTGGCACATATGCCTTGAACGGCAGCGGCACGGTTCTCTTTGAAGTTAGAGGACAGACGCAGAGCCTGGGGCAAAAAGAAAAAGGGCAGTTGGTCAAATCAGTTGAACGCGGCCTTTCGGGAATCATCGAAGGCGTCGCTGACGGTTCGGTCGAACAACTGGATCCGGAAGCATACGAAGACATTCCGCTTACAGCTTACCGTCCGGCATTTTGAGGCTTGTTGAAGTAAGCTTTAAAATTACTGAATAGCGACACAGAACACCTGCAAATTCTTAGTCAGAATTGCAGGTGTTTTTCGGTTTGTAAAAGAGCAGACCTTAGACAGTAGTTAAAAAATGAGCTATGCTTAGCGCAGTTTAGCTCTCCATTTCAATGGAGAGTAGAACGGGAGGATGGTTCATATGGCATTTCTGGAAAAACTGAACGCATTGAAAGACAAGACCGTTGAAAAAGGCAAGATTCATTGGGAAGAAAACAAAGACGACTACAAAGAAAAAGCGGCAACTTACAAAGACAAAGCCATGGTATTGAAAGACGATGTCGCGAATAAGATTAAAGAGAAAACGCAGAAATAAAAGCTGCGCTTAGCTGAATGTATACAAAACCTTGAATGTCAGGCACTTGTAAAGTGGCCAGACTTTGAGGTTTTTTTCTATGTAGAGGGCCTATTCAAAAGCTTTTTTAAGTGGAGAAGCGGCAGGTATAAAAGTTATACAAAGATTATACACTAAATGTTTCATAATTTTTATTGGAGGGAATAAAGGGTAATATTACGATGAGTCTCATGCATTGCTACTTCTTCAGAAACGCCTTCAAAATTATACATACCTCTAAAGCCAAGGAGCGTTCATTCCATTTCCCATACGAATTGCCTGATTTCAGAGAATCCGAATCCACACCCGTTGAAAGGGGGAGCTTTCCATGACTGCTCAAATGCAAGTCCAAGACGACTTTGATTACTGCGAAAGTGTTATTAGACGCCATTCGAAAAGTTTTTATTATGCTTTTTCAAAACTTCCTGAGGAAAAAGCCCAGGCGGTTTACGCCATTTACGCCTTTTGCCGGACAGCGGACGATAGTGTGGATGAAACATCTGGGAACGCAGCGCAATTGCGTGAATTGGAGCGGTTAAACGCAGAACTCGACCGTTTTGCGCGAGGTGAGTATATTGACCATCCGCTATGGCGGGCGCTGCGTGTGGTTTTCAATACGTATGACATGGATTTGGAGCCATTTTATGACCAGATCAAAGGCCAGCGGATGGATCTTTCGTTTGAAGCGCCACAGACATTGGAGGACGTCGAGACCTACAGTTATTACGTGGCAGGTTCGGTCGGCCGGATGCTGCTGCCGATTATTGCGTCCCGATCGAAAGTGGATTGCACCGATGCAGCAGTCAACTTGGGTGTTGCGATGCAAGTGACAAATATATTGAGGGATGTGGGGGAGGATTTCCGCGAAAAAGGGCGAATCTATCTTCCAACAGAAGAACTTGAACGGGTGGGCTACCGCAAGGACCAACTGGCCCATTCGGAAATCAACGATGGCTTTATCCAAGTTTGGGAACTGATGGCCAAGCGGGCAGAAGCCTTATACGATGAATTCATCGAATGCATTTCAAATTTTGATGCAGATAGCCAAATCCCCATTGTGGTGTCGGCGCAAGTGTATCGGGAAATTTTAACAAGCGTCCGCCAAAACAATTACGATTGCTTTAAACAGCGTAATTTTGTAACCAAACAGGAAATGATCCGGATTTTGACGGATTCAGTAAAGTGAAAATTATTGGGGGAAGAAGGTCGGTAGAAGTATGGCAAATGTGAAAAAATCCGTAATCGTAATTGGAGGAGGACTTGGCGGCTTATCGGCTGCTATTTCTCTTGCACAAAACGGTTACAGCGTCTCTTTATATGAAAAGAACGACCATATCGGCGGAAAATTGAACCGCCTGGAACAGGACGGTTTCGGCTTTGACCTCGGCCCGTCCATTTTGACGATGCCGCATATTTTCGATAAATTGTTCCGCGGCAGTGGCAAGCGCATGGAAGACTATGTGCCGATCAAACGGCTCAACCGCGAATGGCGTTCGTTCTTTCCAGACGGCACCGTGCTGGATTTGTTCCACGACCTCCGCTTGATGGAGCGCGCGAATCCATCGCTTAGCCGCAAAGACATGAAGGAGTATTACGCTTTCTTAAAATACGCCAAGAAAATATACGAGACGACGGAAGACAGCTATCTCGGTGAAGGCTTCGATACTGCACAGGAAGCTGTGGCACAGAACGGCATCATTGCCACTTTGACCGGCTTTGATTTGACTTCAACGGTGTATGAGGCAGTGTCCAAACGGATCTCCAATCCGCATCTGCGCGACATGCTTTCATATTTCGTCAAATACGTCGGTTCATCTCCTTACCAGGCGCCGGCCGTTCTTAATATGATGATTTACATGCAGCATGCACAGGGCTGCTGGTACGTGCCGGGCGGCATGCACAAATTGGGTGAAGGCCTGACGCGATTGGCTAAAGAAGAAGGCGTCCGGATCCATACCGGCCAAGCGGTGGTGCGTGCGCATACGGACAACAAGCGGCAGATTACGGCGATTGAACTGGAAGACGGTTCGATCAAAAAGGCGGATTATTTCGTTTCCAATATGGAAGTGATTCCGTTCTATAAAAAAATGGTCGATGCGAAACCGAAGTACGTGGAGAACCTCGAGAAGAAATTTGAACCGGCGAGCTCCGGCTTGGTGCTGCACCTGGGCGTGAACAAAACCTATCCGTTCTTGAACCACCACAACTTCTTCTTCCCGGAAAACCTGGAGGACCAGATGGAAAAAGTGTTCGTAAAGCATGAACTGCCGGACGACCCGACGATTTACCTCGTCAATACGAATAAAACCGATCCGACCCAGGCGCCGCCAGGGCATGAGAATTTGAAAATCCTGCCGCATATCCCGTACATCCAGGACAATCCGTTCACCCCGGACGATTACTTGAAGTTTGAAGCACGCGTATACGAAAAGCTGGAACGCATGGGCTTGCATGGCCTTCGGGACCATATCGTCACGCGCGACGTTTGGACGCCGCATGACATTGAACGGACCTACGGATCCGACCGCGGCGCCATTTACGGCACCGTATCCGATAAAAAAGGCAACGGTGGATTCAAAAACAAGAAAGAAAGCGAACTGTACGACAATCTGTATTTTGTCGGCGGCACGGTGAACCCGGGCGGCGGCATGCCGATGGTAACGCTGAGCGGCCAGCAAGTGAGCCAAAAGATTGTGAAGCGGGATTCACTGGTGAAGCAGTAAACGCCACAGGACAGCCTGCAACGATGGGGAGGGTGTTTCGTTTGAATGCATCTACTCGGGAAGATATGCTGAAGCGATTGGATTTTTTCATCGGCCATTGGAACATGGAAGTGATTCATCCGCATCTTGAACCGAATCCGATAACGGGCCATACCAGCTTTGATTGGCTAAACGAAAAGTATGTTATCCAGCGCACGCATATCGACAAAGCGGAGTTTCCGGACAACACGGTTGTTTACGACTGCAATCCGGAAACGGGACAGTATTTGCTGCATTATTTTGATACGCGCGGAGTGACGCGGTTGTATCAAATGAGCCTGGAGAACCGGCTATGGAAATTGTGGCGGGATAAAGCTGATTTTTCGCCATTGGACTTTTTTCAGCGTTTTACTGGAAACGTAGATGAAACGGGAAACGTCATTGACAGCAAATGGGAACAATCAGAAGACGGTATGGACTGGAAGCACGACTTTCAAATCGTCTATCGAAGAGCATGAAAAAGGCGCACTCTGCTAAAAGAGTGCGCTTTTCGTATGCCTATTTTTCGCTTTTCACCAGCGGGCAAGCGGGATCGCTCGTCCATTCGTTCATTGAGCCGTCGTAGACCGCGACGTTGTGCTGCCCGAGTTTATTCAAAATCAATGCATTCCATGTAGCGGCGATGCCGCCTCCGCAATACGTGATGACTTTCTTATTCGGGTCGAGTGCGCCGGTTTCTTCGAATAATGCGCGCAGCTGTTCGTCGTCGTGCAGCGCTTTCGACTCTTCATCGGCATGCAGGCCGAAAAAGATGTTTTGGCTGTTCGGAATATGGCCGCTATGGAATTCTTCCGGCGCTAAGCTATTAATGAGAATGATTTGTTCATCATCGATCGCTTTTTGGACATCTTCTTTCGATGCCAGCATGTCCGTGTGGCGTTTTCCAGTGTAGTTGGCGTGCGGATAAGCCGCTTCTTCGGTCGACAATTCCCGGTTTTCCGCCTGCCATTTTTGCAAGCCGCCTTCAAGAATGGCCACTTGTTCGAATCCTTCGTAGCGCATCTGCCAGGCAAGGCGCGATGCCCAGTACGAAGCGGCGATCGGTTCACCCACAAGTGCGTTCTGGTCATAGATGACCGTGTATGTATCGTCGCCGACTCCAAGCGCCGTCAGTTTTGCTACAAACTCTTTGCGGGATGGCACCATAAAAGGCAGGTCAGAGTCTGCGTCTGATAACTCTCCCACCAGGTCGGCGTAGACCGCTCCAGGGATATGCCCTTCTTCATATGACGTCCGGCCCGACTCGACATTGGGCGGTCCGCCGCCTTCCGGAAATTTCATGAAAACGGTTGCATCGACAATGCGCAGTTTCGGATCGTCCAGTCGTTCAGCGAGCCACTCGGTTGTTACGATTAACGGGATGTCGTTCATTTGAATTCCTCCTAAGCCTCATTTCCTCTAACTTTACCTGTTCGGGAAGAAGAGCGTCAAAGTTTATGCACAGGAAATTACTTTAAAAGGCAAAGGAGTGCCTATGCATAAATATCAGTAAAAATAAATGAACAAATTTTCGTCATTTTAAAGCCACTCTCCCAGCATACCGGGATATTGCTATGTGATAAAAGCCACTAGATTATTTTGAATTTTGCTGTAATATGTATTAAAACTGTATAGAGTAGGGGTTATGGAGCATGAAGAACAGACAAAATGAGATTGAAACACCATTTCTATTAGCCATTATTCCTTTAATCATCATGATTGCGGTTATGGCGATCACAGTTGTAGTGTTTGAAGGCAGCCCGCATGTACCGCTGGCTGTTGGGAGCATAGTTGCGGCATTTATTGCCTGGCGCCTCGGCTACAAATGGCAGGATATCGAAGAAGGGGCCTACAAAGGCATCCGCTTGGCGCTGCCGGCCGTCTTGATCATCATTGTCGTGGGCATGATTATTGCGTCCTGGATCGGCGGAGGCATCATTGCGACAATGATTTACTATGGCCTGCAAATCATTACTCCATCCTTATTCCTGATGACGATCTGCATCATTTGCGGCATCGTGTCGCTTGCCATCGGCAGTTCCTGGTCGACGATGGGGACTATCGGAGTTGCAGGGATGGGAATTGGCATAAGCATGGGCATCCCGGCTGCAATGGTTGCAGGAGCAGTCATTTCCGGTTCGTATTTCGGCGATAAGATGTCGCCGCTGTCGGACACGACAAATATGGCGGCCGGCATCACCGGAACCGATTTGTTTGACCACATTAAACATATGACGTACACAACGATTCCAGGTCTGATCCTGGCATTGATCGTCTACTTTATCCTGGGCCGCCAGTTTGGCGGAGGAGAAATCGACCAGGCGAACATCCAAAGCATCCTGGCATCGCTCAACAGCAGCTTCGTCATTTCACCTTGGCTCCTGCTTGTGCCGCTGGCGATTGTCGTTATGGTCATGATGAAAGTGCCGGCGCTCCCGGCATTGATTGCCGGCGTCTTTCTTGGGTTTATGTGCCAGATTCTGGTGCAGGGCGGAAACATCGGCGATGCGGTCAATACGCTTCACGACGGCTTTGTCATTTCTTCCGGCAACGAAATGGTCGACAACTTGTTTAACCGCGGCGGGATTGAAGCGATGATGTTCACGGTGTCGCTGACCATTTTCGCCATGGTGTTCGGCGGGATTTTGGAACATACCGGCATGCTGAAAGCCATTGTGACGCAAATCCTGAAAGTGGCGAAATCCGCTGGCAGCTTGATTGCCGCGACGATTCTTTCGGCATTCTTCACCAATGCGACGGCTTCGGAACAATACATATCGATTCTTTTGCCGGGCCGGATGTATGCCAGAGCGTATCAGGACAAGGGGCTCCATTCCAAAAACTTGTCGCGTGCGCTGGAAGACGGCGGTACGTTGACGTCGCCGTTTGTTCCATGGAATACATGCGGCGTCTTTATCCTTGCAACGCTTGCAGTGCATCCGTTTGCGTATGCACCGTATGCGGTGCTGAATTACGCCGTGCCGATCATCGGCATCATCATGGCGTTTGTCGGTTTTAAAGTTCAATTTTTGACCGAAGGCGAAATGAACGAGCTGAAAGTCAAACAAGAGCGGGTTGACCGTGAAAATGAATTGAGTGAAGGCGTGTAAAAGAAGAATCAAGATAGAAAAGGCCTCTTCAGCAGTTGCTGAAGGGGCTTTTTCTTGTTCAGATAGTTGCGTGCTGTCGACCGATTCCATAACGGAGTTTTTGACAGCTCCTATCGCAGTTTTTTAAGTTTTAATCGGTGTTTCTGCAATTTCTATCGCTGTTTTTGAAGTTCCTATCGGCGTTTTTAAACTTTCTATCGATGTTCGCTTCAATCAAAGAAAGGTGGCTGCTGTCTGAAAATGAAGAGTTATACCCCATTTCCAATCGGCTTTTACCATTTGTTCAAAGTTCCGAAACCTACTTGCCCCAAATAGATGATATGATGTTTAAATGACAAAAAGATCAGGTGGAAATACTCGATGAGGGATTTCTTCAGTTTTACAGAACAGGTGAGATGAAATGGTATTAGCAAAAGCAGATACATACAGAACTTCCCTAAGAATGACAAAGACCGCGGCGGAAAAGATGAGAGGGTTCGGCATCAGCGAACGCTCGGTTTTCCAGGCAGACGGCGCGTTTAACGTCTTTATCGAGAGGTATCCTTCCAATCCGGATGCCTCTCTTTCGGTTGCGCTGATTTTCGGGAAAGCTGAGAACAGCCGCTTGACGGACGAGGAACTTGATGGGCTCGTCGTTTTCCACTGCGTTGTGGCGAACCATCAACTGCTAGTAACGAATGTGACGCTCCGAAAAGCATACGGCGCGCTCGGGACGAACTGGCAGCGCGAAGAGTCGATCCGTTTTGACAACTCCCGCGACCCGGCTCCGGTAGCGCTCCTCAATTTGATCAACCGCATGACGCCGGCGAAGGAAAAGTCCGATTACGTGAAAAAGCGGATTTCGAGCTGGGAAGGCTATTTGAAAATCCAAGAGCGCGGCATGGACATTCCCGATATCAAAACGGCTTATTCGAAACTGGCGTTCAGCCACGATTTCAGCCGCATCACTTTGACCGGCTGCCAAATGAAAGACACCGAGTGGAAAGGGCTGAAGAACTTAAGCGTGCGTTTGGCTGGCATCGACGGCGATGTTGGAACGGTCCTTAAGGCATCAAACCGGATCGTCGAAATCGAACTGCAAAACTACATCGTCAAACAGCTGCGCGACAAAGAACATTCGCTGGCGAAAAAAGAAGTCACCTTCAGCAATTTTGCGGCACTTAGCCAAATCAGACGGCTGCGCCAAGGCTTCACGAATCTGGAAAAAGGCCATGCGGTGAACCCGAACCTCGACCGGCTGTTGTTTGAAGAAAAGCCGCCGGTGAAGCCGGTCAACCCGATTGGAAAGCTGCCGTTCCACAACCGGCTGAATGAGTTTCAGCAGCGGGCGGTCACCGGTGCAGTGGCAGCGGAAGATTTGTACGTCATTCAAGGGCCTCCCGGAACCGGAAAGACGACCGTCATTGCGGAGATCTGCCTGCAGAATGCCCGAAAAGGATTGAAGACGCTCGTTGCCTCGCAGTCGAATTTGGCTGTAGACAATGCGCTCGGGCGTTTGTTGGCGAATAAAGACATTCGTATCCTTCGCGTCGGCCGGACCGAAAGCATCGAAGAAGAAGGCAAAAAGTTCATCGAAGAAAACGTCGGCCAATACTGGAAAGACAATACCTTAAAAGAAATCACCGCGCAGTATGAAACGCGCAAAAACCGCGAGCCGGAACTGGAACGGGAACTCGCCGCTACGGAACAGGCGTACGAAGAGCTGCAGCCGATTTTTGAAAACCTGGCACAAGCGGTGGAAACGAAAAAAGCCGCACAAGGCAAACACCGTGCACTTGAAAAGCTGTTGGCTGAAGAACAGAACAAACTGGCGGCGTTCGAACTTGCAAAGCAAAAAGCCGTGCAGGAGCAGCAAGGCACCGAACAAAAACTCCAGATGCTCGAAGAATCCATCCGCAGCCAGCAAGGTTTGATGGACAGCAAGAGCCTGCAATGGTTCGAGGAAGAAAACGAACGCATTTCCTATGTTATTGAACAGCTCCAACGTGCGTTGCGGTTGCGGAAACTGGA
This sequence comes from Planococcus glaciei, assembly GCF_900099655.1. Lineage (GTDB taxonomy): Bacteria > Bacillota > Bacilli > Bacillales_A > Planococcaceae > Planococcus > Planococcus glaciei. The sequence continues at coordinate 52,770 of NZ_FNDC01000004.1, forward strand.
AGAAGAGCTGGCTGCTAAAAAGCGCGACGTTGCTGCCATTTTAGACAAGCGCGAGCAAGTGACCGCAGTGATTGATGAGAAGAACGCCTTGGCGGCAAATACGGAACGCGTGAAAAAGATGGACGGCTTGCTGCAGGTGATGGCCGAACAAAAGATCGAAGAAACACCGGCGATTACGTTTGGCATCAATAAACTCGAAGTGATCCGCGAGAAAATCAACGAGTTTGAAAAGCTGCGCACCTATAACGAACAGTTTGCGGCAGCCATTTCTTATGTAGAGCCTTTGCTGACAAGTGCCCATGTGCCAGTGAGTGAGCTGAAAGAACATGCTTTGGCGAAACCCGAATCGTTCACTTCGAGTGACATGGATTTCTTTTTGGAACGCTTGCGAACGGTGCTGAAAAGTACGCGGCGTGATGAGCCGGGTGTATTGGAAAAAGCGCTCACCGGTTTGTATAAACGGCAAAACAGCTTGTGGAGAAGAGGCGCGAAGCTGAAGTCGGCGGAAGCGTATATCGAAGACTCCAAGCGGGCATTCCAAGGCGTGAAAAAAGCGGTGTGTGACGAGCTCATTAAACAGCAAGCGCATTACCTGGAACTCGACCGGAAATGGCAGGCGGACCTGGAACGGAAGCAGCAAGAGTTTGAAGCACTGGAACAGCAGTGCGGAGAGCTTGCCGTTGCTATCGACATTCCTTCCGATATTGAAGGGGCCATCCAAGAACGGAAAGCCGAACAGACCGCTCTCCTGGAAGACCAAGCTGCTTATGAACAGGCCGAGAAACAAATCGCCCAATTTGAAACGGAACGTACAGCGGAAACGACCGCGTTGGAAAAACAAAAAGCCCGAACGGCTGAAATCCAGTCGGAAATGGAAACGGTACAAGAAAGTTTGTCGATGAAAGAACAGAAACGGGCTGCTTTGCAGGAAATCCTCGCAACTCATCCCGAAAAGGAATACGAAGAAACGGCGAAAAAGATGGCCAGCTTGTCGTTTGATTTGGAATCGCTCAAGCAGGAAAAGAAAAACCTTCCTTTGATGCAGACAATCCAGAAGAAATGGCTCGATTTATTGAAAGATGCAAACGATCACGACTTGGACGAAATCCGTAAATTGTACATTAAGCACGCCAACGTGATTGGGACGACGTGTGTCGCTTCGGCGCGCAAGGATTTCATCGACAACTATCCGGAATTTGACGTTGTCATCATCGACGAAGTGTCGAAAGCAACGCCGCCGGAACTCCTGCTGCCGATGCTAAAAGGCAAGAAAATCATCCTGGTCGGCGACCATCATCAATTGCCGCCGCTGCTCGGGAACGACACGCTGGAAGAAACGCTGGAGGAAATGATCAAAGAAAACAGCGGCTTTGAAGAAAAGCGGGAACTTGAGAAACTGCTGGAAGAGTCTTTGTTTGAGCGCCTGTACAAAAACTTGCCGGAAGCGAACAAGACGATGCTCGCCATCCAGTACCGGATGCATGCGGACATCATGGAAACGATCACGCCGTTCTATAAAGGCGAAAACAAGCAATTGCAATGCGGGCTCCTCGATTCTGACCGGGAACGCGATCATTTACTGGAATCAAACACCGTGAAACGCAGCAACCACTTGATGTGGCTCGATGTGCCGAACGAACCGGCGTATTTTGAAGAACGCATGAGCGGCGGGAAAAGTTTGTATAATCCAGCCGAACTGCGTGAAATCAGCGCGCTGCTGGTCGAAATGAACGATGCGGTGGCAGAAGCGAAAGCAGCCGGACGAATTGCTCCAGACGAATTGAAAAGTGTCGGCGTCATTTCGTTCTACGGCGAACAAGTCAAACGCCTGCAGCGCATGATCGACCAGGAACTGCGCCTGCCGCATTTGACGATCCGGACGGGAACCGTCGACCGCTTCCAGGGAAGCGAAATGGAAGTCATCCTGCTCAGCATGGTGCGCAACAACGGGAACAGCCACGGCGACATCGGCTTTGCGAAAGATTACCGACGCCTGAACGTGGCGCTGTCGCGCGCCAAGCAATTGCTGGTATTGGTCGGCAGCTCGAACATGTTTACGCAGCGTGCGAAAAAGAACGAAACGAAACAGATGTACCGGCATGTACTTGAAACCGTGAAACGGAAAAACGGCTTGAAGCTGGTGCAGGAAAGCAGGGGATGAACGTATGGAGAAACTGAAAAGCGAATTGCGGTCGAGCCTGCTTGCTGCCTCAGATGTGTCAATCACCGACGAACGGGTTTGGAAGCTGCCGGTTGTGCTGTACGACGTGAGTTTTGACCGTGTAAAGCGCTTGAAGATGGATATTTTGATGAAAATGCTGCTATTTGCGTTTCAGGAATCAGAGATCCGCCGAGCCGCAACGCTCGCGGATATGCTTATGGTAGAAGAGCTGTTTGTCCGTGACTTGATGGAGAAGATGCAGCGGACAGGGTTGATTGAACTCCAAAAGAAGGGCTATGGGCTGACAGCGAAAGGCTTTGATTACCTGGAAAAAGGCATTTTCGATGAAGAGATAGAAGGCGAAGCGACTGTGATTTCCTTCAGCGCCGTGCACGATGAATATTTGCTTCCGTCCCTTCAGGAATATCCGGAAGCGGAAGAAAGAACGCCGCGTTACCGCTACGACGGGGTACGGGGAAGTTTGAAAAAAGACCGCATGCAAAAGCTATTGGCGAAGGAAATGGTATACCCGGCAGAAGATAATTTCCAGATTATCGCGACGGACATCACTGCCTGCATCGAGCAGGAGACGGTGTTCGTTCCGTGCCTCGAATTCCAATTGTACGACCGCAAGCAGGACATTTTTTATGCCCGCGTCTGGAATACGTTAAAAGGCAGTTGGGACGAAACGCTTGCCAAACAAATCGAAGAACGCGAAGTCGTGAAATGGCGCAAAGCGATGGAAGATCGAGAAGCGGCACTGGCCAGCACTGAATAAAATTCAAAAGGAATCCGGCTCATTGCGATGAGGCTGGATTCTTTTTTGCGTAAAAGACAGAAAATTTAGAATTGACACCACAGCTGTTTATCGGAATACTGTAAATAGAAAGCCAGCGAAATCAGAAAGGGTGAATGTGGTGAAGAAAACCATTTTCGTAAGCGATATTTCTTCAATTAAACACAACCATTTTTCATTTAAAAACAAAAAGGACGTCATCAAAGAGTACCCTTTTGTCGTTAAAACAGCTCCTGACGGCAGCTCTTATCATTTTGATCAAGAGGATCTGGCTGCAATGAGCAATTACGAAAAGGATCTTGCGCCGCACGATGAGAAAGACAGGCTTACGAAAACTGAATACATCGGAAAAATGAAACAGGAATTCTACCATCAAATTCGTTCAGGAAATATGGATGAAATCCTCGCCTTTTTATACAAGATGGAAAATAAGGATTTTGAATTGAAATGGGAAGGGATGATAAAACCCAAATTCAAAACTTAATAGGGGATGGTCAAGGAGAAGTTGAAAAAGAATAACAACTTCCAACAGAGTGAGATATCTTCCGTTTCCGAATTGTGATTCTTATTTAAAGGGGATAGAGAATGAACCCATATTGTAAAGGCATCATTCAGCAAATGGATTTGGCGGTCGACTCGGTTATTAAACTAATGGACACGTTGAGCGATGAAGATTTGCTAATCAAACCAAATGTGGAGAAATGGTCGATTGGTGAATTGTTGGCGCATATGTCCGTTATAGGCAAGGCTGATTTCCTGATTGGCTTGGGAGCGTCAGAGGAAGAATTGGACCAGTATTACGAGGAAACAGCACCTCAAATGAATTTGGAGTCCATTGGTTCTACTTTGACTGAAAACTACGCTTTTCTAAGAAAAGGCATAGCGGAAATGGAAGAAAAGGATTTGCTTCAGGTCACCACATCCTTTTTTGGTGCTGTCCATTCCAGATACGAATGGCTTCTGGATACGCAGGCGCATTTTTATCATCATCGCGGCCAGCTGCACGCTATTCTGGTCCATGTGCTCAAGCGGGAACCGAACGTTCAATTATTCGAATAAGGCCAGGAGTTTATAGAATCGAAAAGAGCTTCCAGGGAGATGTACATCCTCCTGGAAGCTCTTTTTTACACTCTCAATGAACCACGGAATCCTCTGGCCGCATAATAGGAATCTGCGCCGTTGTGGTACAGGAAGACTTGTCCGTAGCGGGAATCGCAGAACAAGGCACCTCCGCGGTCGCGGATGTCAGGAGGCGTCTGGACCCAGCTGGAAGTTTTCAGATCGAAGTCGCCAAGTTTCTGGAAGTTCCGGTATTGCTCTTCTGTCAGCAACTCGATGCCCATGTCCGCTGCCATGCCGACCGCGCTGTTTTCCGGTTTGTTTTTCTTGCGGGATTCAAGCGCTTCCGGGTCAAAGCAAACGCTTCTCCGTCCGTCGGGGCTTTCTTTGGAACAATCACAGAACACATATTCATCGTTCGCTTTGTCATACTCGACAACATCCGGTTCGCCGCCTGTCCGTTCCATTTCATGAAGCGACCACAGTTTATCCGGGTTTGCCTCAAGTTTTTCCTGGATTTTCGGCCATTCCAAAAATTCGTGGCGGTCGATGTGCTTCTCGAAACGTTCCTTCAAGGTGTTGAGCAATTCTTCGCGTTGTTCCGATGCCAAGGTTTTATTTGTACGATCGGTCTTTGTCACTCTAATTCCTCCTCCTTCTTCTTCATGCTCTTAGTATATAAGAAAAGCCGCTTGCTTTGGTTGAAAATCCGGAAATTCTCCTGTTAATCATTCACTTTATATATAGTAGAAACTGAAATTCCTCCTTTCTGCTGTAAAAAGGATTGTGTGCCTCCGCTGCAGAATACTATAGGCAATCACCAAATGAAATATCGCGGATGAAGCTGTGGATTCCAAGTACTGCATAAAACCATTCGGATGAAGAAAGGGGAAATACGATGAAAATCTTGATTCTCGGAGGCACCCGTTTTCTCGGGCGTTTTCTGGCCGAAACAGCCCTTCAAAAAGGGCATGAAGTCACTTTGTTCAACAGAGGGAAATCGGATCCCAACTTGTTTCCGGAAGCAGAAAAATTGACCGGAGACCGGGACGGCCAATTAGAGGCGCTAAAAGGGCGGACGTGGGACGCGGTAATTGATACAAGCGGCTATTTGCCATGGCAGGTCAAAGATTCGGCGGAACTGCTTCGTGATGCAGCGGGCCATTATACCTTTATCTCCAGCGCTTCTGTCTATGCGAAACTCGAAGAACCCGGAATTGATGAAAACCACGCAGTCGGGCAATTGGCGCCGGAAAAAGTGGAAGAACTGAAAGGGATGGATGCGGCGCAGGCGATTGGCGCCCATTACGGCGAATTGAAGGTGTTATGCGAACAGGAAGTGGAACGGGCATTTTCGGAACGCAGTTTAATCATTCGGCCCGGGCTTATTGTCGGGCCCTATGATTTTACGGACCGCTTTACTTATTGGGTCAACCGCATGAAAAAAGGCGGGGAAGTGCTGGCGCCTGGGCGAAGAGACAAGGAAGTGCAGTTTATTGATGTCCGTGATTTGGCGGAATGGATCGTGAAGCTGGTGGAAGATCAAGAAACGGGCACGTTTAACGCGACAGGGCCGGAAGCGAAGCTGACGATGGAACAGTTTTTGGAAGGCTGCAAGTCAGCGGCAGTGAGCGACGCCGAACTGGTCTGGGTGGATGAACACTTTTTGTTGGGGCACGGCGTAGCGGGCTGGTCGGACATGCCGCTGTGGATTCCGGATGAGGAAAACATGGCTGGATTTCTCACCGTCGATAGTGGAAAAGCACTGCAAGCGGGATTAACATTTCGTCCGCTAAGCGACACGGTCCGTGACACACTTGCCTGGGAAGCGGCGCGCACCGTTTCGGAGCGGAAAGCGGGGCTCGATTCACAAAAAGAAAAAGCGGTGCTGGAAGATTGGAAAGAACGGGCGCTTTAAGCTACCTTGAATGATACTCAAGCAAGGGCGATACGATGAAAAGAGCTTCTATGGGATGTTTTTCCTGTGGGTGCTTTTTTCATTTCTATTAATAAATTTAAAGAACTGGAAACTATTTAGGCGGCTTGTGCGTCCTATGAAGTTAAGAAAGCTTTCATTCACCCATGAAGGAAGTCACGAATTCGCCGGAATGAGGGTTTTAAAGGCGACAAAATGGGTAAGCCCTTCTGCGCATTTTGAAGAAATTAGGGACTTTAAACTATCATTCCTGCCATTTGTTTAGTAAAATAGAATTTGTCATTCTTTGTAAGAATCTCTCGCTTGAGGTATCTGGCTTCAAGTTTTTTTAATGTCCTGTCCGAAAGATTCCTGTGAAGACCACTAATGAGAAGGTGTATTATGAAAAATATGAAATCAACTAAAAAAATAACAAACAAGTTTGTGCCTCTTTTCCTGCTGGCAGTAGTCATGATGTGGATGAAGACTTACTTGACCCAAAAAACTCAATTTAAACTGGATGTCGACGGTGTCTTGCAGGAGTTCCTGCTGTTCATCAACCCACTCGGATCCGCGCTGCTATTATTAAGCTTGTCGCTGCTCTTTAAAGGAAAACGGAAATACATATCGCTTCTATTCATTTACGTCGTGATGTCCATATTCCTGTATGCGAATGCGGTGTATTACCGATTCTTTAGTGATTTCCTGACTTTGCCGACTTTGTTCCAAACGCAGAACTTTGGCGATTTGGGCGGCAGCATCGTTACGCTGATCCAGCCGACGGACCTGTTGTTCTTTGTGGATGTCGCGCTGCTGATTTATCTTGTCTTTTCTAAGCATGTACCAAAAGAAACGAAAAACTTCAAAACGAAAGCGGTCATTCCAGCGATTACGATGGCATTGGCAATTTCGTTCTTGAACTTAGGCCTGGCAGAAAGCGACCGTCCGGAATTATTGACGCGCGGCTTTGACCGCAACTACATCGTGAAATATTTGGGAATGTATAATTACGCCCTTTATGACACGGTAGAAACATTGAAATCTTCTTCCCAGCGCGTACTCGCTGACAGCGATGACGGCACGGAAGTGGTCAACTACACGAAATCCAATTATGCGAGCCCGAACGAAGCGTATTTCGGGGCAGCTGAAGGGATGAACGTCGTTTACCTGCACCTGGAATCGTTCCAGACCTTCTTGATGGATTATGAATTGAACGGGGAAGAAGTGACGCCGTTTTTGAATTCATTGATCGGCGAAGAAAACACGATGTACTTCGATAATTTCTTCCACCAGACAGCGCAAGGCAAGACCTCGGATGCCGAGTTCATGCTTGAAAACTCGTTGTTCGGTTTGCCAAAAGGTTCCGCGTTTATCACGAAAGGCCAGAACACTTACCAAGCCGCTCCTGCTTTATTGAAAGACAAAGGCTATACGTCTGCTGTCTTTCATGGCAACAACGGCACGTTCTGGAACCGTTCTGAAATCTATAAATCATTCGGCTATGACCATTTCTTCGATATCGAGTCGTATACGAATTTGACCGACCAAGATATGGCTGAGTACGGCGTGATGGATAAGCCGTTCTTCGAACAGTCGGCGCCTCTTTTGGAGTCATTGCCGGAACCGTTCTATTCGAAATTTATCACAGTCGCTCACCATTTCCCTTACAAAATCGATCCTGCATTGACTACGATCGAAAAAGCGGCAACGGGTGATGCCAGTGTTGATAACTACTTCCAGACAGCTCGCTACGCAGACGAAGCGATTGAGCAGTTTTTCACGCAGCTGGAAGAATCCGGTTTAGCGGACAACACGATGGTCGTCATGTACGGGGACCATTACGGGATTTCCGACAACCACAACGCGGCCATGGGCCAGTTGCTTGGAAAAGAAATCACACCGGTTGAAAACACCAAGCTGCAGCGGGTTCCGTTGTTCATCCACGTACCGGGTATGGAAGGCGGCGTCAATCATACGTATGGCGGCCAAATCGACCTTCTGCCAACGGTGATGCATTTGCTTGGCGTTGACACACAAAACAACGTCCAGTTCGGTACAGACCTATTGTCTCCGGAACACGAAGAACTAGTGACATTCCGCAACGGTGACTTTGCGAGTCCGGAAATTTACGCAGTCGGCGAACAGTTCTACAACCCAGAAACGGGCTTGCCGATTGAAGATGAAAAACAACTGGAAATCGCAGAGAATCTGCAGGAGCACGGCACGTATGAATTGCAGTTGTCTGACCGCGTGGTCAACGGCGACTTGTTGAGATTCTACACACCGCCTGGCTTCGAGCCAATCGATCCAGCAGACTACAACTACCAGGTAGACCCAGCGGTTGTGGAAGGCGAATAAACGAAATAGAGGTGTCCCGGAAACCGGATTTGACGGTTTTCTGGGACACCTCTTTTTTGATATAGAGAAAGGAAGCTGCACTTGAGAATGTGCAGCTTCCTTTTTATTCATTATTTTATTTGATTACAGTTTCGCGATTTCCGGATCGGCGACTTTTACGAGCTGTTTGCCGAGGTTGCTGCCTTCGAATAAACCGAAGAATGCTTCCGGTGTTTTTTCGAAGCCTTCAATGATGGTTTCGTCGTATTTCAGTTTTCCTTCCTGCAGCCATTTGGCAAGATCCACAGAACCGGTTTTAAAGTCGTGCGCGTAATCGCCAAGTGTGAAGCCTTTCATCATGGAGCTGGTTGTGATGAACTTCCATTGGATGCGCGGTCCGATGTCTTCGCCCGGTGTGTTGTAGGACGAGATGGTGCCGCACAGCACGACGCGTGCTTTGTTGTTGAGTTCCCAGATGACGGCATCAGAGACCGGGCCGCCGACGTTGTCGAAGTAAACGTCTACGCCGTCCGGCAAGGCGTTCTTCAAGTCTTCGTTGAAGCTGTCTTTTTTGTAGTTGACCGCTGCATCGAAGCCAAGTTCGTTGATCAAGTAATCCACTTTCTCGTCAGAACCGGCGATGCCGACTGCCCGTGCGCCTTTCAGTTTGGCAATCTGCCCCACAACGGAACCGACTGCTCCAGCTGCGCCAGAAACCACAACGGTTTCGCCTTCTTTCGGTTGGCCGATATCCAGCAGTCCGAAGTAAGCGGTCAAGCCGGTCAGACCGAGGATGCCGAGGCGTGTAGTGATAGGCGCTATTGCCGGATCCACTTTTTGTACGGCATCCGCTTTGGCCGTGTTATACTCCGCCCACGCAAGGTTGGCGGTCACGATGTCGCCTTTTTGGAAGCGTTCGGATTTCGAGTCGATGACTTCAGCCAAGATACCGCCCGTGATGGCTTCGTTCAATTGATAAGGAGCAATATACGATTTAACATCTTTCATGCGGCCGCGCATATACGGGTCAACAGACAGATAAAGTGTTTTTAACAACAGTTCATCGGTTTCGAGTGAAGGGATTTCTTTGTCGACAAATGCAAAATCTTCATTTGTAGGTGTGCCTTCCGGTCGGTTGATCAAATGGATTTCTTTGTATGTGTTTGGTGTCATGAAAATTCCTCCTCTAATTTTGTTCGAAAAGAAGCGTAACATGGTTAGCGAGGCGAATCAAAAATTATAGTCCGGCAAGCTGATATTGTTGCAGATGGCTTACGGGTATGGTATTGAAAAAATTTATTGGAAAAGGCAATACCCAAATTGCCCACGGGCGATTCAGCTATTGCCTTTTCATCAATCATTTTTTTAGAAGTTATTTTTCCATCAGTTCCGGATAAACGGTTTCTGCAACCAATTGCACGGCTTCGCCAATGCGCGGCCCGGGACGTGAGGTGATGTCTGAATCCACGAAGTAGACATCGCCGTCTTCAATGGCTTCGACAGTAGACCAGCTTTCACGGGCTTTGATGTCACCGATGGCGTCTTCCACATAAGAAACGGTCGTCAAAATCACTTCCGGATCGCGTGTAATGACTTCTTCCTCGGAAATGTTCGGCCAGCCTTCCAAATCTTCAAAAACGTTTTCCACTTGAGCGTGGTTCAGGATTTCTTGCTGGAACGTCGATTTTCCGGTTGTGTAAATTTCAGGAGAAGGGCTGATTTCCATATACACGTCTTTTTTCTCTTCCACTGCCGCTAACTTGTCCTGCACATCCTGGATCTGTGTTTGGATGTCTTTGACCAATTCTTCGCCTTTTTCTTCCGCTGCAAGAACCGAAGCGATTTGTTCGATGTCGCCGTATACTTCATCAAACGAAGTGGCGGACTGAATCACGAACACGGGAATATCGGCATCTTCCAACTGGGCAAGTTCAGGTGCCACTTCACCCGTAGAATACGCGAGGACGACGTCAGGCTTCATCTCTAGGATACGTTCAGCATTGAAGGCGACCGAGTCACTGACGCGTTCGACTTTCTTCGCTTCTTCCGGGTAGTTGTCGTAATCGGTTGCGCCGATCAGTTTGTCGCCTTCGCCGAGGGCATAGACAATTTCAGTGTTGCTTGGAATGAGGGAAACGATTGTTTCAGGCGCTTGTTCAAACGTGAGTTCCTGGCCGCGGTCGTCTTTGACCGTATAGGCTTCACTTGCTTTTTCTTCAGCCGGTGCTTTGTCGGCTTCTGTCTTGTCTGCTGCTTCATCCGATTGGCAGGCGCCAAGCAGGGAAGCGAAAAGAATGGTTGGGAGTAAAAGTATCGATTTGGTTTTCACGGTGTAGTCTCCTTTTTCTTTGAAGGTCTGGTTGGATAGGATTTGCTGATGAATGGAATTTCCGCTATGCCGTGCTGTTTGTTGACGTATACGGCCATCGCAAACAATAAGTTGGCAAGCAGGCCGCAATAGTCCATCAGATGCTCCGGTACGTCGCGTTCTAAGCTCACCTTGTGCAAGGCGCGGACGGACTTCTTCGCTTCGCTGCGGCATACGTGCAGGACAGTGGCGGCGTGTGTTCCTTGCGGCAGGACGAAATGGCTGATCTCTTCTTCCACTTCAGCGACGTATTTGTCGTACATTTCGCTCAAAAACGCCAAATCATCTTCCGTCACCGCCAGTTTTCCGCGGACAGAACCGTTTAAATGGTACGCCATTGGCTGCAGGAATCGCAGGTCCTCATAGACCATCGGCACATCTTTGGTTAAAGCAATGGCTTGGCCAATCCGGGTCGTCAATGAATCGGTCCGGATTTCAAAATCCACGGTTGACGCACTTTCTCGCATGAACGGATAACAAACATAACGGATATCTTTTTTCACAATTTCACCTCCAAGACCTGGGTTGTGTAAATATCAGCAGACGTATCGCTTTCAGCAGAACACAAAAAAGCCACCCTAATGTAAGGGTGGCACAAAGACTATTATCAGACCGCAAAAAGCTGCCAATAGAAAAAGTTGCCGTAGATCCCCTTATCTTCCGAAGAGCAAAAATACGTTCAGAAAAAGGTAGGTCTCCTGGCTTGTGCATCATTTTACTCCAAGGGCCTTCCCAATCGACATTCATCGATCAGTGGCATTCCTTGTTTCATACGCACTTACAGTTGCGGAAACAGCTCCGGATTTTCACCGGATTCCCTGTTACGCTGACGAATCAGCACCTTTTTCCTGCATGACTATTTACTTAGCTTTAGTGTAGCATACTGTTTCTTGGAGAGGGAGAGGCAATTTGTTTTCTTTTAATAACGAATTAGCGTTCCTAATAAACTTGGGTTGCTTGAAGTGGACATAGTATATCCTTTATTGTCGCAAAAGTAGAATTTATTGGTTAAAGTTATACAGTAGACTGTAAGGCATATTTATTTTTAATAAAATACAAAATGCAATTCGTTAATACTGGATTGCTTAATATAAGATTAACGAAAAGGGGATTGGACATTGTTAAATGATAAGGATTTATTAAGTATTGAAGTGGCAAGGATGTATTATGAATTTGATAAGACGCAGCAGGAAATTGCTGAGACTTTTTCCATTTCCCGTCCGACCGTTTCCAAGCTTTTAAAATACGCCAAAGAGAAAAAGTACATTCAGATTACGATTGAAAGCCCGGTGGATGCCATCAATTCATTGGAAGAAAGCTTGAAAGAAAAATACGGGTTAAGAGAAGTGAAAATCGCTTATGCGAATCCCCTCCAAGGTTCCGACGCGAATGAGAGAAACATGTTGGGGAAAAAAGTGGCGGCTTATTTGGAGAACATCGTTCAAGACAAAGACCGCATCGGCATAAGCTGGGGGGAAACGCTTTACCACGTATCGCAGGAAATTCAGCCGAAAGCAGTGCAGGGAGTCGAAATTGTCCAGCTAAAAGGCGGCATGAATTTGGTGCAAGCGGATACGCATGATCAGGAAATCATGACGCAATTTGTGAAAAAGTACAATGCCAAAGGGCAATACATTCCGTTGCCTGTAGTTTTTGAAACAGAGTACGCAAAAAATACATTATTGAAGGAAAAACAAACGCAGAAAATCCTTGAGAAGATCAATGAAGTCAACATTGCTCTTTATACCATAGGGACTGTAACAAAAGATTCGCTGCTGTACCGGATGCATTACATTGCAGATGATGAATTTGCTTACTTGGAAGAACACGCGGTATGTGATATTTGTTCAAGATTCATTGATGAAAAGGGAGGTATTTGTTTAGAAGATTTGAATTCCCGGACTTTCGGCATTGATTTGGAACAATTGTCAAAAGTGGAAAACAGCATCTTGATTGCGGGAGGGGATTCGAAGATAAAAGGCATACATACGGCGCTCATTAACCGCATTCCCAATGTCTTGATTACCGACAGCATGACAGCATTAAAACTAATCGAATATTAAAGCGCTTGCACAAATGTAAAAATTCAGTTTTACATTTGTGCTTTTTTGTGTTATTTTTTTATACAATACAAAAAAGAAGGAGCTATCAGAATGTTAAAAAATAAATTGATCGATCATACGTTGTTAAAAGCTGACGCTACTCAACCAATGGTGGAGAAGCTGGCAGCCGAAGCAAAAGAACATGATTTTGCTTCAGTGTGTGTAAATCCTTATTGGGTTCCGTTGTGCGCTAATCTTTTAAAAGGCACAAATGTAAAGGTTTGCACAGTCATTGGTTTTCCGCTCGGAGCGAGCACGACGGCTGTTAAAGTTTTTGAAACACAGAATGCAATCGATAATGGTGCAACAGAAGTGGACATGGTCATCAACATCGGCGAATTGAAAAACAACAACTTGGATTTTGTTCAACAAGACATTGAAGCAGTTGTAAATGCTGCAAAAGGCAAGGCTCTCACAAAAGTGATTATCGAAACCAGCCTTTTAACAAAAGATGAAATTAAAGCGGTTTCAAAATTGGTAACAAATGCAGGTGCGGAATTCATTAAAACGTCTACTGGATTTTCAACGGGCGGTGCGACTGTTGAGGACGTCAAACTGATGGCAGAAACTACAGGCGATAACGTAGAAGTGAAAGCTTCCGGCGGCGTTCGCACAAAAGAAGATTTCGACGCTATGGTAGAGGCCGGGGCGACAAGAATCGGGACCAGTAACGGAATTGCGTTAGTTTAACTTACATTCACAATTGGGAGGAGAAATGTAATGAGCACAATTGAAACAAAATCAGAGAAGGTCTATAAAGGCAATCCCTTAAACTTAATTAAAATGAATTCGAAGCAGCTAGATGATGGGTATTTGGATAAAACACCAATATTTCAATTTATCCTGTTATCGATTTTGTTCCCGCTATGGGGAGCGGCTGCCAGTCTGAACGATATTTTAATTACGCAGTTCAAGCATATTTTCACATTAAGTGACTTTGCCAGTGCGTTTGTCCAAAGTGCTTTCTATGCCGGTTATTTCCTGGTAGCAATTCCCGCGTCTCTAATCATCAAAAAAACTTCATATAAATTAGCTATCTTGATTGGCCTTATCTGTTACATACTTGGTTGTTCATTATTTTTCCCAGCTTCACATGTAGCTACATATTCGGTGTTTTTAATGGCCCTATTTGCTATTGCAATTGGATTAAGCTTCCTTGAAACTTCAGCAAACACATATAGCTCACTCATTGGGCCAAAACGTTTCTCTACATTACGTTTGAATATCAGCCAAACTTTTTATCCCCTCGGTTCCATTTTAGGAATTGTCCTTGGGAAATACTTGGTATTTGGAAACGGACCGACATTGGAAGAGCAGATGAGCGGACTTACGCCAGCAGAACAAACTGTGTTTGCGGCAGAAATGCTGCAAAAAACATTATTGCCGTACAAATACTTGGTCATGATTTTAGTAGTTGCTTTGATCATCTTCTTAATTACAGAATTCCCGAAAAGTAAGCCGGCAAAATCAGCCATCGAAAATGCAAAAATCTCAGAAACGCTTAAGTACTTAGCGAACAACAAAGAATTCATCAAAGGGATTGTAACGCAGTTTTTCTACGTTGGGATGCAGACGGCTGTTTGGTCCTTCACGATTCGTCTGGCCATGCAGTTGAATCCGACAATCAATGAACGTGATGCTTCCACTTTTATGATTTACAGCTTTATCGCCTTTTTCGTTGGTAAATTCATTGCCAACTTATTCATGAGCAAAGTGTCGCCGACTAAAGTATTGCTTGGCTTCTCGGTGCTTGGCTCTCTGGCAGTCTTGTACGTGACTTTTGTGCCAAATATGTCAGCCGTTTATATGGCGATTGTTGTGAGCGGACTATTTGGTCCTTGCTGGGCAACCATCTATTCGAAAACATTGGACGTTGTCAAAGACAAACGCCATACCGAAACTGCAGGTGCGATTATTGTTATGAGTATAATTGGCGGCGCTATTATCCCGTTAATACAAGGCCTTGTTTCAGATATTTCCGGCTCTCTGCAATTTTCGTTCATCGTAGCATTTGTTTGCTTTGCTGTGGTAGTCGTTTATTCAATCGGGCAACTGCGCCATCAGAACGTATAGGAGGAGTTTCACAGAATGTATACTTACTTTTTAAATAAAGAGGATTTTTCATCAACCCAAAAAGCAGTACTGGAAAATGAACACTTTAAAGTAGAGACATTCAAATATCCATCCGGTATTGAAGCCTTAAAGGTTTCAAATTCCAAAGGGCATATGACGATTCTTCCGTATTACGGGCAGATTATTTGGGATGTCGTCTTTAATGGCCAATCGCTGACGATGGAGAATATGTTCAATGAACCGAAAAAAGGCACAGAGATTACGGATACGTATGGCTGCTTCGCTTTCCATTCGGGTTTGTTGGCGAACGGATGCCCTGCGCCGGAAGACAGCCATCCGCTGCATGGTGAATTCCCATGTTCGGATATGGACAGAAGCTACCTGACATTCGATGAACAGTCCATTACAATTCACAGTGAATTTGAGTATGTAAAAGGGTTCGGACACCACTATCTTGCGAAGCCGTCTGTCACTTTAGCCGCAGACGAGACAACTATTGAGATTTCATTGGAAGTCCAGAATCTCTCTAAATATCAAAAAATGCCATTGCAATACATGTGCCACATGAATTATGCATATGCTGAAAATGGCGTCATGACTGAAAATATTCCGAATGATGCTTTCTATTTAAGAACATCGATCCCGGATCATGTAAAACCGAACGAAGACTGGAAGGCATATATGGCCAAGTTGGAAGAAACAAAAGAAATCATTTCAACACTCGATCACCCAGAAATGTATGATCCCGAAATTTGTTTCTTTACAAAAAATCTTGGCGAGTACACAGAGCGGGCAGAATTTGAAATGGCGTATAATGAGGAAAGTAAGTTTTTTATTCACTTTGACACTACTGACTTTCCGTATGCAACACGTTGGCTGCTGAACAATCCGGATCAAAAAGTATCGGCGTTTGCTTTGCCGGGCACTTCTTTGCCCGAAGGCTATTCAGCAGCAGAAAAAGCCGGTTCTTTGGTTCATTTGGAACCCAATGAAAGAAGAGTCTTCACGGTTCGTACGGGCGTCAAATAATAGCAGGAATGGAGTTAAGAAAATGGATATTGCAGTCATCGGCTCAAATATGGTCGACTTAATTACCTATTTAGAACGCATGCCCGAAGAAGGCGAAACATTAGAAGCACCCGAGTTTGAAATGGGCTGCGGAGGCAAAGGAGCCAATCAGGCAGTAGCGGCTGGCCGTCTGGGCTCGGATGTTTTGATGGTCACTAAAGTCGGCAACGATTTATTCGGCCAAAACACAATTGAAAACTTTAAAAAGAACGGCATTCGGACGGATGCTGTGGAAATCGGTACGAAAACCAGTGGTGTTGCACCGATTTTCGTAGACCCGAATGCCAAAAATCGTATTCTAATTATTCAAGGAGCCAATAGCGAGCTGCTCCCGGAAACGGTTGAAAATTATCGTCACCAGATTGAGGAAGCGAAATTGATCATCCTCCAGCTGGAGATTCCATTAGAAACGGTCTACAAAGCAATTGATATGGGTGCGGAACTTGGCATTCCGGTTCTCTTGAACCCGGCACCTGCGAATCCGGCTTTGGATTTGGAATACGTTAAAAAATGTACTTATTTTGCACCGAATGAATCAGAGCTCGGTATTCTGACGGATATGCCGGTGGGAAGTCTTGGAGAAATTAAAGCGGCAGCAGCCTCTTTGATTCAAAAAGGTGTAAAGAATTTAATCGTTACAATGGGCGACAAAGGCGTTCTTTGGATGACTGAAGAAAAAGAAACCGTAATCGAAGGGAAAAAAGTGGATGCCATTGACACGACAGGAGCCGGAGATTCTTTTATCGGCTGCTTCGCGCATTACTTAACAAAAGGGTATGTAATCGAAGAATCCCTTCAAAAAGCGAATTTATACGCAGCTCAAGCAGTGCAGGGGCGCGGCACCCAATTGTCTTATCCGACAAAAGAGGAATTCTTAGCATATTAAGAACTATTCATGAGCAGAAGTAGGATGTTCCAACAAACTAAATCGAAACAAAAAAGCACAGCCTGGATTTTATTATTTCCAGGCTGTGCTTTTTATAAAGATTAATTTTTTTGAATTAAAATAAAGTTCAATCTATGGATAATCAACACATATTTAAAAATTGTACTATCCACCGAAGTGCCGAAGGGGGTACACTATTGTATAGAGAAAAAACTGCTTGATTGAACAAACAGGAGGAACACAATGAGGTATTTTACAAAAGAATGGTACGACGAGATGCAGGTGTCCGGTTATCTGGCTTACCATGAATCGTTAGAGGAATGGGAAGAAGAGCTTGTTTCCTATAGAGAAGAAGGCATTGATTACGAAGAAAACTACCGACGAAACCTGGAAAATATGCGGGAGGACTTGTTGAAATTCCTGCCGGAGTCTTTCCATCCTTATATATATAATGGCACCATCAGCCACGGCTTTCCGCCGCAGGAGTTGCGTGAAATGGCGAAGCAATGGGAACAGGAGCACGAAGCGCGGCTTGAAACAATCAACGAAGATTACAGCAAGCATTACCAATCGATTAAAGATCAATTGCCGGCAGGCGCCGTCCAGTTGATGGAGCAAAGCCTTCACGATGCCACAGTGATTTCGGTTGATAAAGAAACTGAAGAAACCTTGATCATCAAGCTCGATTGCAGCAAGGGATTCCATTACTTCACGGACATTCAGTTGACTTTCACAGGCGTCACCAAAGCGGAGATTCCGGAAAATTTCTCCGGCGCTCGGTGGCTGTATAACGAGATTTATTTGAACGAAAACCGTTTTGAACTTCATGTGCTGTTCGACAGCCCCATGGTTGAAGTGGAAATTGTCGCGCAAGATGTGAAAATCGAAGTAATAGGATAGTAGTTAGTACGGACTTTTGGAGAAAGAAGATGGGGGCATGAAAGCATTTGTTTTGTATGCGGCGGCTATTTTGGGCGGCTTTTTGCTGTATCGATTATCCGAACTATGGTACGGGGCAGAGTGGATTTTTGGTTTATTGACAGTCGGCTGGTTCGGCTTGTTTTTGTTTGTTTGGAAGCGGGTGAAGCCGGGCGGTACAGGGATCATTTTAGTTGCTGCTTTTACATTGGTGGACATCAGCTCCATCTTTTTTCTGCAAAATCTGCCAACTGCGATCTGCAATTTGTTGATCGCGTTGCTGCTTGTTCCGTTCTTCCGGCGTTATCCGGATGTGGTGCTAAGCTCAATGGGCTTGGTGCTGCTCGGCATCCTAATCTGCATTGACACAGGAAGCATCGCTACCACGTGGATGTTGTTCATCGCTACCGGTTCACTGGCGCTAATCGGCTTCCGCATGCGTTTTCGTTGGGTGAAGCACTGTTATACCGTTCTTTTTGCAATCACAGTGCCCGTATTGCTCATAAATTATTCTTTAGAAAATGCGTATTTGGTTGTTGTCGTGGTTCTGGCGGGCGTCGCTGCAGTTGCCGCCGGTTCTTACAAATTTTCAAAGCAGCCGCTCCTTTAATATAAAATCAAACAAGCCGGACTTTCCTGTGAGGGAAGTTCCGGCTTGTTTTTTATTTGATCAGGAAAAAGCTTTTTTCAGTTCCTGTGCGCCTTCAGCGACGGCGGCCCGGGCTTCCGGAACAAAGCTTGAAAAGTTCGCAAAGCCGTGAATCAGGTCTTCGTAGTTTTTGTAATACACTTCAACGCCGTGGTCCCGCAGCTTTTCGGCATAGGCCGCTCCGATGTCCCGGAGCGGATCGTATTGGGCGGTAAGGATGGTCGCCGGGGGCAAGCCTTCTAGCTCATCGGACAGGATCGGCGACAAGTACGGATGGTGCCGGTCGTCCGGGCTGTTCAAATAATGCATTTGGAACCAGCCCATCATGTCGCTCGTCAGCAAATACCCTTCGCCGTTTTCGTGCATCGACGGGGTACCAGCTGCCGAACCTGTTGACGGATACAGCAGGAGCTGATGGACCAGGCGCGGGCCGCTGCGTTCTTTGGCAATCAAACACGTGACCGTTGCCAGGTTTCCGCCCGCGCTGTCGCCGCCGACGGCAATCCGGTCCGGATCGATTTCAAGTTCGTCCGCATAAGCGACAATCCATTCGAGCGATTCGTAGGCATCTTCCACCGCAGCGGGAAATTTATGTTCAGGGGCCAGGCGGTATTCGACGGATACCACCACGCACGAGGCCAAATTGGCGAGTTCTCGGCAAATGGCGTCGTGGCTTTCGATGCTGCCGAGCACCCAGCCGCCTCCGTGGTAAAAAACAAGTGCCGGGAAAGGTGCATTGCCTGTCGGTGTATAAATGCGAATCGGGATATCGCGCCCCGTCAACGGAATTGTCCGGTCTTTCACTTTTTCGACAGGCTCTTTCTGCATGGCCATCAACGCGGAGTTTTCTGAACTGCGCATGACCTCCGGAGTAATCTTTTCAAACGATACAGGCATGGTATTCATTTGCTCTAAAAAGAATTTGATTTTCGGATTTACCGGCATGTCTATTCCTCCCGTTTCCTTTGTGGTGTAGCCCTAAAAAGATTCGCTGCTTATCCAGAATATTCCTGCAACCGAAATAAAAAAGATTTGCATTCATTTCGGTAAGAACGGGTAGAGCTGGAGAAAGGAGTGATCGACATGTTAACTGCGGAATTAATGAAAAGACTGGATGCGAAAGAACAGCGCATCATTGAGATACGCCGCCATCTCCATGAGCATCCGGAGCTTTCTTTTGAAGAGGAAGAAACTGCTGCATACATCGAAGAATTTTATGAAGAGGTGCCGGTGGATTCCGTTGAAACGAATGTTGGCGGACACCGCGGCATTGTTGTAACCATCAAAGGCAGCCAGCCTGGCAAAACAATTGCCATCCGCGCCGATTTTGATGCGCTGCCAATCCAAGAGGAAACGGATCTGCCGTTTGCGTCGAAAAACGAAGGGGTGATGCATGCCTGCGGCCACGACGGCCATACGGCTTATATGCTCGTTCTCGCAGAAACTTTGGCAGAGCTGAAAGACCAATTGGCAGGAACCGTGAAAGTCATCCATCAGCCGGCTGAGGAAATGCCGCCTGGCGGCGCGATTGGCATGATTCAAGCAGGCGTGCTTGAAGGAGTGGATGCGGTTTTTGGCATCCATGTCATGTCGACAATGGAAACCGGCTGCGTCTTTTACAGAAGCGGCAATACACAGACCGGACGAGCCCGCTTCAAACTTCTTGTCCAAGGAAAAGGCGGCCACGGCTCTTCACCGCATATGGCCAATGACGCCATCGTTGCGGCGAGTTCATTTGTCATGAACTGCCAGACCATCATCAGCCGCCGAATGAATCCATTTGATACTGCAGTTGTCACCATCGGTTCGTTTGATGGGAAAGGGCAATTTAACGTCATCAAAGACGCCGTCACTTTGGAAGGCGACGTGCGGACAATGTCGGTGGAGTCCCGGGAGCTGGTCGAAGAAGAAGTGCGCCAGTTTGCCAAAGGGCTCGATGCGTCGTTCGGCGTGGAAACCACATTGGAGTATGCGAACGACTATCCGGTGCTTTACAACGATCCGGAAGCGACGGAGCGAGTCCGGGAAGCGCTCCTGCAGGCAGCTATTCCTGAAGTGGAGGCCGTCACAGAAGCCGCGCCGCAGCCGCCGTCCGAGGATTTTGCTTATTATCTGCAGGAAAAGCCGGGCTGCTTCTTTTATGTCGGTGCAAAACCGGAGGGCAAGCAGTGGTATCCGCACCACCACCCCAAATTTGAAATTGACGAGAAGAGCTTGTTGATCAGCGCGAAAGCGATGGCTGCTGTGGTGGGGGCTTATTGTGGTAAGGGCGAATCGTGAAGATATTAGTAAACGGGATTATCATCCGCGCTTGTGGGTAAACAATAATTAATTCATTTTAAACAGGAGGCGAATTGAATTGGCTAGAAAAGGTACAGCAGGGCGCATGCCCGAAAAACAACTAGGCGCGACCGAATCCGGAATCGATAAAGCAATCAATAAAACAAAACAAGCTTTCGACAAAGACAATGACGCAACTGACTACGAAGACGTCAAAGGCGAAGACGAAATGGAAGCGGCGAAAGAGTATTCGAAGAAGGCTGCGCATAATCCACCTGAAAGAGAGACCGATGGAAACGTTTAATAGAGTTAATGCGAGGAAGCCCGGTGAACGCACCGGGCTTTTTTGATTTGTTTGCGAAAAATCGATTTTTGCGAATAAATGCTGAGAAGTGCGAACGAAACTTAGAGAACGCCACCAAGACTTTAGGAGAAATTTGTAAGAATTACGGATGAATGTTATTCAAGCTCGAGAAGCTACTATAAGAAAAGAGCGCTTCAACAAGAAGAAAAGCAGTTGGCAGTTTAGCTAACTGCTTTTCATTTTTCTTGATAAATTTATTTAACTTTTCAGACAACTTGTGTCAGTGGAATGGTTTTTTCTCGACATTCCATGTCATTGTTAGCGTTTACATTTCGTTATATAGTTTTAACAAATGTAAGGCCTACATTACGAACCCAACGAAACGGAGTGATTTCATGTTAACTGGAGAACAGTATCTTGAGAGTTTGCGGGACGGACGAGTGGTTTACTTGAATGGAGAAAAAATTGACGATGTGACGACTCATCCAGCTTACCGAAATTCAGCCCTGTCATATGCACGAATGTACGATGCATTGCATGATCCTGCTAAACAAGATGTGCTGACAGCGATCAATGAACATGGTGACCGCACACATAAGTTCTTTAAGACTCCACGTACAGCAGAAGACCTGGTCGGAGCCCGTGACGCCATCGTTGAATGGTCGAAACTGAATTTCGGTTTTATGGGAAGAACGCCGGATTACAAAGCTTCTTTCCTGGGACACCTTGAAGCCTATTCGGATTATTATGTAGGCTATGAGGAAAATGCCAAAGCCTGGTACAAGAAAGCTGCCAGGGACTTGCCGTTCGTCAATCATACGGTCATCAATCCACAAATGGACCGCTCCAAATCACTCCATGAAAACAAAGAAGTGTTCGTTCGTGCTGTGGAAGAACGCGACGACGGAATTATTGTAAGCGGTGCCAAAATGGTTGGGACGGCGGCTGCTTTAACCAACTACAACTTTGTCGCTAACTACGGACCTAAGGAATTAGGCGGCGGGGACATTAGCCACGCACTAATCTTCCTGGTACCGATGAATGCACCGGGATTGAAGATGATCAGCCGCCAATCCTATGAGCTGCAGGCTAAAACGAATGGCACGCCGTTCGATTATCCATTATCCAGCCGTTTTGATGAAAACGACGCGGTAATCGTATTGGACAATGTCTTCGTTCCATGGGAAAACATACTGGCCTATAACAATGTGGAAGTATCGAATAACTTTGTAGCAGAAACTCATTTCGTCAACCGTTTTAGTTTCCATGGCTGTGCACGATTAGGAGTGAAACTGGATTTCATGGCGGGCCTCCTGATGAAAGCAACGGAAGCTTCAGGAACACATCAGTTCCGCGGCGTACAGGCAAATATCGGAGAAGTCGTAGCGATGCGCAATATGATCTGGAGTCTATCAGATTCGATGGCGATGAATCCGGATATCGGACGCAACGGTGTCGCTATTCCAAACGGTGTCGCAGCCAATGCATACCGGGTGCTTGCTCCCGAAGTATGGACCAAGGTCAAAAAGATATTCGAGCAAGTGGTTGCAGGCGGGTTGATTCAATTGCCATCAAGTGCTGCAGATTTCCTGAATCCCGAAATCCGTCCTTATTTGGATCAATACTATAAAGGGACAAATACCACTGCGGAAGACCGTGTCAAACTTTTGAAGATGGTTTGGGATTCAATCGGCAGTGAATTCGGTGGCCGCCACGAATTATACGAAGTGAACTATGCCGGAAATCATGAAAACATCCGTGTGGAAGCGATGTATCATTCAATCGGTTCAGGCAACGCAGAATCGTTTAAGGCTTTGGTAGACGAAGCCATGAGTGACTATGACTTGAACGGTTGGACGAATGCCGTGTGGAAAGAGAAAATTCCTACAATATAAGGAGGGCTTTGAATGGATAGTCGTGAATTCCGTAACGCAATGGGTAAATTCGCCACCGGGGTAACGGTGATTTCAACAGATGTGGAAGGAACGTACCACGGAATGACAGCAAACGGGTTCATGTCGATTTCCCTGGACCCGGCACTGGTCGCCATTTCAATCGGCGAACGGGCGCAGACGCTTCAATTGATCAAAGCAAGCGGCCGTTTCGGCGTCAGTATCTTAGCAAAAAATCAAGTTCATGTCTCCAAACAATTTGCCGGACAAATTCCAAGCGATGAAGCCTTCCGATTTGATGTGACAAACGGCTTTCCGTTAGTCGGCGATTCTCTCGTCCAAATTGTCTGTGAAGTAGAGCAGGAAATCTTAGCAGGAGATCACACCATCTTCATCGGGAAAGTAGAAAAAATGATTGTGAAAGACGGAGAGCCGTTATTGTTCTCTTGCGGAAAATATGCAGAACTGGATCCGCAATACGCGGTCCTTTAAACAAAAGGGAGGAAATTAAAATGACAAGCGAATTAACAAACCAGCACGAGGAACCGATTTTTGATGTCGCGCAAATTGCCCACGTGGAAGTCCTGTCGCCGACGCCAAAAGAAACGATAGCATTTTATACCGATATGCTTGGTATGGAGATTGTGGACCAAATTGAACACCGCACTTACTTACGCGCCTATGAAGACAATTACAAATATTCTTTGATCGTGACAGAAGCGGAAGAAGCAGGGCTTGGCCATGTTGCCTGGCGAACGACGTCTCCACAGGCGCTGCAACGCCGGGTCAAAGCACTGGAAGAAAGTGGTCGCGGAGAAGGTTGGTCAAACGATGAATATGGGCACGGTCCGGCTTATCAGTTCACGACTCCGGATGGCCATAAGATGGAGATTTTGTGGGAAGTTGAGTACTATGAGTGCCATGTCGACAAACGTTCAAAATTGTTGTCAAGAAGCCAAAAACGGCCAGCACATGGTGTTCCGGTCCGCCGTTTGGACCACATCAATATAATGTCGAGCAATCCGGCTGCAGATACCGATTTCCTAGTGAAGACACTGGGGTTCAAAGTCCGTGAACAAATTGTCGACAACGATTATGTTGTCGGCACATGGAACAGCGTTTCGAACTTAGTGCACGAAATCGCAATCATGCAAGAACCAACTGGTGCCAAGGGGAAACTGCATCACGTCTGCTACTGGTACGGTGTACCTCAAAATTTATATGATGCAGCGGATTTATTGAAAGACCACGGCTATTTCATCGAAATCCCGCCTAATAAACACGGGGTCAGCCAGGCGTTCTGCATGTATGCATACGAGCCAGGCGGCAACCGCGCCGAATTGTTTGGAGATGCCGGCTATTTGATTCTCGACCCGGACTGGAAAACATTGACTTGGCAAATGGAAGATGTTCCCGGCAACGGCGATGCTTGGGTAGGGGCAGCTTTCCCGGATTCGTTCTGGACTTACGGCACACCGGCACCAGCAGCGGTTCCATTAAAAGCAGTCGCTGAATAATAGGAGGTTCCCATGGAGAAAATCAAAGTTGCCATACTAGGATCAGGAAATATTGGAACGGACTTAATGTATAAAATTCTGAAGACCGACAGATCGATGGAGCTGGCTTTAATGGCCGGTATCGATCCGGAGTCGGAAGGCTTGAAACGGGCGGCTGAACTTGAAATCCCGACAACTGCCAAGGGCATCGATGGCGTTCTGGAAAACCGGGATATCCGGATTGTGTTTGACGCGACAAGCGCCAAAGCGCATTTGGCACATGCTCCCCGTTTGAAGGAAGCAGGCATTATCGCAGTTGACTTGACGCCGGCAGCAGTCGGCCCGTATGTAGTCCCGGCCATTAACCTTGGCGACCATCTCGAACTGGATAATGTCAATATGATTTCCTGCAGCGGACAGGCAACAACGCCTCTCGTATATGCGGTAAACCGGATAGCCCCTGTAAAATACAGCGAAATCATCGCGACGATTTCCAGTAACTCAGTCGGTCCTGGAACCCGGCAAAACTTGGACGAATTCACGATGACCACGGCAAATGCCTGCCAAGGGATTGGCGGAGCGGAAACGGCCCGTGCGATTCCCGTCATCAACTCTGCAGAGCCGCCGATTATGATGAACAACACCGTTTATGCAGTTTTAAAAGAAGAAGCCGATGAAGCGGCCGTCCTGGAGTCGATCCATGAAGTCGTGGCAGAAGTGCAGCGCTACGTGCCAGGCTACCGCCTGAAAGGCGCTCCATATATCGATGTCCGCCATACTCCTTGGGGAGATTTGCCGACTGTGATCATTTTAAATGAAGTGGAAGGGGCAGGCGATTTCTTCCCGGCCTATGCTGGCAATCTAGATATTATGACAGCAGCTGCGCAGCAGGTCGGCGAACAATTCGCCAGCCATCTACTGAAGAAAGGAGGGGTGATTGCATGAAGACGCCTATTGTAACAGATACCACATTGCGGGACGGATCCCATGCAGTCAGCCATTCCTTTACTCCGGAATTTGTCGGGGAAGTGGTAAGCCGCTTGGCGGAAGCAAACGTTCCGGTGATTGAAGTCAGCCATGGCTCCGGCCTCGGCGGTTCGACCATCCAGCAGGGATTCTCGGTACATGACGAATGGTCGCTGATTGAACGAGCGGTGGCCAATAAAAAAGATTCCAAAATCGCCTCGCTTTTCGTGCCGGGAATCGGGACACGGCCGGAAATCTTGAAAGCTGCTGAATACGGTGTCGATGTTCTGCGTATAGCTGTGCATTGTACGGAAGCGGATGTGTCTCAGCAGTATTTTGAACAAGCGAAAAAAAGCGGCCTCGGCACTGTTGGGTTCCTGATGATGAGCCATACCCAACCGGCTGAAGTGCTGGCAAAACAGGCAAAACTGATGGAAAGCTATGGTGCAGACTGTGTTTATGTCGTCGATTCCGCAGGGGCGCTGGTTCCGGAAAGTGTCCGGGAGCGCGTAGCAAGCTTAAAAGAAGCCTTGTCAATCAATGTCGGTTTCCATGCCCATAATAATTTGGGGCTTGCCATTGGCAATACGGTTGCTGCTTTGGAAGCAGGGGCTGATCAAGTTGATGGGACGCTCCGTGGACTTGGCGCAGGCGTCGGCAATGCACCAACTGAAGTGCTTGTAGCCGTATTGAATAAAATGAAGATCGATACGGGCATCAACTTGACGATTTTGATGGATACAGCAGAAGATCTGGTGGCACCGGTATTCAAATATCCCAATGTTATCGACCGTGATAATTTGGCTTCCGGCTATGCCGGTGTTTACAATAGCTTCTTGCTTCATGTCCGGGAAGCGGCAGAGAAATTCAATCTGAATCCGGTGGCGATTATCGAAGAATTGGGGCGCCGCCACGCAGTTGCTGGACAGGAAGACTGGATTTTGGATGTAGCTCTCGAATTGCAGCAAAAAGAACTGGCTCAAAAAGAACTCGTAAAATAAACAGGAATGCCGTTGATGATTTTTCGTTGACGGCTTTTTCTCTAGAAGAAAGGATTGCTGACATGGTTGTGATTCAACAGCTTGCAAATGAACTACTCGAAGCGGAACGGACTAAAAAGCCGATTGCGCCATTAACGGAACGTTTTCCAGCTATCACTTTATCAGACGCCTACCAGATTCAATTGCAATACGTCGAACAGAAAAAAGCGACAGGTGCAAGGATTGTCGGCAAGAAAATCGGAGCGACGAGCAAAGCGATCCAGTCGATGTTCGGGGTGGACCAACCTGATTATGGGCATTTGTTCGATACGATGATGTATACGGATGGTGATACAGTACCGCTTGAAGAACTTTTGCAGCCGAAAGTGGAATGCGAAATCGCTTTCGTGCTGAAGAAAGATATAAAAGGGCCGAACATCACACCGCTTGATGTAATTGAAGCGACGGACTACATAGTGCCCGCCATTGAAATTATCGACAGCCGCATTGAAGACTGGAAAATCCGTTTTGAAGACACCGTTTCAGATAACGGTTCCTCCGCTCTGGTAGTGATGGGCACGAAACCGACGAAACTGGAAGGGCTGGATCTTAGCAGTTTGGGGATGAACGTTTATCAAAACGGCAAGTACCTCGAATCAGCCACTGGTGCAGCAGTTCTCGGCAATCCCATCACCGCTATCGCTTGGCTGGCAAATGCCTTGTCGGCTTATGACGTATCGCTTTTAGCTGGCGAAATCGTTTTGACAGGCGCTTTTACCGCTGCGCTTCCGATACAGGACGGCGATACATTTACCGCTGAATTTGCCCATATCGGATCAGTTTCAGCAAGTTTTTCAAATGGGAGGAACGCTTAATGAAAACAGCATCAATTGATCATATAGTTGAAGATTTATTTCAGGCTGAGAAAAATGTACGGACCTTACCGCAATTTGCACAGGACGTTCCGGAATTTAATGAAGAACGGGCTTACGATGTTCAGGAACTATTGATCGAAAAGAAATGCCGGGAAGAAGGAACGGCGGTTTCCGGCTGGAAACTCGGATTGACCAGCAAAGCCAAACAGCAGATGATGGGCGTCCACGAACCTTCATATGGTGTCCTATTAAAGAACATGAGCCTGAATGAAGGCGAGACGCATTCCATCGACGGCTTTATCCACGGCAAACTGGAGCCGGAACTTGCTTTTGTCTTTAAAGAAGACGTAATGGGCGACTATATAACGGCCGCACAAATCATTCAATCAACCGCTTATGTGCTGCCGTCGTTTGAAGTGATTGACAGCCGCTTTGAAGCGTTTAAATTCACACTGCTTGATGCGGTAGCGGACAATTCGTCTTCGTGCCGCTATATTTTGGGCAATCAAATCCTATCACCAGAAGCAGTGGACATGCGGCTCGGCGGAGTTGTGTTCCGGAAAAATGGGGAAGTGGCGGCAACCAGCACACTCGCTGCCGTCATGGGCAACCCGGCGAGCGCCATCGCCTGGATGGCCAATAAAATTGCCAAACGCGGACAGTATATCCAAAAAGGCCAGGTTGTATTGAGCGGTGCCATCACACAAGCCATTCACATTGAACCAGGAGATCATTTCTCAGCATCGTTCGACGGATTTGGAACGATACATGCCAGTTTCAAGACAGGAGAGTGAGTAGAATGCCATTTATCCAAATCACGATTGCTGAAGGACGCGGTCCTGAAAAAGTGGAACAGCTGATTTCGGAAGTGACGGCCACTGTGTCTAAAACGCTCGATGCGCCTAAGGAAAACGTTCGAGTATTGATCACGGAAGTGCCGAAGACCCATTGGGGAATTGCAGGCCAATCGATTTCAAAAAGAAAAGAGGAATCCAAATGACTTCAGTAGAAACTAAAGTAAGAGAAGTTCAGCATTTCATCAACGGAAACTATGAAGCTTCTTCAGATCAGCAAACTTTTGAAGTGAAAAATCCGGCGACGCAGGAAGTGATCGCGGTTGTCTCAGAAGCGACAGAGCAAGACGTGGAAAAAGTATGCCAAGCTGCACGGGAAGCATTTGAAAACGGCCCTTGGCGGACGATGACGGTAGCGGAACGCTGCGCAAAAATCCGCCGCATGGCAGAAATTATTTTAGAACGGAAAGAAGAAATCGCCCGCCTGGAAGCAGCGGACGTTGGCAAACCATATAGCCATGCTGTTGCTGGAGAAGTTCCACGTGCTGCGCAAAATTTGAAATTCTTCGCGGACTTCATGGAACAGCAAGGCGGAGAAACGTATCCGATGGAAGACGCCTATATCAACTACACACGCTATGAAGCGGTAGGTGTTGCAGGATTGATCACGCCGTGGAATGCGCCATTCATGCTGACAACTTGGAAGCTTGGCCCATGCTTGGCGGCTGGGAACACAGCCGTCATCAAGCCCGCAGAAATGACGCCGCTTTCGGTTTCATTGCTCGGTGAAATTGCAAAAGAAGCTGGAATCCCGGACGGTGTTGTCAATATCATTCACGGCAAAGGCAGTGTCGTGGGAACAGCGATTACGAAGAATACGGATGTTGATTTGATTTCTTTCACCGGCTCTACAGCCACTGGAAAAGCCATTATGCGAAACGGCGCGGATACACTGAAAAAATTTGCCTTTGAACTCGGCGGCAAAGCGGCTAATATTATATTTGAAGACGCAGATTTAGAAAAAGCCATTCCAGTTTCAATCCAGGCGGCTTTCTTGAATTCCGGACAAGTCTGCCTGGCAGGCTCCCGAATCTTAGTTCAGCGTTCCATTTTAGATACATTCATTGAAAAATATAAAGCTGCAGCTGAAGCGCTGGTTGTAGGCGATCCGCAGGCAGCGGAAACGAAAATGGGACCGCTTGTCAGTGAAGAGCATTTCAAAAAAGTGAAATCTTATTTGGAGATTGCCAAAGAAGAAGGGGCAACTCTAATTACGGGAGGCAGCACACCAGAGTTGGCTCCTCATTTAAAAGATGGTTATTATCTGCAGCCGACGGTATACTTGCACGAAGATCCGAAAGCGCGAATTTGCCAGGAAGAGATTTTTGGCCCGGTCGTCACAATCATTCCTTTTGATACAGAAGAAGAAGCGTTGCAGATTGCCAACGATACGCAATATGGCTTGAACGGTGTGGTCTGGACGGAAAACTTGAAACGGGCGCACCGCATCTCACATGGCGTGCGTGCGGGCACGATTTGGGTCAACTGCTGGTTTGTCCGTGATTTGCGTGCACCTTTTGGCGGTTTCAAAAAGAGCGGAATCGGACGGGAAGGCGGCCACCATAGCCTTGAATTTTTCTCGGAAGCGAAAAACATCTGCATTGCCTTGAACTGAAGGGTGGAGAAATAGAATGGGACAAAGACTGTCTTCGAACAGGGAAACCTGGAATGACTCAAAAGATGGCCAATCTCAAAAAAACAGAAAAGAACGCTCGATTGAATTTCCGCGAGCGTCTTTTTTGGCATGGCAGCAGCAATTGATCAACATGCTGGGTTTGGAAAAAGTGAAAAAGAATTTCTTTCAGTTTGGCTGGTCGCAAGGAAGAGATGTGGCTTTAACTGTTGATGCTAGAGAGGACCTGGATCTGATTTCCCAGATGCTCTATGGAGCCGAAATCCATGGAGCATTGGGTCAAGCGCATGTCACGATTGACGTCAAGAAGATTGAAGTCGTTGAAAACGAAGTGGTCTCTGTTTTGTTCAAAGGCAGATGGAAAGAGTCTTTTGAGGCAGCTAATTACAAAAAAGAAGGGACAACCACGTTTAAACCAGGTTGTTACACTTTATGCGGATTTGCGAGCGGCTATATTTCTACGTTAATCGGCAAGCAAGTATTTTTCAAAGAGCATGCTTGTGAAGCATGCGGAGATGACTTCTGCCAATGGGAAGGAAAACTTCTTGAAGAATGGCAGCCAAGCGATTACGAAGGTTTTATCGGTGATGAATTGGAGGAGAACCGGATCTCTTTTTCAAAATTGGAAGAAGAACGCAACCGGCTTCAGACGGTCATTAATATCCATAACGAACTGACAGAAGAATTAATCCGTTCAAACCGCCTGGAGAATATTCTAGGTGTTTTAAAAAGGTACATTTCAGAACCGATCATTATTGAAAATCAGAAAGGCCAAATCACCGATTTTGAAAATATCAGCTTGGAAGAAGCGATCGAATTACAAGCTCCTTTTCATGCACGGCTGAATGAATGGCCAATCCAAAAAACAGAATTTCTCGAATTTGAACATTATGGCCGGTTAACGGCACCCATATATATCCAAAATCAAATTTTGGGTTATTGCTCGTTTATTTACGGGCAAAGCGAGCAGGTGCCCGAAGAAATTGATCGGATGATTCTCGGCAGGCTGACATCCATGAGTACACTCGTTTATTTAAACAATAAGAACATCATGGAAGCCAATGCCCGGACAAAAGGAATTCTTTTTGAGAAAATGCTCACGGATGGTTTCGAATCGAAAGAGCAGATTGTCCGTGAATTGAATCTTTTGAACATTGATGTGTCCGGCAAATACCATATCGCTTATTTGGCGCTCGGCTACAATGAATTCAACGAAGAAGACAACTTGTCGACGTTCACTAATATTTATCAAGAAGTCGTTCAATTCTTTCAGGAGCGCAGTTATGAAGTTCTGCAGGTTCAACGGGCAAACGGGATTTTGTGCTTTATCCCGGAAGAAGCTGAACACGAATTGATGCATAATGGACCAATGATTTTCTATGAGCGCATCAAACGGTCTTATCCAAATCTACATTGCCATGTCGGCGTTAGTTCAACTTGTAACGATCTTAGCTTAGTACATGATCAAATGAAAGAAGCGATGACAGCTGCCCGGTTTACCACTGAACAGCAGCCGACGATGTATTTCAAGGAGCTGGGGATTCTCGGCATTCTTGTCCATTCTCAGGAAGAAAAAGCGATCCGTAAAATAGCGGAAATGGAGTTAGGTGCTTTGTATGGGACATCTGAACAGCAGAAAGAATACATGCTCACCCTCTATGAATTTTTGATGAACGGTGGAAATTTGGAGCTGACTTCTGCAAATTTAAAGTTATCAGTGAGTGGTCTACGCTATCGCATCAACCGAATCAGCGAAATCGCCAAAGTTGATTTGCGTGATTCCCAGAAGCAGTTTGATCTGCAGCTGGCGTTAAAAGCTTTAAAGGTGATTGGGGAGTTTTAAGCAGGGGTCCGGCAGCAGTTGCCGGGCTTTTTTGTTGTTCTTTTTCAGGAAAGCTGCGTTCCGCGAATAAAACCCTGAGAATGAGAATAAATTCCCAGGAACGCAACTAAATCAGCTTTTCACTTTTCGCTGGTGAAAAGTTGGCATCTTTAATCTTTTCTATCGTTATTTTAGGCATTCAGCATTATAGTCCGTTTCCTTCCCACTCCATCCGGCTATAATGGAACCAAGAGGTGAACGTTCATGAAGTTAAGCAATCTGGACAAATACGTACCTGCCAAGCTGTATAAACGCGGCGTGGATTATTTTGAACAGAATTACGTGAAAGACTTGAGGGAAGATGGTCCGAACCGCTGGCATGCGATTGTGTCGGGTACTGGCGATTATCATGTGTCAATGCTTTTAAGTAAAGAGGATGCGATTTTGTCCTCTTTCTGCACCTGCCCTTTTGAATCGGATTCTTTGTGCAAACATGAAGTGGCTGTTTGCCTGGCGATCCAGGAGCATAAAAAAGAATACGTTCCTGCTCCCGTGGATGTTCTGTCCCGATTAAAGGAAATGAAAAAAGCGGAACTGCTGGAAGTTCTGGAAGACTTACTGCAGCAACAGCCGGCTGTGAATCTATATTTAGCGGAAAAATTCTCAGAGACAGCCGAAATGGATGAAGCGAAGGCCCGCCGGATGATCCGCAAATCGGCAAATCGTGCAAGCAGAAGTGGGTTTATCGAATGGGACCGGACGGATCAGGCAATCGAAGGGGCGCTGGAAGTCCAGGACTATTTGGATACACTCGACCTGGCACAGGACGGCGAAAGGATTATTCTCCTCAGTTTAATCATTGTCCACGAATGCAGCAAAATGCTTGAGAAAGCGGATGACTAGTCGGGAATAATCGGAACGGTAATAGGCGAAAGCCTAGGGAAGATTGGAGAAGTAATGGAGCAGTGGCCGGAAAGCTTGAATCGCGTGGTTTTTGACCGGATACTGGACTTGTTTTATCCTGCCATTCTTTTTCATCTGAAGCAGGACATGACCGATGTACCGGCGTCACTTGTAGGGTCCTTGATGGAGTGGAGCGACCGAGGGAATTATGGCACTGAAATCTATAGTTTTATTGAAAAGGTAATTAGCAGTGAAGCGCTGCAAAACAAGTCCCATCGGTACGAAGCCGAACAATTCCGCTTGTTTCAGCTAATGATTTTGCAGCAGCGAGGAGACCAAGCAGCGGTGGAATCGTTTTATCAAACGCACCGCGCTTATCCGTATATACGGAAAGCGGAAGTCGAGCAGGCGATGGAAGCGGGTGAGTTTGAACAAGCCATCCGCTTGTGCAAAGAATCAGAGCTAATAGATTCAGATTTAGCTGGCTTGGTGCTGGACTGGAAAAAGAAACGTTTTGAAGCGTATGCCTTGGCCGGCTGGAAAAAACATCAAATCGCTCTTGCCTATGAACTCGCTGCTGCCGGAGAAAAGGATTATTATCATGCGTTGAAAAAACTGGTGGAGGCTGACGAATGGCAGAAAACAGTCGCATCTTTGCTGAAGAGTTTGAAGAAGCTGAGATGGAACACAGATCTTTATGTGACCATCCTTGTCGAAGAAAAGATGACTGAAGAACTGCTGGAATATTGTCGCTCGCATCTTCATACTATCGAAACGCTGTACCCTCATTTAATAAAAGAATATCCACTGGAAGTGAATGAGCTTTTCACTTCTTACATTTATCAGTTGGTAGCACCCACTTCCGACCGCAAGAAATATCAGGAAGCATGCAGAAAAATCAAGATTTATAAAAAAGCATTAGGAAAAGAAGCGGCTGCCGTATTGATTGATGAACTTAAATTTATGTACCCGAAACGCAAAGCGCTGCTTGATGAATTGTCGAAGATTTCGTATTAATAATGCAAGAGGAAGAAGCTGCATGGGGACAAGATGAAAGATGGCATCTTAAAAAAGCAGTTGATGGATAACTAACAGGTGGAAACTTTATAGTTTCCACCTGTTTTTTTATTGTCGCATTTTACAGCCGTTTGAATGCCGTATATCCTCTCAAATCTTTATCGCCGTTTCTACGGCTTTCTATCGAAGTTTTTTCTTCCCTTATCGACGTTTCAGCGATTCCTATCGATGTTTTGAACGTTTCTATCGATGTTATCAAGCTTTCTATCGAAGTTTTGCAATTCCCACCTCAACCGTGTTTCTTCTATATAAAAGACTAACCATACCCTTGTCCAAACACCTGCGACAAAGTTAACTTTCCTTCTCGTTGAATGCGCTTCCATTTGTCCTCTATGATAAGAGTAAGAAGAAAACAGAAACTGCGCTTAGCAGAAAGGATGGAAGACATGAATCAATCAGCAATGAAAGTTTCCGTACAGAAATTTGGCAACTTCCTGAGTTCGATGGTGCTGCCGAACATCGGCGCGTTTATCGCTTGGGGATTAATTACGGCCTTGTTCATCCCGACCGGCTTTTTCCCGAACGAAGAACTCGGCAAAATGGTCGGACCGATGGTTACATACATGCTGCCGCTCTTGATAGGGTATACAGGGGGCCGCTTAATTTATGATCAGCGGGGCGGCGTCGTCGGGACTATCGCCACGATGGGCGTCATTATCGGAGCTCCGGATACACCGATGTTCCTGGGCGCCATGATCATGGGGCCGCTTGGGGCATTCGTCATCAAGAAATTTGACGGATTGATCGAAGGTAAGGTCCGCACCGGTTTTGAAATGCTGGTCAACAACTTCTCTGCCGGAATTCTCGGCGGCGTCTTGGCCATCCTGGCATTCCTGGGAGTCGGACCGGCTGTAAAAGCATTTACTGAAGTTCTGGTATCAGGCGTTGACTGGTTATTGGAAGCGGGCCTATTGCCGCTGACAAGCATTTTGATTGAACCGGCGAAAATCCTGTTCTTGAACAACGCCATCAACCACGGCGTGTTGTCGCCGATCGGCTTGGAGCAAGTCCAGCAAGCTGGAAAATCCATTCTGTTCTTACTCGAAGCAAACCCAGGACCGGGTCTGGGTGTCCTGCTTGCGTTCATGCTGTTCGGCAAAGGCATGGCAAAACAATCGGCACCGGGTGCAGCCATCATTCATTTCTTCGGCGGGATCCACGAAATTTATTTCCCGTATGTCTTAATGAAACCGATGTTGCTGCTGTCCGTTATTGCGGGCGGTATGAGTGGAGTGTTCACGCTTGTTTTGATGGGCGGGGGCTTAGTAGCACCGGCATCACCGGGAAGCATCCTGGCAATTGCAGCAGTTACGCCGCCTGAAGGCATGGCGTATGTAGCCAACTTTGCAGCTGTGCTTGTAGCGACAACCGTGTCTTTCCTGATTTCTGCTGTGATCTTGAAATCCAGCAAGCAGACAGATGAAGACATCAACGAAGCAACAAAGAAAATGGAACAAATGAAAGGCAAGAAAAGTTCGGTTGCAGGAAACTTAACGGGCACGGCGGCAACTGCAACAGGCGTACTGCCAAGCAATGTCGAAAAAATTGTCTTTGCCTGCGACGCCGGAATGGGGTCGAGCGCGATGGGAGCATCGCTTCTGCGCAAGAAAGTGAAAGAAGCGGGACTTGATGTCAAAGTGACGAACACAGCCATCAGCACGATTCCTGCAGATTCCGAGATCGTCATTACGCAGGAAGAATTAACGCCGCGTGCACAAAGCAAAGTGCCGAATGCTTACCACATTTCAGTGGATAATTTCTTATCCAGTCCCGAATACGACCGGTTGATCGACAGCCTGAAAAACGGTGTGACCGGCGAACAGGCGGAACTGGTTGAAGAAAGTGAAGCACTGACAGTCGATCAAACCGAGCCGGCTGCAGACGACCAGCTTTTACTGGAAGAGAACATCTTCATCGGACAGAATTTCCGCAGCAAAGAAGAAGCGATCCGCTTTGCGGGAGAAGCGCTTGTCAATGCCGGCTACGTGGAAGAGTCGTATGTCGACGAAATGATGAAGCGCGAAGAAATCACAACGACGTATATGGGCAACAACGTGGCCATTCCGCACGGCACCGAAGAAGCGAAAAAATCGGTCATCAAATCAGGCTTTACTGTTGTTCAAGTTCCAAATGGAGTAGACTTTAATGGAGAAAGCGCAAAACTGATTTTCGGCATCGCCGGCAAAGACGGCACACATTTGGACATCCTGTCCGGCATCGCAGTGATTTGCGCGGAGCAGGACAATGTGGACCAGCTGGCAGAAGCGAAATCCGCTAAAGAAATACTCGAAATCATCAACAGCAACTAAACAATCGGAACTTAAAGGTAGGGGAATTCCTGCCTTTTTGTTCTATTTTGCATTTCTCGCTCTTGAAAAAGGAAAACTTACAAGTGAAATGAGTGAGTGGGATGTTTATCACGTTTAGGGAAAAATCCATCATCGAATTGATTGTCCGAACTTCCGGAAAGCATACCGTGCATTCCTTATCGACCTATTTGAATGTCAGTGCCCGAACGATCCAGCGGGATTTGAAGTCTGTTGAAAAGCTGCTGCAGCAATTCGACTTGGCCGTGAAGCGCACGGCGAGCGAAGGCTTGTTTATTGACGGCAACAACGAACAGATTTACCGGCTCGTGCAAAGCTTGATCAGCGTCAACCCGACCGATGAAACACCGGAAGAGCGCAAACTGAGTCTGCTGATCACGCTGCTGCACGAAGGCCCTTCTTTTAAAATGCAGGTGCTTGCCGGTCAACTGGGCATCAGCACCGCAACTTTGACGTCCTATTTGGATGACTTGACCGATTGGCTGCATAAATTCTCCGTTCGGCTGACCCGGAGAAAAGGGGTCGGCGTGGAAATAGAAGGC
This sequence comes from Planococcus glaciei, assembly GCF_900099655.1. GTDB lineage: Bacteria > Bacillota > Bacilli > Bacillales_A > Planococcaceae > Planococcus > Planococcus glaciei. The sequence goes on from NZ_FNDC01000004.1 coordinate 89,053, forward strand.
GAAGAAGGCCATAAACGGCATGCGCTGGCCAGTTACTTCCTTGTTTATTTCTACGAAGAACTGGTTGAAAGTTTGTATTTCCTCCAACAAGGGAAAAACCTGGAAGAGAAAATACTCGGTTATTTTTCACCGCAGTACTTGGCGCTCGTGGATCAATTGGTGAACCATAGGATCAACAAAGAACAAACCCGCTTGGCTGACAGTGATTATATCGGGCTGGTTGTCCATATCTGTTTGACGCTTCAGCGGACCCACCAGCATTATTTATTGGGCCATGCTGCAGCAAGCGAATCCACTGCGGAGCAGCAAGTGATCGCGGCAGTTGGCGCTGAATTGAACGGCAAACTGGGCATCCGGTTGACTGCCGAAGACATTCAGTTTCTCGCGGTGATTTTAAAAGGCTCCAAAGTACAGGCGGCTAACATGGTGTATTATGACAGCGTGCTGCTCGGCAAACTGATCCAAAATCTCATTGCCGATGTATCGGCGCAGCTCCATGTTGACCTGACCGACGACTTTTCGCTTTACCAGGGCTTGCTCGCGCATATGGGGCCTTCGATTTTCCGGCTGAAGCAAAACCTGGAGTCGTTCAATCCGCTGACCGAAGAAATCAAACGCAAATACCCGGTGTTGTTCATGGCCGTCAAACAAGGGCTGGAAAACGAGTTCAAGGACTTGGAATTTCCGGCAAATGAAATCGCCTATATTGTGCTGCATTTTGGTTCGGCATTATTAATGAATGAAGAAAAAGTGCAGATTGATGCGGTAGTCGTTTGCCCGACCGGCATCGGTACATCGAAAATGCTGGCAAGCCGCATCCAAAAAGAACTGGCTGAAATCAATTCGGTGGAGATCCTGTCCATCAATGATTTCCAATCGGCCCATTTCCAGGACTACGATTTGGTCATTTCCACAATCCGCTTGCCGGTCACCGACGTCGATTACATCATGGTGAGCCCATTGCTCAGCGACAAGGACATCGCTTCCATTGAAAGCTACCTGCAGCACAATATTGAGAAAATCACCCGCAAAAAACAGTATTTGGGTGAGGAAAATGCCGAAGAACCGCTGCTTAAGAAAAACCGGCCAAACGTCCAAAATCTCCTGCGGGAAATAAAAGATGTCCAGACAAGCATGGAAGCGATCCTGGCGAACTTCAAAGTGTTCCGGGGGCAAGGAGCATCCGGGCATAACCAGGTGTTGATGGATGTGCTCACGCAAGCCGAAAGGGACGGGCTGGTAGGGGATGCAGAAGCGGCGATGCGTGAGCTCACAGCCCGTGAAGCAAAAGGTGGGCTTGGCATTCCCGACACCACGATGGCCCTGTTCCATTGCCGCGATGAAACGGTGAGGGAGCTGTTGTTTCAAGTGGTGCATTTGGATACGCCGTGCACGGTGAAAGGGATGGACGGGGAACCCGTAGCGATGCGCAATCTGCTGCTTATGCTCGCCCCGCTGGATATGACCGCCAGGGAACAGGAAATCCTCAGCCTCATCAGTTCGACGCTGATCGAAAGCGATGCTGCAATGATGATTTTTTCTTCCTCGAACGAGAATATGATCCGCAGCAAACTGGAAGATGTGTTTTTTGAGTACCTACAAAATAACTTGATAAAGGAATGATGACGTTGAAACAAGCCGTTCATTTTGGAGCAGGAAATATTGGCAGAGGATTTATCGGAGCATTGTTTTCCAAATCCGATTACCACGTGACATTTGTGGATGTGGCTGACCAGATCATTGATAAATTAAACGAAGAGAAAACCTACCAAGTCAACTTGGCACAAGCCGAGCCGGAAAGCATCACGATTGAACATGTATCAGGCGTCAACAATATGAAAGACGAAGCAGGGGTTATCGAGGCGATTGGGCAAGCGACGTATTTGACGACCGCGATCGGCCCGAACATCCTGCCGCGGATTGCGCCGTTAATTGCAAAAGCCATTACGGAACGTCTGCAGACGACCGACGAAAAGCTGTATGTCATCGCCTGTGAAAACCAGATCGGTGCAACGGATATTTTGAAAAAGCATATTTTCGACAACCTGGAGGAAGAAACGAAAAACAAGCTGGACGGCAACGTCTTTTTCTTCAACTCGGCAGTCGACCGGATTGTGCCGATCCAGGACAGCAGTTCCCTTGATGTGCTGGTCGAGCCATACTACGAATGGGTCGTGGAAACGAGTGAAACGATTCCGCCGGTTGAAGGCATGACGATTGTCGAAGACCTTGCTCCGTTTATCGAGCGCAAGCTCTTTACAGTGAATACAGGACACGCCGTCATTGCCTACCTCGGCTATTTGGCCGGCAAACAGACGATTGACCAGACCTTGGCCGATAGTAAGATCGAAGACCAAGTGCGGGAAACGCTGAAAGAAACCGGCGCTTACCTTGTAAAAGAATACGGACTCGATGAAGACGAGCATTTGGCGTATATCAATAAAAACATCGAGCGCTTCAAGAACGCTTATTTAAACGACGGCGTCACACGAGTAGGACGGGCACCGATCCGCAAGCTCGGACCGGATGATCGCCTGGTGCGCCCGGCAACGCAGGCGCAAAAAGCCGGCTTGCCATACACCTATCTCGCCAAAGCAATTGCCGCGGCGCTCGCATTCGACAACCCGGAAGACGAAGACGCAGTGAAAATCCAAGCTGTGATCCAGGGAAACGGACCGGCGTTTGTACTTAATGAAATCAGCGGCTTGGACGCAGACAGCGAGATCACGCAAGAAGTGGTTCGGCAGTATGAAGTGTTGAAAGCGTAAGTGAATAAGATAATGTGGAAAAACCTCTCAAGATGATTCTTGAGAGGTTATTTTGAGTTTTAGGAGCAAGTAAGATTATTTTTCTTTCAAAACCCCAGCAGCCACTAAATTAGTCAAAGCTCCTTTGTTTTTGAAACGGAAATAGCCGCTCAACCGATTCAAGTCCTTTTGCGTCAAGAGGGAGTGGTCTGTCGCCAACTCGTATTGATCTTCTATCTTGGCAAGCAACGTCTTAGCGAATTCGAGTTGCTTATCAGTTAACAATTTGTCTTCTTTATTCTCAACTTTTGCTGGGACAGGTTTAGATTCTTCGATGACTTGGATCGTCTGGTTGATTTCAGCAGTATATTTTCCTTCTTTAATCCAAGAGATATCTTCTTTATTTAAGGCAAACCATTCACCTTCCAGCCGCTTGTCTGCAAAATGTTTGTGAAACGTTGCTTCGGTTTGATGGTGATTGCCCGTTTTAATGAGATAGATTAACTTGTTTTCGAAGGGCAATTTTACTCCGAAAATATTCATTCTTTTTTCCACGTTTTTGGTCTTTCCGATTTTGAATGTTCCGTTCATGTGTTCCTGGACGAAATATACATAGCCGGGAGCTTTCCCTGGTACTTCAGGTGATTCGAGGACTTTAGCAAGTTCAAATTGATTTGGCTCAAAAAGATAAATTTTATTCGACTGGATATTCGGCAGTGTATTTTCAACAGCTGGAGAATTCGACAAGAGTTTATTGAAAAGATTTTTAATCATAATTGGTTTTCCTCCTTTAAAAAAATTTCGAAAACTATGATATTTAGATTATAACTCAATTGGTAATATGTTACTATTTGATTATATGCACTAATACCTAATGTTCATATTAAGGGAAGTAGTTTAGTGGAGAAAAAGAGCGTTTTTTTAAAGCGGTTCATCTTCTATTAAAAATTATCTTAAGGAGATTTCTGATGCCAAAACTATCCGAGAATCTAAAATTGCTTAGAGAAAAGAATAAACTGACGCAGCAAATCGTTGCACAGCATTTGAAAATCACAAAAGCCATTTACAGCAAATTTGAAACCGGCGGTGCAGAACCCCATTTAAAGCTGCTCGTAAAGATGGCTGATTTGTACAACGTCTCACTCGATGAACTAGCTGGCCGCCAATTCACGCCTAATGGCAAAGTGATTGATCAACTCATCATTAAAAGGGAAATGACGAAAGAAATTAACAGCATGGTCAAACAAATAGCCAATGAGTTTATTCAAAGCAAAGAAGCGGACATCGTGAAGAGAGTGAAACAGAAGTTCAATTTGAGTTAAGTAGAATAGCAGAAAATGCAGAACCCGCTCCAGCTTAATTGCCGGAACGGGTTTTTGTTTGTTTTATGCAACAGGCCAGTGAAGTGAAAGTTCTCATATTAAGTAATCTATGACGCAGGCTTTCTTCTTTTCAATGATTTATACCAAGGCTCACCGATGAAGAATAGTGGAAACAGCATAAGCCCCCAAAGCGCATTCTCTTCCAATTGTCCAAATGCCGCTATGAGCAATACAACGAGAATTCCTAGAGAAAATAACATGTTTTTAATCATCGAGTTCACTCCCTTCATTTATCTTAACAATAACTGGGAAATGCCGCATCTTCTTTCGGTGTTTTTTCTCCTTCCTCCTTCATTTGAAAGCCTGAAAGTAGAGTCCCGCGAATAATTCCCTATTTCACTTCTTCCCGTACCCCAGCTCCCTGCATTCGCCTTTTATCCGCGTTTATCCAATTTTTTATCTGTGTTATTTTTCTCCTTAACCGTGTTTCGCCTATTTCTATCATTGTTTCCAGGTTTCCTATCCATGTTTCCTAACCTGCAGCATGCCCCTTACTACCCGAAGTTTCTCCATGATTACGCTCTGCCAATTAAGGGTAATCTCTTCCTTAAGAGGAACTGCAAAGCAGTCCGACAAAACCACACCAAAAGGAGAATGATGATGGAAATTTTAAAACGGTTTAGAGACATTATGGCGAGCAATATGAACGCGTTATTGGATCAGGCAGAGGATCCGGAGAAGATGATCGACCAGTATTTGAGAGACCTCAACAGCGACCTTGGAAAAGTGAAGTCGGAAACCGCGGCAATCATGGCGGCTGAAAAGCGGGAACGCCGCGAATTGGCAGAGCTGCAACAGGAAATTGAAGACATGCAGCGCTATGCAGTGAAGGCGCTTGAAGCACAAAATGAAGACGATGCGCGGAAATTCCTGCAGCGCAAAGCGGAACTGACGGAACGGGAAAAAACGATGCAGACAGCTGTCGAAATGGCTGCGACCAATACGACGCAGATGCGCCAGATGCACGACAAATTGGAGTCGGATATTTCGGAACTGGAATCTCGCCGCACAGAGCTGAAAGGAAAAGCATCTATGGCAAAAGCGCAGAACCGCATGAACGAGATGACGTCTTCGATGAACAGCACGGGCGAACGGATTTCCGCGTTTGATAAGATGGAGCAGCGGATCAACCAGGAGCTGGACCAGGCGATGTCGATGCAGGAACTCAATAAAGGTTCAGGCACGGATATTAAAGACTTAGCGGCAAAATACGAAACCGATAAGAAAGTGGACGACGAATTGGAATCGTTAAAGGCCGGAATCAATGTGGACGATGAGCTGGAAGCGCTGAAATCCCAGATGAACAAAGGCGAATAATGGCTGCCGTGAGAAACGTTGTTTCCCGCAGAATGAGGGGAGGAAGCCGGATTGGTTGTTCAATATAAATGTCCGAACTGCGGATCTGACATGGCGTTCGATGCAGAATCAGGAACGCTTTCCTGCCCGAATTGCGGGCGGCAAGACCGCATTGAAACGTTTCCGGAGGAGAACATCGAACAGACAGTTTCACCGGAGGAATCCGAAGCAAAGGAATACCATTGTGAAAACTGCGGCGCGGTGATTGTGACCGCGGCCGAGACGACAGCAACGCATTGCAGCTTCTGCGGTGCGCCGGTTGTGCTGTCGGAGCGGCTGACCGGTGAATTCGCCCCGGCGAAAGTCATTCCATTCAAAATCAGCAAGGAAGAAGCGGTGGCGGCTTTCCGGAAATGGACGCGAAACGGCCGGCTGACGCCGAGAGGCTTTATGAACGGCGACCGCATCAAGAAAATGACGGGCATGTATGTGCCGTTTTGGCTTTATGACATTGACGGCACGGCTGAAGTGGCAGCCATCGGTACACGCATACATCAATACCAGCGGGGCGATACCATTTATACAGAGACAGATTTTTACGATGTCTACCGCGGCATCGACCTCAGTTATCTCAAAGTGCCGGCTGATGCATCGGAAAAAATGGACGATGAGTTGATGGATAAGCTCGAGCCATACGATTACCAGGAACTGATGGATTTCAGGATGCCGTATCTTGCCGGTTATCTGGCGGAAAAATACGATTACGACGACGACGCCTTGTTCTCTCGGGTTGAATCCAAAATTGTGCCGTATATCGATTCCTATATCAGCGGCACCATTTCGGGCTATTCAACTGTCAGTTATACGAACAAGCAGATTCAGGCGAATAAACAAAAGGCTTACTATACGTTATTCCCTGTGTGGATGGTATATTATGACTTTGAAAACAAGGAACACACCTTTGCGATGAATGGCCAGACTGGGAAAGTGGTCGGCAAACCGCCAATCAGCGGGGGCAAGGTCTTCGCCTGGTTTGCCGGCATCGCCGCCGGCACATTCGCAGTGTTGAAAGGCATTGCGTATGTCATGGGAGGTGTTCTTTGGTGAGCAGACAAATAAGCAGAGCGATGTTCATGTTTATCGTGTTGTTTTTCATCTCCCTATGGAGTGGAGCAGCCGTATTTGCAGAGACCGATCAGCATGTATACGACAATGCCGGGTTGCTGAGTGAAAGTGAAATCGGGGAACTCGAAGCCCTTGCGGCGGAACACAGCCGGAAACACGACGCAGATTTTTTGTTTTTGACGACGCCCACAACGGATGGACAGCCAATTACTACATATATGGGCGATTTTTTTGATACATGGAAAGCGGAAAACAACCAGGAAAATGCGGTGCTGCTGACAATTGATATCGGCAGCCGGGAAGTGTACCTTGCCGGTTTCGGCACTGCTGAAACTTCACTCGACAACCAGCGGGTCGAACTGGTGCTCGACCGGATCATGCCGTATATGAGCGCCGGGGAATACGGCGGAGCCTTCCATGAAACGGTCACCACATCGAGCCGTTACATGGAATACCGGCCAGGCGTCAATCCGGAAAATATTTTTCTGCAGACCTGGTTCCAGGCAGCGCTTGCTTTGCTGCTTGGCGGTGTAGTAGTCGGTTCGATGATTTTCAATGCAGGCGGGCGGGTGACGACGACATCCCGCACCTATGTAGACAGCCAAAATACGCAGGTTCGAAGCCGGCGCGACCAATTCCGCAACAAAACCGTTTCAAGGCGCAGAGTGCCTAAAAGCAATGGCGGAGGCGGTGGCGGATTTGGCGGCGGAGGCATGACCGGCGGGGGAAGTTCGTACAGCGGAGGCGGACGCAACTTCTAAGAGCGAATCGAATAAAAGGAAGGAATGAACAATATGGGGCTTTTCGGCAATCAGTTCTCAGACGTAGTGGAATGGGATGAATTCAGGGAAGACATGATTTTTTGGAAATGGCACAACGACGAAATCAAAAAAGGCAGCCGGCTGATTATCCGGCCCGGACAAGACGCCATTTTCATCAATAACGGCAAAATCGAAGGGATTTTTGAAGACGACGGCGATTACGACATCGAATCAGAAATCGTGCCATTCCTGTCGACCTTAAAAGGATTCCGCTTCGGCTTTAACAGCGGCATGCGCGTTGAAGTGCTGTTTGTTAACACGAAAGAATTCACGGTCCGGTGGGGGACGCAAAACCCCATCAATATTCCGGCGCCTCAATTGCCGGGCGGCATGCCGATCCGTGCAAACGGCACATTCCAGTTTAAAGTGAATGATTTTACGGCGTTGATTGATAAAATTGCAGGAATCCGCGACAGCTACCTGGTCGATGATGTAAAAATCCGGATTACGGCGATACTCGATCAGCTGCTCATGAAGTGGATCACCAAAGAAGGCAAAGATATGTTCAACCTGCAGGCGAATGCCCACGAGATCGGCAAAGGCATCTCGGATGACCTCAATATGGAATTGATGGACGATGGCATGAAAATCACCGGCTTCCAGGTCATGAGCTTCAACTATCCGAAGGAAATCCAGGACATGATCAACAAAAATGCATCCCACGGCATGGTAGGCGATGTGTCGAAATACCAGCAGATTTCAGTGGCGGATGCCATGGCCAAAGGCAATTCTTCCGGTTCCGGCTCTGCAGCGGACATGGCCGGCATGATGGTCGGGATGAATATCGCCAAAGACATGATGGATACCATGAAAGAATCAAAATCCGGCGGCGGACAAACGGCTGGAGGCGGCAGTGCCCAGGGGCCGAACTTCTGCCCGAACTGCGGCCAGAAAAATGAAGGCGCGAAATTTTGTCCGAATTGCGGGCAGAAATTAGCGTAGGCAAATAAAAGGAAATTTCTCCGGCGTTCGAGAATAAAACTAATAGGAAACAAATTCTCAAACACTGGAAAAGAGGAATTCTATTGGACCATTTACTGGCAGCAATGAAAATACTGGGCGATGACACGATTCAACGCACACAGCTGAAGCATCGCATCAATTTGGTCGAAGCGTTTGGCATTCAAGACGGAATGTCGGTCATTGAAGTCGGCTGCGGCCAAGGAGATACGACGGTTGCACTGGCAGACCGGGTCGGTGAAAGCGGACGGGTGCTGGCGATTGATATTGCGCCGCCGGATTACGGTGCGCCCATCACGCTCGGTGAAGCGGCGTCTTCCATTGCGGCATCCCCGCTTGGTTCGAGGGTAGAGTTTCAGCTGGAAACCGATTTGCTCGATTTGCCGGACGGCCGGTTTGATGTTGCGGTTTTATCGCATTGTTCCTGGTATTTCCGGGATCCGGAGCAGCTGCTGCGGATCTTGAAAAAGCTGCGCCGGATGGCCACCCGCATTTGCATCGCGGAATGGGACGTGAATTATACACAGCTCTCCCAGCGCAGCCATTTTACAGCGGCGGCTATTTTGGCATTGTACGGTGAGTTTGTTGAAAATGACGGCAATATCCAGCATTTATTTGATTCGCAGCAATTGCAAAATTTGCTGGAAGAAGCAGGCTGGAATGTGGTCGAAACCGCGACGGTCGCGGCATCTTATTTGCAGGACGGGGCTTGGGAAGCGGATTATGCCTGGTCGGTCCAGCAAGAGTTTTCAAAAGCGCCGGAGCGCATCCGTTCGCTTGTCGGCAGTTTTTATTCCTTATTGGAGAAAGAGGGAATTACCAGTCTCGATAGCATCGTCATATTAGCGGAATAAAAGCCCAATATGGATTTAAGCCGATTGAAAGCAGACAGGCTGCTTTCAATCGGCTTTTTATATTTCCGTTTTAATGCGCCATCATTTCATGGGCAATCGTATGGCCATCCAGATCGGACGGATAGTAAGTCGGCCAGTTCACCACTTCATCGAGCAAGGCCGCGCGGTTGTCGCCCCAATACAAATGGTAATGGTCCGCGTCGGTCGGAGAGATGCCGTGGTCGCTGAATTGGATAAACTGCGGCATGCCGCCGCTGCCTTCTGCCAATGTAAAGATAAAACGGACGCCCCGGTTGCCGGCTTCGTATGTAAGAATTTCAAAGCCGTCGTATGTATAAGTGCCAGACAGTTCTTTTCCGTTTTGGAAAAAACTCACTTGGTCTTCAGTGATTACGATTCGCTCCACGTCTGTCTTATAGCCTTCGGTGTAGTAGGTTTTGTATTCTTCGGCTGTCATGTCGTCTGAATGCAGCGCTTTGTCTTCGAACACTTCATCGAGTTCGCCGTTTTCAAGAAGCGGATAGACGGATTGCCAATCGCCTGCCCAGTCAGAGAGGGGGCGGTCCTCTACTTGGCTGTCTTCAAAAAAGCCGTCGTAGATTTTTTGTGATTCTTCGTCGTGTGCATGGCTGTGTTCATGGTCATGATCGTGATCGCTTTCCGTTTCTTTTGTTTCTGCTTGTGCGGTGCTTGAAGCGGTCGTTTCTTGTTCAGCCTCGGATAGATCTGCAGATTGGCATCCGGCTGCGAACAGAGTAGTAAGGGCCAGAATTCCAACACCTTTGGTCAATGAATTTTTCATGAATACACTCCTTTTCTATAAACCGTAATGATTACAATTTATGATTATACATATCAAAAGCGAGAATGTGAATAAAAAGATTATTCTGAATTTATAAACGCCGTAATTATCCAATCCACGGATATAACTTTTACTTTTTCGCTCTTAAAGGAAACACGAGAAAAGTAAAACCGGGACGTAAAAAAGTTCTTTTCACCTAGTGATTAAAACTTGCGCAGCAGTCAGTTAATGCCCTATAATTTGATACATTGTGTCCGAATTTCATAAACTCGGAGAGAATCATGAACGGAGTTTTGGCGTTATGCCGCCAGCATTTTCAATTAGAAATGGAGAAGAATAAGTATGGACAAAGTTTACAGCACGGTGATCATTTTTCTGGGATCGCTTTTGCTTGGAGTAGCATTCAATATGTTTTTATTGCCGCATGAAATTTTATCAGGAGGAATCACGGGGATAGCGATGATTCTAAGTTTGATGCTGCCGGTCAATGCCGGAATTTGGTTGATTCTATTGAATATCCCGGTTTTGGTATTGGGCTGGATGAAGCTTGGAAAAGTTTTCATTCTCAACAGCATTTTCTCGGTAGCTGTGACATCGATTTCGATGCTTTATATCCCGGTTATGAAAGTGACGGAAGATGCTTTGTTGTCATCGGTATTCGGCGGGGTCCTTGTTGGTGTCGGGGTCGGATTCATCATCCGCTTCTACGGTTCAACAGGCGGCTTTGACGTAATCGGTTTGCTTTTGACGATGAAACGCGACATTCCACTCGGCTTTTTAGTATTTGGATTGAATAGCTTGGTTGTCTTCGTATCGGGCTTTATTTTCACATGGGAACTTGCGATGTACACAATGGCTTCCATTTATATCACAGGTCTTGTGGTTGACCGCATCCATACCCGCCACATCAAGCTGAGTTTGATGGTGGTGACCAGCAAAGGCGATGCCGTCAAAAAGCAATTGCTTGAACATCTTTACCGCGGCATCACGGTGACCGATGGGGAAGGCGCGTATTCGGGGAACAAAGTGAAGGTGCTTTACTCCGTCATTTCGCGTTACGAGCTCGCGTATGTCCGTCCGCTCATCAAGGAAATTGATCCAAACGCTTTCGTCAGCATCAGCGAGACGATGGAAGTCATGGGCAACTTCCGCAAAGACGATAATTTCAAAAAAGTGCCTGGCACCTCTCAAATGATGTGAGCCAAGTCTTAAGACCCCTTCGAAGCTGAAAATCGGAGGGGTTTTTCATACGTAAAATTATTATCAGAATAATCAAAATAAGTATACCCAATTTGGGTAATTAGGTTTATGATGAAGGTAGAAGGAGGAGGATTTGAGATGGATCCAACATTTGGTCTTGTACCGATGCTCGTGCTTGCAGCCATTGCAGTCGTGCTGATCATGACCTATTTCATCTTCCACCACTGGGCAAAATGAACAGCACTAAAAAGCCGCATCCGCATGCGGCTTTTTAATTTGGTCGTGGCAGAATGGCTTTATCGTGCTGATTTTGAGGAGCGCGGATAAATGCTGAGAAGCGCGAATAAAATCTCAGCAACGCAGATAAATTCTGAGCAACGCAGATAAACTCCGAGCAACGCAGAAAAACTTCAAGCAGCGCAGATATAACCCGGAACTGCGCTTGCTAGCGTAGAAATCCACACATAAAAAAAGCCCGCGGAAAGTTTCCGCGGGCATCAACTTATTCGCTTTTATACAAACAAATGACCGAACAAGACCAGAATCGGCAAGGTAATCACCGTACGCAAAATGAAGATAACAACCAGTTCCCAGAACTTGAGCGGGATGTTCGAACGCAAGATCAACAGCCCGATTTCAGACATGTAGATGATTTGGGTCAACGATACCCCTGCCAGAACAAAACGGGTCAATTCGCTTTCAATGCCGCTGCCGAGAACTGCCGGCAGGAACATATCCGCAAAACCGACGAGGAAGGTCGGAGCCGCTTCGGCTGCTTCGGGAAGGCCCAGCAACGTCAGCACAGGAATCAACGGATAAGAGACGATTTTAAACAGCGGTGTGTATTCCGCTACGACCAATGCCAATGTTCCGAGCGCCATGACCAATGGGATTAACGCCAGCCAGATATCCAACACGGTTTCCACACCAATCTTGGCGAGCTTTGAAGGGCTTGCAGCGCTATCCGCTTTGCGGCGGGCTTCAGCCAATCCCCATTTTACGAGAGATACGCCGTCTGGGATAGTGTCGTCAACTTGTTTGCCGACCGGCGCATAATAGTCGTCCTTTTTGCGGGACAGCGGCGGGATGCGGGGCATGATGACCGCTGCAACCAGGCAAGCGACCGAAACGGCCAGATAGAACGGCAAAAACAAATGGCCGATGCCGACCACATTGGCAACAACTAAACTGAATGCAACGGATGCAATCGAAAAAGTGGTGGCAATGACGGAAGCTTCACGCTCTGTATAATAGCCTTCGTCGTATTGCTTCATTGTGACCAGGACACCGACTGGCGCAGCTCCCATCCAGGATGCCATTGCATCAATCGAGGAACGGCCAGGCAAGGTAAATACAGGGCGCATGAATTTATTGACCAAAACGCCGACAAACTCCATCAGCCCGAATTCAACGAGCAAAGGCAACAGAATGCCGGCAAATAAAAACCAAGTCAACAAGACAGGCGCCAAATCATATAGGACGACTCCGCCTGTATTGCGGGAAGCAATCGCTTCAGGACCGATTTCAAAATAAGCCATGATGCCGAATGCGAAAGCAATGATGCGCACCGCGAGGCCGAATGGGCCATTGATAAACGTTGCACGCAGAAACGGCGATTTTTTGACGAACGCCGGTTTGATAGCAGTGGCGGCCAGACTGGCAATGGCTGAAAAGCCCAGAAGGAAGAGGATGAATCCGGGAATTGCAGAACTAAAAGTTGATAACAGGAAAGAGGCTAGAATACCGACGCCGATTGTCACTTCTCCGTTATACGAAATCGGGCATAAAAACAGCAGCGCCCCGCTCAGGGATGGAATGAGAAATTTCCAAGTTGCCGCTGGAGAAACGGTTTTTTTGTTTTGTTGAAGCATGGCCATAGATGAATCCTCCTTGGGCTTAATAAAATAAGATGTATACAGTATACATATAATGTTTATAAATATACAAGAGCCGAAAAGCAATAAAGCAGTTGCTCTTGCATTTCCTTCTCATGAAATATCCGAAACTAATATGCATCATGTCATAAGAACCAAAACCTCCATCAGGAAAATAAGATTTGTATAAAATATGACGGGAGTTTTTTTAGCGGGAAACTGTTTGGAAATCCTTTAGCATCAAGCTATAGAACAGACTGTCTAACTGAAAACTTATAAAGTCTAAACGTATTCGATAGCTCTATTTTCGATTGGAATAACAAAAATTCTTAGAAAGTGTCTATAAGTTCTGCTAGTATTGATAAAGACAGATATTTTAAAATATATTTATGAAAAATGCATAACACATTTTCTAAATCCTTTTAACCTTCTATATGACGATCCGGATCCTTTCATCAGCTTATGGCTGATGAAAGGATTATTATTTATATTTGCCGAGATAAGAAGCCGGCACAATCGCATAGAGCGAATCAATGGAGGAAAATTTAATAATGAAATATTTATTTGATAAAGCCGAAAACAATTTGTATAATAATTAATAAACAATTAATTTATTGAATATTTATACATGTCGACAAAGATGTTTTAAAGAGAGGAATGTATGCACATGCAAGTCAGCGAACAAAAAAGTGGAGTTTTGCAGCAATCAGCCCTTGAATATATAAAAGCTACCCACCGAAAAATCAAAGACCGCAACCCGGGGGAGTCTGAATTTTTGCAGGCAACTTGGGAAGTTTTTGATTCCCTGCAGCCCGTTTTCGAACAGCATCCTGAATATGTGGAGGAAGGCATCCTCGAGCGCATTTCAGAACCGGAACGTTTTATTACGTTTCGGGTGACTTGGGAAGACGATAACGGCATTGTGCATGTTAACCGGGGTTACCGCGTACAGTTCAATAGCACGCTTGGGCCGTTTAAAGGGGGGCTCCGCTTCCATCCATCACTGACTGGCAGCGTCGTCAAATTCCTCGGCTTTGAACAGATTTTCAAGAACGCCTTGACCGGTTTGCCAATCGGCGGAGGCAAAGGCGGATCGGATTTTGACCCGAAAGGAAAGTCCGACCGTGAAATCATGCGTTTTTGCCAGAGCTTCATGACGGAACTCAGCCGCCACATTGGCCCGGATATTGACGTCCCGGCAGGTGATATCGGCGTCGGCAAGCGGGAAATCGGGTATTTGTTCGGACAGTACAAGCGAATTCGCAACGCTTTTGAAGCAGGCGTCTTTACCGGCAAAAACCCGGACAACGGCGGCAGCTTGATCCGCAAAGAAGCAACGGGCTACGGCACCGTTTATTTTGTGGAAGAAATGCTGAAAGAGCAGGGGCTGTCGTTTGCCGGCAGCACCGTTATCGTTTCGGGTTCAGGGAATGTCTCGATTTACGCGATGGAAAAAGCGACTGAATTCGGCGCCAAAGTAATTGCCTGCAGCGACTCAGAAGGATATATCTATGATCCCGATGGTATTGATGTCGAAACCGTTAAGCAATTGAAAGAAGTGGAAAGAAAAAGAATCTATCATTATTTGGAGCATCATCCCAATGCCCGATTTGGAAATGATAAATCTGAGATTTGGACCATTCCGTGCGACATCGCCTTGCCGTGCGCCACACAGAACGAAATCGGCCGCGAAAGCGCCGAAGCTTTGGTAGACAACGGCATCAAAGCGCTTGGCGAAGGGGCCAACATGCCATGCGACGATGAAGCGGTGCGTGTATTGACGCACAACCAAGTGCTGTTTGCGCCGGCGAAAGCGGCCAATGCAGGCGGCGTTGCCGTGTCGGCGATGGAAATGTCGCAGAACAGCATGCGCTATTCGTGGACAGCGGAAGAAGTCGATGCGAAATTGCATCAAGTCATGAAAACCATTTATAAAAACTGCATGGAAACTGCGGGGAAATACGGTTCTCCAGGAAACTTGATCGTCGGCGCCAATATTGCCGGCTTCAAGAAAGTGGCAGACGCCATGCTGGACCATGGATTAAGCTGACATACAAGCTAGATAAGCTCAAAAGCGCTCAGACGAAACGGTCTGAGCGTTTTTTTGTTTGTTGTATTGCTCCTTTACGCAATTCAAATACTTCTTAACATTTCCTCAACAATAACTTCACATTCGACCCGTACACTTAATGAATACCGAGCAAGAAAATTCGAGGGGGAATTGACATGAAGAAATGGACAGCAACCGCAGGTGTACTGGCGATGACGGCGATGCTCACAGCGTGCAGCGGGGAAGAAGCGGCAAATAATGCAGAAGCGGAAGGCACTGGTGCGGGCATTTCCGGTTCACTTGATTTCTATACGTCTCAACCCGATGCGGATGCGCAGGCATTGGTCAACGCGTTCACGGAAAAGAATCCCGATGTGGAAGTCAGCATTTTCCGTTCAGGCACAGAAGAAGTGGTATCGAAAATCCAGGCGGAAGACCAGGCAGGAGATATTCAGGCTGATGTCTTGCTGGTGGCGGATTCTGTGACATTCGAGAATTTCAAAAAAGAAGAGCTGCTGCTTCCATATAAGTCACCGGAAGCGGAAGCCATCGATGAAGCCTATGTGGATCCCGATGGCACTTATACCGGAACAAAAGTGATGGCGACCGGACTGATCGTCAATACGAATGAAGTAAAAGATTTGCCGGACAGCTGGTCTGTGTTGACGGAAAAAGCGGCGAAAGGCAAAGCGGTGATGCCAAGCCCGTTGTATTCCGGAGCAGCCGCTTACAACTTGGGCGTGGTCACGAAGCAGGACGGCATGGGCTGGGAATTCTATGAAGACATGCGTGCCAATGACATCACCATTACGCAAGGAAACGGCGCCGTGCTGGAAGGCGTTGCGATGGGGGAACAGCAGTACGGCATGATTGTTGATTATTTAGCAGCGCAAGCGAAGAGCGACGGATCTCCTGTGGAATTGGTGTATCCGAAAGAAGGCGTACCGGTCATTACTGAGCCGGTAGGCATTCTGGCAAATACCGATAACGAAGAAGCGGCCCAGGCATTTGTTGATTTTGTGCTGTCGGAAGAAGGGCAGGAACTGGCGTCAGATCAGGGCTATACGCCGATTCGGGAAGGCATTGAAGCGCCGGAAGGCTTAAAATCATTGGACGAAATAAAGGTATTGGAGGCTGATTCGGCGGAACTGCTCCAAACGCGAGATGACGACAAAGCAAAATTCGGGGAAATCTTCGGTCAATGACCGATTTTCCTGGAGTAAGGAGTTAACAACATGATGGTAAAACAGCAGGCAATCGGAGAGAGGAAAAAGGGGCTGCCTTCTTTCTCTCTCTTTTTTCAAAACAAAAACTTCTATAAAGGCATCGGCCTGCTTGCGGTATTTCTGCTTTTCCTGCTGCCGGTGCTCCGGCTCGTCTGGCTCAGTTTCGTTAATAAAAGCGGGCTGACGCTGCACTATTACCAACAGGTGCTGCAGGAAGCAGCGACTTGGGTGACAGTCCAGAATACGCTGATTGTTGTACTGGGATCTACGCTGCTGGCGCTTGCGTTGGGCGTTTCCTTTTCCTGGATTGTCGCTTACGTCGAAGTGAGCGGAAAACGGGCGATGCAGCTGTTCATTTTTCTGCCCTTTATCATTCCTTCCTATATCACGACACTGGCATGGACACAGTTTTTCAGTGGATCAGGTCCGGTAGCGGCGTTATTGGCGATGCTGCCCGGAAATTTAGAGGTGCCGAATTTGTACAGCATCGGCGGTATCATCCTGCTCCTTGGCTTGTCGCATTACCCGCTTGTGTACCTTTTCACAGTGAATGTCTTCCGGAAGATTCCGCGTGATTTGGAAGAAGCGGCAGCGACGTCCGGCTTGTCGAAAAAACAGGCATTCCGGAAAGTGGTGCTCCCGCTGGCTCTTCCTGGCATCGCAAGCGGAGGCTTGATTGCCTTTTTATCGAATCTTGACAATTTCGGGATACCTGCGTTTTTAGGCACCCCGTCAAATATCCGGGTGCTCAGCACTTATATTTATGAGCAGGTCGTGGGTTTTGGTCCGGAAGCATTCTCGCGGGCAGCCGTATTATCGGTCCTGTTAGGGGTTATTGCACTTTTCGGCACGCTGCTGCAATGGTTTTTGCTGCGGCGGAGCCGCGTCACGGAGACAGCGCGCAGTGATTCGGAGCCGCGCATTTTCCTGAAGCCTGCCAAAAGAAGAGTGCTGGAAGTTTCGCTCTGGGCGTTTTTGCTGGTAACGAGCGTGATGCCGCTGATGGCAATGGCTGCATTGTCGCTGATTTCTGCATACGGCGTGCCGTTTACATTGGAGAATTTGTCTTTGAAAAACTATGAGCATGTATTTTTAATTGATGCAAAACCGGCGGCTGCATTAGCGAACAGCCTTAAGCTCGCGCTGGTTACAATGGCCATTTGCTTGATTCTGGGCACAATGCTCGCCTATCTCCGGTTTAAATACCCGGATTGGAGCACAAAAACAGCGGAATTGTTCATCACAATTCCGTATGCGCTGCCTGGAACCGTATTCGCACTTTGCATGATTTTCATGTGGATGGAACCGGTGCCTGGCTGGAATCCGGGAATTTACGGGACCGTACTGATTCTTTTTATCGCCTACACCACCCGGTTTCTCGTGCTGCAGATCCGCGGCAGCCACACGGCATTCCTGCAAATCGATCCATCGATGGAAGAGGCGGCTAGAATAGCGGGCGCAAGGGGCTGGACGAAGTGGCGCAGGATTTTATTGCCCTTATTGTTTCCGGGCATACTCGGCGGCGCCTTGCTGGTCTTTTTGATGGCTTTGACGGAACTCACCGTGTCGAGCCTGCTGTGGTCTTCCGGCTCTGAAACGGTTGGCGTCGTCATTTTCAGCTACGAACAGGCCGGCTATTCGACTTATTCGACTGCGTTCTCAACGATTCTTGTGCTGGGCATTCTGCTCGGCGGCGCCTTGTATATGGGGCTTGGCAAGCTATGGGACAGAAAGGTGCTGAAAGCAAAATGATTGATGTTCAAGATGTTTCAAAAAAATACGGAGATTTTACAGCGCTGCATACCGTGGATCTGAAAATAAAAAAAGGAGAATTTATTGCCGTGCTGGGTCCGTCCGGCTGCGGCAAGACGACGCTTTTGAAATTGCTCGCGGGCTTCATGGGGCCGACAGAAGGCAGCATCGCCATGGACGGCATGCAAGTGGCAACAGCGAAAAAAGTTGTCCCGCCGGAAAAGCGCAACATCGGCATGGTGTTCCAGTCGTTTGCCTTGTGGCCGCATATGAGCGTCGCTGACCATGTCAAATTTCCGCTCGAATACCATCCGAACCGGAAAAAAGGAAGCAAGGCGGAACTCGAAAGCCGGGTTCAGGAAGTGCTCGGCCTTGTCGGGCTGGAAACATTTGCGAAACGCTATCCGTCAGAACTTTCCGGTGGCCAGAAACAGCGGGTAGCACTGGCGCGTGCGATTGCACCGCTGCCGAACCTGCTGCTGATGGATGAACCGTTCAGCGCACTGGATGTTGAATTGCGGATGGAGATGCGGAAAGAAATACAGAAATTGCACAAGGAAACGGGCGCTTCCATCGTTTTTGTGACGCATGACCAAAGCGAGGCATTGGCGATTGCAGATAAAATTGTGGTGATGAATGCCGGCCGGATTGAACAAATCGCTCCTCCGGAAGTAATTTATACGCGTCCGGAAACGCCATTTGTCGCTTCGTTTGTCGGCAAATGCAACCTGGTCGAAGGGCAGTGGAAAACGGAAGGGTTTGTGCCGGATGGGGATGCCAAAAGCGTCTGGCCGGATCTTGGCGTGGCCCGCAGCTTTAAAGCAAATGGCATCTGCCCGGTACGGCCGGAGCAATTGCAATTAGCTTTGGCAGGAAACGCAGGGCTTCAAGGCCAGGTTTCGTTTGTTCAATACCAAGGAAATGAAATTCATTATACGGTCGAAGTGGATGGGACAATGTGGACGGTTCATGAGCCGGTTTACGCTCCAAGGTTCCATGTGGGGGATGCTGTTTCCGTTTCCTTAAAGACGGCAGTCCTGCAGGAGAGAGAATTGACTGCGGTTCTGAAGTGAAAGCGTGATTGAATCTTGATGAGCGCATATAAAAGTTACTAAACGCAAATAAAAAATTGGAGAAGCCGTCTTCTTCTTAGCAATTTTGCTTGCGAAAAGCAACCAATCCAGGGATTTGGCCGTTATCTTGAAGACGAAAAGTGTTCGGAACTTGCTGAACGCACACAAATTCCGACAAGCGCGCATAAAACAAAAAACTCGGAAACCGCCAACCGGTTTCCGAGTTTTTCTGCATCTTTTTTCGTTGTCTGGGAGCGTTTTGTTAATTTTGCACTTATGCTGCAACTGCCGCTTTTCGGTCCTGTGCTTCATGCAGTTTCACCATAATGAAACGTGCGATGGGCTGGATGACCAGGCTTTCTGCGGCAAGTACGATGGCAAAGTTGCGCGGCCAGTACTGCAGCCAATTGCTGAAGAGTTCCGAGTGGAAACCATTGCCGACAACATCGCCGATCAAAGTCATCGCCGCGGACATCCCGAGAACAGTAAAGACGATGCGGAACATGATTTTTGAGTTGAAGCTGTCCGAAGGCTTTGTGAATTTAGCGGTCAGGGATTCGGCAATACGGCCGAAAATAGTAGGTTCAATGATCATGACAATGATCCACATGATTGGCAGCATTTTTAAGATGGAAAAAGCAATCTCCCCATTAAAATCTCCGGCAAAATAGACGGTGCTGAACGTGGTCATAAATAAAACCGTTAAAGTAGAGATGATGGTGCCATATAATAGGCCCTCTTTGCCATTGCGCGGCAATCTTTTTTCTTGATGCATGTTATTCTTCCTTTCCAAAAGCTTTTCTTGACCTTGGCATTCCATTAAATGATGTACGAAGAAAGCGAGGGACGCAGTTATAAAGGCAAGTTTATCAGGCAGATCAATAGAGGATGTCCATTGATGGTCTGTATGAAACATTTCGATAGTCTCTACTCCAGCTCGCTGTACATATTGGATAAGCTGTTTTGCAGTTATGCTTAATTTAAATTGGTGCTCCGCTCAGTCTGTTTTCAACCTTAACAAAGTTTTTGGCTTTTTCGTAAGTGTCTATTGTGTGTCTTTTTTGTTTTAAAATTCCTTAATTTTCCTTTTGCATCAGAAGCTGGAATAGTTTAGGGGCTCTACCAATAGGGAAAGAATATAGAATGTAGAAGCAGTTAAGCCTTTTGGAACTATTTTTAGGAGGAGATTACGATGGCAAACCATACAACGTCTAACCAAGAAGCAATCGAAAAAGTCAAAGAGCTGATAAAAGACATCGAAGTGGCAATGTTCACCACCATTTCGAATGGCAAAGCGGTGTCGCGTCCGATGCAGACGCAGGAAACCGAGTTTGACGGAGACCTTTGGTTCATGACGATGAAAGACACGTCGAAATACCAGGAAATCCTGGAGAACCCTAGTGTGAACTTGGCTTATTCAGGCAAGTCCTATGTTTCCATCAGCGGAACGGCGGAATTCAGCGAAGACCTTGAAAAGAAAAAAGAATACTGGAATCCAGTATTCGGCAAATTGCTTGAAACGACGTATGATGACCCGAATGTCGTGTTGATCAAAGTGACGCCGGAGACCGCGGAATATTGGGAATCCGGAACCACGCTAAAAACTGTGAAAAAATTTGCGAAAAAGCTGACGACCAAAGAAACCATGGGCGAAGACGATGAATTGAACGATACCGTTGAATTCGAACGCCATTACGGCAGCGACAGCTGAATAGAAACAGAGTAGGGGCCAGCCGCAAAGGCTGGCCTTTTGCTTGGAGAAAAGGTTTATCTTTACCGGGAATTCGCTTAGAGTAAAAGAAAGAAGCATTTTGCAGAGGATGAGAATTGTGAAGTTTTTTGCCACCCATGAAGAACAGATTGCCATACTGCAAGAACGCGGGCTGGTTGTAGCAGACGAAGCGGCGGCGAAACGCATTTTGTCGCGCGAGAACTACTACGCGCTGATCGATGGCTATAAAGAGCCGTTTCTCGAGAAGGACGAGCGGCTGAACCCGTATCAAATTGAGCAATATACCGTAGGGACGGAGTTCAGCCATATTTATGCGCTGTACCGCTTTGACCGGGAGCTGCGGATGCTGCTGCTCAATGAACTGCTGAAATTCGAAAAGAACATAAAGTCGAAGATTGCGTACCGCTTCTCTGAAAAGTTCCGGGAACAGGACAGCTTTTTGGAGCCGGTGCATTACAGTCCTGACTCCCAGCATTTTCACGAACGGGACCGCATCATTTCGACGCTCGCCAACTTGATCAAAAGCCATAAAAAGCGCGACCGGGTACGCTATCCCGCCATCCGCGACTTTTTCGACAAACACCGGAACGTGCCGCTGTGGGTGCTCGCCAATTTTCTGTCGCTCGGGCAGATCACCAACTTTTATACCGTAATCGACGAAGAATTGAGGGAGCGCATTGCCCGTGACTTTGCGGAGGAGTACAGCGAAGAATACAGCGGCATCCGATTGAAAGCGAAGGAAATTGACGCCATCTTGAAAGTGGCTTTTCCGTACCGCAACAAATCGGCGCACGAAGAAGTGCTGTACCGTTATCGGTTGCCGCATCCGGTGGAACTCGGCGGACTGGAACAAAGCCTAGGAATGGCGAAAGGAAGTTTGAGCAATGGAACGGTTTGTTCCATGGTGACCTTGCTGAAACTGGTGCTCGCAAAAGATGAGTACGATGTATTTTCAATAGAACTCGAAAGGCTGCTCGGTGAACTTGAAAGCGCCATTATGGAGACGGCTTATGAAAAAATCATGAAGGATATGGGCTATAAAGAATAAAAGCAAAACGCCGCTTCCAACAAGGAAGGCGGCGTTTTCAGATGAATTTTTTCAACCCTTTATAAATCTCGACAATGTCATCCAGCTTTATGCGCACCAAGCCGCTCGATGAAGGGCAGACATATTCGATGGTGCCTGGCACTACTGGGTCTTCCTGGACGCCCCACTGGATAGCGCGTTTTTTGCTGTATTCCTGATAGACGCCTTTGCCGACAAAACAGACAGCTTTTGGCTGGTACATTTTGATTTTTCGCTGCAAAATAGCAGCGCCTTCTGCATACTCCTTTTTGGAAATTTCAGCTGCTTCTTTTGTTGGACGGTCAACAATATTCGTCAACCCGTATCCAAGTTCAAGCAGTTCATTGTTTTCATCTGGAGCATATTTTCGGGGCGTCAGTCCGGCTTCATAAAGGATTTTCCAAAACCGGTTGGTCGGGTTGGCGTAATGGAAGCCGGTTTCGGAAGAGCGGATGCTCGGGTTAAAGCCGACAAACAGGACTTTCAAATCTTTTTGCAAATGATCGGGGATGGGTTCCAGGTGCAACAGAATTCAGCTCCTTTGATATAAAAAGCAAACCCCTAAAAGGGGTTTGCCGGCCGTTCAATTTATTTGGTGTTGGTGAAACCGCCGTCGATGCGGATCACTTCGCCGTTGATGTATTCCGCTTTAGACGTTAGCAGGAACGTGACAAGCTCTGCCACTTCGTCGGCTGTACCCAAGCGTCTTTGCGGAATGCCGCCTGTCGCATTGGCTTTCATTTCCGGATTCGCTTCGTAGAACGCTTTGACCATTGGTGTTTCGGTTGGCCCTGGCGCAATCGCATTGACGCGAAGCCCGTCTTTGGCGTATTCCGCGACCATGCTCTTTGTCAAACCGACAATGCCGTGTTTCGTTGCAGAATACGTAACAACCGAATCCTGCCCGATGACGCCGGCGCTTGATGCCGTGTTCACGATCGAGCCGCCGCCGTTTTTCAGCATTACTTCAGCAACGTAGCGCACGCCGTACAAAGCGCCCATCAAGTTGATGCCGACAATCTGCTCGATTTCGCTGATGTCTGTATCGAGGAAGAATTTCCCGCTTCCGGAAATTCCGGCATTGTTGAAGAAATAGTCGATGCTTCCAAAGTGCTCAACGGTTTGGTCAACATATTTTTTTACTTCTTCGGCTTTTGAAACATCCGCTTTGATGAAAATGGCATCCGGCCCAAGTTCTTTCACCATCTCGACGGTTTCGTTTCCGCCTTTTTCACTGACGTCCACGACTGCGATGTTGACGCCTTCTTTTGCTAAGCGGACGGCTGTTGCTTGCCCTAAGCCGCTTCCGCCTCCTGTAATAATTGCTGTTTTGCTCATCAAAAATCAACCTCCATTCAATAAATAAAAAACTACCTTTTAATTGTATTCCTCAAATATCTTGAATTAAAACAATCTGCCTGAAAAGCAGAAACGCGGGCAATTCCGAAAGAAACGAACAATCAAGCATTTCTGATAAGAAATGGCAATGTGAAAGCCGATCTAGAAGAGAGGCATATGAAAAAGGCCTCCGCAATTAGCGAAGGCCCTAAGATGAATCAGCTTTGTTTGATCTGGTCTCCCAGTTTTTCTTTGCTCATCATAAAGGCGACGACCAGTGCAAGTGCCGCTGGAACAATGGCCCATAGGAATGTGCTGGCAATCGAAGAAGAAAGAGCTTCGGTCAATGTATCCGCAATTTCTGCCGGAATGTTTGAACGGGCTTCCGGCGATAAGAGCGCACGTGAATCGCCAGTGAAAGAGGAAGCACCTTCTCCGAAGCTATCAGCCAGATTGCGGGTGAATGCATGGCTCTGGATAATCCCGAAAACCGTAATGCCGATCGTCATTCCGAACGTACGAAGGAAACTTACGGTAGATGTAGCGGCACCGCGTTTCCGCACCGAGAACGGATGAATCGCGGCTGATGGCAGCACCGAGAACGAGGCCCCGATGCCAAGGCCGGCAAGAATCATAAACGCAACAACCAAAAAGCGCGATGTATCAATCGACAGCGTTGCAAGCAGTACCATTCCGACAGTCAATAGCGCAAGCGTCGGAATTAGGAAAGAGCGGTAAGCGAACTTCGCCATCAAAGCTCCGCCGATCGAAGCACTGACAACCGAACCGACCATCATCGGCAACAAGACAAGCCCGGAGTTTGTTGCATTGCCGCCCTGTACGCCTTGAATATAAAACGGAATGTAGACGGAAGCCGTAATAAAGGCCGCGCCGCTGAAAATGGAAATCAGGCCGCTCGTGGCAAACAAACGCTCTTTGAACATGCCAAAGTCGATTACCGGTTCTTCTGCACGGCGTTCTGCAATGACAAAAGCGATCGCCAGGATGGCAAAACCGCCGAACAAGCTAAAGCTTTGCGGCGATGCCCAGGCAAACTCTTTGCCGCCAAGTTCAACTGCGAACATGAGGCATACAACAGCGCCGACGAGCGTAAAGGCTCCAATCCAGTCGATCCGTTGTTTTGCGTGTTCAACCGATTCTTTATAGAAGAAAGCGACCATTGCAAAGGCAATGAGCCCGAGCGGAATGTTAATGTAGAACACCCAAGTCCAGCCGATGTACTCAGTGATATACGCACCGAGCAGTGGGCCGAACACACTTGAAATCCCGAAAACGGCACCGAACATGCCGCTCATTTTGCCGCGCTGTTCAATCGGCACGACGTCAAACATGATGGTAAAGGCAATCGGCATCAATGCCCCGCCGCCGATTCCTTGAATCGCCCGGTAAATGATCAATTCATTGATGGTATCTGCAGTTCCGCATAATATGGAACCGATCATAAACACCACTAAACCAAAGATGAAAAAGTTTTTGCGTCCGTACATATCGGACAATTTGCCGAAAATCGGCATACCCGCCATTTGGGCTACCAGGTAAGCGGAAGTGACCCAGACAAATTTATCGACGCCGCCAAGCTCCCCGACAATCGATGGCAACGCGGTCGTGACAATGGTATTGTCCATCGAAGCGACCAGAATCGCGAGCAGCAAACCGCCAATGACCACTTTGATATTGCTTTGCCCTTTGTTTTTCATAAAAATCCTCCATCCATTTTCTTCAATAAACTGTATAAGCTTTTTATATCATAGTCCTCTAAAATCGAAATTCCAAATTTGGAAGCTCGGATTTTTAGTGAAATTTTAAATTTATTCAAGAGAGATTGTCTTTTAATTGGTTTGTTTAATTTCCTGGTTCTTTTGGATTATCCAATTGGCAGTGGACTGATGCTGCATCTTACCTTTTTTACTTTGAAATAAGCACTTGTTATTTCTTAAATACAGACTAAAGTAAAAGTAAACAAGACAAGTTGAATACGAGGGAAGAAAGGGGAGTTTTCATGCGCCATGTGGCACTGCTTCGGGGGATTAATGTCGGCGGCAACAACAAAATCAATATGAAAGAACTCAAAAAGGTTTTTGAAGAAGCCGGAATGGAAAATGTCAAAACGTACATCAATTCGGGCAATATCATTTTCAGCAGCAGCCATCCGTCATCGAAAGAACTCGCGGCAATTTTGGAAGGGGCGATTCTTGAAAATTTCAACCTGGAAATCCGGGTGCTCGTCTACAGTTTGGAGCAATACGAAAAAATTGCGCAAGCCATTCCGCCGCACTGGACGAACGGAGACGAGATGAAAAGCGATGTGCTCTTTCTATGGGAAGAAATCGACCGGGAATCCCTAGTGGAAGAAGTGGGAACAAAACCGGATATTGACCAGTTGTTCTATGTGCCCGGTGCGCTTCTATGGGCAGTCGACAGGCAACTGGTGACAAGGAGCGGCATGATGAAGCTCGCCGGGTCAGCTCTTTATAAGCGCATGACCGTCCGCAACGTCAACACCGCACGCAAAATCTACGAACTGATGAAAGAAGAATAGCAGAAAAAATTCCTTGAAAGCCTAAAATGAACGGCAGTGCAATAGTTGACATCATCTTGCAAAGGGGTGGACATTTTGCAAACCTATGTAAAGGATTTTCAGGAGATTGGCCACAATGATTTATTGCAGGTCGGAGGAAAAGGACTGAATTTAGGGCAGCTGGCAAAAATGCCGGGAATCCAGGTGCCTGCCGGATTTTGTGTAACGACAGACGCCTTCAAGAAAATGCTGGCCGGCCATACAGAAGCGGAAGAGCTGCTCGGTAAATTGTCGCTGCTGACAATGGATGATAAGGAAAAAATCAGAGAGGCGAGTGCGCATTTGCGGAGTCTCGTTGAAAGTTTGGCTATACCGGTAGAAATAGAGCAGGAAATCGTTTCTGCTATGGAAGAGCTGGGAGAAGGAACCGCTTTCGCTGTCCGCTCAAGTGCAACCGCTGAAGATTTGCCGGCAGCCTCATTTGCCGGGCAGCAGGATTCGTTTTTGAACATCCGTGGAAAACGTGAGATCCTGCGGCATGTCAGCAAATGCTGGGCATCTTTGTTTACCGAACGGGCTGTGGTGTACCGGATCCAGAACGGCTTCGACCACCGAAAAGTGCATTTATCGGTCGTTGTTCAGCGAATGGTGTTTGCACAAGCATCCGGAATTTTGTTTACGGCAGATCCGGTGACGTCAAACCGCCGAGTAACATCGATTGATGCCAGTTTTGGCCTGGGAGAAGCGCTTGTTTCCGGGATTGTGTCTGCAGACAATTACAAAGTCCGGGAAGGCCGGATTGTCCAAAAAACAATCGCGTCCAAAAAAGTCGCTGTTTACCCACGACCCGATGGAGCCACTGAGAAAAGAGAAGTTCCACCGGCCGTACAGAAAAAACAGGCGATCGAAGATGAGCAGATTGTGACCCTCGAGAAACTGGGCCGGCAGGTTGAGAGCCGGTTCGGGAAGCCACAGGACATAGAATGGTGCTTGGAGGATGATGCCATTTATATCGTGCAAAGCCGCCCAATTACCACTTTGTATCCTTTGCCCGAAAAACGCGACGATCATTACCGGATCTTTTTTTCAGTAGGCCATCAGCAAATGATGACCGATCCGATCAAACCGCTCGGCATTTCCTTTTTCGGGTTCATGCCCGATTATGACCTGATCCATGCGGGTGGCCGCTTATTTGTTGATTTGACGCATGATTTGGCTTCGTTCAGCGGACGTAAAATTGCGGTATCGTCACTCGGCAGCAACGATCCGTTGATGAAACAGGCACTTCTCAACTTTTTGGAAAGAAAACCGAAACTGATAAAAGGCAAACGTGTATTCAAACTGGGGAACGATTACCTTCCGTGGACATTTCCAGCTGTTCTGGCGAAAGTGTACCGGGACAATGATCGCCGTTTAGCCGGCCAGCTGATCAACCGGAGCGAGGCTTATATCAGGGAACTCGAATGGCGGATTAAAGAGGTTTCCGGAGATGAATTGTTCGCCTTGATTTTAGAAGATCAAAAAGAATTGAGAAAGAGTGCTTACGACCAGCGCGGCATAGCGGCGATTCTGATCGGCGCCTATGCCACACACTGGCTCAATAAAAATATGGAGAACTGGCTTGGCGAAAAAAATGCGGCCGACGTTTTAAGCCAATCGATCACCAACAATGTCACATCGGAGATGGGGCGTGAACTATTGGATGTAGCGGATGCGGTGCGCGCTTATCCGGAAGTGCTCGCTTATTTCGAACACCCGGATCGAAATGCTTTTTTCAAAAATCTCGAAAAACTGAAGGGCGGACCGGAAGCCAGCCGGGCGATCCGGGATTACCTCGGTAAATACGGAATGCGCTGTGCCGGCGAAATCGATATCGCCAAGACACGTTGGAGCGAAGACCCGACCATTCTCATGCCGCCCATTTTGAGCAACGTCAAGAATTTTCCACCGAATGCACGGCAAGCAATGGTGGAAGAAGGAAAACGGCGCGCCGCCGAAAAAACGGAAGAGCTGCTGCAGCGGCTGGCACAGCAGCCCGGCGGCAAACGGAAAGCGAAAAAAGCCAGACACATGATCAGCCTGCTCCAGAATTTTCTCGGGTACCGGGAATATCCGAAATTCGCGCTCGTCAAACATTTATTTCTTTACAAGCAGGCCTTGAAGAGAGAGGCGGTTCTCCTCCAGCAAAAGGGAGCGATCCAAGAGCCGGAGGATGTCTATTACTTGACGTTCGAAGAGTTCCGGGAAGCGGTGAATGGAAAAGCGCTGAACTGGCAAATCCTTGAAGAGCGGAAAACAGCATACCGGCATTATGACAATTTGACGCCGCCGCGTCTGATGACTTCTGAAGGCGAAGAGATTTTTGGCAGTTATCAAACAGACCGGCTTCCAGAAGGGGCGCTTGCAGGGATCGGTGTTTCCGCCGGAACGGTTGAGGGGCGGGCAAGAGTGGTCTTCAAGATGGAACAGGCCAGTCTTGAATCCGGAGACATTCTGGTCACTGCCTTTACCGATCCGAGCTGGACGCCATTGTTTGTCTCAGCGGCTGGCCTGGTGACGGAAGTCGGCGGGCTCATGACGCACGGCGCAGTAATTGCCCGTGAATACGGATTGCCGGCTGTCGTCGGAGTCGAAAATGCCACGAAAACAATAAAAGACGGACAACGGATTCGCATCAACGGCTCGGAAGGCTACGTGGAAATAATGAAATAACAGAAGAATGATTGAAAATTACAATAGTAAGTATTTTGATTTATTGGTAAACTGAGGTTAATTAACCTATTCGATTGTTAAGGAGACTCAGCCATGTCGAACCTTTCACTTGCGGAAGCAGTAAAATTGAAAAGTGTGTTAGCGAAACGAATTCAAGAATTGGAAGAAGAAATGTACCGCGTGTCCTATGTTGAAATTGAAAAAGGGGCGAAAGTGCCGAAACAAGCCCGTACTTTATCGATGGTGGAAGAGGAAATCGACGAGATTCGCAGCGACTTCCGCCTATTGGACAAATTGATGTACCGGGCAAATATCGAAAATGAAATCGACTTTAACGGCAAGGCTTTAACAATTGTGGAAGCCATCGAACTGGCGACGCAGCTGCGTGCCAAAGCACGGAAGTTCAAAGACTTCGGAGCTGCTTCCAAAGAAGAGCTAACCTATTCATTTGGGGAAGGGACGCCGCTTGTCCGGCTGGCCATGTTTGAGCCGGAAGAATACCGGCTGAAGGCCCTTGAACTGGAACGCCAGGCGAACCGCCTTTCGAACGCCATCAACTCAAAAAACTATGCAGTTGAGCTGGATTTTGACAGCGAGAAGTATTTCTGATCCTTGAAGCGGTGAGACTCCGCTTCAAGGCATAGGAGGAGCACTTGCGTTGTACTCCAGTACAAATGATTGAATGGCAGATGGCCAAACCAATGACCCATCACCCATGACACCTTTACCTTTGACCGATGACCAACCATTTGCAAATGCTGGCTGATAGCCAATTTAGTGTTTTACCCGCTCCTTCTATGAATCCTCTTGCCTGTTGGCAAGAGGATTTTTTCTATTGCAGCCTTATCTTCGTTTCGAAGCTTCGCTAACGAGGCTTTTTTAATTTCTATCGATGTGTTGTCCGTTTCTATCGGTGTTATCGCCATCTCTATTGAAGTTCTTCTTTTATTAGCACAGAGAAGAACATGGCTTTCCCGTTTAAGTTCAGCCTTCTACAGGAATAGAACAGCAAGGAGGGACTGGTTATGATTATTTATACGATTGGGCATTCCAGCCATTCGAAGGAATTTTTTGATCACATGCTAAAAGAAACGGGCATTGAATTGTTGGCGGATGTGCGGGCATATCCCGGCAGCCGCAAGTGGCCCCAGTTTTCAAAAGATGTGTTTCCGGTTTGGCTGGAAGCGGAAGGAATCACGTATGAACATTTCGGGAAACTCGGCGGCAGGCGCCGGAAATCGAAAGAGGTGGAAGAGGAAGTGAACGCCGGCTGGCGCAACCGGTCGTTCCAGAATTACGCTGATTACACGCTGACGGAAGAATTCCGGCAAGGCATTGAAGACCTGCTGAAAAGGACAGCTGAAAAGAAAGTCGCCTATTGCTGTTCGGAGCGGCATCCATCCCGCTGCCACCGGCTGTTGATTTCAAACTGGCTTGTCGCAAACGGCTATTCAGTCAAGCACATTATTGACGGCAAAGATGGTGCGATCGAACTCGTGGACCACGAGCTTGGCATGTGGGGCGCTCCTGCACAATTGAAAGATGACGGCACGGTCGTTTATCCGGCCGCTGAAGAATAAGCACAAAAACGAAACTTCTTTCAGCTTAAACCCGTACAATAAAGAAGAAAGCAAACGCAAGAAGAAATGGAGAACGGTGCCGATGAAAAAGTTAAAAATCCTTCTGTTTGGAAATCTGCTGTTAGCTGCCATGCTGGCCGGCTGTTCCAGTGATGAAGAACCGGGTGCGGCGGACAAGCAGCCGGCAAAAGAAGCGCAGCAAGTTGAGAAAGAAGCAGAAAAAGAAGCGCCAGCTGAACCGGCCATGCCGGAAGCAGCCGTACATAATGTGGAAGAAATCGTGAAAGAAAAAGGGAAATACGATGCAAGAAATCAGATGGAGGAAATCCAGAAAGAACTGGAAGCAGCTCCAGATGGAATGACCGGGGAAGAAGCCTATTCCCTGATTGTTTCATTGATCGCACCGGACCTTGAGGAGCCGGCAGCGAAATTCGAAGCAATCGATCCCGTAATCACCATTGATTCCGCCACACCGGAAGACCAAATCAATCTGCCGGAACAGGAAACGGTCAATGTCGCTGTACTTTTGGATGCAAGCGGCAGTATGGCCGGGGAAGTATCGGGTGGCCAAAAGATGAAGCTGGCCAAACAGGCCATCCAGAAATACGCAGCGGACCTGCCGGAAGGCTCGAACGTCATGCTGCGCATCTACGGCCATAAAGGCGAGGGTACCAATGCCGATAAGGAAATGTCCTGCAGTTCAAACGAAGTGGTCTACAATTTGAGTGCTTACGACGAACCGAAATTCACCGCGGCGCTTGAAGCGTTTGCACCGGCGGGATGGACGCCTTTAGCGGGAGCTATCGAAGCAGCCGAACAGGATTTACAGGAACAGAAAGGCGACAATATCCGCAATGTGATTTATGTTGTCAGCGATGGCATTGAAACTTGCGGCGGCGATCCGGTGGCAGCTGCAGCATCTCTCAGCGGATCCGGCATCGAAGCGGAAGTGAATATTATCGGATTTGATGTGGACAACGAAGGGCAGAAGCAGCTTGAAGAGGTGGCGAAAGCCGGCAAAGGCCAGTACAAATCCGTTTACTCGGAAAGTGAACTGAATGAATACCTGAAGCAGGAATACAGCCGCCTGTACTGGGAATGGCTGGCTTGGGGCAATGACCGCTATTTGGATATTTTGCAGCAAAGCAATAACATCTATGGTGATCTGCTGAAATACAACAACGACATTTACGGCAAATCGCTTGCTTCCTTAAACAATATGTACAGCATGTCCAACAAATTGGCGGATCTCGGGAAGTTCAAAGACGAGGAAGCAGCTACTAAATACAAAGAGTTGATCGAGATGCGGCATGAAACCGTGACCCAATACTTCAGACAAGAACAGGAAAGAAAAGACGCCATCCGGAAAGACATGCATGAAAAGCTCGAAGCGAAAGTAAAACAGCTGCAAGAAGAAAGTGAAGAAAATTACGGTTCATAAAGCAGCAAAAGCCCCTGTTGAGATCCATGGATTTCAACAGGGGCTTTGTTTAGGAAACGGGAGCATCTATTAAAAATTTCATCAGATCAAACCAGATAACGGCTCCAATAGCTAGAGCTAAAATGACCATTTCGCTTGCCGTCAAAATGGCTTCCTTTGGATGTTCGGAATAGCGCCATTCGAAAAATGCTTGAACGGCCATCTGCAGAACAAAAAGAATAACCATAATGCCTAGCATTAGATTGAGGGAATAATCTTCATAGATTAGCTTGTAAAAGAAAATGAGATAAACAATCATAGAACCAATCCGAATAACCCAATCAATTTTCCGATGCAGACTATTGACATGATTATAAGAAAAGAACTCTTTTCTTCCTTTTTCGATATGGAAGATTTTCCGCAATAAAACCTTGACCAGAAAAATGACTGTGAACAGTACGGCTAGACTTAATAATAACTTCCCCATGGCTGGCCCTCTCCTTCATACCTGCAATCTGCTGGAAATGCTTCTATTACAAATACGTTCCAAAAGATGGGAAGTTTCAGGAAGTGAAGGAATTCAATAAACGAATTCATGCGAGATGTCGGCATAATAAAAACCTGCAGCAACTTGTCCAGTTCCCGCAGGTGTTGGGGTTAGTATCTTCTGCCGTGTTTCGCCTGGAAATTTTCTTCTGACGACAATAAATAAGAAACACCTTCAATAAATCCAAGAATCGCAGGGATGGCTGTCCAACAGAAGGCTAAATACAAAAGACCGGTTTTGGGTTTGCCAAGATAGAATTTATGGGCTCCAAAATCACCAAGGAAAATACCGAGAAGGCCGGCTGCCAATTTGTTTTTCATGCCGTTCATCCTTTCTGCATTATTCGTATGTTTTCCCTTCTATGCAAATTGCTAATCCTGATTCATAAATCCAATCCCATTGACAGGTGCAGATTAAGGAGTTATTATAGATCCATAAAGTCTTTGAAAGGAGACGGACAGCTATATGAAATATTCTAAAGCCACAAATTACGCCCTTCATACCATGCTCCATCTGGCAGCAGCTACACCGGACAAACCAATGGGCGTGCAGCAATTGGCCCAGCAGCAAAAACTTTCACCGACATACTTGTCTAAAATCCTGACGAAGCTGGTGAAAGAAGGCATGGTGCAATCTGCTTCAGGCGCCAATGGAGGCTACTCGCTGAAAGCAAACTGGGAAAGCATTTCATTTCTTGATATCATCCACGCCATTGAAGGCAAAGCTTCGCTGTTCGACTGCGATGTCGATCACGGACCGAACTGCCTGATTCAGCAAGTAATGGTTTCGGCGGAAGAGAAAATGGAAGAAGAACTTCGAAACGTTAAAATAGCCGATTTGGCCAAAGAAATAACAGCGGCAAAATAAACCGCTGTTTCTTTTTGAACCAATTAAGGACTTAAAGAGTCTTTGAAGTCTTTTAAAAACAAAGGAGATGAGTCGAAATGAAAACAGTGGATTGTGCCATTATAGGCGGGGGAGCAGCGGGACTGAGTGCAGCGTTGGTACTTGGAAGATCGCGGAGAAAAGTGGCAGTGTTTGATGACAATACCAACCGGAACCGGGTTACGCAGGAATCCCACGGATTTCTGACTCGAGATGGCATCAAGCCTGAAGAATTCCGAACTATTGCAATTGATCAGTTAAAGCCTTACTCTTCCGTCGAACATGTCTCTAAAAAGGTATTAGCCATTGAGCGGCTGGAAAATGGTTCTTTTACAATTTCAACCGCCGGCGAAGAATTAAATGCGGAAAAAGTAATTCTGGCTACAGGCGTCCAGGAAACTTTTCCCGATATTCCAGGCATCCGGGATTATTACGGCAAAAGCCTTTACAGCTGTCCGTACTGTGACGGTTGGGAAATGAGAGACCAGCCGCTCGTGGTCATTGCCGAAATAGAAGCGCATGCTTTGCATTTAGGGAAGCTTGTCTACAACTGGTCGGAAGACCTTGTCATTGCAAGCAATGGGCACCGTTTCACAGCTGAAGCGCTGCAAGAGTTCGAGCGGAAAAATATTCGCGTCAAAAGCGGGAAAATTGCTGCTCTGGAAGGAAAAGACGGCTATTTAAAGAAACTGGTGTTTGAGGGCGGGGAAGAACTGGAGCGGACAGGCGGTTTTGTCGTGCCATCCTATTACCGGCCGAATCCTTTTGCAGAACAACTGGGTTGTGAACTCGACAGCAATGGGGCCTTGGCAATGGATCCTTTTGGGCGGACTTCTGTGCCCGGCGTTTATGCAGCCGGGGAAAACGTTACCGGCGGCCCTTCGTCGCTGATCATTGCCGCGGCAGAAGGAAGCAAGGCGGCGACCGCCGCAAACATGGAGCTGGTTCTGGAACGCTACTGATGTTGAGCCATTCCGAGCCGTAGCTAATTCCGCTATAATGATTGTTAAAAGGGAAAAAGGATGGGGACAAATGAAGCGATTTTCAACAGAACATAGAATTACAGCATTTTCAAAAAAACACGAACCGGCATATTTTGCAGAACTGGGGGAGGCAGTGGCGGTTGAAACGATGGATTGCTACGACGGACAAGTGCAAGACAGCTCTACGCTCCGCGGGGATTTTGACAGAAGCCGGCTGAATCCGGCAACCGGGCCGATTTACATTAACGGCATTCAAAAAGGAGACACCTTGTGTGTCGAAGTGCTGTCAATCGAAACGGGGGACTTCGGCATCATGATGGCTGCTCCTGGGCTCGGGCCATTGGGAGCGCATGTCACGGATTCGACGACAAAGATCCTGGCGATCCGAAATGGCCAGATAGAGTTTGCCGAATCGCTCAAGCTGCCGGTAAGGTCGATGATCGGTGTGGCCGGCGTTGCACCGGCGGAAGGGGAAATCTCGACAGCCCTTCCAGGGGAACATGGCGGAAATCTCGATACAAAAGACATCAAAGCGGGCAATAAACTGTATCTTCCGGTGTTTGCAGACGGAGCACTTGCGGCGTTCGGAGATTTGCATGCGGCAATGGGGGACGGGGAACTGAGCGGCACCGGTGTTGAAACAAGCGGGGTTATTGGGCTGCGCTTCACGAAAGCGCCTATCCTAATTGAAAACCCGCTGGTCGAAGATGCTGATTTTCTCTACTTCCTTGCCTCTGCCAAATCTTACGAAGAAGCCATCGATACGGTTTTGTACCAGACGGCGAAGCAATTGGCCGACTGGCTCCGTTTGCCGTTTGAAGACGGCTACCGTTTATTGAGCGCAGTCTGCGATTTGAGATTCAGCCAAATCGTCAATGACTTGGTGACGGTAAGAGTCGCTGTGCCAAAATCTTTATTTGCCGGTTCTTTTCCTTGGAAGCAATAAAGTAAAAGATCCGACTTTTTCCAACCCGTGCACATCGGATGAGTCGATTCGTTTCCTCGTACAATGAAAAGTGAAAGGAGGTCAGCAAATGGATATGCTAAAAGATATGAACGAAGCCTTACGCTATATTGAAGAACAGTTGGACGCGGACATTGATTTTGAGGAAGTGGCGACGATTGCTGGGGTTTCGGAATATCATTTCCGCAAATTGTTTTCGTATTTGTCCGGCATGAGCCTGAGTTCGTATATCCGAAACCGGCGATTGTCCCAGGCAGCCTTCGATCTGCATCAGGGCGGCGAGCGGGTATTGGATGTCGCCGTCAAATATGGCTACGATTCGGCGGACGGTTTCAGCCGGGCGTTTCGTGACTGGTCCGGCATGAATCCGTCGGAAGTGAAAAACAGCGACTCGTTCAAAGTATTTCCAAAGCTGACTTTCCAACTGACTGTACAGGGAGGAATCGATATGGAATACCGCATTGTGGAGAAAGCGCCTTTTAAATTAGTAGGAATCAAAAAACGCGTGCCAATCGTTTTTCAAGGAGAAAACCCGGAAATCATGAAAATGGTGCAGTCCATTACACCGGAACAGCGGGAACAGCTGCAGCAGCTGCGCAACACGGAAGTGAAAACGGTCGTCAACGCGTCGTTCAATTTTGATGAAGGGCGCAATATGGAAAAAGGGCAATTGGACCATTTGATCGGCTCCATCACAACAAAGGATCGCGATTTTGGAAATTTTGATGTAGTGGAAGTGCCGGCAGGAAGCTGGGCGGTTTTCAGTTCGGAAGGGCCGTTTCCTGAAACGCTCCAACAGACATGGGCGAAAATCTTTTCGGAATGGCTGCCTTCGTCCCATTATGAACTGGTGGACGGACCGGAAATCTCTTTTAACGACGGCTTTTCAAATCCGCAGAAAGTCTACAGCGAGATTTGGGTTCCGGTGAAAGAAATGAAGAAGTAACAGCATCAAAACCCCTTAAATCAAAAAGCCGATGTTTCTGCAGAAAGCAGAGCATCGGCTTTTTTAGGGAACAATTGATTTTGGGAGTTTATTTTATTTCTATTGATACTGAAGAAGCATCAACTGGAACGCCTTCATCTTCAAAGTTTTCAACATACGTAATGGTTGGAATGATGGTTACGGAAGAAGCTGCCGGATCCAGGGCTTCAAAGGTGAATTGTTGCCGGGACTCGCTGCCGGTTCCAAACTGCATAGGGTAAATATTTCCGAGGTCGTCTTTCAATTGCCAATCAGTCATATAGTGGTTTTCATCGATTTCGTCTTTCGACAGCGTCATCACGGTGGACAGTTTCGTTAACTTCAGTTTATCCAAAGTATAGCTGCCGCCTTCAAAGGAAATCTCTTTGCCGATAGACACCTTTTTGCTGTCAATGGCTTTGAGTTTAAACTCAAATGCCCAATCTCCAGCTACGCGCGTGCCGGTTTCCATGTCTTCGAAAGCCTCGGGTTTCCAGGAAAGGTTCAAGGTGCTGGGCGGACCGAAAAAGAAATCGGGAGCCATCGTGATCATGCCGGCATAAGTCGTATCATCGACTTTCTCCATGACGGTGGCAGAGCCTGAACCGCCGGCTCCAGACGCTTCCAGCAGGCCGCTTGTGTTAGGGAACTTACCCAGGTCTTTTTCGGTCTTCAATGCAAAACTGATGGTGACCGATGTGCCGTCGTAGACTGCTTCTTCGATGGCAACCGTCGTGCCGTTGCTTGTCTTTGCCAATCCGATCGGCTGGGCCATTTCACTGAAATGATTGAAAATCAATTCGTCGCCATCAAAATAGGAGACGATATTCTGCAAAACCGGAATCTGGGAAGCAAGTGAAGGAAAAGCGATCGTTGCCGTAGCCGCAGATGCCAGAAAAATACCGGCTGCAAGCGCCAGTTTGGCCAACCAAGGGGCTTTGCGCTTTTTGCCGAGGAGGCGTCTGTTCATCTGGTTTTTTTCAGAGCTGGAAACTTCAGCTTCCGGAAAGTCTTCAATATCGGTCATCAGCCATTTCTTCAAGTCGCTCATATGAATCGCTCCTTTCGTTCCATCAAATGCCCCAGTTTCCGCTTGCCGCGGTAGAGCCGGTTTTCGACTGCTGAGAGGGTGATGCCGAGTGCTTCTGCAATTTCATTGTTTGACAGGTCCAAATAATACCGCATCAAAAACAATTCACGGTCTGCTTCCGGCAGTTGATGGAGCCGGACAAGCATTTCCTCGCGTGATTCGTTCTTCAGGACGGCTTCTTCCGTGGAGTGCCGGTCGCCGCTTTCCACATTCTCATCGGTTAATGTTTCCCGCAGCTGCTGTTTTGTCTCCCGGCGATACCGGTCGATTGCTTTGTATTTGGCAACCATGCCAGCCCATTTGCGAAAATCGTCATCGCTGCCCTCAAACTGGTGGGCTTTTTGCCAAATCGTCAGGAATACATCGTTCAGGCATTCTTCTGCCGCCTGTTTTCCGCAGCTTTTGGCTAGAATGTGCTGGCAAATCCCTTTGAGAAAAGGCATGTATGTATCAATCATAAATGCCAGGGCTTCTTCATCCCGCCGCTTTAACCGGCCGATAAAATTCTCCACTTGAATCCCTCCCTTGCCTTGTTACTGAATACAACGAAGCCATATGAACAAACCTCGCGGACTTTTTAAAAAAATGGCGAAACAAAAGCAGAAGCCGAAATATCGGCCTCTGAAAAAGCGGGAAGTCGTGCGCTGGAATCCTGTATATTGTTGAAAAGTATAATCGACCGGCCGGTGACATACAATAGGGTTTAAAAGACATAGAAGATAAAAAGAGCAGCAGGCACCCCTTTGGGTTTCCTGCTGCTCTTTATCATTTATTTGGTCATGTCTTTATGATGGAATGGGCATTTGCCCTTGATGGGTTCACTGTCGTCTCCAATGAAAAATTGCTTCCATTCATTGTGCGTCGGGTCGCCAAAATGGCTGATGTCCGGGTGGGTTGGCAAGTGGTCCCAAGCTTCCACGCGGGAACGCACTTTGTCGCGCGACATGATGCCGCCTTTTTCGGTCCCTTTCAAGCCTTCGAAAATGCGTCGCGGCTGGAATCCGAGCACCATCGCGTTGCCAAGATGGCGTGTTTTGCGCTGTTTGTATGCCGGGGCATTGCCGAACACGAAAATCGGTTCGCCGTCGAAGGTAAAGTCCCACAGGTAATGGTCCGGATCTTTCGGCGCATCTTTCGGCCATTCGGTTTTATCGGTATCGTGCATGTATTGCAGCAGATCCCAGAATTGCTTCCGGTATTCTTCAAGAGAACCTTCCGTTTCAAAAGGCTCGACAAACACAAACAGGCCGTGGCGCTTATGCTTAGGATCTTTAAAAAGCTGAAGAAATGCCGAAACTGCTTCCGGCAGATTGCTCCAGTCGTCCTGAGTGACATAGGCGTAGCGGAGCTCACCTTTCAACTCGCCGCTCATCCCGAAATAGCAGGGGAACGTTTTATCGGTTACCGTGTTATGGAAGGTCTGGTATTCGTTAAGCAGCCATTCAGGCAAATCGCTGCGGTTTTGAAAATCTTCTTTTGTCAATAAAGCGTCAACAGTCGTCGTCAATGAAATTCCTCCAATTTGCTTCTCATTACATCTCTGTACAACATTCCCTAAATAGGGGGAATAAAACGCCCGTACGGCAAGCGAGTAAGGCATCCCATAAATAGTTTAAGCAAGTTTTTGTATAAAGTTGAATGCCATTGAAATGAAGAAGTGAGCAATAATCTGTAAATGCAAGGGTTGAATTCAGTTGTAATTTTAATTTTTATGCAAATTTTTAAATAAAAATTTATTGACTGACTTTTTTATTCATAGTAACCTTTACCATGTGTTTATTAAAAAAACAAAATTCTGTTGCAGCTACTGCATAAAAAAGGGATGAGGAAATGGCTACAGTTACAGAAATCAGTTCGAAAAAGAAGAAAAAGCGGGAAGCAATGCATCCGTTCAATATTTTGTTCATTGTGATTTTATTTATGGCGCTCTTAACTTACTTTGTACCGGCTGGAGAATATGAACGCATCACAAACGATGCCGGCCAGACGGTTGTAGTGGACGGCTCTTATACGCAAATCGATTCGAATCCAGCTGGGTTCTTGAGTATTTTTCAGGCGATACATAAAGGAATGGTGCAAAGTGCGCCGATTATTTTCTTCATCTTCATTGTAGGCGGGGCCTTTCATGTGTTTCGTGATACAAAAGCAATCGAAGGGGCATTTGCTAGCCTCTCAGAAAAGACCAAGGGCAAAGAAATGCTGATGATTCCGATTGTTATGCTGTTCTTCGGAGTCGCCGGAGCATCAATCGGCATGTTTGAAGAAGCTTTTCCCTTTGTCATGATCATGGTGCCACTCGCAATTGTGCTTGGCTATGATTCCATGGTGGGACTGGCTATGGTGTTGATCGGTGTTTCGGCAGGGTTCACGGCTGCTTTTATGAATCCTTTTACGGTTGGCGTAGCGCAAGGACTGGCTGAGCTTCCGTTATTTTCAGGAATGCTGCCGCGAATCGGCTTTTGGCTGGTGTACATGGCTGCCGCTATTATTTTTGTGATGCTGTATGCACACAGAGTCAAAAAAGATCCGAAGAAAAGCATTGTGTACGAAGAAGACCAGGCGCGCGGCATTGATCGAAGCGGCATGAACTTGGAGAAAATCACGAAGAAGCAAGTAGCGGTTCTCGGTATTTTGGGGCTCACCTTAATTGTTCTGGCGTATTCGGTTATCGAGTACAAATGGTATATCGGTGAAATTTCAGCTCTGTTCATCATCATGGCTGTCGTGATGGGCTTGGTTTATGGGATGGGATTCAATCGAATCACGAAATCCTTTGTCAAAGGCTGTGAGGAAATGGCGACCGGTGCGCTTATTGTCGGGTTGGCATATGCTGCGGTCGTGATTCTGCAGGAAAGTTTCATCATCGATACGATTCTTTATGGAATTTCCGGACTGATTTCTTCTATTCCGGCGGGCTTAAGTGCGGGGGCCATGTTTGTCACCCAAGCGCTTTTGAATATTGCCGTATCGTCGGGAAGCGGCCAGGCTGCTCTGAGCATGCCTATTATGGTGCCACTTTCGGATTTAATCGGTGTCAGCCGGCAAACGGCGGTTTTAGCATTCCAAATGGGAGATGGCATCACAAACCTGTTCTCTCCGACAAGCGGCTTGCTGTTCGCCGCACTCGCCATGGCAGGGATTCCGATTATCAAATGGTTTAAATGGGTATGGCCATTGATTTTGGTGCAGGCTATACTGAGCCTGATTTTTGTGACAGTTGCCCACTTCTTTATCTGGACGGTTTAAATGATCAATTAGACAGAACGGCTTCACAACATCGTTTGTGAAGCCGTTTTTTTCTATGGAAGAGGGGTATAACCAAATAAAGACAGCATGTTTTATTGTAAAATCTTCATTTAAAAGGAGGGAAACAATATGAAACCAGATTCTTCAAATGATCACCCATCAAAT
Organism: Planococcus glaciei; assembly: GCF_900099655.1. Classification (GTDB taxonomy): domain Bacteria; phylum Bacillota; class Bacilli; order Bacillales_A; family Planococcaceae; genus Planococcus; species Planococcus glaciei. The sequence continues at coordinate 129,446 of NZ_FNDC01000004.1, forward strand.
AGCGATTCAACAATGGACAAAATCACCAAGAAAGCAAAAGGCGCTTTTGGAAAAGACGACAGCCATGAAGTCGGCGTCGATGGGCCGTTCCAAAATGCACCGGACGAAGGCAAAGAAGATGTTCCAAAAGGCAATAAAGTCATTACAGACCATAAGACCGGGGAAAAGAAACATATTGAAAATACCGGGGACAAATATTAAAAAACGGATGCGGCAGCTGACTTAGCTGCCGCATCCGTTTTTTCCTGGAATCAGGCTCTTCTCAATAAGACCTTCTGCAGAAATTTCTGCGTCCGTTCCTCAGTCGGAGCTTTAAAAATGTCTTCCGGTTTCCCTTGTTCGACAATATGGCCGTCTGCGATAAAGATGACGCGGTCCGATACTTCTCGGGCAAAATCCATTTCATGCGTCACGATGACCATCGTTTGTCCTTCCAACGCCAACTCTTTGATGACGGTCAATACTTCGCCGACTAGCTCGGGGTCAAGCGCAGAAGTCGGTTCATCAAACAAAAGAAGATCCGGTTTTAAGGCAAGAATGCGGGCAATGGCGGCCCGTTGTTTCTGGCCGCCTGACAGTTGTTCCGGATACTGGTTTTTATGGTCGAGCAATCCGACTTTCTGCAGCAGCCCTTCTGCTTCGCGCAACAAGTCCTGCTTGTTCCTTTTTTGCACAACAAGCGGCGCTTCGATAATGTTTTCAATTACCGTCTTATGCGGGAATAAGTGAAAATGCTGAAACACCATGCCAGAAAATTGGCGGATGTCGATTTTTTGTTTTTTGCTTGGCGTTTTTCCAGTGAACGTGACATGGACGTCATTGATCTGGAGCGACCCGCGCGACGGAGTTTCCAAAAGGTTCAAGCAGCGGAGCAAAGTGGTTTTGCCGGAACCAGACGGCCCAATAATGCTGACGACTTCGCCTTTATTAATCTCTAAGGATATCGATTTCAGCACTTCCACGTCATCAAATTGTTTGCTTAAATTTTCAACTTTGATCATATAAACGGCCTCCTATCACGCTGCCACATAGCGGTTTGCTTTTTTCTCGAGGTAATCCTGCAACAGCGTCACCAGTGCACAGATGGCCCAGTAGATGAGTGCGACCAGGATATACAAAGTGAGGCTTTCATACGTTTGCCCGACCACCACTTTGGCGCGGTAGAACATTTCGGAAACGGTGATGACCATAGCGAGCGAAGTCCCTTTGATGATATCCATAAACGTGCTCGATAACGGCGGAAGAGCGATGCGCGTCGCTTGCGGCAAAATGATGCGGATCATCGTTTGCCAATAGTTCATCCGCAAAGTCTCGGCTGCTTCCCACTGGCCTTTTGAGACAGAAGAGATGGCAGAGCGGATAATTTCTGCAGTGTAGGCGGAAAAATGGACGCTGATGCCGATGATGGCAGCAGTCAGCGGTTCCATTTCAATGCCGACCATCGGAAAGCCGAAATACAGAATAAACAAAATGACCAATAGCGGAGTGCCCCGCATAAAGGAAATGAACAACCGGGCAGGCAGAGACAAGCCGATAAAGCGGTTCATGCGGGCAAGGGCAACGAACAGTCCCATGATCAGCGCAAAAAACATACTGACCAATGCAATCAAGATGGTCTGCCAGGCCCCTTCCAATATGAAAGGAAGGGAGTCCAGTGCAATTTCTACATTAAAAAGATATTCCCATTTAAAGTCGGCCATTGGAAAACTCCTTTGCTGATTATGTATAAAAGGGGAACCCGAAGATTCCCCAAAAATGATTACTCTTTTTCAAGCGGCTGGGTCACATCGGCACCCAAAAATTTAGTGGAGATTTCTTTTAGCGTCCCGTCAGCCAGCAACTCTTCAAGCGCAGCATCGAGTTTTTCTTTCAGCTCCGGACTGTCTTTCGGCATAACGATGGCACTGCTGCTGAAGGAGAACTTAACGCCTTCAGCCAGTTTCAAGCCGGGCTTGTCATACTGCTCAAGGGAGCGCATCAATACCAGGTAATCGTTCAGCGTCGCATCCACGCGGCCGTTGACGATTTCCGGAAGGACTGTATCGGAACCGGTATAAACAATCACTTCAGCGCCTTGTTCCTGGGCAAATTTCGAATAGTTGCTTGTAGCAGAACCGCCGACTTTTTTGCCTTTCAAATCTTCCACTGATTCAATGCCGGAGTTGTCGCTTTCGCGAACGATGGCAGAACCGTAGGAATGTTTCACTGGAATCGTGAAATCGAATTTTTCCTTGCGCTCATCTGTAATGGCAAAATCATTGGCTGCAATATCGATTTGTCCATTGCGAAGCGCCGGAAGCAACCCATCAAACTCCATTTCTTTGAATTCGACTTCCAGCCCGAGTTTCTCACCTAAAGCACGGGCAACTTCCACGTCATACCCCGTCAGTTCTTTCGTAGTTTCATCATGATATGTAATCGGATAATAAAGGCCTTCTGTCCCGACAACGATTTTGCCGGCTTCTTCGATGCGTTCCCACGCGTTTTGTTCTTTGCTTTCTGATGAAGCTGCCGCTTCATTCGATGTTTCTTTGCTGCCGCATGCGGCCAGCAAGATAGCGGCTGCCAGAACTGCCAGCAACAATAAAAGCCGTTTTGTGTTTTTCATGTCTGCACCATCCTTTTCTATTGGTTTACTTGGTTTTAAGTTAATAGAACTGTTCCAACATGGAGGCAAACAAAAAGCCTCTTCTATAAGAAGAGGCAGGCATGTGAAAACACATTGAAATTCCGGCTCTTCTTATCTCTCAAGCTAAAAGCTTGTTGGATTTGGCACAGTGCTCCGATTGCGAGCCCGCTGCCGAGGTTTCGTAGGGCCAATCCCTCCACCTCTCATGATAAGAACAAATTGCTATTAAACTATGTTGAAAACTTTACCACCGTTGCATTTAATCGTCAACACAATATTCTAAAAGAACATATACGAATGTGTTATTCCAGCTATAAGCATTATTCCTTAAAATTTTGCGAAAAGCGACAGACAAAAGATTAAGAAGTGAAGTTAAAACTTACACCAGTCAATTTTTCTGAGACTTCCCACAGCCGTTTGCTTACTTCTTCATTATGGGCTGCGGGGTGAGGAGTTTCGATAGCTGGATACCCCCGGCGCTGGCCTTTGCCATCGGGACCGATGTATTCGCCGCCCTTTAACCCAGGTTCAGTTGCTGCGTAGATGGTGGGAAGTGCACCCATCGCTGCAGGCTGGAAATAACGGTTCATCAACCCTTTGAAAATCCGTGGGGCTTCCCGTTTGCCGAACTTGAACAAATTGGTCGCAGAAATGCCCGGATGGCAGGCAATGCTGATTGTTGGCAGGCCATGCTGTTTCAATCTTTTGTCGAGTTCCTGTGCGAACATCAAATTGGCCAGCTTGCTTTGGCCGTAAAACTTCATGCCTTTATAGCCTTTTGAACCGTCGAGGTTATCAAAGTCGATGGCTGCACCGCGATGGGCCAGGCTGCTGAGTGTCACAACGCGAGACGCAGGTGCTTTTAAAAGGAGGGGCAACAAGCGGCCGGTCAATGCAAAGTGCCCAAGATGGTTGCTGGCAAACTGCAGTTCAATCCCGTCTTTCGTCTTGGTGAAGGGAGGGACCATAACCCCTGCGTTATTGATCAATAAATCCAACGAATCCATTTTGCCTTTAGCTTGCTCAGCAAAGTCCGATATGCTGTCTAGGTCTGACAAATCGAGTTTCATGACTTCGACGGAAGCACCGGGTGCTTCTTTTTTTATATGTTCCAAGGCGGTTTGCCCTTTATCCGTGTCTCGAACAGCAAGAATGACGTGTACACCTTGCCCGGCAAAAGCTTTTGCGGTTTCAAGGCCGAGTCCGCTGTTCGCTCCTGTAATGATGGCCGTCTTTTCCGTTAATCGGTTCTCTTCCAAACGATTCGCTCCTTATTTGATAAATTCATTTTTCTAAACCACTGTACCCCTATCTTGGTTTTGGTAATCCAAGTATTTATTCCACATAGTGATTAAAAGGAATGAACGAGGGAAGAGAATAGAAACACACTCAAAAAGGAGACTTGTCATTTATGGATTATCGAAAAATCACAGTTGCCGGAAGCGGTGTATTAGGAAGCCAGATTGCCTATCAGACAGCATTCAAAGGGTTTGAGGTGACGGTTTACGATATCAATGATGAAGCTCTTGAAAAAGCGAAGTATAGAATGACCAAGCTGAAAGCCAATTACAAAACGGATTTAGGCGCAACCGACGCGGAAGTCAACGGAGCTTTTGACCGTCTGACATTCAATTCGGACTTGGCACAAGCAGTAGCAGACGCGGACCTTGTCATTGAAGCGATTCCAGAAGTAGTCGATATCAAGATCGCTTTCTACAAGGAACTGGGAAAAGCGGCTCCTGAAAAAACGGTCTTTGCCACGAACTCCTCAACTCTCTTGCCGAGCCAGTTTGCAGAAGCGACCGGGCGCCCTGAAAAGTTTCTTGCTCTCCATTTTGCGAATACGATTTGGATCAACAACACAGCAGAAATCATGAAGCATTCTGGAACGGATGAAAAAGTATTCAATGATTTGATCGACTTTGCAAAAGCAATCGGCATGGTTGCACTGCCGCTTCATAAGGAACAGCCGGGCTATATTCTGAATTCATTGCTTGTGCCTTTCCTCGACGCGGCGGAATTGCTGCTGGTAAAAGAAGTGGCGGATGTCCAAACCATCGATAAAACCTGGCAGATTGCGACCGGTGCGCCGCTTGGCCCGTTTGCCATTTTAGACGTGGTCGGCATCAATACAGCCCATAACATCGTTCAGGCAAAAGCAGCAGCTACCGGCAATCCGGATTTTGAAAAGCTTGCGAATTTACTCAAGACGGAGTACATCGACCAAGGAAAACTCGGAAGATCGACAGGGGAAGGGTTCTACAAATACCCGAACCCGGCGTTCCTTGATCCGGAATTTTTAAAGAATTAATGATGAAGTGACCTGCAAAAGATGAGGTATGCACAGAACCGGCAGCTCTTGAAATTGGGAGCTGCTGGTTCTATTTGCATAAACTTAACGGACAAACGGAAGATCGTATACTATTTTAAAAGGGCGGAAAATAATTTTTCCGCACAAGCAGTTCATCCTGATTTTGTAACTGGAATTCTTTAAAAACCCTTTTCTGCCAACGGTTTTTAGCGATGTTTATCAGTTGACGAAAAAACAGTTTGGCATATAATTTTAAGTAGAAAGACCAATTATGAAGAAAGGGGAAGGATAACCGTGTGGGCCTTGAAAGTCATCTCATGGCAAGCCCAAGTGTTGGAAGGGTGGCCATAGGAACCGATTGCTCCTGAAAAAGTGAGTAGGATCTTGTGACTTTTGAAAAGCTGGCATCGGCCAAAAAATTTAACATAAGGAGAAGATTGCAATGAGCACTTTGTTTCCAAGAAAACAAACAGATTTATTCCCAAGCCTCTTTGGAAGCGGATTGGAATCAGACTTCTTTAATAAGTTTTTTGGGGAAAACGCCTATCCTCAAGTTGATATAAAAGAGAAGGCAGGCCAGTATGAGTTTATGGTCGATCTTCCAGGGTTCTCCAAAGATGAAGTCGAAGTGGAGTACAAAGACGGCTACTTGGAAATCCGCGGTGAACGTGAACAGAATTGGGAGTCCAATGACACGGAAGGGCGCTACGTACGAAAAGAACGTTCTTATGGTGCCTTTAAACGCAGCTTCTATATTGGCGAAATTGATGAAAAGCAAATTGCCGGTTCATTTGAAAAAGGAGTATTAATGCTCCAAGTGCCGAAATCCAATGAGCAGGCAAAAAAAGATAAAGGCTACCGCATTCCAATCGAATAAGGCAACGCCTCATATTCCCCTAATTTATCGGGAAACACAAAACCGGTATGCAGCTGAAAGATAGCTGCATACCGGTTTTTTTCGTGATTTAGTTAATTTTATTCTGCTTTTACAGCAGCCCTTTTAAATACCCATAGCCTTCAGCTTCCATTTCCGCTTCCGGGATGAACAGGATTGAAGCGCTATTGATGCAGTAGCGCAAGCCGCCTTTGTCTTTCGGCCCGTCATTGAAAACATGTCCCAAATGGCTGTCGCCGGAACGGCTCCGTACTTCAATGCGCACCATATTGTAGCTGGTGTCTTTATGTTCGGTTACCACATCCGGTTCAATTGGCTGGGTGAAGCTCGGCCAGCCGCATTTGGAATCGTATTTGTCGCGGGACGAGAACAGGGGCTCACCGGTTGCGACATCCACGTAAATGCCAGGCTCGTAATTGTCCCAGTATTCGTTGGAGTAGGCAGTTTCGGTGTCGTTTTTCTGTGTCACTTGGTACTGGGCATCAGTCAGTGTCGCTTTCAGTTCCTCGTCGCTCGGTTTCGGGTAAAGCGCCGGATCGATCAAAGCCGGGACTTCCTGGTCTTCGAGCGAGTCGAATTCCACATGGCAATAGCCGTTCGGATTTTTCTCCAGGTAATCCTGATGGTATTCCTCTGCCAGGTAATAATGTTCAAGCGGCTCCACTTCTGTAACAAGAGGGTCATCGTATTTCGGCGCCTCATTCGCCATCACGGCTTCAATGATTGCGCGGTCGGCTTCATCTTTGTAGTAGACGCCGGTGCGGTATTGTTCGCCGCGGTCATTTCCTTGCTGGTTCAACAGCGTCGGATCGATGATCATGAAATAATGGGACAGCAGTTTTTCAAGGTCTATGCGTTCGGGATCGTAGCGGACATGGACCGTTTCCGCATGTCCCGTATTTCTGCGGGTTACGTCTTCATAGCTTGGGTTTTCGGTATTGCCGTTGGCGTAGCCGGAAGTGACGTCATAAACGCCGAAAACACGCGCCATATAGGCTTCGACGCCCCAGAAGCAGCCGCCCGCAAGCCAAATATCTTTCAAGTTTTCTTCATCAAAAGTTAAGCCCTCATTTGGATTATCAGGAAACCGTGATTCGGATCCGGCAGCAGTGGTTTCGCCCGCATTGTTAAAGTTCGGCACAGAGCAGCCGGCCAGCAGCACAACTAAGAGCAGGAGACAGGCGTGTTTAAGTTTCATGGTTGGGTAACCGCCTTTCATTATTGGATGCTTTCGAAGGTCTCATAAATTTGGTCGTTGCTGAAATGGCCGGGAGCGCTTTTTACCATGACGCCGTCCGAACCGATATATGTGGAAGTCGGGTAGGCAAGGACTCCGTATTCATCGAAGACAGCACCTCCCTCATCCAATAGGACGGTAATATTCGATGCGTTGTCCAGTCCGCTGAACCACTTGGCGAAAGACGCACTGTCTTTTTCGGCATTTGAACTTGGCGACACGATGGTCAGCACTTCAAAATCGGGATCTTCACCAGCCAGCGTATTCAACTCTTCCATGCCGGCGAGGCAGATGGAGCACCAGGAAGCCCAGAATTTCACGTATACTTTTTTGCCGGCATACTGAGACAACTCGTGCGGATTGCCTTCCAAATCGACCAGGTCAAAAGCAGGCGCCGGTTCGCCTTTATTCACCGGTTGTGCAGAAGTGGCAGCGTTTTCAGGGTTGCTGGAACAAGCGGCCAATAAACAAATTAAAGCGGTGATCAAGAACATTTTAGAAAATGCTTTCATTGGAACCATCCTTTACTCGGGAATCTAGCGGCTGGGGAAAAGGCAATTGCGGATAGGGCAGCCATCTCTATTTACGAATATCATATAGTGGATTGGCAATAAAAGACATTGAATGGACTCAGGCTAGTGAATAAAGAACAGAGAGCCGTCCACATTTCGGACAATAGATGAAAACCGGCAGCCCATTTTTTGGAACTGCCGGTTTTATGTAAAAGGGAACCTTTATTTGTAGTTGTCAAAATCAAACTTCACACCTGTCAGCTTTTCGGAAACTTCCCAAAGTCTGTTGGCAACAGCTGCATCCAGCGCAACATCGTGCGGCGTTTCAAGCGTCGGGTAGCCTTTTCGGTAGCCTTTGCCGTCTGGTCCGATGTACTCGCCGCCTGTTAGGGAAGGGTGGACTGCGGCATAAACTGTTGCAAGAGCACCCATTTCCGGCGGATGCAAATAGAAGTTGGCGGCGTTTCTTAAAAACTTAGGCGCATCCCGTTTTCCAAGTTTGAAAATGTTGGTGGCGGAAATTCCGGGATGGCAAGCCACGCTGATGGTTTGGCAGCCATGCTCTTTTAATTTCTTATCCAGTTCGAGCGCAAACATCAGATTGGCGAGTTTGCTTTGGTTGTAAAATTTCTTGGCCTTATAGCCTTTAGAACCGTCCAAATTGTCAAAGTCGATTTTCCCGCGGTTATGGGCCAGGGAAGCAATGGTCACTACACGCGAAAAAGGCGTATTATTCAGCAGAGGCAGCAAAAGGCCGGTCAATGCAAAATGGCCAAGATGGTTGCCGCCGAACTGCAGTTCAAAGCCGTCTTTGGTTTTGGTATAGGGAGGCATCATGACACCCGCATTGTTGATCATCAAGTCGAGCGAATCATTTTCGCTCCGGAAGCGCTCGGTAAAAAAACGGATGTTGGTCAAATCGGTGAGATCCAATTGCATCAGTTCTACTTGTGCCTGCGGATGGCGGCCGATTATTTCTTGCCGTGCTGCATTTCCTTTTTGCAGATTGCGGACAGCCATCACAATCCGTGCCCCTTTGCCGGCCAAGTCTTTTGCCGCTTCCAGGCCGATGCCGCTGTTGGCACCTGTAATGATGGCGGTTTTTCCTGCCAGTAGATGTTTTTCCACAAAATCAGCTCCTGCTATTGAGTGCGAATCCTTTTCAACTTATCATGAGAACCAAATCAGAACAAATATAAAAAAATGATTTATTTCTCTCAGCGGATATTGTAAGATGAAGGTGGTATTAATCTGATAATTCTAATAATTTTACATAGCCACTCTTTGCAATCTAACGCTATTAGGAAAGAAGGAGAACAGCGTGGCAGAGATTATGCAAAAATTCACGACGTGCTTGTGGTTTAACATGCAAGCGGAAGAGGCGGCAAAATTTTATGTTTCAATTTTCAAGGATTCAAGCATTGGCCGAATTACCCGTTATGTGAAGGAAGGGCAGGAAATCCACGGCAAAGAACCTGGTTCCATCATGACCGTTGAATTTCGAATCGCCGGGCAAGAGTTCATGGCTTTGAACGGTGGGCCAATGTTCAAATTTTCGGAAGCCGTTTCGTTTATCATTAATTGCGAAACTCAAGAGGAAATCGACTATTATTGGGACAAACTGACCGAAGGCGGAGATGAGAGTGCCCAAGTATGCGGCTGGCTAAAGGATAAGTTTGGCGTGTCGTGGCAAGTGGTTCCGATTGCGATGAATGAGATGCTGGTAGACCCGGATACGGAAAAAGTGGAGCGCGTCACCAAGTCATTTATGCAAATGAAGAAGCTGGATCTGAATGAACTTCAGCGGGTGTACGAAGGTTAACGATTTCGGGAGTGGCTTAATAATTTTAAGGCAGCGCACAAAAAAATCAAGCTCTTTTAGAAAAGAGCTTGATTCGTTATGCTTGTTTAACTATTAATGGTTGTGGTGATGCTTTTTGTGGTGCTTGTAGAAATGTTTGCCGTGTTTGTAATGTCTTTTATCTTTGCAATTGTCATCGTAGCGATCGCGTTTGTGTTTTTTGTGATACTTTTTGTGTTTCTTTTTGTCGTGTTTGTATTTATGATCATCATCATCGTAGCGGTCGCGTTTTTTATACTTGTCATCATGATCTCTTTTGTACTTTTCATGGTAACCGTCTTTGTCTTTATCATGCCCATCGTCTCCGTGTGCCAATGCGCCAGTTGCGGAGAAGCCGAACACTAAAAACAATGCCATCAAGATTGAAAGATATTTCTTCATGTTATTCTCTCCATTTCATAATTAGATTTGGTTTATTCTCTAGTCTGCAGGGGCGTAGAGTCATAAACTTGCCTATTTATGTACTTTTAGAGAGTATGACCTCCTTCTGTGATGGGTGTTAGATGGTTTCAAGAAATTTCTATAAATGTTTATTTCAAAGAAATTTCTTGTCCTTGAAGACATTGTACAACATAAATCAAAAATTTACTACAATTATCCGAAAATTATAAAAAATAAATTTATTTTAGTTTTTCGGGATAATAGTTGGGCAAGAGCAGGAAATTCTCTCAATACATAGTTGTGTTTTAGTTTAGGAAGAAAATAACATCTATCAGGCCGCTTTATTTCATTAAACAATTTTACTGCTATAACGCAAAAAGGAGGGGGAATGATGAAAAAGATTTTAATTTACGGGGTAGGGCCGTTCGGCAGCTTGTTTGCTGAACGCCTTTCAGAAGCGGGGCACTCCGTATTCTTGCTGGATCACGGGGAGCGGCAGCAAGAGTTGAAGCCATACGGCGTTGTGACAGAAAATACAGCGACGGGTGAGCAAACAGTGACGAGGCTTCCAGTAGTAGAGCGCCTGGAAGAGGAAGATGCGTACGATCTGGTCATCGTGCCAATCCGCAAAAATTTGGTTGGGGATGTGTTGCCGGCATTGGCCGCCAATAAAAAGGTTCCGACTTTCTTGTTCATGATGAACAACGCCGCGGGCCAGCAGCAATTTGTTGAAGCTCTCGGCAAAGAACGGGTAATGGCGGGTTTTCCGCTCCCGGGCGGCTATAAGAAAGACCACGTCATGTATATGATGCCGGTGGAAGAAAAGAAACCCACGGTCTTGCCGATTGGCGAAGTCGATGGAAACGTGATTTCACGAACTTATGAAGTGGCGGACATTCTCAGTTCGATGCGGGGCTACCGGGCACAAATCCGGAAAGACATCGACGGTTGGCTGAAAACGCATGTCGCCTTGCTGATTCCGACGCTTGCTCCGGCAGTCTATGCGTGCAATACAAATTTATCTCACTTTGCTGCAACTCGGGATGCTCACGTGCTGTTAAAGCGTGCGCTCCCTGAAGCTTTCCGGGCAATCCAAAATGCAGGGGTGCCCATCACGCCACCTTCACTTCGCATCGTCGAATGGATCCCTGAACCGTTGTTTGTCCTGGCTCTCGGCAAAATGGCAAAAAGCGCCACATTTGAAAATGTAATGGGGCATTTGGAAAGCGTTCCGGATGAAGTCCGCCATTTAACCGATGAATTTTTTGAGCTGATTCGGCACGGCCATACCCCGACACCGACCTTAGATGGGCTGGCGGAATTTACGTATGGCACCAAAGAGGCGATTCCTTTTGGATCAAAAAGTATTCCTCTTCGGTGGGGAGGGGTTTATGGAGTGGCGATTGGAGCAGCCGTCGTGGCGGGTTTACTTATGAAAGCAAGGAAGAGAATTTAATTAGATGTACGAAAAAGAACAGGCTCCGTAATGGCTGGAGCCTGTTCTCGGTCATTAATGGCGTTTTTTGCCTTTGTCTTTTCCATGTTTTTCCCATTTGCCGTGAGTTGTTTCAACATCCACAACTTTTTTGTCATAATGGGTTTGTTCGTTTTTCTTGAATGTTTCTTTGTGCTTGGTCACTTCTTTCGTTGTTTTACCGAATTCTTTATCAAAGAATTTTTCAGTTGTTTTGCTGATGATTTTGCCGTTGCTTCCCGGTTTGCCGCGGTGCTTAATGGTTGTGACAGTTGTTTTGGTGATTTTAACCGGAGTCGTGAATTTTTTAATGGTGTGAATGGCTGTTACTTCATCCCAAGAAGTCGTTTTGGTGATTTCATAAGTGGTTTTAACATATACATCTCGATACCAATCGTGTTTTGGATGTTTTTCACGTTTCTTTTCAACTTTTGATTCCGTGTAAGTGTCTTTCTTAAATTTCTTCTCGGTTTTGTAATCCGTGTCTTTTTCTACTTTGACAATCTTGTCATAGCTTACTTCTTTTGTCGTTTTTACAATGGTCGTGACGCCTTTATGGAAAGTCACTTTTTCGGTTGTATTGTTATCTCCATGATGGCCATCGTTGCCAGCAAAGGTCATAGAAGAAAAACCGAATACCAACATAAAAGTCAATAAAATCATCGCCAACTTTTTCATGACTGATTCTCCCTTGTTTAAAATTAGATTTTTTGTTAGTCTCTTCGTGCATCGCTGAGAGATTAAACTTGCAATCGTCATTTTAAGGTACTTTTTGAGAGAAATTTGGCCCCCTTTTTATGCGGCTTGCGACAAAAAAGATTGTACTTGCACGATAATTATACTATAAAGAGCAAATAATTCATATAATTCAGAATAAATAATTTAAATATTTTTACTAATATCAAGGTATTCTTTAGTAGGATAAAGTGTTTGTTTTTTTAAACAGTTCAAGCTCAGTATAGATATGAAGAAAAGAAGTTCAATTCGCCTGTTGGACCAAATCTGTTGATCCTTTTTTATCGGTGAAGTTTCCAGAATGCTTTAACAATTTTCATGTAGAATAGAGATAACTACTTTAAATCCGAAAGGAGCTCATACATATGAAACACAATTTTCCTTTTTCCAAAGACATAAAACGGGCCTTCCAAAACGATCCGCCGGGACAATGGATGACTGTCGTACCAACGGGATGCATTCGCCTGAATTCAGGTTATCCGCAACCGGTCCTGGTGCCTTCCATAGAAATAAAAGAGGCAGTTGCGCGCTTGATTGATGAAGAACAGGATTTGCCGCTCCACTATATCGGCAGCCCCAGAATTCCGGAGTTAAAAAAATTCATCCAGCAGCGCATGCAAAAACGAGGAGTCGTTCTTTCCGAGGAAGAGCTTTTGATCACATCGGGCGCTTGCCAGGCCATTGACTTGATCTCCCGGATTTTGCTTGATGATGAAGCCGTTGTAGCAATTGAGGCGCCAACCTATATGGAGGCGTTGGAGGTGTTCGGAAATTATACCGAGCATTTCATGGATGTGCCGATTGACGCAAACGGGCTCGATACCGACCGTTTTGAAGAAATGCTGGCAGACAAAGAAGCGAAAGGGGAAACTTTGCCGCGCTTGCTTTACACCATCCCGACATTCCAAAATCCTACGGGGACGACAATGACGCTGGAACGGAGAAAAAAGGTGCTGGAATTGGCAGAACGCTACGATTTTCTGATTTTAGAAGACGATGCCTATGGTGAACTGGCATTCGGGGAACAAGCGCGTTTGTTGAAAGCGATGGATCCGGGCAACCGTGTGCTTTATGTCGGATCCTTATCGAAAGTTGTCGCGCCGGGCATGCGGATCGGCTGGGTGGCAGGAGCGGAGGAATTGGTCACGGCTATGGACTGGTTCAAAAAAGATTTGCACCATCCCTTCGCCCAGGCAACCATGGCTTCGTATTTAGAAGGACTGGATTTTGACGGCCATCTTCAAGAGCTTCAGGATGCTTATCAGCGAAAAAGCAGTGTAATGGTTGCGGCATTGGAAAAATTCTTGCCGAAGTCGGTTTCCTGGTATACACCGAGCGGCGGATACTTTGTTTGGGTCCAAGTGCCGGGAGTGGATACAGTCCAAATGCTGCCAGAAGCACTCGCGGCTGGTGTGGCATATGTGCCCGGCAGATACTTTTTCCTGAACCAGGAGGAAGGCCGTGAATTCCTCCGGTTGTCGTTCAGTTATGCGGACGAAGAACAGATTGTAAAAGGAATCGAGCTTTTAGGGCAAGTGATCGGGAGAACGGTTCCGCAGGAAAACAATTAAACCATACAAGAGGAGAAATTTTTTGGAAACATATATCGTTATCCACAATATAGAAGCCGAGCCCGAATGGCCAAAGCTTTTCGGCATCGCACTGTCGGTCTGCGACAGTTTTCAAATCATGTACCCGGATGGAGAATGGGATGCGGAAAATCCTTTGCTGACGGGCAAGCCGGAGTTTGAGAACTTGGAAGGGATTCAAACTTTTCCATGGGATGGCATGAAAGACAGCACGGTTTATCGCGGTCCTTTGAATGCAGAGTCCAGAGAATTGTTTTGGCATCGTATGGTTCCGAGAGAGGATGACTATGTGTATCCGCTTTGGAATTTCGATTTTTACCGGGAAGGCAAGCTCGTTTTTTCAATCCAGGATTTTTCAGTCTGCCTTGCCTATTCCTACCCCGAAATGATGGAGATTTTTGCAGAGCAAGGAATTGATTTATTGAGTTTAGAAGGTTAGTAAAAAGGAGGCACCCAAAGGGATGCCTCCTTTACATTTTTATTCCACGACGTATTCAGTTTCTGTTCGGAAGGCAGGGCCCTGTTCAGGCGTCAGCCAGGCTTCAAGTGTGTAAGTGCCGGGTTCCAGTTCCAGCGGCGGCACTTCGATTTCATACTGCAATTCTTCTGCTTGTTTCACCGTTTCTTCTCCAAGTGCCTGCGCATACATGCTGACAGACGACTGCAGGAAAACTTGCTCGCCTGATTCATCGAGCAAAGCGAAATCATAGCGTTGGCTGCTGGTGAAATCAAAAGTCAGCGGCTTTTCCGTTTGGTTTTTTACCGTATACAGATAGGTTTTGTCATCCAGCTGTTTAATCGCCGGTTCCGGTTCGCCGGCTGCAATGCCGCCGGAAGTGCCTTCGTTTGTTTCGGGTTCTTCAGGCATTTTCTCTGCGTCCTCCTCCATGCCGCATGCTGTTGCAAAGAGTGCTAGCAACAACAGCGATAGTGCCAAAAACCATAAGCGTTTTCTCATTATCGCACCTCCTTTGAAACTTCAATGGAATCTCTTCCGCATCTCTTTAGTATAAGACCGTTAATCGAAGAGAAAAGTTACAAAAGAAAAAGGCGCCGGCGGCAACCTGTCAAAGGCCGCCGCCGACGCTTTTTTGAATCAATCACGTAATCGATGCTTCGTAAATAGTCCGGATTGAATCAGCAATGCCTTCGTTGAATTCGTCATCGCTTTGGTCAGCGCTGACGCCTTCAGATAAACCGCGGGAGAAGCTGGCGATTAAGCCGTTGTTCCGCGCCAATTTCTCATTCGCTTCTTTCCGTGTATAACCGCCGGAAAGCGCCACTACCCGGACGACACGGGGATGTTCAATCAATTCTTTATAGAAATTATCAACTGTTGGAATCGACAATTTCAGCATCACCGGCTGGTCTTCGCTGAGATTATCCAGCTCTTTCAAGATTTCTTCTTTTAACAATGCTTCAATTTTTTCTTTGTCAGCACTGTGAATGTCCACTTCCGGTTCAATGATGGGCACAAGTCCGGCAGCGATGATTTGCTTGCCGACTTCAAACTGCTGGGCCACTACTTGTTTAATGCCTTCAGCATTCGCTTCTTTAATGACCGAGCGCATTTTCGTGCCGAATACTTTGCGTTCAACCGCTCTTTTTAACAGTTCATCTAAATTTGGAATGGGTTTCATCAGCTGGACGCCGCCCTCTTCGTCAGCCAGGCCTTTATCGACTTTCAAGAAGGGTACAACGCCTTTTTCTTCCCATAAGTAATCGGGTGTGTATTTGCCTTCCACTTTCCGGTCCATCGTCTGTTCGAACAGGATGGCTCCAAGAATGGAATCGGAATTGAACGCAGGAGCGGTCATGACGCGCGTCCGCATTTCGTGGATCAAATCGTACATTTCCTCTTCGTTGGAATAGGCATCTTCCGGAACGCCGTATAATTTCAACGCTTTTGGTGTACTGCCGCCGCTTTGGTCAAGCGCTGCGATAAAACCTTGTCCGTTTTTAACCAACTCTAACTGCTCTTTGTTCATTTTCCCAGCTCCTTAGATAAATTTTTTTGAATAAATCCTTCATAAAAACTTTAACTAAAAGTGACCTCTTACAATAATTAGTGTATCAATAATCGATTTAAACTACAAAAGAATATATAGCACCTGAAGCACTGAATTTTCACACTGTTCCAGTATGAATGGGTTTTCTGAACGGTATTTTAACTGTGGAATAAGTATGGAAAGTTAGTTTACTGGTTGCACAAAGTTTGTGAACATTGCTACAATTAATGATAACGTTTTCAATTTGAAAGGAGGAAGGGAGTCAAAAAGATTTTTCTCCCGTTGACGCAGATGAAAAACAACAAGAACTTTTATATTTTTGCCATTACTTTAGTGGCTACTTTAGGTGGTCTTTTGTTTGGCTATGACACAGCCGTCATATCCGGTGCAGAAGGAGCTTTGCAAAATTATTTCGCAGATTCCTTAGGGCTTAGTTCCTTTGTTCATGGCCTTACAGTTTCCAGTGCGTTAATTGGCTGCATCATTGGCGGCTTATTGTCTGGTAAAGTTTCAACAGCGATCGGCAGAAAGTACTCATTGATTCTGGCTGCCATTCTTTTTATTCTTTCGGCTTTAGGCTCTGCTTATCCAGAGGTTTTGTTTTTCACAGCGGGGGAACCGACGATGGCTCTGCTGATTACCTTTAATGTTTACCGCATCATTGGCGGTATAGGTGTAGGCTTGGCTTCTGCTGTCGCTCCGATGTATATCGGCGAAATTGCTCCCGCACATTTGAGAGGCCGGTTGGTTTCATTAAATCAGTTTGCCATTATTCTTGGTATGCTTGTCGTTTACTTTGTCAACTGGGGCATAGCCAGAGGCGAGAGCCTGGAGTGGATCAATTCAATCGGCTGGAGATACATGTTCGCTTCTGAACTGATCCCGGCGGTGTTGTTCCTGCTTCTCCTGTTCTTCGTACCGGAAACACCGCGCTATTTGGTGTCACAGCAAAAGGAAGACAAGGCAATGGCAATTTTGCTGAAGACTTACGATGCAACCATGGCAAAAGCCACTTTATACGAAATCAAGCAATCGTTCGACCATAAGAAAGAAAAATTATTCGTCTACGGAAAAGCCATTGTAGTGATTGGCGTATTGCTTTCCGTGTTTCAGCAATTTGTCGGGATCAACGTGGCACTGTACTACGCACCGAGAATTTTTGAAAGTATGGGAGCGGCACGTGACGCTTCGTTTTTCCAGACCATTGTCATGGGCTTGGTCAACGTCATCTTTACAGTCATTGCGATTCTGACAGTAGACAAATTTGGGCGTAAGCCGTTGCTGGTCATCGGGTCAATCGGTATGACAGTGGGGATGTTCGGCGTTGCCGGTCTTGCTTATTTCAATCAAATCGGGATTGCGACTTTGGTGTTCATCATCATTTATACAGCATCCTTCATGATGTCCTGGGGACCGGTTGTGTGGGTCTTGCTGTCTGAAATTTTCCCGAACAAAATCAGAGGGCAGGCACTGGCGATTGCTGTCGCAGCTCAATGGGCCGCCAATTATTTCATTTCTTCTACATATCCGATGATGATGGAAGTCAGCGGGGCGATGACGTACTCATTCTACGGAATCATGAGTTTGCTTTCGGCATTATTCGTTTGGAAGTTCATCCCGGAGACAAAAGGCAAGTCGCTGGAGGAACTTGAAATCCTGCTGAAAAAATCACATGCTTCAAAACAAGGGCAGACAGCGAATAAACGCGGTTCTGCAGTGAAAGAAATTTAACGCAGCAACAGGCGGTTTCCATCAGCAGAAGGCTGAAGGGAATCGCCTGTTGTTTTGTGTATTAGAATAATTTAACTGTTTTAATAAAGGCAGACTGTCTGAGACCAGCAACCTTTCAATTCAAGGCTGCTGGTCTTTTGAAATTAGATGCAAAATTAAGCTTGAATGGATTCGATTATTATTAAAAACGGCACTTTCGCATAATTGTCAAAATTTTTTATCAATAATTTGCTTCTTTGTGTTAGAGTAATGAAATAACTAAATTCAAAAGGGTGATTCAGATGACGAGAAGCAATACGACAGAGCTTGAGAGAGCAACAGACACAGCGAAAGTGACAGTGGCAGACATCATGGTGGCGAATCAGGCACTGAAAGACGTCATTGTGAAAACGCCGCTTCAGCGCAACGAAATTCTGTCCGCCCGATACGGCTGCAACGTCTTTTTGAAACGGGAAGACCAGCAAGTGGTGCGGTCTTTTAAATTGCGCGGAGCGTATAATTTTATCTCCAGCATGACCATGGAAGAACGGAGCAGAGGCGTCGTCTGCGCAAGCGCCGGCAACCATGCACAAGGTGTGGCATACTCCTGCAAGGCGCTCGGCATTGAAGGGAAAATCTTCATGCCGCTCACCACACCGAGCCAAAAAGTGTCCCAGGTCAAGCGCTTCGGCGGTGAACAAGTTTCCGTAGTCCTGACAGGCGACTCGTTTGATGATGCGTTTGCAGCGGCAATGGAGCTTTGCACAGCGGAAGGAAAAACTTTTGTCCATCCGTTCAACAGCACCCAAGTCATTGCGGGACAAGGAACGGTCGCCCTTGAAGTGCTGAATGAAATGCAGGAGCCGGTCGATTACATGTTTTGTGGAATCGGAGGCGGGGGGCTTGCTTCCGGCGTAGGTTCCTATCTAAAAGGAATCAGCCCTTCCACCAAACTGATTGGTGTTGAACCGGCGGGAGCCGCCAGCATGAAAGCTTCCTTAAAGAACGGCGAAGTGACCCGCCTGGATGAGATTGATACTTTCGTTGACGGAGCTGCAGTGAAACAAGTCGGTGATTTGACGATGGCAATCTGCGAAGACGTCGTTGATGACATCATTCCCGTGCCCGAAGGAAAAGTGTGTACGACCATTCTGGAACTGTATAACGAAAATGCCATTGTCGCAGAACCGGCGGGCGCATTGTCGGTAGCTGCCCTGGATTTTTATAAAGAGCACATCAAAGGCAAAAACGTGGTCTGCGTAATCAGCGGAGGCAATAACGATATCGAACGGATGCAGGAAATCAAAGAAAAGTCGCTGATCTATGAAGGCTTAAAACATTATTTCATCGTGACATTCCCGCAGCGTGCTGGAGCACTCCGCAAATTTATGGAACAAGTGCTTGGTGAAGAAGACGATATCACTCATTTCGAGTACACGAAACGGACGAACCGCGAGCATGGACCGGTTATTGTCGGCATCGAATTGAAACGCCGGGAAGACTACGAACCGCTTGTCACCCGGATGGCGGAAAACGGTTTCCCGTATAAAGACATCAATAATGATTCCTTATTGTTTAATTTATTGATCTAGTGCTAGAAACTTTCCATTCTTTAAGTCATTTCGCTCCAAGTGGACGCTTTCCGCGGGCCCGGCTTCAGCCGCTTCCTTCGCTACGCTCCGTCCAGGGTCTTCAGCTCGTGCTGTTCCCGCAGGAGTCGCCACTTTCCGCTTCATTCGGTTCACTTTTTTAATAAAGTTCTCTTATACTATAAAAAGTGAAAGAGTAGGCATGTTATTTATTCATTGTTCTTCATCGATATGGAGCAACCCAGTGGAGACGCCTGCGGGAAAGCGAGACAGCCGAGACCCCGCAAGACGCGTAGCGGCTGAGGAGGCTTGGCAGATCGCCCGCGGCAAGCGCAGCTGGGTTGCGGAATATCGGTTAATAAGTTATGTCTTTCTCAACATGCTGCAAGAACCCCTTTCAAAGAAAGGGCTCTTGGCTAGTATATTGCTTTTGTGAGCATTTGGTGATTTTTTGGCAAATGCTCTTTTCTTTTGGAGCGTTTCAATTGATAATATAGAAGGAAAATTCATCATCGGTGAGTTGAAAAGAAAGCAGAGCAAAAGGATGGAAATCATTGCCTAGACGACTAATAAGAAAAATCATGCAAGTGCTGATGCTGGCGCTTTTTGCATTTACAGTGTTTGCGGCGTATGGCATTTGGACATATGCTGCAGAAACAGAAAATATAAAAACCGATGCGGCCATCGTTCTTGGCACCAAAGTGATCGGGGACCAGCCCTCGCCGGTGCTGCGGGAACGCATCAACCATTCGATATGGCTGTATGAAAATGAGTTTGTGGATAAGATCATTTTTACCGGCGGCAAAACGGACGGCGCCAAAATGGCGGAATCGGAAGTCTCCCGCAAGTATGCATTGGGAATGGGAATTCCGGATGAAGATATTTTCATTGAAACCGAATCCATGATTACGGAAGAAAATTTTCTGTATGCCTACGAAGTTGCAGAAGAAAATGGACTGGACAGCTTTCTGGTGGTCAGTGACCCTTTACATATGAAACGTGCGTTATTGATGGCGCAAGTGACGGGAATCGATGCCTATTCTTCACCGACACAGAGTTCAATCTACCAGACATTCAGCAGCCAGCTGCCATTTTTCATCCGAGAAACCGTATGTTACGTCGGCTATGTGCTGTCATTCGCATTTTTCCGTTAAATCACAAAAGAGCGCCTCTGCTAAAGTAGAGGCGCTCTTTATTCTTTCTTATACGATTCTTCGTCCGCTTTTTCCGAGGGCATAGTAAATGCCATGCTGCAGCGATTGCAGGCATTCGAACTTTTTTAAGCTGGTCAAAGTTTGCGAAATAATTAGCGCCAATTCAGGCGACACGCCGACCAAAATCACTTCGGTTCCAAGAAGCCGGGCAGACGCGCCGAGTTTGTCGATCAGTTCAGCCGTATGGGCTGTAATGTTTTTATTCAAGCCGGTTAAATCCAAAAGCAGGTAATTGGCCTGGTGCTTCGGCAAGTGGCTAAGCGTTTTATAAATCAAATCTTCAGCGCGTTCTTCATCGTAAGTGCCGATCATCGGGACGACGATAATGCCTTCGAGTACCGGGATGATGGGAGAAGAAAGTTCTTTCACAAGCTTCTGCAGCATTTGGGTATTTTCATTTACGAGCAATTCAAGCTTGTTGATTTGTTCGGCTTCCTGCCGTCTCGACAGTTCATGGATATTGCGTTGGACGGTCACATCGGAAGGGAAGTACTCAACGATGCTGTATGGATTTTCACTGTTCTGGTATTGAAGGGTCTTGTACCAGAAATTGATGCCGAAAATACCGGTTAATACACCGGCGTAATGGGAAGGGACGAAAATTCCTTCTGTTTGTTTTTCGTCCAGCTGATTCAGTTTGTATTCCCAGTCATCCTGGATATGCAAAGTGAACGTATTGTTCTTTTCATCCATTTTAACAATTTCCACTTTCCCCCAGCCGGCAGGGGCATATGTATCGGAAATCCATTCCACGATATTCGACGTATCGATGTGCTTCATTTCTGCGAAACCTTCGCCGACGATGATGCCTTGGCGAAAACCCGTTGTTTCCAGAACCAGGTTGGTTGCTTCAACGCCTGAGATTTCCTTGATGGTATCAAAGAAGGTTTTCATGGCACTGACCCAAAAGAAGACTACGTCGCCGCCTTCGAAAAGCACTTCTCCTGAATCCAGATCCCATTTCAATTCGATTCCGCCAACTGTTATGTTTTTCTTTTGCGTCATTGTTGTTCCTCCATATCAGCAAGATAAATCAATTATATAGTTTAGATTTCTGAATGTCTCTTTTGACACCTAAACGCAGAAAGCATAAAAAAATATATCTGAATAAACTGAAAATACACTTTTCATCTAACGGGAATGGGTGTATAATTAAAAATATAAGAACACTTGTTCTTTCTGGTTATCTACATAAGTTTTGTATAGGGTGTCTGATGAATCCAGCAGGATTATGCGGATTCAGGGAAAAATAGCTTCTCCTTGAATACGTAAAATAGATAAGGGATAAAAGAAAGGAGCGATTTACGTGCCGGTAGTTGCTTATATGGTGTTCAACGGGAATTGCGAAGAAGCAGTCAAGTACTATGCGGATGTTTTTGGAGCAGAACAGCAGGAAATTATGCGTTTTGGGGACATGCCTCCGGAGGAAGGCTTTGAAATGGTGGAAGAGACGAAGAACTTGGTTATGCATACGGCTTTAAATATCGAAGGCAGTGAAGTGATGTTTTCTGATGGAATGCCGGATTCGGAAGTGCCGTTTGGCAAAAATCTCAATTTGACGATCGTCTCGGATGATTTGGACAAAGTGAAGTCTCAATTTAACCGGTTGGGAGCAGACGGTAAGGTGACGATGGAGTTGCAGGAAACTTTTTGGAGTCCGGCATACGGGGCACTGGAAGATAAGTTCGGCATTGTGTGGCAGTTTAATTACGATGATGGGTCTTATGGCCAGCAGCAATAACACCACAATATGGGGGAAATGACAGCACGCGCCTAAAGCAGGCGCGTGCTTTTTGCTTGTGCGTTTCGACTGCTTAGCAGTTAGGGTATGGGTATAAAAAACCTTGAAATGCGTACCTTGTATGCTTTTTCGTCTATAGGAGTGGACCGCCGCTATGCCGCATATTTCAATTGATGAATCAGTTTCGCTTTACTATCATGTTAAAGGACAAGGCATGCCCATCGTTTTTATCCATCCATTTGTTATGGGGCATAATGTATTCCGTAACCAGGAAGCTCTCGCAGAAAGCTATCAATTGATTTTCTATGACCTTGCCGGGCACGGGCTCAGTTCAAGAGGCAGCAATCCGTTGACCATCCATCTGCTGGCTGAACATTTAAAGAGACTGCTCGATAAGCTCGGCATTAAACAAGTGGTTCTTTGCGGTTACTCCCACGGAGGCTTGATCGCCCAAGAATTTGCTTTGAACTACCCGGAACGCACCATTGCTTTAATCCTGTCGGGAGGCTACTCGGAATTAAATAATTTCACTCCTAAATTCTTTATCAAATCCGTCATGTACATGGCGAAATTTCGGCAAATCCCCATGGCTGCAAAACTGCAGGCTAAATTAAACCGGAAACTGCCGGGAGATGAACAAGCGATTTACCGATTGGCCAAAAAGTCGGATCCTCGGGCTTCTTATGAATTTTGCAAAACGGGGCTGCACTATATTTCCACCTATTCGCTTCATCGTTTGAAAATGCCGATTCTGCTTCTATATGGAACGCTCGAAAAACCGATGCACCATTACCGGATTCCGTTTTTGAAAGCGGCACCCCAAACACAGGTGGTTTTTATCGAAGGGGGTACCCATCAATTGCCGCCCCGGTCATTCAAGGAATTCAATGCGGCTGTAGATTGTTTTCTGTGGCCGATCGAAGAGCAATACCGGCTGGGTTCTACCATAGCAAAGACCGGTGATGCACGATGAGAAATGCTTTGCGTTTGATTGGGCCGACGGTGATGATTTTTATCGGGCTTCAAGTCATGGAAAATGTCGCGATTACGTTTTTGCTTTTTTATAGCTGGCTGCTGTTTGTACCGCTGATTGACCGGGCATTTCCGGTGGAACAGCTGAAGTTGGACAAACGCGGAGTTGTTTTAGGCGTCGGAAGCGGGGTGCTTTTTTTCATTTTTATCTTTGGCGGGTTAAGTTGGCTGCATGTCTACTTATTGGATATTGAATATTTGCGGACTTTGCTGATGGACTGGGGATTTTCAGGACGAGGGGAGATCCTCTTGGTCCTTGTGCTGCTGTTGGCCAACCCGGTATTGGAAGAACTTTACTGGCGAGGCTACATGTTTAACCGGCTGCGGATGAAAGGAAGCGCCTTGTATGCTGTTGGGATGTCGGCTGGTTTTTACACTTTGTATCATCTGCTGTCGATCATCCCGATTTTTGAAGCCGGGTTTAGTTTTGTCGCCGTACTTCCTGTGTTTATCGCCGGGCTTTTTTGGGGGTTCATTCGGGAAAAATCGGGTTCGATGACCGCAACCATCATCAGCCATGTGCTATCGGATTTTGGAATTGTTTGTGTCTACTGGTTTATTGTGAGATAAGGGGGACGACGGAATGGTGGCAGTCCAAAAAAGTATTGTGATCAATCGGCCAATTGACGAAGTATATCGATACGCAACAGATCCAAAGCACTGGTATCAATGGTATTCCGGTTTATCCGAACCACGGAATTTAAGTGGGCAAGGTGAAGCGGGGACAACGATGGATTTGGATATTCATATGTTCGGCATGCAGCTTCCTGTCATCGTTGCAGTGACCGAAAATTCACGGACGGGCAGCGGCTATACGTGGAAAGGGCTTATCAAAGGATCAATCGATTCTCTTCAGAGCTGGACTTATACGCCAGAAGGCACAGCTACCCGGATTGATTATGCGGAAGAGTATGAATTGCCAAAGAGTCTGATGTCGAAGTTAGCGGATAAGCTGATCATCAAAAAAGTGATGAATAGTGCCATGGAACAGAGCTTAAAGAACTTGAAAGACATTTGTGAAACAACGGAACTCAGAACCAATTAGGAAAAGCGGCTACGTCTGGCAGTTTTACTCCAGCACGTAGCTTTTTTTATTTTAGCGGATGGCTAACCAAAGTTGTGGGTATACAAATAACAGATTAGAAACACGGTTAGGGGCGATGAAATGATAAAAGAGAATACAAAAGTCGGCATCAGCCTGTTGCTGCTGGGGGTAGGGCTTGGCGTGGCTGCGCTTTTCCTGGTGATATTTACGGAACTGGCCGAAGAAGTCATGGAAAACGAAATGAGAAGATTCGATGGATCGATTATCAATTACTTTAAAGCAATTGACCATCCTTATCTCGATACGGCCATGATTTTGATCACAGAGCTTGGTTCGGTCTGGTTTTTGACAATGCTGTCCGTTGCGACGGTCCTCGTATTAAGGATTAAATACAAAGATAAATGGGGGATTTTGTTTTTCCTCCTGGCTGTTGGAGTTGGCGGTTTATTGACAAAAATGCTCAAACAATTGTATGAAAGAGGCCGTCCTTCCATCAATCCGGAAATCGATGCGGTCGGCTACAGCTTCCCAAGCGGCCATTCCATGGGATCTCTTATTTTCTATGGCTTTATCATGTATCTTGTTATGCGCGGCAATGGGAGTGCTGCCTTTAAGCGGCTTTCCATTGCATTCATGGGGATTGTGGTGCTGCTCATCGGCTCAAGCCGAGTGTACTTAGGCGCCCACTTTCCGAGTGATGTGCTGGCCGGTTATATAGCTGGTACGATTTGGCTGATTTTGTGCCTGATTGCTTTAGAGTGGATTCAGTGGCAAAGCAAAAGCGATGTGCGTCCGGTGCATTCTATCCGCAATATGCTGGCGTCCATGTGGAATGCGATCAGAAAGCGATTTCCGGCGAATAAATAGCAGGTGAAATTTTTCCCAACCCGGTGCTCTCCTTTTTATTTTGATGACAGATGGAGACTGTAGTATGGTTATCTTAAGAATGTTTGATGTACACATTATCCATAAGTTTTGGTTGAATTCTAAGGAGGCATCAGCCTGTGAACGAAAAGATTGCAAACCTGGCAAAAACATTGACTGCAACAGGCAAGGGCCACATTTTTTATAGTTCCAACAGTTTGGAAGATTATATCCGCAATGCCGTTTCTTTTATCGTATATGGCATTCAGCAAGGAGACTACGTGCTGTTTGTAGAAAATTCCCGTATATTTCCGATGATCCACCATCATTTGAAAGAGAGGCTGACGGAAGAAGAACAATCAGCTTTGCACTACATCAATAATTTTGATTTTTATTGGCGAAATGGGAATTTTCATCCGCCTACCATTTTGGCTTATTTAGATGAAGTGATGGCTGCAGGAAATGGGACTAAGCGCAATGTCCGTACATGGGGGCATGTCGAGTGGAGCGATTCGCAGGATATCGAACGGGAAATCGCAGTGTATGAAAACGAGCTTGACCGGATGGTGCTTCAGAATGAAGCAATTTCTGTTTGTGCTTACAATGCGGAGCGGGTTTCCGAAGAGCTTAAGAAGAAGCTCTTGAGCTGCCATGGCTACTTAATGACAGACAACAGCATTATTTCCTTAGCGAATAAATAACAGCAAAGGCTGTTGTAAACCGTTCTTTCTTCTTTTAATCTTGAGACAGAAAGCAATCAAAAGGAGGAGTTGGATGAAGGAGTTATCGAAGAAACGCTCAAAAGCGATGTTCATTGATTTTCTGACAGCAACCACAGCGCTGGCCGTTTTGGAAGCAGCCGTGCCAAAGAAAGTCAAAAACAATGCAGCCTATTCGCTGGTCGTGCCAACCTTGGTGGTATGGGGACTAGAGTATGTGCAGCTGGCCAAATCAGGGCAAACGCTCGGCTACAAAACACAAGGGCTCATTTTGGAAAGTGAAGACGGCCAGAAACCAAGCGGCGAACAAATTGCCAAGCGTTTCCTTTACCGTGATTTTATCAGCACCATTGATTATTTTAAAGACCGTAAAGGCTTTGAACAGCTAGGCGGGGCAAGCTTCCCGCATGATGCTTATGCCCGTACGGTAGTCAGAGAAAAATAAGCCTACGAACAATCGTCCCATTCTGCCGCTCTTTTGAGGATCACTCAAAAGAGCGGCGTTTTTTATTTTTGCGCCTTGTCTCACTTTGACTAGTTGAAGCTCCGGATTTCCGCTAAGATAAAAGAAAGAATGTATAGAAATGGATAATAATTTTAAAGGCAGGAGGGAAGCACATGTTCAAAATCATGATAGTGGAAGACGATGAGACGATTGCCGGCATTTTGAAAGAAGAACTGCAGAAATGGAATTACGAGGCCTTTGCAGTAGACGATTTTAACCGGGTGCTTGATGTGTTCAAAGAACAGTCGCCGCAATTGATCTTGCTTGATATCCAGTTGCCTTCATTTAATGGCTACTATTGGTGCCAGGAAATCCGCAAAATATCCCAGGTGCCGATCATTTTTGTCTCATCAAGAAACGAAAACATGGATATCGTGATGGCAATTCAAATGGGAGCCGACGATTTTATTGCCAAACCGTTCGATTTAACGGTGGCCATCGCGAAAACACAGGCGTTGCTGAGAAGAACGTATGATTTCAACGAATCGGATAACTTTCTGAACTTTAACCGGACGGTTTTGAAAACGGGAGAGTCGAAGCTCTATTATGAACAGCAGGAAGTGGATTTGACCCGTACGGAATTGAAAATCCTGGAGCTGTTGTTTCTGCAAAAAGGGGAGTACGTCACGCGTGAAGAAATCATGATTCAGCTTTGGGAAGACGAATCGTTCATCGATGACAATACCTTGGCGGTAAATGTGGCAAGGCTTCGAAAAAAACTGGCGCAGGTGGAACTAACCGATTTTATCGTCACCAAAAAAGGCATCGGGTACGCGTTGAATAAGGAAGCAGCCCATGCCTGATTTCTCGAGAAGTGAACTCTTAAAAAAGTTTTTATGGTCAGTGCGCCCGCAAATATTCATTTTCACCGGCATGATGGTGATATTCGGTTTGGTGTATTTGTTGGGCCGGCTGCCACTCGATTTTTTTCTTTACAGCATGGAAGTATCATTTTTTCTATTTGGCATTTACGTGGCCATCCAATATATTCAGTATGCAAGACGCTACGGGAAGGTAAGGCGTCTACAGACAACAGATATTGCAACATTGCAGGAGCTTTCGGAAAGTCCAGACCCTTTTGAACGGCTGTACATAGAAAAACTGGCGCTCGTTATGAGGGAACTGCGCGAAGCAGAAACAGTCCATACAGACCGGCAAGCCGATCAGCTGGATTACTTCACATTATGGCTGCATCAGATCAAGACGCCGATTTCTGCAATCAGTTTGCTGAACCAAAGTTCCAGCGGGAAAGAGGCGCGGCAGATTTCCATGGAATTGCTTAGGCTAGAGGATTATACGCATATGGCATTAAATTATGTGAAGCTGGAGGAACCGGGTGCTGAACTTGATTTGAGCCAAGTGGACCTTGATGGTGTTATTAAAAAAGCTCTCAAAAAATATTCTATTTTGTTTATCTACAACGGCATTAAATTAGAATACGAACCGCTTCAGATGACTGTTTTATCCGATGAAAAATGGCTGCAAAATTTGCTTGAACAGCTTCTTTCGAATAGCCTGAAATATACGCCAAACGGCAAAATCTCCATCTACAAAGATCCAGGGGAAGAACAGACGTTGATCATTGAAGACACGGGGATCGGCATTCGTCCGGAAGATTTGCCGAAGATTTTCAATAAAGGCTACTCCGGTTTTAATGGGCGCCTTTATGAAAAGTCGACCGGCCTCGGTTTATTTCTCAGCAAGAAGATTTGTGAGCGGTTGGGGTATAAGCTCGATATTCAGTCGGAACTAGGCAAAGGAACAAAGGTACTGATTGATCTGTCGAGAGAGGAATTACGGGTATTTGATTGAGGAATGAGAACGCAGTTGGATAAAGAGAAAAGAACCAAAAACAGAAAAATGATTAGTGATTTTAGTAGAAAGTCGGATGAAAATTAAAAACACGAACTATGAATAGATAATAAGATGCAAATGTTCGCTTTTGTGTTGACTCCCTGTTGGGTGCTTGTTATATTAGCGAAGTGTTAAAAATGAATAATAATTCTCGTATATGCCCGGTAATATGGTCCGGGCGTTTCTACCAAGTTCCCAAAAAATGAACTGGACTACGGGTTGAAGTATTTGACGATGGCGATTTTAACCTTCTATTGGTTTGCCTCGTTCGAACACTTTAACTTTGCAAGTCCAGAAGGTTAGCAAAAGCTAACTTCTCTGGCTTTTTTTGTGTGGACAGACGTGGGAAGGACTTAACAACTAGGAGGAAGACAGCATGAGAAAAGTGAAAACCTATCAAATTTGGGTACTGGCAATGGCGATTTTGCTAATTCTTGCAGGATGCAGTTCAACAGGCGAAACAGAAGCGAAAGAAAAACCGCAACGTCCGATTTTAATTCAAGGGCCAATGCCGATTGAAGCGGAAAAGTTTGCTGAACGTTTGGAAAATGTGAAAGTAGAAGAAGCAGGGTCGACCTTTGAATTTTACATTGGGACAGTGGAAGGGTATCCAGTGATTGTAACCAAGACGGGGAAAGGGATGGCAAATACCGGTGCTGCAACTGCATTGGCCATTGAAAAATACAATCCCGCAGCAATCATCAACCAAGGAACATCAGGCGGACACGATCCAGCACTGAACGTCTTTGATATTGTGCTTGGCGAGCGTTCTGTAAATATAGGAGCTTTGAAAACAGGGGATTTAGCAAAAGGTGAAGGCATCGAGCCAACGGAATGGAAGCCGATGGACTTGATGGCTTCAGAAGGCAGTGCCGGAGAAGACCCGGATGCTGAAAATATTCGTTACTATGAAGGCGACAAAGAATTATTGGCTGCAGCTAATGCAGTAAAAGATACGCATACTAAAGGGAAAGTTGTAGAAGGAACAATCGGTTCCGCTGATTTCTGGAACAATGAAGTGGACCGCATCAATTGGATCCATGAGAAATATGGCACCTCTGTTGAAGAAATGGAAACTGCATCCGCTGCGCAAATTTCTGCAGCATACGATATTCCATTCCTCGGCATTCGCATTTTATCAAATAATAAAACAAACGACGGTGCTTACAATCCGGATACAGCAGCAGCGAATCAGGATTATGTGTTTGAAGTGGTAAAAGAATACATTTCCAGTCTTTCAAGCAAGTAAGTAAATTAAAAGATGGCTATAAAAACATATGAGGTTTGAAGGCTGTCGAGTGTTTCTCGATAGCCTTTTTCTTTTCGCTTCATGTGGTCGCTTTCTACTGCGCCTTTACTCGGGTCCGAGAGTTTCAATGCCAGTTCATCTGTTCAATCAATCGCGCTATCAGAATCTGGAAGTCGCGTTCGGGATAGCGTTCCTTGCTCTTCTTGAGTTCTTCAGCAGCATAGCTGGCTGCTTCCTCATAGCTCGAGTGATTAGCTACAGCGCCTTGGCTTGTGTACATGGGAGAAGTTCCATTGATCTGCACAAACCGGAATGTTATATAAGGATGTTGTTCGTTTGGATGTTTCGTATCTTCAGACGTCAAAACATCATTTTCACTAAAGTAAGACTGCTGATTTTCGGTAGCCAGGCCGATGCGCTTCAATAGCCACAAGGCGGTGTACCCCGTTGGTGCTTCTTCACGCAGGTTGAGGAATATTTCTGGAATCGTCTGGGCAACTTTCGGGAACGGGTTTGCTCCATTTGTTAAGTAGACAAAATAAGCGGGAGCGGCTTGGTCTTTCAGTAACTTTTCAATCATTGGTCTGCCTCCTAAAGAATTGAATTAATAATAAAAAACAAGGTCTTTCGATACAGTATAACAGTAAAAAATTTCAAATAATCTTTGTGGTTACCTTAATTTTTCTTTCATATACTTAAAAAGGTATCTTACGAAATCGTAAGATACCTTTTTCGATTGTAAGAAACGGTACAGGCAGACCGCATTTTTCTGTCGTATAGTTAAAAGAAAGGAGGGGTTAGCAATGGCCTTATTAGAAATTAAGAATCTGAAAAAAGTATATACGGCTCGTTTTTCCAACCAGCAAACCGAAGCACTTTCGACGGTCAACTTCTCAGTGGAAAAAGGCGAGTTCGTCTCCATCATGGGCGAGTCCGGTTCCGGGAAAACGACGCTTTTGAATATTATTTCGACTTTGGACGAGGCGACAGGCGGAGAAGTTTATCTGGATGGAAAACCCCTATCCAATATCAAAGACAAAGAAATATCCGCTTTCCGCCGGAACACCTTGGGCTTTGTGTTCCAGGATTTTAATCTGCTGGATAATTTCACGATCAAAGACAACATCCTGTTGCCGCTCGTGCTGTCAAAAACTCCGGTAGCGGAAATGGAAGAGCGGCTGATTCCGATTGTCCGCAAGCTGGGAATTGAAGCCCATATCAACAAATACCCATATGAAGTTTCAGGCGGACAAAAGCAGCGGGTAGCTGTGGCGCGGGCATTGATCACACAACCGAAAATCATTCTGGCAGACGAACCGACCGGTGCCCTCGACTCGAAGGCTTCGCAAAACTTAATGGAAATATTAAAGGGCATCAATGAAACAGGGCAGACGATTTTGATGGTCACACACAGTACGCGCGCAGCAAGTTTTTCAAGCCGGGTCTTATTCATCCGCGATGGCTCCGTCTACCACGAAATTTACCGGGGCGAGCAGACTTCAGACGAATTCATGGAGCGCATTTCCCAATCATTGACGGTGTTGTCGAGCCGGGGTGGCAAAGATGAATAATCGCTTTTTCACTTCTTTGGCCGTTCGCAACATCAAATCGAACCAGCAATTGTATGTGCCGTATTTGCTGTCGTCGACTGCAATCATCACGATGTTCTATTTGATGTCTTCTCTTTTGACGAATAAATTCGTCCAGGAACGTTCAAGTGTGTTGCCGACGCTTTTTGCAATGGGAACGATTGTCATCGGGATCTTCTCGTTTATCTTTATTTTGTATATCAATAGTTTTTTGATCAAAAGAAGAAAAAAGGAAATCGGCCTTTACGGAATACTGGGCTTGGAAAAAAAGCATGTGGCGAAGATTTTGTTTTTTGAAACGCTCATCACCACGTTTGTGAGCATTGCCGGAGCGCTGATTGTAGGGCAGGTTTTCGGCCGCTTGTTTTTCATGCTGCTGAATTACCTGCTCCGTTTGCCGACAGATATCAATTATTCGACAAGCCCGATGACGGCTTTGATCACGGCAGGCTTGTTCGCTGGAGTATTTGCGATCACTTATCTGTACAACGTCAGCCAGTTTACATTCGCCAATCCGATTAAATTGTTGAAAGGCAAAAAAGAAGGCGAGAAAGAACCGAAAGGATCGATTCTTCTCTTTATCCTGTCTCTTGTTTTATTAGGCTGGGGCTACGGCATTTCGCTGACCATTGCCGATCCACTCAGCGCGATTTCAAAGTTTTTCCTTGCGGTGTTGCTGGTCATTATGGGAACTTATTTATTATTTATCACGGGTTCGATTTATATTTTAAAGGCGTTGAAGAAAAACAAACGGATCTACTACCGCCCCGGGCCTTTCATCTCCATTTCAGGCATGCTGTACCGGATGAAGCAAAATGCGGTGGGCTTAGCGAATATCTGCATTTTGGCTTCGATGGTGATCATTGCCGTGTCGACAACGGTCACTATTTTTGTCGGGACAGAGGAAACATTGGAAAATCGTTTTCCGAAAGAAAACAACATGACCCTTAACGGAACGGACTTATCGCAGGAAGAGTTGAATACGCAATTTGTGGGGCTGCAGGGCAAGTTCCATGAAGAAGCACAGAAAATAGAGCTTAAAGTGACAGATATGGAAAGTTATCGCTACTTGACTGTGTTTGGAAATTTGGAAGGGAATCGCCTCGTATTTGAAGAAGGGTTCCCGGCAGCAAATGTCCCTTTATATATCCAGGTGCTCTTATTGGAAGATTTTAATGAAATGGCCGGAAAACAGATCGAGCTTTCAAATGGCGAAGCGCTGTACTACCATTCAAAGGGAGCTCTCAATCAGCAGAATATTGTAATCGGGGATCAGGAGTTCAAATTGAAAGAAGCCGACTACGATTTTGGGGGAGAAGCAGCCATTGTCACGACGATGGTTCTAATTGTTCCTGAGCTTTCCCAGATCGAAATGATTTCAGAAATCTATCAGCAGGAATTGCCGCAGGCCAATCCGGCGAGCATTGATGCCTTCATCGGTTGGAACACAGACGGCACAAATGCCCAGAAGAAAGCACTGGGCAAGCAGATGAAGCAATTATCCAGCGCTTCAGAATCACTCAGTTTCGAATCCAGAGAAGCCTTTCGGGAGGAATGGTACAGCATGAATGGCGGGTTCCTGTTTCTCGGGATATTCCTTGGATTGCTGTTTACGATCGGCACGGTCTTGATCACTTACTTCAAGCAAGTATCGGAAGGCTTTGATGACCGGGAGAAATTCCAGATCATGCAAAAAGTCGGCCTCGACAAAGACATGATCCACGAATCCACCCGTTCGCAAATTGTCTGGATGTTCCTGCTGCCAATTGTGACGGCAACCATCCACGTCATTTTTGCCTATCCGATTGTCCGCAAAATGCTGACGGTGTTCGGTGTGACGAGTGAAATCACCTGGCTGTTGTCGTTCACAGGAGTCGTAATTGCGTTCGGCGCCATTTACTGGATGATTTACCGCATCACTTCAAGAGTCTATTACAGTATTGTGAAATAAATTCAATGAAGAGCTGTTCGAGGACCCTGTCCACTGAATGGCTCTTTTTTCAGCCTAAAGACTGAAATGGTGTTCAAAATGAGCATATTAATACCTTTTTGTTTTATTTTCAAATAGCATTTACCTATACAGGAAACGGAAACCGGCATCGGTTTTCAGCAAGGGCAACTGGGTATAGACCTTTAAGGAGGAATTCATTTGAAAATCAAAACAGAAAATATATTTGAACCATATACATTTACATCGGGCTTAACCGTAAAAAACCGGGTTATGATGGCCCCGATGACAATCTCCTCTTCCGATGCGAACGGAGATGCAACGGACGCCGAACTGGCGTATTACAACCGCCGGGCCAAAAGCGGGCTGGGCGCTGTCATCACCGCTTGTGCATTCGTTGAACCGTTAGGCGCCGGATTCCCGGATTCCATTGGAGCGGACAGCGATGAGCGCATTCCAAGTCTAGCGCGTGTGGCTGAATCCATTCATGACGGCGGAGCCAAAGCGATTCTTCAGATTTTCCATGCCGGCCGCATGTCCAATTCGAAATTGCTGAACGGCGAACAGCCGGTGTCAGCAAGCAATGTCGCCGCCCCGCGCCCGAATGCGGAAACACCGCGTGAAATGGCACCAGAAGAAATCGAAGCCACGATTGCTGCTTTTGGCGAAGCCACAAGACGCGCGATACAGGCAGGATTCGACGGAGTGGAAATCCACGGAGCCAATACGTACTTGGTGCAGCAATTTTTCTCCCCTCATTCTAACCGCCGCACCGACAAATGGGGTGGGGATGTAAACGCACGGATGGCGTTTCCATTAGCGGTCATCGAATCGATTCAAGAAGCGGTGGCTAAATATGCCGAGAAGCCGTTTGTCATCGGCTACCGGATCAGCCCGGAAGAACGGGAAGAACCGGGCATTACGATGGACGACACGCTGCTGTTTTTATCTGCCATTGTGGACAAAGGCATTGATTACATCCATGCATCTGTCGGCAGTTTCTTCGGCGGATCGATTCGGGAAGACGATGTCCGTTCACGCGTGGAAATGATCCAGGAACATATTGGAGACCGTGTGCCGGTCATCGGCGTCGGCGGCCTGCAGACGCTTGAACAAGTGAAAAAGGCGCTTGAAATCACGCCGCTTGTATCACTTGGCCATGCCTTGATCATGGATCCCGAATGGTTGGTGAAAGTGAAGAAAAGCCAGGAGAAAGAAATTTTTCAGGCGCTTCACCGCAGCAAAAAGGATGAACTGGACATTCCCGAAAACTTATGGAACATGGTCGCGAATGCGCCGGGCTGGTTCCGCGTAGAAGACTGAGCGAAAAAAGCCGCGTTTCCAGTGAATATACTGGAAACGCGGCTTTTCTGTTGCGGGCTCATTGCGCGTCTTCTGAAAAAGACAGCCTTTTTTCGTGAAGAGCCTCGCGCAGAATTCTGATAGCTTTTGGCCCAACGCCGTGCAACTTCAAAAGATCTTTTTCTGAAACAGTGGTGAATTGCTCCAGATGCGTGAAGCCGGCGAGCAATAAAGCATTGGTTGCAGGGCGTCCTATGCCCTGCGGCAAACTGTGTTCAACTTCCTGCTGTGCCATCTTAATCCCTCCAGCCCTTCTTGCTGTAAATATACTGCCAGCCTAAGAAAATTGCAATGCTTATAATTTCAGGAGCGATTCCTGAACTCTTGGAAAATAGGAATGCTGTCAATTCGTTATACCATTAAAAAGCTGCAGCCCATAAGTTTGGCTGCAGCTATCGTTTTGGATGAAGTTACGAAGATTCAGCAGTCCGGCTGGAATGTGTCCGCCGGCTTCTTCTGCTGAGGACATTGACGATCAATACCCCTGAGATGGCAATCACTCCGCCGATAAGCGAAAGTCCGGTCGGCAGTTCATGCAGCCACATCCAGGCAACCAGGATTGCGACGGCCGGTTCCAAATAAATCATGCTCGATACGGAACTGGCACTGCTCAAAGACAAGGCAGTGGACCACGTGACATAAGCGATGGCAGCCGGGAAAATGCCGACATACAGCGTGGATAAATGAGCTTCCAGCGTCGCATTTTGCAGTGCTGTAAAAATGCCCGGCGAAAAGATGAAGAACGGCAATGTGCCGGCCCAAGTGAAATAAGCCGTCAGTTCGATTGCTGAGTAGCGCCCCAACAAGTTTTTCTGGTACACAAAAAAGATGGATGTCGCAAAAGCCGCAATCAGGACCAGCAAGGCGCCTTTATTGAGCGTCAGCGATGCGCCAGCAGCCCCAAACGCAATCAGGACAATGCCGATAAAGCCGACGCCAAGGCCGATCCAGCCGATTCCCGTCAAACGTTCTTTCAGCACGACGGCTGCAATCAATGCAGTGAAAATCGGGCCGGAGCCAACCAGCATGCCCGCGGTGCCGGCAGAAATGGTCTCCATCCCGAAAGTGACGCAGATATGATAAATGCTGATGCCAATCCAGCCAAGAACCAATATGCTCCAAATGTCTTGCTTGCGTGGCAGCCGGAATTTTGTGCCGGGCCACAGCGCATAGGCCAGGAACAGCAACGAAGCAATGACAAACCGCACCAGGACCATTTGTCCGGCATCGTAGCCGCCTTGGAGGCTGACGCGGATGGCTGCAAAAGATGATCCCCATATAAGAACAGAAAATAATGCCAGTGAAAAAGCTTTTGTATTCAAAAATTTTCCTCCAGTAAACACGATGAATTTATAAAACAACAGCTTCTATTATATTCGGAAACATAGGAAATGTCTTTTATTCCAGCTCTTTCTTAAATGCATATTGAAAAATTATTCCAGTTCCTCTTTATTTTGTTTCAATAGTTCTATATTTTTATTGAAAACCTTCCTCTATAATTTAAAGGATAAAGGGAAAAATGGTGAGTGAAATGGGGGAAGTGCAATGGCATCGCAAAAATTTACAGACACAGAGATAAAAAAATCAATCGATGAATTATTGGAAAAAACAGACCACCGGACAGCGGCATGTTGGGCAGCTGACTGTGCTGAGCGTGTTCTTTCCTATTATGAGCAGTATCACCCTCAAGACGGGCGGCTGCGAAAGGCGGTTCAAGCAGCTCAGCGATGGGGAAAAGGAGAGCTTCCGACTCGAGACGCCCGCGAAGCAGCTTTTCCCGCTCATGCAGCGGCACGTGAAGCGACGGATGAAATTGCAATTGCAGCAGCCCAAGCAGCAGGGCAGGCAGGCGCTACTCCTCATAGCATCGGCCACGCAGTTCATGCATCCACTTATGCCGTCAAAGCAGTGGCGCTCGCTAACGATTTTGATGAAGCGGCAATTGCGGAAGAACGGAACTGGCAGTATGCCTGTTTAAAAGAATGGGTCCGCTCTTAAAACGGAATGCTGCTATTTTTAACTCTAAAGAACAGCCTGTCTCCTGCCTGTAAGCAGGAGGCAGGCTTTTTCTATGGCATGAAATTTACAAATCTGCCATACATATCGCCTTCTCTGCCGTTTGTTGTTTGAAAGGAAGGGTAATCTAGAAAAGAACAGTAACTTTCTTAATGGAAATCCCATTATTGTAAAATATGGAACCACCAGCTTACATAAGGAGGAATAGTATGGATATGAACAAATACCGGGTCAAGCCGGATGAACAAGTAGAGTTGTCCAATTACCAGACGGCTGAGCAAGATCGGCCAACCGAAGAAGAACTGCAAGACAAGTTGATTCCCGAGAGCCTCGAAAAATTAAAAGCACTCTACACGAAATTGCGTGCAGAGGAAGAGAAAGGGATCGTCGTTGTCCTTCAGGCGATGGATGCCGCAGGAAAAGATGAAGCCATCAGTTACGTTTTTTCAAATCTGGCGGCACAGGGATTAAAAACGACGTCTTTCAAAAAGCCGACAGAAGACGAACTGAAACACGATTATCTTTGGAGATTTCACAAAGGACGCCCGGCAAGAGGGGAAATCGGCATTTTCAACCGCTCCTATTACGAAGAAGTGATTGCGCCGAGAGTCCACAACCTATTGGAAGATACGCCGCTGCCGAATGAACTGATTGGTGATGATATTTGGAAAGTGCGCTACCGCCAAATCAATGATTTTGAAAGATACTTAGTGGAAAATGGATTCCCAGTCGTTAAATTCTTTTTTAATATGTCCAAGGACGAACAGAAAAAACGCTTGCTGGAGCGCATGAAAGATCCTGAAAAGAATTGGGAATTCTCGTTTAACGATGTCAAAGAACGGGAGCATTGGGACGGATATCAGGACATTTTTGAAGACTTGATCAATCATACTTCTACAGAGTATGCACCCTGGTATGTGCTGCCTGCCGATGATGAATGGTATTCACGTTACCTCATTTCCGAAGTGATGGTCGAGTTGCTTGAAAAAATTAACCCGCAATTACCGGTTATTTCCGGCGAAGAAAAAGAGAAATTGGATGAAGCCATTAAAAAATTAGAAAACGAGTAGTGCTGCTACTGCCTTAACCTTCTGAAAAGCGATGGTTAAGGCAGTTTTCTTTTTACAGAAAAAGAAGTAAACTGATAAAAAGTCCGAAAAGTCAATTAATACTTCTTTACAGGAATATTCCTCGAGGAGTATATTGTAAGTATGAAAATATTACTGAATTCACTAGCTGAACCGACGCGTTGGAATATCGTCGAATTGTTGAAAAAAGGTCCGCTGGCAGTCGGAGAAATTGCCGAGGAGCTGGGGCTTCGGCAGCCGCAGGTATCCAAGCATTTAAAAGTATTAAGCGAAGCCGGAATTGTGGCAGTCCATCCCATTGCAAACCGCCGTGTCTATCAGCTGAACCCCGAACCGTTTCAGGAGCTGCAGGAATGGGCTGAATCTTATCGACACCTTTGGGAAGAGCGGTTTGACCGATTGGATGATTATTTAATGAAAGTCGAGAAACGTGGAGAGAAGGAAAAATAATTGCCCCTGCAGGTCGTGGAGCCAATGGAGTATAACCCATCCTAAGGAGGAATTAGAATGTCAGTCAACAAAGATTCAAATGAAGCTTTTACAAAAGTCGAGGGATTGGAGTTGGTGATGGAGCGGTTTTTCATGGCGCCGAGGGAGCTTGTTTTTTCAATGTACACGGAGCAGGAACACATTCAAAATTGGTGGGGGCCGAATGACTGGAAGACGACGGTTTATCAGATGGATGTGCGGCCAGGCGGCATTTGGCATTATTGCATGCGTTCAGAAGATGGGCAGGAAGCGTGGGGGAAAAGCACTTATTTGGAAGTGGAAAAACCCGGACGGCTCGTTTATGACGACGTTTTTTCCGATGAAAACGGAAATGATGTGGAAGGTTTTCCAATCATGAAAATTACTGTCGATTTTGTGGAAGAAGGAAACGGAACACGCATTGTCACCCGGACTTTGTTTGAATCCGAAGAGGACTTAAAACAGGTAATGGATATGGGAGTAGTCGAAGGCATGACGGAAACCTTCAATCGCCTCGAACAGTACTTGGATCAGCAATAGCAGAAAACGCAGCGGAAATAGAAACGGCCACCCTAGAAAGTGAAATTCAAGGGTGGCCGTTTTTTAATGTTAGAGAAATAGCAGATTGATCAGGACGGTCAGGATAATTGACAGAACGATTGAAATGATAATGCTCCCCATACAAGACATGCGCATAGCCTTCCCACCTTTTTTCCTGTTTCTCTCCTTTTCCTGCTTTCCATCTGCATTAAACAATTTTTCTTGCAGATCCTGCGTTTGGCTGATGCAGCTGAAAGGGAAAAGGGGAACCATTCTCGATAAAAACTTAAACAAGATGGAGGAATGCTCATGGCTATTTTTTCGAACGACTCATTAAAACAAAAACATGTGCTGATTACAGGCGCTACTGGCGGCATTGGATATGAAACGGCGAAGGTGCTGGCGGGCATGGGGGCGAGACTTACCGTAACAGGCAGAAACGAAGAAAAGTTGCTCGAGTTGAAGCAGGAACTGATTCCATTGGCGGGAGAAGAAAATATTTTCGTGAAAACAGCAGATTTGACGGACGAGGCAAGCCGTGAAGAACTTGTGGAAAGTTCTGCGAAAGCCTTAGGTTTTATAAACGGCCTCGTCAATTCAGCCGGCATCGGCGGAGGCGGTGTAGTGGAAGAGCTGGATGAAGAAACGGTGGAACGGGTCATGGATGTGAATTTCAAATCTACGCTTTTTCTGACACAATTGGTATACCGCAGAATGCTTGAACAAAAAGAAGGCGACATTGTAAACTTGTCTTCATTATCAGGACTCCGGGGCACGCATGGCAACACGGCTTATGCCGCCAGCAAATTTGCGGTCATTGGCTGGACGCAGTCGATGGCGCTGGAAGCGATTGAACACAATATCCGGGTCAATGCCGTTTGTCCCGGATATGTAGAAACAGAAATGGCCTGGAACAGCATCCGGAAGAAAGCGGAAAAGAACGGCATATCGTTTGAAGAAGGAATGAAAGAAGCCGCCGCTGCAATCCCGTCCGGCCGCATATCAACAACCGAAGAAGTGGCAAATACGATTGCCTTCCTGCTGACAGATGCGGCCCAAAATATTGTAGGCGAGTCATTGAAGATTTCAGGTGGGAACTTCATGAGGTGAAAGGGGGAAAGGACCTGCTTACCCCCATGCTGGAAGCTGAACAAGCTGCTCGATTTCCAGAAGGAAATCAGTGGCTTTCTTTTTTGGCTAAGAAGTCCTGGAAAATGCTCCTGTTCTTTCCATCCGCCTCCTGTTTTTAATCTCTCCCTGATCGCTCGTCTAAAACGCTAAATTCAGTTTGACAGGATGGGCTATCTATTATATGTTTTAAGCAAAAGAATGATACGAAACAAATATGGATTTTGCAAAAGCATACTTTTATTGGTCGAAAAGCACTGCGAAGCGGGAGGTGCCTATGGAACAGATAAGAGCACGGCTTTTTTTTATCTATAATTATCGGAATATTGAGATTTATTTAGAGGGTATATGCAAAGCTATTGAACGGCTAATACAGATGCCCTTAAAACACAGGAAACCGGTTTGGGATGAGACCGATTTAGTGCTGGTCACTTATGGAGATCAATTTTTGGAAAAAAACCACTCTGGCTTATACACATTGAGAAAAGTATACGGCCGGCATTTCGTTGAGCTGTTTGAAATTGTTCATCTCCTTCCATTTTACCCTTCTTCTTCGGACGATGGATTTGCAGTCATCGATTATAAAGCAGTGGACCCGGCGATAGGTGATTGGGAAGAGGTGAGGCAGTTTTCTCAGTCCGCTCGGCTGATGTTCGATTTGGTCTGCAATCATGTTTCGGCAAAAAGTGAATGGTTCCTGGAATACGTGAAAGGAAATTCTGTTTACCAGAATTACTTTATTGAAGCAGATCCTGCGGAAGATCTGAGTGAAGTTGTCAGGCCGCGGACTTCTCCGCTATTGACAAAATTCATATTGGCGAATGGAGAAGAAAAGCATCTTTGGACTACGTTCAGCGAAGATCAAGTGGACTTGAATTTTGCTCACCCTGCTGTATTGGCAGAAATAGTTGATGTTTTGCTTTTCTATTTGGAACAAGGAGCCGAATATCTCCGTTTGGACGCTATTGGATTTATATGGAAAGAAATTGGGACACCGTGCCTTCATCACGAAAAGACCCACCAAATCATCAAATTGTTCAGAGAAGTTATAGACAGAGCGGCACCCGGCACATTGCTGCTTACTGAAACCAATGTACCTCATCAAGACAATATTTCTTATTTCGGCAATGGACATGACGAAGCTCATCTTGTTTATCAGTTCCCTTTGCCCGCACTGGTCCTGTACTCGATACACTTTGAAAATACCCGTTTTTTAAAGGAATGGGCTAACAGCCTTCCGAAAACCGCTCCTGAAACGACGTTCTACAACTTTTTAGCGTCACATGACGGGATTGGACTGAATCCGGTCCGCGGCATTCTGCCGGAAGAAGACATCAAAGAGATGGCAGAACAAATGAAACGGGAAGGGGCTTTGATTTCTTACAAGACAAATGAAAGTGGAGAAGCGATTCCTTAAGAAATCAATGCCACTTATTTTGATGCACTGAGTAAAAGAGGTGACGGGGATGAGCTGCGGATTAACCGTTTTCTTGCAGCGCATTCTATTCTATTGGGTTTGCCGGGAATCCCTGCTATTTACATTCAAAGTATTTTAGGGTCGTGCAATGATTATAAGGGTGTAGAAAAAACGGGAGCACCCCGGTCCCTCAATCGCCAAAAGTTTGAGATGGATGCCATCGAACAAGAGCTGAAGCAAACCGGGACAGTGAGAAACCGGATTTATCAAGGACTTGCCAGGCTGATTAAACTAAGGAAAGCGGAGCGGCTTTTTCACCCAAATAGCCATATGGAGGTGGTGGATTGCGGTGATTCAATTTTTTCCTTTTACCGGATGGCGTCTGGAAACGAACGTATTTTGCTGGTTCATAACCTGTCCAATCAATCGGTCTACGTACCCGGGACGGGACGCTTCATGGATATTTTCACGGAACAGCAAGTGGATTTTAAAGAAGGAATCGATCTTGATCCCTATCAATTTTTGTGGTTAAAACCCATCGATTAGGAGGAGAAAAGATGAACAGAAAATACCTGAGTTTTTTTTCAATCTTATTAATTGTCTTGTTAGCTGCATGCGGTGGTGAAGAAGCCGGGGATACCGAAAACGTAACAATTGAATTTATGCATTCGTCTGTCGAGCAGGAGCGTTTGGCGGTCATTACGGAACTGATTGAAAAGTTCCAGGATGAAAATCCGACAATTACCGTAGAACAAGTCCCGGTTGAAGAAGATGCCTACAACACAAAAGTGGTCACTCTGGCCAGTGCCGGTCAGCTGCCGGAAATTGTAGAGGTAGGCCAGGATTACGCGAAAGTGATGGATAAAGATGAACTGATTGATAAAGAGGTCGTGCAGGCGGTTATCGAAGAAGCAGGGGCTGACAACTTCTATGAAGGGGCGCTGAAGCTGCTTGCCACGGAAGATGGAAAAAGTTACACGGGATTGCCGATTAGCGGATGGGTTCAAGGCATCTGGTATAACAAAAAAATGCTTGAATCACAGGGGTTTGAAGAACCTGAAAACTGGGAGCAAGTGATGGAAGTTGCAAAAGCTTTTACTGACACAGCCGGCAAAAAGTACGGCATTGCCATCCCGACTGTAGAAGGCGGCTTTTCGGAACAAGTCTTTTCCCAATTTGCTTTGTCGAACAATGCCAATGTATTAAATGCGGATGGTGAACTGGCCATCAATACACCGGAAATGAAAGAAGCTTTGCAGTATTATCAGGAGCTTGCTCAATACACCATGCCGGGATCAAACGATACCACAGAAGTGAATGATGCCTTTATGAACGAATCGGTTCCGATGGCTATTTACTCGACTTATATTCTGCCGGGTGTCTTTGATCAAGGGAAAGCGGAAAACATCGGCTTTGCCATTCCGACCAATGAAACAAAAGCGGTATACGGTTCTGCTTCAGCTTTGACCGTGACATCCGGTCTGGAAGATGCCCAAAAAGAAGCAGCCCAGCAATTTTTGACGTTTATGGCACAGCCGGAAAACATGACCAAATGGGTTTTAATGTCTCCAGGCGGAGCTCAGCCGGTTAGCGATTTGGTCACAGAAAATGAAGAATATCAGTCAAACGAAGTGGTTAATGCTTTCGGGGACTTATCCACCGAGATCGCTTCATCTTTCAACGACATTCAAGTATTTGGTTTGGTCGACGGCAAAAACTACTTGAAAATGGGGGACATTACGAGTTCTGGAGAAATTCCGAAGATGATCAACGGAGTAACGGTCGGCGGCCAAAGCGTCGATATAGCCATTGAAGGGGCGGAAGCCTCCCTGAAAGAAATTCTGAAGTAAAGAAAAGAGGGGATGCCTGTTTAGGCCATCCCCTGCCTGTATTTACAGGGCAATGGCAAGGTGAGAATGCCGGAAATGGAGGCAAACTATGAAACGGAAACCCAAAAAGAAAAACGACAACAAGCTAGCAGCGTTGCTGCTATTTCCAAGCATTTTTTTAATTTTATTGCTTGTTGCGTATCCAATGGTTTCAAACCTTCAAATCAGTTTTTTCGAACAGTCCATCAATCCGAATCTGGATCCAACATTTATTGGTTTTGAAAATTACAAAGAAATTTTAACGGATGGTGTTTTTCTAAGGTCGCTGGGCATTACGTTTCTTTATACGTTTCTTACGGTTGTAGGGAGTACGGTTGTCGGATTGGCAGTAGCGATTTTGTTCAACCGGCCATTCAAATTCCGGAAAATTTCCCGTTCATTGATTATCGCATCTTATGTGGCACCTTCAATTTCTTTGGTATTTGCTTGGAAATACATGTTTAACAATAACTATGGAATCATCAATTATGTAACGGTGGATGTTCTCCATCTCTTTGATCAGGCCCCGCTTTGGTTTGACCGGCCGGGCAGCAGTTTTGTGCTTGTTGTGATATTTGCCATCTGGCGGTATTTCCCTTACGCGTTCATTTCCTTTTTAGCCATTCTCCAGACCATTGACAACACGTTGTACGAAGCGGCGGAAATAGACGGTGCTTCTGCGTGGGAAAAATTCAAGGTGGTGACTTTGCCTGCTATCATGCCAGTACTCATTATTGTTGTGACTCTCCGGGCCATCTGGATGTTCTACATGTTTGAAGATGTCTACTTATTGACGAACCAAGTCAACACACTGGGCATTTATCTGTATGAAACCGCTTTTGCTTTTAATGATCTTGGGAAAGCTGCGTCGATATCGGTTATCCTCTTCATTATTCTATTCGCGGTTATCATTCTAATGAGAAAGCGGGTGAATGCTGATGGCAATGGCTAGCAGCAGAAAAGATAAACGAACTCGAAAAATCTTCTTTTACTTAGGTTTGGCGATTGTGTTGATTGTATCGCTTTTTCCATTTTTCATCATGCTGATGACGTCTTTGAAAAACTCGGCTGAAGCGATTGCCCAAGTGCCTACACTGCTTCCAAAGCAATGGACGCTTGAACATTATGTAGATATCTTCAATCCGGTTTTGTTTCCTTATATTACGTATTTCAATAATAGTTTAATCGTTTCATTGATGGTTGCAGCCATTTCCGTCTTATTTTCAATTTTTGGCGCGTATGCTTTATCCAAATTGAAATTTTTTGGGCGAAGCACCATCAACTCCAGTTTTTACATCGTATATATGTTTTCCGGGCTTTTGCTGGTCGTACCGCTCTTCAAGATCATATCGAGTTTAAATCTTTACGATACAAGAACCGCATTGGTCATTACACTGATTGTCCAGACCTTGCCGGCTGCTATTTATATGCTAAAAAGCTATTTTGATACGATTCCGGACGATCTGGAAGAAGCAGCTATGATGGACGGGCTTAACCGCATACAAATCATCTTCTACATCATCATCCCATTGTCCATTTCCGGCATCATCTCAGTCTTTGTGTACGCCTTTATGATTGCCTGGAACGACTTTTTATTCGCATCCATTTTTTTATCAAGCTCAGAAAACTTCACACTACCGATTGGCTTGAATACACTGTTCAGTACGCCTGATTATGTGTGGGGACGGATGATGGCTGCTTCGATTGTCACTGCTTTGCCGGTCGTTATCATGTATGGAATTACCGAGCGTTATATCAAGGGCGGGGCAACTGAAGGCGGTGTGAAGGGCTAATCGAAAGAAGGAGAGTTTAAGCAAGATGAAAAAGCTTGTAGCAATTAAACCAAGAGTTGCGGCTTTAGTTGATTATGAGGACCGGGCAGTTTTGCCGAATGAAGTGAAAATTGCAGTGGAAATTGCTTCACCTAAGCATGGAACCGAAGTCGCTGATTTCAGGGGGCAGTCGCCTTTTGTAGAAGAAGAATTTTCCGAAGAATGGCGAATGTTCATGCCGAGAAAGGAAGGGACGGCAAGA
Source organism: Planococcus glaciei (assembly GCF_900099655.1). Classification (GTDB taxonomy): domain Bacteria; phylum Bacillota; class Bacilli; order Bacillales_A; family Planococcaceae; genus Planococcus; species Planococcus glaciei. Next base: position 174,059 of record NZ_FNDC01000004.1, read on the forward strand.
GGCATTGTATTTGGAGAGTTGCCGCTTGGAAATATGATTGTCGGCCGGATTATTGAAGCCGGGAATGATGTGGTTGATTTTCCGGTAGGCGAAACGGTTTGTACGTACGGTCCAATCAGGGAAACGGTAATTGTCAACGGCCTTAACAATCCCCGCTTGCGAAAAATGCCGCTAGGGGGCAAGTGGCAAAATGCGATTTGCTACGATCCGGCTCAATTTGCCTTGAGCGGCGTTAGGGATGCCCATGTCCGGGCAGGTGATTATGTGGTCGTAGTTGGACTTGGCGCAATTGGGCAAATTGCAGTTCAATTGGCCAAACGGACAGGCGCAAGTTTAGTGATCGCTGTAGATCCAATCGGACATCGCCGAAAAGTGGCACTTCGAAACGGCGCTGATCTGGCAATTGATCCACAGACGACAGATGCCGGGTTTGAAATTAAAAAACTGACCAATAAAGTCGGGGCGGATGCCATCATTGAAACAAGCGGAAACGCTGCAGCCCTCCAAGGAGCTTTAAAAGGCATCGGCTACGGGGGGATTATTTCCTATGTCGCTTTTGGGAAGACGTTTCCGGAAGGCCTGAATTTTGGGCGGGAAGCTCATTTTAATAATGCGAAAATTGTCTTTTCCAGGGCGGCCAGCGAACCGAATCCGGATTACCCGAGATGGAGCCGCAAACGGATTGAAGATACCTGCTGGGAGCTTTTGATGACTGGGCACCTCAATTGTGAAGACATTATTGATCCCGTGATTCCTTTTTATGAAAGTGCTGAAGCGTATATCAAATTTGTCGACCAGCATCCTGAATTAAGCATCAAGATGGCGATTGATGTAAAAAAAGAATCGATTCACAATCTAAAGGTAGTGCCGGAAGCGTAAGCAGGCGATAGGAGGAGCACGAATGCAAATCGTTACACAAGACCAGCCCTTTTTCCCAAAGGGGATTCAAGAGAAGTTTCGCTTTATCCAGGGAATGGGGTTTGACGGGTTTGAAATGGACGGCAAATTGCTGGTGAACAATCTTGAGGAGGTCCAACGAGCGATAGCGGCAACCGGACTGCCGGTTGCATCTGCATGCGGAGGCTACAGTGGATGGATTGGGGACTTCGATGAGGAAAAGCGGCTTAATGGCTTAGCGGAAATCGCTGGCATATTGAGAGCGCTTCAGGAAGTGGGGGGGAAAGGAATGGTCGCGCCGGCTGCTTGGGGAATGTTTTCATATCGCCTGCCGCCGATGGTGCCGCCAAGAAACAAAGAAGCCGATAAAAAAGCCGTTACGGAATCTTTAGGATTCCTGAACCAAATTGCTGAAAAGACGGAAACGCTTCTTTTCCTTGAGCCGTTGAACCGCTATGAGGACCATATGATCAATACCGTTGCCCAAGCTAGAAGCTATATTGATGAAAATGGCTTTAAACAAATTAAAGTCGTCGGAGATGTATACCATATGAATATTGAAGAAGACCATACGGCCGAGTCGCTGTTCCACAACCGCGACATCATCCGGCACATTCATTTGGCCGACAATCAGCGGTATCAGCCTGGAAGTGGATCAATTGATTTTAAGGAGCTGTTTGGGGTGCTGAAAAAAATGCAATATGAAGGACTTTTAACGCTGGAGTGTCGGGTCAAAGGAGAAAATTTGAAGCAGGCTTATGCAGAATCACTCCATTTTCTAAAAGAGTTGGAAAACTGACCGGTTGCACCATTAAAAAGGGCCATGGCTGTGAACAAGCCAAGACCCCTTTTTTTAAGTCCACCACATTTTTGCCGTAGGTTCTCTCAGTAAAAGCGGCATTAAATTATCCACTGCTTTCGTAAATCCTTCTTCTACAGACATCAATCCGTCTTCATGTTCGATACTGACGACGTAATCGTAATCGTAGAGCCGCAAAGTGCTGATGATATCCGCCCAGGTTTTTTGATCATGGCCAAAACCGACCGTCCGGAAATACCAGGCCCGGTCGCGCATCTGGGAATAATCGGTCATATCGGTAAGGCCGTTGCGGTTCATGTTTTGCTGGTCAATGATGGTATCTTTGGCATGGAAATGGTGAATGGCGTTTTCCCGCCCGAGTATTTTAATGGCTTCGACCGGATCGATGCCTTGCCACCACATATGGCTTGGATCAAGGTTGGCGCCGATTGCCGGGCCGCACGCTTCCCGCAGGCGGAGCATGGTAGCAGGGGTATGCACGGAAAATCCGCCGTGGAGTTCCAGGCCGATCTTGACTTTCAATGATTCGGCCAGCTCATTTTTTTCTTTCCAATAAGGAATCAGCTTTTCTTCCCATTGCCATTTCAGTATTTCCTGAAAATCGGATGGCCAGGCAGCCACCGGCCAATTTGGAAAAAGCGCATGCTCATGGTCGCCTGGACAACCTGAAAATGTATTGACGACAGGCACGCCAAGTTCCGAAGCCAATTGCATCGTTTTTACCAATAATTCATCCGCCGGTTCACTAAACTTTTTCTGGGGATGAAGCGGGTTCGTGTGGCAGCTTAAGGCGCTGATGACAAGTCCATGGTCGCTGATCTGCTGCTTGAAGCGCTGAAGTTTGTCTGCATCATTCAGCAGCTCATCAACATTGCAATGAGCATTCCCCGGATAGCCGCCCGTACCAAGTTCCACAGCTTCAATGCCTTTTGATGATACATAACCCAGCGTTTCCTCCAAGCTCTTCTCCGAAAATAAAACCGTAAAGACGCCTAATTTCAATGCCAAAACCTCCTTTTAAAATGTCAGAAAATACAGAAATGTAATCCATTACATTCTTAACATAACCAAATTTTCTTGTGAAATCAATAGATATTGCCGAATAAAAAACTTATTGACAGATTATTCAGATTAATTTACGATAAAAATGTAATCGATTTCATTTTAATTTTTAAGTGGGATTTTGGAAAGTAGGAAAGCATATGGCCAATATTCAGCAGGTAGCAAAACAGGCAGGAGTATCTGTAGCCACAGTCTCAAGAGTGTTGAATGGGCAAAACACGGTTTCATCGAAAACAAAAACGAAAGTGGAAGAGGCGATAAAATTCCTGAATTATGAACCCAGCATGCTGGGGCGGAATTTGCGGAATTCCGAAAGCCGGATCATCCTGATTTTAATCCCGAACATCTCCAATCCGTTTTACTTGGATATCATCAAAGGGATTGAAAACATGGCACTCAGCCAAGGCTATAACATCCTGTTGTGCGAGACCGATTCGAATCCGGACAAAGAAAATATTTATTTTGATCTGGTGAGAAAAAAGATGGCAGACGGCATTGTGTCGATGGACCCGGCAGTCAATGTGGACACCTTGAAAGAGCTGGCCCGGACATACGCCATTATTCAATGCAGCGAATACGGGGGCGGCATCGGCATTCCTTATGTGACAATCGACAGTGAAGAAGCATCTTACCGCGCGGTAAAGCATTTGATCCAAATCGGGCATACAAAAATTGTGCTGATGAACTCGGATGAAAAGTTTTTATATGCGAGAGAACGGAAAGCCGGCTATCAGCGGGCTTTGAAAGAACATGGCATTGCTTTGGACAAAGATTACGTGATTTACACCCAGGAACTTAGCTTTGCGCATGGCCAGCAGGCGATGAAAAAAATCCTGGCTTTGCAGGACCGGCCAACAGCCGTTTTCGCGGTATCGGATTTGTTGGCGATCGGGGCATTAAAGGAAATCAATGCTTCCGGCCTCCACGTGCCAAATGACATCGCCGTAGTCGGCTTTGATAAAATCGATTTTTCGAATATGACCAATCCGACTTTGACGACTGTTGCTCAGCCCATGTACAAAATGGGGACGACGGCGGCAGCTATGCTGATTGATAAGATCAAAGGCAGGGAAGTGGACAGCGTCATACTCGACCATGAACTGATCATCAGGGAATCGACGTCCGGATAAACAGTGGCAAGAGGCAATAAGGTAATCGGTTCAGGGTTTTTGTGTAATCGCTTACATTTTGACGGTTAAAAAAACAAAGGGGTGAATCGAATGAAGAAATTATTGATGTTATCGTTGATTACCGTATTTGGTTTAGCAGGCTGCGGCAGCAATGAAGAAGCCGGGTCAAGCGGAGGAGGCGGAGCAGAAGACGATACACTGACAATCGGCATATCCTTGCCTTCTGCAACGCACGGCTGGATGGGGGCGTTGATCGACAGCGCTGAAAAGCAGGCGCAGGCTTTAAAAGAAAGCGACGGCATTGAATACGTCATGACCAATGCAGCGGATCCCAACAAGCAAGCGAATGATGTGGACGATTTGATCGCCCAGGACGTCGATGTCATTGTCATGCTGCCGATTGAATCAGCTGCGCTGACGCCGGTCGGCCAGAAAATAAAAGATGCCGGCATACCACTGGTCATCGTGGACCGGGAACTGGAAAATGATGCAGCAACCGTAGTGGTTAAAGGCGACAACGAAGGCATCGGTGTCAACGCCGGCAAGTATTTTATCGAACAGCTGCAGGGCAAAGGAAAGATTGTTGAAATCAGCGGACCGCCAAGTTCGGTAACGGAACAGCGGGGCTCCGGATTTAAGGAAGCGGTGGAAGGGCAGGAAGGCATGGAAATCATTGCTTCACAAAGCGGCGATTTCTCTACTGAAAAATCACTGGAAGTCATGCAGAACATCTTGCAGGCCAATCCTCAAATTGACGCGGTATTTACGCAAGATGACGGAATGGCATTAGGCGTCTTGCAGGCGATTAAAGAAGCAGGCCGCACCGATATCAAATTCGTTACAGGAGCGGGCGGCGCAAAAGAAGTATTTGAAGACATGAAAAATGACGGCTTGATGAAAGCGACATTCCTGTATTCACCGACGATGGTGGAGGATGCAGTGAAAATTGCCGCTGATATTGCAAAAGGTGAAGAACCGGCAGAACCGATGGTCGTCAAAGAAGCGACGCAAGTGACCAAAGAAAATGTAGATGAGTATTACGATCCTGAATCTAAATTCTAACAGGAGGCCAGGAAATACAATGAGGTTCATTGTATTTCCTCTTTTCCTATATAAGGGGAGTTTGCGCCATGGATAGACAGCCTTTCCTGATGATGCAAAATATGGAGAAGTCATTCAACGGTGTGCCGGTTTTGAAAAATGTCACGCTGGAAGTTGAAAAAGGGGAAATTCATGCCTTATTAGGCGAAAACGGGGCAGGAAAGTCCACATTGATGAATCTGTTGGGCGGCGTCCATCAACCCGACGGTGGAACCATCCACATAAATGGACAAGAAGTAAAAATGGCCAACCCGCGGGTGTCCCAAGAACATGGTATCAGCTTTATCCATCAAGAGCTTAACATGGTGTCGGATTTGAGGGTGTATGAAAATATGTTTTTGGGCTCAGAACTCCGAAACAGAATGGGCTTTTTAAAAGTGGAAGAAATGTGCCAAAAAACATACGAAGTAATGGCAAAGCTGGGCGTCGACATCGACCCGAAAGAGTATGTGCGGAATCTGGCTACGTCCTATAAGCAGCTTATTGAAATTTCGAAAGCCTTGCTCCACAACTCCACGCTCATCATCATGGACGAACCGACCACTTCACTGGCCGAACACGAAGTAAACCGTTTGTTTGAACTGATGAGAAACCTGAAAAAGTCCGGCGTTTCGATTATCTATATTTCCCATAAATTGAAGGAAATTAAAACGGTGTGCGACCGCTTTACGGTTTTACGGGACGGGGAGCGGGTGAAGACTGGAGCCATTGAAGAGGAAGATATTGAAACCATTACTCGCCTGATGGTTGGAAAATCCATTTCGCAGGACCGCTTTATCCATGAACATCAATTCGGCCCAGTGTCGTTGGAAGTCGTCAACTTGACAAGCTCCGGCTTGTTCCGAAACATCCATTTTGCACTTAGGCAAGGTGAAGTCCTTGGGTTTACGGGCCTTAGCGGCGACGGCCGGACTGAACTGTTTGAAAGCTTATTTGGGTACCGGAAAAAATACAGCGGCGAAGTTCGGATCCACAGCAAATCGGTAAAAATAGATCATCCCCGAAAAGCGGTCAAAGCAGGCATCGGACTGGTGCCGAAAGACCGGAAAGAAAATGCCATCATCAAAGACTTGAGCGTCATCCATAACATGAGCCTGTCTTCCATGGGGCATTTTGAAAAATCAGGGTTTATCCAGGACCGGATGGAACGGAAAAAATTCCAGAAGTACAAAGAAATGCTCAATATCAAAGTGCACAATCCCCGGATCACCATCGACAAATTAAGCGGAGGCAACCAGCAAAAAGTGATTATTGCCAAATGGCTCGAAGTGGGCGCAGACATTCTCATCTTTGACAACCCGACGCAAGGAATTGACGTGGGCGCCAAGCAGGAAATTTATCATGAAATTGCCGAACTGGCCAAGTTGGGGAAATCAGTTATTATTCTTTCTTCAGAAGCGCCGGAAGTGCTTCGGATTTGCCATAACATCAATGTGATGTACCAAGGCGAAATAACGGCCAGATTTAGCGGTGATGAAGCTACCGAAGAAGAAATCATGAATTATGCTACTGGTTCAAAAAGGGAGGCTGCGAAAATTGGCTAACATCGATGCAAAAGAATACAAGCCCCAAGGTTCAACAGCCAAAAGCCGGCTTTCCTGGCTTTGGTCGGAATACAGCGTCATTATTGCTTTTGTCATTATCTTTATTGCCTCTTCCATCATGAACCCAAGATTTTTGGATATGAACAACCAGCTGAATATTTTGATGCAGGTGTCAATCATCGGCATTATTGCGATGGGGATGACGGTTGTCATGCTGTCAGGCGGCATCGATTTGTCGGTCGGCTCGGTCCTGGCTTTGGCGGGGGTAATTTCCGTCTTGGCGCTGAATGCGTCCGGCAGCATTCTGGTCGGCGTTTTCACAGCTTTATTGGTCGGTTCGTTTGCCGGTTTCTTAAATGGGCTGATGGTGGCTAAAGGCAGGATTGCCTCATTTATTGCCACGCTTGGGATGATGGCAGGCGCCCGGTCGATTGCGCTTTATATCGCAGACGGCGGCAGCGTATCCGGGGAAGTTACCGGATTTACCGCCATAGCCAACAGTGATTTCTGGATATTTGATGTGCCGGTCCTCATTTTCATCGCGATGACGGCGCTCGTCTTTATCCTGATGCACAAAACCCGTTTCGGCCGTTACGTCTATGCGCTTGGCAGCAACGAAAAAGCGGCGTTGCTGTCGGCCATCCGGGTAGACCGCATTAAAATCGGCGTTTATACCTTGATCGGGACGTTGGTCGGTGTAGCAGCTGTCATTGAGACATCCCGCTTGAATTCCATTTCATCCTCGAGCTCAGGCGCGCAGTATGAATTGGATGCCATTGCGGCTGTCATTATCGGGGGCACAAGGATGACCGGAGGGCGCGGAAAAATCATCGGCACCCTTTTCGGTGTTCTGATTTTGGGCATCTTGAATAATATGATGAACTTGATGAATGTTTCGCCGCATCTTCAAGGTTTTGTAAAAGGGCTGATCATCATCATAGCGGTCGTCTTTCAAAAAAGAGAATAGGGGGCAACAATATGGGCTATCGAGTAGGCATTATTGGTTGCGGCTCCATTACGAAAATGCGCCATGCACCTGAATATACGGCAAACCCGCATGTGGACGAAATTGTTTTTTATGACCGCAACCCGGACCGCGCGGAAGCACTGGCGGCTTTGTTCGGCGGAAAAGTTGCGGAAACGGTGGATGAATTGATGGAGGATCCAACAATTGACATGATCAGCGATTGTTCCTCTAATGAATATCACCATATTTTCTCTTCCAGAGCATTGCTGAGCGGCAAGCATGTGCTGTGCGAAAAGCCTATTTCGCTGACCATCGAGCATGCCAAAGAAATTCTCGATGCACAAAAAAAATCCGGCAAAAAACTGATGCTCGACCACAATCAGCGGTTTACGCGCGCCCATCAAAAAGCGAAAGAAATCATCGCGGGCGGAGAACTTGGAAACGTTTTGACGTTCCGTACCACGTTCGGGCATTCCGGTCCCGAACAATGGGGACACAATAAAACCAACTCGACCTGGTTCTTCAAAAAAGAACGCTCAGGCCTTGGTGTGGCAGGAGATTTGGGAATCCACAAAGTGGATGTGCTGCATTACTTGCTGGACGATGAAATTGAGCAAGCCAGCGCTTTTCAAGGTGCCTTGCACAAAGTCGACGAACAGGGCCAGCCGATTGAAGTGTGCGACAACATCGTCTGCAGTTTGAAAACAAAAAAAGGGCGGTTAGGAACCGCTTCGTTTTCCTGGACGCATTACGGCCAAGAAGACAATAGCACAGTCCTGTACTGCGAAAAAGGCATCTTGAAAATATACAACAGCGATGAATATCAACTGGAAGTGCTGACAAACAACGGCGAGAAAATCAATTACGAATTGGAAAGCATCCAGACAAACGACAATCAGACCAATACCGGCATGATCGATGCTTTTATTGAAAGCATCCGGCTGGACCATCCGCCGATGGTGACGGGGCAGGAAGCCTTATCGTCATTAGCGGTTATTCTGGCTATTTTAGAAGCAGCGGAGACAGGGCGTGTGGTAACGGTTGAAAGCGGGTCCCTCCAGTATTTTTAAGGAGGGGCTTTTAATAAGGAAAAGAAACGCCAGCAGGAAGAAGGAGCGAGCGAAGTGAAGGTGCGCGAAGCAACCGAACAGGAATATGAAAAAATCTACAGACAAGGGTACAGGGAATGGGCAAAAGGGCGTTCTCTTCAGCAATATATAACAGACAATCAAAAAGAAGAAACACTGGGCAAACGGTATGTCTTGGTAGATGGCAAGGAAAACATCATCGCTTCATTGATGCTGCTGGAGTTCAAACCTCGGTTGTTCGGGATTGGCTCGATTGTGGTGGAGCCGGAATTCCGGGGAATAGGCGCGGGAGCGCAATTGATCAAGGAAAGCTTGAAGCTGCATGCGGATGCGGCTTTCATGCTTTACAGCGAAATCGGCGTAGCTTATTATGAACGCTTCGGGTTCCGGGCACTGCCGGAGTCCTATCAAAGTTCGGTTCAAGCCATCTGCATGATTCGGGCGGATAAGGAATTATGCTTACAGATCCTGAAAGAGCCGGTCCCTCCATATTTTTAAAGACATAGAAAAAGAAGAACCGGAAGCGGAGGGCTTTTGGTTCTTCTTGCTGGTTACGCACCTTTTTCTGCTTTTGGCCGCCGGGTGCCGTACAGCATCCAAGGAGAAGGAAGGTCAAACTGGTGATTTTCCGGCAATGACTGAGCTTGTTCTTTCGTGAAGTCCATCCAGATCAACGCATCTTCTTGGACTTCCTGGCACAATTTTTTATGGGCAGAAGCGATGGTTTCCCATAAGCCGGGTTGGTCCATCAAGTCTTCCCAAGGATAAATGGCGTGCAGGTAATGATATTTTTTAATATCCCTTTTGGCGATTACCACCCGTGTGGCGTCTGCATTTTCGAAAAACGACCAAGTTTCCAGTTCGTCTTCTGCAAATAACTCTGGAGAAGCGGGAAACGGGTAATAGCATTCGTAGGGGAAAACGGCGCCAGTTTTTACATACAAGTCATGGACCCATTGTTTTTTCCGTTTTACATCGCTCAATTCGTTCCAACCAGCAGAACCGCTTTCCAGCTGGGACACATCTTTTGTAGTAGCTCCGTAAATGACTGCTTGGGGTGAGAGCCCAAGCTTTTCCAGAACACGCCGTGCCGGAAGATTTTTTTCCTGCGTGTTGGCACCGACCCAATGGATATCCGACAGCTTGAACGCTTCGTCCATGACTTGGGAAGTCAGCATGGTTGCCAAGTCTTTGCCTCTATACCGGATGTCGCTGCGAATTCTGCCGAGCATCGCGTAATGCTTGGCAAATATCGAGTAGCCGCAGACGCTGGCCAAGTGATCATCCAAAAATAAACCGAACAGGCGGTTTTGATCGGTAGTGACAAGCCGCTCAAAAATCCGTGTGACGTAATCATCTTCAATTCCTGTTTGCATTGCTTTCATATAAGGCAAATCTTCAAGGCTCAGTACACGTATTGTTTTTTCCATTGCCTGCACTCCCTGCTTCTGTCGGATTGACTGGTTTTCTAGTTTATTATAACTTTGAACAAAGGGACTATGCATGCAATTTGCTGCTGCAGCCAAAACAAAAAGCCGTTGGAAAAACCAACGGCCTTCTAAGATTGTGAGGAGAAGTTACTTAATGGCACAGGAGTTCGGCGACCATTCGGTGTGGGTGGCGCCGGTACTGACCCAGTGGATTTGGTTCAGGATTTTATAGCTTCCGGATGGCAGGCTCTTGAAAGATGTGAAATTCAATCTTCCGTCATTTGATGTATTGCGCCACCCCGGTTTTGTATTCGGATTGAACCCGTATAAAGTTACGTACGCATAACCCGGCCACTCAGCCAGGGATTTAAATTGCTCATACTTCGAGCCATTATAGCGGTAAAGGACAGGTTTCCAAAAAACGGTATCCGTTTCGCGCCCTTTCCAGGCAGTCACATAGCGAGGAGGTTCGGCTTTGACAATTTTTCCTGCACAAGACATGGAGCCAACTGCGTGCGAAGGCCAGTTGCCTTCGCCATTATGGGCTTCGGCGGGTTGTTCAGCAGTAAAACTGATGGCAAAAAATATAGAAACAGATGCTAATAGTTTGGCGGCAGTAGAGAATTTTTTGAAAGCCATGGTTATTCCTCCTCTGGAATATGTAGAATAGAAAATACCTATTGGTTAGAAATCAAAATATACGGGAATAATAAATAATGGAAAATTCAGATATTGAATATAATATCATATTTTTACCAAGAAACCTAGCGTTAGGATAAAAATGAAAAAAGATTTTCATAAATTTTGTCGAAGATGCAAAAAGCGGAAATAGCTGCTATGCGTTTTAAAATTTTCGCCTGTTGTGAAAAGACAGATGGAGGTGGAAAAATGAGCTTCAGGAAGACAAGGAGTTTTCTATACAAAATCGACCGGTTGAGCGGTGATTTCAAGGCCGTGAAAAATGGCACCATCGGAAGCAGAATCGGTAAACGGATGCTTAGAAAAATGATCAACCGCCTATTGTGGAGGTTCTTTAAAATATAGTCAGCGAAGGGCCGTCTGCAGTTCTTGCAGACGGCTTTATGATGCGCTGTAAATTATTTTCTTTTTAAAACGCCCAAATAGTTTGCCCATGGGCCGACATCTTCCCGGTACCGTTCCGCCATCACGCGGATGATTTGGGAAAGATGGGTCAGGTCGTGGACAACCCAGGTTGACAGCAACTCCCGCAGTTTGACAGAACCGAATTCCGGATGAATGCCGGTCAGTTCAAAGTGAAGTTCAGGATCCACAAGGTGGTTTAGTTTTTCAATATTTTGCACGCGGAGTGTTTTAAATTCCCGCAGCTTTTCTTCAAGCGAATTTTGATTGCTGATTTTCAAATGGGCAAAGCGGTCAAAAGGAGGGAAAGGCCTGGTTTCACCATCCTGCAAAATAGTTTCCAACCTTGGCAGCCAATTCATTTTTTCCGCTTCGATCAAATGTGCCACAACTTCTTCCGCATTCCACGTGTTTTCGCCTTCGCGGTTTTGCAGCCAGCCTTCAGATAACCCCGACAAGAAGTGGGTAAGTATGCCGGGGGTTCGCTCCAAAATTTCAATCGCTTCTTCAAGTTTTAACTCCATTTATATGCTCCTTTCCGTGGTTGAGTAAATAAGAAATTAAACATGTTGCATTCATTATATAGTAATCCGAATTTTTAGATAAGTTCTAGTTTTATTCTTTATTAAAGCGTATAATGGGTACGAATTTAAAACGAAAAATGATAGCTTAACTTAACTAAAATAGAGAAAGGAGAAAAGACAAACATAGTTTTCTCGTATTCCTTTGCCAGTCGCCGGAGCTTTAAAGCTTCTCAAATGAAATGACAGCCACTATTTGGAAAAGGAGAAAAGAAGATGCTGTATAATGTCGTATTATTCCTCCACATTTTAGGAGCGGTGATCATGTTCATGGCAATCAGTATCCTCGCGTTATCCATGCTTTCCTTGCTGCATGCGAAAGAGACGGAAGATGTGAAGCGCTGGTCGGGACTTGCAGTGAAAACGGATGCGCTCTTTCCGTTAAGTACACTCATCATTATTGTGCCGGCACTGTACCTCGTATTCTCGACATGGGGATGGGGGATAGCATGGATTAATGTATCTTTAGCAGCGCTTTTGGGCACCAGCTTTTTGGGGCCGGTCATCAACTTGCGCCGGCTTAAAGGAATTCTTGCCGCTGCTGAAGCAGAAACGGATTCTGTCCCATCGAGTGATTTAGTGAGAAAAGTGAGAGATCCGGTGCTTTAGAATTCCGTTTCTATTATGTCGATGCTGGTTTTTGGCATTCTGTTTTTGATGGCCGTCAAGCTGCCATTGGTGGGTTCGCTCATTACGATGGCCATTGCTTTAGTGGCTGGACTTGTACTTGCCCGTTTTATGCTGGCGAAAACTAAACCAGACACTTCTGCGGATACAGTCTCATTTAGATGAGCTTAGCGCACATCAAAAAACATTTGCTGCATCTAGACCGTGCTGATAATTCATCAGCACGGTTTTTATCATTAAATCTAAGTGGATTACATATTAAATTATTATGAATAATCAGAAAATATATTGAAAGCAAAATTTTTGATACGTATAATGAAAATGTAAGCGCTTTTTATTTTGGAAAGGGAGTGGGGAAATGTGAACGATAACCATGCAAAAGGCAGAGTGGCCGTAATGGATGAGCCGGAGAAGTTAAGCTACCGGGAATATGATTTGCCGAAGCCAGGGCCGGGAGCGGTTCTTCTGAAGGTGCTGCGTTCCAATATTTGCGGGTCGGAGCTGCATATATGGAGAGGCCAACATCCGACCAAAAAGAAAGGCGTCCTTGGCCATGAGATGATCGGTGAAGTCCATTCGCTTGGAGACGGTGTGACGACCGATTACGCAGGCGAACCCATCCAAAAAGGAGACCGCATCGTTTCCGCTTATTACATCACATGCAGAAAATGTGCTGCATGCCGGGAAGGGCATTTTCACTTGTGTGAACATGCTTACGATTTCTGGAACCAGCCGCCGGAAGTAAGCCCCCATTTTCATGGTACTTTTGCTTCGCACTATTACATTCACCCAGACCAATACTTCTATAAAGTGCCAGACAATGTATCAGAAGCTTCAGCAGCCAGTGCAAACTGTGCTTTGTCGCAGGTTTATTTCGGCTTGGACAAAGCCGGTGTGACGTATGGCCAAACCATTGTCATCCAAGGAGCAGGCGGCCTTGGCTTGAACGCGACGGCAGTAGCCAAGGAAAAAGGCGCCAGAGTAATCGTGGTCGATGGCGTAGAAAGCCGGCTGCAGCAAGCCAAACTTTTTGGCGCCGACCATACGCTCAATTTAAACGACTACGGCTCTGTCGAAGAACGGATAAAAGCCGTGCTTGATCTTACGGATGGGAAAGGGGCCGAATTTGCGATGGAAGTGGCAGGCGTCCCTGCCGCTTTTGCAGAAGGCATCCATTACATCCGGCCTGGCGGCAAATACGTCACCATTGGCAATATAACACCGGGCAAACTGGTGGAATTCGATCCGGGTCTACTAACCAGAAAGTCAATTCAAATTATTCCGGTCGTCCGCTACAATCCCTGGTACTTGTACAAAGCCTTGAAATTTCTTTCAAACACGCAAGGGAAATATCCGTTTGACGGCATGATTGATGCTGAATTTTCAATGGATGATATTAAACTCGCGCTGGATAAATCCGCAGCACGGGAAGTGACGAGAGCGACCATCATTATGGACCGGTAACGATTCTTCAGAAAGCCTGATCATACAATTAAAAGGTTCAAAAATTAGCAGACGGAGGTCATACAATGGATAAACCAAAATTATACGTACTGGATACAGGAACAATGAAAATGGATAAAAACTTCATGGTGGCTGCCCATAATCCGGCAAGCATTGACAATCCCAATCCACCAGCTGAATTTGTTGAATTCCCGGTATATGCTGTATTGATTGACCATCCGGATGGAAAAATTCTGTTCGATACCGGCTGTAACCCGGAAGGAATGGGGGAAAACGGAAGATGGCCGGAAGGCGTCCAAAAGTTGTTCCCGGCGTTCCAGGATGAATCCTGTTATTTGATCAACCGGCTGGAGCAATTGAATCTGCGGCCTGATGATATTAAGTATGTCGTTGCTTCCCATTTGCATCTTGATCATGCCGGATGTCTCGAGCTGTTTACGAATGCAACAATTATCGTGCACGATTCTGAACTGAAAAATACGATGAAGCAATATGCGATGACAAAAGACATGGGCGCCTACATATGGGCGGACATCAACGCTTGGATTGGCAACGACTTAAAATGGAAAACCGTTATGCCGCATGAAGATGAATTGGAGCTTGTCAAAGGCGTTAAGATTTTGAACTTCGGACCGGGGCATGCCTGGGGACTTTTAGGGCTGCACATTGATCTTCCGGGAGAAGGCGGCGTCATTTTGGCGTCGGATGCTGTGTATTCAGCGGAGAACTACGGGCCGCCGGTTAAAATTCCGGGAATCATTTATGATTCATTGGGCTATTTAAGCGCAGTGGAAAAAATCAAAAAATACGCTGAACGCACCAATTCGCAAGTATGGTATGGACACGATTCCAAGCAGTTCCGCAATTTCATCAAATCCACCGAGGGCTTTTATGAATAAGGCAGTTTAATTGGACCGGCCCTGCGGCATCTGGACATCAGCTGTTAGGGCCGGTCTTCTTTGATTGAAAAAGGGAGGACAAGTGGATGATTGACGTAAAAAGTTATTATTTTGGCTCGATTATTGATGGAGAAGAACTCAGCAAAGAAGGCAGAACAGACCTCGAAGTTTTTAATCCTTATACAAATGAGGCTATTGGAAAAATATCCTGTGCGACACCGGAAGACGCAAAACATGCGGTGGACACGGCGCAGCGGGTATACACCGAAACGACTAAAAAGATGCCGGCCCATAAACGTTCGGAGATTTTGCGGAAAGCCGCTGATTTGCTGGAGCAAAGAGTGGAGGAGTTCGCCCGCACCCTGGTACTGGAAGCCGGCAAACCGATTAAAGAAAGCCGGGTCGAAGTGCAGCGGGCAATCCAGGTTCTCCGTTTTGCTTCAGAAGGAGCCAAAGCGATTTATGGCGAAACCATTCCGCTCGACAGCGCCATTGGGGGCGAAAATCAAATCGGCATCGCCAAACGGGTGCCATTAGGCGTTGTAGCAGCCATCACACCATTCAACTTCCCGCTCAACCTGGCACTGCATAAAATAGCGCCAGCACTTGCAGTCGGGAATACGGTCGTGTTGAAGCCTGCTGAAAAAACACCGTTTTCATCAGTGCTGCTGTATCATTTGCTGGAAGAAGCCGGACTGCCAAAAGGTGCGTTAAATATCGTTATGGGGCCGGGGCAGGAACTGGTGGAACCTTTGGTGACGCATCCCGACGTCAAAAAAGTCTCGTTTACCGGAAGCAGTGCCGTCGGATGGAAAATCCATGAAATGGCGAAGCGGAAAAAAGTGACGCTTGAACTGGGTTCCAATGCACCGAATATTATTTTTGAAGACGGGGATATCGAGGTGGCGGTCAATGCAATTGTGCTCGGCGGCTATACATATGCCGGACAGGCCTGCGTTTCCGCACAGCGGATCTACGTCCACGAAACGATTTATGAAAAATTCCTTGATAAGCTTGTGGAAAAAGTAAGTGCACTGAAAACGGGAGATCCGCTGGAAGAATCGACCGATATGGGGCCGATGATCACCGAAGAAGCGGCACAGCGTGCGCAGTCCTGGGTAAAAGAAGCCGAAGATCAAGGCGCAGCGATACTGACGGGCGGCAGCCGCAAAGGATCGATGCTTGAACCTACCGTTATCAGCAACGTTACATCTGACATGAAAGTCGTTTGTGTGGAAGTGTTCGCGCCGATTGTCAGCGTCATGCCGTTTTCAAAGGAAGAAGAAGTGGTGGCCCATGCCAACAATACGGACTTTGGCTTGCATGCCGGCGTCTTTACCGCCGACATCAACCGGGCGATGCGCATGGCAGATGCCATTGAGACGGGGGGCGTCTGGATCAATGAAGTATCCGTGCGGCGCTATGACCATATTCCATATGGCGGCATCAAAAGCAGCGGCATCGGAAAAGAAGGCGTGAAGTATGCCATTGAAGAAATGACGGACTTGAAATTTGTCGGAATCAAGCTGTATTGATTCTATAAAACCAGAATGGCCGAACTTAATAATTCCAGATAGGGAGAGGATCAAATGAAGGTGAAGTCAGCAGTATTGCGTGAAATTGGAGCCCAGACTCCGTATGAAGAAAGCCAGCCGATTCAGATTGAAGAATTGGAACTGGATTCTCCGGAGCGGGGAGAAGTATTGATCCAGATAAAAGCAGCGAGCCTTTGCCATTCCGATTTATCGGTGATGAACGGCAGTCGGCCGCGTCCATTGCCAATGGCGCTTGGACACGAAGCAGCAGGCGTTATTGTGGAAGTTGGAGAAGGCGTCGTCGGCTTGGAAGTCGGAGACCATGTGGCGTGCGTCTTTGTACCGAGCTGCGGCCAGTGCGGGCCCTGCCGTGAAGGGCGCCCGGCTTTATGTGAGCCTGGAGCTGTCGCGAATACAGCAGGAACCTTGCTTGGCGGTGGACAGCGGCTCCACAATGCAGAAGGCGTAGTTAATCACCACGTCGGCGTATCGGCATTTTCCGAGTATGCGGTGGTTTCCCGGAATTCCGTCGTGAAAGTCAGCAAAGACATTCCGTTTGAAAAAGCGGCGTTGTTCGGCTGTGCCGTCATTACCGGCGTTGGGGCTGTAGTGAATACAGCCGGCATAAAACTCGGCAGCACCGTAGCGGTTGTCGGACTGGGCGGCGTAGGGCTCAGTGCGCTGCTTGGCGCCATTGCGGCAGGCGCGAGCCGGATTGTAGCAGTTGATATTAACGAAACGAAGCTTAAGCAGGCGAAAGAACTTGGCGCGACTGACACGTTCAATTCCAAAGATCCGGATGTGGTGGAACAGATCCGCCAAGCTACCGGCGGGGGATTGGACTATGCATTTGAGACAGCTGGAGTGGTGCCGGCGATGGAAGTGGCTTATTCCATTACGAAGCGTGGTGGAACTACCGTCACAACCGGGCTTCCGCATCCGGAACATAAATTTTCTTTCCCGTACCTTTCGTTGACCGCGGAAGAACGGACGCTTAAAGGCTCTTACATCGGCAGCTGCGTGCCAAGCCGGGACATCCCGCGGTATATGAATTTGTTCCAGGAAGACCGGCTGCCGGTCGATAAGCTGATCACCGATTTTATTTCTTTGGATGAAGTAAACAAGGGCTTTGATATTCTGGCAAAAGGGGATTCCTCCCGTATCATCATTAAATTTTAAGGAAATCCAAAAAAACCCGCAGCCTGTGAAATCATTGATTTCAAACAGGTTGTGGGTTTTTCTTTTTTTATGGAAGAACTATTCAATAAACAAAAAATCATGGTCAAAAATAAACGCATAACTGATATCCACAAACAAAAAATACTTGTCGGATAGCGGGAAACTGAATGTGCGGATCATTTCAGCCGTTTCAATATCTGCGTACGGATCGGACAGGATTCCTTTATGCCATGTCCGCATGTGCAGGATGTTTTCCAGGAAATAAGGGCGGAATGCCCAGTGCGACCCTTTTTGATCCATTTCCATCGCCCAGCTGCCCTCTTTCTTCCTGAAGTTTGAAGACACTTGCTGGCCATCGCTGTTGCAGACGTAGATGCGGAAACTTTCTTCATCGAAGGCTTCGGTGACAGAAGCGATAAAGGCATCGGCCGTTTCCGGGCCCTGCCATTTCACCGGCATTTTTTTCATCTTTTCCTCACAGGCTAAAGCAAATGCCAGGCGCTCTTTGACCAGCGTTTTTTCCCTTTGGATAAACCCGAGCACTTTTTCGCCGACATTGATCAGCAGCGAGTCATCAAGCTGCGGTGCAAAAGACGGCCTTGCCAAATGGAAGCCCTGGTAATAATGGCCGCCGTTTTTCCAGGCAAAGTACAGTTGATGGTCGTCCTCTATATTTTCATAAGAAAGCTTCGCGCCAATTCGGCGCGCAAGCAGCGACACAGAATAAAGAATGTCCTGAAAAACATCCGGGCTGCTCTGGCGGATAATGCCGGTATCAATTTTTAAAATATGTGGTTTAAGTTGGCGTATCCGATCGATGTTCGAGCTTTTAGCTCCGACATGATCGACGGCAATCTGGATGCCGTAAGTTTTGTAATAAAGCAGCAGATGATTCAGCACATCGAATCGTTCTTCAAAATCATGTTCGGTAATTTCCAGCACCAACCGGTTCATGGAGAATCCTTGTTTTTCAAATTCCAGTAAAGTATGCAAAAAATCTTCGCCGCCGTTGATTAGAAGCTGTTTGGCATTTCGGTTGATGAACAATGATCCGGCAGCGCCTGATTGGAGCATTTCGGTGATAGCCAGCTGCAGAAGGTGATGGTCAACTTCTACTTTGTATTCGTCAGGCACATCGGCATCGTGGAAAAATTCTGCCAGGCTGAGCCATTCGCCATCGGCTTGGTAACGGCCAAAAATCTCATAGCCGATAATGGTATGTTTTACTGCACTGACAATAGGTTGAAAGGCCGGTTTTACATGGTCGAGGTTTTCGAGAATGTCTAATGGATCCAAAAGTCCGCCTCCTTACGGGAGCTTTTATGCAATCAAGTATTCTTTCAATGCTTGTTGAAGCGTGCCAAGCGTTTGTGTTTTCGAATCGAATGTTAAGTCCAAATTGATCATCTTTCTGACGACTTCTGCTCTTAACCCGGTAATGATCGACTTGCAGCCCATCATAGCGGTGCCGTCGATAATTTTCATCAAGTGGTGAATGACTTCAGGTTCCATGTCAGCGATGCCGGATAAATCGATGATCAATGTCTGGATGCGGGATCTGCCGATTTCCGTCAGCACTTTTTCTTCGAGGATGTTCGTCCGGAACGAGTCGACTGTACCGATCAGCGGCAGGATGCAGACCGAAGCGTTGATCGGAATGATCGGAACGGACAAGTTTTCAACCAGCTGGCGGTGAGCCAGAATCAGGGAATCTTTATAAGTGGAATAACTGATAAAAAAGGTATTCAGGAATTTATCCACGCCGTTGTTTACAACTTCTTCGAGTTTGAAAAAGTCAGGAGCCAAATCGCCTTTGGATAATTGATTGTATTGATTGATGAAAGTCCACAGTGTGCGGCGGATAGCCTGCACCCATTCCAACTTGAAAGCCAAATCGATTGAATGGGTTGCCCAGGCAATCCCTTCTTGCTTGGCAAACAGATTTAGTTTTTCTTCTTCGCCATCTACAATATAACCGACTACTTTGTGGGCGTTGGAAACCAAATCAATATTCCCGATAGCCAAGATTTCATCAATTTTATCTTTAACGTTCACAGCCTCTGACAATAACTTTTCTTCAAAGGCATTTTTGTTCTCTGCAAAAAACGCTTTTACTTGTTCAGAATTCTGTAAGGCTTGTGCCATTTTCCCTGCTCCTTTTATGTAGTATTTAACTAATGTATCTCTTAATTAAATCATATAACTGCTGAAATTAGAAATTAAGTATTTTCAATTTTGTTTAAACTAAATTAGTTGCGGATGGTTCACCATGCCTGTAATTTTTCCCATTTTATTTTTCTATCAAACTCATACTAGCTGTTTTATTCTGGTGTTCAAAAGCCGGTGGGAATTAGAAGATATTGACTATTCCGAATATTAAATTTATACTAAAACGTGAGACAGGTTTAATGAGAAACGGGGATTATTACATAGATTGGCGCAATTCTTATGGCAAAGAAAAATGTCCGCAAGCCAAAAGAAGAGCCGGGCCTGCGCATAAAAGAAATTTTCACCTTGCTTGATTCTGGCAGTAGCAAAACAGCTTCTTGTTTTGTTCACTATAGCAATTCAAACTTTAAAAAAGGGGGAATTTGCATGAAGAACCAAAAAAACATGTGGAAAGTTCTATTATTGGCATTCATCGTATTTATTTTGGCAGCTTGCGGCGGTGATGGAGGAAGCGAAGAAAGCGGCGGAGAATCTGGAGGTTCCGGTGATTCAGGAAGCCAAAAAATCACGGTTTTCAACCGGAAAGTGGAAATCTCTGACCAGCTGGCTGCGATGGCCAAAGAATACACGGAAGAAACGGGAGTGGAAGTGGAAGTATTGGGGACGACAGGCGATGATTACCTGCAGCAATTGCAGATCCGCTTGAACAGCAACCAGGGCCCCTCCATCTTTACGCTTCAAAACGAAACAGAAGCAGAGCAATTGAAGTCCTATGCCTATGATTTAAGCAATGAAGAATATGTAAAACACATTGCACCCGATATGGAACTGAAAGTGGATGACAAAATTGTCGGCGTCCCTTATGGCGTCGAGGGATTCGGAATTGTCTACAACAAAGATTTGGTGAAACCGGAAGATGTAACTGATTATGCGTCATTTGTCAGCACGCTTGAGAAGTTCAAAGGAGAAGGCATTAATGGCTTCGGATTGGCACAGGATGCCTACTTCCTGATCGGCCATCCGAGCAACTATCCATTTGCCTTGCAGGAAGACCATTTTGACTTTATTGACCGCTTGAATGCAGGAGAAGTGACAATGGCAGAAACGCCGGAATTCCAGGAATTCGGCAAGTTTATGGAAGCGATCAAAGCAAATACGCCGAACCCGCTCAGCATCACCTATGACCAGGAAGTCGGTGACTTTGCTTCAGGGAAAACAGCCATGATCCACCAGGGAAACTGGGCATTTGGCATGCTGTCCGAATTTGAATTCGATTTCGAAGTGGGTATGATGCCATTTCCGCTGATGGGCAATGACAAATTAGCGGTAGGCGTCGGCAACAACTGGGTGATCAACAGCAAAAAAGAA
This sequence comes from Planococcus glaciei, assembly GCF_900099655.1. GTDB lineage: Bacteria > Bacillota > Bacilli > Bacillales_A > Planococcaceae > Planococcus > Planococcus glaciei. The sequence continues at coordinate 195,021 of NZ_FNDC01000004.1, forward strand.
GAAGGCGAGATCAAAGCCGCGAATGACTTCCTGAACTGGATGTCCACAAGCGAGACGGGGCACCGCTATATTGTGGAAGAGTTCGGCTTTGTGCCGGCTCTGACCAATATTGATGCAGGGGAACTGGACCCATTGTCACAAGCGGTTCTTGACGCCAGCAACAGCGGCGAAACCATTCCATGGGCGATCAACTACTATCCGGCGAATATTGTGCCGAATGATTTGACTCCGCTGGCGCAGCAATTCTTCTCGGAAGACATGACCGGCGAAGAACTGATTGCGGGCATGGACGAAGCATGGAAAGGTGCCCAGTAAATCAAATAGAAGTGAATCTGGACACGCCAAGAGGCGTGCCCGACCTTGTAGACAAAAGAACTCAACGTATGAGAAATGGATGAACAGACAACAGGGCGTCCCGGATCCTCCATTCCAGCCGGACGCGTTCCGCGGGCTCGCGCCGAACTAACTCAGAACTAGCGTCCCGAGTGGATTTCGGCACTTCGCTATCCCGCTGGAAAGGCATTGGCCGAAGCTTGCAAAAGGACAAGCCTTTGCGCCGAAGCTAGCGCAGCGATGCAGGAGCAGTGGTTTTCCGCCGGCTTCCATTCCGGATCCTAAACATGAAGCTATTAAAAGGTGTCGATTTGCCTCTAGGGCTGTCTGTTTAAGCTTCAACCCGATTCACATTCACTATTGAATCAAAGAGAGACACTTCAACCGGTCCGGCCACGTAGACTCCTGTGGGACAGCGAAAGCTGAAGACCCCGCAGGTGCGAAGCAGCGAGGAGGCTGAAGCTGAGCCCACGGAAAGCGAAGTGGCCGAACCGGTTGGTTTTATGCATTGCTATTCATTTAATTTACACTTTGTATACAGTCTGGACACGCCTCTTGGCGTGTCCACTATTCCTTAAACATGTCTAGATCATTCGCCGGAAAGAAGGGGTGGGCGTGCCAAATCGAAATAAACTTAAATGGTTTCTCTTATTTACTGTTCCATTGATTTTCATTTTTACGATTGTTGTACTCATTCCGTTTCTTGTGGGCATTTATTATTCGTTTTTTGAATGGGACGGTATCGGAGCAAATCCGAAAGTATTTGTCGGCCTGGATAATTTTGTGGAATTATGGGGGGACAACCAGTTTCTCCGGTCGATGTGGCTGACGACTTTGTTCACTGTCCTATCCGTCATTACAATCAATGTTATTGGGTTGGCTTTTGCTTTGTTGGTTACTTCCAGAATCCAAACAGCGAATGCTGCACGTACTTTGCTGTTTATGCCGTACTTGATCGGCGGGTTGATCCTCGGGTATATTTGGCAATTTGTTTTCGTGGATGTGTTTTCTTTTCTTGGAGAAGTGACCGGGCTGGACCAGGTGTTTTTCAACTGGCTGGTGGATCCGCAATTTGCTTTATATGGTTTGGTATTTGTTTTTACGTGGCAAATGGCCGGCTACATCATGATTATTTATATTGCGGGCATCCAGGCGATTCCGAATGATGTGGTGGAAGCGGCAAAAATCGATGGCGCCAGCACGTGGCAGCGGTTTACCCGCATTACGTTCCCGCTGTTGATGCCGGCTTTGACGATCAGCCTGTTCTTGACGCTTTCGTCCGCCTTTAAAATCTACGATGTCAATTTGTCGCTGACGGGCGGGGGGCCTGCCAATGCCACGGAACTCTTTGCCATGAACATTTACCAGGAAATTTTCGGCAGCAGCAATTACGGGTTTGGGCAGGCGAAAGCTATTGTGTTCTTCTTGATTGTCGCTGCGATTACGTTGACCCAAGTGTACATGACGAAAAAGCGGGAGGTCGAAATGTGATGAGAAAAACTTCTAGCATCTTAAAATCTGTGCTGCTCATTTTGCTCGCCCTTTTCTTCCTGTCGCCGATTTACATCATTTTCGTCAATTCGTTCAAAGACCGGCAGGAACTTTATGACAACGCCTTGGCGCTGCCGGATAACTTCAGTTTTCAATATTATTTGGAAGCAATGGAAAAAATGAATTTTCTCAGTGCACTTGGAAACTCCCTGTATATCACCATCGTGTCGGTCGTGCTGATTGTCATTTTGTCTTCTATGACCGCGTGGATGCTGGTCCGGACAGACAGCAAATGGAGTACGGTCATTTTCATGACATTCATTGCAACGATGCTGATTCCTTTTCAGACTTTAATGATGCCGCTTATGCAGTTTATGAGCGCCATCACCGAAAATTTGAATATCCCGATGTACAACACCCGGGAAGGCTTGATTTTCATGAATATCGGATTCCATGCCAGCCTCTCGGTATTTTTGTACCACGGCTTTATCAAATCCATCCCGATTACGTTGGAAGAAGCGGCGACGATAGACGGAGCTTCGAAGTTCGGCGTTTTTTGGCGAATCATTTTTCCGATGCTGAAACCCATTACGGCGACTGTCATGATCTTAAATGTCATCAGTATATGGAATGACTTTTTGCTGCCGTCCTTAACACTGATTGATACAGCCCTCAGAACCATCCCGTTATCGACGTTCTTTTTCTTTGGGGAGTTCACCATCCAATGGAATTTGGCTATGGCTGGACTCACGCTTACCATCATCCCTGTCATCATTTTTTATGCGATGGCCCAAAAACACATCATCAAAGGGATTGGGGAAGGCGCAGTAAAATAAAGAAAAGTGGTGATGAACGATGCGCGAAATGCCCGGATTAGCTGGTACTTTATACGTTTACGCTGAATGGCTCATGCGATTTTCTGCTGCTAATATCTTATGGTTTATCGCAAACCTTCCATTATTGTTTGTGCTGTTCAGCGTCTACCTCAATGGATTCACTGAAGGATTTGTGTGGTACTTGCTGCCGATTGCCGGGTTGTTTCCGGCGGTATTGGTGCCCAGTACAATCGCATTATTTGCCACGGTGCGTGAGTGGATTATCCAAAAAGACCAGCCGTCAATTACGAAGGCCTATTTGTTCCATGCAAAAGCGAATTATCGGAAAAGCTTATTCTCCGGCATCTTTTTAATGGGAATCTGGTTGGTTTGGCTAGTGGATTTCTACTTTTTCAAAGCGGCGAACGGGTTTTTCGGCATGCTCTTTGCATTCATTGGGCTGTTCCTTTTTGTTTGCACGCTGAACTTTTTTTCGCTGAGTGCGCATTTTGACATGACACAACGGTCCTTAATGAAAAATGCGTTTTACGTCACCATTGGCAATCCGCTGTTGAGTTTGTTTATTCTTGCAAGCAATCTTGCCATATTTTATGTCAGTACTGCAAAACTCTTATTTTTGCTGCCGCTTTTTGCCGCATCGATCAGCGCATATCTTTCTTTTCTTGCCTTTTACCGGTTTGCTTTAAAAACGAAGAAAAAAATCACAGCTTAATAAGGAAGGAAAAGCGGTGACAAAGAGGAGGCGTCTACTATCAGCATATATCCGAAAGCCTTCATTTATGATTTAGACGGCGTAATTACAGATACAGCAGAATTTCATTTTTTGGCCTGGCAGAAAATTGCGCAAAAACTTGATATATCGATTGACCGGCAGTTCAATGAGCAGTTGAAAGGAATAGGGCGGATGGATTCTTTGGAACTGATTCTAAAACTGGATCCTTCCTTATCCGAGCTGTCTAATGAAGAAAAAGAAAACTTGGCCAATCGGAAAAATGAGTTGTATCTGGAATTGGTTGAAACCATCGATTCATCCAATGTCCTGCCGGGCATCGAAGAATTGTTGGCGGCCAACAAAGAACAGGGCCTTAAAATCGCCTTGGGTTCGGCAAGCAAGAATGCACTGTATGTATTGGACCAGCTTGGGTTGACCCATTATTTTGATTACATTGTCGATGCATCGCAAGTAAGTAAGGGCAAACCCGATCCTGAAACATTTACGGCCGCTGCCGATGCTCTCGGGATTGAATATCCGGCATGCATCGGCATAGAAGATTCTGCGGCAGGAGTTGCAGCCATCAATGCAGCCAATATGTTTTCGGTAGGCGTCGGAGACGCTGCACAGCTTTCTGATGCTGACTATTTAGTCGAGGCTACTTCACAATTGGATTTTGAAGAAATTGTCGAGCGATACCGGCACCAGACGGCATTGAAAGAAACGGATCAATAAATGCTAATGTTTTGACCACCAAAGGGACCGGCTGAGGAGTGAAACCGATGACCTGGAAATTGATGAAATGCGGACTGGAGAACCCTGACCTTTTGCTTGATGAGAGCATTTTGTCATTGGGAAATGGCTATTTAGGCGTTAGAGGGAATTTTGAGGAAGGCTACCCGGAGCTGTTCAGTTCAATCCGGGGAGCCTATATCAACGCATATCATGACGAAACGGAAATTGCGTATGGGGAGAAATTATACGGCTTTCCGGTGATGCAGCAAAAAATACTCAATGTGATTGATGCCCAAACGGTCCAAATATATGTGGATGACGAATTGTTTTCCTTGTTTGAAGGAGAGATAATTCATTTTGAAAGAATTTTACATATGGATGCCGGTTTTGCAGAGCGTATCGTCCATTGGAAATCACCGAAAGGAAAAGAAGTGAAGATCGTTTTCCGGCGTATGGCTTCTTTTATCACACGGGAGTTATTTGCCCTTTCCATCCGAATTGAGCCGGGAGAAGGGATCCGTAAAATAAAGATTGCGTCGGCAGTAGATGGGGACGTCTCGAACTTTGTAGATGCCAGCGATCCGCGTGTAGGGTCGGGCCATGCAAAAAGGCTTTATGTGACGGAAGCCCGAAAAGAAGAAGATTTTAGCGTTGTGAAGTGCCTGACCTATGTTACCCAACTTGAAGTGGCTTGTGTAACAGCCACTGATATCCAGGCTGAGGAATATGCTTACAACAGCCAGACTGAAGGCAGCCGCGTAGAGGAAACTTATGTATGCGAAGGCAGGCGGCCGATTGAGTTTACGAAATTCAGCGTCTATACCGATACATTGAGGCACGGAATTGAAGTGGTGGAAGAAGCTCGGATGCTGCAGGAACGGCTGGAAGGCAAAAGTTTTGAGGATTTGCTGGTGGAACAGCGGGCATATATGGACCGTTTTTGGCTGCATTCGGATGTTGAAATTGACGGCGACGAGCCCATGCAGGAAAGCATCCGGTTCAACCTTTTCCAGCTGCTTCAATCGGTCGGGAAAGATCCGCACAGCAATATCTCGGCAAAAGGTTTGTCGGGAGAAGGGTATGAAGGGCATTATTTTTGGGACACGGAAATCTTCATATTTCCGGTATTTTTGATGACCAATCCCGAAATCGCAAAAAACTTGCTGACATACCGCTATTCGATTTTGGAAAGCGCAAAAGCGCGTGCAAAAGTCCTTGGCCATGAAAAGGGAGCTTTGTTTCCTTGGCGGACCATCAACGGACCGGAAAGTTCGTCGTTTTTTCCGGCAGGAACGGCGCAATACCATATTAGTGCAGATATTGCTTATAGCTATGTCCAGTACTATTTGACGACTGGAGACGAAGCATTCTTAAATGAAGCGGGAGCAGAAGTGCTGTTTGAAACGGCGCGTTTGTGGATCGATACCGGGCATATGAGCGGCACTGCTTTTAAAATCGACAGCGTTACCGGCCCGGACGAGTATACATGCATCGTCAATAATAATTATTACACCAACGTGATGGCCAAGCATAACCTGCTTTGGGCCGCCAAAGTTTACCGGATGCTTCAGGAAAAAGATGAAGCTCATTTGAATGAGCTCGCAGAACGCCTGGCACTCAACGAAACAGAAGCAGCGGCTTGGCAGGAAGCCGGCGAAAAAATGTATCTGCCTTATGATGAAACCCTTAAAATCAATGCACAGGATGACAGTTTTTTGCAAAAAGCGCGTTGGAATCTGAAGGACACCCCAAAAGATAAATTCCCGCTTTTGCTGCATTATCATCCGCTTACGCTTTATAGATACCAGGTCTGTAAACAAGCTGATACGGTTTTAGCCCATTTTCTGCTTGAAGACGAACAGGATTTGGCCACGATCAAGAATTCGTATGACTATTATGAACAAATTACCACACACGATTCTTCGCTTTCTTATTGTATTTTTAGCATTATGGCTTCCAAATTGGGGTATAGGGATAAGGCATATCATTATTTTAAGGAAACAGCCCGGTTGGATTTGGACAATAGCCACGGCAATACAAAAGACGGACTCCATATGGCGAATATGGGTGGTGCCTGGCTTGCCATTGTGTATGGATTTGCCGGTTTGCGCATTAAAGAGGCGGGCTTAAGCTTTGCTCCTTCATTGCCGGCAGCATGGAATGCTTTTGCTTTCCACTTTCAGTACAAGAGCAGGCTGATTTTCTTGCGCATAGAACAGGATGCGGTGAAGTACCTTTTAGTCGAAGGTGAGCCTGTAACGGTTTATCAGGATGGAGAGCCTATTCGGCTTGAACCGGGAAAAGAAGTAGCGATTAGGGAATCGGCAAAACGCCATTAAGCGAAAAAGGGCATTTCTATTTCGGATTGCATACTAGCCAAGCCTATAGCTTCAATCAGCCACCGGCATAAGCTCCATGCTTCAGACATCTATTGAAGGTTCGGCAGGCCTTAGGCCGAATCTCCTTGCGGAATGGAAAGGGTGAACCTGATGGCAGCAAACTACAAAAATGAGACCGGCAACAAAACACCATTTATTGCAATTGGAATTATATTGGGAACAATCATCGGCGCTATATTAGGGCTGATTTTTGGCAACGCGGCAGTGGGAATCGGATTTGGCATTGCTATCGGCTTTGCCGCAGGAGCAGCAATGGAACAAAAACGCATTAAGGCCTAAAGAAGACAAAAAGAATGCCGCGTTCACTTTCAAGAGTGAACGCGGCATTCTTTTTGATTATTCATCAAATGCCAGATCTTTGACCCATCTGGCCATATGCTGTTTGATGGACTGATTCGCTTCAGGGTTCGCATTTTTTAATAAGGTGACATTGTAATTTTTTTGGTTTTCGCTTTCCACGAAGGTGGGGGTAAAAGATGGTTTTACCAATTCAATCTTGGCTGATTCGGCGTCTGTCGTTTTGACCGCTTGAATGTGAAGAATGCCGCCAATTTGCTTTTCCAAGCCTTCTTGCCCTGAAAGGAAATTGCCTAAGGAATAAATAACAAAACTTTTTCTGCCATCAGTGGTTTGAATCCATTCTACTGGCTGCAGAACATGAGGATGATGCCCTAAAATCAAGTCGGCACCTTGTTCTACGGCAAAATGGGCGAGTTCGACTTGTTCTTCAGTAGGCATCGTTTCGTATTCATTTCCGAAATGCAGGCTTAATACGACTACATCGGAAACACCTTTGGCTTTTGCCAAATCAGTTTGCAATGTTTGTTTATCGATCCGGTTAAGCAAGTAGTTTTTGCCGCTGGGGGTTGGAATGCCGTTTGTGCCATACGTATAAGAAAGAAAAGAAAACTTGATACCATTTTTTGTTAGCGTTGTGAGTTTGTTTCGTTCTGCTTCCGAGGCATGAGCGCCTGCATGGTGTATTCCGAGGTGATCCCAGTAATTAATGGCACTGAGAATTGCCTTTTCTCCTCTGTCGAGCGTGTGGTTGTTCGCCATGGACACGACATCGATTCCCGTATCTTTCAACGCATCGGCCACTTCATAAGGGCTGTTGAAAGAAGGGTATGTGGAAAGCCCGATTGACTCTCCTCCTACAATGCTTTCGGAATTGGCAATCGTGATATCAGCCGCTTCAAGAAAAGGTTTTGCTTCATCAAGCATGGGGGTGAAATCAAAACCACTGCCGGTTTTTGCATCCAAATAAACCCGCTCATGAATTAAAATATCGCCGACTGCTGACAAAGAAACACTGGAAGATTTTATAAGTTTGGAAGGAATGATAGCGACAGGAGCACTTCGCGCTTCAAATTCTTCAGCTTCCGGTGCAGGAGCAGCGCTGTTCGTATGGGAGAAGCAGCCGGTCAAAAACAAACACAGCAAAATCAGAAGCAGGATTAGCAAATTTTGTTTCGTTTTCACCTTAGACACTCCTAAAAGTTCAATATGAATTATCGAGTCCTCACAAATCAAAAGACTTATGTATTTAATGATATAGTACTATAAAAACCGGGTTTTATATAGTCTTTTTGTGATGGCTTTAAAGGGGAATTAACTTTTCTTGCGGCCAGTACTGAAAGGTTAATGAAAAAAACGCAAATAACTATCCAAGTCTTTTAGGCTATTTATCGAAAATAAATAACTTCCAGTAAGCAATATAGTTATCCACAAGTACACAAATTTGACTGCCCTTAAACGGCTTTTCCTGAATGAATAAGATTTCTTCGAATTGCCGGCTGACAGCATGATTCAAAGCTATGCAATTGATTTTCGAAATATTGACAATTAACAGAAAAAATATAGTATGAACTATAGATAGACTTTTTGCTTTTTCATTCACCGCTTGCAAAGTTCACTATTTCAAGAGGGAGGGAAAAAAACTTGGCTACTTTTGAGGAAAAACAGCCTGCCGTGTCTATGGAAAAACTGAAGTGGATGTATGAACAGATGGTGAAAAGCCGTTATTACGAAGACCAAATGGTAGAAGTTTATACCGAAGGAAAGGCGCCGGTCTTCAATATTGGCGCCGGTCCGGTTCCAGGCGAAATGCACTTGTCAACCGGACAAGAACCGGCTGCCGTGGGAATTTGTGTGCATTTGACTAAAGATGATACAGTGACCGCTCCGCATCGTCCGCATCATCATGCCATTGCCAAAGGCGTCGACTTGAAAAAAATGACGGCCGAAATTTTCGGCAAGGAAACGGGGCTTGGCAAAGGCAAAGGCGGCCATATGCATTTGTTTGATCCGGACGTTAAATTTTCCTGTGGCGGAATTGTTGCTGCAGGCATTCCGCATGCTGCAGGTGCAGCACTGGCCAGCAAGATGCAAGGAAGAGATTGGGTAGCAGTGGCCTTTATTGGAGAAGGGGCAGCGAACGCAGGCGCCTTTCACGAATCGCTGAACCTGGCGGCGTTATGGAATCTTCCGCTTATTGTGGTAGTGGAAGACAATTCTTACGGAATTTCTGTTCCAAAAGCGTCTTCTACAGCTGTTGCATCCAATGATCTCCGGGCAGCGGCATATGGAATTTCAGGGGCATACGTAAAAGGCAACGATCCGATTGCCATGTATAAAGCATCAGAAGAAGCGGTTGCAAGAGCACGGGCAGGCCAGGGCCCTACCATCATTGAAATTGAAACACATCGTTATTTAGGGCATTTCCAAGGAGATCCTGAATTATACCGTGATAAAGCGGAAGTTCCGGGGCTGCGCCAATTGGATCCGATTTTGAAGCTGCGGAACATGCTGCTAGAAGCAGAACAAGTCTCCGAAAAAGAGATTGAAAAAATTGAAAAGCAGGCAAAGAAAAAAGTGGATGAAGCATATCAATTTGCAAGAGACAGCAAGTACCCAGAACCCGAATCCGCTTTAAAGGATGTTTTTACATCTTAATAATGAAAGGGGAAAATTCCGAATGGAAACAGCAAAAAAACGGATTTTAACCGGGAACAAAGCGATGGCAGAAGCCATTGCGCTTGAAATGGAGCGGGATCCAAGCGTTTTTGTACTCGGTGAAGACATCGGGAATTACGGCGGCATTTTTGGTTCCACCCAAGGGCTGATTGAAAAATTCGGCGCTCAGCGGGTGTTGGACACGCCAATTTCTGAAACGGCCTTTATCGGCGCCGCTATCGGTGCGGCTGCAGAAGGCATGCGTCCGGTAGCGGAATTGATGTTCGTCGACTTTTTCGGCGTTTGTATGGATCAAATTTACAATCATATGGCGAAAATTCCTTATATGTCCGGCGGCAATGTTCGGTTGCCGATGGTGCTTATGACAGCAGTCGGCGGAGGCTATAATGACGCTGCGCAGCATTCGCAAACGCTTTATGCGACGTTCGGCCATATGCCAGGAATGAAAGTGGTCGCGCCTTCCACTCCTTATGACTTGAAGGGCATGATGATTTCGGCCATCCGGGACGACAACCCGGTGTTGTTTATGTTCCACAAATCGCTGCAGGGATTGGGTTGGATGGAACAACTGGATGTATCTGCTGAACATGTGCCGGAAGAAGCCTATACAGTGCCGCTTGATAAAGCGAAAGTCGTGAGGGAAGGAAAAGATGTCACGATTGTAGGCGTCCAAATGATGACCCATTACGCTGTAGAAGCAGCAGAGAGATTGGCAAAAGAAGGCATTGAAGCCGAAGTGATCGACTTGCGGTCTATTGCCCCAATTGATAAAGACACGATTCTTCAGTCAGTCAAAAAGACACATCGCTTGTTTGTCGTTGATGAAGATTATAAATCCTATGGCATGACTGCCGAAGTGACTGCAATTGTGGCGGAGGAAGTATTTTACGATCTGGAGGCTCCGCCGCGCCGCTTAGCCAATCCGGATGTGCCAATTCCTTACAGCCGTCCGCTTGAAGATTTTGTCATACCGAATGTGGACAGAATTTTCGAACAAGTAAAAGCATTAATGGATGAAGAATGAAACTGGAGGCGTTCGAATGATCGAAGTGAAATTGCCGAAAATAAGGGAGGATGTCAACGAAAGCTTAGTGGTCATCTGGTTCGTCTCTGAAGGAGACGCTGTAAAAGAAGGAGACCGACTGCTTGAAATCCAGACAGAAAAAGAAGTGAGTGAAGTAGAAGCGGAAGCCAGCGGCACCATCAATGAGATTATTTATAAAAGAGGCGAATCAGCTAAAGTCGGGGAGGTGCTGGCAACGATTAATCCAGCAGAAAACACGCAGGAAACAAAACCGGAAGAGCAGAAAATCGTAGAAAACACAGAGCCGGAAACAAAAAATCCAGGTGATGGGCAAAAGCGGGAAGAACAGAAGATAACAGAGAACGCAGAACAGCCAAAAGAGGCTTCCGGGCAAACCGAACCAGCCAAAACGGTTCGATTGGCGCCTGGGCTGCGCAAGCTGGCACGGGAACTGAATGTTCCGTTAGAGTCTGTTGCTGGAACCGGAAGAAACGGCAAAATTACCGAAAAAGACATCCGTAGAGTGGCGGGCCAAGCCGCAGTAGTAGAGCCTGCTGGAAAAGCGGAAGAACCACAGCAAGAAAAGCCGGAAGAAGAACCGACACCAGAAGAATCAACAACAGGCAAAGCTTTAGATAAAGCACAAACAAAAGAAGTGCCTGAGAAAGAAACAGCGCAAGAAAATATGGAAAATGAAGAATTGCCAAATGAGGAACCGCTAGAAGAAGAACTGGCACAGCAAGAACAAGCAGCGCTTGCTGAACAGGCGGAGGCTATACTTGAACCGGAAGAAAACGACCGCGAATCCGATGCTGTATCGTTTTCTGGGATTCGGGGAGTGATTGCCAGACGCATGACAGAAAGTCTGCAAAACAGTGCGCAGCTTACTGAGACAGCTTGGGCCGATGTTACAAAACTGCACAGCAAAAAAGATGCATCAGGAAAAGAAGCAGGTTGGACAGCCGTCGTTGCAAAAGCTGCAGCCCTGGCTTTAGGCAAGCATCCGCTCGTAAATGCCCATATTAAAGAAGGGCAAATCCTTCCGCAAGAAGCAATCAATCTGGGATTTGCGGTTGATACGGATCGCGGCCTCCAAGTCGCGGTTCTACAAGAGGCAGACAAGCACTCGCTTGGCGATTTGCAAAAACATCTTGCGGACCTCGCGGAAAAAGCGAGGAACGGCCAATTGGCGAATGAACAAAGTGCCGGCAGTACGTTCACCATCACCAGTCTAGGGGCATACCGCATCCAATTTTTCACGCCTATTATCAATCCACCGGAAACGGCGATCCTGGGCGTTGGAACGATTGAAACCTACCTGGCACTCGAAGGCGGAAAAGTACAGGAAAGAAAACGGCTTCCATTGAGTTTGACAATTGACCACCGGGCGATTGACGGAGCTCCGGCTGCGAAATTCCTGGGAGATTTGATCGGGCTTCTGGAAAAACCGAAACAGCTGTTTAAAGAAGATGAGGAACTGGAGACAGAGAAGACGGCAGAAAAAAAGAAAGACAAAAAGAAAGGCAAAAAGAAAAGAAAAAAGAAAAAATCCTGAAAAAGAAGCGGTTCATAAGAGGCGTCTGGCGATAGTAGAAATCGTCCGCATGCCGACAGAAACCATTCTTCTAGAAAGTCATTTGTTTTGGCAACAAGTTAAGCTTTTCAGTATGTGCAAGGCATTCAGGAACAGGAGGAACATGCGTGGCCAATGAATTTTTGCAAAAAGGCATCCGGGGGACGAGTGCACATACAGACGCGGCCGTTGTCTTTGAAGGGCTGGACTGGCAGGAAGCTGGTGAGAGACCGGAAAAGTGTCCGCATTCTGTGTGGCAGCTGCTGTGGCATATGAATTACTGGCAAGACTTTATGCTGGCCTACTTAAAAGGCGAGGCGCCGAGAAATCCGGAACATGCGGCAGAAACCTGGCCTGAAGATCCGAGGCCAGCGAGTGAGCAGGACTGGGTCCAGGAAGTTGAGCGGTTTTCAGCCGGCCTACAGCAAGCTGAACAGGAGTCGGCAAAAGATTTTTCGGAAGAAGGCTTCGGCAAAAAAAGAAGAACGCGTGCGGATCTGCTCATGGTGATTATCAATCACAATAGCTACCATGCCGGACAAGTCGTCTTCGTGCGCCGGATGATTGGCGCTTGGCCACCGCCTTCCGGTGGCGATACATGGTAAAGGGGAAAGAGTAGGGTGGTGAATTAGCGCTAAAAATAAAACTGGTATTAATCCTTCATGAAGAAGCACGTTCAGGAAGGTTCAAGGAAGATCGAAAAAGCATGGCAAAAGGCTAAAACTATAAAAGGAGAAGAGTGTCATGGCTAAACTCAGACCAAAAAGACGAAACGAGTTTTTCCCCAGCCTCTTTGAAAGCACGGTAGAAACAGATGTATTCAACAAATTTTTTGGGGAGACTCACTACCCGCAAGTGGACATCCAGGAAAAAGAAAATCGCTATGAATTGGAAGTGGACTTGCCTGGATTTTCTAAAGAAAATGTCGAAGTGGAATACCGGGACGGCTATTTGGAAATCCGTGGTACAAAAGAACGGAAAAGCGATACAGAGGAACCGGAAGGGCGCTATATCCGTAAAGAACGGACATATGGCTCATTCCGCCGCAGTTTCTATATTGGAGAAATTGAAGAAGACCAAGTAGCGGCCACTTTCCAAAATGGGGTTTTGACGCTGAGCATACCAAAAGCGCCGAATTTGCATAGCGATCATCAGGGACATCGTATTCCCATTGAGTAGAAAAAGGGTGAATCTAAAAGGCAGTTTGGATATTCCAAACTGCCTTTTGCTATTCCCGGATTGTTTGCAGACAGTTAGTTGAATTCAAAGGAGAAGGCAGAGCGGTAGGCAGGAAAGTAATCCGAATCGATGGGAGTGCCCGTTGCTTCACAAAGCTGGTGATAAACAGATTCGTTCCATATTTGCCATGCTACACAAAGATTGAAAGAAGTATTTTTGCCAAATTGCTTTTTAAAGAGATAAAGAGATAAAGAGAGTTGTCCGGTGCATTTGTCCGGCCGCCGCCTTCATGAATCAATTCCACGCTGTTCTCTTCCCTCCGACCGCCAGAGCATAACGCAATATGAATGCAAGAGACAAAGAATTGAACTCCCGCATGGTTCCGGATAAGTGAATATGTATGGTCTTTACATAAAGGAAGTTTAAGGACATTCCAATTTTCTGGCCTTCATAGCTTACTTCCACCAGCAGCAGGTTTGGCCCAAAGTATGTCAGAAGCTTTTCAGAATAGGCATCTGTACTCGAAAAATAAATCCCATTCTTCCACTAAGTAAAGAAGTTTTTTGGTAAAAATCTGAATAAAAGGATGGGTTTATAACTAATTGATATTAAATTGTAAATTTTCTGACACAAACATTGTTTTATGCGTTACTATTTGTTTAGGCAATGAAATGAATCATCCTACAGAGGACTTATAAACTGCGATAAGCAAATGAAAGATGCATCCATAGTTTGAAAGTTTTCGCATCGGCACAATAGGAGGGATTAGTCATGGATTGTTTTTACAAAATTTTCTCCCTTGTGCCTTTTAACCTCTCTTTGTTTTCCTGGCCTTACTGATTCGTATCTTAAAGTTAATCGTTGTTCTTTCTTGATGCCTAGCCAAGCCGACAATTTAAGAAGGAGATGGAACTTGATGCAGCATAATCAGCTTTTGACTACCGAAAAAGTCCAATATACGTTTACGCGTGTAAAAGACACCTACGAGGAAAATGGACAAAAATTCATTACATTGTTTGGCAGATTGACCGTTCAAAACGATGGCCAGTCGAAAAGTGCATGGGTTGAAATCGAAGAAGTGAAATGGGAGCAGGCGACAGAAAAACTAAAGAATATGCCGGATGCCATGTATATGTTCAATGTCTCCAAACAAATTTTTAAAGATTTGCTTCATATTGCAAACAGCCATCATCAGGAATTATACTGCTTAACGCCTGTTTATCTGGCGAGAGAGTATAACCAATTGCACAGTTAAATCTATACATATTGACAAGGAACTTAACCGGAAATGGAAAAGTTCCTTTTTAATTTGTCGAAGTATCGCAGAACTGCTGGAACGCCTATCTGGCAGAAGAGGCAGAGCTGTATATGGAAATTGGGATGCAATCTGTTTGTGCATAGAGTTAAGCCTAATTTGGCTATAAGGCGGGTATAGAAAAGAAATATATGAATTGCCTTAACGCTAAATCAGGAGGAGGTCATCCCATGTACGAAAATGGCTGGAACTTATTGTATTTTAAAGAAGCTGCCTTGCTGTTTTCCGACCATTACGGAATAAAACTAGATACAGATGTGCCAAATCCCTTTCAAAGCAAATATGAGAATATCGCCCAAACGGAAGAAATTGAATTGATCCATCCGATGACAAAGCAGCCTCATTCGTTTCAACTCCATGAATACGCATACGGGGATGAAATTCTGCGTTATGCAATTGCAGAGATGATGGAAAACGGGTTGAATTATCAGTGTGTATGGCAGAAGGCAGAACCGCTTGAATCCGGGAATGCCCAAAACGAAAGTAAAGAAACAAACAGCCTGATTAAGTTGGACCACCGTTATGGCGTTTACCATTCCGTACCAGGGATGAAAGAATTTCTGGCTCGCTATCAAGCTATGCCATTTCTGGAACTCTGGCAGGAATACCATGAATATTTAAAAGCCAAATTTGGGGAAGCTGTTGTGCCTTTATTGCCAGGGAATGCCAGTGATGACATTGACGCTGTTTTCCACTTATGCGAAGCAGAACCTGTCGGGGACTTTGTCTCGCTGTACCGCTACTGCGATGGCAACGATCTGGATATGTGGATGGAGTTAGTGGAAGCCGGACATCCTGCTTATGCCCACATTACAGGATATCCCCTGATGAATTTGCGAGAAATCCGTTTGGAAGCCGAAGAAGCAGCGCGGGAAGCGATCAGCCGGGAAGAAGTCCAATCAATACCGGAAGGCTTTGTAAAAGACAATTTTATGCTGGCGCAGAAAATACCGATTTACCACGACGGCGGTGGAAACTTTATCGCCATTGATTTGGATCCTGACACCAAAGGATATTACGGCCAAATTGTCGAAGTGGACCACGAATACGAAGATCGACTCGTTCTGGCGGATAGTTTAAAGGAATACGTCGCCATTCTCTATTATTTCGTAAAAGAGCTGGGGGTTATCTACAACGGCGAAGGCTTTGAAGGGGAAAAACCGATATCTGCCTATATTGTACGAAGTGAGTAAAATCAGCGGGGCTTCCGCTGTTTTTTTCATGCATGCCTTCCGGCCAAATGAATGGATACCGATGAATTTTGCTTTCAGCTGTAGTATGTTTAAGTAGAAGTTAGCTTATCGCATAAGAAGCGATGAAAAAATTCAGTAGCTGGAGGGGTTTTATGAACATCTTGCTGATGCTGCGGGAAGCATTTTATGGAGCGGATCCGAATTTGATCGAAGAGCTGAAAAAAATCGGAAACGTAAAAGTCTTGTACACCGATAAGGGAATCGATAAGGAAGAACTGAAAAACGAAGTTAAAGACACGGATATTATTTTGGTGAATATCGTGAAAATTGATAAAGAGGTTATGGATGCTGCCCCACATTTAAAATACATCGTGAAGTTTGGAGCGGGCGTCGACAATATTGACATTGCTTATGCCAAACAAAAAGGCATCCGCGTCACAAGCGCTCCGGGATTGAATGCACAGGCGGTGGCCGACCATGCTTTTGGCTTGATGCTGTCAGCTGCCCGGGACATCCCTAGAAAAGACAAGGAAGTAAAGTCGGGCTATTGGGATACAACAATGGGATATGAAATTTATGAGAAAAAACTGGGCATCATCGGTTTTGGTGCAATTGGAAAAGCTTTGGCGAAGCGGGCGATGGGCTTCGATATGCAAACGCTGGCTTATGGCAATTACAAGGATTATGAGTTGGCTGAAAAGCTTAACGTCCGTTTTGTCGAGCGTGATGAATTGTTTAAAGAAGCCGATTACATCATTATCGCTACGAGCCTGACTGCTAAAAATAGGCATTTGGTAAACAAGGAAACGCTCTCGCTGATGAAACCGAGCGCTTTTTTGGTGAACATTTCCCGTGGGCAATTGGTTCACGAGAAAGATTTGATCGAGGCGTTAAAGAGCGGGAAAATCAAAGGCGCAGCATTGGATGTATTTGAAAAAGAACCGCCGGACAGCGAATTGCCGAAACTTGAAAATGTAGTGGCAACTCCGCATGTAGGAGGAGCCACTTACGAGGCAGTAGCCCGTATAAGCGATTTATCGGTCTCTAATATTAAAAGCTTGTTGAATGAAGAGGACTTGGATTTTGAAGTCCTTTGAAATTAAGTGTTGAAACTGTTTTTTGTATATTTGATGCATAAAAGAGAGTGTTGGATGAAACTGTATTCATTCTGCCATCTCTTTTTATATTGTAAAATAATGAACATGTTGACCTAGAAAGGAGCGATTTTCGGACAATTTTTAATTCTTCTTTTTTATTCGGACAATGAAAATAAAAGAAGAAAAACATGGTAATATTTATTCTTAAAATAGAATAATAAAAAGGAGAACGAAGCAGCCGCAGAGAATTATACTTATTAATACTACATGCTGCAAATAGACCGGCAATACAAGAACGTGCCAAATTAAGAGGGGGGAAGAAAGATGTTAATCCATTCTAATGAAGATCATGTCGCGGCTTTGGTGTTGGAAGAAGTAACGGTGCTGTTTGAAGAAATGAAAGCGTTTAGCCAGCTGTACGGACCGGATAAAGAAGACTTGGAAGAAGACGATGAAGCAGCGTTGCTGCTGATTGGCATCAATCTTCTTGCCCCTGCCAGTTTGAACACCTATATCGAAGCCATTAAACTGCTTTCCTATTTTCTGTCGGAGCATTGCTGGCAAGAAGAACCGGAAATGGAGATGCGCTGCAGCGAGCTGCTGGACCGGGCGAAGGAAATTTTGCCGGCAGAAAAGCGCCATCGCCGTTCCATCCGGAAATGGATGCTGCAACTGGATGAGAAAATGTTGCGGGCTTTTATTTAAAGGCGAAAACACTGCTTTTCAATGAGCCGATTGATGTGAAAGGGAACGCCAGGGGCGTATACTGACAGTGAAAATTAAATCCGGAAAGGGGATTTTGAAAGTGGACGGTTCACAATTGCTGCACCGGTCGGTTGCTGCCATCACGATTGACGGGCCAGGCGGAGAAAGTTATTTGGAGGATGGAGCCTTTTCAGCTCCGGTTGATGCTCCAGCGGAACTTGGAGGCGCAGGACCGAAAGCAGCTTTTAATCCGGGCCGTTTTTTAGCTTTGGGATACAGCACCAGCTTCAGTTTCATTTTAGCGAAAATCATGCAGGATGAAGGGAAGTCGGCCCGGACACGGGTAAGCTGCATCGTATCACTGTTCACAGATCCAATGGATGAAGGATTTAACAAAATCGGCATGGACTTGGAAGTTGCAATCGAAGGAATGGACGAAAGCGAAGTGCAGCGGCTGGCAGATGAGACGCATGTACATTGTCCGGTATCAAAAGCAGTGCTTGGCAATGCCGATGTGCACATCAAAATTATTCCTTACAAAGCAGAAAGCAAGCCGCTGGCATCTGCTGATTGACAAGCACTAGCATAGAAAGAAGCGGTTGAGCCAATTGGCTCAACAGCTTCTTTTTTGCTTTGCAAGAGAAGGAAGACAGGATCGGTCTTACGTTTTTCGAAGCACTTTAATGGCGCGGAATAGCCAGTAACCATAAATTCCAATAATGCCATAGTCGATAAGGATAATTAAGGCTGGAACGTAATCGGATGTATTGCCGGAATCTGTAGACATTCCAGCTAAGAACAATGGCATAATCGGCAGCATAACTGCACCCGGTCCTGTACTGACCAGCAGCAGGGCACCAGGGGCTATCACCAGCCATGGCCAAACCGGTTTTTTCTTTCCTCCTGCTTTTTCTGCTTCAGGAAAGGCAGAAGGAAGTTCTGTTGATTTCTCTTCCAATGCGCTATTGCGCCGGACTGCACTTCCAATTGTACGCTTTGCCCATCGGATGGCCAGCAAAGCCCCTGCTGCAAAGCTAAGAGCAACCAGCAGCATAACCACTGACACTACACTGAATTCTTCCGGCTTCCAAATGGGAAGGAGGGCGGTCATAAAAACAATTGGAAGCATAGATACCAGAATAAATGCACTGACGATTAGAACAAACCAGGCGAGCATCGGCGGCCGTGTAGCAGGTGACTGCATCATTGAGTTTTCCCCTTGAACAAATGTTTTTCCTTATTATAAGGCAGTGCAACTAGGAATGAAATATTATTTGAACTTTAATTAGGCACTAAGGCATGGTTGGGGAATGGTTAACATGCAGCGTCAATAAATTAAGCGTTTCCCGGAAATCGTGCGGGCAACGTGGATTCCGCTTGTTGCCACTCCGATTGTGCCGGCTCCCGGAAAAATGTGGTCGCCGCAGACATAAAGGCCCGGCAGTCCGGAACGGTGTGAAATGGCGTTAAACAAAGCGGCGTTGACAGTTTGCGGAAAGCCTCCAACATAGCCGTTCGGACGCCCGGTATAATGTTCCCACGCCCTGGGTGCACCGGTTTCAAGATAAAGGATGGCTTCCTGGAAGCCAGGGATCAATTTTTCTATGGCCCTGAGAATGCGGCCAGACACAGTTTCACGGGAAGCCTCGTACTTGTCCTTCGTATCCCAGTTTTCGAAGCGGGTATGGGTAGAGATGGTTACGGTTTGTATGCCTGCCGGAGCCCGCAGCAAATCATCCGGCCTTGAAGAGGACATGAAAAAGTAATCGCCCTCGGCCAAGCCTACTCCATTTTTTGCAGCGATTTGGCGGAATAGCGGCAATGGGGCTTCCAGTTTTGACGAATCGACAGCGATATACAATGACAAAGTGGTCCAAGTTGGAGTGGCAATTCCTTCCTGCAGCGGCTTTTTCAGCTTGTTGAGCAGGGAAGGCGCCAAGAGCTCGGGCAATTGGTGAATCGGCACATTCAACACTACATGGTCTGCTTGATATATGTTGCCGCGCTGGTCGGTCGCTGCCCATTTGCCGCCCTGTTGCTGCAGTTTTACGACGGTCCGCCGTTTCTTCAAGGTGCCGCCATTTTCAGCCAGGCTTTTGCCCATGATTTCGGCGAGTTGATACAAGCCGCCAGGAATGTAATATGCGCCTTCGTGGTAAATATCCAGAGCCAGCGCTGCAAGCAAATAAGAGGCGTCTTTGCTGCCGGTTTGCAAGCTGTCAATCAGCAAGGCATCAATCATTTGCCGAAACAGCTGCAATTGATCCAGGCCATGTCTCTTTAGGCGTTGTTCAAGTGTCTGGTTGAAGAAAGGCAATAGTTTTGCATGGCGTGGGCGCAGAGCAGCCGTCAAAAATGCCCATTCTTTTGGCGTACTGGGCGGAAGTGTGGGAAGTGGCCCCATCAATGTCCGGATATTCGCTGCAACCGAAAAGATTTCGCTATAAAAAGCCTGGATCTGCCGCTCGTATTCAGGGAAGCGGCTGACCATTTGGCTGACATGCTTTTCCCGGTCTTTAAAAAACTTGAAAGCAGCTTCCGGATGCACCATTTCCATGACAGTTTCAAGCGGCTCAAGCGGGAAAGGTTTTTCCAAATAACGAAACACCCGTTCAACAATCCCGTTTTCTTCGAGCCCCATTCCGAGCGTAGCACCAACTGGAAACAAGTATTGATTGCGCTGATACTTTCCGGCACAACCGCCAAGTTCAGAGGAGGCTTCAAGAAGCGTAACATCCATCCCGTATTTTGCCAGCATTGAAGCGGCCGTTAAGCCGCCGATTCCCGCCCCTACTACTAAAACCGATTGGTCCATCCCGACTCCTCCTTTTTTTCTATTATGTTGGTACTTTCTTTGCGTTGGCAAGTTTAGGGCAATTGCATCCATTGCTCGTACTGTTTAATATAGCCTGAATTTCTTTATAAAGTTTTAAAGAAGAGAACATAGGCAATAAAAAAGCAGGTGCAAAATTATTTTGCGCAAAAAATTTAAAGTTTAAAATTTTCGAAAAAAACATTTGCGCCTTTAAAGAAGGCATGGCAAAATAGGTGAAAGGGTTTTCATAACAGACAGCGAGGAGAGGGATTATGAAAAAACAGCAGGAAATCGAAATACCTTTTTTAATGGCTTTGATTCCTTTGGTCATCATGATAGCGATAATGGCAGTGACCATTATCAAATTTGGAGGAAGCCCCCATGTTCCTTTGCTGATCGGAGCAGCTGCAGCAGCCTTCATCGGATGGCGCTACGGCTATAAATGGGATGTTATTGAAGAAGGGGCCTATAAAGGCATACGCATGGCGCTTCCGGCGATTGTCATTATTATTCTGGTGGGCCTCATCATCGGTGCCTGGATCGGCGGCGGTATTGTGGCGACGATGATTTACTACGGATTGAAAATCATTACACCGTCCTTATTTCTGGTAACCATCTGCGTTATTTGTGCCATTGTCACTTTGGCAATCGGCAGTTCCTGGTCAACGATGGGAACCATTGGCGTTGCCGGTATGGGAATCGGCGTGAGTATGGGAATTCCGGCTGCCATGGTGGCTGGAGCGGTCATTTCCGGCGCCTATTTTGGCGACAAAATGTCTCCATTGTCTGATACAACGAATTTAGCTGCAGGGATTACCGGAACGGATTTGTTTGTACATATAAAACACATGATTTATACCACGATTCCCGGCCTGGTCATTGCTTTGGTCGTTTACTTTTTCCTTGGCCGGCAGTTCGGTGGAGCAGCGGTGGATACAGGAAACATCAGCAGCATTTTGACGGCGCTGGAAAGCAATTTCGTAATTTCGCCTTGGCTATTGCTTGTGCCGCTTGCCGTAGTGGTGATGGTAGCGAAAAAAGTTCCGGCTTTGCCAGCTCTTGCTATCGGTGTATTGCTTGGCTGGTTGTGCCATGTCTTTATCCAAGGCGGCAATGTGGCAGATGCGGTCAACACATTGCACGATGGCTTCTCGATTTCAAGCGGAAACGAAATGGTCGACAACTTGTTTAACCGCGGCGGCATTGATTCGATGATGTATACCGTCTCGCTTACCATCGTGGCCATGATTTTCGGCGGAATCATGGAACAAGTCGGGATGCTGCAGGCCATTGTGAAGCAGATTTTGAAAGTGGCGAAGTCTGCCGGCAGCCTGATTGCTGCGACGGTTGTATCGGCATTTTTTACAAATGCAACTGCATCTGAACAATACATTTCGATTCTTCTTCCGGGAAGAATGTATGCGAAAGCTTTCAAGGATAAAAACTTGCATTCGAAAAACTTATCGCGGGCACTCGAAGATGGCGGAACGGTTACTTCACCTTTGGTGCCTTGGAATACATGCGGCGTTTTCATCCTGGCCACATTGGGCGTTGAGACATTTGCCTATGCCCCTTATGCCGTGTTGAATTATGCCATACCGATCATTTCCATCATCATGGCTTTCCTCGGCTTGAAAGTGGAATACTTAACAGAGGAAGAAATAAAAGCCCTCAAAGAAAAAGAAGAAATACACGCAGAGGAAAATACGGAAACCGACTCTTCGGGATCAGTACTGACATGAATTTGAAAAGGCATCAAGCTGAAACCGCTTGATGCCTTTTTATTTTTCATTTCCCCTTCAGCTGCATTTAAAGGTTTTCCTATTCGGGTAATGGATGGAAAAGGACTGGAACGGAGGTCAGTGGATGAAGAAAAGAGGGCTTGGCATTCTTTTTCTTTTACTTCTTATCCTCCTCGCAGGCTGCCAAGAAGAACAGCAAGTGACACCAAAAGAACAGCTGGAGGAAGAGCAGGTCACACCGGAGAATCGCCTGATGGAGTATATCAGCCGCTGGGAACAAGGAGATTTTGCTGGAATGTACGAAGGGTATTTGACGGAAGGCACAAAAATGGCATATGAAACAGCAGTTTTTGTAGATTGGCAGAAGCAGCTGCATCAAGAACTGGCGATTCAAAACGTGGAAGTGGCTTATGCAAAGCCGGAAGAAGACATGCGTTGGAGCAAGGAGGAGCCGGCTGATTTCCGCATTCAAATCACAATGGATACGGCAGCCGGGCCGGTGGAATTTGACCGGACCTTGACGATGCTGTTTGAAGCGCAGGGAGGCAACGAAGACTGGTTCGCTGAATGGAATCCGTCATTTATATTCCCGCAGCTTGAAGAAGGCGATACGGTTGAAATTGAACGGAGCAATCCTGAGCGCGGCGAACTCCACGACCGCAATGGCAAACCGATTGCCGTCAACGGCAAAGCTTTTGAAGTGGGCGTGGTTCCGGTTAATTTTGATGAAGCAGCAAAGAAAAGCGATTTGGCGGCCCTTTTGGACATCACACCGGCAGAAATTGACCAAAAGCTCGGCCAAAGTTGGGTCCAGCCTGGCCATTATGTGCCGCTCGCTGTCCTGCCGGCAAAAGCGGAAGCAGCCTTGCAGCAAATTTTTGCGATACCGGGAACGGAGCGACGGGAAGTGCAGCTGCGGCAATATCCGTACGGCGAAGCGCTGTCCCATGTCTCCGGCTTTATTGGGCCGATAACAGCGGAGCAATTGGCAGAGCGGAAAGGCCAGGGCTACGGTCCGGATGATTTGATTGGGCGGCAAGGGCTTGAAGCGGTGCTGGAGGACCGGCTTCGCGGCGAGCAGGGCGTTCGTATCTTGCTTCGGAAAGCCCTTGAAGGAATTGACCCGATTGTTGCCGCAGAAAAAACGGCAAAGCAGGGGGAAATCATTAAGTTAACGATTGATGCTGAACTCCAAAAGAGGATTTACCAGGCGATGAAAGGACAAGCAGGTGCAAGTGCCGCTGTTGATCCGAATACAGGTGAGACCATCGCGTTGTTGAGCTCTCCTGGCTTTGATCCGAATGTTTTTGCCGCCGGCATTAAAGGCTCGGAATTCAGCAAGCTGCAAAACAGTGCGTTAAAGCCTCTGTTTCCCCGCTTTACTGGGAGTTACGCCCCGGGAGCGGCCATTGAACCGGTCATTTCTGCTATCGGGATGGCTGCCGGCAATGTTTCCTCAAAGGAAATAGGGCGCGATGTGTTGCTGAAAGGATTAAAAAGTTTTGGGTTCGGGGAAGAAATGCCGCTGCCATTGAGCTTGGCCGTTTCACAAATTTCCAATGACGGCACTTTGGATGCAGTTGGCCAGCTTTCGCAAGCCAAGTTAGGAAGAGGGCAGATGCAAGTGAACCTTCTTCACTTGGCTTCGATGTACGAGCCTTTTGCAACTGGAGGCGCAATATACAAACCGACGCTGCTGCTGGAAGAAAAGGATGAGATTTGGAAGGAAGGGCCGCTCAATCCTGAACAGGCAGAAGCCGTGCGCACGAGTCTGCAAAGTACGGAAGCCGGCAATTTGCTGGCTGAGAAAACCGGAACTGCACAAAATGGAGGGATAGAAACCGGTTTTGCCGTCAGTTTCAACAAAACCAATCCGAATATGATCTTGGCCGTCATGATTGAAAATGCAAAAGAAGACAATCGTACAGCAGACGTTTCTGCAGTTTCTGCCTCAGTGTTCAAGGAGTAGAAAGCCGTACTTAGCCTATTGCCATTATGGATTGTATGGAAGGAGACGTTTTCATGGAACTTGTAAAACACTCGGAATGGCGGGACACGAAACTGACTTTGCATTTACTGTCACAGATCTTGGGGAAGCTCCGTCTGGAAACTGCGCAGCAGGAACCGCAATGGGCGCATGTTATGCTGACGCTTACAGTGGATGGCTTTTCCACCGGGCTTCTTTACATCGAAGACCATGTTTTTCAAGCTGATGTGGATATCCGAAAAAATGCGCTATCCATGAACGTGGACGGCCAGGAACATTCTATGCCGTTGCAAAATGGAACTCCGATAAAAACCTATTATGAATTTGTCTTTCAGACGCTGCAGCAGCATGGAATATTCATTGCGATTAATCCCCGTCCGCAGGAAATGGCTGTTGCAACCTTATTGAGTGAAGATACAGTTCATCATGTTTATGAGCCGCTGCAAGCTTTGAGGGGCTTGGAGCTGTTTCATTTTGCGCAGCGCGAAGAACTGCAGTTCGTCGGGCCATTGCGCTGCCGGAAAGTGAAGCCGGGCTTGTTTTGGGGAACATTTGATGTGTCGGCTATTGTTATTCAAAATATTGCCGAACCGTTTCCGGAGGATAAACCAATCGAGAAAGCGGCTTTCGACGAACAATTTATCGAATTTGGGTTTTGGTTAGGCGATGACCGGACAGATGCTCCGTCCTTTTTCATCTTGCCTTACCCTTTCTTATATAAGAATTTGAATGATCCTTCGATAGAACCCGAGGAAGCTTATTATGATAGCCGGGCAAGTGAATTTTTTCTGCCTGTCCCTGCAGTGATGAACGCTTCTTCTCCAAGCAAGGCTGTACAGCGGTTTTTCAATACGGGCTTTGATGTATTAACCCGGGAGTTGAAGTGGGAAGGGTGTGAATATTATAAGACGCCGTTGCTGATGAAATCCCAGCCCACCATGAAAAGTGAAAACTAAGGGCTTGGTAGGAAAAGGCGTTTTTTCTTGTTGGCAAAAGCCGTTGCTGCCTGCGAAGAAATGGTTTTTCTGTTTCGGTGTTTAAGTGCAAGAACCGATGGCTAAACATTCTTATAGACAAAAATAGAAGGGGGCAATGTGCGATGAACATCCGGATTGAATGCACATACCGAACAGCGAAAGGAACAGAAGCTTTCTTCCGTTCCGAAGAAATGCCTGCAGGCAAAGGAATGGTCATCGCTGAAGATTTGGAGCGGACCGGGCGCGCCAAAAACCTGGTGTTTGTGGACGGCTACGACAGTTCCTGGACAATGAAGGAAATGAAGGGCTATTTGAAAGGCGTGGAAACGGAGCCGCACAATGTGACTGTTTATTTTGACGGCGGCTATGAGCGGGTAACGCAGCGGTCCGGCCTTGGCTGTGCCATTTACTACGAAATGAACGGAAAACCCTATAGGCTTCGCCAAAATGCGGCGGTCGCAGAACTGCTGTCGAATAATGAAGCCGAGTATGCAGCCTTGTACATGGCAGTGCAGGAACTCGAAGGCTTGAATGTCCATCATTTGCCGGTCCGATTTATTGGGGATTCAAAAGTGGTCATCAACCAGATGGGCGGGGAATGGCCGGTCATTGAAAAAGACTTGCTCCGTTGGGCAGACCGCATCGATGAAAAACTGAATAGCCTCGGCATTCAGCCCGAATATGAACTGATTCCGCGCAAAGGCAATGCAGAAGCGGATCGGCTGGCGACGCAGGCTATGAACGGAACCCAAATTTCCGGAACCATTGAGTTGATCCCTGGCAATTGAATGGAACAACCGATAAGCTTGCTTTGGGAAGCACATGTGGATGTGCAAGATCCAGTTAAAGATGGAATGACCAATTGGAAAGGGTGTTAGCATGAGATTTTCGGCATTGAAAAAGACAGATATTCAAATTTCGGCGCTTGGACTGGGAACCAATGCAGTTGGCGGCCACAATTTATTTGAAGGTTTGAATGAAGAAGAAGGAAAAGATTTTGTCCGTGCCGCGCTGGACAATGGCATTACATTTATCGATACAGCCGATGTATACGGCAAAGGGCGTTCGGAGGAACTGGTGGGGGAAGTGCTGAAAGAGTACGACCGCAGCCAGTTTGTCGTTGCTACAAAAGGCGGAAGCGACTGGCGGACGGGTACCCGCAACAACAGCCCGGAATACTTGCGCAGCGCCTTGGAAGACAGTTTGAAACGGCTGCAGCTGGACTATGTCGATTTGTATTATATCCACTGGCCGGATGACAAAACACCGATTGTTGAGGCCATTGCGGAACTGTCCCGTTTAAAGCAGGAAGGGAAAATCAAAGCGATCGGCGTCTCCAACTTTTCACTCGACCAACTTCGCGAAGCCAACTCTACTATGGAAATTTCGGCAATCCAGCTGGAATACCATATGCTCGACCGCAAAATTGAAGAAAACATTTTGCCTTATTGCGTCGAGAACAATATTTCAGTTGTAGCGTATGGGCCATTGGCGTTTGGCATCCTGGGCGGCAACTATACAAAAGATCTGCAGCTGGAAGAAGGCGACTGGCGCAACCGGGTGCCGCTGTTCCAAAAAGGAAATTTTGAGAAGAACATCGATTTTGAGAAGAACATCGAGATTGTGGAAAAGCTGAAAAAAGTGGCAGACAAAAAAGGAACGGATGTCTCGAATTTAGCACTTGCTTGGCTTCTTGAACAGCCGGGCGTTGACGCCGTCATTCCGGGCGGCAAAAAACCGGAGCAGGTAGAGTCCAATATTGCAGCAGCGGAAATTCGGCTGGAAGCAGAATTGATGGATGAAATTGACAGCATCCTTCAACCTACACGATAAGCAACATAAGCTTTATGTAAACCGTATCAAAAGCACAAATTGTATTTTCGTTCTTAACCGATCCGTAGCTAGTACGGATCGGTTTTTAAATGTGGCGAAAATATGAACGAAAGAAAAAAGTGTAATTATTTTCAGAAAACTCAATCTTATCAGTTGCTATTCGAAATGAAATAGATTATAAATAAGTTGTACAAAAGTTTTACAAATAAGATGCAAGGGAGAGGTTCACATGAAGAAAGGTTTAGCTTTATTCGCAGTTGCTTTGGTTCTGTTCCTATCGTTCGGTATGGGAGTTTCAGCAGATAGCCATACAGCCAAAGTCAGAGTTGTTCATGCTTCACCGGATGCACCCGCTGTCGATGTCTATGTCAATGGTGATGCAACACTTGAGAACGTGCCGTTTAAAGCAGACTCTGGTTATTTGGAAGTGCCGGCAGGGACGCACAATGTAGAAGTTTTTGCTACAGGCACTGAATATGCAGAAGGTGCTGGCGTACTGCAAGCAGATTTAACCGTTGAAGCTGGAAAAGCTTATACAGTTGCAGCAGCGAATACTGTCGATGCACTTGAATTTGTAGTTGCTGAAGATTCAATGGAAGTAACTGAAGGGAAAACAAAAATTCGTGTGGGCCACTTGTCTCCTGATGCACCGGCTGTGGATGTTGGGCTGATCGGCGGGGACGCTGTCTTCAGCGGAGCGGAATTCCCGGGAATCACTGATTACACAGAGTTGGATCCAGGAACATATGATTTGGAAATCCGCTTGCCTGATGGAACTCAAGTATTGCCGCTAGAAGGAACTGAATTGGCAGCGGACACAGTATACAGCGTGTTTGCCGTGAATAATGCAGATGCTTTGGAAGTGATTGCTTTGGTTGATTACGAAGCTGCAGCATCACCAGATGGCATGCCGACAACCGGACTTGGTACACCGGACCAGTCAAATGCTCCTTGGATGTTGATGCTTGGTACACTCGCTTTGTTTGGAGCTAGTGCAGTTGTTTGGAAAAAACGATTTCAGGAATAGTGTGCTGATTGCCGCGGCAATTGTCTTTCTTGGCGGCTGTGGGCAGCAAGAAGATGAAGTGAGCAAGCGCACTGAAAATATAGACTTTGTGGCAGAGAAACCGGCACCCGTCGAAGTGAAAAAGCCGGTGCCGGTAGCCAACCCGATTAATACTGTTAAAAGGGAAGGCATTCTGCCGACAAAACTGGAAATCCCCGCGATAGAGGTGAAATCTGAAATCCTCCATCTGGGGCTGACAGAAACAGGGGAAATGGCAGTGCCGGATAACGGCGAAGAAGTCAGCTGGTTTTCTCATGGCTATCAGCCTGGAGAAAATGGGCGTGCAGTGATTGCAGGACATGTTGATGATTTGGAAGGGCCGGCAATATTTTGGGACCTCTCCAAACTAAAGGCGGGAGATGAAATTCTCGTGGCCGAAGGAGACAAGCAGCTCCGATTCAAAGTGTACAAAATGGAATCGGTTCCATTGGACAACGCTGATTTGTCTTCAATATTCGGTTACCAATCTTCACCGGAATTGGTCTTGATCACTTGCGCCGGAACTTACGATTATTCCAGAGGGACACGGGAAGAGCGGTTAGTCGTATATGCCAGTTTAATAGAAGAATAATTTTAGACGCAAAAACAGGAAAGGCCGAGCAGCCTTTCCTGTTTTTGCGTTTTTTAGTTTTCATCTTCCGGAAGCTCCCGGTGAGTTTTTGGATATCCCATGGAAACCCATTCAGAACGATAAGAGGAGTCCAGTTCAGTCAAGCCAACTTCGGCATGGTCGTACGGGGCGTTCGGGCTTTCCCGGTGGTCGACTTCTGTGCTGTTGCGCATATCGTGGTCCGGAAACACCCAAACGGTTTTTTTGCGGCTATTGAACGTCTTCACCAAAACAAAAGCGGTAGCGGCTGCTGCACTGGCGTAAAAAATTTTTTGCATCGCTTCACTCATGGGAATTCCTCCAATTCTATAAAGGATATTTCTTATCGCTTTCCCGTTTCCCTCCATATTTAATCATTGCGCGGTTTTGCAAACGGCTAATAGAAGATGCAGATACCATTTGTGCATGAGCCATCTCCTTTAATTTTAATAAGAATAAAAAATGATTATTTAGATACATTAACTTTTGCCTATCGTAACATCATATTTTTAACAGGTCTATCCAAGGTAAGCGAATTCTTGAAAATAGAAAAAACCTCCAAGGTTTGGAGGTTTGAAAAGGTTTACTAGACTTTCGGCAAATCTTTGATAAGTGAAATGAACGATCGGGATGTATAAGGGAGGTAGCGGTTTTTGGCAGAAATGATGCCAAGCACCCAAGGAAATGTATTGGTCAGTGAAAGCGTCTTGAACGGACCGTTTTTGGACCGTTCGCAAATCAATTTGGGCATCAATGTAATGCCGAGGTTTTTTTCGACCATGCCGACAATGAAATCCCATTGGGAACTTTCATATGCAATTTTGGGTGTAAACCCTTCGCTCAAACAGAATTCAATCGTCCGGCCATTTAATGTGAATTCTTTGCTCAACAGCAAAAAAGGATCGTCTTTGCATTCGATTAAATCGATGGTTTCCCGATGTGCCAATGGATGGGATTCATGGACAAGCAACTTTATTTCTTCGTGTACAAAAGGTACGACATCGAATTTTTCCTCGTCTACCGGCAGCATGACAAATCCCAGATCGACTTCTCCTTCCAGCACTTTTTGTTCCACTTTTTTTGCACCGTCTTCTGCGAGCATAACGGTGACTTCGGGATAAGCCTTTTGAAACTCCGCAATAATTGTTGGGAAAAACAAAGTGCTGATGACAGGTGGAAGACCGATTTTTATTTTTCCTTTTTTTAAGTTCATGACGTCATAAAGAGAAGCAGTCAAGTCATCCAGGCTGACAACAATCTTTTGCGCCTGCTCGAAAACCACGGCTCCTGCATCCGTTAATTCAATTTGCCGGGAAGATCGGTCAAACAAGGTGACTTCCATTTCTTCCTCCAAGTTTCTGACCATTTTGCTTAAAGTCGGCTGAGTAACATGCAAGGCAAGCGCCGCTTTTGTAAAGCTTTTGTGTTTTGCAACTTCAATGAAATAAGTTAATTGACGAATATCCACAATGCATCCTCCTGTTATAACAAATAGTTATAGAACCTATACTTATTATTCATTTTACCTATCATAAGTGTGAGTGTACACTTAAAAAACCGCCGCTGATAAATATTTTAGAAAATTTACGCATTTTACACTGAAAAGAGAGCGCTTTCAAATTTAGCATTTGTACTTATATTATATTCTGCAAAGGCGGTAAAAAGAATGATGCAGCGGATATGGCGGCAGTTGAAAATCGCTGCACTGGACTGCTGCAAACGAAGGAGGAAAAATTATGTTTAGTATGATCGGTTTAATTGGTGGATTGGCATTGCTTATCTTTTTGACAATGAGAGGCATGAATCTGCTGATTGCAGGGCCATTAAGCGCATTGGTTGTCGCGGTATTCAGCAGCCTTCCGCTTTTCCCGCAGATGGTGGCTGAAGGAGAAGTGAACTTCTTAGGCAATTACATGACCGGATTTTCCGGGTTTATCACATCCTGGTTCCCGATGTTCCTGCTTGGAGCAATTTTCGGAAAGTTGATGGAAGACAGCGGAGCAGCTGACAGCGTATCCCGTTGGCTCGTCAGTAAAATCGGCCTTAAGCGAGCAGTGCTGGCTATTGTCATCGCTTGCGCCGTGCTGACATACGGAGGGGTAAGCCTATTCGTCGTAGCATTCTCGGTTTATCCAATGGCACTCAGCTTGTTCAAACAAGCGGATCTTCCGCGCCGGTTTATCCCGGCCGCTTTGGCTCTGGGTTCGGTTACGTTTACGATGACATCCGCAGGGTCGCCGGAAATCCAGAACTGGATTCCAATTGAGTTCCTGGGGACGAGCCCGTACGCTGGATGGGAAGTCAGCATTGTCGTTGCTGTATTTATGGCAGTATTCGGCTACTGGTGGCTCAAGCGCATGATCAACAAAGCCGTCAACAAAGGGGAGCGCTTCGAAGCGCGCAAGACAGATCCAATCGTGGAAGAACGCAATTTGCCGAATCCATTGATGGGATTGATCCCGCTCCTGGTGGTTCTGGTCATTTCGTATATCTTCCATGATTCATTGAAAACCTCAGCGTTGATCATTGCACTTTTAGGTGGAGTGATTGCCACTTATTTATTGAATAGAACACATTTCCATGACTTGGGCAAAGCATTGACCGACGGAACAATCGGAGCGTTGATCGCTATTGGGAACACGGCCGCCGTTGTCGGTTTTGGCGGTGTGGCAAAGGCGGCGCCGGCTTTCCAAGTGGCGGTCGATGCCATGACGAATATCCCGGGAAGCCCGCTGATTGGCGGAGCCATTGCTGTAAGTGTGATTGCCGGCATCACCGGATCATCTTCAGGCGGACAGGCTATCGCATTGCCGTTATTGGCACCGCATTATTTGGACATGGGAGTAAATGCGGAAGCGCTGCACCGCACAATCGCAATTTCTTCCGGAGCGCTGGATTCCCTGCCGCATAATGGATATGTCGTGACAACCATCCAGGGCATTTGCGGAGAAACGCATAAAGCGGCTTACGGATCGGTAGGGGCGGTAACGGTGGTTGTGCCGCTTCTGGGCACCATTATTGCAATCGTTCTGTTTTCTTTAGGAATGGGCATTTAAATCTTAGTCGAGGTGATTCGTATGGTGGAAAATAAAGTAGTGTTTATCACGGGGGCAGCAAGCGGCATCGGGTATGAAATCAGTGCCGATTTTGCCAAAGCGGGTGCCAAAATCGTATTGACAGACATCAATGAAGATGCCGTTAAGGAAGCCGCACAGACCTTGAAAAACCAAGGTTTCCAAGCGATCGGCATTAAAGTGGATGTGACGGACGAAACGGAGCTTTCAGCAGCAATCGATCAAGCAGTAGAAGAGTTCGGTTCACTTGACGTATTGATCAATAATGCAGGCATGCAATTTGTCGCGCCGATTGAAGAATTCCCGACGGAAAAGTTTGAACTGTTGGTGAAAATCATGCTTGTCGCTCCATTTGTAGCAACGAAACATGTATTTCCAATTATGAAGAAACAAGGCAAAGGGCGCATTATCAATATGGCTTCCATCAACGGACTGGTTGGCTTTGCCGGCAAAGCGGCTTATAACAGCTCCAAGCACGGCGTAATCGGATTGACGAAAGTGGCTGCTCTTGAAGGTGCGGAATACGGCATCACAGTCAACGCCATGTGCCCGGGCTATGTGGATACACCGCTTGTGCGCAATCAAATGGGCGATTTGGCGAAAACACGCAATGTTTCGCTGGATAAAGTGCTTGAAGAAGTCATTTATCCGCTGGTTCCTCAAAAGCGTCTGTTGTCTGTGCAGGAAATTTCGGATTATACGATGTTTTTGGCAAGCGACAAAGCATCTGGTATTACAGGGCAGGCAGTCGTCTTGGACGGCGGATATACGGCACAATAATAAAAGACCATCCGTTCGCAAGACACACGGATGGTCTTTTCATGCAATCTCATTTTTTCTTAGCCAGTTCCAATGTAATATCGGCTTTTTTCAAATCATGCTGAACTTGTTCATTTACATCATAAGCATGATACATTTCATTTTTAATCATGTATTGGGCAATTTTGTCGTGCGTATCAATCGCGATGTCCAACTCACGGCGCAGTAATTTCTTAACCTGAGGAGTAGCAGTTTCGGTAATCGCAACTGCCAGATTGCGGACGGCTGCTTTTGCAGTCACTAGGAAATCAGTGGCAATAGCCAAATCATCCAGCATAGAGCCGGGAATCGCTAAATTTTCTTTATTGATTGCTTCTGTTTCAGTTTTTTTCTGTTCGTTTTGATTAGCCATAATATCCTTCCTTTCCACTGAATTATTTTGAAGAATCTTCCAATATTTTGCGCAAATCTTTAATCGCTTTTGTAGAAAGTTCAATGTCTTCTTCAAGAATTTCTTTCAACTTTGGGTCTTCAACCAAGCCGCTGAATACTTTGCTTTTCGCAACGCAGGCGGTTTTGAAAGTCAGTATTTCATGGACTTCGAGCAGTTCGTGTGCAGCGTATTCTTTTGCCATTAAAAATCCCTCCAATTGGTTATGAATTGTAAAATTCAACACTAGTTGGATTTTACCCGCTCTTTTTCTTTATAATCATATATTTTAGGTTTTTTAACTCAAAAATATTGAAAGAATTTTCTGCAAGATAGAGCTTCCTAATAGACAATAAGGCTTCTGCCATGGTTTATTTAAAAGGAAACTTTCTGAAAAGGGGCTACATACCGATGAAAATAACTGAAACGACTTTTCCGATTACAGAAGTGCGCGAACAATTCCCAGCTTTGAAAAGAACCTATCATGGGAAACCGGCTGCTTATTTTGATGGTCCGGGAGGCTCCCAGGTGGTGAAATCGTCCATTCAGGCAATTGCGGCTTATATGGAAAACGGCGGCGGAAATTTGCACGGGTGTTTTCCGTCAAGTTGGGAAACCGAAGAAATTATTGCTGAAGCGAAAAAAGCAGTAGGGGACTTCTTGGGTGTCCAAACGAATGAAGTGGCTTTTGGCGCCAACATGACAACGCTTACGATTGCCATCGCCAATGCGCTAGGCAAACAGTTCCAGGCAGGGGATGAAATCGTCGTGACGGAAATGGATCACCGGGCAAACGTCGATCCTTGGCTGTTGATGGCCAAAGACCATGGTTTGACTGTGCGGTGGATCCAAGTGGATACGGAAACGTTAACACTTGATTTATCGGATTTGAACGACGTCATCAATGAGAAAACCAAATTGGTGGCCATTGGGCTTGCGTCCAATGCCGTAGGGACGATTATTGACTTGGCGCCCATTGCAAAGCGTGCAAAAGAAGTGGGTGCATGGGTGGCTGCAGATGCTGTCCATGCCGCTCCTCATATGCTAATTGACCGCGACCAGATGGGCATTGATATCCTGCTTTGCTCAGCTTATAAATTTTTCGGTCCGCATATCGGCATTGCCGCCATTAAGGAAGATATATTTAAAGACTTGGAGCCGTATAAATTAGTGCCGGCACCAAGCTATTACCCGGATAAACTGGAAACCGGCACGCAAAACCATGAAGGCATTGCGGGAATCCAACCGGCTATCGAATTCTTTGCAAGCTTTGGGGAAGGCGAAACACGCAGACAACGGATTGAATCGGGCCTTGTAAAGATTGAGACATATGAAAACAGCTTGGCAACCCGTTTGCGGGAGGGATTGGCGGCGATCGAAGGAGTCACTTTGTTTGAAGCGGACCGAAGCGTCGCAAAAACGCCAACCATTGCTTTCCAAGTCAAAGGAACCGCGCCGGAAGAAGTGTGCAAAATCATGGCGGAAGAGCACAGCATTTTTACCGCATCTGGGCACTTTTATGCATCGACGCTGGCTGAACGGCTCGACATCAACAAGAGCGGGGGCTGGATCCGCGCAGGACTAGCGCCGTATAATACTTTTGAAGAAGTGGAGCGTTTTATTCAGGCGGTTTCAGAGCTTAAATAACAAGAGTGTTCAGTGCTTGGATACGCGGCATATAGAAGAGAGGAAAGGAGGCAAAAGCTGAATCATCAGCTTTTGCCTCCTTTGAACTTATGCATCCTGTGTTGAAACCAATTTTGCCTGCACGATATAACGCTCAGTTGCATTGCCGATAAAATCAAATGGGTAACAGGTGGTTAGTGTCAAAATGGTTTCATTTTTTTCCACAATTACACTGCGGTCTTCTGAGTCAGTAATCCACATGTCGGTAATTTCATAGACGTACAGTTTGTCCTCGTATTCTATCAGCAGTTGATCCTGCTTTTCCAGTTCATCCAGTCTAGTAAAAACAGTATCGCGGTGCCCGCTTAAAACTGTATGGCCATGGCCGCCTGGAATCGTGGTGAGATCACTGACAAACATGCCGATACCTTTTTTTAAGGTGTCAGGATCAGCTCCCCAGTATACCGAATATTTGTGTTCGATTTTTGGAATCATTAGTGTTGCGGCATTTTCTCCAAGTTTGCGGTCGATTGCGGTAGTCCAAATAGGTGTGGGAACAAAGCTTGGCTTTTCTATTTTTTTAACAGGATCTGCCGTCTCTGTATTTTCGAGGCCTGCAGGTGTTTCGACACTTTTATAGATTTTAAGTTCAGCGTCTGTCAGAGCCTGGGCGGAACTTTTCGACGTATGCCATTCCCGAAAACTAAAAATACCGATTGAAAGGCCGGCCACTATCAATACCAGTCCTAACCATTTTCTCAACATATATCACCTCAAAGGAAAAAGGCAGGATTGAATCTGCCTTTTAAAAAAATTAGGTATTAAGCTTGTTGGCTTTTGCGACGAAAAAGCAATAAAGAGCCGAGCCCGGCAATTCCCGCACCAAACAGCATCATAAGAGGATTATTGCTAGCTGTGTCAGGTAATTTTTCCCCATCCACTACTTCTACTTTGGCAATGTCGGTGGAGGATTCATTCGCTTTTTTGCTGACAAGAAAATTATTGTATTCGCTTTGACTTACTTCACAAGCCAGGCCATCGTCGTCACCGTCTAAACGATGAGGGTCATTGGTGGCATTGAAACCATTCGCATACCAAAATTCCATGACCTCTTGCTGAGAAGAGAAATCTCCACAATCTTTGTCATTAATTTCAGCTTGTGTAACAAAAGGGGTGCCTGTAACCAAAAGCAATGCTAATGAACTGCCTAATACTGTTTTTTTAAACATGGTCTCTTTTTCGCCTCCAAGTATTAATAGGCAACATTCATTATCTTGCCTTTTTGAAAACTATACTATAGTTTTATATAAATTAAAATATTTTCCAGTAAAATGAGTGGGAATTTAGAATCATGGCCGGCCTTTTTGTTCTTTTCACCAGATGATGGTACAATACATGGATAAGCTTTTCTGCTAACGGAAGAGACCATTTCATTTTCCAAAAAGGAAAATGAACAAAAGGAGAATGAATTTTTTGAGTCAACAATTTAACACAACTTTACCGCCGAATTACGACGAATTGAAAAAGGCAGTAAACCGGACAGCGAACTGGAAAGAACGTTTGGCTGCGGTTGAAGAGCTGGGCAAATGGAAGCACAAGCAGACCATTGACATGTTGACGCACCGCATGGAAAACGATCCGGTCTACAAAGTGCAGCTTGCCGCGTTTGATGCATTGCAGGACTTTGGCTTGGAAGTGGATATGCCGACGCACAAAAAATTTGATTTGATCAAAGATGCTTCGAAAACGCTTGTGCGCATCAAGAAGAGTTTGCCGCATGACCATAAGTTCGAAGATTTTAAAGTGAAATTGCAGAAAATGCGTGTGGATATCTATGACACGTACAAAGGCGATAAAGGCGAAGACTTCGATCAGTGGCTTGAAGACCAGTGGAAATCCATCCCTGGAAGACAAGCAAGAAAGTAAATGAAAAGCCGTTTCCTCAGTTGAAGAACTGAAGAAACGGCTTTTTTTATGGTGCGAGTTTAATCCCGAAGAATAATCTGCCCTTTGCCCATGCTGACAGACTGACCGCCAATTTTCACGTCGCTGATACGGCTTCCGGTTTTGGTAAGGGAGATGTCAATGTAGCTGGGACGCTGGATTTCGAACCCCTGCTCATTGCGAATCGTGTAGTTGCCGTCTTTCGAAGGCGGGATGACGCTATGCTCCACCAAGTAAGCGCCAAGCGGTCCGCCTGCGGCACCGGTTGCCGGGTCTTCCGGAATGCCCATTGCCGGTGCAAACATGCGGCTGTGGACGGTGGAGTGCTTTTCTTCTGTTTGCATCGTGAAAACGAATATATGCTGGGTATACGGATTTTTACTGAATTGCCGCTCCCAAATATCTACCCGGAAGTTGATGTCTTTCATTGCCGCTAACGTGCGGACGGGGATAAAGAGAAAAGGGACGCCCGATGAAACGGATTGAATGGGAAAACGCTGGTCCAAATCTTTCGGAGACAGCGACAGTAAATCGGCAGCCAAACCTGGTTTTTGAAACTGGCTGCCAAAAACGGGAAGCGGCTGTGTCATTTCGACTTTTGAGATGGCCGTTCTTTCTTTATAAACAGTCACCGGAATCTCACCGATTTGTTCCTCCAAAATCCAATGGTTTTGCCCAGGTTCCGTTGGGATCAGGCCTTTATCAGCAAGGACGAAAGAAGCGCCCACTGTAGGGTGACCGGCCATCGGCAACTCTACTTTCGGTGTGAAAATCCGCAGGCTTTTTTGATTGTCGGGATTCTTGGGCGGGAGAATGAACACCGTTTCGGATAGATTCAGTTCTCCTGCAATTTTCTGCATCGTTTCCGTCGGCAATTCGATTTCATCGTGGAACACCGCCAATTGATTGCCGCCAAAAGGGCTATTGGTAAACACATCGATCAATTCATAGTTTAAGCTCGTCATAGCCTGCCTCCATTCTTTATCTTTTAAAGTTATTTCAGCATCCCGGCCCATTCCGCCAGCACTTCGCCAATTTTCCGGTCATGGATCACTTCGTCGGCGTATTGGTCGAGCGGTGTTTCTTCCTGGTTGACAATGACGAGCCGTGCGCCGTTTTCTTTTGCGATAAGCGGAAATTGGTTGGCCGGGGTGACCGTGAGCGAAGAACCGAGAACGATGAACAATTCGGCGCGGGCAGCTTCTTCAAATGCCCAATTAAACGCTTCTTCCGGCAGCATTTCCCCAAACAGCACGACTGATGGGCGCAAGAGGCCGCCGCAGGCTACACATTGATAAGTTTCGTTTGCATATTCCGTGCTGCTGTAAACGGTGCCGCAGGAATTGCAATGGACCTTCTTCAATGTGCCATGCAATTCGGCAACTTGCTTGCTGCCCGCTTGCTGATGGAAGCCGTCGACATTTTGGGTAATGATCGCTTGGATCAATCCCCGGTCTTCCCATTCCGCGAGCAGCTGATGTCCGCGGTGCGGATGGTATTCATTTACGCCAATCACCCGTTTGCGGTAGAATTCGATAAACTCTTCGACATTATTATTCAAAGCTGAGACGCTGGCCACCTGGCTGGGGTCTTTTTGCTGCCAAAGGCCTTGATTGGCTGAGCGGAAATCCGGTAATCCGCTTTCCGTAGACATGCCAGCGCCCGTAAACACGACCGTGTGATTTGAAGATAGAAGCCATTCCCTGATCATAAAGACACCCGCCTTTAAAGAAAATTCTGTTAATGACAGTATATCGAATCTGAAGCGAAATTGTTATTATTATGAATGCTTGAAAATAAGCGGTATTGAAGGGATTCATGTGCCATACAGCGAATAAAAAAGAAAGATGTTTTCGGAAGGCAAAGAGAGGTGGGAAGACTTCAATGAAGTATTCAAATCTAGGGAAATCAGGATTGCGTGTTTCAAACTTAAGCCTTGGGACAATGGCATTCGGCAGATGGATTGATGAAGCTGCTTCTGCTGAAATTCTGGACCGTTCCATCGATGCCGGCATTAACTTGATTGATACGGCGAACTTTTACGGCAAAGGGCAGGATGAAGCGTTTAAATACGGAACAGGCGAGTCGGAAGAAATTATCGGACGCCATTTAAAAGGCAAAAGGGACAAAATCGTTTTGGCCACTAAAGTGGGGCTGCCGGTCGGACAATATGTCAATGATGCAGGTTTATCCAAATTCCATATTCACCGGGAAGTGGAAAAGTCGTTGACGCGCCTTAATACGGATTACATTGATTTGTATCAAGTCCACCGTTTTGACAGGCGTACGCCACTTGAGGAAACTCTTTCTGCCTTGACAGAACTCGTCAAGCAAGGAAAAGTCCGCTATATCGGCTGTTCAAATTATGCAGCGTGGCAAATGGCGAAAGCGAACGGCCTAAGTGCTTTTCACCGGCTTGAACATTTTATCTGCTCCCAGTCCCCATATAATCTGCTGTCCCGGGAGCTGGAACAAGAAGTGATTCCATTTTGCCAATCTGAGAAAATGGGGCTGCTGGTTTACAGCCCGATGGCCCGCGGCATGTTGTCCGGCAAATACACATCTAAAGCAGATTTGCCGCAAGACAGCCGGGCAGCTAAAGGGGAGCAGCTCATCCAACCATATTTCACCGACCAGAATTTTGAAAGAGTAGCGAAGTACAAACAACTGGCTGAAGAACAGAAAGTGAATCTTTCTCAGTTTTCATTGGCATGGATTTTAAATCAGCCTGTGGTCACATCAGCAATTATCGGGGCCAGCAAACCTCAGCATGTAACAGAAGCGGTAGCAATCAGCGACTGGAAATGGTCCGAGGAATTGATGGGAGCCGCAACAGCATTGTAATAAGGAAATCCAGCAAACAAGAAAAGAGGAAAAAAATGAACAAGGTATTAGGCATAGATATTGGGGGAACAAAGATCCGAATGGCGATCGTTGGCCAAGGAGGCGAACTAAGCTTTGATGAGACAGTTCCAACTAAAACACCGTTGTATCCTTATCTCGAAGATCAAGTTATGCGCATTCTCAAACTTCATCCCGAAGTGGGCGCAATTGGCATTGGCACACACGGATTTGTCGATCCGGCTAAAGGAAAAGTGATTTACGCCACAGACATTTTGCCAGGCTGGACAGGGACCGACTTGAAAGAGCAATTGGAACGCGCGACAGGAAAACGGGTTGAGGTGGACAACGATGCGAATTGCGCGGCTTTGGCTGAAGCCAAGATAGGGGCAGCTAAAGGCAAAAGTCGCGTCGTCTGCTTAACGCTTGGGACGGGCCTTGGCGGCGGCATTATTTGGGACGGTAAGCTGTTGAGCGGCGGACCGCACGGAGGCGCTGCTGAAATCGGGCATATGATTTTGCAGCCAAATGGCGTATTGTGCCCTTGCGGACGCCGGGGATGTTATGAGCAATATGTTTCCGGGACAGCGTTGAACCGGCGCATTCAGGAAGCCGGCCTTTCCATCAATTCACGGGAGCTTTTTGAAGTGGCTGCGAGCAATCCAAAAGCCCGGCAATTGGTCCAGGAATTTACAGCGGACCTGGCCCAAGGCGTCAGTTCGCTGCAAGCCATATTTGATATGGACATGGTCGTAATCGGCGGCGGGGTTTCAGAATCAGCTGCGCTTTGGTGGGATCCGTTCATGCAGCAGCTTGAGCCGCTGCTCTTAAATCCTCTGTCTGTAAAAGTCGCCGAATTCGGCAACGAAGCTGGGGTTCTCGGAGCTGCATTATTGATAGATGGTGAGTAAATTGTAGATGGCACTGGTACTTGTCCTAAAGAAGTGAGGAGGGTCGGCCATGAAGAAAACCTGGTGGAAAGAAGCGGTCGTCTATCAGATTTATCCCCGCAGTTTCAAAGATTCCGATGGCGATGGCATCGGAGATTTGAAAGGCGTCATGCAGAAGCTGGATTATTTGGTCGAATTGGGAATCGACATCATCTGGATTTGTCCGATGTATAAATCACCGAATATAGACAATGGCTACGATATCAGCGACTTTCAGGACATTATGGAAGAAATGGGGACGATGGATGATTTCGACCGCTTGTTGGACGGAGTGCATAAACGGGGGATGAAGCTGATCCTGGATTTGGTGCTGAACCATACAAGCGACGAACATCCCTGGTTTATCGAATCCCGTTCTTCACTGGATAACCCCAAGCGGGACTGGTATATCTGGCGGGAAGAGCCGACCAATTGGGAAAGCATTTTCAGCGGCCCTGCCTGGACATTTGATGAAACGACGCGTCAATATTACCTTCATCTTTACGCAGAAAAGCAGCCCGACGTGAATTGGGAAAACCCTGATTTACGGCGTGCGCTGTATGACATGACCACTTGGTGGCTAGATAAGGGAGTGGATGGTTTTCGCCTGGATGCTATCAGCCACATCAAAAAAGACTATTCCAATATGCCGAACCCAAAAGGGCGCGGCTATGTGCCGGCTTGGGAAAAAATGACCGATGTCGAAGGGATCCTCGATTTTCTGAAGGAACTTCGGGAAGAAACATTCGCAAGATATGATGTGATGACGGTAGGCGAAGCGAATGGCGTGACCACAGACGAAATCGATGAATGGATCGGCGAAAAACACGGCGTCATGGACATGCTGTTCCAATTCGAAACCTGGTATCTCCGGAAACCCGACGAGCCGTGCGGCGTCAATGTCGATGCCCTTAAAGGCGTTTTAACCCGCTGGCAGGAAGCGGCCCAAGGAATCAGCTGGAACGCTTTGTACGTGGAAAACCACGACCGTTCGCGCATCGTTTCGACATGGGGGGACGATACGGTTTATTGGCGTGAAAGCGCAACAGCCGTCGGTTTTATGTATTTTTTTATGCAAGGCACTCCCTTTATCTATCAGGGACAGGAAATCGGCATGACCAATGCGCCGTTTGAAGACCTTGTTTTGTACCATGACGTCAAAACCTTAAATTTTTACCGCTATAAAAAAGCGGAAGGGATAGAGCACGAAGCCATTATGCAAATGATTAAAATGAACAGCCGTGACCATTCCCGCACGCCTATGCAGTGGCAAGGCGAAGGGTATGGGGGCTTTTCAACTTCAAAGCCATGGCTGGATTTAAATCCAAACTACACATGGCTGAACGTGGAAGCACAGCGGCAAAATTCCTTGTCGGTTTTGAATTTATATAAGCAGATGATTGCTTTGCGGAAAAACAAAGAGGTTTTGGTTTATGGCGCCTATAAATTATTCAAGACCTGGTATTCCTGCGTCTATGCCTACACAAGAGAAGACGAAAAGGAAAAAGTGCTTGTTCTATCAAATTTAAAAGACGAACTTTACGCCTGGTCGCCGCCGGAAGGGGCTGTCCTGCTGCTTTGCAATTACGGCGCAGAAGATCCTTACAGTTTACGGCCTTATGAAGCCCGGGTTTATCAATTGAAAAAGTAAAAATCCCTTTCTAAAACCACTTTTCTCAAGTGGTTTTATTTATTTCCTCTAATAAAATAAAAGGCACGCCAATATGCGTATATCGATAGAACTAATTTCTTTAATTTCCTAAAAAAGCCCTTTCATTTTCCCAATTACGCAATCCCTAATTATCTGATAACTTAAGTGTACGGCATAGCTTCTCAAGCAGAAGCGGTCAGGCTGATGCAGGACGCTGCATGTGGTATTGAGTGCCTAAAAATCATGAGGGTAAAGGGGATTGAACGATGAAGAGATCGGCGAAGTTTTTAACATCAGTAATGCTGACAGCTACTTTGCTAGTACCGGCAATGGGCGTTAGTGCAGCAAACGGGGAAACAGCCCAGCAGCAAGGAAATGAAACATTCCGCGTTCTTGTTGATTCGGCAAATCAAAATGAATTGAAAAATGCCAAAGGCAAATACGGTGTCCACCGTGAATTCAATTCAGAAGGCTTTACTACTACAATGAATGCAAAACAATTTGAAGCGCTTCAAAAGAACAAAAACTTAAGCGTGGAAAAAGTACCGGAATTTTCGATCGAAGAAACTTCTTCAAAGCCGGAAGCAGCGTACTCTGCAATGGCAGCTTCCCAATCTGTACCGTGGGGAATTAAGGCAATTTACAATGACAGTGCATTGACTAAACCTACTGGCGGGGCAGGCATTAACATCGCTGTGCTGGATACAGGAGTCAATGTAAACCATACAGATTTGAAAAATAATGTGGAACAGTGCAAAGATTTTACAACGACTACGACAGTAGTAAACAACTCGTGTGTTGACCGACAAGGGCACGGG
The DNA here is from genome assembly GCF_900099655.1 of Planococcus glaciei. Classification (GTDB taxonomy): domain Bacteria; phylum Bacillota; class Bacilli; order Bacillales_A; family Planococcaceae; genus Planococcus; species Planococcus glaciei. Next base: position 237,670 of record NZ_FNDC01000004.1, read on the forward strand.
ACACACGTTGCCGGTTCAGCTTTGGCTGATGGCGGTACAGGCACTGGCGTATACGGTGTTGCTCCATCCGCTGATCTATGGGCTTATAAAGTATTGGGTGATGACGGTTCCGGGTATTCGGATGATATTGCAGCTGCCATCCGCCACGTTGCGGACCAAGCAACTGCTTTGAACACAAAAGTGGTTATCAATATGTCCCTTGGCTCATCAGGTGAAAGCAGCTTGATCACAAATGCAGTAAACTATGCTTACAGCAAAGGCGTGCTTGTCATCGCTGCAGCTGGAAACTCAGGCCCTAACCAAGGAACAATCGGCTACCCTGGAGCTTTGCAAAATGCAGTAGCTGTAGCAGCTCTTGAAAACGTGATTCAAAATGGCACTTACCGCGTAGCGGACTATTCTTCACGTGGCTATAGCGCTACAGATGGCGATTATGTGATCAACAAAGGCGATGTGGAAGTTTCAGCACCTGGTTCTTCTGTTTACTCTACTTGGTATACAGGCGGATATTCTACAATCAGCGGAACGTCTATGGCAACTCCGCACGTAGCAGGATTGGCTGCGAAGATTTGGGCAACAAATACTTCCGCAAGCAACACGCAATTGCGTGCTGAATTGCAGAACCGTGCTAAAGCATACGACATCCTTTCCGGTTCAGGTGCAGCAGTTGGCGACGACTATGCTTCCGGTTTCGGATTTGCTCGCGTGCGTTAATCTTCTCCAAAGGACAATTCCAGCTTTCGCTGGAATTGTTTTTTTATGTTAATATTTTTTTATCTAGACTAAAAGGGTGAGCGTATGAATATCGGATCTGTCATCAAGTATTACCGCACTAAAAACAATCTAACTCAATCACAATTGGCAGACGGCATTTGTTCCATCTCGCATTTAAGTAAAATTGAATCCAATACCTATACACCGCATGAATCGACCATTCAGGCATTATTGGTGAAAATGGGTGTTCAGTGGGAAAAAGAAGTAGACCGCTACAAACGTTTGGAACGGCAATTGGGAGAATTCATTGATTGTTCCCTGCATTACGACTTGGCTACTATGGAAAGGCAATACAGCCAGCTGGAACAGGAAAATGATTATATTCAATCCAGCGATTTAGTGAACCAATACGAGCTCTATAAATTCCGTTACTACATTTACCAGAACGATCAAGCCAAAGCGGAGCGGCAGAAGCAATTGCTTGAAAGGCTGGAAGGCTCTTTTACCGCACCCGAAAAATGGCTTCATCAGTTTTTTCAGTCGCTTTATTACACGATGCTCAACAAAACGGAAGAATCGCTCCGATATCTGGACGGCCTGGATAAAGGAATCCAAAGCATTCCCCAAAAGTTTGAAGGGGAATATTATTACCAGAAAGCCCGTCTGCTGATTTTGCATGACCGCTTTGAAATGTCTGCCCACTATGCAGAAAGAGCCGTCCAGTATTATCAGCTTCACCACAACTACATCCGGCTGCTTCATGCCCAACTGTTGCTGGCCATCAACTATACAAGACGTAATTTGCTGGCACAGGCGGGCGGCATATACGAAGTATTAAAGCGAAACGCCCATTTGACCGGCCAACATGATTTATATAACCAAACCGTCTATAATTTTGTGGAATTATTAAAGCAAAAAGAAGAATACCAGCAAGCAAGGGAACTTTTGCATGAATTAAAAGAAAATGTTCCCAGACATTCTTATTTCTACAAAGCCGTACTCGTCAGTTTACTGGAAACGAAGCTGGAAAAACCAGCTGACGCCATGCCGCTAATCAATGAATTGCGGGAATTGGCAAAAGAACCTTCAGATGAATATTTTCGCATATATGCAAACTATTTCGAAAAGCGTAGTTTTTCCCAAGAGGACCTTTGGACCTATTGTGAAGAAAAAATGTTTCCATTTTTCAGAAAAAATGGTTATATAAAAGAAGGTAAAAAAGTTGCCGCTGAACTGATCGATTACTATCAGCGGAATAAAGAGTGGGAGAAAGCTCATTTCTACCGCACTTATAATGAACGAAATGGTGGTGAATATTTATGAAAACCGTGAAAAACTTATTCGCATCAATCCTGACGGCAGCGATGATTGCTGCAGTCGCATTGCCGATGGCAGCGCCGCACATTTTGCCGCCGCTTTAAGCAAAAAACGTATAATCAGGGCTTTCAGCCATTCTGGCTGGAAGCCTTTTTGCGTTGCAAAAATAGCCTTTAAATGAGAACTTTTAATAGGCTTTCCCTATAATAGAAAGAAATGATGAGAGGAAGGACGGGGAAGGGGATGTACCAGAAAAAACAATATGTTTTTAAAGGCACAGAAACAGTGTTGGCAACTGTCAGAAATTATAGGGAAGAAGATTTCGCAGGGCTGATTGCCGTCCAGCAGGAAAGTTTTCCGCCGCCGTTTCCAGAAGACTTGTGGTGGACAAAAGAGCAATTGGCCAGCCATTTGAAGCATTTCCCGGAAGGCGCCATTTGCGTAGAAGTGAACGGAGAAATTGCGGGATCAATGACCAGCCTGCTGGTCGACTTTGATCCGCTGCATCCACAGCACACGTGGGAAGAAGTGACAGACAGTGGCTCGATCGGCAATCACAAGCCCGATGGAAAAACGCTTTACATTGCAGACTTATGCGTCAAACCGTCGTTCCGCAAGCTCGATTTAGGCAAGTTGATGATGCAGTCGATGTATGAGCATGTAGTCCATTACGAGTTGGACCGGCTCTTGGGCGGGGGAAGAATCTCGGGCTATCACAAACACGCTAGTAAACTGACCGCTGAACAATACGTCGAAGATGTGGTCAGCGGCAAATTAAAAGACCCGGTCATCACATTTTTGCTCCGCTGCGGCCGAACCCCACTGTCGCTCGTTTCCGATTATCTGGAGGACGCCGAATCGCATAACTATGCTTTATTGATGGAATGGAAAAATCCTTTTATCGAAAACAAATCGCTGTAAAGCTTGATAAAAGCAAATGCGGCACCTAAAAAAGCGGTGATTGCAATTTTGCAATCGCCGCTTTTTTACGGGATTAAATTGAGCCGAAAAGCTTTCACAATGATGCCGTCGTCCAAAGGTTCAAAGTCCAAAGAAGGGACCCGGCTGAATCCGAGTTGTTTGTATAGGCGCATGGCACTTTCCATAAAATGAGCGGTATGCAAGCCGATGAACGGATAGCCTTGTTCTTTGGCGACAGCTACGCAATGCTCAACCAAGGCTTTGCCGATTCCGTTGCTTCTAAAATTTGCATCAACAGCGAGCATGCGGATTTCCGGATATTCAAGCGCTGCTGTATCCCATTCATAAGCTTTTGATTGGGAAGGAAACAAAACCACGCTTCCGGCAATCGCTCCATTTATTTCCGAAACAAAAACTTCCGCACCGGCGTTTTTGGCATTTTCGGAAGTTAAGGTGTTTTTTAATATTTCCCAATGGCCAGCGGGAATGACGTTGCTAAAAGGTTCATACGAGGCCAGCCGCTGCTTTTTAATGGTTTCATATTCATGGGCAAATGCTTGTCTGATCTTCAAAAATATACCTCCCGTTCATGATAAATATCTCGAATTAAGAATAATTGCCTTTAGTATAGCATTTTTTTTTCAAAGAAGCGGCAGGAATGATAAAAGAATGACATTTCCAACTTTCTGTAAATGTAAAGGCTTACATGTGAAAGTTTTTTGACGATTTAAAATTAAATAGAGAGAAAAATTTTAAATACATTGAATTGTTTTAATATTTCTCTATAATGAGTTAAAAGAAAGGAAAGATGCCTTATGACAAAAGATTTGCGTATCAACAGTAAAGTGTTCGAAGGGGCGATGAAAGCGCCGAACCGAGCCATGCTCCGAGCTGTAGGCTTTTCTGACGATGATTTCACCAAGCCGCAAATTGGTGTAGCAAGTACATGGAGCGAAGTGACTCCTTGCAATATACATATTCATGATTTGGCAGTGAGCGCGAAAAAAGGGGCGGCAGAAGCAGGCGGAAAGCCGATGATTTTCAATACGATCACCGTTTCGGACGGGATTTCAATGGGGACGGAAGGGATGAAATACTCGCTTTCAAGCCGGGATGTGATTGCCGATTCGATTGAAACCGTGGTAGGCGCGGAAAGTTTAGACGGCTTAGTCGCAATCGGCGGCTGCGATAAAAACATTCCAGGCTGTTTGATTGCTATTGCGAATTCGGAAGTTCCGGCAGTCTTTGTCTACGGTGGAACAATTGCGCCGGGAAGAAACAACGGCCAGGATATCGACATTGTGTCGGTTTTTGAAGGAGTGGGCCAGCACAATGCCGGTACGATCGATGACGGCGCTCTCCGCAAAATCGAATGCGCCGCTTGTCCAGGTGCCGGTTCTTGCGGCGGGATGTACACAGCAAACACGATGGCTTCCGCCGCTGAAGCGATGGGCATGAGTTTGCCGGGCAGTTCGTCAAATCCCGCAGAAACAGAAGGCAAGAAAGCAGATTGTGAAGCCGCAGGAGCAGCCGTCTATAATTTGCTCGAACAAGGGATTTACCCAAAAGACATCATGACCAAAGAAGCGTTTGAAAATGCCATTACCGTTGTGATGGCGCTTGGCGGTTCAACCAATGCCATCTTGCATCTATTGGCCATTGCGCATGCGGCAGAGGTTGATTTGACGATTGACGATTTTGACCGCATCCAAAAAACGGTGCCGCATATCGCCGATCTAAAACCGAGCGGCAAATACGTCATGCAGGATCTGCACCGCGTTGGCGGTGTGCAGGCTGTGATGAAAGTGTTGCTTGAGGCAGGCTATTTGCACGGCGACTGCATGACGGTTACCGGTAAAACCTTGGCGGAAAACTTGAAAGAGGCACCGGATCTTTTGGAAGGCCAGCAAGTGATCATGCCGTTCGATAAGCCGAAACGAAAAGACGGTCCGTTGATTGTACTAAAAGGGAATTTGTCTCCGCGCGGCGCAGTCGCCAAAATGTCGGGCGTTAAAGTGAAACGCCATTCAGGGCCGGCACGCGTTTTTGACAACGAACCGGAAGCGACAGCAGCTGTAATGGCAGACGAAATCAACGACGGCGACGTGTTGGTGATCCGTTATGTGGGGCCAAAAGGCGGTCCGGGAATGCCGGAAATGCTGTCGATTTCAGGAATCCTTGTCGGCAAAGGCATGGATGAGAAAGTAGCCTTGCTGACAGATGGCCGTTTCTCCGGCGGTACGCATGGACTGGTGGTCGGACATATCGCGCCGGAAGCGCAAGTCGGCGGACCGATCGCTCTTTTGAAAGAAGGAGATATCGTCACGATCGATTCGGATACCCAGGAAATTACGATGGATGTTTCAGAAGAAGAATTGGAAGCACGCCGTAATGCGTGGGTGGCTCCGCCGCTGCATAAGAAAGGCGTACTCGGGAAATATGCGCACAACGTGACCTGCTCTTCCAAAGGAGCGGTGACCGATTACTTGAACCGAGAACAAACGGAAGCGACAGTTACGGTGAAAAATTAATAAAAGAATTGGAAAAGGGATGCCCTCGAGTTGAGGGCATCCCTTTGATTTTGCAAGGTAACATTAATTTATTTTTGACTCAATTTTTCAACCCGTTTCATCGGGGGAATCATTTCCATTGAAAGTTCTTTCTTTCAGTGCCGCGGTCATAGTTCCACTGGGTGCCTTCTAACTTAAGCAACGTAAACCCTACCTTCTTTTACGTCCTTGCGATCCTGAAATCGCGCCAGTGTGAATAAGTATTCTCAAAAACATTGTTGTAGAATGCCAGATTATCAAAATATATCCGTTACCTCTTTGTTAACTAAACTAGTATCTCACAAATAAACGAGCAAGTCAACTGATTAGCTGATACAAGGATTTGTTTTTTGAAACGTGACTATTGGGGTATAATAAGAAAAATTACACCATGCGGAAGAAGGAGATTTTTATGCAGAAAACATACTCAGATGACAGCTTAGCCTTACATACCGATTTATACCAAATCAATATGTCCGAGTCTTATTGGGCAGATGGCATGCATGAACGAAAAGCGGTGTTTGAACTTTTTTTCCGGAAGCTGCCGTTTGGGAATGGCTATGCCATTTTTGCCGGGTTGGAACGTGTCCTTGATTATTTAAGAGATTTCCGTTTCACTGAAAGCGACCTTGCGTACCTTCAAGAAGAAGTCGGCTACAAAGAAGACTATATCGAATATTTGCGGACGGTGCGTTTTACAGGAAACGTCTACTCTGTTCTGGAAGGAGAGCTGGTTTTCCAGAACGAACCGCTGATCCGGATCGAGGCTCCTTTGGTAGAAGCCCAATTAATCGAAACTGCTCTTTTAAATATCGTCAATTACCAAACCTTGATTGCGACGAAAGCAAGCCGCATCAAACAGATTGTCAAGGAACAGCGGGTGATGGAATTTGGTACGCGGCGTGCGCAGGAAATGGATGCGGCCGTTTGGGGAACGAGAGCCGCTTTTATCGGCGGACTTGAAGCGACAAGCAATGTCCGGGCAGGCAAACGATTCGGTATTCCGGTTGCCGGAACCCATGCCCATTCCATGGTCCAGGCTTATAAAGATGAATACGAAGCGTTTCACTCGTATGCCAAGCGCCACAAAGACTGCGTATTTCTTGTGGACACATACGATACGCTGAAATCCGGTGTGCCGACTGCAATCCGGGTAGCGAAAGAACTGGGGGACAAAATCAATTTCCAAGGTATCCGCCTGGACAGCGGAGATATTGCCTTTCTCTCGAAAGAAGCCCGTAAAATGCTGGATGAAGCCGGTTTCCCGGATGTCAAAATTGTCGTCTCCAACGATTTGGATGAATACACGATATTGAACTTGAAAGCGCAGGGGGCACGTGTGGATTCCTGGGGGATCGGGACAAAGCTGATTACCGCTTACGATCAACCGGCGCTTGGCGCAGTATACAAAATCGTAGCCATTGAAAACGAACACGGCGAAATGGAAGATACCATTAAAATTTCCGGCAACGCGGAAAAAGTCACGACTCCGGGCCAGAAAAACGTTTATCGGATTATAGACAGGGAAAATGGAAAATCAGAAGGTGATTATATTGCGATGCAGGATGAAAACCCTGCTGAAGAAGATCATTTGAAAATGTTCCACCCGGTCCACACCTATGTCTCGAAATTTGTTTCCAATTTTGATGCAGTGAATATCCACCACCATGTCGTGGAAAACGGAGAAATCATTTATGAAAATCCTTCTGTCCAGGAAATGCAGGAATTTGCAGCGAAGAATCTGGAACTGTTGTGGGACGAATACAAACGTTCGTTAAATCCGGAAGAATACCCAGTCGATTTAAGCCAGAAATGCTGGGACAACAAGATGCGCAATATCCAGGAAGTGAAAGACGCAATTCAACAACTTACAGGAAAATAAGGGGGAGTATTCATGTCAGATTTGCAAAAAACGATCATTGAAGAACTTAAAGTTCAGCCTTCCATAAATCCGAAAGAAGAGATTGAACGAACGGTTTCATTTTTAAAAGAATATTTGGTGAAGCATCCGTTTTTAAAAGGATTTGTTTTAGGCATCTCCGGAGGTCAGGATTCTACCTTAGCAGGAAAGCTGGCGCAAATGGCGGTTGATGAGTTGAACGCAGAAGCGGGAGAAGCTGCATACGGCTTTTACGCAATCCGCTTGCCGTACGGGGAACAGTTCGATGAACACGATGCGCAGGATGCCATTGAGTTTATCAACCCGACGAAAGTGTATACAGTCAATATCAAAGAAGCGGTGGATGCCAGCAAACGCGCTTTGGATGCTGCAGGCATTGAGCTGACGGATTTTGCCAAAGGAAACGAAAAAGCGCGTGAACGGATGAAAGTGCAATTTTCAGCTGCAGCGATGCACAATGCGGTTGTCCTTGGGACGGACCATGCAGCTGAAGCGATTACCGGTTTCTACACAAAATTCGGCGACGGGGCTGCTGACTTGACTCCGTTGTTCCGCTTGAACAAACGCCAAGGCCGGGCGATGTTGAAGGAACTTGGTTCGCCGGAGCATTTGTACATGAAAATTCCGACAGCTGATCTGGAAGAAGATAAACCCGCAATTCCGGATGAAGTGGCGCTTGGCATCACCTATGACATGATTGATGATTATTTGGAAGGCAAGAAAATTCCGCAAGATGCACAGGAAAAACTGGAAGGCTATTACTTGCGTTCCCAGCACAAACGCCACTTGCCGATCACGATTTTTGATGATTTTTGGAAATAACTCAAATGCAACAGAGCTTAGCTTTTTAAGCTCTGTTTTTTATTTGCGGAAAAAGTCCCTGCGAAAGTTACAGACAGTTGAGAAAATTATATAAATTCGTTATGCTTATGATAAGATTTCGACAACTTAAAATACGCGAATTTATATACTGGGGGAATCAGGATGAATGCTAAAGACCGCTTGAATGCAGTGATTGACAATATAGAAAAAGTGATTATCGGCAAACGCCATATCGCTGAATTAAGCATCGTAGCTATGCTTTCCCAAGGGCATGTGCTGCTGGAAGATGTGCCTGGGGTCGGCAAAACGATGCTGGTGAGAGCGCTCGCGAAATCCATCGGCGCTGATTTTAAACGGATTCAATTCACTCCTGACCTGCTCCCGTCAGATGTTATAGGTGTCTCCATTTATAATCCGAAAGACATGGAGTTTCATTTCAGGCCGGGACCGATTATGGGCAATATCGTATTAGCCGATGAAATCAACCGGACTTCCCCTAAAACGCAATCCTCTTTGCTAGAAGCGATGGAAGAAGCTTCCGTCACAATTGATGGCGTAACCCAGCACATACCAAAACCGTTTTTCGTTATGGCTACTCAAAATCCCATTGAATATGAAGGGACCTATCCGCTGCCTGAAGCGCAGCTGGACCGTTTCCTCCTGAAAATTAAAATCGGCTACCCAAGTTCCCGCGAAGAAATGGAAGTACTGAACCGCTCCCAGGTTTCTGCGCCGATTGATGAACTTCAGCCGGTGATGACGCTTGAGGAGCTGCTGAAATTGCAGGAAGAAGTAAAGCGAATCAATGTCGACGAAACCATCCGCAGCTATATCGTGGATTTAGCCAGACAAACCCGAATTGACCCTTATGTGTACTTGGGAGTAAGCCCACGGGGATCTATTGCGTTGATGAAAGCTTCCCAAGCCTACGCCATGCTGAAAGGCCGGGATTTTGTGACGCCGGACGATGTGCAGCATTTGGCGAAATTTGTCTTTGGCCACCGCATCATGCTGCGTTCGGAAGCGCGTTATGACGGAGTCACGGCTGAAGAAATCACAGATCGGATTCTGGCAAAAACCCGCGTTCCCGTCCAAAGGCTAGTTGGCCAATGAGCAAAGCAAAAGAATTTATGAATTTATGGGGGAGGCTGCTATTTGTACTGGGCCTCCTTTTGCTGACATTTTCGTTCGCTATGTTTCAAGGCGGATTTGTCAGCTGGTTCATTTTTTATATGGCTTTGCCTTTTGCCTTATATTCCGTTTTGTTGACGTTTTACCCTTTAAGCGATATTGAACTATCCCGTGATATCCATACCGCCCAAGTGCGAAAAGGAAGCAGTTTTTCGGCGACCATTCATATGCGCAGAAAACACCGCTTTCCTTTGCTCTATACAGTTCTTACTGAAAAGACCCATTCTCCAGCATTAAAAAAACAAACTGCCGGCATGCATCAGAAAATGTTCGTTCCCGGATTCCGGAAAAGTTATTCGTGGACATATGAGATTGAACATATGCCGCGCGGAGAACATGTTTTGGAAGGCGTTCAAATTGAAATCGCCGATTTCTTTGGCTGGGTCCGCAAAAGCAGATTGGTGCCGCTTCAGCAAAAAGTGCTCGTCTATCCCAATACGGTGGACATTGTTTATCGGCCGATGGAATCCAAATACGATCACGGCTCAATGGCTGCGCCGTTTACACTGGTCAAAGATACGACGATGGCTACCGGCATTCGGGACTACCATCCGGGCGACCGGGTTTCGTGGATCCACTGGAAGTCATTTGCGCGGACACAGACAATGCGAACGAAGGAATTTGAAGACCGCCAGTCCCAGGACCTGTTTTTAATGGATGACCGGCGGCCTTCGGAGAAATTCGAAATTCAAGTGGAATTGGTGGCTTCTATTCTTAAGTCGATTGTACGTTCCAATTCAAGTGTGTCTTACTTATCGATTGGCGAAACCCGCAATCATTTTCCGGTCATCCAGACCGAAGAACACCTGCATCGAATCATGTACCATTTAACAAAAGTCCAGCCCGATCTGGAGAAACCTGCTGAAGATGCAGGGGGGCGTGAGCTTCAAAAAATCCAGGCATCAAGCCTGTTGTATGTGACCAGCCATTTAACTATTGAGATGGTGAAAGCTATTCAGCGAAATGTGAAGCATTTGAATACGTGCATGTGTTTGGTTATCACCCGTAAAGGAGAACAAGCTTCTCCCCAGGAAGAAGCTGCGCATCAATTTGCCCGTTCAAAAGGTTTTACTGTGAAGCGTGTCAGTCCGGATAATTTTTCATCGGTATTTACGGAGGTGAACGGCAAATGACTTCCATAAGGAAAAATAGTTGGTTTATGGCAGGGCTCTACATTCTTGTCTTTTTACTGCTGGCCGAATGGCTGACGCCGGTAATGACTTTGACGGCTACTGCCTATAAACCGTTGTTTCTGATTTTTATTGCAATGGCGCTTGGAATGTCTTTACTAAGAGTCTCCTGGTGGATTTCGGGGCCATTGAAATTGCTGTATGTTTTATGGTTTATCGTTTACGTGTATACCGGTGAAGTGTTTTTCACCGGTGAAGCCATCGCATTTGTCTGGCAAGACTTGAAAATCAATTTAGCGGCTCTTTTTTCTCAAAACTGGGCAAACACGACCGATGTGTTTCGGACGCTTCTATTTTTCACGCTGTTATGGATGGCGGTTTACTTGATCCATTACTGGGTGAGCTTCCGTTTGAGCATTTTCCTGTTTTACTTGTTGACGGTGGTTTTTATTGCCGTTTTGGATACGTTCAGCCCTTATACCGGAAATACAGCCATTATCCGCATTATGGTCATTGGCCTCTTGTTGGCCGGCCTTCTGCATTTGGCAAGATGGACCGAGCGGCACCGGATAGAACTGAGCAGCGAAAAAATTGCAGCGGCAATCATTCCGCTGTTCATCATGATTGCCGGTTCTACGGCCGTGGCGCTTTATTTGCCGAAATCGGGTCCTGTCTGGCCGGATCCTGTTCCGTATATTACGTCTTTTTCAAGCGGGGCGGGAAGCGGGCCGGGCGGTACAGTTGGAAGAATCGGCTACGGAGTGAATGATTCGCAGCTGGGCGGTTCGTTCATCGGCGACAGCTCCCCGGTATTTAAAGCGGAAGTTGCCAGCGGGCAATACTGGAAAGTGGAGTCAAAAGATATTTATACGACAAAAGGCTGGGAACTGACGGAGAATATCGGCGACTCGTTCCTGTATGAAAACGGGGACTTTATTGCGACCGATTTCACGCCGGGAGACCCGGAAATGCAAGAAACCGCGCTCCTGTCGATGGATCAGGATTTCCCGTTTGTGTTGTATCCTTATGGGACTGAATCGGTTGTGATGGATGAAAATCTGGATTACGAGTACAATACGGCAGACCAGCGAATTGAAACCTATCAGCAAGGCGATGTTTTCGAACCGGAAGTTTACGAAATCACGTTCAGTGAGCCGACTTTCAGTTTGACGGCATTGCGTGAAACATCCGCGGAAGATTTGGCGGAACTGCCGGCTGAATTTGACCGTTATCGCCAGTTGCCAGCCGAGCTGCCGCAGCGCGTTCGGGATTTGGCAGAAGAAATAACCGCCAGTTCGACTACAATCTACGATAAGGCCCGGGACATCGAGAGGTACTTCAGCAATGCCGGATTTGAATACAGCCAGCAGGATATTCCGGTGCCGGCCGAAGACCAGGATTACGTCGACCAATTTCTATTCGATACAAAAAAAGGCTATTGTGATAATTTTTCCACGTCCATGGTCGTCCTGCTGCGTTCCCTTGATATCCCGGCCCGGTGGGTAAAAGGATTTAACGAAGGGGAAATCGTGGAGACGAAAGATGATACCGATATTTACCAAATTACCAATAACAATGCCCACTCCTGGGTAGAAGCTTATATGCCGGGAGTCGGCTGGATGCTGTTTGAACCGACGATCGGGTTTACGGGTTCTTCTGCCGTTGAATTTGATGTGGAAGTCGATGCCGCTGAGGAGGATGAAGCGGCTATGCCGGATCGTCCGGAGCCACCGCTGCCTGAAGAACTGGAAGATGAAGCAGCTGCTGACCAGAATGCCGGTCCATCTATCTGGAGCCGTTTCCAATCGTTCCTTGATGAAAACAGCAGCAAAATCGGTTGGGGGGCAATTGCCCTTGGTGTACTGGCGGCGATTTTTTATAAATTCCGCCATAAATGGCTGCCCCGTGTCTTAATTCCTTATTACCGATTGCGCAGCGGCGATACCGCGACATTCGAAAAAGCTTATTTGCGGCTTTTGAAACAACTGGAATTATATGGAATAAAAAGGAGCGAAGGGCAGACCTTGAGAGCCTATGCTTCTTATATCGACACATTCTTTGGAACAAAAGATATGACCCGCCTAACGAATGCTTATGAGCAGTCAATCTACGGCGGGCGTAAGGATTCCATTGAATGGCGGGAGTTGCAGGAAAGTTGGGAAAATTTAATCAAACAGACAACCGGTTGATTTTGGTCGGCCTAGCTTGTACAATTGAGAAAATTAAAAGTACAAGTGCCCTCATATATGTCTGGTAATATGGACCAGATGTCTCTACCAAGTCCCCGGAAATGACTTGACTATGAAGGTGGATGACGCATGCGTTCAGACATGTGCATTCGCCTTTTTGATGTAGAGCAAAAGAACGCGAGGAATCCTTTTCCGCGTTCTTTTGTCATTTTGAGGCCTGAATTGAATAGAAGAGGTGAAGAGTGTGCCAGCAAGTCCGATGTTAAAAGAGCAAAAGAAAATTGTGGTTTTGGATTTTGGAAGCCAGTATAACCAATTGATTACACGGCGTATTCGTGAAATCGGTGTTTACAGTGAATTGCACCCGCATACCATTACGGCAGAAGAAATCAAAGAAATGAACGCAACAGGCATTATTTTCTCAGGCGGCCCGAACTCGGTTTATGATAAAAATGCTTTTTCTGTAGACGATGCGATTTTTGAAATGGGTCTTCCGATTTTAGGGATCTGCTACGGCATGCAATTGATGGCGTTGCATTTAAACGGCAAAGTCGAAAAAGCCCAAAACCGCGAGTACGGGAAAGCGGAACTGAAATTGACCAAAGAAAGCACCTTGTTTAAAGGATTGCCGGAAGAACAGATTGTCTGGATGAGCCACGGGGATCTGGTAACTGCAGCGCCTCCTGGATTTGATGTAATCGGTACGAGCGCAAGCTGCCCGATTGCTTCGATGGCAGATGAGTCACGCGGTTTCTATGGTGTTCAATTCCACCCGGAAGTTCGCCACTCGATCTACGGCAATGAGTTGCTGCGCCAATTCGTATTTGATGTGTGCGGCATGACCGATGACTGGTCGATGGAGAATTACATCGAACTGGAAATCGAAAAAATCCGTGAAGAAGTCGGCGACAAAAAAGTTCTATGCGCATTAAGCGGAGGCGTAGATTCTTCCGTTGTGGCTGTCTTGATCCACAAAGCGATCGGCGACCAATTGACATGTATGTTCGTTGACCACGGCTTGCTGCGCAAAGGTGAAGCGGAAAGCGTCATGAAAACTTTTGCTGACGGCTTCCATATGAATGTCATTAAAATCGACGCACGCGACCGTTTCATGAACAAACTTGCCGGCGTAACTGATCCGGAACAAAAACGCAAAATCATCGGCAACGAATTCATTTATGTATTTGATGACGAAGCTTCAAAATTGGAAGGCATGGACTTCCTGGCACAAGGTACGCTTTATACAGACATCATTGAAAGCGGTACGACTACCGCACAAACGATCAAGTCGCACCATAATGTCGGCGGCCTTCCGGAAGACATGCAGTTTAAATTGATCGAACCGTTAAATACCTTATTCAAAGACGAAGTGCGTGTGCTTGGAACAGAACTTGGCATGCCGGATGAAATCGTTTGGCGCCAGCCATTCCCAGGGCCAGGCCTTGGCATTCGCATCATGGGCGCTGTAACGGAAGAGAAACTGGAAATCGTCCGTGAATCCGACTGGATTTTGCGTGATGAAATCAGCAAAGCTGGTCTTGACCGCGACATCTGGCAGTACTTTACGGTTCTTCCGGATATCCGCAGCGTCGGCGTTATGGGTGATGCCCGTACGTACGATTACGCAATCGGCATCCGCGCTGTCACTTCAATTGACGGCATGACATCTGACTGGGCACGCATCCCTTGGGATGTATTGGAGAAAATCAGTGTCCGCCTGGTCAACGAAGTTTCGCATATCAACCGTGTGCTGTATGATATTACGAGCAAGCCACCTGCAACAATTGAGTGGGAATAAAATAGAAAAGAAGCTGCACTTCTATCAGGAAGTGCAGCTTCTTTCTTTTTTAACGAACTTTAATGCAAAAATTTATTGAAATGTTCGTGTTTCGACTTGTTAGATTGAAAAAATCATGTTATATTACGATAGAAATTAAATAACGTTGTCGTATAATGTCGGGGATATGGCCCGAAAGTTTCTACCGAGTTACCGTAAATGACTCGACTACGATTTTTGTCCGCATTCGCAATGAATCGGACGCTCTTCAATTGAGGTGTATTTGAAGAGGAAATCGAGTACATACGGCATGAAGCTGTATGTGCTTTTTATGTTTCAGCATTATCGCGACGACACGCGGAGGAAAACAACATGAGAAAGTATTTTCAGTTCGAGGAACTGGGAACTAATTACCGCCGAGAAATTATTGGGGGCTTAACCACCTTTTTAGCGATGGCTTATATTTTAGTCGTCAATCCGCTCACGCTGACATTAAGTTCCGTGCCGGACTTGCCTGATGAAATGTATATGGATTATGGATCTGTATTTATGGCGACGGCGCTTGCTGCAGCCATCGGATGTTTGATGATGGGGATCATCGCCAAGTATCCGATTGCACTTGCGCCGGGTATGGGATTAAATGCATTCTTTGCTTATACCGTTATCTTGACATACGGCATTCCGTGGCAAACTGCTTTGACAGGCGTTTTATTTTCCGGACTCATCTTCATCGTTCTTTCTTTGTCGGGGCTTCGTGAACGGATTATTAATGCGATTCCGAACGACTTGAAATTAGCAGTCGGAGCGGGGATTGGGCTTTACATTACATTTATTGGACTTCAAAATTCCGGCATCATTGTAGCAAACGAAGCGACGATGGTCGGCCTTGGTGATTTAACAGTACCATCTACGTTGCTTGCGATTTTTGGAATGGTAGTAACCGTTGTTCTGATGGTGCGCCGCGTCAAAGGCGGAATTTTCTTCGGGATGATCATTGCTGCTGTAATTGGAATGATTTTTAAAGTAGTGGAATTGCCAAGCGCTATTGTAGACTTTAATGTTCCAAGCATGGCTCCGACATTCGGTGTAGCGCTGGATCCGATTCTTCATGATTTCGGTTCACTCATGAACATCGAATTCCTAGTCATCGTTTTGACTTTCTTGTTTGTAGACTTCTTTGATACGGCAGGGACATTGGTTGCTGTCGCGACTCAAGCACGTTTAATAAAAGACGATAAACTTCCGCGTGCAGGGAGAGCCCTTCTTGCTGATGCCGTTGCTACTGTCAGCGGCGCAATCTTCGGAACATCGACGACGACTTCTTACATCGAATCGAGTGCCGGTGTTGCTGCAGGAGCGCGTTCAGGATTTGCAGCCGTCGTCACTGGCTTGCTTTTCTTAATTTCCATTCTGTTCTATCCGCTGCTGGAAGTGATCACAAGCGCGGTAACGGCCCCAGCATTGATCATTGTTGGTGTCCTGATGGTTTCGGCTTTAGGAAGAATCGATTGGTCGAAATTCGAAATTGCCGTTCCTGCATTCTTGACGATGATTTCGATGCCGCTTGGCTATAGCATCGCAACAGGAATCGCCATCGGATTTATTTTCTATCCGATCACAATGGTTACGGCAGGCAAGGCCAAGCAAGTTCACCCGATCATGTACGGACTGTTTGTCATTTTCATTCTCTATTTTATCTTCATTGCTTAATTCCCGGCCCGCCAAATTTATTGGCGGGCTTTTTATTATATAGAAGAAAAGAAAAAGCGAACTACTGCAATCAAGGAAATGCAGATCTAGCAATGTGCTTAAAAATTTTGAGCGTTCTTTAAATCAACAATCTTTAATATATAGAAGGAAGATGAAACCGAGAGCGAAAAACAAGGGGGAGGCGGAAAAGAAGAAGCTAGGAAAAATTAGCGGGAAAATCGCCAACACTTAGAATGTAAAGGAACAGTTTCCTTTCAAAGTTGTAACAAGTTTGTAACTTTTATATTGCGAATATTCTGTTATAATAAAAAATGTAAACGGTTAATATTTATTTATTATTTTCCTTAAAGTTATTGACTTATACAAAGAAGCTTGGTATATTAGTACATGTCCTCAGGGAAACAAAGTGGAAACAAAATACTTTCATTTAAAAGTTGAAAGATATAGTTGACACGAATTGTAGGATGAAGTAGACTAATAAAGTTGCTGATTTAAAGCGACGGATTATTGAACCTTGAAAACTGAACAGCAAAACGTCAACGAAAGACGTCACGAGCGCCTTGGCGCGAGAACGGCTTTTGCGAAGGTTGCCGCAGGCAATCGGAGCAAGAGTACGGAAGCAACACGGTGTTCGTGGCTTAACATACTGATCAGGCTTCGGCCAGATCAAGCGACTCGCGCACCTTTCGGGGTGGCGAGACGCCAGCAAGTATTTGAGCAATCAACTACTCTATAATGGAGAGTTTGATCCTGGCTCAGGACGAACGCTGGCGGCGTGCCTAATACATGCAAGTCGAGCGGAACCAGAGGAGCTTGCTCCTTCTGGTTTAGCGGCGGACGGGTGAGTAACACGTGGGCAACCTGCCCTGCAGATCGGGATAACTCCGGGAAACCGGTGCTAATACCGAATAGTTTTGGGTCCCTCCTGGGACCCAACGGAAAGACGGTTTCGGCTGTCACTGCAGGATGGGCCCGCGGCGCATTAGCTA
>NZ_FNDC01000019.1 GCF_900099655.1 Planococcus glaciei
GTCCAGTGATGATGGCAAAGAGGCCACACCCGTTCCCATCCCGAACACGGAAGTTAAGCTCTTTTGCGCCGATGGTAGTTGGGGGTTTCCCCCTGTGAGAGTAGGACATTGCTGGGCCAAGAAAAAAAGCCGTTGCCGGTATTTCCGGCGGCGGCTTTTTTTGTGTTTTCTTTTTTTATTTCTGCCGAATGCGCTATGCCTGCCAAACTGCTAAAGGCGGGACATTCCGGTATAATGAACGTAATTCAAATTAGGTAAGGATGGAGATTTATGACGCACCGCAGACCATTAATTGATGCTTTAACTGCATTTCAACAACAGCAGCCGATTTCATTTCATGTACCGGGACATAAAAACGGGGAGTTGTCGGCGTTGCCGCCTGAGATGCGTTCAGCGCTGCCGTATGATTTGACTGAAGTGACAGGCCTTGACGATCTTCATTATCCGGAAGAGGCTATTCAGGAGGCGCAGCAGTTGCTGGCGGAAGCTTACGGCGCGGACCAGAGTTTCTTTTTGGTAAACGGTTCGACAGTCGGCAATTTGGCGATGGTCTATGCGGCATGCCAAGAAGGGGATACGGTCATTGTCCAGCGCAATGCGCATAAGTCTATTTTCCATGCGTTGGAACTGGCAAAAGCACGCCCGGTATATGTGGCGCCGGAATGGGATGAAGAATCGCTGACAGCATCCGGTGTGGCATTTGCCGATATCACAGCCGCCGTCATGGCTTATCCCGAAGCGGCGGCCGTCATTTTGACCTACCCGAATTACTACGGCATGGCGACGGCCGGATTAAAGGAAACCATTGCGTTTTGCCAATCTCATGGGATGGCTGTATTGGTCGATGAAGCACACGGTGCCCATTTTCAAATCGGCGATCCGTTCCCTGCTTCGGCACTGGCATACGGCGCAGATGTTGTCGTCCAGTCCGCCCATAAGACCTTGCCGGCTATGACGATGGGGTCTTTTTTACATATTCAAGGCGATTTGGTAAACCGAGAAAAAATCAAGAAATATTTGCGGATGCTGCAGTCGAGCAGCCCGTCTTACCTTATTATGGCTTCGCTTGATGACGCACGCGCTTTTGTCCAAACGTATTCGCAGCCGGATATCCGGTATTTTAAAGATAAGCGGAAACAATTTATCAGAGGGCTGAAAAGCATTCCGAGACTGGAAGTCTTTGAATCGGACGACCCGTTGAAGCTGATGCTCCGGGTAGAGGGCTATAATGGCTTCCAACTGAAGACGCAGCTGGAGAAAGCCGGAATCCATGCGGAATTGGCTGATCCATATCAAGTGCTGTTGATTATGCCTTTATTAAAGCAAATTCATGCCTATCCTTTTGCGGAAGTGCGAAAACGGGTGAAGGAAGCGATAAGGGAACTGGATCAGTACCCGGGAGATGCGCTTGCGGTAAAGATGCCGATTCAGCAGGCCATCAGTGTCCCTGACATTTCCTACGCGCAAATGGACACGGAGGCCCGTGAATGGATCCCTTATACAGCGTCGGTTGGGCGAATTTCTGCCGGCATGGTCGTCCCTTACCCGCCAGGCATTCCGCTGATTGTTCCAGGGGAAAAATGGACCCTCGAAAAGCTTGAAGGACTCGCCGATTATTTGGCAACCGGAGCGCAGATTCAGGGAGAACACCGGCTGGAAGAAAAATTAATCTGTGTGCTGCCTGAGATAAAAAGGCAATAAATGCTGAGAATTGGGTATGGTAAAGTATACGAAATTTTACAGGGCGGGATGTGGAGATTATGATGGACCAGGAAAAGTACGCCATTGTGGATATTGGATCGAATACGATGAGGCTTGTGATTTACTCGCGGGATAAAAGCGGCAGGCTGACAGAAAGCGAAAACGTCAAAGCGGTCGCGCGCCTGCGCAATTATTTATCGGAAAGTGGAAAGCTGGAGCCGGAAGGAATGGATGTTTTAATACATACTCTCCAAGGCTTTCAGGAAGTGACGAGGCACCATAATCTCAATGAAGTCAGATGTGTGGCAACCGCTGCCATTCGGCAAGCCAATAACCAGGAAGAGATTTTGGAGCGGGTGGAAAAGGAAACCGACTTTTCGATGCGGATTTTATCCGAATTCGAAGAAGCGAACTACGGTTTTTTGGCGGTCGTCAACTCCACGCCATTTGAAAGCGGGATCACGGTGGATATTGGGGGAGGCAGTACGGAAATCACGTATTTCCAGAAGCGGAAGCTGATTTATTTCTATAGTTTTCCGTTCGGGGCCTTGTCATTAAAGCAGCAGTTCGTCAAAAATGATGTGCCGACTGCACAGGAGCTAAAGGCGCTTCGGAAGTTCCTGAAAGAGCAGTTCAGCATTTTGCCCTGGCTGAAGAACAAGAAACTGCCTTTGATCGGCATCGGGGGAAGTGCGCGGAACCTGGCTCAAATCCATCAGGAACACATCGGCTATCCGGTAGCCGGCATCCATCAGTACATGATGTCCGAAAGCAATGTGAAAAGCGTCCATAGCATGCTGTTGGGCATGGATTTTTCAGAAATTCAGCGAGTGGAAGGACTGACCAAGGACCGGGCGGATATTATCATTCCGGCCATCGAGGTGTTTGTCCACTTGATGGATTATATCGATACGGATACCTTTGCCTTAAGCAGAAAAGGCTTGCGTGACGGCGTATTTTATGAAGAGATGATCAAAGATTTCGAGCTTTCCATTTTTCCGAATGTGCTGGAAGAAAGTTTCTATGAGCTGGCCAGCGATTTTGACATCAACCTTACCCACGCCACTCATGTCACTGCGAATGCTACGATGATTTTCAGGGAACTGGAGAAATGCGGCGTCTTTTCTTTAGAGCCGAACGACACGAAATATATCCGCCTGGGCAGCGCCTTATACAACCTGGGCTCTTACATCGATGCAGAAGCGAGCCATCAGCATACGTTTTATTTACTGGCAAACCGCACCATTGACGGCTTGCTCCATAAAGACCGGATGACAGTGGCGCTGATTGCCTCCTTTAAAAACCGGGAAGTGTTTAAACGCAATGCAGCAATGTATGAAGATTGGTTCACAAAAGACGAACTGGCCAAATACAGTTTGTTTGGCGCCATTGTAAAACTGGCATACAGTTTGAATGCGACCAAGCGGGACATTATCAAGGATATCCAAATCGAAGCGTCGGCCAATCAGGAACTGGTGTTTAAAATCCGATGCAACAGTGATTGGAAACCGGAGCAATACCAAGCGGAAAAACAAAAGAAGCATCTGGAAAAACAGCTCAAGAAATCCATTCAATTTCAATTTATGAAGAATTAATTGCCTTTTGGCTCTCCTAATCCGGTGAGAAGGCAAGAATCTGACATGAAAAGGTGGTGGAACATGTGCCGAACGTAAAGAAAACCGCCGTTAATCTGGATAACCCTTCTTATTACAACAATAGAGAACTCAGCTGGCTGGCATTTAACGAACGGGTATTGAGGGAATCGCTGGATGAGCGCAATCCTTTGCTGGAACGCTTTAAGTTTTTGTCGATTTTCAGTTCGAACCTGGATGAATTTTTCATGGTGCGGGTGGCAGGCCTCCAGGACCAAGTCAAAGTGGGATTTGCCCGGCCGGAAAACAAGGCGGGCATGACGCCGCGGCAGCAGTTGAAGGAAATCGGCAATAAAACGCATGAGTTGGTAGATTTGCAGTACAAAACTTTGCGCGATGTGCTGATTCCGCAAATGAAGCAGCACGGCGTCCGGATCCATAAAATAGACGAATTGACCGAACGGGAGCTCAAGGAAATTGAAGCGTATTTTGATGAACTCATTTTTCCGGTGCTGACGCCGCTGGCGATTGATGCCTATAGGCCGTTTCCGATGCTGCTGAACCGCAGCATCAACTTGGCCGTTTTGCTTGAGGACCGGGATAAAGAAGCGGCTTCTCCGTTCAAAACAGCGATTGTCCAAATGCCGGCCGTACTGGACCGCTTTGTTTATTTGGATGACAAGGCGGGCAAAGAACGTTTTGTCCTGCTGGAAGACGTTATCCGGCGCTTTATCAGCAAATTGTTCCAAGGGTTTAAAGTGGTGTCGGCGTCTGTTTTCCGAATTACGCGCAATGCCGATATGACCATTCATGAAGAAGGCGCCCGCGACTTGCTGAAAGAAATTGAAGAAGAGCTCAGGAAGCGCAAATGGGGGGCAGCAGTCCGCCTGGAAGTGCAAAAAGAAGGCATTGACCCCGACATGCTTACGTATTTAACCGAAGCGCTCGAAATCAATAAAAAAGACGTTTATGAAGTGGAAGGTCCAATCGATTTGACCTTGTTTTTCAACTTCTATAAAAAAATGGAGAAAACCCATAAAAAGCTCGTCTATGAAAAACGAATTTCCCAGCCTCCCCGCGATTTGGCTTCCGGTGAAGACATTTTTGATCAAGTGGCTGAACAGGATATCTTTTTGCATCACCCTTATGAATCGTTCGGGCCTGTTGTGGAGTTTATGTCAAAAGCTGCTGATGACCCGGATGTTCTGGCGATCAAGCAGACGCTGTACCGGGTGAGCGGCGATTCGCCCATTATCAAAGCTTTGAAAAGAGCGGCTGAAAACGGGAAGCAAGTCACGGTGCTGGTGGAATTGAAAGCCCGATTTGATGAAGAAAACAATGTACAGTGGGCAAAAGAATTGGAGCAGGCGGGGTGCCACGTCATTTACGGCATCACGCATTTGAAAACCCACAGCAAAATTACGCTCGTTGTACGCAAAAAAGACGGACAGATTGCCCGTTTCGTGCATTTGGGGACCGGCAACTACAATGATCAAACTGCAAAGATCTACACCGATATGAGCCTTTTCACTTCTGACCAGGAATTCGGTGTGGATGCAACGAACTTCTTCAATTACTTGAGCGGCTATACGGAAAAGCCGGCATTCCATCATTTGTCCGTGGCGCCTTTCAGTATCCGCAAAGATTTTTTGGAGATGATTGAAGCAGAAATCAAGCACCACCGAAAATCCCATAATGGCCGCATCATTGCAAAGATGAACTCGCTTACGGACAAAGCGATCATTAAGAAGTTGTACGAAGCTTCGATCGAAGGGGTGCGCGTGGATTTGATTGTAAGAGGCATTTGCTGCTTGCGCCCCGGCATCAAAGGAATCAGCGAACATATCCGGGTCCGGAGCATTGTCGGGAGGCTGCTCGAACACAGCCGGGTCTATTATTTCTACCATAACGGGGAAGAAAAGACGTTTTTGTCTTCAGCCGATATGATGACGCGGAATATGGAAAACCGCATTGAAATTCTCTTTCCGGTTCGCAGCCGCCGGATTAAAAAACAAGTGAAGCATGTGCTGGAAATGGCTTTGAAGGACAATGTCAAAGCGCGTGAACAAGATGCATCCGGACAATACCATTACGTGAAAAGAAAAGACGGCGACAAGGAAATTAACAGCCAGCTGCAATTGTACAATGAAGCGTATCAAGTGGCAGAAGACGAGGAATGAGCCTGATTGAAGCTTTTAATCAGGCTTTATTTGCCTGTAAGTGCTCAGCTTCCTGTATAGTGGAAGAATAACAACATCAAGAAAACGGGTGAAACGAATGGGTTATTTAATTACGCTGGAAGGCGGGGAAGGGGCCGGGAAATCGAGCATCTTAGCACGTCTGGCTTCTGCACTGGAACAACAGGGACATACAGTGGTTTGCACAAGGGAACCGGGCGGCATCGAAATCGCAGAACAAATCCGGAAAGTGATTCTTGACCGGGAGAATGTCCAAATGGATCCACGGACAGAAGCTTTATTGTATGCAGCCGCCAGAAGGCAGCATTTAGTGGAACGCATTATTCCGGCTATGGAAGCGGGGAAAGTCGTGCTATGCGACCGTTACATAGACAGCAGTTTGGCATATCAGGGTCACGCAAGAGGCCTTGGCATAGAAGAAATTTACGCCATCAACAAATTTGCCATCGATGAATACATGCCGGATTTAACGCTTTATTTTGATGTAGAGCCGGCCGTCGGGCTTGCCCGCATCGAAAAAGACGCCGGCCGTGAAGTGAATCGGCTGGATGTGGAATCGTTGAAATTCCACGTCGCGGTGCGCGAAGGCTATCAGCTGCTTGTTCGGCAGGATCCGGAGCGGATCAAGGTCATTGACGCTGGAAACAGCATGGATGAGGTATTGGCGGATGCGCTCTATCGGGTCACGGAATTTATCGGAACAGACGGAAAATCCGGGAATCGCTGACAGAGGTGGGCCGGGTTTGATTGGGCATTGGAAGGGGCGGCCGCAGGAAAGATATGCGGTGCCCGCCTTTCTTCATGGTATACTTATATAGAAGGAATACGAAAAAGGAGTGAGTGCTGATGAAACTCGTTGTTGCAGTCGTGCAAGATCAAGACAGTAATCGTTTGTCCAATGCGTTAACAAAAAATGATTTCCGGGCTACTAAACTTGCCAGTACTGGGGGGTTCTTGCGCTCAGGGAATACCACTTTTTTGATTGGTGTTGAAGATGGCCTTGTGCCGAATCTAATGGATTTAATCCGGGACAACTGCCGTTCGCGTGAACAAATGGTTGCGCCTGTTTCGCCGATGGGCGGAAATGCAGATTCATATATTCCATATCCAGTTGAAGTGGAAGTAGGCGGCGCGACGATCTTTGTCTTGCCAATTGAGCAATTCCATCATTTTTAAGTGTTCCTAAAAACGCTTGAGGCGTGAAGCAATAAAGAGAAACTTCCACCGGCGGGGATTGTTCATTCTTCGCCGGTTGGCAGTTGATCCAAATAGACGTTTATGGACAGTTCGTCTCCGTTATATAGGGATAAATAATAGAGGAATCCCGTGCTCCGTCTGGAACACGGGATTTTTTACAAAGGCTGAATGAAGGTGAAAGTGTGCAAAAGACCATCGAAGAATTCCAGGAAATGCAGCCGGTCGTCATGAAAAGGCTCCAAGGCGCATATGCAAAAGATCGATTGGCCCACGCTTATTTGTTTGAAGGGCCGGCAGGGTCAGGCGTAACGGAAGTGACGCACTTTTTTGTGAAGCTGCTGCTTTGTGAAAATCCGGCAGAAAATGTTCCATGTGAAACATGCCGAAGCTGCCAGCTTTACAATTCAGGAAACCATCCGAGCATCGTATTCATTGAGCCGGATGGCCAAAACATCAAAATCGATCAAATACGTGAATTGATTTTCAATATGAATAAAACGGGTTTTAGTACAGGCCGTAAAATATATGTGATTCAAGATGCAGACCGTATGAACAACGCCTCTGCCAATGCATTGCTGAAGTTTTTAGAAGAACCGGAAATGAACGTCACGGCGATTTTGCTGACGGAGCGCTTGAATGCCATCATGACAACGATTCGTTCGCGCTGCCAGCTGGTATCGTTTCAGCCGCTGTCACGGCCGAAAATGATGGAACGGCTGATCGGCGGCGGCATGACGGCATCACTCGCCGCGACGGTCAGCATGCTGACGCAAAACTTGGACGAGGCAAAAGAGCTGTCGGCGGATGAAGCTTTCATTCAACAGCGCAAAGTTGTGTTAAAATTAGTGGAAGCTGTAAACAGCAATGTCCACGAAGCGCTTTTGTTGCTGCAATCGGAATGGCTTCCAGTATTTAAAGAAAAAGAAGATACCGAAAGAGGGCTCGACATGTTATTATTTGCATATCGGGACATCGCTTCGGTAAAAGCGGGTCTTGAAACTGCCCGAACTTATCCAGATATGGATGAACTATGGAAACAGATGGCGCTTCAGCGTTCATATCCCGTGCTTTCCAAGCAATTGCAGGCTGTTTTGCAGGCCAAACAGCAATTGCCGCGCAATATGAACCGAACGCTGCTGATGGAGCAGTTAATGCTGAACCTGCAGGAGGGATAAGCAAGTGTACAATGTAATTGGTGTCCGCTTTAAGAAAGCGGGTAAAATATATTATTTCGACCCTGGCGAGTTTGCGATCCAAAAAGACGACTACGTTATCGTAGAAACGGCAAGAGGGATTGAATACGGCAAAGTTGTCGTGCCGGTCAAAACAGTGGAGGAACACGACGTCGTGCTTCCCTTAAAACAAGTGGTCCGTGTTGCAAGTGAACGGGACCGCCAGCAAGTAGAGGAAAACCGCTTGGAAGCCGGACGTGCTTTTGAGATGGGAACGCAAAAAATCGAAGAGCACCGGCTGGAAATGAAGCTGGTGGACGTGGAATATACATTTGACCGCAATAAAGTCATCTTTTATTTCACAGCGGAAGGGCGTGTCGACTTCCGCAACCTGGTCAAAGATTTGGCTTCTATTTTCCGGACGCGCATCGAACTGCGCCAAATCGGTGTACGGGATGAAGCAAAAATGCTGGGAGGCATCGGCCCTTGTGGACGGATGCTGTGCTGTTCGACGTTTTTGGGCGATTTTGAGCCGGTGTCGATCAAAATGGCGAAAGACCAGAATTTGTCGCTGAATCCTTCGAAGATCTCCGGGTTATGCGGACGCTTGATGTGCTGCCTGAAATACGAGAACGATGAATACGAAACGGCGAAAAAAGAAATGCCGGACGTTGGCACCCGGGTTTCTACGCCGGACGGCGATGGCCGTGTCGTAGGCATGAATATATTGGAACGTGTGTTAAAAATTCGCTTAACTGAGCAGGAACAGACATTAGAATACTCATTAAGTGAGATAATGGGCCAAGGAACGAGAGCGTGAGGTGGTTTTAAGTGAAAGAGAAAAACTTTTTGGACACGGTCATGGATTTTGAGCAGCAGCTTGAATCCATCCAAGAACAATTTCGGGAATTGAAAGCCGTAGTTGCCCATACGATGGAAGAACATCATGCGCTGCAATTGGAGAACCATCATTTGCGTGCGCGTTTGGATGAACTCCATCAAGCGGTTCCGGAAACAGCAGCGGTGGATCCGATAAAATTGAAAAAAGCAGCCATGGATATCGGAGAAGGCTACGATAACTTGGCGCGTTTGTACCACGAAGGCTATCATGTGTGCCATGTGCATTTCGGCAGTTCAAGAAAAGGCGACGACTGCCTGTTTTGTTTATCCTTCTTAAACAAACAAAACTAAAGAAAAGCGGAAGCGCCTGGGCAGCTCCGAACAGCTTAAGGCAGACTGCCGAAGCGGCGCTCTTTGCCGCACAGGCGGGCTGCCTTAAGAACCGAGGAGCTAGGCGCTGCAGCTGGACATAAAGAAAAGCGGAAGCGCCTGAGATCTGGGTGCTAGAGCAAAAACAAACAGAAAAGGCTTCCGACACTCCGTGTGGCGGCAGCCTTTTCCTGTGTATCGGAGGTGAAAACATGTTATTGGATGACGAAAGACTCGATTATTTGCTGGCGGAAGACTTGCGCATCATACAAAGCCCATCGGTATTTTCCTTTTCCCTCGATGCCGTCTTGTTGGCGCGTTTTGCTTACGTGCCGTTAAAGCGGGGAAAAATTGTCGATTTGTGCACAGGCAACGGGGCCATCCCATTGTTCTTAAGCGCACGGACAGAATCTGCCATTGTCGGAGTGGAACTTCAGGAACGGCTTGTTCACATGGCCCAAAGAAGCGTCGCGTACAATGGGCTTGAAGAACAGATCCAGATTATTGAAGGGGACGTGAAGGAAATTCCCGCACGCCTCGGAATTGAAAAATATGATGTGGTGACATGCAATCCCCCTTATTTCCCTGCGCATGAATTGAGCGACAAAAACCTCAGTGAACATATGGCGATTGCCCGCCATGAACTCCACTTAACATTGGACGAATCGGTCCAGGCAGCCAGCAAACTGCTGAAACAGGGAGGCAAAGCCGCTTTTGTGCACCGCTCCGGACGCCTGATTGACATCATCACCGCAATGCGTGCCAACCGGCTGGAGCCGAAACGGGTCCGGCTGGTGTACCCGAAAGCGGGAAAAGAAGCGAATACGCTATTGATTGAAGGAATAAAAGACGGCAAACCGGACTTGAAAATTCTGCCGCCGCTGATTGTATATGGAGAAAACGGGGAATATACAGAAGAAGTGAGAGAACTGCTTTATGGAAACGAATAACCATTATTTTTATGTCCTTGAATGCGCCGATGGTTCCTACTATGCAGGGTATACGAATGATCTGCAAAAACGGCTGGAAGCCCATAACGCAGGAAAAGGGGCAAAATACACACGTGCCAAGGGTCCGGTCGAAATGATCCACCACGAAAGTTTCGAGACGAAATCCGCTGCGATGAAAGCGGAATATGCCTTCAAGCAATTATCAAAACCGCAAAAAATTCATTACATTGCTGAAGGAAAGGAAGATGGCAAATGAAATCCCAAAAAAGCTTCATGGAAAACAAAGCGACTCTGTACTTAGTGGCGACACCGATCGGCAATTTGGAAGACATGACCGTACGGGCAATCCGGGTCTTAAAAGAAGTGGATGTCATAGCCGCAGAAGACACCCGCAATACAAAAAACCTGTGCAATTATTTCGATATCCAAACCAAGCTGGTCAGCTACCATGAGCACAACCAGGACAGCGGAGGCTTTAAAATTCTCTCTTACTTGAACGAAGGCAAGTCCGTAGCGTTGGTAAGCGACGCCGGCATGCCCTGCATTTCCGATCCCGGCGAGGATATTGTGCGGCGGGTGGTGGAAGAAGATTATCCGGTCGTCCCGGTTCCGGGAGCGAATGCCGCACTCAGTGCCTTGATTGCTTCCGGCATTGCACCGCAGCCGTTTCTGTTTTACGGATTTTTGTCGCGCCACAAGAAAGACCGCCAAGCAGAATTGGAAACCTTGAGCCAAAAAGAAGAGACGCTGATTTTTTATGAAGCGCCCCACCGGTTAAAAGACAGTTTAAAAAGTATCCAGAAAGCCTTTGGCGATGACCGGAAAATCACGTTGGCCCGGGAAGTGACAAAGAAGTTTGAAGAATTTTTGCGGGGAACGGTGGAAGAAGCCGTCGAATGGGCAGAAGCCAATACTATACGGGGAGAATTTTGCCTTGTTGTAGAAGGAAATGCTTCGCCGGATGCCGCAGAAATCGAGCAATGGTGGGAGCATTTATCCATTGCAGACCATGTCACAGAACTAATGGAAAAAAAGCAGTTGACGTCCAAAGAAGCCATTAAACAAGTGTCGCATGAGCGGAATTTGCCAAAACGTGAAGTTTATCAGGCCTACCATATCTAAAGCATCCCATGCAAAAAAACCGGAACGCAACAGCGCTCCGGTTTTTATTGGCTTAAGCTTACTTTTTCAAGTTGTTTTGAATTTCTTTTACCAGCATTTCGGCGCCTTCAGGGCTTAAGATCAGCTTGCCGCCAACCAGTTGCATGTTGTCATCAGATACTTCACCTGTTACGGCACAAGTCATATTTGGCAAATACTTTTTCAAGATAATTTTATCGTCGTCAACGTAGATTTCCAGTGCATCTTTCTCTGCAATTCCTAGAGTACGGCGCAATTCAATTGGAATCACCACACGGCCTAATTCGTCAACTTTACGTACAATTCCTGTCGATTTCATAATATTAATCTCCCTTCAAATTTGTCGGATGTTTTCGTCAAAATTCGACATTTACCACTTCCTGTCATAAATCATACCAAGTACTGGCAATTTGGTCAATAAAAAACTATCGGCTTTATAATAAATTTTCTTATTAATTAATAATAAAATGATTAATAGGAGGTGTTTTGTCACAATTTTGTCCTTCTATTGCATTATGAAATGAAACGGTAATATTTCACAATGTTCTCACTTCTTCGCCATTGTCGAAAAAAGCCTCAGAATCGAAAGATTGTACAATATTGAGGACTTCGTTAAAATAAGAACTATACAAACAAACTGGAGGAATTTTTCGTGACTGCTAACAAAAACACTTTTTACCTGACCACCCCGATTTATTATCCAAGCGGAAAATTCCATATTGGGACTGCTTACACCACGGTCGCTTCCGATGCTATGGCCCGTTACAAGCGCTTGCGCGGTTTTGATGTCCGGTTCCTGACTGGGATGGATGAACACGGCCAAAAAATTGAAGAAAAAGCACAGGAAGCTGGCCTTGCGCCACAGGCATACGTGGACGACATGGCAGCTTCCGCTAAACAAGTTTGGTCGGTTATGGACATCACGTATGATGACTTTATCCGCACAACGGAAGAACGCCATAAAAAAGGCGTCGAAAAGATTTTTCAAACATTTTTGGACAACGGCGATATTTACAAAGGCGAATACGAAGGCTGGTACTGTACGCCATGCGAGTCGTTCTATACAGAAGCCCAGCTAGTGGACGACAATTGCCCGGACTGCGGCCGCCCGGTCCACAAAGTGAAAGAAGAATCGTATTTCTTTAATATGAAAAAATACGCGGACCGCTTGCTGGATTACTACGAAAACAATGTGGAATTCATTGAACCGGAATCCCGCAAAAACGAAATGATCAACAACTTCATCAAACCGGGGCTGGAAGACTTATCGGTATCCCGGACGTCATTTGACTGGGGAATTCCGGTTCCTGGAGATCCGAAGCATGTGATTTACGTATGGGTGGATGCTTTGTCCAACTACATTACGTCGCTTGGCTACGGCTCCGATGATGACTCGCTCTTCAATAACTACTGGCCGGCAGATGTCCATGTAGTCGGCAAGGACATCGTCCGTTTCCATACGATCTATTGGCCGATTTTCCTGATGGCGCTTGATTTGCCGCTGCCGAAGAAAATCTTCGCCCACGGCTTCATCATGATGAAAGACGGCAAAATGTCGAAATCGAAAGGCAATGTGGTGTACCCAGAAATGCTTGTGGAACGCTACGGCTTGGATGCAACACGTTATTTCTTGCTGCGTGAACTGCCGTTCGGCTCAGACGGGGTCTTTTCACCGGAATCATTCGTGGAGCGCACAAACTTTGATCTTGCGAATGACTTAGGGAACTTGTTGAACCGGACCGTTTCGATGATCAACAAGTATTTCGGCGGCGAAATCCCGCCGCTCCACGGAGAAGCTACAGAATTCGATGCAGCTCTGCAAGAAGTGGCGAAGCAGACGGTCGACGTATATGAACAGCACATGGAAAAAATGCAGTTCAGCATCGTGTTGAGTGAAGTATGGGCGCTTATTTCCCGCACAAACAAATACATCGATGAAACAAAACCATGGGTATTGGCAAAAGACGAAGCGCTGAAAGGCCAATTGGCTACTGCGATGGCTCATTTGGCAGAATCCTTGCGCATGACAGCGGTTATGCTGCAGCCATTCTTGCCGAATGCACCGAAACAAATCATCGAACAGCTTGGCCTGGCGGAAGAGGCGCTGGCTTGGGAGACGCTTCAAAGCTTTGGCCACATTCCAGAAGGCACAAAAGTCGTTTCAAAAGGCACCCCGATCTTCCCGCGCCTTGAAGTAGAACCGGAAGTGGCTTATATCCGCGACCAGATGCGCGGAGGTGCGCCGGCGGAAGCGGAAGAAGTGGTGGAAGAGATCATTGAAGAAGTGCCGGACGTACCGGAAATCAGCATTGATGAATTTATGAAAGTGGATTTGCGGGTAGCGACTGTAACGGCTAGTGAACCGGTGCCAAAAACGTCAAAACTGCTGAAATTGCAGCTCGACCTCGGCTATGAACAGCGCCAAGTGGTATCCGGCATTGCGGAACATTACAAACCGGAAGAACTGGTCGGCAAAAAAGTCGTCGTTGTGGCCAATTTGAAACCTGTAAAATTGCGCGGCGAATTGTCTCAAGGGATGATTTTAGCCGGTGAGAAAAACGGCTATTTGACACTTGCTGCAGTAGATCAAAAACTGCCGAACGGAGCACAGATCAAATAAATTACAAAGCATTTAAAGCAATTTGAAAAGGGCTGTCTACTGGACGGCCCTTTTTTATTTTGGATTTTATTAGGTGAAAAACGCCGTTATCAATTTATTTGTTATCTAAATAACATGTTTTGTTATCTAAATGTAATATTGGTGTGAAGAAAGAAACGAAGGAAACGATTAAAATAAGGTTTAATGTGAGGAGAGAGCGTTATGTTCATTGATACCCATGTCCATTTAAATGCAGACCAGTACGACGAAGATTTAAATGAAGTAATCGACAGAGCTTTAGAAAACAATGTTACAAAAATGATTGTCATTGGGTTTGATCGGAAAACGATCCAACGTGCAATGGAGCTTGCCGAGAAACATGAGTTTATATATGCCGTAGTCGGATGGCATCCAGTTGATGCCATCGATTGCACAGAAGAAGATTTGAAATGGATCGAAGAATTGGCAGCACACGACAAAGTAGTCGGCATCGGCGAAACGGGATTGGATTACTACTGGGATAAATCTCCGAAAGAAATCCAGCAGGAAGTGTTCCGCAAGCAAATCCGGCTCGCAAAAAAAGTCCAGTTGCCGATCATCATCCACAATCGCGAAGCGACGGAAGACGTTTTGCGCATCTTGAAAGAAGAAGAAGCCCATGAAGTAGGGGGTGTCATGCACTGCTTCGGCGGCAGCGTCGAAACAGCGCGCGAAAGCATCGCCATGAACTTTATGATTTCACTTGGCGGACCGGTTACGTTCAAAAATGCCAAAAAGCCAAAAGAAGTAGCAACAGAAATCGCCTTGGAGCACTTGATGATAGAAACGGATGCACCGTATCTTGCACCGCATCCTTACCGGGGAAAACGCAATGAACCATCTTATGTCCCACTTGTCGCAGAAGAAATTGCCCGTTTAAAAGGCATTTCGGTAGAAGAAGTCGGCCGCATCACGACACGGAACGCAGAGCAGTTTTTCAAGCTCAGCCAATAATCATCGAAAGAGAACAGGCCCATTTTGTTTGACACAGCAAAATCGAGTCTATATAATCACTCAGGTGAATGAGGAGGAGTTATTTTTGACGAAGAATATAGAAAATAATAACAAGAAATCAAGTTTATATAGTGGGAAATCTTTAGCGGTGGCGATTGCCACTGTTTTAATGTTTGCGGCTGTTTTGACGTTTGCCATTTATGAAGGCACAAAAAACACGGTAAAAATGACAGCAAACGGCGAAACCACGGAAGTCAAAACCCATGCCGATACAATCGGGGCATTTTTGGAAGAGCAGGAAATTCAAGTAGGACAGGATGATTATTTAAGCCATTCTGCAGATACGGCTATTAAAGAAGACGTGGCACTTGAATGGGATCAGGCAGAACAATACAAGGTATCAGTTGACGGCAAAGAAACGGCGGCTTGGACAACGGAGAATACCGTGAAGGAAATTTTGGCAAAAGCAAATGTTGAAGTAACGGAACATGATAAAATTACCCCTGCATTAGAAGAAGAAGTAGATGAGGATACAGCGATTTCTGTCGAAAAAGCCTATGAAGTAACACTTGTCGACGGCTTGAAAGAGAAAAAAGTATGGTCCACTTCGACTACGGTCGCTGACTTTTTAAAACAGAACAAAATTACGCTAGGCGAACTTGACCGGGTTGAAAACGGAATGGATGAAAAAGTACTTCCGAATTCCAAAGTCCAAGTTGTTCGTGTAGAAAAGGTCACCGATGTAGTGGAGGATTCTGTGAAATTTGCAGTAGAAACGAAGAAAGATGCCGGTCTATTGAAAGGGCAGGAAAAACTTGTCCAAAAAGGCCAAAATGGCGTTGTAGCTAAAACATACGAAGTTGTTAAAGAAAACGGCAAAGAAGTAAAACGTGCGCTTAAAAGCGAAAAAACAGTGAAAGCACCGACGAAACAAGTAAAAGCAGTCGGCACTAAAGTAATGGTGGCAAGCGCATCACGCGGCGCAACTGCCAAAGCATCAGCGAAAAAAGAAACAGCAGCTCCAGTCCAGGTAGCAGCTGCCAAAAAAGAAGCACCTGCTAAAGCAGCAGCACCAGCGAAAAAAGCGGAGCCTTCAAGAAAAGCTTCCGCGGCATCTACAACAGCTGCAGCACCATCAGGCGGCAAAGAGTTCTATGTATCGGCAACGGCTTATACAGCCAGCTGTGCAGGGTGTTCAGGCATTACAGCAACGGGCATCAACTTGAAAGCCAACCCTGGCCTTAAAGTCATTGCGGTTGACCCGAATGTCATTCCGCTTGGTTCAAAAGTGTATGTTGAAGGATATGGCTATGCAGTGGCGGGAGATACAGGCGGCGCAATCAAAGGAAACAAAATTGATTTGTTCGTTGCCAACCATTCAGATGCGATTGCATTTGGGCGCAAGCAAGTAAAAGTAACCGTCTTAAATTAATACATGGCAGATGGTCAAGGCTTTCTTGGGAATTCCCGGGAAAGCCTTTTACTATTTTACCCGGCTGTGTATAAAATAAAACAAGAATCGCGGGAAAAGAGGAACAACAATGAACATTAAAGAGATTATTATAGTAGAAGGAAAAGATGACACAGTGGCAGTCAAACGGGCGGTAGGGGCAGATACACTGGAGACGAACGGTTCTGCCATCTCAAAAGAAACCCTGGAGCGGATTGCCCATGCACAGGAGAAGCGCGGCGTCATTGTTTTTACCGATCCTGATTATCCTGGACGGCGAATCCGTGCTATTATTGAAGAACATGTGCCAGGGGTGAAACACGCCTTTTTAGCCAAAGAAAAAACCCTTGCCAAAAACGGCAAAGGCCTCGGCATTGAACATGCGAAAGATGAAGACATTCGAGCAGCTTTAGCTGCTGTATATACGCCCAGACAAGCAGAGCAAGCCGTTGAAATTACGATGGAGGATTTGATTGACGCAGCACTCGTCGCTCATCCTCAAGCGAAATTGCGCAGAACCCGTTTAGGGGCCATGCTTCAAATCGGCTACACAAACGGCAAACAGCTTCAGAAAAGGCTCCATATGTTCGGCATTACGAAAAAACAATTTATTGAAGCTGTGCAAGCGCTAAACCAGGAGGAACTTTAATGATGAAAGATATTGCAACACCTATACGCACGCAGGAAATTATGGCGAAGCACGGCTTGACCGTCAAGAAAAGCCTTGGCCAGAATTTCCTGATCGACCCAAACATCCTGCGGAAAATTGTCGGCAAAGCGAATTTGACCAAACAGTCTGCAGCCATTGAAATCGGGCCCGGGATCGGTGCTTTAACCGAACATTTAGCAAGAGAAGCGGGCAAAGTGCTGGCTTTTGAAATTGACCAGCGCCTGTTGCCGGTGCTTGCCGATACCTTGTCGCCTTACGACAATATTTCAATTATCCATTCGGATATTTTAAAAGCCGATGTCGAGAAAGCCATCAAAGAAGAACTGGCTGGCTACGAAGATATTGTGGTCGTGGCGAACTTGCCGTATTACGTGACCACACCGATTATTATGAAGCTGCTTCTTGAAAAGCTGCCGATCCGCGGGCTCGTGGTCATGCTCCAAAAAGAGGTGGCAGAACGCATTACGGCACAGCCGGGCACCAAGGCCTATGGGTCGTTGTCTATCGCGATTCAGTACTACACAGAAGCGGAAATGGCGTTGACGGTGCCGAAGACGGTCTTTATGCCGCAGCCCAATGTTGATTCTGCGGTCATCCGCATGATCAAGCGCCCGGAACCCCAGGTGAAAGTCATCAATGAAGATTTCTTTTTCCAAGTGACCCGGGGGTCATTTGTTCAGCGCCGCAAAACGATCTTGAACAATCTGCAAACGGCTATGCCAAACGGCAAAGAGAAAAAAGAACTGATTTTAAAGGCATTGGAAGAAGCGGAAATCGATCCGTCCCGCCGCGGAGAGACCCTGTCAATCAAAGAATTTGGCTTGTTGGCGGATAAGTTGTATCCATATTTCGCCTAAAACCTTTCATTTTGTTACAGTTATGGCACATCTTTTTGAATCGGACAGGTATTTCGGATAAAAAAATATTGACATCTTATGCACTACGCTGATAAAATTAGAAATTTACTTGACTGGACGGTCAGTTTCTGGTAGACTTTGTCTATAGTGAGGTGTAGACAAGATGCCCAAAACTTTGGCGGATATTAAAAAATCGTTGGACCTACATATTGGAAAACGGTTGATTTTAAAGGCAAATGGAGGACGTAAGAAAACGGTCGAACGCGCCGGAATCTTGCGAGAAACGTATCACTCGGTGTTCGTAATTGAACTTGATCAAGATGAGCATTCATTTGAACGCGTGTCTTACAGCTACGCAGACATCCTGACAGAAGCAGTGGAAATTGTTGTCTATGAAGGAACAGAAGAAGAACTTGTTGTTAAATAATGAACGGTATTCATATTGTTTTTTGAAACTCACAGCCCGTGCTTCAACGGCTGTGAGTTTTTTTGTTTATTTTCTCCATTTTTCCCCAAGCGCGCTTCATGTGTTAAAATAATCTTCATCAGAATATAAAGGAGGCAGTGGGATGCTCTACGTGAAGGCGCCTGCCAAAATCAATTTAACGTTAGATGTTTTACATAAGCGCCCCGATAACTATCATGAGATCGAAATGATCATGACGACAGTCGACTTGGCTGATCGGATCGGGCTAAAAGCAACAGAAAGCGGAATCTATATCGAATCTGCAGACCGCTTTGTTCCAAATGATTCCCGCAACTTGGCTTACCAGGCCGCCCAGTTGTTGAAAGATACGTACAACATCAAATCAGGGGTCATCATTTCGCTGGACAAACAAATTCCAGTTGCGGCTGGACTGGCAGGAGGAAGCAGCGATGCAGCTGCGACTTTAAAAGGCCTGAACCAATTATGGCAATTAAATCTGTCCCTTGATGAACTGGCGGAACTCGGAGCGAAGATCGGTTCGGACGTCTCTTTTTGCGTGTATGGCGGAACGGCTTTGGCCAAAGGGCGAGGAGAAATTATTCAAGAGCTGCCCGCACCGCCCAACTGTTGGGTGATTTTAGCGAAACCGACCATTGGGGTCTCCACCGCGGAAGTATACGGGGCATTCGACGCCAGAAAAGCCGAGCACCCGAATACCCAGGAAATGATCCAAGCGCTTTCAGACGGCGATTACAATGCGATGTGCGCCAATTTAGGCAATGCCTTGGAAAGCGTCACGTTGAATTTATATCCGGAAGTTGCCCAGATCAAAGAACAGATGAAGAAATTCGGTGCAGATGCCGTATTGATGAGCGGAAGCGGCCCGACCGTATTTGGGCTCGTGCAGCAGGAAGCCCGGATCCCGCGCATCTACAATGGCCTGCGAGGCTTTTGTGCCGAAGTTTATGCTGTCCGCTTGATTGGTGAACGGGAGCCACTTGCTTAAATACGTACATTTATGGTAAATTTTCTATAAATCATTCGTATTTAGGAGCGTGTATTATGAAGTGGAAGCGCAGTGAACGGTTAGTTGATATGACGCATTATCTTTTGGACCATCCACATAAGTTAATTCCCCTTACATATTTCTCAGATCTCTATGAATCCGCCAAATCATCAATCAGTGAAGATTTAGGAATTGTCAAAGAGACATTTGAGGAAAAAGGGATTGGGCTGTTAATGACAGTGCCTGGAGCAGCTGGCGGCGTGAAATATGTGCCAAAGCTCCATAAAGAGGAAATCAAAGCCATCATGGCGGAATTGATGGAGGAGCTTAGCCATTCCGACCGGCTTTTGCCAGGGGGCTATTTGTATATGACCGATGTACTCGGCAACCCCAATATGATGAACCGGGTCGGCAAAGTTTTTGCGTCCGCTTTTGCGGATGAAAAAATCGATGTCATTATGACGGTGGCGACAAAAGGGATTCCGATTGCCCATGCCATTGCCCGCCATTTGAACGTGCCGGTCGTGATTGTCCGAAGAGACAGCAAAGTGACAGAAGGTTCGACTGTCAGCATCAATTATGTGTCGGGTTCTTCCCGGCGCATCCAGACGATGGTGCTGTCAAAACGCAGCATGAAGAGCGGACAGCGGGTGCTCATCACCGACGACTTTATGAAAGTCGGCGGAACGATGAACGGCATGAAAAACTTGCTGGAAGAATTCGACTGTACGCTTGCGGGAGTAGCCGTATTGGTTGAAGCTGAGCATTCCGATGAGCGCCTTGTTGAAAAATACTTGTCGCTTGTCAAACTGCACGAAGTCAGCGAGAAAGAACGGACGATTGCATTGGAAGAAGGAAACTATTTTACGAATGGAGGAATTTAAGATGAAATTTGTAGCGACAGACAAAGCAGCGGCGGCCATTGGGCCATATTCACAAGGAGTTATTGCCGGGGAAATGTTTTACAGTTCAGGCCAGATTCCATTAACGCCTTCAGGAGAAATGGTCGAAGGCTCAATCGTTGAGCAGGCGCACCAAGTGTTTGCCAACTTGAAAGCCATCTTGGCAGAAGCCGGCTCTTCTTTGGAAAACGTCATCAAAACTACGGTCTTTATCAAAGACATGAATGATTTTGCGGCGCTTAACGAAGTATATGCTTCTTATTTCGGCGATCATAAGCCCGCCCGCTCGACGGTTGAAGTGGCACGCTTGCCGAAAGACGCAAAAGTGGAAATCGAAGTCATTGCAAAGATTACTGCGTAAAACCATCCTTCGGGGTGGTTTTTATTTGCCTGAAAATATTGATGAAATTTTCTAATAAATCCTGTAATTTTTGAAGGAGATTAGTCCCCTTTAGCGAATTACATATATTAGCAACACAAAATGCATCCAAGAGGAAAGGTGGTGACACAATGGAAGTAACCGACGTAAGGCTTCGGCGTGTGCAAACAGACGGCCGGATGCGGGCAATCGCTTCCATCACACTGGACAACGAGTTTGTTGTGCACGATATTCGGGTGATTGACGGCAATGAAGGATTGTTTGTCGCGATGCCAAGCAAGCGGACACCGGACGGGGAATTCAGGGATATTGCCCATCCAATCAATTCCGGGACGCGCAACAAGCTTCAAGAAGCGATTTTAGCCGCATACCATCAAAGCGAAAATGACCCGGTCTTTGAAGAAGCCGGTGTTTAAATGCGCCATCTCAGGAGCCTTCTATTGCAGATAGGGCTCTTTTTTTTGTCTTCCTTTTGATAATGTCATGGTATTGTCATGCTCGGAAACCTTGAAAAATCAAGGTTATTCCGCTATAGTCAATAAGGAAAAGCTAAAATATCCACTATATGAATGAAATAGATAACAAATCACTTGATTGGAGGACCTGACTACATGACGAATACATATGCAGTAGTATTAGCCGCTGGCCAAGGCACGCGGATGAAGTCGAAACTTTATAAAGTGCTTCACCCGGTTTGCGGCATGCCAATGGTAGAGCATGTCACCAATAACGTGGCACAGCTCGGCGTCGAAAAAATTGTTACCATTGTCGGCCATGGCGCTGAAAAAGTAAAAGAACAATTGGGTTCGAAAAGCGAGTATGCTTTGCAGGAAGAACAGCTGGGAACAGCCCATGCCGTGCAGCAAGCTGCTTCTTTGATTGAAGGGCTTCCGGGCACGACTTTGGTGGTTTGCGGAGATACACCGCTGATCCGTTCGGAAACGATGCAATCATTGCTTGACCATCATGCGGAAACAGGGGCAAAAGCGACAATTCTGACGGCAATTGCCGACAATCCGGCTGGTTATGGCCGGATTTTGCGCGACGAATCCGAAAGCGTCTCCAAGATTGTTGAGCAGAAAGATGCCTCGATTGAAGAGCAAAAAGTGAAGGAAATCAACACAGGCACGTATTGCTTCGACAATGAGGCATTATTTGAAGCGCTGAAATTGGTATCCAACAACAACGCCCAAGGCGAGTATTACTTGCCGGATGTTATTGAAATCCTGCAAAAACAAGGCGAAGTCGTGGCTGCATATGCGACAGACAGCTTTGATGAAACACTTGGCGTCAACGACCGGGTGGCATTGAGCCAAGCTGAAAGCTTTATGCGCGCCCGCATTGCTGAAAAGCATATGCGTGCAGGCGTTACCATCATCGACCCGGCAACAGCTTATATCAGTGCCGAAGCGGTAATCGGTGCAGATACCGTGATTCAGCCGAACGTCATCATCGAAGGCAATACCCAAATCGGTGAAGACTGCTTGATTTCATCGAACAGCCATATTGAAAACAGTGTCATCGGAGACCGTACGGTTATCCGTTCATCGCATGTATACGACAGCACAGTTGGAAACGACACGGCAGTCGGCCCTTATGCGCACCTTCGTCCGCAGTCCCAATTGGGTGATGAAGTGAAAATCGGCAATTTTGTCGAAGTGAAAAAATCGGAACTTGGAAATGGCAGCAAAGTTTCGCATTTAAGCTATATCGGAGATGCCAGCGTCGGAACCAACGTCAACATTGGCTGTGGAACGATTACCGTCAATTACGACGGCAAGAACAAATTCCTCACGACAATTGAAGATGACTCGTTTATCGGCTGCAATTCGAATTTGATTGCCCCGGTTACCATCGGCAAAGGCTCTTACGTAGCCGCCGGATCCACCATCTCTAAAAACGTCCCGAGCGATGCATTAGCGATCGCCCGTGCACGGCAA
The DNA here is from genome assembly GCF_900099655.1 of Planococcus glaciei. Classification (GTDB taxonomy): domain Bacteria; phylum Bacillota; class Bacilli; order Bacillales_A; family Planococcaceae; genus Planococcus; species Planococcus glaciei. The sequence goes on from NZ_FNDC01000019.1 coordinate 22,383, forward strand.
GAAAACAAAGAAGGCTATGTCACTAAATTAAACTCAAGAAAATAATAGGAGGCTACACACGAAATGAGTTATCAAATTGATGCAGCAACCACTAAGATGAAAATTTTCGCATTGAATTCGAACCAGAAGTTAGCGGAGGAAATTGCCGAACACATCGGCCTGCCGCTTGGAAAAAGTTCAGTTACCCACTTCAGTGATGGGGAAATCCAGATTAATATTGAAGAAAGTATCCGTGGCTGTGATGTTTTCATCGTGCAATCGACTTCTGAGCCGGTCAACGAGAATTTAATGGAACTGCTGATCATGATTGATGCAGTAAAACGTGCCTCTGCCCGTACTGTAAACGTCGTAATGCCTTATTACGGCTATGCCCGCCAAGACCGTAAAGCGCGTTCGCGCGAACCGATCACGGCGAAATTGGTGGCCAACCTTCTGGAAACAGCAGGAGCAACCCGTGTGATTGCACTTGACTTGCATGCGCCTCAAATCCAAGGATTCTTTGATATCCTGATTGACCACTTAGTGGCTGTACCTCTTCTTTCAGATTATTTCTTGAACGACAGCGGCATCGATTTGGACAACGTCATTATCGTTTCACCGGACCACGGCGGGGTGACACGTGCCCGCAAGATGGCGGACCGCCTGAAAGCGCCGATTGCCATCATTGACAAGCGCCGCCCGCGTCCGAACGTAGCGGAAGTCATGAACATCGTCGGGAATGTAGACGGCAAAACGGCTATCATCATCGATGACATCATCGACACAGCCGGCACCATCTCCATTGCGGCAAGTGCGTTAGTTAAGAGCGGAGCAAAAGAAGTATACGCTTGCTGTACGCACCCGGTATTGTCTGGCCCAGCAGTAGGACGGATCAACGACTCGGTTATTAAAGAATTGATCGTGACCAACTCCATTGCCTTGCCGGAAGAAAAGAAATCGCCGAAAATCAAACAGCTTTCTGTAGCTAAGTTAATGGCTGAGACCATCGTTCGTGTCCATGAACAAAAATCTGTCAGCACATTGTTTGATTGATCTGAATACATGCTTATTGGTTCTTTAGGTTTGGTTTTCCTCTAGCAGGGTAAATACTTGTTATGGACAACTAAACTGGAGGATGAGTATATATGACATCAAAAATCTCGGTACAAAAAAGAGAAACCGGTACACCCCACTCTAAACTAACGGAACTGCGCGGACAGGGAATTGTGCCTGGCGTCGTTTACGGCTACCAGACAGAAACTACGCCTGTAGCAGTTTCTGAAATCGACTTGATTAAAACATTGCGCGAATCTGGACGCAACGGGGTTATTAACCTGGAACTCGAAGGCAAAACCTTGAATGTGGTATTGAGCGATTTCCAGCGTGACGCTTTAAAAGGCAGCTTCGAACACGTGGACTTTTTGGCAGTCAATATGTCAGATGAGCTTGAAGTAGCTGTAGCTGTACATTTGATCGGCGAATCACCTGGAGAAAAAGAAGGCGGCGTAGTCAACCAGCCGAACCGTGAAGTAACGATTAAAGTGAAGCCGGCTGATATTCCGGATTCCCTTGAAGTGGATGTAGCGAACCTTGCAATCGGCGACACAGCAACAGTCGGCGATATCCGCGGAACAGTTTCTTACGAAATCCTGGATGAAGACGACTTTATCCTTGTTTCTGTAACAGCTCCACGTTCACAGGACGAACTGGATGAGCTTGAAACGCCTGCAGCTGAAGATGCTGAGCCGGAAGTAGTCGGCGGCGAATCGGACAGCGAAGAAAAAGAAGCGTAATTTAAGAGAATACAGGGGCTGTCTAGCGACAGCCCCTATTTTTCTGTTTTAAAGCGTAATATGATAAAATAAATAGCAGTGAAAAAGAAAAGGAAGATTCTTATGAAACTGATTATTGGCTTGGGGAACCCCGGCAAAACATACGAACAGACGCGGCACAATATCGGGTTTAAAGTGATTGATTACCTGGCTTCCAAATGGAATGCGCCTTTGACGCAAACGAAGTTTAAAGGCATGTACTCGATCATTCACCGGCCTGAAGGAAAAGTCATGCTGTTAAAACCGCTTACTTATATGAACTTGTCCGGAGAAAGTGTCGGAGCGTTGATGGATTATTACGATATCGACATTGAAGACATTGTTGTCATCTACGATGATCTGGATTTGCCGACCGGCCAGCTCCGTTTGCGCCAAAAAGGCAGCGCGGGAGGGCATAACGGCATCAAATCGCTGATCCAGCATTTGGGGACGCAGCAGTTTAACCGTATCCGAATCGGCATTAGCCGCCCGCCGGCAGGCATGAAAGTTCCCGATTACGTTCTGTCGCGTTTTTCCGACAACGAAACCCCGGAAGTGGCAGAAGCGGTCAAGCAAAGCGCAGAAGCTTGTGAGCTGTGGCTGTCGAAAGCTTATCCGGAGGTCATGAATAACTTTAATGGATCATAAATTCGCTTTGGCGCTGTTGGCGTTCAGGGCTTTTTTCTGTTTTCGCCATACTGGTTGATTTACTCACTTACCTTGAAAGGAGGAATCTAAATGGAACAAATTTTGCAGGTGTTTTCAGAGGATTCCCATATACAGAAATTCATAGCCGATTTGAAAAAAGGCAGCGACCACCATTTGATTTCGGGCTTGTCCGGCAGTGCCCGGCCTGTCTTCTACCAGACGGTCTGGTCGGACATGCAGGCGCCTTTATTAATTGTGACACCGAATTTATTGAATGCGCAGCGCACCTACGATGATTTGGTTAAATTAATGGGAGAAGAACTGGTCCACTTGTATCCGGCTGATGAACTGATTGCGGCAGATGTGTCGTTTTCGGGGCCTGAATTGCGGGCTCACCGAATGGATACGCTTGACCATATGTACAGTGTCGGGAAAGGGATCTATATTACGCCAGTTGCCGGGATGCGCAAATTGATGCCGTCGCACGAGCAATGGGAAAATTCCACGCTGCGCACAGCAGAAGGGGAAGAGTTGGATACCGATCAATGGCTGCTGAAGCTGGTCGCCATGGGCTATTCCCGAACTCCGATGGTGACGACGCCGGGGGAATTTGCCTTGCGCGGAGGAATTCTCGACATCTATCCGTTGAACTTTGAACATCCGGCCCGCATCGAACTGTTTGATACGGAAGTGGATTCCATTCGGCTGTTTTCCGCTGAAGACCAGCGCTCTCTTGAAAAAATGAAATCGCTGTGCATTTTGCCGGCAAACGAACTGGTGCTGTCCAAAGCCCAGCAGCTGGCGTTGGCGGAAAAGCTGGAAGCCCAATTGGCCGCTTCTTTAAAGAAACTCAAAGCAGAAGATACAAAAGAAGCGCTGCTTCAACATATCCAACACGATATTACGCTGCTGCGTGAAGGCAATGTGCCGGACCAGGTCGCAAAATATGCGGCACTCGTCGAATCGCAGTCGGCTTGTTTAAGCGATTATTTCCCGGGAAATGGCGTCATTTTATTTGATGAACTTGGGCGCATCCAGGAAATGACCGATACCCTGGAGCGTGAAGAAGGCGACTGGATCGTCTCGCTTTTGGAAGAAGGGAAATTCCTGCACAATTTGCGCCTGTCTTATTCCTTCCGGGAGGTTTTAACTAAAACCAAACAAAAAATGGCGTTTCTGTCGTTGTTCGTCCGGACCTTCCCTTCCATACAAGTGAAAAATTCCATCACGTTTTCCTGCCGGCCGATGCAATCGTTCCATGGCCAGATGAATTTATTGAAAACAGAAGCGGAGCGCTGGGAACAGGCGAAATTCCAAGTGTTTATCATTGCCGAAGGCCAGGAGCGCTTGCAGAAAGTCCGCTCCGTGCTGGAAGACTATGATATGGAAGCGGAAATCGTGACCGCCACTACGAAAATCCAGGGCGGCAAGATGTATTTGGTGGACGGCGACCTGTCCGGCGGATTTGAGATGCCTTTGCAGCGCTTGGCCATTTTGACGGACGGGGAATTGTTTAAAAAACAGGCGAAGAAAAAAACACGCCCGCAGAAATTGACCAACGCCGAGCGCATCAAGAGCTATTCGGAAATTAAACCGGGCGATTATGTCGTGCATATCCATCACGGCATCGGCCGCTATGTCGGCATTGAAACGCTGGAAATCGGCGGCGTCCATAAAGATTACCTGCATATCATCTATAAAGCGGATGACAAATTGTTCGTGCCGGTCGACCAGATCGATTTGATCCAGAAATACATTGCGTCGGAAGAAAAAGAGCCGAAGCTCCATAAAATGGGCGGCGCGGAATGGAAAAAGACGCACCGCAAAGTGTCGGCTGCTGTCCAGGACATTGCCGACGACTTGATCAAACTGTATGCCGAACGCGAAGCGCTAAAAGGCTATGCCTTTACGGAAGAGCAGGACATGCAGCGTCAGTTCGAAGCTGAATTCCCTTACGAAGAAACGGTTGACCAGCTGCGCTCCATCAACGAAGTGAAACGCGATATGGAAAAAGAGCGGCCAATGGACCGCTTGATCTGCGGCGACGTTGGATACGGCAAAACCGAAGTGGCGATACGTGCCGCATTTAAAGCGGTGCTTGATGGCAAACAAGTGGCCTTTTTGGTGCCGACGACCATTCTCGCCCAGCAGCATTTTGAGACGATGAGCGAACGGTTCAAAGACTACCCGATTACGGTCGGGCTGATGAGCCGCTTCCGTTCCAAGAAGCAGCAGACTGAAACGGTGAAAGGCTTGAAGAACGGCTCGGTTGATGTCGTCATCGGCACACACCGGATCCTGTCAAAAGACATGGCCTATAAAGACCTGGGCTTGTTGATCATTGATGAAGAACAGCGCTTTGGAGTCACCCATAAAGAAAAGATTAAGCAAATGAAAACGAATGTTGACGTCTTGACCTTGACGGCCACGCCGATTCCGCGGACGCTCCACATGTCGATGATCGGTGTACGTGATTTGTCTGTCATCGAAACACCGCCGGCAAACCGCTTCCCGGTACAAAGCTATGTCATGGAATACAACGGCGCACTTGTCCGCGAGGCAATCGAACGGGAAATGGCGCGCGGCGGCCAAGTATTTTTCTTGTACAACCGGGTGGACGACATGACCCGCAAAGTGGAAGAAATCCAATCCTTGGTGCCGGAAGCGCGGGTCGGCTATGCCCACGGCCAAATGTCCGAAACGGAACTTGAATCGGTCATTCTCGGTTTCCTCGACGGCGATTACGACGTCCTGGTAACGACGACGATCATTGAAACCGGCATCGATATCCCGAACGTTAATACGCTTATCATCCATAATGCGGACCGCATGGGCTTGTCGCAGCTGTATCAATTGCGCGGACGCGTCGGCCGTTCAAGCCGTGTTGCTTACGCTTATTTCATGTACCAGCGCGATAAAGTGCTGACCGATGTTGCTGAAAAGCGCTTGATGGCTATCAAGGAATTTACCGAACTCGGTTCCGGCTTTAAAATCGCCATGCGCGATTTGTCGATCCGGGGTGCCGGGAACCTGCTAGGTTCGCAGCAGCACGGCTTTATCGATTCAGTCGGTTTTGATTTGTATTCACAAATGCTTGAGCAGGCAATTGAAGAACGCCGGACGGGCATGAAAAAAGAAGAAATTCCCGAAGTGGAGATTTCGCTTGATATTGATGCGTATATTCCGGACAGCTATATTGGCGACGGCTACCAGAAAATCCAGATGTACAAACGCGTCAAAGGCATTGATGAGGTTGGGGAAGTGGCTGAACTGCAAGACGAACTGATCGACCGCTTCGGCGATATGCCGATTGAAACAGACCGCCTGCTGCGCATTGCCCGCATGAAAATTTGGGCGCGCCAGACCGGCGTCGAAACGATCAAACAAAACGGCAAGCTGATTTCGATCCGCTTGTCTGAAGACGGCACCGCTGCCGTTAACGGCGGAAAGCTGGTGGAAGAATCAGCAGCTTACGGACGTGCAGTCGGATTCAGCATGTCGGGCCAGCAATTGGTCATGACCATCGATGAAAACAAATCCGGAAAGCATCATCCGTTTGATGTGCTCGAAGGCATGATGAAGTTGATTCCGGAATCGCTCCGCGAAGAAAAAACGGTGAGTTAATTTTGAACAGGGAATGAGTGAAGCCCGTTGGCCAATGAAGGAACCATGAAGACATTTATGAAAGGCGCTGTTCTTTTGACGATGGCGGGCTTAATCGTTAAACTGCTCAGCGCCGTTTACCGGGTTCCTTATCAAAATCTGGTGGGGGATCAGGGCTTTTATATTTACCAGCAAGTGTATCCGTTTATTGGAATATTTAGCACGTGGACATCGTACGGTTTTGCCGTTGCCGTGTCGAAAATGATGGCGGATTCCGATGAAAGGGAGCATGGTTCCATCCTGAAAATCGCTTTTGGGTTTATTGCTGTCATTTCGACGCTGTTTTTCCTGAGCCTGTATTTGGGCTCGGATCTTTTGGCGGGGTGGATGGGAGATGCCAAGCTAAGCGGATTATTGCAGGTAGGAGCTTTTGCGGTGCTGTTAATGCCGCCGCTTGCTGTTTTGAAAGGGTATTTCCAGTCAAACAACGACATGGCGCCGGTCGCCTATTCGCAAGTCACCGAACAAGGGATTCGCGTGTCGGTCATTTTACTGGGCACCTGGATTGTCGTCTCAAGCGGATTTTCCCTTTATGCTGCAGGGCAGATGGCAATGTTCGGGGCTGTGGCCGGGGAAATTGCCGGTGTCATTCTGCTGGTGGCTTATTTCCGCAAGCGCGTCTTCAAATTACAAACAGCATCCAAGCTGCGCATTTGGCCGGTCATTAAAAACATGACGGCCATATCGCTCAGCATCAGCATGAGTTCGCTGATTCTGCTGTTTTTCCAATTGGCCGATTCGTTCACCGTGTTTCAGCTGTTGACGGAAAGCGGCCTGGACCGGACGCTCGCCATGGAGCAAAAAGGCGTTTACGACCGCGGCCAGCCGCTTGTCCAGTTCGGCATCCTGATCGCCACGTCGCTTGCTTTGACCATTGTGCCGCTGGTGGCCCATATGTCGAGAAAAGAAAGCGGCCGTTCAGCGCAGATGTATGCAGGGCTCGCGTTCCGAATTTCATTTCTGTTTGCGTTTGCGGCAGCTGCCGGCCTGACCTTCGTCATGCCCTATGTCAATGAAATGCTGTTCCAGACGCGGGATGAATCGCTGACGTTAATTATTTTTAGCTGGCAAATCGTCTGGATGTCGCTGCTGTTGATTATGACCGCCATGCTTCACGGCCTAGGCAAAGTCAAAGTCCCGGCGCTGCTGTTGACCGGCGGCTTACTTATTAAAATCGCCGGCAATTGGCTCCTCGTGCCGATATGGGAAGTAACAGGCGCAGCGGTCGCCGGAAATCTGGGTCTGGCATTCATTGTCATCGGCCTGCTTCAGTACTTTAAACGGGTTTGGCCGATCCGTTTTGCACCGGCCCGTTACTACGGCTGGCTTGGCTTGTCCGCGGCAGCCATGGGCATTGCCGTTGTCGGCTGGGCTGTTTTTTCGGACATGGTGTTATTTGACGGTGCCGCCAGCCGGCTGGCCGCTTTGTTGACTTCGTTGACGGCGGTGCCGCTTGGGGCAATCGTCTTCCTGCTGCTGATTGCCAAGAGCCGGATCATTACCGAGAAAGAATGGTACATTATTCCGTTCGGCAGGAAGCTGGCCGGCCTCCAGTTGAAAATCCGACAACAGAAAAGAGGGCAAAGATGAACACGATACAGGTAATCGGGCTGGGCGCAGGGGATTTGGATCAACTGCCGCTTGGCGTTTACAAGAAATTAAAACAAGCTACTAACTTATACGTCCGTACCCAGGACCATCCGGTGCTGACAGAATTGGCAGCAGAAGGTGTGGAATTCACGTCATTTGATGCTGTTTACGAAAAACACGATACGTTTGCGCCGGTATACGCAGAAATTGCCGATACATTGGTGGCGTATGCAAAAGACCAATCCGTCATTTATGCGGTGCCGGGGCATCCCCTTGTCGCCGAACAGACCGTCCAAAATTTAATCGAAGCGGAAAAAGCCGGAGCTTGCCAACTGTCGATTGAAGGCGGCCACAGTTTTCTGGACGCCTTGTTTGGTGCGCTGCGCATCGATCCGATTGAAGGCTTTCAGCTTCTTGACGGGACGGAGATGAAAAGCGACGATGTCAACATGACACAGCATATTTTAATTGCCCAAGTGTATGATTCGTTCAGCGCTTCGGAAGTCAAACTGACGCTGATGGAAAAATATCCGGAAGAGTATCCGGTGACCATTGTCACTGCAGCCGGTTCAGCGGACGAAGTCCTGCGCACGGTTCCGCTATATGAACTCGACCGTGCCGCGGAAGTGAACAATTTAACGACGGTTTATGTGCCGCCGGCAAAAGACCAGCTCGTGCGTTTGAAGGAATGGCAGACTTTCCGCAGCATTGTGGCACAGCTGAGAAGCCCGGAAGGCTGTCCGTGGGACCGTGAACAGACGCATGAATCGCTGCGCCCTTATTTGCTTGAAGAAGCCCATGAGCTGATCCAGGCGATTGACGAGCAGGATGACGAAGCCATAGCGGAAGAACTGGGCGATGTGTTGCTGCAAGTATTTTTGCATGCCCAAATCGGCCAGGACAACGGCTATTTCCAGCTTGAAGATGTTTTGTCGGCTGTGAGCTCGAAAATGATCCGCCGCCATCCGCATGTTTTCGGAGATGCCGAAGTGGAAGATGCCGATGAAGTGGTAGCTAATTGGCAAGCCATTAAAGCGCAGGAAAAACCGGCAGCCGAATCGATTTTGGACGGCCAGGAGCGCTTTAGTTCGTCGCTCATTACGTCTTACAACTACCAGAAAAAAGCGGCGAAAGTCGGCTTCAGCTGGTCGGATGCAGAAGGCGCCTGGGAGAAATTCGAAGAAGAACTGCAGGAATTCCAAGCGGAACTGGCGAAAGGTTCTAAAGACCGCCAATTGGAAGAACTTGGCGATTTGCTGTTCACCTTGGTGAATATTGCCCGGTTCTACGAATTGTCGCCGGAGCAGGCAATGGTGCATGCCAACCGCAAATTCCATCAGCGCTTCCGCCACGTGGAAAAACGCGTACAGGAAGGCACCGGCAACTTTGGCGATTATTCGCTCGACCAGCTTGACCAATTCTGGAACGAAGCCAAAGCTATGGCAAGAAAGGAAGACTGACCTATGCGACTCGATAAATTTCTGAAAGTGTCCCGTTTGATCAAACGCCGGACGCTCGCTAAAGAAGTGGCCGACCAAGGCCGCATCACCATCAATGGCACAAAAGGAAAAGCCAGTTCCGTGTTGAAAGAAAACGACGAACTGCAGATCCGCTTTGGCCAGAAAGTGGTGACGGTACGGGTAGAACAATTAAAAGAAAATGTGCGAAAAGAAGAGACCGCCAATATGTACACCATCTTGAAAGAAGAAAAGCTTGAAAAAGTGGAACCTGAATTCATCGATGACGAAGCGTGAGAGTTGAAAAAGCGGTTCCGGAAGCAGATGCTTCCGGAACCGCTTTTTTTTGTATGGATTAGTTTGCCATAAGTGCAACGAGCAGCGCTTTTTGTGCGTGCAAACGGTTTTCAGCTTCCTGGAAGACGACGGAATGCGGGCCTTCCAATATGCCGGTAGTCACTTCTTCTTCACGGTGTGCCGGCAAGCAGTGCATGAAGATATAATTTTCATTGGCATGTGCGGCAAGCGCTTCGTTGACTTGGAACCCTTTAAAATGCTCCATGCGTTCCAGCGCTTCTTGTTCCTGCCCCATGCTGGCCCAGACATCGGTGTAAATGACGTCACAGTCTTTTACGGCTTCCACTGGATCTATCGTTACGTGAACCTTGGCGCCGGTTCCTTGGGCGATTTCCTGGGCCAGTGCCACCATTTCCGGTTTTGGCGCATACTTCGCCGGAGCGGCGATGGAAATATCCATGCCCACTTTGGCAGCGCCGATCATCAATGAGTTCGCCATATTGTTGCCGTCTCCGATATAAGCCATTTTTTTGCCGGCAGCTGTGCCGAAATGTTCCTGGATGGTCAGCAGATCAGCAAGTACCTGGCAAGGGTGAAAGTCATCCGTCAGGCCGTTGATGACGGGCACCGAACTATGCTCGGCCAATTCCGTGACGGTGTCCTGGTGATACGTGCGGATCATGATGCCGTCCAAATAGCCGGACAGCACTTTTGCCGTGTCGGCGATGGTTTCGCCGCGTCCCATCTGGATATCGCGGGTGCTGAGGTGCATGGCGTGCCCGCCGAGCTGCAGCATGCCTGCTTCAAATGAAACGCGCGTGCGGGTCGATGATTTTTCGAAAATCATGCCGAGCACTTTGCCTTCCAATAAAGGCAAGTATTTGTTTTCCGGTTTTTTTAAGTCGGCTGCCAGCGACAGCAAATCCAGAATTTCAGAGGAGCTGTAATCTTTTAGCGATAACAGGTGATTTTGAACAAGTTGCGGTGCGAGCGGCAATGCAATGGTCATTTAACAAGCACTCCTTTCGTTGATCCGTGAATGGCCTTGACGTGTTCTTGAAAAGCCATAACCGTTTCTTTGCGCGTCCACACATGCAGCCGGTGAATAGCAGCTTGTGCGGCTTGGTTGGCGCCCGGGTCCGGCGTCAGGTCGATATAAGCTTTTTTGTCAGCAGTTTTCAGCCATTGTTCAAAAGGCAGGCTCGCTTCCGTGCAGAAGCTGAAACCATGCTGCTTCCAGAACTGCGGGTCGATTTGCGCCAAGGAAGCTTCGGTGATGAAGACCGTGCCGCCGCCTTGAAGGGCGGCCAATTGCTGGGAAGCGCCGTCCAGCGCTTTTTGCATGGCAACGGCCGAATCCGGGCTTTGGCCGATGACTTCGCCGGTCGACATCATTTCAGGAGACAGCACCGGCGACAATCCAGGAAGCTTAATATGGGAAAACACGGGTGCTTTCACGGTATACTGCGGCTGCCCGTTGTATTGTTCTTCAATGCCGAGTTCGTTGAACGGGGTACCGAGCATCAACGCGGTTGCCAACTGGACAAGCGGAACGTCTGTTGCTTTTGAGCTGATCGGCACGGTGCGGGAAGCCCGTGGATTGATTTCCATGACGTACAGCTGGTCGCCTTCATAGACAAACTGGATGTTGAACAAGCCGGTATACTTCATGCTGCGGGCAATATGCTCGGCGGTGGCCGTGAGTTTTTCCATCGCTTGTGCAGTCAGTGAAACAGGAGGCGTGATGGAAATGCTGTCGCCTGAATGGACGCCTGTGCCTTCAATATGCTCAAACACAGCAGACACCCAGACATGTTCGCCGTCCGTTAAAATATCCGCTTCTACTTCTTTGCCGGTGATGAAATGGTCCACGAGAACCGGGAATTCCATCGCGGTATGCGTGAGCCATTGTGTAAGCTCCGCTTCATTGTGCAGGACGATCATGCCTTTGCCGCCGATGACGTAGGAAGGGCGAAGGAGCACCGGGTAGCCAAGCTTTGCGGCATAATCCGGAACTTCCGCTGCCTTGTTTGCTGTAAAGCTTGGGATGACCGGAAGCCCGGCCGACTCCAGGAACGAATAAAAGCGGTCGCGGTCTTCCATCTGATCGAGCAAATCGGCGCTCGATCCAAGCACAGTGATGCCGGCTTCTTCCAATTGAGCCGCCACATTCAGCGAAGTCTGGCCGCCGAATTGGACGATGACTTGCGTGATGCCTTCAAAATCCAGCACGTTTAAAATGTCTTCCGCCGTCAACGGTTCAAAATACAAGGCATCGGCAATCTCGTAATCGGTGCTGACCGTTTCGGGATTGTTGTTGATCATCACAGCTTCATAGCCCAGCTTTTGCAATGCCAGCACGCTGTGGACGCAGCAATAATCAAATTCAATGCCTTGGCCGATGCGGATCGGGCCGGAGCCGATGACCGCCACTTTTTTGGCGTTCAGTGCACGCGCATCAGAGGAACCTTTCCAAGTGGAGTACAAATAATTCGTTTGGGAACGGAATTCCGCCGCGCACGTGTCGATCACGCGGTAAGCGGGAAGCAAACTCCAGCTTTTCCGTTGTCCCCAGACTTCCGAAACCGGAATGGACCAAAGCTTGGCGAGCTGCTGGTCGCTGAAGCCCAAAGTTTTTGCCTGAAGCAGGCGGGCATGCGTCATGCTGTTCCAGGTTTCTGACTGCAGCTTGCGCCATTCCTCCACAATGCGGTTCAGAACAAATAAGAAATAAGGGGAGATGGCCGTCATCTCATGCAGCTGTTCCGTGCTTTTGCCCCGAATCATCAATTCGAATAACACAAAGAGCCTGCGGTCATCTGCTTCGATGGCCAATTTCTCCAATTCGGCATCCGCCATATCGGAAAGAGCCGGCAACCGGAAGCCGTCCAGCGGAATATCCAAAGAACGGATGGCTTTTTGGAAAGCGGCTTCCATGCTGCGTTCAATCGCCATCACTTCGCCCGTCGCTTTCATTTGCGTGCCGAGTTTGCGGTTGGCTGTCTGGAATTGATCAAATGGCCAGCGCGGAATTTTTACCACGACATAGTCAAGCGCCGGTTCGAAACTTGCGAAGGTGGTGCCAGTCACTGGGTTTTTCAATTCGTCGAGCGTGTAGCCGATAGCCAGCTTGGCTGCAATTTTAGCAATCGGATAGCCGGTCGCTTTCGATGCAAGTGCGGACGAACGGCTGACGCGCGGATTCACTTCGATTAAATAATAAGCGGAGGTTTCCGGGTGGAGCGCAAACTGTACGTTGCAGGCGCCGATAATCCCTAACGCTTCGATAATGTTGATGGAAGCAGTGCGCAGCATATGGTATTCCCGGTCAGTCATCGTTTGGCTCGGCGCGACGACAATCGAGTCGCCGGTGTGGACGCCGACAGGGTCCATGTTTTCCATGTTGCAGACAGTGATGCACGTGCCGTTCGCGTCACGCATCACTTCGTATTCAATTTCCTTGTAGCCGGCAATGCTTTTCTCAACCAGGCATTGATGGATGGGGCTGGCACTGAGCCCTTGGGTCACAAGCGTTAAATACGTTTGCTCGTCCTGGGCGATGCCGCCGCCAAAGCCGCCAAGAGTATAAGCGGGGCGGACGATCAGCGGATAGCCGGCCTGCGCGGCAAAAGCCAAAGCGCTGTCCGTTGAATAAACGATGTCGCTGTCGGGCACCGGTTCATGGAGCACGTTCATCAGCGAGCGGAATTGCTCCCGGTCTTCGGCTTGTTTGATCGATTTGATATTGGTGCCAAGAAGCGAAACGCCGTATGTTGATAACACGCCTGAATCGGAAAGAGCCATCGCCAAATTCAAACCGGTCTGGCCGCCGACTGTCGCCAGCAAACCGTCCGGGCGTTCTTTTTCAATGATGGCTGCTACGCTGTCCACCGTAAGCGGTTCGAAATAAACTTTGTCCGAAACCGTCTTGTCTGTCATGATGGTCGCCGGGTTGTTGTTGACCAGAATGACTTCGATGCCTTCTTCTTTTAAAGCGAGGCAAGCTTGCGTGCCGGAATAATCAAATTCAGCTGCCTGGCCGATAACGATGGCGCCCGAGCCGATCACCAGCACTTTTTTTACGTCCTGATTTTTAGGCATGGATTGTCACCTTCTTTTTCTGTTGTATCGTGGAAAGGAATTGATCAAATAATTGAAGGTGCTCCGCCGGTCCGGGAGCTGCTTCGGGATGGAACTGCACTGTCAGCACCGGAAGTTCCGGATGTTTGAGCCCTTCAATGCTGCCGTCATTGACGTTTTGATAGAGAACCGACAGGGGCGTTTCTTCGATGCTGGCATCTTCTACAACGTAGCTGTGGTTTTGAGAACTCATCGAGACGCGTTTTGTTTCTACATTGATGACGGGGTGATTGGCTCCCCGGTGGCCGTAAGCCAGCTTAGTCGTCTTGGCGCCAAAAGCGGACGCCAGCACTTGGTGCCCCAGGCAAATGCCGAATGTCGGGTAGCGTTCTGCCCAATCACGATATGTAGGAAACAGAGGTGTGAGGGCTGCCGGGTCGCCCGGTCCGTTTGAAAACAGCAGGCCATCCAGTTGAAGCGCATCCAGTTTTGCTGTCGGCAAGGTATGGGGGATGATGCTTACTTTGCAGTTCCGCTTCAGCAGTTCATCCAAAATTGAGGATTTATACTGAAGGTCAATCAAGCCGATATGGATGTCTCCATTGCCGATCACTCGGATGTCTTCTTCCGGCATGCTGTTTGAAAAGAAATCGGTTTTCAGCGGTTTCCAGAAAGCCGGAACGGAAAAGCCAGGGCCCATATAAGCAGGCATCGTGCCGAATTCGCGGACGGTTTGGATAACAGACCGCGTATCTACACCACTAATAATCGGTATCTGCGCATTTTCCGCAAACTCACTTAAAGTCATGGCGCCTTTTTCAACCGGTCCATCGTATAATTCCGCGACCACAACACCGGCAGCCTGGATTTTTCCCGATTGGACATGGTCAGCTTGAATGCCGTATTGGCCGATCAATGGATACGAAAAAACAATGATTTGTCCTTGATAAGAAGGGTCGGTTAATACTTCTTCATAGCCGGTCATGCCGGTGTAAAAGACGATTTCCCCTTGAATGCCGCTTGTTTTGCCATGCCACTTCCCTTTAAATGATTCGCCGTTTGAAAGCGAGAGCAACCCTGCCATATGTTCACACTCCATTCTTTTATTCATTAATGATGTATATTTATTAATTAGCTTAGACGAAGAAATTGAAATATCTCTTTGTTTTACTGAATATAAAGATAGTAACTCATATTATAAACTGCATAAAAATTAAGTCAATAGAATTTTTATTAATTTTAATGAAGGGTGATTTTAAGGAATGTGAAGGGTTTTTGTGAAAGGCAGGGAAAATTCGGAAAATCTTCTGTACTTTAGGGTTTTCGAGCCCTGGTGTTATCGTGTATAATGGCTACAAAGTAACCGAAGGGGGGGAACAAGTCGTGAATTTGAAGAATGAGAAAAAAGTGGAAACAGGTGAAGTCACTTCAATTCGCAATGACTATGTCCGCTCGGTTGAACGGCGGGAAGCTCATAAAGTCCGCTTAATGAGAAGGCTGTCGGTTTTTGCAGTCATCGTGGTCATGGCGAGCATTTGGATTGGCACCACCATTTATGCCCAATCCCAGACCATTTCAGAAAAAGAGCAAGCGCGCGAACAGGCCTTAGCAGAACTGGAAGCGGTGGAGCAAGAACAAGCCCAACTGAACGAGCAGATTCTGTTGTTGAATGACGATGAATACATCGGAAAAATGGCGCGCAAAGAATACTTCTTATCAGAAGATGGGGAGATCATTTTCACCGTTCCTGAAGATAAATCAAAAAGCAAAGAAAAAGAGGATGAAAAAGAGTAGTCAGTTGACACTCTTTTTTTGATGGTTATAATAAAAAGTGGGAAGAGTCCCGTTATAATAAGCATATGGCCCAAATCGGTGTCATCTTAATTTTTAAGGAGGAGCATTTTTTTTATGTCGATTGAAGTAGGCAGCAAGTTAGAAGGTAAAGTAACAGGTATTACAAATTTTGGAGCATTCGTTCAGCTTCCGACTGGTGCAACAGGCCTCGTGCATATTAGTGAAGTCGCCGACAATTATGTCAAAGATATCAACGATCATCTAAAAGTAGGCGAAATGGTCGAAGTCAAAGTGATGAATGTGGAAGCAGACGGCAAAATCGGCCTCTCTATCCGCAAAGCTAAACCTCAGCCAGAAGGCGCTCCACAGCGTCCAGAACGCCCGCAGCGTCCTCGCCCAAGCAACAACCGTTCATTCGAGCGCGCGCCTAAAGAGAATTTTGAAACAAAAATGGCGAAATTCCTGAAGGAAAGTGAAGAGAACATGACTTCATTGAAACGCGCAACAGAATCTAAACGTGGTGGCCGCGGCGCAAGAAGAGGATAACTTGCTAGCTGTTTTAATAGCATAAGGAAATGCTTCAACGCAGCTCAACAATTTAAAGTAGAACGCTTCTCAATCCGGGGAGCGTTTTTTTTATCACCAAAGTCAGGAGTGTGAAAGCCATCAGGAAAGAACAAGTTCTAGAAGCGTATCAAGAATATGAAATCTACCTGGCTTCCTTAAATACGGCCTTAAAAAACGAAGTGGATGCGCACACGCCGATTGTCTCAGGCAAATGGTCGCTTGCTGAAATGATTCTGCACTTGGCGGAATGGGACCGGTTTATCCGGGAAGAGCGCCTGCCGCTGCTGAAAGTCGGAGCGGAAGTCGCGCCTTTTCCGGATGTCGACGCTTTTAACACAGCTGCGGCAGCGCCGGCCAAGCAAATGGCGTTTTCGGAAGTATTGGCTCGTGCCCAAAAGGAACGGGCGCTCCTGGCGAAGGACATCGAAGAATTCGATGAAGTCCAGTGGAATGCAGCTTTTAAAGTTGGCAGCCGTGAAACGACGGTGTCTTCTTACGTAGCAGGATTCTTGCGGCATGATGCCCATCACCGCGGCCAAATTGATGAATTTTTGCATAAAAAAAGCAGCATCCTTTGAAAGGATGCTGCTTTTCATCAATCTATAATGGCGGCAGAGGGGATCGAACCCCCGACCTTACGGGTATGAACCGTACGCTCTAGCCAGCTGAGCTACGCCGCCTTGTTTAAACGAACATTTAATATCATACTATCGAACATTTAAAGTGTCAATTGCAATTTGAAAAGTTTTTTTGAGAAAGCTTATAATTAAAGAAAGAACAGCAAACGAGGTGTCCGCATGAAGAAGTTCCACAAGAAAATGATGGAGTATATAAAAAAGCATCGTTTGCTTGTGCCGGGAGACAAGGTGCTCGTCGGCTGTTCCGGCGGCATCGATTCACTGGTGATGCTGCATTTTTTAAAATCGAATGAACGCCTTCTCGACATTTCCGTCTATGCGGTCCATGTCAACCACATGCTGCGGGGCGAAGAATCGCTGCACGACCGCTTGTTTACCGAAGCGTTTTGCCAGACCATGCATATCCCATGCTTTAGCCGGGATATTCCGATTCCGGACATTCTGGAAAGGGACGGCGGCAATAAGCAGCAGGTTTGCCGGGAACAGCGCTATGCCTATTTCAAGGAAGTCATGGAAGAAACGAGTGCAGTGAAACTGGCGACAGCGCATCATGCAGATGATCAGCTTGAGACCATTTTAATGTCAGGCTTAAGAGGCACGCTGCAATATGGAAGTTTTGGCATTCCGCAGCGCCGCCCTTTTGGAGGAGGAGAGCTGATCCGGCCGATGCTTGCAGTTAACCGGGACGAAATTGAGCATTACGCAAAAGCACATGCCCTTGTACACCGGGAAGACCCGAGCAATGCAGAAGAGCTCTATACAAGAAATCGGCTGCGCCATACCGTGGTGCCGCTGCTGAAAAAAGAAAACCGGATGGTGTCGGAACAATTTGCCGAATTGGCGGGCATGATGCAGCAAGATCAGCAGTTTTTAATGGAGCTGGCTGAAGAAAAGCTGCACTGGATGATCCGCTATGAGGACAATGGCCTCGGGCTCTCGGCTGAAAGTTTTAGCAAAGAAGCACTTGCTTTACAAAAAAGAATGGTTCTACTACTATTAAACTATCTATATAATGAACAGCAAGTCGTAATCACAAGGCAGTTGGCCGAACAAGTGCAGGAAGTGATGCAAGGTTCAGCCGGTACTGTTTTTTTACATTTGCCGCAAAATTGTATGATGGTTCGCCAATACGATTCGGTTTTTTTCAGCCGCCATCCGATTGGAGAAGCCGCGGATCAAGAAGTTTCTTCCATTTCAGCTGAATGGTCGAAGGAATTAAAGGGGTATCGCTACAAGGCAGTTCCACTACCTCTCGCTGAACCCGCGGAAGGCTGCGTGTTCTGGTATTTTTCTTCAAACGGCGGAATCCGGTTGCTTGCAAGAAGCCGCAAGCCTGGCGACCGCATTCAGCTTTCCGGAATGGAACATTCGAAAAAAGTGGCGCGCTTGATGATTGATGAAAAAGTACCTGTCTCTTTGAGAGGTGACTGGCCGGTCATTGCAACTGAAAATGACGACGTATTGTTTGTGCCAGGTTTGCGCCCGTCAAATTTCTTCAGCCGGGTAAAGCGCGATGAAGATAACTGGGTATTGATAGAACAAAAAGTTAAGATCGCAAAAAGCGGATTATAGGAGGTCCACCATGCTAGAGAAAGACATTGAAGAAATATTAATCTCAGAAGAACGCCTGCAGGAAAAAGCGCGGGAACTAGGGGAAACATTGACCCGTGACTATCAGGACAAATACCCGTTGGCAATTGGGGTATTAAAAGGCGCCATGCCATTTATGGGAGATTTGATGAAACGTATTGACTGCTACGTAGAAATGGACTTTATGGATGTTTCAAGCTACGGCAATGCGACGGTTTCTTCAGGAGAAGTGAAAATCGTAAAAGATTTGAATACCAGCGTGGAAGGCCGCGATCTTCTTATTATTGAAGATATTATTGACAGTGGATTGACACTCAGTTATTTGGTGGATCTATTTAAATACCGGAAAGCAAATTCGATTAAAATCGTCACGCTTCTTGATAAGCCATCAGGCCGGAAAGTAGACTTGAAAGCGGATTATATCGGATTTGAAGTACCGGATGCATTTGTTGTCGGATACGGCCTGGATTATGCAGAAAAATACCGCAACCTGCCTTATATCGGGATTTTAAAACCGTCGGTGTATAGCGAAGACCAAGAATAGTCAACAGAAGTTCACAAACCGTTAATTCAGTAGGGAAGCCAAGAGCTTTTCGTTGTATGCTGAAATGTTCCTATGTTAGTATTTAGTATAGTTTTGGGAAACTTTGTGAGGAGGCTTGGAATGAATCGAATATTTCGATACACCATATTTTATTTACTGATTTTCCTAGTGATTATCGGGATTTTGGGAACGTTCAACAACAGCGCCCAACCGACTGAAAATATAGGATACAACGACTTTTTGGAGGCATTGCAAGATGGAACCGTCACTGAGGTGACCATCCAGCCGGATGCCAATGTTTACGAAGTAACAGGGAAGCTTCAAGGCTATGACGAAAACCAGTCATTTGTTACGAATATTCCAATGGAAAATGAAGCAGTGATAACAAAAATTGATGAAATTGCCACAGATCAGGGAGTCGACGTTGACTACTTGAAAGCTCCGCAGACAAGCGGCTGGGTTTCTTTCTTCACAGGGATCATTCCATTCATTATTATCTTCATTCTTTTCTTCTTCTTGCTGAACCAATCACAAGGCGGCGGTGGCGGCCGAGTGATGAACTTCGGGAAAAGTAAAGCGAAGCTGTATGACGACCAGAAACACAAAGTCCGCTTCAACGACGTTGCTGGAGCAGACGAAGAGAAACAGGAACTTGTCGAAGTTGTTGATTTCTTAAAAGACCCACGCAGATTCGCCGATATCGGCGCGCGCATTCCAAAAGGGATTTTGCTTGTAGGGCCTCCGGGTACCGGTAAAACCTTGTTGGCTCGTGCAGTTGCCGGTGAAGCGGGCGTGCCATTCTTCTCCATCAGTGGTTCGGATTTCGTAGAGATGTTTGTCGGAGTCGGGGCTTCCCGGGTCCGTGACCTTTTCGAAAACGCGAAGAAAAATTCTCCTTGTATCATTTTCATCGATGAAATTGATGCAGTTGGACGCCAGCGTGGAGCTGGTCTTGGTGGCGGACACGATGAGCGTGAACAAACATTGAACCAATTGCTTGTTGAAATGGATGGCTTCGGCGCAAACGAAGGCGTCATCATCATTGCAGCAACAAACCGTCCTGATATTCTGGATCCAGCTCTTCTGCGTCCTGGCCGTTTTGACCGCCAGATCACAGTTGGCCGCCCGGACGTTAAAGGACGCGAAGAAGTATTGAAAGTCCATGCACGCAATAAACCGCTTGATCCGACAGTGGATATGAAAGCAATTGCACAGCGCACACCTGGATTCTCAGGTGCGGATCTGGAGAACTTATTGAACGAAGCGGCACTTGTTGCAGCTCGCCGCAGCAAACTCAAAATTGATATGTCCGATATTGATGAAGCAACAGACCGTGTTATTGCCGGTCCAGCTAAAAAGAATCGGGTTATTTCGAAAAAAGAACGCAATATCGTGGCTTTCCATGAATCTGGACATACAGTTGTAGGTCTAATCTTGGATGACGCGGACATTGTCCATAAAGTAACCATCGTTCCTCGCGGACAAGCCGGCGGATACGCTGTCATGCTTCCAAGAGAAGACCGTTACTTTATGACGAAGCCGGAATTGCTGGACAAAATTGCTGGATTGCTCGGCGGCCGTGTAGCTGAAGATATTATCTTCGGTGAAGTATCAACCGGCGCGCATAATGATTTCCAGCGTGCAACAGCGATTGCCCGCAGCATGGTAACGGAATACGGTATGAGCGATAAGATCGGACCGATTCAATTCGGTCAGGCGCAAGGCGGAAACGTCTTCCTGGGCCGCGACTTTAACTCGGAACAAAACTACTCGGATGCGATTGCGTTTGAAATCGACCAAGAAATCCAACGCATTATCAAAGAGCAGTATATCCGTACGAAAGAAATTTTGACTGAAAACAAACATCTTCTTGATTTGATTGCTACAACATTGCTTGAAGTTGAAACATTGGATGCTGCCCAAATTCTTCACTTGAAAGAACACGGCACGCTTCCTGAACGTTCGTACGAAGCATTGAATGGCGATTTTGAAAAAGAAGGCGTGGATTTGACGAAGGATGAAACTCCTGACGTAACAGGCGCTCCTAACGATCCGTCATCAGGAGATTTGCCGAAAGAAGGAAGTACTTCCGGAAGCTCTTCAGGCCCAATTCAAGAAGAACGCAAATAAGCAAAACAACTAAAGCTGTCTGTTCCCTCAAAGGGGCGGGCAGCTTTTTTATGGTCCTGCTCCTTTTATATAGGTCCTAACGCTTTTCTTATTTCTCTGAAAATATGGTATGATGTTTTGGAAAAACCTGAATAAGCGAGGGCGCAATTATGATTTTAGTAATGGATGTCGGAAACACCAATATTGTATTGGGCGTTTACGGCCAAGATCGGCTTTTGCACCATTGGCGACTGGAAACGGACCGCCACAAAACAGAAGATGAATTCGGCATGCAGGTGAAAGCGCTGTTAACGGATGCCGGATTAACGTTTGCTTCGATCAACGGCATGATCATGTCTTCAGTCGTTCCGCCGATTATGGCGGCTTTGGAACGGATGTGCCAAAAATATTTCCACATCAAACCATTGATTGTGGGTCCGGGCGTCAAAACCGGCTTGAATATAAAATATGACAATCCGCGGGAAGTAGGGGCGGACCGGATCGTGAATGCAGTCGCTGCCATTGAAGAATACGGGGCTCCGTTAATTATTGTGGATTTTGGGACAGCTACCACGTACTGCTATATCAATGAGCACCGGCAGTATATGGGAGGCGCCATTGCCCCGGGCATCAACATTTCAACGGAGGCTTTATATAGCCGGGCTTCCAAATTGCCGCGCATCGAAATTGCCCGGCCTGCCAGCGTGGTCGGAAAAAATACGGTATCCGCGATGCAGTCCGGAATTGTTTATGGCTACGTAGGACAGGCAGAAGGCATTGTGGCACGCATGAAAGCGGAGAGCAAACAGCAGCCAAAAGTGATTGCAACCGGCGGCATGGCTTCGCTGATTGCCGACGAATCCGCAGTTATTGATAAAGTGGATCCTTTTTTAACATTGAAAGGACTTTATTTAATTTACAAGCGCAACCAAGCGCAATGAAAGGAACGATGATGAACATGGGAGATTATTTAGTGCGAGGGCTCGGCTTTAATGGCAGCGTCCGCGCTTTTGCGGTCGATACAACGCAAACGGTAGCGGAAGCGCAGAAACGCCACATGACCTGGCCGACTGCTTCGGCAGCCCTCGGCAGAACAATGACGGGCGGCGTGATGATGGGTGCTATGCTAAAAGGCGACAACAAAGTCACCATTAAAGTGGATGGCGGCGGCCCGCTCGGTGCGATTCTGGTGGACAGCAATGCCAGAGGCGGAGTGCGGGGCTATGTCACCAATCCGCAAACCCATTTTGAGTTGAATGATAAAGGAAAACTGGACGTGCGCCGAGCTGTAGGGACGGAAGGCATGTTCGCAGTTGTAAAAGACTTGGGGCTCCGGGACAATTTCACGGGCCAAACGCCGATTGTTTCCGGCGAAATCGCTGAAGACTTTACGTACTACATGGCCATTTCAGAACAAGTGCCTTCTTCGGTAGGGCTCGGTGTGCTAGTGGATACGGATAATTCGATTCTTGCAGCAGGCGGCTTTATTGTTCAATTAATGCCGGATACGGACGACGAAACGATTTCCAAAATTGAAGCACGCCTCTCCAGCATCGAACCGGTTTCAAAAATGATTCAGCGGGGCTTGTCTCCTGAAGAAATTTTGGAAGAAGTGCTTGGGAAAGGAAATATTCAAATTCTGGAAACCATGCCGGTGAAATTTGAATGCAATTGTTCGAAAGAACGGTTTGCTGCTGGAATCCTCGGGCTTGGCCAGCATGAAATCCAAAACATGATCAAAGAAGACGGCATGGCGGAAGCACAATGCCATTTCTGCCTGGAAACCTATCGTTATTCTAAAGAGGAGTTGGAATCTTTCATCGATGAGCTCAAATTATAATCGGAGACGCCCTACTGCACCTCCGGCAAACACATCTGCAGGGCGCCCTAAAAAAAGACTGAAATCCGGACCGCTTTTGTTCATGATCCTTGTGCTGTTTATCGCCAATCTTTTATGGTTTATTGCCTGGCTGATTCCCAATGCCCCTGAAAACACCGAAGAAGTCGCTTCGGTCAGCGGCGAAGCCATTACCCAGGGAGAGTGGATGGCAGCGATGGAAGAACAATACGGCCGCGATGTATTGCTGGAAATGGTTAATCAAAAAGTGATGGAAACGGCAGCAAAAGAATACGATATTAAGGTAAGCGAGAAAGAAATTGAATTGGAATTGGCGATGCTTCGCTCCGGACAGGACCGCACCGAATCCACTTTGGCCGGAGAAGATCCGGAATTGTTGAAAGACAAAGTGAAAGCCCGTTTAATCCTTGAAAAAGTCCTGACCAAAGATATTGTGATTAAAGAAGATAAAATCGAAAAGTTCTATAAAGAGAACCAGTCGCTTTATGATGTGGAAGATGCATACCGCACGCGCATGATTGTGGTAGATTCCGAAAAAGATGCGGAAGAAGCCCTTTCTGAACTGGAGAACGGTTCTTCGTTTGAAGCGCTCGCACGCGAACGTTCCCTTGATACTGCCACTGGCAGCCTGGGCGGTGACATCGGCTATATTTCCGCCGATCAAAACTCGGTAGACCCGGCTATTGCCGAAACGGTCACTTCGGTAAAAGTGGATGGCTACTCAGATCCGCTCAAGCTGAAAGACGGCCGCACCGCTATTATTTCGGTGACGGAAAAAGCAAAAGGGCAAACATTTTCATTCAAAGAAGTGAAAGATCACATCAGCCGCGAACTGGCACTTGAGCAGCTGCCGCAGTCTGTAACACCGGAAGCGTTCTGGAAAGAGTTTGATGCTGAATGGTTTTACGGAGAATAACGAAAAGGCATTTCCTCCGGGAAGTGCCTTTTTTCTCATAATTCGTGCAGTTTGACAATAAACAATTAACATTGATACGATAAAGGGAGTACAATGCAGATAAAACTAGTAGGAATTAGGAGTGTTGAAAAATGGCGCGTATTGGAAATTCTGTAACTGAATTGATCGGGCAAACCCCCATCGTCAAATTAAACCGTATGACAGGGGCTGAAGATGCGGACGTTTATTTGAAATTAGAATACTTCAACCCTGGCAGCAGTGTAAAAGACCGTATTGCTTTGGCTATGGTCGAAGCGGCTGAAAAAGGAGGCAATTTAAAAGAAGGCGATACTATCATTGAGCCGACAAGCGGCAATACTGGCATCGGCTTGGCGATGATCGCAGCAGCAAAAGGCTACAAATCGGTTCTGGTAATGCCTGAAACGATGAGCATGGAACGCCGCAATCTTCTTCGCGCTTACGGAGCAGAACTTGTATTGACTCCAGGGCCGGACGGCATGAACGGACCGAATGGCGCCATTAAGACGGCTGAAAAATTAGCAAATGAAAATGGCTGGTTTATGCCGCAGCAATTTAAAAACGAAGCGAATCCGGAAGTGCACCGTTTAACTACGGGGCCAGAAATCGTCGAAGCGATGGGCGATCAGCTGGATGCATTTATTTCAGGCATCGGAACAGGCGGAACCATCACTGGGGCCGGCCAGGTATTGAAAGAGAACTATCCGGATATCCAGATTGTAGCTGTTGAACCAACAGACTCGCCGGTGCTTTCAGGCGGCAAACCGGGACCGCATAAAATTCAGGGAATCGGTGCTGGTTTTGTGCCGGACATCTTGGATACAGAAATTTATAGTGAAATCATCCAAGTAACAAACGACCAATCGTTTGAAACGGCCCGCCAAGCAGCGCGTGAAGAAGGCATTCTTGGAGGGATTTCTTCAGGGGCAGCAATTTACGCAGCGCTTCAAGTGGCGAAACGCCTTGGAAAAGGCAAGAAAGTATTGGCGATCATTCCGTCAAACGGCGAACGTTACTTGAGCACACCGCTTTATCAGTTTGAAGAAAACAACTAAATCCGAAATTGAAAGAGTATGCCTCGTGCATGCTCTTTTATTGTGGCGATTTTCAATACGCGTTAAGATAAAGGCAGCAGCACGGCTATTTCCCGGGAAATAGAATTTAAAGAACTGGAAGGTGGAACAAATGGCAATCGACTTTAATGAAAAAACATGGGTGATGGGCATCTTGAACATTACCCCAGACTCCTTTTCAGATGGAGGGAGCTATTCGACGGTGGAGCAGGCGGTAGCCCGAGCCAAACAAATGGTGGAAGATGGAGCGGATATCATCGACGTAGGCGGCGAATCCACCCGTCCAGGCTATACGTTGATATCTGATGAAGAGGAAATCAGCCGTGTAGTTCCGGTCATCGAAGCTTTGGTGAAGGAAGTGGACGCTTATATTTCAATCGATACATATAAAGCGACAGTGGCCGACGCTGCTGTTAAAGCGGGAGCCCATATCATCAACGATATTTGGGGCGCTAAGTACGAGCCGGAAATCGCCAAAGTAGCAGCAACTCACAATGTGCCGATCATCTTGATGCATAACCGTAACGATACGTCATACACGGATTTCTGGGGAGACATTCAGCGAGATACGCATGAAAGTATTCAGATTGCACTGGACGCTGGCGTTGCGAAAGAGCAGATTTGGCTGGATCCGGGCATTGGTTTTGGAAAAACCACACACCATAATATCGAAATGATGCAGCATTTGGATCAATTTGTTGCCCTTGGCTATCCGGTCCTGCTTGGAACTTCCCGCAAATCGTTGATTGGGAAAGTGCTCGATGTACCGGTGAGCGAAAGACTGGAAGGGTCGCTTGCCACCGTTTGCTACGGAGTCGAAAAAGGCTGTCAGATTGTCCGCGTCCATGATGTGAAAGAAACAAGCCGAGCTGTCCGTATGCTTGATGTATTGACCGGCAAGCAAACATACAAAGGAGTGGAGTAATGGATTATATTCATGTAAACGATATGGAGTTTTACGCTTACCACGGGGTCTTCCCGGAAGAGACAAAACTGGGGCAACGCTTCCGGCTGACGGTTTCGCTTGCGGTCGATTTGAAAAAAGCTGGAGAAACAGATGACCTCGTTCACACAGTCCATTACGGAGAAGTGTACGAAGCCTGCCGCCAAATTGTGGAAGGCGAGCCGAAAAAGCTGGTGGAAGCTGTGGCGGAAGACGTGGCTGCACGCATCCTTTCCGAATTTCCCCTTGTGAAAGGGATTCGTGTGCAAATGATCAAACCGGATCCGCCGATACCAGGCCATTACAAGTCGGTCGCCATCGAACTGACGCGAGGGAAATTTGTATGAACGAAAGTTACTTGTCGCTCGGCTCGA
This sequence comes from Planococcus glaciei, assembly GCF_900099655.1. Lineage (GTDB taxonomy): Bacteria > Bacillota > Bacilli > Bacillales_A > Planococcaceae > Planococcus > Planococcus glaciei. The sequence goes on from NZ_FNDC01000019.1 coordinate 48,332, forward strand.
ACATGGGGAACCGGCTGGATATGCTCAAGCAAGCAGTCCGGATGCTGGCGGAACATCCATCGATTGACGTAGCAGCGATTTCTTCCCTCTACGAAACAGAACCGGTAGGCTTTACCGAACAGGAGCCCTTTCTAAATATGGTAGTTCATGTCCGGACAGATCTTCCGGCACTGGAATTGTTGGATGTCTGCCAGGAAGTAGAACAAAAACTTCAGCGCAAGCGGATCGTCCGGTGGGGGCCGCGGACAATTGACCTTGACATTTTATTGTATAATCAAGACAATATGGAATCAGAGCGGCTCATTGTTCCGCACCCTCGGATGCACGAACGGGCTTTTGTCCTGATTCCTTTATTAGAAGTGAATCCGTCACTAGCGACCAACCCTCCGAATCCGGAAGGTGTCCAGCTATGGAAAACTTACGGCGGTGTCGATGCATTTTTAAGGTAGAACTGGCAGAACGTGAAGCTGTGAGCAGTGAGGTTTAATTTTGATAGACAAGCTGCCGCGATTTTGTGGCAGCTTTTTTATGTCTAACGAATAGAAATTGTGTACAATAGATAAATACACGAACGAGCGTGGTTTTTAAATACAAAGGAGTGTAGGACATGTCAGAAGAGTTAAATGATCAAATATTGGTGAGACGCCAAAAAATGCAAGCTTTCCAAGACCAGGGGATTGATCCATTCGGCGCGCGTTTCGAACGCACCCATTCTTCAGAAGATATCATCAGCCAATACGGCGAGCTGTCTAAAGAGGAACTTGAAGAAAATCCGCAAGAAGTGGTAATCGCAGGCCGCATTATGACAAAGCGCGGAAAAGGGAAAGCGGGCTTTGCTCATGTTCAAGATTTAAAAGGCCAAATTCAAATCTATGTCCGTAAAGATGCAATTGGCGAAGAAGCCTATGACTTATACAACACAGTAGATCTAGGCGACATCCTGGGCGTAAAAGGGACAGTCTTCAAAACGAATGTTGGCGAATTATCCATTAAAGCGAAAGAAGTAACGTTTTTAACAAAAGCGCTGCGTCCGCTTCCGGAAAAATTCCATGGCTTAAAAGACGTAGAGCAACGGTACCGCCAGCGCTATTTAGACTTGATCACAAGTGAATCTAGCAAAGAAACGTTTATTTTGCGCAGCCGCATCATCCAATCGATGCGCCGCTACCTGGATAATCAAGGGTTCCTAGAAGTGGAAACGCCGATGCTGCATTCTATCGCAGGGGGAGCGGCAGCCCGTCCGTTCATTACCCACCACAATGCTCTAGATATGGAACTATATATCCGCATCGCTATCGAGCTTCACTTGAAACGCTTGATTGTCGGCGGATTGGAAAAAGTGTATGAAATCGGCCGCGTCTTCCGCAACGAAGGGATTTCTACGCGCCACAACCCGGAATTTACAATGCTTGAATTATATGAAGCATATGCGGACTATAACGACATTATGGCTCTAACTGAAAACTTGATTGCACATGTTGCAGAAGAAGTCTTCGGAACAACCACTGTTCAATACGGTGAAGACGAGATCAACTTGGCACCGGGCTGGAAACGTCTGCATATGGCTGACGCTGTCAAAGAATATACGGGAGTCGACTTCTGGAAGCAGATGTCGAAAGAAGAAGCTCAGGCACTCGCTAAAGAACATGGCATTGAAATCAAGCCTACTATGGAAGTTGGCCATATCTTAAACGAATTTTTTGAACAGAAAGTAGAAGAAGAATTGGTTCAGCCTACTTTTGTATACGGCCACCCTGTAGAGATTTCTCCGTTGGCTAAAAAGAATCCAGAAGACGAACGTTTTACGGACCGTTTTGAATTGTTTATTGTCCGCCGCGAACATGCGAATGCTTTTACGGAGTTAAATGATCCGATCGATCAGCGCCAGCGCTTTGAAGCTCAATTGGTTGAAAAAGCAGAAGGCAATGACGAAGCCCATGAAATGGATGAAGACTTTATCGAAGCATTGGAGTTTGGCATGCCGCCTACAGGTGGTCTCGGAATCGGGATTGACCGTTTGATTATGCTGCTAACGAATTCGGCTTCTATTAGAGACGTTCTATTGTTCCCTCAGATGCGTCCGCGTGATTAATTTACAAGTTCGAAGACATTGTAATAAGAGATGATTGGATCGACTCAAAACTAATATTAGTTTTGAGTCGATTTATTTTTAAAAAAGTGTTGCATGAATCGAGGAGTGATGATATATTAGTTGATGTCGTGTTTTTCAGGTTTGAAACACACGAAAAAATATTTGAAATTTGTTATTGACTTCTTAAAAAGAAGCTGGTAATATTGAAAAGTCGCCAATGAGCGGCGCACTAAACATGAACCTTGAAAACTGAACAGCAAAACGTCAACAGATAGCAACGGCCGCGCAAAACGGCCCGCGCAAAAATTACTGATCAGGCTTCGGCCAGATCAAGCGACTCGCGCGTTCTTCGGAACGGCGAGACGCCAGCAAGTATTTGAGCAATCAACTACTCTATAATGGAGAGTTTGATCCTGGCTCAGGACGAACGCTGGCGGCGTGCCTAATACATGCAAGTCGAGCGGAA
>NZ_FNDC01000002.1 GCF_900099655.1 Planococcus glaciei
ACCTCGAATCGTGGATTCGAAGAAGGCTCCGCATGTGCATATGGAAAGATTGGAAGAAGCCGAGTACGAAAGTGAGAAAACTCATCGGGTTGAGTATCCCGAAAGGGAAGGCTTATGAATGGGGCAACTCGCGAAAGAGCTACTGGCGAATTTCAAAAAGTCCCGTATTGCACAGAGCCCTCGGAAACTCCTACTGGAGTTCCCAAGGACTCAAAAGTCTGGTCGCACGTTATGAAACTTTGCGTCATCCATCTTAATTGAACCGCCGTATACCGAACGGTACGTACGGTGGTGTGAGAGGTCGGGAGTTAATCACTCCCTCCTACTCGATTGTAATATAGCTTTACAAACTCTTAACAGGAATTTACATATTTAAAATAAGAATCGATCATTTAGTTTGCTATACTCAAGGTGACTAAGGTACTGAACGGAAAATTGCTTCATTCAAAAGGAGAGGTTTGCATGCTTGAAAGAGGAAAAGAACCAATTGTTTCTGTAAAAGTCATGTCATTTAACATCGCTCACGGTTTAGGAATGAACGGAATAGTGGATCTGGAAAAAACGGCAGGCATTATTGAAGATTCCTGTGCCCAAATTGTCGCTTTGCAGGAAGTCGACCGCTGCTTTTCGGAGCGCAGCGCTTTTGTGGATCAAGTGCAATGGCTCAGCGACAGACTGGGGATGCAGGCAGTATTTGGGGCGAACCTCGACTTGGAACCAGTGGAAGCGGATGGACCGCGCCGCCAATACGGCAATGCGATTTTAAGCAAACACCCGATCAAGTATTCGGAAAATCATTTATTGACCCAAGTGCTGACCGACTTCGGCAAGAATGAGCAGCGCGGCATTTTGGAAGCAGTGATTGAAATTAAAGGAAACCTGATTACGGTATATAACACTCACTTGGCATTAGAGGAAGAAGAGTTGAAAGTCAGCATTGGCGAACTGGTCGGCATCATCGAAAAGCGCAGCTTTCCACGAATCGTTCTGGGGGATTTCAATGCACCTCCACGGGATGGACAAATCAAGAGGTTGAACCGCCATTTAAGCGACGCCTTTTTGAAGTTAAAAAGAGGAGACGCTTATACGTATCCGGCGCCTTATCAAAATGCGGAAACAGGTGAAAACTTCAAGCCTGTGACACGCATCGATTATATTTTCGCTGACCCCGAGCTGGATCCGGTGCAAGTAGCGGTCATGGAAACGAATGTCTCCGACCATTTGCCGATTGCCGCTGATTTTATTGTAGCGCCAGCCCAGACCCAGCAGCAGAAAACAGCTCAAACAGAAATTCCCGAAGTTACTGTTTCTTGAGGTGCACCTCGTTGGATTTTGAAGTTCAAAAAATAGACAAAAAATTTAACGCATAATTAACTGCTTTTGTAGCAGAAAATTGCTATAATCAATGCATCTATTATCCCTTGCCATGGACTCGTTTCATATTAGAAGGAGATGTTTTTTATGGAGAGTGACAAAATCCCCCCCACGGTGCCCATTAAAGTGATGTCGTTTAATATCGCTCACGGACTCGGCATGGACAACACTGTAGACTTGGAAAGAACAGCAAAGGTCATTGAACAGTCAGGAGCAGAAATCATCGGTTTGCAGGAGCTTGACCGGCATTTTACGGACCGCAGTGATTTTATCGATCAGGTAGATTGGCTGAGCCATCGTCTGGGCATGTACGGTGCGTTTGGCGCCAATCTGGATTTGGAGCCGAATGAACCCGAAAGGCCACGGCGCCAATACGGCAATGCGGTTTTGAGCAAATACCCGATTAAGTATGTTGAAAACCACCTGCTGACAAAAGTTATTTCTCCCATTGCAAACAGTGAACAACGTGGAATACTGGAAGTCGTACTCGAAGTAAAAGGAACATACGTAAGCTTTTTCAACACCCATTTGTCTTTAAAAGAGGAAGAGCTGAAAGTCAGTATTGACGAAATTCTGGAGATTACGGAAAAAAGCCGCTTCCCTAAAATCATTACAGGTGATTTTAATGCGGATCCCGACCATCTGCAGATCAAAAGAATGGAAAATCATTTTGACGATGTGTTCTTAAAAACTGGCAAAAACAATATGTATACGTATCCGGCTCCCTATGAACACGACAGCGATGGCGTGAAGTTAAAACCGGTAACACGCATCGACTATATTTTTACAGATCAACACCTGGAGCCTGAACAAGCCGCTGTTATCGAAACGTCCATATCGGACCATTTGCCGATTACAGCAGATTTGGTTCTGTCGCGAGTAGGCAGTAAAATAAAAACGGCTAATGGAGCCAGAAGCTTAAAGTGACTCAAGCCCTTTTATTAAGCAATTGAACTTATCCGGAGAAGCATTTTCTCCTATATAAAAAACTGTAACCAAGCTCAGGAAAAGATGAACTTGGTTACAGTTTTTTATTATGTGCGTTATCCATACACGCTTACGCTGCTGGACTCGCTGCGTCTGCACAGCTTCACCAGCAAGTAGACAAGCGGAGTATCGCAGGCAGCTGCAAGCCACTTAAAGGCGTATTGCGTAAAGATCATGGCCACAAGTGCGGCAGTCGGCATGGTGCCGTAAAAAGCGATGACGATAAAAATCGTTGTATCGACCAACTGGCTTACCATTGTTGATGCGTTATTGCGAAGCCAAAGTTTGGATTCGCCGTGGCGGTCTTTCAGCTTATGGAAAATGGTTACATCCAAGTTTTGGCTAATGAAGTACGAAATCAGGCTGGCCAAAGTGACCCGGAACCCGGCAGAGAAAATGGTTTCAAACGATGCCTGGTCTCCGAAGAATGGCGCTGAAGGCAAGTGAATAGCCAAATAGATGAAAGCAAGCGCACAGCATTGCGTGAAGAATCCGGCAAAAACGGTTTGGCGAGCCGCTTGCTTTCCGTAGACTTCCGCAATCGTGTCTGTAATGGGAAAGGTGAAAACATAGACGACCACTGCTGCCGGCAGCACCAGCCATTCCCCAATGCTGAATAATTTGACTGCCAGGATGTTCGATAAGATAAGCAGTCCGACAAATGCTCCGTTTAAGTAAAGTAACATCGCGCTCTCCTTTACCGGTTGGTGATCGTTTCCGGATACATGTCGTGGTTCATCATCCGGTAAGATGCCATTTCTTCGTATTTTGTACCTGGTTTGCCGTAGTTTGTATAAGGGTCGATCGACAAGCCGCCGCGCGGTGTAAACTTGCCCCAGACTTCGATATAACGGGGTTCAAGCAACTTGATCAAATCGTTCATGATGATATTGACAACGTCTTCATGGAAATCGCCGTGGTTGCGGAAGCTGAACAAGTACAATTTCAGCGATTTGCTTTCCACCAATTTTTTGTCCGGAATAAAGCTCAAGTAAATTGTGGCGAAATCCGGCTGTCCGGTTTGCGGGCACAGGGAAGTGAATTCCGGGCAATTGAATTTAACGAAATAATCGCGTGTATGCAAATTGTCGATTGCTTCCAGAATGTCCGGATCGTACTCAAATTGGTATTTCGTGTTTTGATTGCCGAGAAGCGACAAGTGGTCCAATGTATCTTCGTTTCTTCCTGCCATAAAAAAGGCCTCCTTCAAGTGTCCGACTTGAGAGAGGCCTATAAAAAACGGAAAAAGAAAAAGCCAAATCGCATGTGGATTTGGCTGAGTTTCGTCAATCCATAGTTTTTTATAGAGGGTGAAATGCTATGAACCTCTCCCGTTGCCGGGTTATGTAGTTGATGTTACCTCACTCATCGTAAAAGACTTTCGGTTTGCTGTCAATTCTCTTTTTTGCAAAACTGTACGCAGAGCTAAAAATGTTGCTCGTAAGCTCTGGAAAAGCATAGGTGTACAGACTTGAACCGTCTGTTTGGCAAATTTATTTCTAGGGTAAGTTAAACTGAAAAGTATACATACTCAAAAGAGAAAAAACAGGTGAAAATTTTTTGGACCAGAACTTGTATGTGATAAGGGAGGGAAAGATGGCAACGAACCAAAAAGGCGGGCCTCCGCTGAAAGCCGTAGAGTGGGTCTATGAAACCCTGGGCATAGGGACGGAATTGGTAAATATTGAACAGCTTGCCGGAGGGACTTCCTCTCATTTGTCCGATATCCGGTATAAAACAGGTAATGTGGACAGGGCCTGCGTCCTGAGGCTTTTTACAAAAGCAGAATGGCTGGCGATGGAACCGGATTTGGCGGATCATGAAGCGGCAAGTTTGCTGGAAGCCGCCAAAACAGGTCTTGCCGTACCGGGAATGTTGGCGTTTGATGCCAATGGCGAACAGTGCGGCGTACCGGCGGTTTTGATGACGAAAATTGCAGGAAGCGTCGTGCTGCAGCCGGACAATGAAGACGAATGGCTGGAAGGATTGGCGGCGGCGCTCGCGAAGATCCATTCACATGGAGCCGCCGGTTTCCAGTGGGAATACTTTTCTTATAACCAAGCTCGGTCTTTAGAGCGGCCCGCATGGTCTGATCATCCGGCAGAATGGATGCAGGCCTTTTCGATTGCCCGCGGAGCCCGGCCATCCGTCGAATCTTGTTTTCTGCACCGTGATTTTCACCCGGCCAATGTATTATGGGAAGGCAAAAAGGTGAGCGGGGTCGTGGATTGGGTGAATGCGTGCAGAGGGCCGGCCGGGGTAGACGTCGGCCACTGCCGACTGAACCTGGCTCAGCTCTACGGCACCGAAACAGCTGACCGATTCCTTGAGGCATATATGCGGCATGCCGATGGCTTTAGCTACCGGGCATATTGGGATATTCTCGCTTTGACCGATATTTTGGACGGGCCGCCAATGGTTTATCCGGGCTGGGAAACGTTTGGGATGACCGGACTGACAGATGAATTGATCAGGCAGCGGCTGGATGCCTATTTGCTTAGTTTGCTCGGTCGTTTCGAACTGGAATCCACTTGAAAACCGCCAGGCTTCTCTGGCATCAGGTTTGATTTCTCTGAAAAAGGAAATATACAGAACAAGCAAGTTTTGAGGAGGAAGCCCAATGACTGATGAACAATTAAAGCAATTAAAAGACCAATTAACGGAACAGAAAAATTCTCTTGAAGACCGAGTTGAACATACTGAAGAATTCGATACAACGGAACTGTCCAATTACGATAATCATCCAGCCGATAATGCCACCGATTTGTTTGACCAGGAACGCGGAATGGCATTGAACCAGTTCAAAGAAGATGAACTCAATGATACGAATGCCGCGCTGGCAGCGATAGAAAACGGCACGTACGGCAAATGTACAGTATGCGGAACGGAAATCCCTTTTGAACGCTTAGAAGCACTCCCTACGGCTTTAACGTGCATTGACCACGCTCAGCAGGACACGGACATGACGTCTCGTCCGCCGGAAGAAGATGTGCTGCAAAGTTCGACGGGGCAGCCGGTGGAAAAAGAAGACAGCCGGCTTCGCGATTATACGGACACTTTCCAGGATGTCGAAGACTTTGGATCTTCGGACAGCCCGCAAGACCAGCCGGGCGAGGATAAAGATATGAAAGATTTCTACGAAGAAAGAGACAGAGAATGACCCTGACCCTGTGCCTGATGAGCACGGGGTTTTCTTTGGTTTAAATGCGATTGAAGAAATGGCAACTGGAGGGAATAAGGAATGAAAGAGCTGGAAAAAGAGATTTTCGAACTGGAATGCAGCCACATCCAACCCGATGTCCGGGTTTCAAAAGAAAAACTGGGAGAAGTGCTGGATGATGAATTTTTTGAGTTTGGAAGCTCGGGCAAAGTCTGGAAACGATCGGATTACAACGAAAATCATTCGTTATCACCTGATGAAATGGAGATTTCCGGCTTCAAGATGGACGAGTTGGGCCCTGAAGCTATGCTCGCTACATACCGGATTTTCAACAAGACCACGGGGGCATCTTCCATTCGGAGTTCCGTATGGAAAAAGCGGGAAACCGGATGGAAACTGTTTTTTCATCAAGGGACGCTTTCACAGTAAGTGTTTGAGGAAAGTGAAAAGAGGATATTAAATAACTAGGTGTTTTAACGTAAAGGAGGGATAGAGATGGATCATGCGGTAGTATTATTTGATGGGGATTGTAATTTCTGCGATTCCAGTGTGCAGTTCATCATAAACCACGACCCAGCTGGCTATTACCAATTTGCTTCTTTGCAAAGTGACATTGGCCGAGAACTGAGAAAGAAACATGAAGTGCCGGAAGACGTGGACAGCCTGGTCTTGATACAGGATGGCAAAGCGTATGTGAAATCAGAAGGTGCATTGATGATTTCCCGCCACCTGACAGGTTTATGGAAACTGGCTTTTTACTTAAAATCTTTCCCGCGCCCGCTGCGTGATGGGGCTTACGATGTCGTAGCGAAAAACCGCTATAAGGTATTCGGCAAACTCAACAGTTGTATGTTGCCGCCGCCTCATATTCGGAAACGTTTTCTGGATAAACAATAAAAATCCTGACGCGCTGAAGCGCATCAGGATTTTTTGTTTGTGTTGGTCGAGGTTCTATGAGCGCTTCCGCTTTTCCTATTGTCCAGCTGCAGCGCCTAGCTCCTCGGGTCATAAGCCACTTTGGCTGTGCGGCTGATAACACGCCGCTTCGCCAAATCGTCTTATGCCTTTCGAAGCTGAACAGGCGCTTCCGCTTTTCTATGTCCAACTCCGGCGCCCAGCCCCCCGAGGTCGCTTCGGTCTTGTCGGGGCTCCATGGGCGCCTGCGTTTTTCCTACTGTCCAGCTGCAACGGCCAGATTCTCGGGGTCATAAGCCATCCCGGCTGTGCGGCAAAAATCGCCGCTTCGCCGGTTCGTCTTATGCCCGTCGAATCTACACGGCCGCTTCCGCTTTTCCTACTCAAAATTTGAGATTCGCCAGTATTGGCTCGCGGTGCTTCGTGACATCCAGGCGAGGCCTTTGCTTTCCGCTTCGTGGATTTGGAACCAGTCGTCCATTTTATCGTTTTTCAAGTAGACTTCATGGTTGGGTGCCTGGTCGTGAAGGCCGGTGATATCATAGTGGCCATCCCGATAAAATGTTGCGGATACGTCATAGTCGATATTCGGTGACGTGGTTAATGGATTGCCGACGCTATGAGTCAAGTTAACCATCACGTTACGGTCGTCTTCTTTTGCTTTCTCCAATTGAATGCCTTCAGAAGAAGCGACATCCGCTTTCCGGAATTTTTTCCGCCAATCATATGCAATGCTAGGGCCGACGTCTTTTTGGAATTCCAAAGTGGTCTCTTCATTTCCCAATTGCAGTGAAAAGTTAACTTGTGTGCGGTAATGGGAAGATTCAGGAGTGAATGTCCGATTGTCTCCGGCAAAATAGCGGTTGGGCGACAGCAGATTCGGGTTGGCTAAATATTCGTCGGGCAGGAAAGTGGTATAGCGCAAATCCCAAGTACGTTTGAATTCCGACACATTGACTTGAGGAGCGTCGGCGAGCAGCCGCTCCAATGGCGCTATTTTTTTTGCAATCCAAAACTTTTCCATCGCAGCTTCTTGCTGAGACGACTTGATGTTGAGCAAGCCGAAAATACGGGCAGCAACGGATTTTTCTTCACTGAAACCAGTTTCGGATCGTTCCAATGGACGTTCTGCACGGATCCAATAAGAGTATTCCCGGTCCAATTCGACATCAGAGTCGGTAAACTGGGTTTTTCGGGTAGTTTCCACCGGTTCGCCGTCACGGTAAATTTCATATTCATCAATTCCGTCGATAGCTCCCCACGCCAGAATAATCTTCGACTCCGAAACGATTGTTGTAATGGCAATTTGCTGCAAATAATTGATGATGTCTTCTGAGTGGTCTTCCGTGCTGGTTTGCATTTTGATCCGTTCTTTTACTTGGCCGTCATTGCCAAGGCGTTCAATCGTATACGTATACAATTCGCCGGTTTGCAAACCTTCATCTCTAAAACTGTTTTTGGTGCCAGTGTAAATTGTGTCTGCATCTCTTTTGACTACACACGTATCTCCCGTATCTGACCATTCAAAGTAAATTGTCGTATCTGTCTGCTGCAGTAAATCAATTTCCAGATGCTTCGCAACCATTCCACCATCTCCTTACAAGAGTTATAGTAAAGCTATACCCTATTCTGGAAATTCCTGAACCCAGGGCGCAGCTTTCATAACTTTGTTACATAAAAACATGATAAATAAATGAATATAATTGTATAATTAAGGAAATGGGTGCAAGAGAGTAGATTTGCAAAGCCATAGAACAAATAGTATGTTAAAGAAAGTTATAAGAGACGAATCAGAAAGAGAAAACGAGACGGGGAGGTTGTGGGAATGTCTTTAAAGGAAACAAAAAAAGCAGGAAGTTTTAAAAACTTTGACGACGCTGCTGATCATATTCTTCACCTGTTAAGTAAACAATTAAAGATCAACACTTTATTCATTGCCAAAAATGATGGGCAGACGAATGAAATTGTCAAAGCGGTAAATGCAAAAGAGGAATTGGTGACTGCAGGAAGTGCCTCTCCTTTAGGCCAGACTTTTTGCAGCTTGAGCATCAACCATGGCCAAGAACCCTTGATTATTGAAGATATTTCCCACAACGATTTATCAAGCAAATTAGATATTGCTCCCCGTTTTGGCAACGGTTCGTTTATTGGCATCCCGATTCTTTATGAATGCGGCGAAGTGTACGGAACGATTTGCGGCATTGACCAGGTGCCTTTCGAATTCAAGGAAGAGCATCAAGAAGCATTTGCGACGATGTCTTCATTGCTGACGTATGTATTGGAGCTTGCCAAGGCAAACGAGCAAATTGAATCGCTTTCTTCCCCGCTTGTTCCCGTGACGCGAGGCGTTGCCATTTTGCCAGTGATCGGCGAAGTGACAGCGGGCCGGGCGCAAACAATTATCAATCATGTTTTGGAAAAGTGCAGTGAAGCCGAATTGGATTATTTGATCATTGATGTCTCCGGTGTTTCCCAAATCAATTCGGTCGTGGGCGAATATTTGCTGAAACTTGTCAGTGTCTTAAAAATAATTGGCATTACGCCAGTCGTTACGGGCATCCAGCCTTTTATGGCACTGAAAGTCCCCCATTTCGCCCAAGCTTTAAAAGGTGTCATGATTCAAGCGAATCTTGAAATGGCGCTGAAGGAGCTGGGATTTGTGCTAATGAAAGAATGCAATGAAAAATCGAGCCGGTGAGAAATCCGGCTCGATTTTTTAATGTTCCTTATCAAAAAAGATATGCCTTAAATTCCAGGTATCACCGATTTCCAGCAACCCAAATGAATATTGGGGCTGTTTCCGCTTATCTGTAGGAGAACCGGGGTTGAATAATGTGATGCCGTCCACTTCGCGCATCATCGGGATATGGGAATGGCCAAAAACGATGATATCCACCTGTTCTTCGGCAAAAGCCTCAAAAGCACGCTGTTCTGTCGTTTTTCGGCTGCCATCGCCATGGATGACCCCGACCTTCAAATCACCGAAAGCAAAAATCTTTTTCTTTCCGAAACGGTCCGCTATTTCCCAAGGGTCGACGTTTCCGGTAACGCCATCTGTTTTTGTATACGCAGCCAATTCATAATACACATCAAGCGTCTGCCAATCGCCGGCATGAATAATGAAATCCGCGGACTGGCATTCCTCGACCAAACGCTGGGGGAGCTTTTTCGCCCGCACCGGGATATGGGTATCCGACAAAATCACGATTTTTTGCATAGGTATGCCTCCATTCATCAACTTTCTTCCACTGTAACAAAATTTCCTCAAGGCGTCCTATTTTAAGGAAACCGCCTATTGGCCACCATGGTTACTCAACCGAAAAACGGGGATAATAAATGAAAGCAAGTTTTAAATCTGCGGAAAAGAGGAGGGAGAACATGGACCAGGAACGTAAAATCACGTGTTACATCGCAGCCAGTCTGGACGGCTATATCGCCACGAAAGACGATTCGCTCGATTGGCTTTTTAAAGTAGAGATGGAAGGGGATGCCGGCTATGCCGAGTACATGGAAACCATCGACACCGTAGTGATGGGGCGGCGCACATACGATTGGATCATGGAAATGGAAAAGGGGAAAGCTCCTTATCCTGATAAAAAATGCTATGTGTTTTCAAAGTCGAAAAGCGGCCAAGAAGGTCACGTCATTTTTACCAATGAAGACGTGGCGTCTTTTGTGCAAAGAGAAAGAGCCCTGCCGGGAAAAGACATTTGGGTAGTTGGGGGAAGCGCACTTCTTCACGATTTTCTAAAGGAAAAGCTGATCGACGAATTTATAATTTCGGTTGCGCCTACATTGATTGGGCAAGGCATTCCCCTTTTTCAGGAATTGGATTTTGAACTGGAATTCACCTTAAAAACTGTCCGGCAATCCGGCCAGTTTGCACAGCTGCACTTAATCTGCAAATGAAAGGAAGAAACATACATGGCTATGTTAAAAGAGGAACCGGTCGTCAAGGCGGAAATGAATATAAGAAAGCCGGTTGATGAAGTATTTGCGGCCTTTGTCGATCCCGAAAAAACGACGAAATTCTGGTTTACCAAGAGCAGCGGGAAATTGGAATTTGGCAAGCACATTCGATGGGATTGGGAAATGTATGGAGTTTCTGCAAACGTCTATGTAAAACAGCTGGAAGAAAACAAACGCATTCTAATCGAATGGGAAGAACCATATGGGTATTCAACAGTCGAGTGGACCTTTACTCCAAGAAACGCATACGAAACTTTTGTATCGATCATTAATTCCGGGTTTCAAGGCGAGGGTGATGAGATGGTTGAACAAGCCCTCGATTCGATGGGCGGATTTACGATCGTCCTATGTGGCCTGAAAGCCTACCTGGAACATGGCATCTCCTTGAACTTGATTGCCGATAAAGCGCCGGACGCCCACGTCAATCCATGATTTGCTCCAAGGGCCACTACATGGTCCTTTTTCTTTTTCAGCTATCCCTTATTGGTTAAACAGAATGGCCCTGGCTTTGGCCACTACATGGTCCTGGTCATCATGGATGATGCAATCTGCATGCGTAATGTTGCGCCCTTCTTTTACAGCAAAAGCACGGGCAGTTAAAAACTCGGATTTTGCTCCTTTAAGGAACGCGACATTTAAATCGACGGTCACCACTTTTTGCTTGCCGTCCGCATCAGGCGCTACCGTATTGCAGAGTGCGACATCAGCGAGTGTAGCAATAACGCCGCCGTGGATCACCCCTACACTGTTAACGAATAGAGGTTGGATAGGCAACGTTACTTTCACGCTGTTTTCACTTATCCGTTCGTATGACATATCTAAAAATTCATCAAAAGGCTGTCGGATGAACATCGCAATTCCTCCCCAAAATAACATGGTTTTTATTCTATTCGCCAATCCATCACTTGAACCCTTTTTCCCAGCTTCTTTTGGGAGAAATCCCGCAAAGATGTAGCATTTATTATGTAATTTTATTCCATTAAATCATTATGCAAGACTTTAGTACTTTTATTAATTGGAAATTAAGTAGGTATGAAGGGTTTAATTTTCTAACTTCGACCTATATACTGGGGAAAGGAATTGTTTTTTGGCAATTCCGGATACAGGAAGGAGAGAAAGCATGAAAAGTCTTAAAACTTTAGCATTCGGTTTGTTTGTAGTTCTGTTCCTGAGTTTTTCACAGGCAGAAGCAGAAGCGCATGGTCCAGATCTTCACTCAGGATCTAAGGGACAAGCAGTTACTGAATTGCAGACCAAACTGAAAAAACTCGGTTACTTCCATGTCACCCCAACAGGTTATTATGGTTCGATTACAGAAACGGCAGTAAGCCAGTTCCAGCGTGATTTCGGCGTCCCGGCAACAGGTTACACGGGAACTTTGACTCGAAATAAATTGGAGCAAGTAGATATGATGGCACACGTAGTGCATGGAGAAGCAAGAGGCGAGGTTTATAAAGGAAAAGTGGCTGTTGCAGCTGTGATTCTGAATCGCATCAATTCCGGCCATTTCCCTAACAGTACATACGATGTCATTTTCCAGCGCAATGCATTCACCGCGGTTAATGACGGACAGTACTGGTTAACGCCGGACGCTTCCGCTTACCAGGCAGTGCGTGACGCTTACCAAGGATGGGATCCAAGTGCCGGCGCCACGTATTATTACAATCCGGCTGGCGTAACGGATAACTGGATTTTCTCACGGACCGTCATTACAAAAATCGGCAAGCATTATTTCGCGAAGTAAACGAAAAGCCCTGGAGTTTTCTCCAGGGCTTTTACTATTCCAAACAAAAGATATGCAGGTCTGCTCCTTCGTTTATAATGAAAGGAAAGCAAAAGAAAGGCGGAATGAAAATGGCTGAATTACCGAACAATGAATTGCCACCCAAAACATGCAGCATCGAGAAATTGGTGACGAATAAAAAAGATGTGGCAAAAGTGCTGGATGGCAGCAAGACGGCCACACGGCGGAATGGCCGCTATGCGGACATCGGCGAAGTGATGGTGCTGGAAGGAAGCGAGTTTGTAGTAGAACGCGTCTATGCACAAACGCTGGGTGAATTGACGGACGAACATGCACGCCAGGAAGGATACGGCAGTGTGGAGGAATACAAACAATCCATCCTGAAATTTCATCCAGGCATGCCGTGGCTTCCACAAATGTCCGTTTGGGTCCATGAGTTTGCACCGGTTGTGAACTAAACAATGTATACAGTGATTCTGTTTCTGCACGTCCTCAGTGCCGTTTCATCCATCGGGCCATTCTTTGTGCTTGTACCATTAACTCAACGGATGAATGAAGCATCTGGAGACGTGCTGAGCGCGCAAATCGTTACGTTCCGTTCAGCGGTCCGCCTCGTTAAACATGCAGGCCATGTACTAGTTACGACGGGTGTGTTGCTGATTTGGCAAAGTTACTGGCAATGGACGACGTCGTGGATTGTGATGACGCTTGTCATCATGTTTGGCTCCATTGTCTTTTTGGCCCGCGCATTCAAACCGGTTTTGAAAAAGTTTGAAGAGCCGCATGCCGACCGGCGTTCCCTTATCAAAAAACTGCAGCGTTCGCTGTGGATCTACATTGCAATTTTATTGGCGATGCTGTGGCTGATGGTGGCCAAGCCAGAGCTATGGTGAAAAAAATAAGAGGCTGTCGAGAATTTCTCGACAGCCTTTTTGAATAGATTAGCCTTTGACGGCGCCTGCGGTCATGCCGGCAACGAAGAAACGCTGCAGGAAGACGTACGCGACGACCATTGGAGCCGAAGCGATAATGACGCCGGTGAAAAGCATTGGGTAGTTGGTAGAATATTGGCCCTGGAACTCGAGCAAAGCGAGCGGCAAGGTTTTGTAGGCATTGTCTGTGATGAACAGCAACGGATAAAGCAAATCGTTCCAATGCATCACAAACAGGAAAATGGCAGTTGCCGATAGGGAAGGCAGCGACAGCGGAATTGCAACTTTTGTGAACATCTGCCAATTTCCGGCCCCATCAATCGTCGAAGCCTCAAATAATTCTTTTGGCAAAGTTTTCATAAAACCGGTCAAAATGAATACGGCAATCGGCAAGGTTGTGGAAACATTCACCAGAATCAGGCCTACTAAACTATTGGTAAGATTCAAGTCAAGCATCAGCGAATAGAGCGGCACCATGATGACTTGCGCCGGAACCATCATGCCAAGTGTAAACAGCGTAAACATAATATTTCCAAGCCAGCTGCTGAGGCGGGTGATTCCAAAAGCAATCATGGAGGCAAAAAGCAGCGTAAAAGTTACAGAAAACAGCGTAACGATGACACTGTTCATGAAATAGCCAGCCATCGTCTGTTCCTGGAAAATAGCTACGTAATTATCAATGTTTATGCCATCTGCAGGAAGCCCGAGCGGATTGGAAAACGTTTCCCTCAAAGTTTTCATCGAGGTCAAAACCACAACCAACAACGGGATCAAGATCAGCAACGCATAAACGAGCAGAGAAAATCTTCGGAAAAGCAAGCTGTTTTCCTCCTTTCAATTAATAGGAAACCCGATCCGAGCGCAATGCTTTGAATTGCAGGAACGTGATAATCGCTATGATGATCATGAAAATAACGGAAATGGCACTTGCATAACCGAATTGATAATTTCTAAAAGCGATGTCGTAAATGTACGTAGCGATGATTTCGGTCGTGTTGTTCGGACCGCCGCCTGTCATTGCAAACACCAAGTCGAACGCTTTAAACGATTGAATGGTGGTATAAGCGACAACAATGGTCGCGGAAGGGGCAAGCAGTGGCCATGTGACAGAACGGAACGTCTGCCACTTGGATGCCCCTTCAATTTTGGCTACTTCATACATTTCCTGCGGAATGGCTTGCAGCCCGGCGACAAATACAATCAGCATTTGGCCTGCGTGGAACCACACTTGGGTAATGGCCAATGAATAAATCGCGATATTGGCGTTCCCCAGCCAGTTTTGCGCTATAAAGCCAAGGCCAATGCCTTCAAGCAGCTGATTCAGGATGCCCAGCGACGGATCGTAGACGAATGCCCAGATAAAGGCCACTGAAACGGACGACAAGATCGTCGGAAAGAAATACAGAGCCCGCAGGAAAACCGTGGTCTTTGTATTCTTGATCAGGATCATGGCAAAGGCAAGCGCTACGATGGTTTGGAATACGACGACGACCAGCATGAATTTCAAGTTATTGCCGATCGTTTTCCTGAAAATCGAATCGCCCGTAAACGCCCGTTCGAAATTGTCGAATCCGATAAAGGCGAAAGCATCGCTAAACCCATCCCAATCCGTGAAGGAATAGAACAATGCACTTACAGTTGGATATAGAAAGAAAATACTGTACAGGACTAAGCCCGGCACAAAGAATAGAAAAATGGTTTTTGAGGTTTTCATGACATCATTCCCTGTTTTCGTCTACGATTTTCTGTGCAGCTTCAGCCGCTGCCTTCGGATCTTCTCCGCCTAATACGTTTTCAATCGAGCTGAGTACAGCATCTTCAACTTGTGCATTGGTAATCAAATAACGCGGCTGGAATCTGGTTTTTCTTTCATCAATCCAATAAGCCGTATTTTTCAATGCTTCAGATTCGTATTTCACATCTGTAACCGTTAAATGCTGGCCTGTTTCATTGGCGTATTTTGAAGCGACTTCCGGCTGGCTCAAATATTCGATGAATTTCTTCGCCTGTTCTTTTTTCTCGGAATTGCTGTTGACCGCAAGCATGAATGTCGCAGTGTTGATGCCTTCATAGACCGCTTCGCTTTCTTCAACGGTAATCGGTGCAAGCAAGTCCAGTTGAAGCTCAGGGTTCAAGCCTAGAAGCGAAGCCATGTGGTAAGAGCCTGTGGCAAGCATGGCAGCTTCTTCGTTGGCTACCATAGCCATTGCAGCATCCTGGTTTGTGCCCAATGCATTTTTCTGGATATATCCTTTTTGCTCAAGCAATTGGAAATCTTCGAGGGTTTTCACCCACCATTCGTTTGTCAGTTTTTCTTCGCCGCTTAAAAGTTTGGCGAAAATTTCTTCATCCGGCGCATTGTTCATGACCATGCTGTTCATGAATTGGTTGGGGCCGATATCGGCGCCAGGGAAAGCGATAGGGGTGATGCCGTTTTCAAGAAGCGTATCGCATAATGCCTGGAATTCAGACCAGCTTTTTGGCACTTCCAGACCCAGCTCTTCAAACATGCCTTTGTTGTATATCGGCATATTGAACACCAGCTGATACGGAAGCGCGTATTGCTTGCCGTCCACTTGCCCAACACTGATTAAGTTTTCATCAAAATTAGAAACAAATTTTTCACTGCTTAAATCCTCAAAGATACCGGCTTCTTGAAGCGACTGGAATTGCGCTCCGGGGAATGAAGCGAATACATCGCCCGTAGAACCTTCCTGCAGCATGCGCTGTGCCGTTCCGAGGTATTGATCGGAAGGATAGATGTTCATTTCAACAGAAATATCCGGATTTTCTTTTTGGAATTCAGCAATAATTTCATCGAATACAGCTTTGTCTTCACCGCGCCAATGCATAAAGCTGATTTTTGTTTTGTCGCCGCTTTCGCTGCCGCTGTCACTGCTGCTGTTGCTTTCTCCGGCACAACCCGAAAGAATCAAAATCAGCATGAGAAATCCAGCTGTTAGAAATTTAAACTTTTTTGTCATTTCTGTATCCTCCCTTTTTATAAGTAATAACTGCTTATTATTAGTTATACCGCAAAAATACCATCATGTACAAACAATACTGAATTATCGAATATCGAGCGGTTTTTTGTTGACAAAGGATTAAAATTCCAATAAGATAGGTGCAACCTTTTTGTACGGATTACGGCAGAAGGTGCCGGGAGCGGCATCGCCGGAAGTACAGTTGAGCTGAGAATAGCAGAGCAAATCGTTGAATAAGAAAAGTAGCGCATCGAATTCCTCTCAAAGAGAGCCGGTGGCAGGTGGAAACCGGCGGGGAAAATGCGTGAATGGGCTTATGAGAGGTTCCTTGAACTACAGTAAAGGAACCCGTCTTCCCCGCGTTACAGGGGATCGAGTGAAAGCTTTTTCAGCTTTAACAAGAGGTGGCACCGCGGTCAAACCGTCCTCTGCAAGGGAGATTTCTGTTCCTTGCAGAGGGCTTTTTTTATTGGTTGCAGGTGTGCAGTTGAAGCGGCCAGTTTCTCGGGTCATAAGCCAACCCAGCTGTGTGGCAAAGAGCGCTACTTCGCTGGTCCGTCTTATGCCTGTTGAAAGGGAACGGCCGCTTCCGCTTTTCTAAAAATCGAGGGAGATGAGCTGAGATGAAGTTGAGAAAAATTGATGGAGATTCGCTGACGCCGATTGTAGTGTTCAACCGGCTGCAAGGCAAACGGAAGTGTTTATTGGAAAGTTCGCTGAAAACGGGTGTGACAGGTCGTTATTCATTTATCGGAGCGGATCCTTCGAAATCCTATATTGGAAATGGAAATTCATTGAAAGAGATAGATTTCAGAACCGGTCTTGAAGAAATTCATAGCGGAAAGCCATTAGAGCTTTTAAAATCCCGTTTGCCAGTTTTTGAAGCAAAAGCAGCGGAATTGCCGTTTACCGGCGGGGCACTCGGCTACATTGGCTACGATGCGATTGGCGCTTACGAACCGGTTGAAGCAGCACGGGTGAACAGCTTGGAGATGCCAGACCTTCATTTGCATTTGTACGAGACCATTGTCGTATTTGACCATGTGAAAAATGATATTACCATCATTTCATTTGAAGACAAACTGGATGAAGTGGAAGCGCAGCTTAGCGTATCAGAACCCACTGTTGAACAGGAAAAACAGCCGCCGCTTGAATTCACTTCCAAAACCGATGCCGCAAAATTCCGGGCACAGGTAGAGCAGGCAAAAACACATATCCGGAACGGGGACGTGTTTCAATTGGTGCTGTCGCAGCGCTTGTCGGCTGCTTACCAAGGAGACGCCTTTCGGCTATACCGCAAGCTGCGCAAGGAAAATCCGTCGCCTTACCAATTTTTCATCGATTTTGATGAGTATGCTGTTGTCGGGGCATCACCTGAAAGTTTATTGACGATCCGGAATGGCCATATGGTGACCAATCCAATTGCAGGAACAAGAAAAAGGGGACGTACGGAAAAAGAAGACGCCTTTCTTGCCGAAGAACTGGCGAACGATGAAAAAGAACGGGCAGAACACCAGATGTTGGTTGACCTCAGCCGCAATGATGTAGGCCGTGTAGCTGCCATTGGTTCGGTGAAGATTCCAAAATACATGATCATCGAGCGGTATCAGCATGTGATGCACTTGGTATCGGAAGTGACGGGTGAATTGAACAGCCAAATGCACCCGCTGGATGCACTGGTATCTTGTCTGCCGGCCGGAACAGTATCCGGGGCGCCGAAAGTCCGCGCAATGCAGTTGATTCAGCAATTTGAAGAAGAGCGGCGGGGCGTCTACGGCGGAGCTGTCGGCTATTTCGGCTTTAACGGAAATCTGGACGTGGCCCTTGCGATTCGGACCTTTGTTGTCAAAGACCAGCAGGTCCATGTGCAAGCGGGGGCAGGCATCGTCTATGATTCCGATCCGCAGGCAGAATTTGAAGAAACCTTGCACAAAGCGCGTTCATTGACGGAGGTGTTCGGATGATTCTCTTAATCGATCATTATGATTCTTTTACGTACAATATTTACCAAGCCGCAGCAGAACTGAGAGAAGACGTGGAAGTCGTACGCTACGGTGCATTAACGATTGACGAGATACTTGCGAAAAAACCGCAAGCCATTATCTTATCGCCCGGCCCAGGGCATCCGGAGGCCTTGCCGGAATCGCTGCGGTTGATCCGCCAAGTTTACCAAAGCATTCCCATTCTCGGGATTTGCCTGGGCCACCAATTGATTGGCGCTGCTTTTGGCGGGGAAATTTCTCAGGCACCAATCATCCGGCACGGCAAAGTTTCACTGGTGGCACATGAACAGCAAGGCATTTTCGCCGACTTGCCGAATCCGCTCCCGGTCATGCGCTATCACTCGCTGGCGGTACAGGCAGATACTCTGCCGCTGTGTTTTGAAGTCCATGCTGCGGCAATGGATGACGATACCGTCATGGCCATCAAACACTGCGATTATCCGGTGTACGGCTTGCAATTCCATCCCGAATCAATCGGCACCCCTGATGGCGCTAAATTACTGGGGAATTTCTTTGCTGAAATCAAGCGGAAGGCTGCCGTTCTGTAAAATCAAAAGAAAGAGGAAGGACCTGTTGAGTCCTTCCTCTTTACTATTTTCTGACGAGCGGCATCGTGCAGCAGCGAAACGCACCGCCGGATTTAATGATTTCGGAAAAGTCCACTTCAATCACATTGAAGTTATGTTTTTTCAGCAGATGATTGACTTTCTTGTTTTGGGGCTGGCTGAAGACCCGCCGGTTTCCAATGGACAGCACGTTGGTGCCGAGTGCGAATTGCTCTTCAGCATTCACTTTTAAAAGCGTGTAGCGTTTGGCCAGCATTTTTATCGTTTCTGCATCCAATGCTTCCGGGAAGATGAGGGCTTCTGTGGGTGATAGGATATTAAACACACAATCGAGATGCAAGTATTTTTCGTCAAATGAAATAGGAACGACGTTAAAACGCGGAAGTTTTTCCTGCAGTTCCTGAATGGCTGTTTTGGATGTACGGCTGCTGATGCCGACATACAACGTGTCATGATCGATAATGACATCTCCGCCTTCCACGCGGTTGCAGCCGAGCGATTCGAAGCGGATTTGCTGGCTTTTCAGCCATTTTTCCAGTTCTGCTTCTTCGCCTTGCCGGATGGACGAGGCCATTTCTCCGATAAAGACAGTATCATCTACTGTAAAACCGATGTCCCGGGTAAAAACCTGTTCTGGAAACTGTTCAGACGGTTGGAGCAGCTCTACCGCCACACCGTTTTCCTGCAGCGCTTTTACAAATTGTTTATGTTGCTGAGTTGCTTTTTCTGTATCGATATTTTCTTTTTGATAGCGTTTTTGCACATCATTGATCACTTCTTTAATTTCCATATAATGCGGCGGGCATACCAAGACCGACTGAAGTGTATCGTATTCGCTTCTGCACCAGGCAAACGGCGCTTCTTTTGCATAAGACGTCATATTTTCTCCTCCAAAAAACCTAGTTAATTATTTACCTATTCCCTTTTGAAGAGCGCATTAAAACATAAGAATGCAGTACAATCGAAAAAGAGGCAGCCCAAAGCTAAAAAGCTGCAGACTATAACCAGGTTTAGGAGGACTATTATGAATATTATTAAACAAGAAGTTCAAGAAGACCGTGAGTTTATCCGCAACAAAGTCATTCAACACAATACGGCAAGCTTGCCGGAAGAACAGAAATCGCCGAAAGAAGGAATCAGCTTTATTGCCCGCGATGAGAACGGGGATATCATTGGCGGCATTACAGGCACCGCTTACTGGGGGCATATGCACATCGATTTTCTGTGGGTGGATCCTAAAGCACGCGGCCAGCGGATTGCGGAACAATTGATGCAGCAAATGGAAGAGTACTCAAGAAACCAAAATTACAGCCTGCTGGTCGTTGAAACCTTCAGCTTTCAGGCGCCTGGTTTTTACAAGAAACAAGGATTCCGTGAGTTTGGCTTATTGGAAGACCATCCAAAAGGGCACACTAAGCACTTTTTTGAGAAACGCTTGTAAGAGAAGAAATGAAAAAAAGACGCCAAAGCGGCGTCTTTTTTAACTATTCCTGGTCTTTGTAAAATACTTTGTCGACATTGTATTTCGCTTTATGGGCGTTGATCAAATAGGTTTCGTAAATTTCACGCTCCATTGGATCTTCTACAATTGAAACCGTGATGCGGTAAACTTCTTCGCGATGGTTTTTCAAAGGCGATACGTTGTCTTCGAAGTGTTTTTTCACGCGCTGGCGCAATTTGCGGGCTTTGCCGACAAAAAGCAATTCGCCGCTGTGGTTGAAGAATTGAATGATGCCGCCTTTATCGCGCGGAATCTCATGCAAATCGATAAAGCCGTACAATGGCTTAATGACCGCTTCGTCGCCTGTAATTTCCTGTTTGCGCTGCGTAATGGTGATATCAGCTTTCGGTGGTTGGATATTAATCATGCTTATCACGTCCTCTATTATCGTAATGCCTATCTTAACACAAAAAAGAGCGAAAATCTATTCGCTCTTCATGTAAACGGATGCCAAGAAATTATAAATTATTCAGCTCTTCTTCGAGCGGAGTGTCTCCTTGGAGCACTTCAAAAATTTTGTGGTGCGTGTTCGGCTGATCCAAGGCTTTCACCAACACCGCAGCCACATCGGCTCTTGGAATCGAACGGCCTTCCATGGAAGTGAAGCCTTCGGAAGAAACCTCGATTTTGCCGGATTTGTCTTCGTTGGATAAAGCACCGGGCCGGATAATGGTGTAATCGAGCTTAGTCGTTTGCAAGATGTCGTCTGCTACTCTTTTTGCAACGAGGTAAGGCTTCATTTTTTCGCCGCCTTCGTCAGGGTCAGGCGTGCCCATTGAGCTCAATTGGACAAAGCGTTTTACGCCTTTGTCTTCAGCGTATCTTGCAGCTTTTACAGAACCCCATAAATCAATCGTCAAGGTTTTATCGGGGCCAGTTGAACCGCCGGAACCAGCAGCGAAAATCACTGCATCCACATCTTCAAATGCTTCGCTGAAGTCTTTTTCCAAATCCCCCAGCACCACTTTTGCAGCTCCGAGCTCTTTTAAATGATCGACTTGTTCTTCTTTGCGGACCATGGCTACCGCATCGTGTGAAGATGCTGCCAATTCCTGGACAACCCGGCGTCCGACTTGTCCGTTTGCGCCAATAACTAATACATTCATGTAAGTTCCACTCCTTTAAAGTTTACCATTTAGTTATTATTCCCGTTGCTTGGCACGTTAAACGTCCGTGGATTTCGAGACGAAGCTACCAAAAACCTAGGTAACAGGCTAAAATGGAAAGACGGAGGTGTATAAATGGAGATTACAAATTTTGGTTTTAACCAGTTAAAAGATCCAACCGGCATCATCGAGGGCGAACGCTACGAATTTCTGCTGGATGTAGAAGTGGAAGAAGACGATGAGCTGTTTACAGAAGGCGGCTTGGAGCTGCGTGTTATTTTGGCAGTAGAGGAAGATGGCGCACGGATTGCCCATTATAATTTTGCTGATAAAATGTCCCGCGAAGTTTTGGAGTTTGGGTTGGAAGAAGACGAAGAAGCGGAAGTATTGGCTTTTTGCAAAGACAAATTATAAGAATGCTAGTAAAAATCCCGGCTCAAATTGAATTGAGCCGGGATTTTTTTAAATTTTTACATCGATTTTTGCTGTTTCTTTTAATTCCTCAATGCGGTCGTAAACCGCTTTCTGTGTATTCTGCTGTTCAAGAGACTGGCGGATGGTCGGTTCCATTTCTTCAAAAGCGGGAGCTTCTTCTCCAGCGGTCTCAGCAAAGCCGTCATACGCTTCTTGCACTTCTTTATCCGTCACTTCGGCAGCCTTTACTTCCTTAGCGACATAGTTTTCATAAGTGATTTGTTCACGGAGCTGGCTTTCCATATCGTCCAGGGTATAGCCATTTTCTTTCAAAGCTGCGTTCATTGCTTTTTCGTCTTCGAACTGGCCTTTCAGTTCTTCTAGGCGTTCTTCAACTGCCGCATCTTCTGCGCTATAGCCTTTTTTTTCTGCATCCTGCAAAATCAGCTTGTTGCCGACAATCACAGTGATGGCTTGTTCTTTGATCAAATCGGCGTTCTCAGCTTCTGCCGTGTCTTTGCCTTGCGTTGCAAGAGACGATTCCAGTTGGCGGGCCACACTGTTATAGACGTTGCCCAGCACTTTTTCATCGTTAACAACGACCACTACATCTTTTTCAGCGGGCAGTTTCAGTTTTGACTCCTGCTCTGCTGGCTGTTCAGTCGATGCTGCTGTTTCTTCTTTTGTGGTTTCTTCTTTTGGCGCGGCTTCTTCGCTGTCTGAACAAGCCCCAAGTGCCAATGCCAATAAAAGCGGTGCTGCAGCGTATTTCATTTTTTTAATCATGTGTAAACTCCTCTTTGGTTAGTCTCGTTACAGTTAAACATATTTGCAGATGGGATACAAATAGTTGCGGTTCCTCGTTTAAATAATAGCACAATTCTGTATAATGGAACGATATTCAGAATAAGAGCTGCTGAAGGAGATAGAGAAATGAGCAAGTACTTTACCCGGGCGACCGGGTTGCTGGCCCTGTTGGTCATCATATGGGGAGTCAGCTGGTCCATTTACAAGCTGGCACTTGAATACACGCCGCCGATTTTGTTTGCCGGCACCCGCTCTTTTTTTGGCGGCTTGCTGCTGGCGCTTGTATTGCTGCCTGCGTGGCGCAAAATCCGCTGGCGGGAAAATTGGAAAGCTTATATGATTTCCGCTTTGTTAAATGCAGTGTTGTTTTACGGCTTGCAAACGGCTGGGCTTGAATATTTGCCGGGTGGCTTGTTTTCCGTTGTGGTTTATTTTCAGCCAGTACTGATCGGGATTTTTGCCTGGATGTGGCTTGGGGAAAAGATGACTGCTTTTAAAATCGCCGGATTGCTCACAGGGTTTCTCGGAATTTTGGTCATCAGTGCGGATAGCTTGACCGGGGACATTTCCATAATAGGAATCGTCATGGCGCTTCTGGCAGCGCTTAGTTGGGCGCTCGGCGTCATTTATGTAAAGAAAGTGGGCCGGCAGGTGGATTCCATGTGGATGGTGGCTTTGCAGTTCATCATTGGAGGAGCAGTACTGTTGGCGGGGGGCAGTGTGGTTGAAAGCTGGTCCGATATCACCTGGAACTGGCCTTACTGGGCAGGCCTCTTGTTCGGCGCCACTTTTGGCGTGCCGATTGCTTTTGTAATTTATTTTTTTCTGATGAACAAAGGCGAAGCGAGTAAAGTGGCGGCTTTTACTTTTCTCGTGCCGCTGGTCGCGGTATTGACGGGGACCGTATTTTTGGATGAACCCGTCACAGTTACGCTGGCAATCGGGCTAGTCCTGATCATTCTAAGCATTTACCTCGTAAACCGGCAGCCGCGGCATGCGGAAGCACTGGTTCCGGAGAAAAAAACCGAATGATTCGGGAAAAGAAAAGCCGCTTCAGCATTTTGGGGTGCCGATTTAGAGGAATGACTGGTATAGTTAAAAGTGTATTTAAATAAAAATTCAAGCAATTGAAACAAACCTGTTGGAGGGACTACTATGCGAAACAATAAAAACATTCAGCCGCGCAAAACTTTGAATTCAATCCAGCCTTATTCTCCAGGCAAGCCGATTTGGGAAGTGCAAAAAGAATTGGGTCTGGAGCGCGTGATTAAATTGGCTTCAAACGAAAATCCGCTTGGCCCTTCTCCAAAAGCGGTAGCAGCCATCCAGGCGAGCTTATCTGAGCTAAACCGCTACCCGGATGCTGATACGACGGCGATGAAACAATCAATCTCTGCTGCTTACGGAGTAACGCCGCAGCAAGTAATTGCAACAAATGGTGCAGATGAATTGATCACGCTCGTATCGGAAGCATTTTTGGAGCAAGGCGATGAAATCATCGTGCCTTCTCCTTCTTTCAGCGAATACGATTTCGGCGCCCACATCATGGGGGCTTCTGTAGTCCCAGTGCCATTTGCCGAAAACTTCCAGTTTGACGTAGAGGCCATTATTGCAGCAGTTACGGAAAAAACAAAGATCATTTATATTTGCACACCGAACAATCCGACTGGCACCGTCATTTCCAAAACGGACATCGAAAAGCTGTTGAATGCGGTTTCCGATGTGCTGGTCGTCATTGACGGCGCATACAGCCATTTTGCAGATGCACCGGAGTACACAAATGGCATTGAGTTTGTAAACGCTGGGCATCCGGTTCTTGTTCTTCAAACTTTCTCAAAAATTTATGGCATCGCCGGCATTCGCGTAGGTTTCGGAATTGCACCAGAAGCGATCATCCAATCAATTTTGAAAGTGAAAGAACCGTTTAACGTCAATGCTTTGGCGCAAGCTGCAGCTGTTGCCGCAATTTCCGATGAGGAGCATGTGCGCGCTTCACAAGAAGCCAATAAAGCAGGACGTGAGCAGCTTTATGCCGCGTTCACGGACCTCGGTTTAAACTACATCGAAAGCATGGCGAATTTTGTGCTTGTCCAAATAGGGGCGGAAGGCGAAGAAGTCTACAAAGCATTGATGGCGAACGGCGTAATTGTGCGCTACGGAAAAACATGGGGACTGCCGGATTATATCCGCGTCACCGTCGGAACACCGGAAGAAAACGAATTCTTTATTAAGGTGTTAACAGGATTATTGGCGAAACAAGTATAAGCTGGAGCTGCTTCCTTATGGGAAGCAGTTTTTTTATATGTGGAAATTCCTTTTATGGTACCGTGAAAAGCGTTTATCCAGCCCGTGAAGCGGGAAGGTTTAGGAGAAAACCTACTAAACAAAGGATGGAGTTCATATGCGCTACGACTGTGTGATTGTCGGCGGAGGCCCTGCTGGATTAAATGCTGCTTTGGTACTTGGACGCTCAAGAAGAAACGTGATTCTTTTTGATGATGACAGCGGGCGCAATCTGGTGACCAGAGAATCTCACGGATTTATTACCCGCGACGGGATCAAACCGGAAGAATTTAAGCGCCTGGCACACAAGGATATTGCAAAATACGATTCGGTTGAAATAAAACAAGAACGGGTCATGTCAATCAACCGCGTTTCAGATACTCATTACGAAATCACTACCGAAGAAGGCAAAACCTATCACAGCATCAAAATTATCCTGGCAACAGGATTGCGGGAACAACAGCCCAATATTCCCGACATCGAAAAGTATTACGGAACGTCTTTGTTCAGTTGCCCTTATTGCGATGGCTGGGAATTGCGCGATCAGCCATTGGCCGTAATTGCCGATAAAAGTGTCTTTGAGTTGGCAAAAAAAGTTTATACGTGGAGCAAGGATTTGATCGTTTTTACGAACGGCGAAGGCCGGCTGGAACTGGAAGACCGGGAGCGGCTGGTTGCTAAAGGCATCGGAGTTCGGGAAGAAGTCATTGATGGGCTGGAAGGCGAAAATGGACAATTACGCAGCGTCAGGCTTGAAGACGGCACGCTCATTGACCGGGTGGGCGGCTTCGTGACGCCCCTATGGAGCCACAATGCACAGTTCGGAAAAGAGCTGGGCTGTGAAGAAAATGAATATGGCGGCATCAAAACCGATGAATACGGACGCACCAATGTCTGGAATGTCTATGCGGCTGGAGACGCTTCTTTGATTGTACCGGCCCAAGTGGTCATTGCAGCAGGAGAAGGAAGCGCAGCGGCTATCGGAGTAAACGGTGATTTAACGAACGAATACTTCGATGCAGCGGATTGAAGGGAAAGGCCAGCTGAAGGATAGCGGTGTAGGGCGCTGAAACAGGACGGTTTTCCGAGCCGATTGAGGACCGAACTTTTGCTTGTTGGAATGCGGATAAGGTAAACTTGACTCAATCGCAAGTCAGGAGGCGAATGGCCGTGGACCATACAAACTCACTATCTTCCATCACTTACATTGACACGGAGCGTTCCATTGAAGCGGGTGAGATGAAATTGGTGCACTTGGAATATCACTTGCACCTTTATGAAGATACTTTAGTGGCGCCAACCGCGAAGTATCATTTGGCGAATGTTTGGGATATGTCCTATAAATCATTTTCTGAAGAAGCAAACTTATTGTATCTGCATACGCACCGTGGTGTGATAACGTACAAAGTGTATGAAGACCCTGGCCAATTCGTGACAACCTTTAAAAAATTAAAAAATTCCAACTACTGAAGAAGACAGGCGCATCGCTTGTCTTCTTTTGTGTTAAAATTTAGAAAAAAGGGGGCTGTTAAATGGATAATGATTACGCAATCGGTTGGGGGACACTGGCATTGATCAATGCAGGCATTGCACAGGGGAAAAATCGAAGCGGTCTCAACTGGTTTTTATTGTCCCTTTTAATGGGCCCTCTTGCTACACTCGCATTGGTCGTTTTCGAAAAATTACCTTATGAAGGGAGCGAATGAACGTGACAGAAACCATTAACATTGCAGACGGATGGGTGGAGAAAGTCAATGCAAAAGATATTGAAGGCATGCTGGAACTTTCGGATCACAATATTGAATTAATGGGGCCTAGAGGCTCGGCCGTCGGGCATGATACATTAAAGCAGTGGGCGGAGGAATCCGGCATTCGTTTAACGACCGTTACCCGCTATGCCAAAGGCGATAAAGTGGTTTTTGAACAAGAAGGCACATGGGAAGATCAAAATGGCCAAGTGACCGTGTTCACGTTTATGGAGATTAAGAACGGCAAAGTGGTACGGATTTCGAGATTCGATACGCTGGACGATGCATTTGGCGACAGTGGGTTGAAAGATGAAGACAAAGTTTAAGTGAAGAAAAGTGATTCCTGGAGCCGGGAATCACTTTTTTATATGACAAAAAACCGGCCCATTTGCTGGCCGGTTTAACCCAATTATTTAAGTTCCTTCTGGATCAGTTCCTGTAAATCCGCCCATTGTTTAATGCGCGGCAATTCCACATGGCGATTATAGGACTGGTCTTTCACCATCACTTTTAACGATCCGTGGGACAACGTATCGACCACTGCCGGTTTGTCGTCAAAATAGTAATCGAGCTGCAGGTCTTCGATGATGTGCACTTTTTCCGCATCTTTCATGCCGCAGTAAAACCGTTCATTGTGCACCGGGAAGCCTTGGTGTTTCAGCCAGGCTTTTGTATTCTCACCGTGTTCCGCTGGACGCGCTGTTATGTAGAAGATTTCATGGCCTTCCCGGTCCAGCTGCTGGAGGAGTTCGACGGCTCCCGGATAAACAGGGCAATCGGTATAATACAGTTCATCCAACACGCTGTTCCACATATCAGAACCTTCTTTGTCGCTCAGGCCGAACAGTTCATGTATTTCCACGCGGTTCAAGGCATAGAACAGGTCGATGGCCACTTCACGCCCAAGTTTTCGCTGGTACAACTGAAAAGCGTATTCGCGCAAATTGATCAGTGTATCGTCAATATCAAATCCGAATCTCATTGTTAAACTCCTCTTTTTACGGGATATCCAGTAAACCTGAAGTCTTTCCCGATTTTCAAAAATTCTCCGTCTTCCAGTTCCACTGCTTGCTTCATCAGCTCAAACCCGGAACCTTCCAGGAAAGTCGGGGCGTCTTTGCCTCCGATTAATTTCGGCGCAAAATACAACACCACTTTATCGACTAAACCGTTTTCCAGAAATGCGGCATTGATGGTTCCGCCGCCTTCGATAAACAGGGAAGAGATGGATCTCTCTCCAAGAATGCGGACGACATCCGGGATATCGGTGCGCTGTTTTCCACTGGTCTCAATAATGGTAATGCCCAATGCTTCGAGGCGGGCGCGTTTTTCAGGGTCGTGCTGCTTGCTGGTGAAAATCCACGTATCTGCCAAATTATCGGTTACGACTTTGGCATCCAATGGAATCCGCAGCTTGGAATCCAAGACAAGGCGAAGGGGATGGCGCCCGTTTGGAATCCGCGAAGTCAATTCCGGATCATCCGCAATCACAGTGCCGACACCTACTAAAATGGCCCGGTTTTCACTGCGCAGCACGTGGACATCCCGGCGTGCATCTTCCGAAGTAATCCATTTGCTGTCCAGCGTATGCGAAGCGATTTTGCCGTCTAAAGTAGAAGCGGCTTTCAAGATGACAAATGGCTGTTGGGTCACAATGAATTTATTAAAAACTTCATTCATCTTTCGGGATTCTTCTTCCCGGATGCCAACAAGGACTTCGATGCCGGCTTCTTCCAGCATCTTGACGCCGTTTCCGGCCACAATCGGATTGGGGTCAAGGGTGGCAATCACCACTTTTTTCAGGCCTGCTTCAATAATGGCCAGTGCACACGGACCGGTGCGGCCATGATGGGAACACGGCTCGAGCGTAACATAAATGGTTCCTTCGCGCGCCGCTTCCCCGGCCATGCGAAGCGCATGGATTTCAGCATGCGGCTCGCCGGCTTTCAAATGGGCGCCGATGCCGACAATGCGGTTGTCATTGACAATGACGGAACCGACAAGCGGATTGGGGTCCGTCTGGCCTTTCATTGTCTTCGCATTATTTAATGCCAAGTCCATATAAAATTCATGGTTTGACATGAACAGCATCCCCCTCATCTTCCAAGTGACCGGAGCGATTGATTTTGGTCTGCAAATACTTGGCGTTGTATTCCGACTCGTCGCCCCATAACGAAATGCGGCCGGCAATTTCAAGGTCTGAATTTTCCAATGCGGAAATCTTTTTTGGGTTATTTGTCATCAATGTCACCGGTTTAGTGCGCAGCGATTTCAATACGGCAATTGCATCGTCGTAATTGCGGGAATCGTCGACAAAACCAAGGCTTTCATTGGCTTCGACCGTATCATAGCCGTTCTCCTGAAGCACATACGCCATGGCTTTGCTGAACAATCCGATGCCGCGCCCTTCATGGTTCGCCAAATAGAACAAAGCGCCGGATCCGTGGTCCGCGATTTGCTGCATCGACTGCTTTAATTGGAATCCGCAGTCACAGCGTTTGCTGCCGAAAATATCGCCTGTATGGCAAATCGAATGCATGCGGATCAACGCGTCTTCGCTGTTTTCAAAATCTCCATAAACCAATACGCTTGATTGCTGGTATTCCGCCAAATTAGCAGAAGACAGCTTTTCAATGATGGTTTCGTAATCGTTCGTCACTTCATCTTGTTTCAACCAGCAATACCACTGGAACACAACGGTTTCTCCATATAAATTCACTGGCAGCCGGATAGGTCCGACTACATAAATCGCCTCATTGCCCATTTGGATCAAGTCAATTTTATCTTTTAGTACTTCGAACACTTTCGGTTCAAGTTTGATTGGTGTCATTGTAATTCCCCCTGTTTGAAGAGTCTATTTAAATCATGAAGTTATTATACTACAACTAGTTACTAATAGTAAGCAATTGATTCGGAAGTTCAGCATTCTCTTGCTAATTATTCTCTAGATAATAATTATTATCAATTATAAATTAAAAAATACTTTTTTACTTGATTATTATTCTCAATTAAAAATTATTTTCTCATGTGTTTTGCAATAGAATTCAGGGTATGGTATAGTATCTACATTAGAATGATTCTAAATAAGAAGACGGAGGGATTTTTCATGTTACCACCAAAATTGACGATGGCATTAAATGACCAATTCAATAACGAGTTACAGGCTTCTCATTCCTATACGGCAATGGCGGCGTACTTTTCGAAAAAAGGGTATCATGGCTTCGCCAATTTTTATTTGATCCAATCGCGTGAAGAGCATCAGCATGCGATGAAGTTTTACGACTACCTGGTGACGATGGACGAAAAACCGGTGCTTCAGGCGCTCGGGGAACCTAAAAACGACTATGTGAATGCTATGGACGTTCTGCAAAGTTCACTGGCTCAGGAAAAAGATGTAACGAGCAATATCTACGCACTGGTTACACTTGCAGATGAGCTGCAGGAACATTCCACTTTGTCATTCCTTGATTGGTTCATTGAAGAACAAATGGAAGAAGAAAAAATGTTCCGCGACATTATTGCACGAATGGCCCATATTGAAGAAGGCGGAGAATATTTCTTGAAAATGAATGACGACTTCGCAGAACGCAGACTGGAAAACTGATTAGTTGAAGACAGCACACGGCTGACTGTGTGCTGTTTTCTTTTTAAAAGGAAGTGAAACGAGTGTCCATTCAATATAAACCTGCTGTACATTTTAATCATGTGAATTATTCTGCAGGCGATACCCATATATTAAAAGAGATTACAGGATCTTTTCCGGAAGGCAAAATTATCACATTGGTGGGACCTTCCGGAGCAGGGAAGACAACACTGTTGAAATTATGCAACGGCTTGCTGTCGCCGGATACAGGAGAAATTTACGTGAAAGACAAGCCGATTGATAATATTGAACCCGTTGAGCTTCGCCGCCTTGTCGGCATGGCTTTGCAAAGTGCCCCGATGATCAGCGGTACGGTTTATGACAATTTGAATTTGCCGTTAGAGCTGCAGGGCAAAAAGCTGCCGGAACAAGATGCATTGGCATGGCTGCATGACGTCGGGCTGGAAGAGCAATTGATCAGCCGCAATGTAAAAGACCTGTCGGGTGGGCAGCGCCAGAAAGTTTCGATTGCCCGTACATTGGTCAATAAACCCGAAGTGCTGCTGCTGGATGAAATTACCTCTTCACTGGACCGGACTTCCTTAAAGGAAATAGAAGAGCTGATTGTAAAGATCAACCGGAAATACGGCACAACGATTATTTGGATCACCCACAACCTGCAGCAAGCCATGGAAATCGGCGATTATACGTGGGTCATGATGGCCGGTGAAGTGATCGAAACCGGCGAAAGCGAATTGCTGGTCAATCCGGCGAATGACAAAGTCAAACGGTTCGTAAGGGGGGAAGCCGGATGAGTTATTTTACTTTATCCTTAACCTTGATTTTTGTATTGATTCCGCTGGTTTTATCAAAAACGTTCAACCTGGGCCTTGAAAGAGACACGCTGGTCGCTACAATCCGCTCCATTATCCAACTGCTTGCCGTCGGCTATGTGCTGAAATTCGTCTTTGAATCGGATAGCCTGATCTACATCTTCCTGATGGTCACACTGATGATCGTCGCTGCGACGCATAACGCACAGAAAAAGGGAGCCGCTATTCGAGGGATTGTCGCTAAGGTTGCCGCAACCTTGGTGTTTGTTGAAGTGTTGACCCAAAGCATTTTGATCGGCTTCAATATCACCCCGCCGACTGCGCAGTACATCATCCCGATCAGCGGGATGGTCATCGGCAACTCGATGGTGCTGTCCATCTTGTTCCTGAACCGGTTCACGGCGGAAGTGGAGACGCATCAGGACCAGACCGAATTGATCTTATCGCTGGGCGGAACGCCGAAACAGGCCATCCATCGGCAATTGATCCAGTCGATCAAAGCCAGCATGATCCCGACAATCGAAAGCCAGAAAACAGTGGGGCTTGTCCAATTGCCTGGTATGATGAGCGGGCAGATCATCGCAGGGGCAGACCCGATTCAGGCGGTGCAATTTCAATTGCTGATCATGTTCCTGTTGCTGACAACCGCTGCAGTCACCAGTATTCTGCTTGGATTTTTATCGTATCCAACCTTATTCAATAAACGCATGCAATTGATGAAGAGCTGAGCTGTCCACAGAGGACAGCTTTTTTTGTTTTAATAAGCGGGGTAAAAAGTATCGGCTTCAAATTTTCCGGACCCCGGCAATGTTTCAAGGAATTCAGAACCGAATAACTGGGAAGGTGTGTAGCTGCCTCCTGCAAAATTGCCGATTAGCACTCCGTTGACAGAAGCAAGAGCTCCGTAAACTGTTAAATCGTACACATTGGCCGTTTGAATACGGACAACTTTGACGATTCCTGCGTCATTCTTGGCTTCTCCCCAAATATAAGCGGGTGAGTTGGAGCGGAGCGTTTCGTCGGGTCCGCTAACGCGTTTTTCCACCCAATTTGACAGTGTATCCTGGACGCGGGAAGAATCCAGCAGCGGCTGCAAAGCAGTCATTAATCCGGCGCCAGCAGCAAGCGGCTTTGGAAACGGGATCCAAGTGGTAATGTTTGGGATTCCGGTACTGTAATACGCAGTTGCCACATCGCCCCATGGAATTCCCATTGCCGCTCGCTTGCCGCGGCCAAAATCGATGGTCCGGCGCTGGCTGCCGATGGGCACGGAAGCCAGCTTTCCGTCCTGTCGTTCGGCGCTGCCGGTGCCCAGCCCTTGGATCATGGTTTTATAAGTCCCTCTGGAAATACCAGAATCCGAATCAAAGCCGAGCGCCAGATAAGTGGCGTCAGGCATCAGTTCTTTAAGTTTCAAGGCCGTGCAATCCGTTGGAATGACATCGAATCCGACACCCGAACAAAGGACAACACCTGCCTCTTTTGCCCGTTCATGCTGGGAATGGGTATGTTCGAAGACGGGAATTTCTCCGGTGATGTCCATATAATGGGCTTTGGCAAAAAGGCAAGCTTCAATCATCAAGGCGCTCGTTTTGCTGAAGGGACCGGCGCAGTGCAGCACGGCATCCATGTCTGAAAGATGCGTTGCGGTTTTCTCATCTATTGGAAAGCTGCGCATCTCAAGATTCAGTTCAACGGCTAAGGGTTCAAGCTTCTGCGCATTCCGTCCGGCAAGAACCGGCTTCAATCCGCGCTTTACTGCTTCACGTGCAATCAATTCACCTGTGTAACCATTGGCTCCATAAATCATCCACTTTTTCTCCATCTGATTTCCTCCTTATAATGAGTGGTAATTTTCCAGCCATGTTTAACATCGCTGCCGTCTAAATAGGATTAGACAATATCGTGCCACTTCCCCGGCAAAATTGCGAGCTTTTCGATTAATGTTTCTGAACAATCGAAAAGGGGCAATCTAATCACAAAAGCGTCTTTTATAAAGGGGGACTAATGATGAATAATGTCCATTTAATTCCTTATCGGGTTGAAGAAATTACTGCCGCAGCAGTACAAATTCCACCAGGTGTTGAAATGATTCAGGCACCGGCTGTATGGGAAGAAGCGGAGTACGGGAGCGGCAATGTCCTGGCCATTTTGGATACGGGCTGCCAAGTAGATCACCCGGATTTGAAAGACCGGGTTATTGACGGCAAAAATTTCACGCCGGATTTTGGCAGTGATCCAAAGAACTTTGACGACAACAATGGACATGGCACCCACGTAGCAGGAACGGCTGCCGCATCATTACGTCCAGAAGGCGGCATTGCCGGAGTGGCACCGTCCGCCAATTTGTTGATTCTAAAAGTATTGAACGGTGAAGGCAGCGGCGATTACGCCGGCATCATCGAGGGCATCCATTACGCGATTGATTGGCAAGGACCAAATGGAGAGAAGACAAGTGTAATCTCGATGTCGCTTGGAGGACCGGATGATGTACCGGAACTGCAGGCCGCGGTGAAACGTGCCGTGGATGCCGGGATACCTGTTGTTTGTGCAGCTGGCAATGAAGGCGATGACAGCCCGTCCACTGATGAAACGGCTTATCCCGGAGCTTATCCGGAAGTGATTCAAGTAGGGGCAGTTGATTTTAATCGGAAATTGGCGCCGTTTAGCAATACCAATGACGAAATTGATCTGGTTGCACCGGGAGTCCGCATTTACTCGACGTATCCTGGCGGAAAATATGCCACATTGTCCGGCACTTCGATGGCAACGCCTCACGTAACGGGAGCGTTGGCATTGGTGAAAAATATAGCGGAAAAAGAGTTTGCAAGAAAGCTGACAGAAGCGGAACTGTACGCTCAGCTGGTGCGGCGGACCGTACCGATCGGCTATCCAAAATCTGCGGAAGGAAACGGGCTTCTTGCCTTGGATGCTTTAAATAATTTTGAGCGCATGGTCAAGCTGATGAATTCATTCAACCGTTCAGGAGAATGGGAAAATGAATGATTTTTTGCTAATGTCAAGGGATGCTTTCGGAAAGGAGGAGAAGAATGGCTGCTGAAAAACAGGGAGAAGTAAATTGGAAATCGCTCTTATTTTGTGCCGCCTTGGGTTTGGTTTTATGGTTCATCCCTGCACCTTCTGGACTGGAGACGGATGCGTGGCATTTGTTCAGTATTTTTGTCGCGACGATTGTGGCATTGGTGATTAAACCGGTGCCTATGGGAAGCACGGCCATCCTTGCGCTGACCCTTATCGTGTTAACGGACATCCTGACCTTGGAACAGTCGTTAAGCGGATTTCAAAATACGACCATTTGGCTGATTGTTATTGCTTTTTTCATTTCACGGGGATTTATCAAAACCGGGTTGGGTACACGGATTTCGTATATTTTTGTCCGGTTGTTCGGCAAAAAAACGCTGGGGCTGTCTTATTCGATGCTGCTGAGTGACTTGATACTGGCCCCGGCAATGCCCTCCAATACAGCCCGGGCTGGCGGAATCATTTTTCCGATTATCCGTTCGCTTTCAGAAACATACGGATCCAGAGTGGGAGACGGGTCAGAGCGGCGCGTCGGAGCTTTTTTGGTCAAAGTCTCTTTTCAAGGAGACATGATTACTTCTGCGATGTTTGTAACGGCAATGGCAGCGAACCCGCTGGCTGTCCAGATTACCCAGGAAATCACCGGTGAGACCATTACTTGGGGCGGTTGGGCGCTTGCGGCACTGGTGCCCGGATTGATCAGTCTGGCCCTAATACCTTTTGTGATTTATAAACTGTATCCGCCGGAATTAAAAGAAACACCGGAAGCCTCTTCGATTGCAACGGAGAAATTGCAAGAAATGGGTCCGCTGAAGAAAGAAGAGCGCTATATGATCGGAGTATTCGTGCTTCTTTTGGCCCTTTGGATTTTTGGCGGGAATTTTGGCGTCGATGCGACGACTAGTGCTTTTATCGGACTATGTGTGCTGCTGCTCAGCGGAGTATTGACGTGGTCGGATATTAAGAAAGAACAAGGTGCCTGGGATACGCTCGTATGGTTTTCAGTTCTCGTCATGATGGCCACATATTTAAATGAACTAGGCATGATTCCGTGGTTCAGCGAGCTGATGGGGAATGCCGTCGGCCAACTGTCCTGGACATTAACCTTGGTAATTCTTGCGATTGTTTATTTCTATTCGCATTACTTTTTTGCCAGCAATACCGCACATGTCAGTGCAATGTATGCGGCGTTCTTATCGGTCATTGTCGCTTCAGGTGCTCCGCCGCTATTGTCTGCCTTGATTCTTGCATTTTTCTCCAACTTGTTCAGCTGCTTGACGCATTACGGCGCTGGTCCGGCACCGGTCTTTTTTGGAAGCGGCTATGTCAGCCAGCAGAAATGGTGGATGCTCGGGTTTATCATTTCCATCATTCACATTATCGTCTGGTTCGGTGCCGGCGGACTCTGGTGGAAAGTGCTTGGACTCTGGTAAACGGACAGTTTTGTCATAGTATGGAAATTAGGAACCTTTATCTCTGGCCAAAAGAGATAAAGGTTCTTTTCACGAAAAGAATGTCCATAAAACAGGACTTTATGCCACTTTATGGATATCCTTTATTGACGCACCCTCACTTAAATGTTTTAATTATTTTTAGATTCAGAAAAATAAAAATTCAAAGGGGTGTTGAAAATGGCGAAGACGATAGCTGGCAGTGAAAAATCCATTGCCCATCCAAATGGGAATGAGCGGCAGCATGCTGTTCGAGAGGAAAGGCCGGAAGGGCATATTCCGGACTTTAAGGCAATTGAAGAATCAGCAGGATTTAGAGAATTAATGCGCAAGAAAAAAGCTTTTTTGATTCCGACAACGGTCTTATTTTTAGGGTTGTATCTATTGTTTAATGTCATTATTTCGTATACGAATTTATTGGATGCTTCGTTTATCGGGGATATCTCTTGGGTTTGGGTATTTGCTTTTGGACTTTTTGCGATGACTTGGATCCTTGTAACCGTTTACATGAAACGGGCGGCGAAATTTGATGAAATGGCCCGGGAAACATTAGTCGAATTCAATTATGACAAGGAGGAAAATCGATGAATGCTACAGTAATTATTATCTTCTTAGTCATCGTAGCCATGACCCTTGTCATCACTTATTTTGCCGCGAAGCGGACGAATACGACGAGTGATTTTTACACGGCGGGCGGCGGTTTGACGGGCTGGCAAAACGGAATGGCCATTGCGGGGGATTATCTGTCTGCGGCTTCGTTCTTAGGGATTGCCGGTTCGATAGCGCTATTCGGATTTGACGGCTTCCTATTCTCGATCGGTTACCTAGTCGCTTATTTGGTAGTCTTGTTCGTAGTTGCAGAACCTCTCCGGAACCTCGGGAAATTTACATTGGCAGATATGATCAATGCCCGCTTTAATGCGAAAAAAGTCCGTGGTGCGGCAGCGTTAAGTTCCATCACAATCGTTATTTTCTATATGATCGCACAGCTTGTAGGCGCAGGCGCGCTTATTCAATTGCTGTTTGGAATTGATTATTTATGGGCGGTCCTGCTTGTCGGAATCATGATGACCATCTATGTGCTATTCGGCGGCATGACAGCAACCAGCTGGGTTCAAATCATCAAAGCCGTCCTATTGATGGTCGGTACAGTCATCTTATCATTCCTTGTGCTGCAGCGTTTTGACTTCAGCATTCTGGAAATGTTTGCACAAGTAAAAACGGCAACGCCGCACGGGGAAGCTTTCTTAAACCCGGGAGTAAAATACAAAATTCCACTGGATACGATTTCCTTAATGCTCGCGTTAGTGCTTGGTACTGCTGGCCTTCCGCACATCTTAATGCGTTTCTTCACTGTTAGAGATGCGAAAACTGCGAGAAGTTCGGTTATGTGGGCGACATGGATTGTCGGGATTTTCTACGTTATGACCATTTTCCTTGGATTTGGCGCAGCAGCATTTGTAGGATCTGAGACCATTATCAGCACAAACCCGGCCGGAAATATGGCGGCACCGCTGCTTGCCCAGGCGTTGGGCGGCGACATTCTGATGTCGTTCATATCTGCGGTGGCTTTTGCAACCATCTTAGCGGTTGTGGCCGGCCTGGTATTATCAGGGGCTTCTGCTTTTGCCCATGACATCTACGGCCAAATCATCAAAAAAGGAAAAGCGACAGAGCGCCAGCAAATGCTGGCTGCCCGCTATGCATCTGTTGGTGTAGCTGTCCTATCCATCACCTTGGCTATTTTTGCTCAAAGCTTGAACGTGGCCTTCCTCGTATCCTTGGCGTTCTGTATTGCGGCAAGTGCGAACTTGCCGGTAATCGTCTACACGATTTTCTGGAAAAAGTTCAACACAACCGGAGCGGTTTCCGCTATCTTTACGGGTCTGATTTCTGCCTTGATTCTGGTGTCAATCAGCCCGAGTGTGATGAATCCGGAAGCAGGAGCGGCCATTATAACCGGCAATCCGATCTTCCCGTTAACCAATCCCGCGATTGTTTCCATTCCGCTGGGCTTTATCGGGGGACTCATCGGAACGCTTTTATCTAAAGAAAGCGACGCTAAAAAATACGCAGAAGTCAAAGTCCGTGCCAATACAGGCGGATTCAGACAATTGTAAGCTTCACAATGAAAAGCAAAAAACCGGTTTCCTGATTCCCAGGAGCCGGTTTTTTGCTGTGCTTGTCAATCTTCTAAATTTCTCAGCAACTTGCAGGCCAGTTGAAGATTCAATAAGTCGTCTGGATTTTGCAGGTCCACTTGAAGCAAATCGGCAATTTTTTTTAACCGGTAATGCAAGGTGTTCAAATGGATATGAAGTTCCTTGGCGGCTTGGCCAGGATGCTGGATAAATTGCGTATAAATCATCAAAGTCTTCAGCAGTTCCGCTTCTTTTCCGCGGTCATGCTCCATGATAGGGCCAAGAGCCGCTGACACAAAGGCGTTGATGTCTTTGTCCTTATTGGCGATCAACAGGCTTTCAAAGCCAAGCGACTGGCTATTGACCACATTTTCTTTCATCCGGGTGGTCCGCATGAATCGGAGGACTTTCAATGAATCCTCGATGGAAGAAGGCAGGTCTTCGATGCTGTGTACGCATGGGCCGACGCCGAACTTCAAACGGGCTTCCAGCTGCTGTTGGTCGATAAAGTTCTGCAGTTCTGAAGCCAGGCGTTTTACTTTTTCAAACTGCACATCTTTTGCGATGCCTTTGCGTGTGGAAAGCAGAAAAATATAATGCTGCTGCTTTTGAACCACAAGGCTGCCAGGAAAGCGTTGGTTCACTTCTACTTGGAACAGGTGCGTAAGTTCTCGTTTGTACAGTAAGTCAGCCATCGAATTATCTTGTGCGGAAACGGAAGCTTCCACCGCGACCGGCAGAAAGTGGTTGTCGATATCCAAGCCGAGCCTTTTGGCGCGTTTGATGAAATTTTCCGTCAGCATGCCGTTCAGCAAGTCGTCCATCAGTTCAGCTTTAAAGCGGTGTTCCGCTTCGCGAAGTGCCGCTTCCCGGTTGATTTCCAACGTGAAATACAAAATGCTTTGCTGAATAAAGTAAAGGTCGGTATCCGTAATTTTCTCATCCGGTCCTGTTAAGACAAAAAGTTTGCCGAGGAGCAAACGTCCGCTGCGGATAGGGAATTCCTGTACGTCCAAGCCTTCCGGTTGATTGCCCATCTGCAAATATTCGCCGTAAATGGTCAACAGCGATAGCGGTTTTTGGATTTGGAGGGATAATTGCTTGAGCATATCGCTTAAACCGACGCCGTCGTTCATTTTCAACAGCAATTGCTGCTGATAGCTGATGATTTGTTCAAACTCTTCATTCTTCTTTTTTAAATCTGCGTGAAGCCGGGCTTTGGATAAGGCGATGGCCGCTTGTCCGGCAATGGCTTGAAGAAGCCGCAAATCCTTGTCAGTAAACGTGCCGCCATCGGCAAAGCCATTGAGTGTAATGACACCGATGCACTCGTCATTTTCTGTCACAAGCGGTACACACATGGCGCGCAGTGCATTTTGCCCTTTATGCGGGGCAATGGATTCTTCGAGCAATCGGCGGTTCCGGACCGTCATCGTTTCTGTTTCGACAGGGAGGCCTTGAGGAGAATTGATGAGGACGGGTTCGCGGGTTGAAAAACATTTTCCGGTAAACGACTCATTCGCATCCAGGCTGATGTTTTCGACTGCATGGGTGAAATTTACATAAGAAAGGCAAACAAGCTTTTGGATTTCGTCGTCATATAAAAACAAGACACCGCCATCGGCATCCGGTATGGCTTGAATGGATTCTTTTAAGGTGAGTTGAAACAATTCATTTAGGTTGAGCGTAGAGTTCACCGCTTCTGCTACTTTGATCAAAGCTTCCATCTGGGAATGGGAAAAGGTTTTCTGCAGGAGCCGGGGCATTGGATCATCCTCCTTTTTTTCAAACCATTTTAACATAGGAAATGATATTAAAAATAAAAAATTCAAAAAATAAAAAGCGATTCCCAAAAGAATCGCTTTTATTTCCATTTATTTGGTTTTGTCGTATTCGAACAAAATAGCGGCGAAAGCCTTCGCGGTGTTCAGCATCGCTTTTTCGTCAAAATCGAACATGGCGTGGTGGTGAGGATACACTTCCTGTTCGTTTTCGCGCTGGGCACCCGCAAAAATAAAGCTTCCTGGGACATGCTGTGTGTAGTAGGAAAAATCTTCTCCTGGCATTACGGAAGGGGTTTCAGCGACCGCTTCCGCCCCCAGCACCCGTTCGATGGCCCGTTTGGCAAGCAGCGTTTCCTCCGGATGGTTCCAGAGGGCATCATAGCCTTTATCAATCACCACATCAGCTTGTGCACCCAGTGCCTGCGCGACTTGTGTAGCAATGCCGGTTAAGCGCTCCGCAGCCAGCGCGCGCACTTCCGGTTCATAAGAACGGATGGTTCCGGTCATCACCGCTTCTGTCGGTATGACGTTGTTCGCTTTGCCGCTATTGATGGAACCGACTGAAATCACCAATTGCTTTAAAGGATCTGTGTTGCGGCTGACAATGCTCTGAAGAGCGGTAACGATATGGGAAGCGGTAACGATTGGGTCGACCGTTTCGTGAGGGATCGCCCCGTGTCCGCCTTTGCCGTTAATTGTAATGGTGAACGTATCGACCGCAGCCTGGATAAATCCTTCTTTATAGAAAATGACGCCTGCAGGCATGGTGCTTTGAAGGTGGCAGCCATAAACGGCATCCACTCCGTCGAGGCAGCCGTCCTCGATCATCGCCTGGGCGCCTCCCGGATATTCTTCTTCGCCAAACTGATGAATGAAAACCACATTATGGCGAATATGTTCAGCATGGTTCACCAAACTTTTGGCAAAAACCATCAGTGCTGCCGTATGTCCATCGTGTCCGCAGGCGTGCATCACATTTGCAACGGTGGATTTATACGGAACTTCTTTTTGGTCTTGAATCGGCAACGCATCAAAATCAGCGCGGAATGCAATAGTTTTAAGCGGATCTTGCGCTTCGAACTTCGCCACAACACCTCGTCCGCCAACGCCTTCGCGCACTTCAAGGCCGAGCTCCCGGTAATAATCCGCAATGTATTTCGGTGTTGCCACTTCCTGATGGGACAGTTCAGGATGCTGGTGCAAATGGCGGCGTATCGCCACCATGCTTGGAAACAGCGTGTCCAAATCTGCACAAACTTCTTCCAAGCCTTTATTTTGTATAGGCAGATTCTCTGTTTGAATGGTCATGGACGAGAGTTCCTCCTTTATAAACAGCATCAACGCTGCGGAATGCTGAAATATTGTCTTCCGGATCTTCTGAAAGAACGATAAAGTCAGCAACTTTTCCTTTTTCTAAGGAACCGCTTTGGTCCTGGACGTTCAAGGCGCTGGCCGCCTGATAAGTCGCGGATGTGATGATGTCCCGGATCGGCATACCGCATTCATGCATCAATTCCAATTCTTTGGCAAAGTCGCCGTG
This sequence comes from Planococcus glaciei, assembly GCF_900099655.1. Classification (GTDB taxonomy): domain Bacteria; phylum Bacillota; class Bacilli; order Bacillales_A; family Planococcaceae; genus Planococcus; species Planococcus glaciei. The sequence goes on from NZ_FNDC01000002.1 coordinate 40,868, forward strand.
CAGATTGAACGGAGTCCCGGCATCTGTACCAGCCGCAATTTTTACCCCGGCTTTGACCGCTTTGCGGAAACTTTCCTGATGGGCATCCAGACAGAAAATGGCTTTTTTTACTGCATGCGGCGGGATGGCGCCGGAATCAGCATTTTGCACAATATAATATGGTGCGGCAAGCGTCGGCACCAGGACAGTGCCGTATTCGATCATCAGCTCGATCGTTTCGTCATCCAGAAAAATGCCATGCTCAATCGTCGTGATGCCGGCACGCACCGCATTCTGGATGCCTTGCGTCCCTTGTGCGTGGGAAGCGGTCGTTTTTCCTGCATGCAAGGCTTCTTCGACCGCTGCACGCATTTCTTTTTCCGACAGCTGCGGAGAACCGGGATCAACGCCTGGCGTCATGACGCCGCCTGTTGCCATCAGCTTCAAGACATCTGCCCCTTGTTTTAAGGTTTGGCGTGCAGCTTTTCGGACTTCGTCTTCACCGTCTGCTTCTGAAGCCATCGGGTAGCCGTGGCCGCCGGTCATGACAATCGGCTGGCCAGAACCGTAAACAGTAGGCCCGGTAAGAAGGCCAGTGTTGACAGCATTTCGGTAAGCAAGGTCGACATGCCATTTCGATCCGAGATTTCTTACGCTAGTGACGCCTGACTGCAGCTGCTTCAGGGCATTTGCCTGATGGCGAAAAGCGGAAGAGGCTTGCGTTTCTTTCGCCATTTCGGCGAATGGATCGGCATCGCCGTCCATCCCGAGGTGAATGTGCATGTCGAATAGTCCGGGCAAAATCACTTTGCCTTGCCCATCGATGGTTTCAGAAGCTGCCATTTGGACAGCTTCTTGCCCCGTTGCAACGATTTTTCCGTCTTCCACCACAATGGCGGATTGCGTAAGTTTTTCTCCAGTGCCGGTGTATAATGTGATGTTTTCCCATTTTAAAGTCATAGAAATTCCTCCTTATTGTGGCAAATGGATCCCGCCGCCAGGTCCGAGCGGGAGACCGAGCAAGAACCAGATAATGAACAAGATGATCCAGAAAATCGCAAACGCGATGGAATATGGCAGAAGGGAAGCAAGCAAGGTCCCCATTCCGATATTCTTGTCGTACTTTTTCGCGAACGTCAATAGAATGGCAAAGTAAGCAAGCATCGGTGTAATCGGGTTAGTGATGGAATCCGCAATACGGTAAGCCACTTGGGTAACCGCCGGGTCGTAGCCAAGCAGCATGAACATCGGCACGAATACCGGTGCCAGGAGCGCCCATTTGGCAGAAGCGCTGGCAATCAGCAAGTTGATCAAAGCGGCGATTACGATAAAACCAAGGATAAGCGGAAGCCCTTCAAATCCGATGCCTTTCAAGAATCCGGCTCCTTCGATGGCAATGATCGGACCAAGGTTGCTCATGCCGAAGAACGCAATCATTTGAGCCGCAACGAACGCCAAAACGATATAGCCGCCCATTCCGGACATCGCTTTTGTTAAATGCTCGGCAACATCTTTATCGCTTTTCAAGACTTTTGCACCAAATCCGTAGGCAAGGGCCGGCAACAAGAAAGCAAACAGCATAATTGGCACAATGCCAGTCATAAACGGAGAAACAATGACGCCGCCAGTTTCCTGGTTGCGCAAGATCGCATTTTCCGGAAGAACCAACAACAAGATGACAATCGTGTAAAATGCCAGAGCAATGGCTGCCCACAGGAGGCCGCGCTTTTCTTCCGGCGTCGCTTTTTCCAGTTTTTCAACCGTGCCTGTATAGGCGCCTAAGCGGGGTTCTGTAATTTTTGTCGTTACAAACATCGCTACCGGAATAATCACGAATGTGGAAGCGATCATGAAATACCAGTTGATTGCCGGATTGGCGACATAGTTCGGATCAATCAGGTTGGCGCCGGCTTGCGTAAATCCGGACAATAACGGATCCAGCATGCTGACAAGCAAGTTGGCGCTGAAGGCGCCGGTAACTGTGGCATAACCGGCAATCAGGCCGGCAATGGGGTTGCGCCCGAGTGCAGCAAAAATCATAGCGGCGATTGGAGGCAACACAACTTGCGCTGCATCAGCAGCTGTATTTCCAAGGACTGCAATCAATAAAATAGTCGGCAAAATAATTTTTGCCGGAGCATTTAAAATCGTCGTTTTCATAAACGTCGTCACAAGGCCGGTTGATTCGGCAAGGCCGACGCCAAGCATAACGACGAGCACGAGTCCGAGAGGGGGAAAGCCTGTGAAATTCGGAACCAAGGTTTCAACAATGGACCGGATGCCGGCGCCGTTGAGCAAATTGACGACCTGGATTTCTTCGCCGGTTCCAGGGTGAACCGACTTAACGCCAAGAGATGCAAAAATAGCAGAAGCCACTAAGATGATGAGAGTGAAGGCAGCAAACAGCGTTACAGGATCCGGAAGTTTATTTCCGTAAATCTCAACTTTGTTTAGTAATTTTTGAAACAAGCTTGGTTTTTCCACTTTGGCATTGGCAGCATTAGCTTCTACAATCTTGCTCATGTATTCACTCCCTTTAGTTAGAATTATTAAAATATTATTACTTTGTCCGGTTAAACTATATAGTAGATTTCACAAAAAGAAGAAGAAAACTTTGTGGATTACCATGAATTTTGTTTAATTTATTGAAAACAGGGGTATAAGAAACCCTTTTTAGTTCGTCAACCACAATTTCCCGACTCCCGGGCCACTGAAGGCAAGCTTCGTCATTGCAGTTGTTATGCTGAGAGTTGGTGTGTAGATTGAAGGAGGCCGAAATAAAAAAGATGCCCACATAATGGACATCTTTTTTATTCAGTTAAAATGATTCTCCCGTCTGCTTTCCAAAATACGAAATGGCTTATTTCTTTCACGGTTGCCAGACTTGCTTCTAGTAACCCAATGGAAAACTGTCCCAATCCATAAAGTATTATGGTAGAATTTCTTCGTATGCAATAATTCACTACGGGTGTTCAGAAAGAGCAGGTGCAAAAATGATTGTCGGTATCGATGCAGGCGGGACATTAATTAAAGTGGCGTACACCGAAAACGGTTCACTCCATTTCATAAAATACCCAATTGCCGAAATAGAGCGGGTTGCCGCTTGGATAAACGAGTTGGAGAATCCCACGATTTGTATCACCGGCGGTAAATCGGGTGTACTCCGTTCGCTAATAAATATAAATTCAAAGGAAATGGTGGAATTTGATGCTACGCATCTCGGCGTTCAATACCTGTTGGACCGGATGGGGCGTTCGGAAGATGTGTACGTCGTGACCAATGTCGGAACAGGCACGTCCATCCACTGCATCCAGAACAATATGCAGGAACGCCTCGGCGGCACAGGAGTCGGCGGAGGAACTTTGGTGGGGTTGAGCCATCTGCTGGCGGGCGTCACGGATTATGAAGAAATTGTTGCATTGGCCAGCAAAGGTTCTAGAGACCGCATCGATTTGAAAGTGAAACATATTTACGAAGGCAAAGAACCGCCGATTTCCGGCGAATTGACCGCCAGCAATTTCGGCAATGATTTATTTTCTGTTGCTGGGAAACTATCAAAAGAAGAACTGTTGGCAACAGTGGTCGGCCTGGTCGGCGAAACGGTCAGCACAGTGAGTGTCTTAGCCGCTCGCCAGTGTGCCAGTTCAACTATTATTTACATCGGATCTTCCTTTATCCACAATCCTTTGCTAAAAGAAGTAGTGGAAAGTTACACGGTATTGCGCGGTGCGACACCTTTGTTTTTGGAAAACGGCGAGTTTTCCGGAGCAGTCGGCGCTATGATCAGTTTAAAATAAAAAAAGATGGCGCTTCCGGCGCCATCTTTTTTATTCGCTGATAATGATTAATTTTTCGCGGATGTCCGTACGTTCTCGTTTTTCCGGAACATGCATCGGGTAGCCGATCATCATGGTCGCTACAATCTTTTCGCCAGGCTTAACGCCGATGGCTTCCCGGAATACCGGATCGTAAATCCAGTCATTCGAGCGCCAGATCATCCCGATGCCGCGTGCCCAGGCAGCGAGCTGGAAGTTCTGCAGCAGCGATGAAATCGCGCCGTAGTCTTCGTCCCAGCGTCTTTGGCGCGGGTCTTCCGGCATGATCACCACCAAATGCAAGGGAATGTCGCGGAAGTACTGTGCTTTGTTCAAGACTTTTTGTGGAACGGCTCCGTCTTCTTTTGGCATGGCATCGATAAAGGCCTGCACAAATTTCTCTTTGCCGTCTCCTGCATACAATTGAAAGCGCCAAGGCTGGTTTACTTTATGGTTGGGCGCCCATTTTGCCACATTCAGCAATTCTATGATTTCTTCAATATCCACCGGGTCTTTTTTGAACTTTTTGATGGTCCGGCGCTCTAAAATATTTTGATCTATTGGGGTCAGCATCTGTCTCTCTCCTTTATACAAATGATAAAGCTTCTCATTCAATCAAACCAGAACGGGCGTGAAAACGCAATCAAGTGCTCTTTTATTGCCCGGGAAATAAAAGAAGGGGAAACCTGGGCAAGCGTATCAAAACTGACATAATATCGCCTGCTTTCAGTCCGGTTTGTTGGTAAAATGAAGACAACAGTAAGGAGTGGATAAGGAATGGCAACAGTAGCAGTGGTAGGCGGAGGCATTACAGGGCTTTCCGCAATGCATTATTTACAGCAACTAAAAAAACAGCAGAATCTTGATTTGGAACTGGTTTTAATTGAGCAAGATGCAGAACTGGGCGGAAAAATCCGTACCGTAAAGGATGCCGAATTCATCATGGAAACCGGCGCGGATTCGATTGTTGCCCGCCATGCCAGCGTCATGCCGTTGATTGAAGAGCTGGACTTGAAGGACCGGGTCGTCTATAACGGCACGGGCATTTCCTATTTATACGCGAATAACCAATTGCATGCCATTCCCGCCGATACGGTATTTGGAATTCCGATGGACGAAAACGCCCTTTTCAGTTCGACTTTGGTATCGGATGAAGGAAAGCGCGCAGCCCTGCGGGACTTTGAAACGAACAATGAGACCTTCACGCGCGACAGTTCGATTGGGGAGTTCCTTGAAGCATTTCTTGGAAAAGAACTCGTAGACAACCAGATTGCACCGGTACTGTCAGGCGTTTATTCGGGGAATCTCCATGAATTGACGCTGGCTTCCACGCTGCCTTATTTGGTCGATTACAAAAACAAATACGGCAGCATCATCAAAGGGCTGGAAGCGAACAAGCAGCATTTCCAAGGGACTGCGAACAAGAAATTCATTTCGTTCGACGGGGGCATGGCGATGTTGATTGACCGGCTGGAAGAAAAACTGGATGAAGCAACGATCATAAAAGGGGTGGCTACCGAAGCGGTCATGAAAACAGAGGACGGCTATGAAGTGAAGATGGCTGATGGAAGATCGGTGCTGGCCGATTACGTCATTCTGGCAACGCCTCATGAAGCAGCAGAGAACCTGTTGAAGGAAAAAGCGCTGGAACCGGAATTTGGCCAGCTCTTGAATTCTTCATTGATCAGTGTCTATTTTGGGTTTGATTTGCCGGATGCGCAGCTGCCTGCAGACGGCACCGGGTTTATTGTGTCTCAAGATACGGATTTGCTGTGCAATGCCTGCACGTGGACGAGCCGCAAGTGGAGCCACACTTCCCGCAACGGAAACTTGCTCGTTCGATTGTTCTATAAAAGCTCGAATCCGTCGTATAGCCGATTGAAGGATTTATCGGAAAGCGAACTGGCAGAAGCTGCTTTGACCGATATCCAAAAAAGCCTGGGAATTGACGCCAAGCCTGTATCGATTGAAGTGACCGGATGGAAAAACTTGATGCCAAACTACACGATGCAGCACAAGGCGGCTGTTTCTGCGCTGGAAGAAAAAATGGCTGAACTTGTGCCGAATGTCAAGCTGGCCGGTGCTTCGTTTTACGGCGTCGGCATCGGCGCCTGCATCCAAAACGGCAAAGATTTGGCTATGGAGATTGCAGCAAGCATAAAAGGTGAATGAAAACGGGAGAGCGGCCAAGGGGCTGCTCTCCTGTTTTTGTTTTATGAGCAACTTTGGGGTGGATATGAGCAAGTCCGGATGAAATACGAGCGGCTTCAGAGCATATACGAGCAAGCCGACCACTTACGCCCAAGTCAAAGGGAAATACGCCCAACTTTCATTCGGATAAGCCCAACTCGCACCACTTTATGCCCAACTTCACTGCCGATACGCCCAACTTCCCAAATCAACAAAAAACAGCCATCCCAAAAGGGACAGCTGTCATCAGCATTCTTATTTGATTTCAGTAAGGCCTGGTACAGGAAGGCCAAGACCTTCAGCAACACGAGTCCCGAATCCCGGATCCGCTTTGTACAAGTGGCTGATCTGGCGAAGTTTGATGTCTTCTTTTGTAACCGCGCTTAAGCCGCCGACGAAAGTTGCAACAAGGCGTTCTTGCTCTTCCGGAGTCTGCAAGCGGTAAAGGTCGCCCGGTTGTGTGTAGAAGTCTTCTTCGCGATAAGGCACAGAATCCGTGAACCCTTCCACTGCAAGTGGAGCTGGTTTCGAAGCAGCTTCTTCAACTGGTCCGCCGTAGCTGTTTGGTTCGTAGTAGACAGAACCGCCGCCGTTTGCGCCAAAGTTCATCTGGCCGTCGCGCTGGTAGTTGTTTACTTCGTTTTTCGCCGCATTGATCGGCAGCATTTGGTGGTTAGCGCCTACGCGGTAACGGTGTGCATCGTGGTATGCGAACAAACGGCCTTGAAGCATTTTGTCCGGCGATACGTCGATGCCCGGAACCAATGTGCCAGGGGAGAACGTTGCTTGCTCAACTTCTGCAAAGTAGTTTTGCGGGTTGCGGTTAAGCACCATGCGTCCAACTTCAATCAACGGATAGTCTTTATGAGACCATGTTTTTGTTACATCGAAAGGGTCGAAGCGGTATGTGTTCGCATCTTCCAACGGCATGATTTGAACGTACATTTTCCAAGCTGGGAAGTCGCCTTCTTCAATGGCATTGAACAAGTCTTCTGTATGGAAGTCAGGGTTTTCGCCGGCAATTTTGTCAGCGACTTCCTGTGTGATGTTTTGGATGCCTTGTTCAGTCAGGAAGTGGTACTTCACCCAATGGGATACGCCTTCAGCATTTGTCCATTTGAATGTATGGCTTCCGAAACCGTGCATGTGGCGAAGAGTCGCAGGAATTCCGCGGTCGCCCATCAAATAGGTTACTTGGTGCAACGATTCTGGAGATAACGACCAGAAGTCCCACACTGCGTTAGGGTTTTTCAAGTGAGTACGCGGATCACGCTTTTGTGTATGGATAAAGTCAGGGAATTTGATCGCATCGCGGATAAAGAAAATCGGCGTGTTGTTTCCAACTAGATCGTAGTTTCCTTCTTCTGTGTAGAATTTCAAAGCAAAGCCGCGTGGGTCGCGAACAGTGTCAGCAGAACCAAGTTCGCCGGCTACTGTAGAGAAACGGGCAAACATATCCGTCTTTTTGCCGACTTCTGATAAGAAAGCGGCTTTAGTGTATTTTGTAAGGTCTTGTGTAACTTCAAAGTATCCGTGAGCGCCAGCGCCTTTAGCGTGGACAACACGTTCAGGAACACGTTCCCGGTTAAAGTGAGCTAATTTTTCAAGAAGATGTACATCTTGAAGCAATACTGGTCCGCGCTGGCCAGCTGTCTGTGAGTTCTGGTTGTCGCCAACCGGTGCACCCCAGCTAGTCGTTAAAGTTCTTTTATCTGTACTCATGAATCGAACACCTCATTCTCATTATTAGTTAAAGCACTACATTCCTAATGATAACAGTTTTCAAATTAAAATCAATACTTAATGATAATTATTCTAATCAAGAAAAATGCTTGAAAATGCAGGGGATAATGAGTATTCATGAGATAAGGCTTTTCTCAATTGGATGAAAAATTCTTTCTTCTATCTATAACTTTGCCGGAAAAAGGAAAAAAACTCAACTTTAAACTCTTGTTTGAAAATTAAATGCATATATAGAAAGACATTGCATTTCAAAATAAAAATAGCTAAGATGAAATTCAAGCAAAAGTTTTCAGAAAACTAAAACTATTGAGGTGAGGAAGCTATCGCAAAAGCTTGAACTACCGCTTAAATGTAAGCCTTTTCATAAAAGGTCTGGCATACTTATGCCAATCAAACAAAAGGGGATGGGAAAAATGCTCGTTACACAATCTATTGCAAAATATGCAGATACACAGCCTGCGAAAGTATATACCTCTTATCAAGGGAGAGAATGGAGCTACAGCGAGTTTTACAAAAAGGCACAACGGGTGGCGGCTTATTTTCAGCAGAAGGGGTATCAAAAAGACGACATTATCGCGTTGTATGCCTTGAATTCCGATACGTTTCTTGTTTGTTATTTCGGCATCCAGCTAGGCGGCTTTATTGCCATGCCGGTCAATACGAAACTGGCAGCGCCTGAAGTTCAGTATATTTTCTCGAACTCGGAAGCGAAAGCGCTGATCTATGACGTGCGTATTGAAGAAGTGATCAAAAACACGGCGCATAAGTTCCAGGATACGTTAACCATCGGCGGAGAAGACACGTTAGGGAGCATTATGGAAGATGCTTCACTCGAATTTAAGCCGGTATCCTTGGATGCGGAAGATACCGCAGTGGTGATGTATACCTCCGGAACGACCGGAAAACCGAAAGGCGTGATGCTGACGCATGGCAATATACAAGCATGCGCGGAAATCTGGTCCGAAGCCATGGCGATTACCGAACAGGACCGGATGCTGATCTCAACGCCTCTTTTCCATTGTGCCGCGGCTCACGTTTTTGTTGTGCCTGTCACCCATAAAGGCGGCTCCTTGGTGATAGAAGAAGCGTTTTCTCCTGATAAGACGCTGAGTATGCTGAAGTCTGCCCAGCCAACCATGTTTTTCGGTGTGCCGGCGATGTACAGCATCATTCTAAATCTGCCGGATATCCAGAACGTCCAATTGCCGTCATTGCGCCTGTTCTGTTACGGGGCAGCGCCGATGCCTTATGAACTGGTGAAAAAACTGAAAGAGACGTTTCCCGCTGTCGGTGTCCAGAACTGCTACGGCCAGACGGAAAATGCGCCGGCTGCCTCTTCCTTAAAAGACCATTTTGCCCTGGATAAAATCGGTTCGGTCGGCGAAGTGCTGCCGCAGACAGAAATCCAGGTGGTGGATGAATTCGGCGATTCGCTGCCAACCGGCCAAGTAGGGGAGATCGTCGTCAAAGGGCCACAGGTGATGAAAGGCTATTTGCGGAACGAAGAAGCAACACGCCAAGCGGTTAAAAACGGCTGGATGTACAGCGGAGATCTTGGGAAATTTGATGAAGACGGCCTGTTGTATATTGTTGACCGCAAAAAAGACATGATTATCCGCGGCGGCGAAAATGTCTATCCGGTGGAAGTCGAAGAAGTGCTGTATCAAATTCCGCAATTGCTTGAAGCGGCAGTTGTCGGCGTACCGCACGAAGTATACGGCGAAGTGCCAAAAGCCTACGTTGTCCTAAAAGAAGGGAAGTCCGTGTCGGAAGAAGAAATCAAATCGTATTGTGCGACCCAGCTCGCAAAATACAAAGTGCCGCTGGCAGTGGAATATCTGGATGAATTGCCGCGCAATGCATCCGGAAAAGTGTTAAAGCATACGCTGCGGGCTGCAGAAAACTCACGGGCTTAAATAGAAAGGGGAATTTTAGAAAATGTATACTATCCAGCCAAAAAGAAACGAGCTGCAAGGGATCCAGGGCAAACGTTCGGGAGGTGTTACGTATGCTTAAGCTTCCGGTAATTATCTCTCCCATGTTCTTGGTATCAACGCCGAAAATGGTCATCGAAGCGGGAAATGCCGGTGTAATCGGCTCATTCCCTCTATTAAATGCGCGTCCAGTTGAAACATGTGCAGCCTGGCTGCAAGAAGTGAAAAGTGCTCTCGGCGATAAGCCGTGGGCCGTCAATTTCATTTGCCATACGGGCTCCAACAGCCGCTACGCCGATGACCTGGAATTGATCCGCCAATACGAGCCGCCCATTGTCATTACTTCGTTAGGCTCGCCTGGTGAAGTTATTGAGATTGTCCATGCATATGGCGGCCTTGTCTATTCGGATGTAGCCAATGTGCGGCATGCGAAAAAAGCGGCTGCCAGCGGAGTGGATGGTTTGGTGCTGGTTTGTGCAGGGGCAGGCGGGCACGGCGGCACCTTGAATCCGTTCGCGTTTATTGCCGCGGTGAAAAAATTCTACAGCGGCACCATTATTTTGTCGGGCGGCCTTTCGACAGGGGCAGACATTGCCGCGGCCAAACTGATGGGCGCCGATTACGCCTATATGGGGACCCGCTTTTTAGCGGCGGAAGAAAGCAGCGCGCCGGAAGACTACAAGCAAATGGTCATCGATTCCACCATCGAAGACGTACTGTACACCGATTCGTTCAGCGGGGTGCCGGTCAATGTATTGGTCCCAAGCCTCGTAAAGCAGGGAATTGATCCGAAAACCTTGAAGCCGAAAGACGAAGTCGATTTATCGCATTTGGTCAACGCCAAAGCATGGCGGGATATTTGGTCCGCTGGGCATGGGGTTACCACTATCACGAAAAGAGAAACTACAAAAGAAATCGTGGATACGCTGATTTCCGAATATAAGGAGGGAGTGGGGAGCCTTGTATGAAACGATTAAAGCCGATTTAAAAGATGGGATATTAACGCTTACATTAAACCGGCCGGAGCAGATGAATGCCTATACGGACAAAATGAACGAAGAATTGCTGCATTTCTACAAAGAGGCGAATCAAAATGACGAAATCCGGGTCATTGTGGTGACGGGGAGCGGCCGTGCATTTTGTGCCGGCATGGATTTGTCGGACGGAGGGGCGACGTTCTCTTCAGAACAATCGGCAGAAGAATACCGGGACCTCGGCGGCCAAGTGAGCCTGCAAGTCTACGAAGTCAACAAACCGATCATTGCCGCTATCAACGGCGCAGCGGTGGGCATTGGCCTGACGATGACCCTCCCGATGGATATTCGGATCGTCAAAAAAGACGCAAAAATCGGCTTTGTTTTCGGGCGGCGCGGCATCGGTCCGGAAGCAAGCTCAGGCTGGTTCTTGCCGCGCCTTGTAGGGATCGGGAAAGCGCTTGAATGGACGCTGACCGGGCGTTACATCCCGACAAGCGAAGCGGTCAGAACAGGCCTGGTGCAATATGAATCGGAGGATCCGTTGGCGAAGGCTTACGACATCGCCAAAGACATTGTGGAAAATACCGCAGCCACTTCGAATAGTTTCACCAGGCAATTGCTATGGAAAATGCTCGGGCAGGAACATCCGCATGCTTCTCATGTGATCGAATCCCGCTTCTTGCATTGGGCCGGGCAAAATGCCGACGCGGAGGAAGGCATTGGAGCGTTTATCGAAAAGCGCCCTGCCGAATTTCCGATGAAAGCGTCCGAGCTGCCAAATTTCTTCAAGGCAACAAAAGAATAAAAAAAGAAAACAACACCGGAAAAATTCCGGTGTTGTTTTTGGTTTAAGGAGAAAAAACAGGAACTGCTGCGATCAATCCATCGCGTATAGGCGTTTGAACCCGTCGAAATGTTTGCCCCAGTAGGAATCGCTCAAGCTGGTAATTTGGACGCGATCGCCGCCGGCATGGATGAACTTGTTGTCTCCGAGGTAAATGCCCATATGAGAAATCCCTGCACGGTACGTATTGCTGAAGAACACCAAATCACCCGGCTTTGGATTGCTTACATCGTATGAACGCGCATCGTAGCCAGTTGTGTTGGTGCGTGGAAGGCTGACGCCTGCTTTGTTGTATACATAGTAAATAAATCCGCTGCAATCAAATCCGCTTGGCGTGGCACCGCCCCATACGTATGGAATGCCAGTTAGGGAAGTTGCCGTTGAAATCACTTTCCCGGCCACTCCAGCTGCTGGGACGGCGGGCTGTGAAACGGGAGTGGGTTTAGGTTGTGTGGCGACTGTTGTATTTTTTACATTCAGCACTTGTCCTACCCGGATCGAACTTGAAGTCAGGCCATTCCAGTTCATTAATTGTGTAACGGAAATGCCATGGCGATGGGCGATATTCGTCAATGTATCTCCACTGACGACTTTATACGTATTGCTGGAAACCGCTGGCGCCGTAGTTTTAGCCGGTGCAGGTGCTTTTGGTGCAGCAGGGGCTGCCACAGTGCCGCTTACTTTCAGCTTTTGGCCAACGAAAATCGTGTTTGTAGAAAGGCTGTTCAGCTTTTGGATATTGCTAACGGTTGTTTTATGTAAAGAAGCAACTTTGTAAAGCGTATCTCCCGATTTTACTATGTATGTGTTTTGCACGGTGGCTCCAGTCGAAGCGGGTGCAGTCGTTTTGGCAGGAGCGGTTGTTTTAGCTGGCTGAGAGGCAGTCAGTTTTAAAACTTGATTTGGGTAAATAGAATCGGATTTTAAATTGTTCCATTGTTTGATGTTGGCGATCGAGACATTATTTGAAGAAGCGACCTTCCACAACGTATCCCCTGGTTTAATCGTGTACGAACTTGCATCTGCACTCGCAGCCCCAACGAATAGAGCCAAAGAACCTGCAGCAAGTACAGAGTAAGCTAATTTTTTCATGTTTTTTCTCCTTTTTAATGAATAATTTGTATATAAAATAGTAAATTTTATTGAATACTTAAGGTGTATTTAATTGTATATTCAAAAATTTAAATAGGCAATAAGTTTTAATATTACAATTGTGTTACAAAACATGAGGTCATGGTTTATAACCAAGTACTAGGGGGTAATAGAAAAAGCTTCGGAACATCACTGTTCCGAAGCTTTTTTGTCTTCTTAGGCATGAAGATATTGATGGATTTGCTGGAAATCATCCGAAATATGAGCGGCGTTTCCTAAAACATCTTTGTACCAGCTGGTTAGTTGCTTGGTTTCGTTAAACGCCAGGCTTTTTTGGTTTTCTACTTTTTCCACGAAGTAATTGATGCTATTGACCCGATTTTGAAAATAGGGAATATGTTGGCGGAACCGGTCTTCTACTTGCGGATTAAAGAGCTTGCCGAAGTGCATCAGCCCATTGTTAATATATTCTTCTGCATACAGTGCAGCACCGGCAACAGCTAGCTGATCCTCCAGCTGCGGCTCTTTTGGCGCATTGAGCGTTAGGGGCATGAGTTCCTCGGCTGTCTGCAAAGCCTCAAGCATTTGCTGCTTTTGGATTTTCGTTAAGCCGTTCTGCCGGTCGAAGTTTCCAAAAACGGCACTGGCGGCATCCAAGTGAGAAGAGAGGCGCTCAAGTTTCAGCTCTTCCGGTTTTGTGCCTACCAAACTTTTAATTTTTCCGTAAACAAAAAGGCGCTGCAAGTAACCGTACAATAAAACAACGCCATTGAATTGCGCTTCTGCTGCATTCATTCGTCTTGCTCCTTTCAAAATCCATTTTCTTTCAGTATACCGTTTTGAGAAGAGAGGCAAACAGCGACAGCGGAATAAATCGGCTCTGGTCTTTGGCCAGTTGTTCTTCAGCAGGCGAGCGGGATTGATGAGGAGAACAAGCCGCAGAATTTTGCAATGAACATAAAAAGGGATATGAAAAAGAGTGGGCATCATTGCGTCGGTATGATATGTTTTCACTATTAACGAAAAGGAGGAAGCTTATGAAAATCAAATCTTATGAAAAAACCATTATGGGAGCGCTTGGAATCGAAATGGGAGAAGTAGGGGCGGATCGCGTCGTTGCGACAATGCCGGTGCACGAAGCAACGCATCAGCCATTCGGCCTTCTTCATGGAGGAGCTTCAGTCGTATTAGCAGAATCAGTCGCAAGCGTCGGGACATGGAATTTAATCGATCAGGAAAATGAAATTGCCGTGGGGCTGGAGATCAACGCCAACCATATCCGTGGAAAGCGGGAAGGAACGGTAACGGCTGTCGGCACACCTTTACATAAAGGCCGCACCACAATGGTATGGGATATAAAAATAATGGACGAAGAAGAAAAGTTAATTTGTGTATCGCGCTGCACCGTTGCGATTGCCCCCAAAAAACGCTAAGGTTGTGCGGGAAAGTTTTCGAAAGAGGACATTCTAAAACTTGATTAGTCAGAAAAATTAAAAAACATATTGAACTTGTAGAATGGATTCATGTATACTCAATAAAAATGATTAATTAAAGCGCTTACATTTTTGGTTTCAGTTTCCAGGAAAGATTGTAAGCGTCTTTTTTTACAACTAACATACCGAACGTTCAGTATTTATATCGGGCGTCCGGTATGTGCGGAAGGAGAATGATGATGACGAATTCTTTTTTTGATCTGAGCGGACGGACCGCGCTGATTACGGGAGGCGGGAGCGGTTTAGGGAAAAATATTGCGGAAGTATACGCCGAGTACGGGGCAAATATTGCCGTCTGTTCCCGAAAACTTGCGAATTGCCAGGAAACTGCAGAAGATTTGGAACGCAGATTTGGCATCAAAGCTAAAGCTTACGAATGCGATGTCAGCAACGAACAGCAAGTCGAGAAGACCGTTGCGGAAGTGCTTCAGGATTTCGGCGCCATCGATATTTTGGTCAATAACAGTGGAGCCACTTGGGGTGAATTTGCTGAGAACATGCCGCTTGAAGCGTGGCAGAAAGTGATCAATGTCAATGTGACTGGAACCTTTCTCATGTCAAAAGCCGTTGGCAAGCACATGATTGGCAACGGCTACGGAAAAATCATCAACATCGGTTCGACTGCCGGCTTAAAGGCGGAATCTCCGGAAGTGTTGAATGCCATCGGCTACAGTACGAGCAAAGCTGCGGTCCACCATTTCACAAAAGATCTGGCCCGGAAGTGGGCTGGCCATGGCCTGTACGTGAATGCCATCGCCCCCGGCTTTTTTGAGACAAAAATGACAAAACAGACAATCGCAAAGCATGCTGACAAAATCATCAGCAGAAATCCGATGAAAAAGCTGGGAGAACCGAAATCGCTTCAAGGCGTGGCGCTTTTTTTAGCAGGGGCAGCAAGCGACTACGTAACCGGCCAGATTATAGCAGTTGATGGAGGCAGTTCATTATAAAGTTCGGTGAGGAGGGAAGGCGATGGAAAGACCTTGGCTGCAATACGTAGTAGAAGGCAATCCAAAAGAAATAGAAATTCCGGAGATTTCATTAGTGGAGCTGCTTGGCGAATCGCTCCAAGCGTATCCGCACCATACAGCAATCACTTTTTTCAACCAGACTTATACATACAAAGAGCTTGAGAGCCACATCCAAAAAGCGGCCGGCATGCTGTGGGATAAAGGAATCCGAAAAGGCGACCGGGTAGCCATTATGCTGCCGAACTGCCCACAGTATCCGGTCAGTTTCTACGGGGCACTTTCATGCGGAGCGACAGTCGTCCAATTGAATCCGATGTTTCAGCCGGCTGAACTGCTTCATATCTTGAAGGACTCAGAAACAAAAGCCTTGATCATCCTGGACCGCTTGTTGCCGCTCTTTCAAAGCATCGCGGGAGAAACACCCGTAAAAGAAGTGATAGCGGTTGGCGTGGAACCTGATTTTACGGATGGAGAATCAGCGAAAGAAATGCCGCAGGTGAAAATTGACCCTATAGATGATGTAGCGGTTCTCCAATATACAGGAGGAACGACGGGCCTTCCCAAAGGTGCCATGCTGACGCACTACAACATCGCAGCAAATACGCTGCAAAGTGCGGCTACCGGATTGGTGAAAACGAGAAAAGGCGAAGAACGGGTACTGACGATTGCTCCGCTGTTCCATGTCTACGGCATGACGAGCGGCATGTGCGTGACTTTCCATAATGGCGGCAATCTGATCCTGGTGCCGAAATTCGATGTCGAACAAGTGGTGGCTTTGATCGAACAAACAAAACCAACAGCTTTTCCAGGCGTGCCGACGATGTACATCGCTTTGCTGGACTACTATAAAACCCGGCAGTTCGATCTGGGCTGCCTAACCACTTGTTCAAGCGGCTCGGCTCCGCTGCCGCTCGAAGTGCTTGAACAGTTCAATAAAGTCAGCGGCACCAAAGTGGCAGAAGGGTATGGGTTGTCGGAAGCATCTCCAGTCACGCACCGCAACCCGATTTCAGGGCTTCAGAAAAATGGCAGCATCGGCATTCCCTTGCCGAATACGGATGCCCGCATCGTTGATATTGCAACGGGTGAGCAAACACTTGAAGCCGGCGAAGTCGGGGAATTGGTGATCAAAGGCCCGCAAGTCATGAAAGGCTATTGGAACAGGCCGGAAGAGACCAATCTCACAATACGGGAAGGCTGGCTGTTCACGGGAGACCTGGCAACAATGGACGAAGATGGCTTCTTTTATATTGTGGGCCGCAAGAAAGAAATGATTCTTGCAAGCGGCTTTAATGTGTACCCGATTGAAGTGGAAAATGTGATTTATCGCCACCCCGCTGTGCTGGAAGCTGCAGTGTTCGGGATTCCGGACGAATACAGGGGAGAAACCGTACAGGCCATGGTGGTGCTGAAAGAAGGAGGGGAACTGACCGAACAGCAATTGATTGATTTTTGCCGAACGGAATTGGCGGCTTATAAGGTCCCTGCACATGTCCAGTTTGTTCAACAACTGCCAAAAACAGCGGTGGGCAAAATACTGAAACGTACGTTGCGAGAGCAATTCATCAACAATAAAGCCTAATAAAAACGAATGGAGAGATGACAATGCATTTACGTTTAACGGAAGAACAGGAAATGGTCCGAAAAACAATCCGGAGATTTGTCGAGAAAGAATTGATTCCATTGGAAAACGATGTGCTGAAAAATGAGCGGGAAGGTAAGCCTGGCATTTCAAAAGAAAAACTGAAGGAATTGCAGCGAAAAGCGAAAGAATTCGGTTTTTGGGGCATCAATACACCGGAAGAATACGGCGGAGCGGATATGGGACAGATGATGATGGCGCTGGTCCTGATGGAAGTATCGAAAACCTTCGTGCCGTTCACGTTCGGCGGTTCAGCTGACAATATTCTCTACTATGGCAACGAAGAACAAAAGCAGAAATACTTGATTCCGACCATTAACGGAGATAAGAAATCGTGTTTTGCGATGACGGAGCCGGATGCGGGATCGGATACGCAGAACCTGAAAATGACGGCCGTCAAGGAAGGCAATGAATGGGTGCTGAACGGCGAGAAAACCTTTATTACCGGCGGGAACGAAGCGGATTTTGTAATGGTCATTGCGATTACAGACAAAGAACTGCATTCAAAAACCGGCCGCGAAGGCGTGACGTGCTTTATCGTCGACCGCGACATGGGCTGGAAATCCGAATACATCGATACGATGGGTGAATGGGGGCCAGCCGGGCTGGTGTTTGATAATGTTCGTGTTCCGGAAGAGAACATTCTCGGCGAAGTCAACGGCGGCTATAACCTGGGGCTTGAGTGGATCGGCTTTGCTCGATGGGTGGTAGGAGCGCGCGCTGTCGGCATGAGTGAACGGCTCCTGCAAATGGCGATTGACTACTCGAAAGAACGCAAGACCTTCGGCAAACCGATTGCTGAGCGCCAAGCCATCCAATGGCCGATTGCCGATTCCGCGGTGGAAATCGAAGCAGCGAAATGGCTGGTGCTGAATGCGGCATTTACACTCGACCAAGGAGAAGACAACCGCCATTTGGCATCGATGGCAAAATTGTACGGCGCCAATATGGGCAACCGCGTTGTTGACCGTGTCTTACAGATCCACGGCGGCATGGGCTACACAAGGGAATTGCCGATCGAACGCTGGTACCGTGAAGCCCGTCTTTGGAGAATTTACGACGGCACGGATGAAATTCAGCGCATGATCATTTCACGCAACTTGTTAAAAGGGCATGTGAAGGTAGGCCAATTCATTTAAAACCACGGACTGAAAGGAAGTTATGGAGATGAAAAACACATTTGAAGGAAGAACGGCATTTGTAACCGGAGGCAGCCGGGGAATCGGCAAAGAGATTGCGGAGCGCTTCGCAAGTGAAGGTGCAAACGTCGCCATCATTGACGTCAATGAAGAAGCGCTGAATGAAACGGCCGCGGAATTTTCCGGGAAAGGCTATTCCGTCTATACGAAAAATGCCAGTGTGACCGATAAAGAACAAATCGAAGAAGCGATGAAAGAGGTTGTTGAGCAATTCGGTTCGGTGGACATCCTGGTCAATAACGCCGGCGTGATCCGGGACAATATGCTGTTTAAAATGACCGATGAAGATTGGCTGACGGTGATGGATGTCCATTTAAAAGGGGCATTTTATGCCACACGCGCCGCTCAGGCGTATATGACCCAAAACAAATATGGCCGCATCATCAACATTTCGTCCACCTCTGCGCTGGGGAACCGGGGCCAGGCGAATTACGCCACTGCCAAGTCCGGCCTCCAAGGGTTTACGAAGACATTGGCGATTGAGCTGGGCAAGTTTGGCATTACTGCAAACTCCGTGGCGCCAGGGTTTATTGAAACGGATATGACGAAAGCGACAGCTGAACGGATTGGCATTCCGTTTAATGATTTGATCCAGGCAAGCGTCTCGAACATTCCGGTCAATCGGAGCGGAAAGCCGGAAGACATTGCCAATGCAGTGGCATTTTTCGCTGATGAACGCTCATCGTTTGTCAGCGGGCAAGTGCTGTATGTGGCAGGCGGTCCGAAAAACTGATGAAAGGGGCAGAAACCATGTTGAAAGAAAGCATTGGCAAGCGTTCAGAGAAAGTGAAAAATACGATTGAACGAGGCGCAGTCCGGAAATTTGCAGAAGCAATCGGCGATCCGTCGCCGCTGTTTCTGGATGAACAGGCCGGAAAAGAGTCGAAATACGGCAGAAATATTGCACCGGCGACATTTCCGGTGACATTCGATGCCGGCAGCATCCCCGATTTGAAACTGCCTTCGCAAGGATTGATCCACGGCGAGCAAATTTACCATTACAACCGGCCGCTATTTGTAGGCGAAGATATTTATTGCTGGATGGAAGTCAAAGACTATTACGAGAAAAGCGGCAATTTCGGCGATATGGGCTTTTTGGTCATCACAAAATACGGAGAAGATGCAGAAGGTGCTTTGCTGTTTACAGAAGAACGCATCGTCATCATCAACGAAGCGGCGAGAAAGGGGATGCCGGTATGAAGCAGCTGAAAGATCTTCAATTGGGAGAATCCCTCTCAGAGATGGAACTGGCGCCGGTTGAGCGCCTGGATTTGATCAAATATGCAGGTGCTTCCGGCGATTTTAATCCGATTCATACGATTGATGCGGAAGCTGAAAAAGCAGGGCTTCCAGGAATCATCGCCCACGGCATGTGGACGATGGGCAATCTGGCCAAGCTGTTTACGCCTTACTTAAGTGAAGGATTTATCCAGGACTATTCGATCCGCTTTAGAGGCATGGTATTTATTGGCGACGTCATTACATTAAAAGCGGCCGTTTCGGAAAAGCAGCAGGAATACACGAAGTTCACAGTACAAGCCGTCAATCAGCAAGGCAAGGATGTACTAAAAGGCGATGTCGTTTTTTCGTTTTGAATGAGAAAGAGTGAAAAAGAGGAGGAGAATGGATTGGCGAATAATCGGGACGCAGTTATTGTATCAGCAGTTCGTACGGCGATTGGCAGGCAAGGAGGGGCGCTTGCTTCGGTTCCTGCGCATGTCTTTGGTGCAGAAGCGGTCAAAGAGGCTTTGAAGCGCGCTGGCATCAGTTCGGAAGAAGTGGATGACGTCATTATGGGCAATGTTTTGAGCGGCGGCGGAAATATTGCGCGGCTCACGGCGCTTCAGACAGGGATGGGCGACCATTTAGCCGGTCTGACGGTTGACCGCCAATGCGGCTCGGGCATCAATGCGGTAAATCTGGCGGCACAAGCCATTTGGTCCGGGGACGGCGATGTGTACATAGCTGGCGGAGTGGAAAGCATGAGCCAAGCGCCTTATTTGATGGCGCGTCCAGAAAAACCGTTCAGCCCGGCTCCGCCGAAATTCCGGAAATCCCAATTGTCGCCAAAAGAAATCGGCGACCCGCCTATGGGCATTACAGCAGAAAATCTGGTGGAAAAATACGGCATCAGCCGCGAGGAACAGGATGACTTTGCACTTCAAAGCCAGCTGCGGACAGCGCGCGCTATGGAAGAAGGACGTTTTGACGAACAGATTGTGCCGATCACCATTCCGGTGCGCAAAGGGGAACCGGTGGTTTTTGATAAAGACGAACATCCGCGTCCGCAGACAACGAAAGAAGCACTGGCAAAACTGCCGCCGGCATTTCTGGAAGGCGGCACGGTGACAGCAGGCAGCAGCTCCGGATTGAACGATGCGGCATCCGCAACGGTGCTGATGTCGAGGGAAAAGGCAGAAGAATTGGGGCTTGCTCCTTTGGCTGTTATCCGCGCCCATGCTGTGGCCGGAGTGGACCCGAATATCATGGGCATCGGCCCGGTGCCGGCAACAAGAAAAGTTCTCGAAAAAGCAGGACTTTCTTTAGAGGACATGGACATTATCGAAATCAACGAAGCCTTTGCCGCACAAGTTCTGGCTTGCGACAAAGAATTGAAAATGGACCTCGAAAAAGTCAATGTCAACGGCGGGGCCATTGCGTTGGGGCATCCGCTCGGAGCGACAGGAGCAATTCTGCTGACAAAAGCGGTCTACGAATTGGAACGTTCAGAAGGCAAATACGCACTGATCACTGCCTGTATCGGCGGAGGACAGGGAATTGCAACAATCATCGAACGGGAAGGATGAGCCAGATGAAGGAAAAACCCGAGATCAACGTTTACGTCAGATTTTGCGAAACCGATGCCGGAGGGCATGTCAGCAATACCAGTTATTTTTTCTATATGGAAGAAGCGCGGTCAAAATTTTTCCGGGAAATCGGCTATACCGGCACCCAAAAGCGGGGAAATATCGATTTTATCATCGCTTCGACGGCCTGTGATTTTTTGGCCCAGGCTTATGCCGGCCAAACGCTTCTTGTTAAAACGACAGTGGAGCAGATCGGCTCGAAAAGCTTCAAGCTGGTGCATGAATTGACGGAATCGGAAACCGGGGCGCGCATCGCATCCGGAAGGGCGGTTATTGTCTGCTTCGATTATGCACAGCAGCAGACGGAGCGCATACCTGCTGAGTTGCGGGAGGCATTGGAAGAATTCCTGGTCCCTGCATGAAGGTTTAATGGAATAAAAGCTTAGGAAAAGGAGGGATCTTATGGAGTTGTTTTTGCAGCAGGTGTTCAACGGATTGACTCTTGGAAGCGTTTACACGCTGGTAGCGATAGGCCTGACCTTGGTTTTTGGAATCCTGCACATCCCAAACTTCGCACACGGCGCCCTGTATTTGATCGGGGGCTATGTCACGCTCGTTGTCATGCAAAGCACCGGTGTCCATTATTTTATTGCCATACTGGCATCCATTCTGGTAGTGGCTGCCCTCGGCGTTTTAATGGAGCGCCTGGTGTTCAATCCGCTCCGCAATTCGCCGCCTATCCATGACAAAATAGCGGCAATCGGATTGGTGCTGTTTTTTGAAGCGCTGGTCCAGCTCATTTGGGGCACCGAATACCAACGGATGATCACGCCTTTTGACAATAATATTTCCATAGCCGGCGTTTCGATGACCAGCCAGCGCATTCTGGTTATTGTGGTTGCCGTAGTCACCGTATTTTTGCTGACGCTGTTTCTGAAGAAAACGATGATCGGCGCCTCCATTATGGCGATGGCGCAAAACCGGGAAGGTGCATTCCTTGTCGGCATCAATGCCAATGCGGTGGCCATGATGACGTTTGCTATATCCGGTGCACTTGCAGCACTTGCAGCTTCTCTGGCTTCTCCGATCAACCTGGTATTCCCGGCGATGGGCCATCTCGTCATTCTGAAAGCTTTCGTGGTCGTGATTATCGGCGGCATGGGCAGCATACCCGGCGCCATTGTGGCGGGGCTTCTCCTCGGCATGACCGAAAGCATGGGAGCTACCTACATTTCCAACGATTACAAAGACATGATCGCTTTTCTGCTGCTGATTGTCATCATGACGGTCCGGCCAAAAGGGCTGTTTGCGAAAGGGGTGTATTAAATGGGAAAGATTTTAAATCAGCGAACTGTTATTGCCGTCCTGGTGATTTTTGCTTTAGTCTTCCCATTGATCTACGCCGATAACCGTTACGTTCTGCACGTCATGACCATCGGATTCATTTTTGCAATCAGCGTATACGGCATGAACCTGATTGCCGGATTTACAGGCCAATTGTCGCTTGCGCATGCCGGTTTTTTTGCCATCGGCGCGTATACGCTCGGCATCCTGACCACCCGCAACGAAATGAATTTCTGGCTCGCATTGTTGCTTGCGGTGCTGCTGACCAGTGCGGCCGGATTGGTGCTCGGGCTTATTGCCTTGCGGACTAAAGAGCATTTCTTCGCTATCTACACCTTGATTGTCGGCTATTTGATTTATTTGCTGATTGATAAATGGGATGGCCTGACTGGCGGCGTCAGGGGATTGATCGGCATCCCGATTCCTGACCCGATCGGCCCGTTGACATTTGAATCGGCGACTTCGATGTATTACCTCGTGTTGGCATTTTTGCTGCTGTCGATTTTCATTTCGGTGCGGATCGTCCGCTCACTTACCGGCCGGACATATATTGCCATCCGCAACAGTGAGGAACTGGCCCAGACGCTCGGCATCAATACCCGCATCAACAAGCTGGTATCGTTCGTCATTTCGGTTGCTTATGCCGGCCTGGCTGGGGCGCTTTATGCTTCGTTGACCCGTTTTATCGGTCCCGATGTGGCCAGCACCAATATGGTTTTCAACTTTTTGATGTACTTGATAGTTGGGGGAATCGGTACGCTGTCCGGTCCGCTCGTAGGAACGATGCTGTTTATCTGGCTTGAGCAGTTTCTCCGGAGCTACCAGGAATACCACTTGCTGATTTTCGGGCCGATCCTGGTGCTGATGGTTATTTTCTTCCCAACCGGAATTGTTGGCGGTTTTTACAAGATCAAAGCCAAGCTGCAGCATAAGAAATTGCCGAAAGAAAGCAAATATTTTAATCCGGTTCCAGAGAAATCCACTGAAAAATAAGAGGGGGAATTTCAGGTGGCATTTATTGAAGTGAAAGGAATCACCAAAAAGTTCGGTGGATTGACGGCAGTGGACAATGTGGATTTTGAAATTGAACAAGGCAAAATTACGGCGATCATCGGACCGAACGGTGCCGGCAAATCCACTTTTTTCAATCTGATCAACGGCTTTCATAAGCCGACATCCGGCCGTGTTTTTTTCGAAGGCCGGGACATCACCAAGCTGCCGGTCCACCTGGGAGCGCGGCTCGGGATTGCACGGACGTTCCAAACGACTCATTTGTTTGAGCAGTCAACAGTAATTGATAACGTCATCGTCGGGCATCGGCTGCGGACCAAATCAAAGCTATTTGACGCTGTTTTCCGGACAAAGCGCGAAAAGCAGGAAGAGCATAACGCGTACCAAAAAGCAATGGAGTCGCTGGAATTTGTCGGCATGGAAAAAATAGCGCAAGTTCCGGTTTCGACCATCACCCAGGAAGAAAAAAAGCGGTTGGCCATTGCGCTGGCACTAGCCACCGACCCGAAAGTCATGTTCCTTGATGAACCTGCAGCGGGCATCAACCCGGACGAAACAGAAGGGCTTGCCCAATTGATGAAAAAACTGGCAGCCAGTGGAATTACGATTTGCACAATTGA
The DNA here is from genome assembly GCF_900099655.1 of Planococcus glaciei. GTDB lineage: Bacteria > Bacillota > Bacilli > Bacillales_A > Planococcaceae > Planococcus > Planococcus glaciei. The sequence goes on from NZ_FNDC01000002.1 coordinate 64,529, forward strand.
GCACAAAATGCAGATGATCATGGGCATGGCGGACAAAATCATGGTGCTGAACCAAGGGGCAAAAATTGCGGAAGGCACACCGAACGAAATCAAGAACAATCCGGTGGTCATCGAAGCCTATTTAGGGGGTGAACCCATTGCTGAAGCTAACTGACGTTACAGTAAGGTTCGGGGCGTTTGAAGCGCTGACGAAAGTCAATATCGAAGTGAAAGAAGGCGAACTGGTTGTGCTGCTCGGTGCAAACGGCGCCGGCAAAAGCACCATTTTCAATGCAATCAGTGGATTGTATAAGCCAGCAGCAGGAGAAATCGAATTTATCGGAAAAAGAGTCAACGGCTATTCGCCGGACCGAATGGTAAAGGAAGGGACGTCCCAGTGTCCGGAAGGGAAAAAGCTGTTTCCGGATATGACGGTCCAGCAAAATCTGATGATGGGCGGCTTTGTCCATCGGCGCCATAAAGACCAGTTGAAAACTTCACTGGAAGAAGTGTATGAGTTGTTTCCGATTTTAAGGGAGAAAAAAGAGCATGCTGCTGGGTCATTGAGCGGCGGGCAGCAGCAGATGGTCGCAATCGGCCGGGCATTGATGGCCCGTCCAAAGCTGATTATGATGGATGAACCGTCCATCGGCCTGGCGCCTCTCATCGTGGAGCAAATGTTTTCAATCATCCGGAAGATCAACGAAAGCGGGACGACGGTTTTGCTGGCGGAACAAAATGCCAACGCCGCCTTGAAAATCGCAGACCGCGGCTACGTGATTGAAAACGGATCGGTTGTCCTGCAGGGAAGCAGCAAAGAGCTGTTCCATAACGATGCCATCCGCCAAGCCTATATCGGAGCATGAGACAAGCCTTGATCCAAAGGCTTTAAAGGGGGTGGAAGCTGCCTTTGGAATCAGCTTAAGCACCATAATCTTATATGAAAAAGGGGAGATTTGAATGCACTCATTGAAGAAAAGCTTATTCGGCAGTTTTTTGCTCCTGATGCTTCTGATATTAGGGGCGTGCGGCAGCGGAGAAGAGGCAAATGACGCAGATGCGAAAAGCGGCGGCTCAGGCGGTTCTGGAGGAGAAGTGACCATCGGATACAGCGGCCCGCTTAGCGGCCCTGCAGCGTCTTACGGGGAAGAAACCTTAAAAGGTCTAAAAATAGCAGTAGAAGATATTAATGAAGCAGGCGGTTTTGAAGTGGACGGCAAAACCTATACGTATAAACTGGAGACAATCGACGACAAATACCTGCCGAACGAAACAGCGGCCAATGCCAAGCGCTTGGTCCAGGAAGAAAAAGCAAAATTCATCTATTCCCCGCACAGCGGCGGTATTTACGCAATGCAAGTGTTTAATGAAATGGAAGATTTCATCATCATGGGTTATACAAGCGAACCGGGAGTGACGGATCAAGGCAATAAATTGAACGTCCGGATTCCGCCGCGCTATGACCAATATTTAGAGCCGTTTACGGAGTATGAAATGGAGAAATTCGGCAAGAAAATCGCCTTTTTGCCAACAGCCAGCCAGTACGGAAAAGACTGGGCGGAAATGCTTAAGCCGGTTTGGGAAGAAAAAGGCGGCGAAGTGGTCTTCAATGAATCGATCGATTTTAGCAAAGACACGGATTTCCAGACGATTGTAGCGAATGCGCTGGAAGAAAAACCGGATGTGCTGTTTATCGGCGGACCTTCTGAACCGACAGCTTTAGTGGCGAAACAGGCGCGCGACCTGGGCTTTGAAGGCGGATTCCTGATCATGGACCAGGCAAAGCTTGACGAAATGGCGGCAGTTCTCGGCGGCAACTACGATATGCTTGAAGGCGCCATTTCTACGACGCCGTTAATTCATACAGAATTCCCGGGTACAGAAGCATACATCAAGAAATACAAAGAGAATAACGACCGCGACCCGAGTGCTGAATCTGCATTCCATTATGTGTCTCTCTATGTTTTAACGGAAGCGATGAAAGCGGCAGGTTCAGTGGACGATACAAAAGCCATTATGGCTGCGTTTGACGAGGGCGCCAAAAACTTGCCGGAAGACAAGCAAGTCTATATGATTCCTGAAGTCGGGGAAGACGGCGGATTCGGCTCCATGCTGCGCATTGCTTATGTAGAAAATGGAGAAATCCAGGTCATGGAGAAATAATCATGCAGCTTAGGGAAGAGAGTACAATTTGTACTCTCTTTTACTTTCTGGATAAGTGAAGGCTGTATGGGAAATGGTATAATACTTAAAACATCTGGTTATAGCGAAAGGCAGTGGAATGCGATGAAAGCAGAATTAATCAAGGAAAGCATCAATCTCTTTGTAGAGAAGGGGTTTAGTGCCACTTCAATCCAGGACATCGTGGATAAGCTGGGCGTGACAAAAGGTTCCTTCTATTATCATTTCAAGAGCAAAGAGGCGCTTCTTATGCATATTCATCTGTCTTATATTGATGATTTGCTGAAAAGGCAGAAAACGATTTTGGAGACAGAAAAAGAGGCGCGCGGAAAATTAGTGAAAGTGGTCGAACTGCTGATCCATGATATTGAAAAGCAGGGAGCCCTTGGCCGGGTGTATTACCGAGAAATACGCCATTTGACTCCGGAAAATGCAACGACTATCCGTGAAAAACGCGCCGAGTTCAGAGACCGTATTGAAAGCATCATTACAGAAGGCATCGAAAATGGTGAGTTCCGCAAAAATTTGGAAGCCAAAATGATTACTTTTGCCATTCTGGGCATTACCAACTGGAGCTATCAATGGTTTAACCCGAACGGTGATTTGTCCGTAAGGGAATTGGCTGATATGTATACAGACTTCATCTTGCACGGCATCCAATCAAAAGAATCCTGAATTATGGATACATACGTTATCCGAAAAAACCTCCAAACGGCTTTCACTGGCCGTTTGGAGGTTTTTTGATAGAGATTGAAATCAATTCCGCTCCACAGAAGGAGAGCCCGGAGCATGCACATTTTCTTTGTGCGCTTTCTCAAGTTCCAATAGGAAGGTTTTCAATTCCAAACCGCCGCGGTAGCCGGTCATGGCGCCATTTTTGCCGACCACCCGGTGGCAAGGCACGCTGATCATCACGGGGTTTGCGCCAATTGCGGCCCCGACTGCCCGGACCGCTGCGGGACGCTGGATGCGCGTTGCAATGTCGGAGTAGGAGACCGTTTGGCCATAAGGAATCTCTTGCAGCGCCTGCCAAATTTCTTCTTGGAAAGGTGTCCCTTTCACATCGATCGGCAAAGAAAAAAACGTTCGGCGACCGAGGAAATAATCATGCAGTTCTTGCAGATAAGGCGTGAGCGAATCTGGATTTTCCTGCAGTACCGCTCCGGGAAACCGTTTGTTGATATAGGCTTGGAACTCTTCAAAACTTTGGCCGGGAGAGCCGACGTAGCAAAGGCCGTTAGAAGTTTTGGCGACATATAAAGTCCAGCGGCTATGTTCCAGGACCGCCCATTCAATTTGGCTTGTCATATTCAGTTGCTCCTCTCAAGGATTTTCGATAATTGGCAGGCGTCTGCCCATTTTTCTTTTTATACAGTGTGATAAAATACGGCGCATTCGGAAATCCGCAGAGCCGGCCGATTTTTGCAACCGGATCATCCGTTTCGGCCAAAAGGCGGTCTGCTTTTTCAAGACGCAATTGCTGGATATATTCCAAAGGGCTGCAGCCTTTCAAGCGTTTGAACAGGCGCTGCAAATGGTACGGGCTGCCATGTGAAATGTCGGCAAGGCGTTCCAAATTTATAGGTTCGGTGAAATGTTCATCAATCCAGTCTGCAATCTGCTCAATCCATTCTTCGGCCGGAAGATTCAGCCCATCCGGCCTGCATCGTTTGCATGGCCTGAAACCTTGAGCCAATGCGGCATAAGCATTTTTAAAGATGCGTACATTCTCTTTGTTCGGGACGCGCGAGCGGCAGGAAGGGCGGCAAAAAATCCTGGTGGTCCGGACTCCGTAAAAAAATTGATCATCAAACGTGGCATCACTTTCCGAAATGGCTTTCCAATAGGCAGCAGGAATAGCAAAATTTTGTTTGGCCATCGCACTTCACCTCTATGCATAGTATATACGCTACAGTTGAATAATTAAGCTTTTAACGATGAAAAAGCAAGATAACGAAACGATAAAATAAATAATTTTGCTTGTTTTATTAAATTTCTTTGGGGAATAACAAGCAGTAGGAGGAGGGATTACATGGCTAGAGATAAAAACTTAGAAGAACTAAAAGACACGGTGCGAAAACAGGAATTTAGGGAAGAAACACAAGAAGTGAAAGAACAGACACGTTTTCCTAACGAACGGCGGGAACAGAACGACTTGGACAATGAGGATCAGGAAAACAAATAATGATTACTGCCCTGCAAGCCGGTTCACCGGCCTGCAGGGTTTTTGGTTGAAAGGGTTTAGCAACGTGATAAAATGGACACAATCTAGCATGCGGAAAGAGAGTGGGGTTATGTTCAATTCGTTAACAGAACTGATGGAAGCGAAAGGATACAAAGATAAACGGGCTGTCCAGTGGAATAAAATCTGCCAAGAGGAAAAATTGAGCGAACAGTTTATTCGTGAAAACGAAGAGCAGGTCAATTGGAGATTGCTGTCGGAACACCAACAGCTGTCAGAAGCCTTTATACGGGAGTTTAGCGGCCGCCTGTTTTGGGAGCCGGTTCTGGCGGAGCAAAAAGTATCGGAGCAGTTTATCGAGGAATTTGCAGCCGAAGAAAAATGGGAGCCAGCACATGGAAAGCTGAGCAAACGCCAATTGAAAACATTGGAAAGAGCAGGAAAAGACTTTGATATAGATGAATATTGGACCATTGTTTCAATGAAGCAGGAATTGGCGAATGCAAAGGGCTTGTCGCCAGCGTTTATGGAAAAGCATCATGATAAGTTATCCTGGGGCTGCCTGTCGCTTTGCCAAACCTTGCCGATGTCATTGATTGACCGCCATGCGGATAAAGTGGATTGGCATACGGTCACAAGAGTCCAAGTGCTGTCCGAGCGTTTTATCGAAAAGCACCGCAGCCGCGTAGAGTGGGAAACGATTTCTTTTCATCAGAATTTATCGGAGCGCTTCATCAATCGGCATCATGCCAAAATGAGTTTCATTTCCGCTGAGCGAAAACGTTCGGAAAGCTTTCTATATACTCACTTGGAAAAAATGGACATTGCTTCGGTCCTTGAAAACCAAAACCTTCGCAACGTCAAAAAGTACGAGCCGTTTGATATTTACAGCGTAGGGAAAAATGGGCGCAAAAAATACATTTTGAAATATCACGGGAATTTCCATTCAGAAAATTTCAGCCTTCACCTAGCAGACGAAGAAGAGTTATATGAGCAGCTTGAAGAATTTGAACTTGACCATGTAATTGAAAGGGACTTTCCGGAATTAAAGGCGAAAGAGGATTTCCACTTTTAAGTGACAAATAGTTTCAATAGTCTTTCAATTCATGTTATAACTTATTATATAAAAGTTCTTACGTGCCGGTACTTTTTCCGTACGCATTTTACAGGTTTGCAGCGATGATTCCATCAGCCGGAATAGCGCACCAATGCCCTACTGAATTGAACTGATTTCATTTTAAGGAGGAGCCCCTATGGCAAATATCGGACCAACCGAATGGATTATTATTCTTGTGATTGCTTTGATCATTTTTGGGCCGGCCAAATTGCCGCAGCTGGGACGTGCTGCCGGCGAAACGCTGAGAGAGTTTAAAAACTCGACGAAAGGCATTATGGAAGATGCAAAAGAAGACGGAAAAACGGAAAAAGAAAAGTAAGCTAAGCCGAAAGAGCCAAAACAACCGCCCGTGAAATCAACGGGCGGTTGTTTTGGTGGGACGATCAATTTGGTTTTCTGGGTATTTGTTCGGTCATTTCTTTCTTTCGTTCCAGAAAATCGATGGTATAGGCAATAAATTCTTTAACGGTATCTGTTTGTGCTCTTTCTTTGTGCCAAACCAATCCGACTGAACGGGTACACCTTGGTTCTGTAAGCCGCAATTCTTTGACTTTCAAGGAGGAGAGACGCGAGCTTCGGATCAAAGAAGGACTGAAAGCCACCCCTAGCCCTTTTTCCACCAATTCATAAGTGACGCCTGTTTCGTCGCCCTCAAAAGCGAAATCGGGATAAAAGCCAGCTTGTGAACAGAACTGTTCGGTCATGTCCCGGAATCCGTATCCGGGAGGCATGACGATAAAAGGATCGTTTTTAACTTCAATCAAACGGATTTCGTCCCGGTCCGCTAAAGGATGGGAGTTGGGCACCGCCAGTAAAATCTCTTCTTCAATAATGGGATACCATTCAACGTTTTCGCCTTCAATTGGAAAAGTGGAAATGCCTACATCGATTTCACCGCTTTCAAGTTGGCTGTTCATCCTTTCAGCAAACGCTTGATATTGGCGAAACCGGGCTTTTGGATGTTTTTGCAAAAAACCGCCGAGCAATTCAGGCAAAATGGTGGGGATGGTCACTGCGACAGTAATCAGTTCGTTTTGCTTTTCGGTCAAGAAAGCCAATTCTTTTTCGCCTTTTTGCAGTTCATGAAAGACATTTTCGACCACTTTCAAATAAGCTTCGCCTAAGTGATTCAAGCGGATTTGGCGGCCGGCCCTGTCAAACAACTGATAACCCAGCCGCTGTTCCAGTTTGGAGATCATTTTGCTTAAAGCGGGCTGGGAAACATTCAACTCTTGTGCTGCTTTTGTCAGGTGCTGATGTTTGGCGACTTCCTGAAAATACTTTAATTGCAATAAATCCATGCTGCACACTCCTTTTTCACTGCCCTGCATATCTGACCTAGTTTAATACATGGAAGCAGGAATCTGCAACTGGACAAAAAGGAGCTGCCCGACATGGGACAGCTCCTTTTTCGTGATATTAGACGAGGGATCCGCCTTCTTTGATATATTTCTGAATTCCTTCTGCTGCCCGGTATGAAAGTGCACCAAGCGTGCCGGTAGGGTTGAAAGAGCTATTGTGGGGGAACGCGGACGCTCCGACCACAAAGACGTTTTCTGCATCCCACATTTGAAGATAGCTGTTAAGTGCCGATGTTTCAGGGTCTGCTCCCATAATTACACCGCCTGTATTGTGTGTATTGGTATCTTTATTGACATTGAAATCGCCTTGTTCTTCGTTGGTATCAATAATGTCCGCGCCGATTTCTTCGGCGATTTTATGCGTCACTTTCGACATGTACTTCACCAGTTCACGGTCTTGTTCGGTGTAGTCAAATGTCATGCGAAGCAAAGGCTTGCCGTATGCATCTTTGTAAGTAGGGTCAAGGTCCAAATAATTGTAGCGATAAGGCATGCTGGCCCCTTGGGATTTCACCGGGAAAAAGCTGTTTGCGTATTTAATCGATTGGTCCTTGAATTCCGCTCCCCAAGAAGGCGTGCCTTTAGGGACCACGTTATTGGCAATCGGACGGTTGCCGTATTGCGTCACCCGGATTCCGGCTCCGTGGATAAAGTTCACCTCGGAATGATCGAAATTATCGCCGACAAATTCAGGGATTTCAATTCCTAATGCCCCTGCACCGCCGTACAGGTTAAATTCCTTGTCTTCGAAGAACATCATGGAAGAAGCGGAGCTGACCTGGTAGCAATAGTTTTTGCCGATGACCCCGGTGCCGTCCGCTGAATTATAAGGTTTTCCAAGGCCGGAGTTGAGCAGCAGGCGCGCATTGTTGAAAACATAGCTTGCAACCACCACGACATCAGCCGGCTGTTCAAATTCTTCCCCCGTAATTGTGTCAACGTAAATGACGCCGGATGCTTTTGACCCGTCATTTAAGATTTCAATAACATTCGAATGCGTACGCAGTTCCAGGTTGCCGGTTTTCTTGGCTACTGGAATGACCGTCACAGCGGGATCGGCTTTGGCTCCGTATTCACAGCCAAAGTTTTCGCAATAAGCGCAGTACTGGCAAGCCGCCCGTGAGATGCCATCGGGGTTTTCGTAGCTTTCCGACAAGTTTCCTGAAGGAATGATGTATGGTGTGTAACCCAGGTTCTTCGTCGCTTTCTCGAACATGTTCATGATAGGGGTTTTTAGCATCGGCCCTGTAGGATAAGGGTTTGAACGCTTGCCGTAAAGTTCGACTGTCTCCCCGGAGATTCCCGCCATTTTCTCGAACGTATCGTAATAAGGTTCAATCTCGTCATACGTCATGCCCCAATCCTGAATCGTGTATTCAGGTTTAAGCTTGTTGGCTCCGTATTTTTTGTCTGTCAGTGTTTTGATTTCAAAATCATAAGGAAGGAAGCGGTAAGTCTGGCCGTTCCAGTGGCTTCCTGCGCCGCCGACGCCGTCTCCGACGATAAATGTTCCGTAATCGCGCATCGGAAGGGCGCGCATTTTTTCGTTATTGCGGTGGGTAATGGTTTCCTTGGACAAATCCTGCATCAACTCTTCCCGATGCTGATAGCGAAGTTCGTCATGCCCCATTGCGTAATCGCTGGTATTACGGTCTTTCCCGCGTTCCAATCCGACCACTTGGATGCCTGCTTTGGTCAGTTCGGAAGCGACAATACCGCCGGCCCATCCCATGCCCACGACAACAACTGGTACTTTAGGTAATTTTGTAGCCATCTTTGTTCATCCTTTCGTTAATGACTCATATGGCTGTTCAAGCCTTGAGGATCTAATTTCACAAATTGCTCTTTTTGGATTTCCTGTGTATACGTCATACGCGAGCCCGGGAATTTTCGCATGGCCCATCCCTCCATGTTTTTGTTTCCGCCGTAAACCGGGTCGGCATAAACGCCTTCAATTGTCATTGAACGCAGTAAGTTAAAGAAAAGAGTGGATTTGACACCCGAAATATCCGGAGCTTTGCCTTCGCTAAAATCGGTCAAGACGAGATCCTGGTCTTCAGGAGCCAAATCGATGAAGTTGCTTTCAAATTTCTTTGAGCTATAAGCATCAAGTGATTTCAAGCCGAGCAGGAAAAGATCTTTGCGAAGGATGCGGATTTGGCTTCCTTGCGTTTCTTCCGCTTTGTAAAACGGACCGGCCATATATTCTTTTGAGTTGATGCCCCATGGGCTTGCCAATTGATGGTCGATGTAAATCGCTGCATTCAATTCCATTGCGCCAGGCCCGTTATCGTCTTTTGGATAAATGCGTTCGGCTGCTGCCTGTGTCAGCTGATATTGTTCAGGTGTGAAAAACATCAAAGCTTCAGCAGGGTTAACGGTCAAAGCGGGAGCCGCTGGGGCTGTATGCGAAGCGGGTTCTGAATTTCCACCGAGCAAGCTGCCAAGAGCTCCGCCCAGTACTACTCCGCCTACCGTCAATCCTGAATTTTTTAGAAAAACACGGCGCGTAGAGCCTCTTTGGCTGATTTTGCCGTTTTCATGTTCCGCCATATAAATGCCTCCAGTTCTATTTTCAATCTTGAATGACCACTGTACTGCTATATTCAAAGTTGGCCACAACGCTATTTCCGGATAAAAAGTAGTTATACACTCGTACACAACCTTAGATTATAAACTTCTGACAACGTAAAATAAAATATCAATATGTATATCCTTTGATAACCATTTGTATATGAATAGGAAAAGGAGAGGATTGAAAAAAAGGCTTCCGCATTTGCGGAAGCCTTAAAGAGGAATTCGGTGCATCAAAAAATAGAGCTCCAATTATATGCCAGAGAAAATACAGCGGCGCTTAATAAAAGCATAATGTTAAAAAGAAGGTATTTGGTACCGGACCAGCAAAACACAATAATGGCTAGTCCAATAGCAGTGCCTGCCAAGGCGAACCATGGGAAAGGAGAGTTGTGCAAAAAAAGAAAATAGGCAAAATCCGTAATTAGAAAAATAGCCAACAGCATTTGGTTGATTAATCTCAATTCCTCGTTATGATATTCTGTCATTTTATTCACCCGCTTTCTTTTAAAAAATAATAGATAACCATAAGTATATGATTTACAAATCGTCAATGAAGAGTATAATAACATTTGCAATCAAACGTCAATCGCTAGTTTTCATTTATCCAACTTTAGAATTGTCTTCTTTTACGGTTGCAGATTTTAAAGCCATGCCCTTAAAACGGCAAAATGTTATAGGTAAAAAGCAAAGAATTTTTTAGTAAGGAGGCGAACAGAATGCCGAATATTGGTGTGCCAGGACTGATCCTGATTCTTATTATTGCGCTGCTTATTTTTGGGCCAGCCAAGTTGCCGCAACTCGGAAGAGCCGTAGGGCAGACGCTGCGCGAGTTCAAGAGCTCAACCAAAGGGTTGATGGATGAAACAACGGAAGAAGCGGAAACAAAAGAACGTGTGGATAATAAAATCGTGGTTGTTAAGAAAGAAGAGCTAAAGTAGGAATGACGTAAGTCCGTATTCTAATAAAGGAGGCGCCGTTTGAACGAGTTGAACGGTGCCTCCTGCTGTTGAAAAGCGCTTCTAATCGCGAAGCATAAGCGGAAGTCTTCAGGCTGTTTTTTAAGAAGTAAGAACGTTGGGATGTTTTGTCATTTTGTTCACACCTGACTTTGTTAATTCGCTGAAATACGGGCTATATGATTTACAAATAAGCTGTGTAGCGTATAATAACTAGTGAATTGAAGCGCAAAAGCTCTTCTTTAAAAGCAAGGCCAAAAAGACGATTGAATGGTTTGGTTAACGTGCAGCTGTTATGTAGTGGCCAGTGACTGAATTTTTATATTTAGCAAAAATAGGTGGTTAACAAATATGGAGCAGGAATATACCGTTGTTGAGCATTTAACCGAGTTAAGAAAACGCCTGGTCATTATCTCCCTAGCCTTTGTCGTTTCTCTCGGCATTGGATTTGCGATTGCAACGAGAATTTTAAACTTTATCAAAATGCAGCCGACCGCCGCAAATGTCGAATGGAACGTTTTCGGCTTTACGGACGGAATCATGATTTACTTTAAGTGTGCGTTGCTGTTGGCGATTTTAATCACGCTGCCTATTGCCTTGCACCAGATTTGGCTGTTTGTCAAACCCGGCCTGTCAGAAGCGGAAGCCAAAGGGACTGCATGGTTCATTCCGGCATCCTTCTTTTTATTCCTGGCTGGGGTAAGTTTCAGTTATTTCGTCATGTTCCCGATGATGTTGAATTTCATGTCGAACATCAACCAATCCATCGGGGCAACCGAAACGTACGGGATGAATCAGTATTTCAGCTTTTTGTTTAATCTGGTCATACCGGTGGGCATTGTGTTTGAAATGCCGATCGTCATTATGTTCTTGACGAAATTAGGGATCGTGACCCCAGCCTCGCTGCGGAAAATGCGGAAAGTGGCTTACTTCGCGCTTGTAGTCCTTGGGGTTCTGATCTCGCCTCCGGATTTCATATCGGATATTTTGATCATCGTACCGCTGCTCGTTTTGTTTGAATTCAGCATCATCATTTCAAGCTGGACGCTGAAACGCACAAACAAAAGAGTTGCAGAAATGGCGTTAAAAGAATAATATTACTACGGACAGGAGGGGAACCTTATGCCAAATATCGGCGTACCAGGATTAATCTTAATCCTTATCATTGCTTTGGTTATTTTTGGACCGGCTAAATTGCCGCAATTGGGGCGTGCAGCAGGACAAACCTTGAGAGAGTTCAAAAACTCCACAAAAGGCATCATGGATGATGTAACCGAAGAGTTTAAAGTGGACGAAGAGCCTAACAAAGAAAAGCAACTAGAATTGACAAAAAAACAATAATGTTTCCAATGAACCGTTTCTTGCTGATGCAAGGGACGGTTATTTTTTTGTTTTTTGCGCTTGCAGGTTATAATAAAAGAAAAATTTGAAAGTTGGGGAATGAATGGCATTTACGGATTTATCGATAGCTATGGATGCAAAAATGTTGCCGATACAAGAAATCGCTGAGCGCGCGGGAATTCCGGGCGAAGCACTTGAACAATACGGAAATTATAAAGCAAAAATTAATGTCGATTTATTGCCGCCTGCAGAGAACCTAGGGAAAGTGGTGCTGGTCACTGCCATCAGCCCGACGCCGGCCGGGGAAGGGAAATCAACCGTGACAGTTGGACTGGCGGATGCATTAAAACAGCTGGAAGAATCCGTTGTGGTCGCATTGCGCGAACCATCCTTGGGGCCGGTGATGGGCGTAAAAGGCGGAGCGACGGGCGGAGGATTTGCGCAAGTGCTGCCAATGGAAGACATCAACTTACACTTTACAGGGGATATCCATGCCATTACGTCGGCAAACAATGCCCTGGCTGCCTTTATTGATAACCACTTGCACCAAGGCAATGCGCTGAACATTGATCCCCGCCGCATCACCTGGAAACGTGCGCTCGATATCAACGACCGGGCACTCCGTGAAGTGACGATCGGCCTCGGCGGCCCTGCGCAAGGCGTTCCCCGGCAGGACGGATTTGATATAACGGTCGCTTCTGAAATCATGGCCGTCTTGTGCCTGGCGACCTCATTAGAAGATTTAAAAGAGCGTTTGTCCCTGATGGTCGTTGGCTACACATACCAGAAAGAACCGGTGATGGTGAGGGACTTGGGCGTTGAAGGTGCGCTCGCGCTGCTATTGAAGGATGCTTTTAAACCGAATTTGGTGCAGACCATTGAAGGGACGCCGGCGATTATCCACGGCGGTCCGTTCGCCAATATTGCCCACGGGTGCAACTCGCTTATAGCCACCCAGACAGCCAGAAGATTGGCTGACGTTGTCGTGACGGAAGCCGGCTTTGGGGCGGACCTGGGCGCTGAGAAATTCATGCACATCAAATCTCGCAAAGGCGGCTTCCATCCGGATGCAGTGGTCGTTGTGGCAACCGTACGAGCATTGAAAATGCACGGAGGCATAGTGAAAATGGAATTGGCGGAAGCAAACCATGAAGCGGTAAGACGCGGCATGGTCAATTTAGCGAAGCATGTAGACACCGTTCGCCAGTTTGGCATCGAGCCGGTCGTTGCTTTGAACCGCTTTGTTACGGATACTGACGCTGAACTTGCTGAAATTTTCAGTTGGGCCGAGGCCGAAGGTGTCCAGGTCGCGTTGACGAATGTCTGGGAACAAGGCGGAAAAGGCGGTTTGGAATTGGCCAAGCTGGTCCTGCAGGAACTGGAGCGGCCGAAAGACTTTGTACGCCTCTACGACGAAACCGATTCCGTAGAAGAAAAACTTCGGACAATCGTACAGAAAGTTTACGGCGGTGCGGATATCCAATTGACCGATGCCGCTCAAAAGCAATTGGCGGAATTGAAGAAGTTCGGCTGGGATGAGTTGCCGATTTGCATGGCGAAAACCCAGTATTCCTTATCGGATCAGCCGAAATTGCTTGGACGGCCGGAAGGCTTTACAATCACTGTCCGCGAAATTATGCCGAAACTTGGAGCAGGATTCCTGGTTTGCCTGACCGGCGACATCATGACAATGCCCGGCTTGCCAAAGCAGCCGGCTGCCTTGAAGATGGACGTTGGAGCAGACGGCAAAGCGATAGGATTATTTTAAAAGAGAAGAGCCCAAAAGCTATGGAGCTTTTGGGCCTTTTTTTGGGCCGCGCAGGCCGAGAAGCTCGTATATCTTAGAAGTTGCTCGTATTTGGTGGAAAGTCGCTCATAAAACCGGTGAAGCCGCTCGTATCCGCCTCAGAGTCGCTCATAAACTAATAAAAAGGAGTCGGATAAATGAAACACCAAATTTCCATCATTGATTACGTAGAACAGGGAAGCTCGCTTTACATTGAACTGGAAGTACGGGATGCGGAAACCGGCAGCCAGTTCCGGGAAGAAGTCAGGTTTTTGGATGACTTGCTTTACGGAGAATTGGTGCACCCTAAAAAGTCTCCGCTGTCGGAAAGCTGCCGAATAGCGGTCATTGCGTATTTAAAAAACCACTTCAATCGCTGAAGTGGTTTTCTTGTGTTTAGGAATAGGCTTTTTCGACGTGGGAAAGAAATTCTTTAATGTCTTCTTCGGTGGTGTCAAACGAAGTCACCAGCCGGATCTCATTAATGGCTGCATTCCATAAGGCAAAGGCATAAGTTTTCTGGAGCTGGCCGATTTGCTCTTTAGGCAGGGAAATGAAAACGGCGTTTGATTCAACCGGCTGGGTGAGCGCGGCATCCGGAAATTTCTGCAGGCCGGCTGCCAGCAACTGTGCCATCCGGTTAGCGTGGCTTGCGTTTTTATGCCATAAATCGTCCGTCAGCAAACGTTCAAACTGTGCGGCAATGAAACGCATTTTCGACCCCAATTGCATGCCTTGTTTGCGGATGTATGTTAGTTCGGACGCCAGTTCTTTATTGAAGCACACCACGGCTTCGCCAAGCATCAATCCGTTTTTGGTGCCGCCAAACGCCAGCATATCGATGCCGGCATCCACGGTCATTTCCCTAAAGCTGCAGCCGAGGTGGGCTGCTGCATTGCTGAGGCGGGCGCCGTCCATGTGTACATATAAGCCATTGGCATGGGCAAAAGAAGTGATTTCCTTGATTTCTTCGATGGTATAAACGGTTCCAAGTTCGGTGCATTGTGAAATGGAAACAGCCTTTGGCTGGCTGCGCTGCTGGTTGCCGATATGGTGCAATTGCTCGGCAATCCCGTCGACTGTCAGCTTGCCGTCAGCAGACGGAACCGTCAGCAGTTTTCCGCCGATAAAGCCTTCGGCAGCCCCGCCTTCATCGGCATGGATGTGGGCGCCATTCGTGCAGATGATGGCCTGATGGGAGCGCACCATCGCTTTCAAGCCGGTGACATTGGCGCCGGTGCCGTTAAACACAAGGGCCACTTCGCAGTCTTCGCTGAAATGTTCCTTGAATTTGCGGATGGTGTCCGCTGTATAAGAGTCGGCGCCGTAAGCCGGGGCATGGCCGCTGTTGGCTTCTGCTATGGCTTCGAGAATGGCTGGGTGGATTCCTGAATTGTTGTCGCTTGCAAACATTTTATGGGTCATGGCGTTCGCCTCCTGTTTTTAGTGTAAAGCAGTTTTTCGAATTTCGGTAGCGTTTGTAGGAAGGGCAATAGCCGACGTTAACAACCGAAAGGCATATAACTCAAATTATCAGAAAAAATATTTAATTTATGGCATTAGATGTTAAACTAGCGGTAAGTAGGGAAAAACTGCTGTTTAAAGGATGTGTCGAGATGGAATTTCAATCCACTAAAAACGATAGGCAATCTCTGGGGCTGACACTGTATATGGATGGCTTTGCAGCTGTAAAAGAAGTACGGAGGCTTATGTCGGACTCTGCGGTAGAGGAAGTGCATTTTTTGGATGTGGCAGAACGGATTGAACCCGGTTCCATTGTTATCCACGGGTCAGCCGCAGCGGAACAAAGTTTTGATCCGGGCCTTTTAGCCAGCGGAAGGCTGCTCGAATCGTATATCGGGGATGTGGTGACTGTCCGCAACTTCGAAATGGGAGAAGAAACTCAAATGCGCTTATTGAGTGTGTCTCCCAACCTGATCGGCGAACGCATCGAGACCAAGGAGATCTTGTTAAATCCTTCCGGTGAATTGATTTTGCCGCCATTGCCGGAAGGCGCAAAGATGAAGCCGTCTGTCACTTGGAAGACTGCGCCCGGGCCGTTAAATGAGGAGGTGCATGTCTCATATTTAACAGGGGGACTCGGTTGGGAAGCAATTTATATAGTGGAAATCGAGGGAGAAGTGCTTAGTCTGGCGGGGTGGATTAGTGCCAATAACCAGACGGGCATCAATTTTCACGATGTCCGATTGAAATTGGTTGCAGGCCAGATAAATCGGCAAGGACCAAATCAGTTATATGAAGAAGCCGGTATGATGCTCACAAAAAATATGCCCATACGTGAGCCTTTTGAAGAGCGCAGTTTTGGCGATGCCCATGTGTATGCACTCGAACCTAACGTGGTTTTATTGAACGGGCAATCCAAGCAAATCCGTTTTTTGTCGGTCGAAGGAATTGCTTTCAAAAAAGCCTATAAAGTGGAAAAGGGAAGCAAGCATGCAAGAGCTTGCCTGCTGCTGGCTAACACAAAAAAGAATGGATTGGGAATTCCTTTGCCTACAGGCATGGTAAAAGTTTATGAAGCCGATCAGGATGGAGAGATGGAGTTTACAGGAGAAGATGCAATCGGCCACACTCCGGTTGAAGGAAAATTGTCTTTAACGATTGGAGAAGCTTTCGATGTCATTTCGGAGAGCCGGGAAACAACGCGTGAAAAACGCGATGGATTCGAATATGTAACGCATCGCTATGAATTGCGGAACGGAAAACAAGAAAATATCCGGATCGACATCAGCCACGCCATCTACGAACCGCTTTGGAAAATGGAATCTTCAACCCACGACTACGAAGTCAAAAACACGAGCGAAGTGGAATTCAGTGTTCGGGTAGCTGCAGGAAAATCAGCTGTGGTGGAGTTTACGTACAAAGTGGATAAACAAGCAAACCTCACATAAAAATGCGGAGAAAACAGCTCCGTATTTTTTTATGGCGAAAATCCGAGACCTTTCTTGTAATCTTAAAGAAATCGTGTTAAATTGTTTGTGGATATAATTTATCTATAATGGATAAAAAAAGTATATAATTGGAGTGGTAAAAATGAAATTAACGAAGGGTGTAGAACAGGCCATCTGCATTATTGTTTTGCTTGCGACCCAAGAAAGCAGCGCGCCGCTCGCATCAGACGAAATTAGCAGGCGGTTGGATGTGTCGCCATCTTATATGAAAAAAATCACCAGAAAGCTGGTAGTGCAAGGAATCGCTATGTCCGTACCGGGAACAAACGGCGGCGTGTCACTCGCGAAACCCGTAGAAAAAATTACAATGCTCGATTTAATAGAAGCAATGGAAGGGCCGATTGAGATGTATCCGGACAGCGGCTTGATCAATCGTGCTTTTCAAGACGGCCAATATGCCGAGCGCGGCCAGAATATTTTGCGCAAAGTTTTCGCTCAGGGCGACAACTTGCTCGTCGAGTATTTTTCGAAAGTGACGGCTGCCGATTTGCTGAAAGAAGGATTTGGCGTGGAAAACTTGCCGACGCTCAACTGGAACCGGGAAACTTTAAGCGATGTATTGAATAAAGAACAGGATGATAAAAAGTGAAGATGTTTAAACAGGAATGGAAGCAGCTGTTTTCTAAGCCGCTGCTGATCGGAACGATGCTTGTCATGATGTTTATTCCTATTATTTATGGCGGATTTTTTCTGGGATCGTCATGGGATCCATACGGCAAAACCGACCGGCTGCCGGTAGCTGTAGTCAATCAAGACAAAGCGGCAGAATTTGAAGGGCAAACTTTATCCGTCGGGAAAGAACTGGTCGATAATTTAAAGGGAAATGAAGACTTGGAGTGGCATTTTACAGATGCCAAAGAAGCGGAGCGGGGAATGGAAGCAGGCAAGTACTTTATGACGTTGACCATTCCGGAAGATTTTTCGTTTAATGCAACCACTGCTATGGGGATGCAGCCGAAGCCGATGAACCTCCAATATGAAACGAATCCGGGCCGCGGCTTTTTTATTGAAGCAGTCAGCAAACAGGCCACTGCGGATATCCGGGAACAGATTTCAGAAAGTGTCACGAAAGAATATGTGCAGGCGGTATTCAGCCAAATCCAAACGATTGGCGAAGGCATGAACGAAGCGTCAGAAGGTGCAGGCCAGCTCTACGCTGGAGCGGGTGACCTTCAAACAGGAAACAATCGGCTTTCAGCTGGGCTAAGTGAACTGGCAAGCGGAACTTTGACGTTTCGTGATGGTGCGGATAAGCTCGAAGTGGGCGTCGGCCAATTCGCCGAAGGGGTCAACCAGTTAAGCGCTGGAGCCGGACAGCTTCGGGAAGGGGTTTTTGCTTACACTTCCGGAGTGGGCAGTTTGCAGTCAGGCATAGCGGGACTGGTTGACGGCAGTATCCAATTGTCGGAAAATGGAACAGCGCTCGTTCAGGGGTCTGAAGAACTTGCCAATGGCATCGGAGCGCTCGTCCCTGGAGCGGCGCAATTGAACGCCGGTTTATACGATGCCCAAAGCGGCAGCGGAAAACTGGATCAAGGCTTACACGAACTGCAAGCGAAAACGAGCCAGCTGGCCGGAGAAAATTCAAGCGTGCAGCAATTGGCCGACGGACAGAAAGGGCTCGATACAGGCCTGAAGGAATTGCAGGCAGGCAGTGCCTCGTTGGAGCAGGGGCTTGCATCTTTGCAAGGCAGTTTGCCGGACAATGGACAAATTGAAGCGCTGCAAGCAGGGCTTGCCGGTATCCAGGAAAATGCAGCTAAGCTGAATGCGGCTGCATCTGGCGGCAGTTCTGGCGGGAGCGTTTCAGAACTGCAGGGCAATCTGGCTGAAGCCCAGCAAATCCTGGAAGAACTGAAGAATGCGCCTTCAGCAAGCGCAGTGGAAGCTGTGCAAAATACAGAGGCTTACAACAGCTTGACGCCTGAACTCCAGGCGGAACTGGCTGCGGCGGTTCAGCAAAGCGCGGATACACAGGCTGCGAACCAGCAGGCAAATCTCGAAGCACTAAGCGCTAAGTTGTCAGCAGCAACAGCGGGCTTGAACGAGAAAATCCTGCCAGCTTACCAATCGCTTGGCAGCTTGCCTGAGTTAACGGCAGGCTTAAACAGCGCTGTTGCCCAGGTCAATCCTGGAGCGAGCAAGGCACTTGGCGGCTACGCGGCTATCCGCGAGGCGTTAAGCGCAAAACTGATTCCAGGGGCGGGTTCTCTGAATGACGGCCTTGCAGAAGCTTCTGCAGCGAGCGGCCAATTGACTGAAGGGACGAGCCAAATGGCCGCCACGCTTCCACAGCTTGCTGGAGCAGTGGATAGCCTGGCACAAGGCAGCACGGCTTTGAATGAAGGCGTTTCGTCCCTTGCTTCCGGGTCCAATGAGCTTGTAGACGGAGCCAATGCCCTGCAATCCGGTTCTGCTTCACTCACTCAGGGAGCTGCGGCTTATACAAACGGAGTAGCGGAGCTAGCAGAAGGGGCAGGCCGTTTGAAAGAGGGGTCGGACGAACTGGCTGCGAATTCTGCACAGCTTGAATCCGGTGCAGACGAACTGGCAAACGGCACCGTTGCTTTAAAAGACGGCGTACCGGCATTAGCCGAAGGCGCGAAAGGCCTTTCCGGTGGAGCCGGCAGCTTGAACGAAGGAGCCGGGGCACTTGAGGAAGGTGCAGGCGAACTCGGTGCTGGAATCGGAAAACTGAAAGCGGGCTCTAATGAGCTGGCCGGAAGTTTGGAAGAAGGCGCAGAAGAAATAAACGGCACTCAATTGACGGATGACAATTATGAAATGATAGCGGCGCCGGCTTCTGCTACAGAAAGCCAGCTCAGCAAAGTGCCGAACTATGGCCATGCACTGGCTCCTTACATCTTATCGCTTGGGCTTTATGTCGGGGCGTTGTCGTTTAATCTGGTATTTCCGCTCAATCAACCAGCGGGACGCCCGACATCAGGCGCTGCCTGGTGGTTCAGCAAGTTTTCGCTCGGCTTTATCCAAGCGACAGCTTCTGCACTAATTGTCGACGCCATCATGCTGTTCGGGTTTAACTTGCAAGTTGAACATATCGCGGAATTTGTTGCCATTTCCATTGCCACATCGCTCGCCTATATGTTCCTGATCATGTTCTTGAGCATAACGCTCGGGAACCCGGGCCGTTTCTTGGCGATGATCATACTGGTGCTGCAGCTGGGCGCAAGCGGCGGCATGTTCCCGGTCGAACTGACCAACTCCTTTTTCCAAAAAGTGCATGATTTCGTGCCGATGAGCTACGCGCTTCTCGGGTTCCGGGAAGCCATGTCATCAGCTTATGGAACGGAGACCTTCATGACCAGCATGGAGGTATTGGGAGGATTTATGGTGTTATGTAATATCTTGCTTTGGCTGGTGCTCAGCCGCCGAAGCCGCAAAATCTTGAAAACAGCCTGAGCCAATTAACCGGAAAGGAGTTGTCCCAAAAGCAATTTGGGACAACTCCTTTCCGACGAAGCTAGCGTAGCGATGCAACGGTTTTTCATGTCTCGAAGCTAGCGCAGCGATGCAGAGACAGGAGCAATAGTATTCCCTTAGGCTTTATTAGAAGCAGGGGCTGTCCCATAAGTCTATTGTTCGACTTATGGGACAGCCCCTTTTTTTATTGCTTAAATGAAACCGCCATTTAGCTGAGGGGGAAAACCAGCACTTCTTCTTCGCCGTGGAAATCGCCGGTTAACTTAAAACCGAAATTGAGATAGAGGCTGCGGGCGCGCTGGTTCTCCGGGTAGACCATCAAGCGCATTTCCCGGGCCTGCGGCGAATGAGCGGCAATCCAGCGGATCATTTCAGCTAAAGCGGCCTTGCCGTATCCTTTTCCCTGATGTTGTTCATCAATGAAAAAGCCGTTGATCCAGTACATATCAACCGTTTGTTTCTCAAAAGCGTGCATGATGAAACCGACCATCGTTTCCCCCTCGTAAATGGCAAATGGCAAGTATTCTACCAGGTCACCGTCCGGCTTAATATACGGCTTCGCTAAAGAGACTGCTGCAGACGGCACAAACCGGTTCTGTTCAGTGCTGACCTTTAAGTTTAGGCAGTCTTCCCAATTGTCTCTTGTGACTGGAATTAATTCTATTTTCATCTCTTTTCCACACCTTTCACTGTATCTTGCTTAATCGGTATTTTATCATCCCGCCAAATTGAAAGCTTTAGTAGTTGTTGTAAAAATAATTGATTGTAAAACTTTCAGCTTTTGTAATCTAAACCGTTAAGCAGTCAAAAGAACAGGGAAGCGACCTCTTTGAATGTTTATTTTTCCGGAAACAGGAAAGAGGAAAGAAAAGAACACACGACTAAAATAGGAGGAGAAAACATGGAGATTGCAAAAGGAAATGGAAAACTGGATGGCAAAAAACTGGCCGTGGACATTCTTGTGCCGGTTGTCGGCGGATCGATTATCGGAGCTCTTGCCAACAAGAATACCCAGGAAAAGTACAAAAAGCTGAAAAAGCCGTCTTTCTCGCCGCCGCCTTGGCTTTTCCCGACAGTCTGGACCACTTTGTATACGACCATGGGAATTGCCAAATACCGGGCAGATGCAAAAGCGGAATTGAAAAACCAGAAAACCCGGACGGATGTGCCTTATGACATCCAGCTCGGCTTGAATTTCCTTTGGTCGTTCCTGTTTTTCAAATGGGGATTGCGGGGGACGGCCCTTGTTGAAATGGCGTTGCTGCTGGGGGCCGTAACGTGGACCACTTATGAATTCTACAAACAGGACAAATTGGCAGGATCCCTGATGATGCCGTATATCGGGTGGGTCGGTTTTGCGCTCGGCCTTAACTATTCGGTATGGAAGCTCAATAAATAACAAGCTGATAGGCAGGAATCCCGGAATTATTTTCTGTGGTTCCCGCCTTTTTTAAATATTTTCAGTTATTGGTGTAGATGGCCAATTTTTTTGATAAACTGTTAGATAAATAGAATCTATTATTTTCCAATAGGAGGAATTTATACATATGTTCAAGAAAATGGCTTCAGACGCACTAGGATTATCGGATGTCGGAAAAATTATTGATCCGCAGGATTATGACAAGACCGATGCAGACGATTACGTCATGCACGAAGACCAAGAAAAAATATTCTTCTTGATCAAGACGAAAGCGGATGAGTATTGCTTCACCAACCTGGCGCTAATCCATGTAGACGGTGACAGTGCAATGTCGTCGAAGCGCACATTGAAACGCTATCCGTATTCCCAGCACTCGATTTCAGACGTAGTGATGGAGACAGCAGGAAAAATCGATTTGGACATCGAAATCGGATTTAAGTTAGGCCAAATTCCGTTTAAAATCGATGTGCAGAAAAACCAGATTGAGCGCTTGAAGGATCTTTACAAATCGTTGTTGCGCATTGCTGAAATGACGCATGAAAATGAAATCATCATTTCAATGGCGAACCAAAGCTTGGATAAAGCGGTAACGGTTCTGCAAAACTCCCGGCCGAATGATGTGGCCTTGGACGTCCAGTACTCGAAATTGACCGATTTTGGCTTTACATGGATGACTTCTGTACGCAACCAGTACCATGTGAAAGATTTCGGGGATGTCTTTGAAAAATACATCAACAACTAAACTTCTGTAAGGTCTTTCTTCTCTAAATTATTAGGGAGGAAAGGCCCTTTTTTATGTTCTTGAAGCATTTTCTGCCCAGAATGAAATCGCGCCATGTTAAGCTGAAGCTGAAGAGTAATTTAATTAAAAGGAATTTTTTGATAACTGGATTGGGAGGAGAGAATAACATGGCGATTAAAGTGGCAGCAATTATCGGAAGTGTGAGAGAAGGCTCCATGAATTTGAGGCTGGTGGAGTTTATGAAGGAGCGCTATGCAGACCGTCTGGATATTGAAGCGGTAACCATCAACAACATTCCGCTGTTCAACCCGGACATTGAAGAAAATGTGCCGCAGGAAGTGGTCGAGTTCAGAAACAAAGTGAAGAGCGCGGATGCGGTTCTTTTTGCGGTTCCGGAATACAATTACTCGATTCCCGGTTCCTTAAAGAACGCAATCGACTGGCTTTCGCGCGGCGGCTTTGTGCTCCGTGAAAAACCGGCGTTTATCGTAGGGTCTTCGATGGGTGTGCTGGGCAGTGTGCGTGCCCAAATCCACTTGCGGGAAGTGTTGTCGAATCCATCGTTGTCTCCGATGCTGCTGCCGGGGAATGAAGTTTATATCGGATCGGTCCACG
Organism: Planococcus glaciei; assembly: GCF_900099655.1. GTDB lineage: Bacteria > Bacillota > Bacilli > Bacillales_A > Planococcaceae > Planococcus > Planococcus glaciei. The sequence goes on from NZ_FNDC01000002.1 coordinate 87,199, forward strand.
AGAAACTGAATGAAAACAACGAAATTACCGATTCCGGAACGCTTGGCTTTTTGGATCAGGTCGTCGATAATTTCGTTACGTTTTACAATAAAATGGCTTAATTGCAAAGCTGTGCTTTTGAAGCTTTTTGTCGCTTCAAAGGCACTTCTTTTTTTATTGAATTTTGTTGGTGCAGGTTTTGAAAAAAAGGATTACAATAAGACTTGCTTGTATTGAAAGAGTGAGTCCCATTCTGTTGTCTATTCGTATAAGCGACTTTTAAGGGAATTGTATCAGGAGGGAAAATCATGTTAAAAGATGTGTTTATCGGCTTGTCACAAAATCAATTTTTAACGAGCGCAGCGAAAAAGTACGGCTTGAAATTAGGAGCCCAAACCGTTGTGGCTGGAACAAATATCGAACAAACAATCGACAGCATCCGCGAACTGAATGCACAGGGTATCAGCTGTACGGTAGATAACCTTGGGGAATTCGTTTTCGAAAAAGAGGAAGCGTTAAAAGCGAAAGACAGCATTCTGGAAGTAATCGAAAGCATCCATGCAAACGGAGTAGATGCGCATATTTCCTTGAAGCCTACTCAGATCGGCCTAGATATCGATTATGATTTTTGCTATGAAAACTTAAGAGAGATCGTTGCTGCTGCAAGCAAATACGATATGCATATTAATATTGATATGGAAGATTACGGACACGTACAGCCTTCCTATGATTTGATTGAAACGCTGTTGAAAGAATACGACAACATCGGAACAGTGATACAGGCGTATTTCTTCCGGGCAGAAGACGACATCAAAAAGCACAAAGACTTGCGCCTTCGCATTGTCAAAGGGGCTTATAAAGAGCCTGCTGAGTATGCTTACCAAACACGGGAAGAAATTGATGCGAACTTCATTCAGTTGATTGAATATCACTTGCTGCATGGGAAATTCACATCAATCGCTACGCACGATCACAATATCATCAATCACGTTATTGAGTTTGTAAAAGAAAACAACATTCCGCGTGAAAAATTCGAATTCCAGATGCTTTATGGTTTCCGTAAAGACATGCAGCTGAATTTGGCGCGCCAAGGCTATAATTTCTGCACATACGTGCCGTTTGGCGATGACTGGTACGGCTATTTCATGCGCCGCCTTGCTGAACGCCCGCAAAACTTGAACCTTGTTGTCAAACAAGTATTCAACAAGCGTACGAATACGGCAATCGGTTTGGCTGCCGGAGCTTTCCTGCTTGGCCGTCTAACATCAAAAGGGAAAAATAAATAAAACAAAAAAGAATGGCTCAATCGATGAGCCATTCTTTTTTTGTTGCCGCCGATTTTCTTCTGCCAAAAATGAAATAATAATAGATGGCGGAAATGCAATAAAGCGCCGCTGTAATGGTGAATGCATACGCATATCCCCAGTAGGAGCCGAACGAGATAACCAGTCCTGCGGCAATCGGCCCCATCGCTGCCCAGCCGATATTGAAGACCATTTGGTTAGCCGAATTGGCAAGGCCTTTGTATTTGTCGTGGACCACTTCCATTGCAATCGCACTTTGAATCGGATTTCCGGCATTCATCAAAGCTTGCCGCAATAAAAAGCCGAGAGAGGCGAGAAGAAGTGAGGTCGTATAAGCCGTCAAAATCAAAAAGGGAATCGACAGCAATTGAAACAGCAGCATCGCTTTGACTTTGCCGACTTTATTGACCAGCAGCGGCCCGATCAATGTCGCCACTACTGTCATGGCGGATCCCAGCGCCAAAATGAGCCCGATATAGGTGTTGGAAGCTTCAAAGCGGTTGGAGAAGTACAAGTTCAGGTAAGGAACCACCAAACCGGAGCCGAGGCCGATGAGCAGGCTGGCAAATGAGAAATGAAAGATAGCGGTCAAGTTTTTTGAAAGGCTGGCATCTGCCGCATCGATGTCAATCCGGGTATTAACTTTTTCTTCTCTCGGCGGCTTCTGGTTGCTCAAGCGAAGCAGCGGAATCAGCCCGAAAGCATAAAGCAGGGAACCGAACAAAAGGGACCAGCGAATGGCGTGGACAGCATCCATTGCCAGGAGCCACTGGAGAGCATCTGATACCACACCGCCAAGCAAACTGCCCAAGACATTGGCCAAAGTCATCAGAGCAAAATACACGCTGAACAGATGGACGCGTTCGGATGCTTTGGAGTGCTCCGCAAGAAAAGGAATGCCGGACACTTGGACAAATGCCATGAACAGGCCGGTCAAAAAGGCCGCTGTGACAAGCGGCAATTCCGCTACGGCAAAGCTGCGGTAAAAAAGAGTCAGTGCACCGAGCACGGCTCCGCCGACAATGGTCCATTTCCGCCCGAACCGGTCGCTCAAAAAGCCGGCAGGAATCAGCATAATGGCAGAAGCCAAGGCGGTCATTGAAATCACTTTGCCATTAATGGTTTCCGGCATGCCGAGTTCTTTTATGTAAAGGTTGTACATCACCATAAAAACGCCCATGCCGATCTGGATCAGGACATTGGCCAGCATAAACAACTTAATATTGCGGTTAAAAGATAAAAACTTCATTTTCCAGTCAACAAACCACGTTTGCATGCGCTTCACTCGCTTTACCCATTATTATTTCGCCTCTCTAAATATATAGCTTCATTTCAATGAAATCAACTTTAAATCCATGGAATTTTTAATCGAGTCGGACGATTCAGGAAATGATAGAATGGAGTTATATCGAATATGTGGGTAAAGAGTTTGCTAAAGGGGGCTGTACATAGATGTATCAGACAATAATTGAACCGCGGGTGTCCGAAACAGATGGAGTCGGTCATATCAACAATACGACTTTGCCGGTCTGGTTCGAAGCGGCCAGAAATCCATTGTTCAGCTTGTTTACGCCGGACCACGATTTTTCAAAATGGAAAATGGTGATTGCGAAGACGACATTGGAGTTTGTAAAGCAAATCCATTTTGGTTCGGATGTGAAAATTTGCGTATGGGTAAAGAGAATCGGCAATTCAAGCCTGGAATTGCATGAAGAGCTTTATCAAAACGAAGAGCTTTGTGCAAAAAATGCAGTGGTTTATGTGAATTATAATTTGGCGGCCGGAAAATCCGAAAAGATTCCGGAGGGGATCCGGGAGGAATTGGAAAAGCATCTCCATTCATAGGAACCATGAGCAAAGAGAATTAACTTCCCGAGGAGTTATTTGAATTCTCTTTTATTTTCTATCTTCTTGAAATGCTTTTTCGACGTGCTATAATGATACCATTCTAATAATATTCACTCATATAATCGCGGGGATATGGCCTGCAAGTTTCTACCGGTTTGCCTTAAACAAACTGACTATGAGAAGCAACGAAGTAATGGGGAAGTGCCTTTTGAAAGGCGTGAACCTGTTTATTTCCTTTCGAATTTTAGCTCGAAGGACATTGCTCCACTCATGGTATGAATGGATGCGCGTTCTGAGGGCTATTTTTTATGCCCTCGGCGTGACGAAAGGAGTGCTGACAGCATGAAACAATTACAGGAAAAAATCTTGACAGACGGCCAGGTTTTATCGGATTCAGTCCTAAAAGTAGATTCGTTTTTGAACCACCAAATCGATCCGGTGCTTATGCAGGCAATTGGAGAGGAATTTGCTTCTAAATTTGCGGATGAAGGCATTACCAAAATTTTAACGCTTGAGTCTTCCGGCATCGCACCTGCGATGATGACCGGCCTTGTACTCGGTGTACCGGTGATTTTTGCCAGAAAACGCAAATCGCTCACGTTAATCAACGAATTATACACGGCGAGTGTCCACTCATTTACAAAAAACGAAACAAACGAAATTTCCGTTTCACAGAAATTCATCGGCAAAGACGATGTGGTGCTGATTCTGGATGATTTCCTGGCAAATGGGCAGGCGGCCCTTGGCTTGATCGATATTGTTGAACAAGCAGACGCAGCACTTGGCGGTGTTGCCATTGTTATTGAAAAAGGATTCCAAAGCGGCGGCAAGATGATCCGCGACCGCGGTGTCCGGGTAGAGTCCTTGGCGAACATTGCTTCTTTGGCCAATGGCAAAGTTGAATTTCTTGAGGAGGTTCCCGCCGGATGAAAAGTGCAGCTTTAGGATTCCAGCATTTGCTGGCCATGTATGCAGGTGCCGTATTGGTTCCATTAATCGTTGGAGACGCCCTCGGCTTAACATCAGAACAATTGACGTATTTGGTGGCCATCGATATTTTGCTTTGTGGTGTCGCCACGATTCTGCAAATCGTAAACACGCGCTTTTTCGGCATCGGCCTTCCGGTCGTGCTGGGCTGTACTTTTACAGCAGTCGGCCCGATGATTGCCATCGGTGCTGAATACGGAATCTCCGCTATCTATGGTTCGATTCTGGTTTCCGGTTTGATTGTTGTCCTGATCAGCGGCTTTTTCGGAAGCCTTGTCCGCTTCTTCCCTCCTGTAGTGACAGGATCGGTTGTAACGATTATTGGGATCACACTGATTCCGGTAGCAATCAACAATATGGGCGGCGGCCAAGGAGCGAGTGATTTCGGATCCCTTACAAACATTGCATTGTCTTTTGGCACGCTGCTGTTTATCGTTTTGGTTTATAAATTTGCCACTGGCTTTTTACGGGCCATTTCGATTTTGCTGGGCTTGGCAGTCGGAACCATTGCTGCAACTTTAATGGGCGTCGTCGACTTCTCTGCAATCGGCGAAGCTTCTTATTTCCATATGGTAGAGCCTTTTTACTTCGGCGCTCCGACATTTGAATGGTCTGCCATTCTGACGATGACCCTGGTTGCCATGGTTTCTTTAGTGGAATCGACAGGCACGTATTTCGCTTTAAGCGATATTACCGGAAAGAAACTGTCCGAGAAGGATCTGTCCAAAGGGTATCGTGCAGAAGGGCTGGCGATTATTCTTGGCGGAATTTTCAACTCGTTCCCGTATACGACATTTTCGCAAAACGTGGGGCTCATCCAAATGTCCGGCGTCAAATCGAGAAAAATCATCTTGATTACCGGCTTGATGCTGATTTCACTTGGGTTCTTGCCGAAAGTGGCAGCCTTTACGACAATTATTCCGACTGCCGTACTTGGCGGGGCAATGATTGCGATGTTCGGAATGGTCATTTCGCAAGGCATTAAAATGCTGAGCAAAATCATCACAGAATCCCAGGAGAATTCAATGATTGTGGCATGTTCGGTAGGAATCGGGCTCGGTGTTACAGTGGTGCCTGAAATTTTTGCCCAATTGCCGGCTGGCCTCCAGATTTTAACGAGCAACGGCATTGTAGCAGGAAGCGTAACGGCGATTGCACTGAACATCCTGTTCAATATGATCCCGTCAAAGAGAAAAGCGGAAGCCAAAGCACCCGTTTCTGTACAGAAAAATGCTGTAAACCACAGCTCCATATGAAATTGAAAAAGAGCCGCTGCTATATGCAGCGGCTCTTTTCAGGCTGTCGAGAAACTTCAGCTCTCTAACCCATTTCGCTCCAAGTGGACGCTTTCCGCGGGCACGGCTTCAGCCGCTTCCTTCGCTGCGCTCAGTGCAGGGTCTTCAGCTCGTGCTGTCCCGCTGGAGTCGCCACTTTCCGCTCCATTCGGTTCCCTCTTTTAATAAAGAACTATTACTATTATAAAGAGTGTAAAAGTAGGTGCATGCCATGTATGCATTGCTCGCTGATGATATGGAGCAAACCATCGGAGACGCCCGCGGCAAGCGCAGGTGGTTTGCGTAATATCGGTTATAAGGTTATCGCTTTCTCAACAAGCTGAAAACGAGCCGCTGCTATATGCAGGGGCTCGTTTTTTAATTGCTGTTGGCAAACAGAAAATCCAATGCGCGGGCCAAGGTTTCCTGGCCATCAATGGTGTCGAGCGCGTATTGGAATTCGTGCTTCAGCTGCTTTTCCGTACCGATAAAAAACATGCTGTCTACGGCAACACCTGAAGCTTCGAGAGCTTCTGCAAGTTCTACGGATTGGGAAGCGAGCGGATCGTCATCGCCGACCGTGATGAAAACGGAAGGGTAAGCCGGAGTCAGGTGATTGACTGTCGATAGTTGGTCGATGTTTTTGAATGACTCAAAAGGCTTGGCGCCGGTATAAGCACTTAAAAAGTTGTCAATATTGGGGAAGCCGGTGGCCCGAACCGTCTCCATATTGAACAATCCGCAAAAAAGCAGGGCGCCCTTAAGTTGCTCTGGCTGGACAGCGGGCATAATGTTCATGGCTTGCGCCAACCCCTTATTGGACATGACCGCAGCCACTTGGCTGGATATTTGGGCTCCTGCCGAATCACCGCCGATAAACACCCGGGACATATCGCCGCCGTATTTTTCAGCGTGCAGCTGCAGATAGCCGAGGGCTTCGTTTGCCTGTACGACGGGTCCTGGATACAGCTGTTCAGGTGCGAGTGCGTAGTCGATATTTGCTACCACGTAACCGGCATGGGCCAAAGCCATTCCGTATTCTTGCCGACTGTCTTTAGAGCCGCCGACAAATCCGCCCCCGTGAATCCACAATATTACCGGCAGATTTTCACCCCCTTCAGCAGGGTAATAAATATCCAATAAGCTGTCATCTTTATCACTGTAAACGAGGTCTTTGACGACGTTAACTTCCTTTTGTATTTTTTCCAGATCAAATAAGAAAGCTTCAGAGGCTTTCGTTGGAGAAGCATCGTCCATGAACGAAGCAGTTGCCCATACTGCGGCAGCTGCAATCACGAAGATAACCATGGAGAAAACCAAGAACATTTTATTTGATTTCTGGGATGGTGTTTTAAAAAACATCGCAAGCTTCCTTTGCAATAAATTTAATGTCCGATAATAGCTAAAGAGTAACGTGGGAAGGAAACAAAAAGATAGCGACTAATTTCCTATTATTACTTTTGTGACAAATATTAATTTGCAGTTTCAGTGATTTATCTCTTTTTTTCCGGGTATTGTATAAGGATGAAGTTTGAAACAGGGAAGTGTATGCAATGTTCGGTTTAGCCGATTTGATATCATTAATAATTTCGGCATTTATCATTTTGCCGATTGTTGTATTTTTAAGAGAAAGCGGTTATTTGATTGTCAGTGTTATCTTTGGGGTCAACAATCCCAGGCTGACAATCGGCTCTGGTCCGCGGATTGTTAAAATCGGCATGTTTGATATACGGAAATATTATCATTTATATAGCTGGTATTCCTACGATTCGTTAAAAAGGAAAAGCAAGTTTGTCTACGTGAGCATTTATGCGGGCCCGATTCTCGTGAACCTGATTGTCGCATTGACCATCAACGCCATGCTGGCCAATGATTTGCTGCAGGAATACGAAACATTTTGGAGTCGCTTTGTGTTCTATGCATTTTACTATGTGTTATTTGACATTGTACCAATGAAAACGGCAAATGGCATGCCGAACAACGGGCTCATCATTTATGAAATGCTGCGTTATGGACGGCGCACCGATTATAATCAGGAGCCTTTCATTCCATCAACCAGCGAAGTAGAAGAGCAATACCAGGAAGAAATGGAGAAAATCGAAGAAGTAAAAGAGCAGCAAAAAGAACAGATTGACCAGGAAAAACAAAAGGAAAAACAGGAACTAAAAGAGCAGAAAGCACATGAAAAAGAAAAGGTGAAAGAACAGCAGAATACCTAGTCGTTGTTCATCTGGGACAATGAAATGGTACGATGGAGGGGCAGATTAGCGGAATTGGAGGAAAGGCAATATGGCAAAAAATTCAAAAGGGATTCATCATATTACGGCAATTGTCGGCAACCCGCAGGAAAATGTGGATTTCTATGCCGGCGTCTTAGGGCTGCGGTTAGTCAAGAAAACCATCAACTTTGATGATCCGGGAACGTATCATCTTTACTTCGGGAACGAAGGTGGTGAACCGGGCACAATCATTACTTTCTTCCCTTGGGACCAAGCTTATAAAGGGAAAATTGGCGATGGGCAAGTCGGCGTCACGACTTATGCAGTGCCATCAGGCGCTTTTGGCTTTTGGGAGCAGCGGCTATCGAAGTTTGGAGTGCCTTTTGAAAAAACAGCGCGCTTTGAAGAGCAGTATATCGCTTTTGAAGATCCTCACGGCTTGCACTTGGAGTTGGTGGAAAGAGAAGCTGGAAAACCGAATGCGTGGAACTTCGGCAGCATCGGCCCAGAAGCGGCAATCAAAGGATTTGCCGGTGCGACATTGTTTACAGCCAATGCAGAAAAAACCACCGAACTGCTGGAGTCGGGGCTTGGTTTGAAAAAAGCCGGCCAGGAAAACGATTTAATGCGATTCCATGCATCGGCCGAGCTTGGAAACGTAATTGACGTAAAACTGACTCCTGTTGGTCCAGGACGCATGGGTGCGGGAACGGTCCACCACATTGCTTGGCGCGCGGACGATAATGCGGATCAAATGGACTGGAAGCGGCAGATTGAAGAGTTTGGCCTGCAAGTGACGCCGGTTCAGGAGCGCAATTACTTCAAAGCGATTTACTTCCGTGAATACGGCGATATATTGTTTGAAATTGCAACAGACCCTCCCGGTTTTGCGATTGATGAAACTCCGGAAACGCTTGGGGAAGGTTTAATGCTGCCAAAGCAATACGAACATTACCGGGCAAGATTGAATCAAGATTTGATGCCGATTGCCGTCAGGAAATTCGATTAACGAAAGAAAAAAGAGCGAGCCAAGGAATTTATTCCTCGGCTCGCTCTTTTAAATGGTTATTTGGAGACCATGCTCTTCAACGCTAAATTGATATTTTGAGGGCGTTCAGCGAGCCGTCTCATATAATAGCCGTACCAGTCCTGGCCGAAAGGAACATAAGTGGTGAATGCAAAGCCTTCGTCGGCAAGTTCTTTTTGCATATCGGTGCGGAAGCCGTACAGCATTTGAAATTCAAAGCGGCCACGCGGAATCTGGTTTTCTTTCACGAAGTTCTTAACGGCATCGATAATGTGATGGTCATGGGTAGCGATTGAAGTAAAACCGGGCTGCTGCAGCCGGATTTTGATGAGCTTCAAGAAATTGGCGTCGATGTCCTGTTTGCTTTGATAAGACACTTCGGCAATTTCCTTGTATGCCCCTTTAACCAGGCGCAGCCGGGCGTTTTTCAAGTTTTCCAAATCTTTTTCAGAGCGGTAGAGATACGATTGAATCACCGTTCCGACATTATCGTATTCCTTCAAAAGCTCATGGAGAATATCCATTGTTTGCTGCAAGTGGCTGTAGTCTTCCATATCAATATTGATGAAGATGGCATAGCGGGCAGCTGCCTCAACAATTTCGCGCATATTTTCCAGACAGAATTTGTAATCGACATCCAAGCCGATTTGAGTCAATTTGACGGACATATGGGCAGTAACGCCACGCTGTTGAATGGCTTCCAGTGTTGCCAGGATGTTTTCTTTTGCGTGGAGTGCCTCTTCCTTGCTGTAGACAAATTCTCCTAAGTTATCGATGGTCGCACCAATGCCATTGGCATTTAATTCTTTGACGGATTTCATCATGCTATCAACATCCGTACCCGCTACCACTTTGCTGGCACCGAGCTTTAAACCCCATTTTTTTGCTCCGGTGTTTAATAGCTGGTTCTTGGATAATGCTATGAAAAAGTCTCTCGTAAGCCCCACTTTTTTTCCTCCTATACATTTAAAAACCGCAATCGATCGCAAGACAACTGAAACAAAAGGCGGATGGACCGCCGAATCTATTTATTATGGATAAATAGGAAGCGTAAATGGCTTCCGTTTTCTATTATAATCGAATACCCGGGTTCTACCTAACGTGAACTAAAACCAGCGATTCCGATAACAAACGGCCAGCCCATAAAAATGCTCTCTTGAAACTATTCACAAAAAGGCGTACAGCTGAATTGAAAGCTAAGCAATCCTGCCGTATACTTTCGGTAGATTGAAAAATCAGAAAACGGGAGGGCTTCAATTGAAAGATATGCAGGAGACGAAAACGACAGCGTCTGAAACAGTAATGGTCAATCAGTATGTGAACGGGGTTCTGGATCCGGGCCTGGAAATGCTGGGTCCTGTGAAAAGTGGAGGGCATATCGTAGCGCACACGGCACCAGGCTGCTGGGGACCGATGATTACGCCCTGCATCCGAGGCGGCCATGAAGTCACCAAGCCGGTCTATGTTGAAGGTGCAGAACCCGGAGATGCCATTGTCATCCGAATAAAGTCGATTGAAGTGACTTCTCTCGCCACTTCATCAGGCAACGACAGCCCCGTAGAAGGCCGGTTTCTCGGGGATCCGTTTATTGCGGTAAAATGCCCGGGCTGCGGAACTTTGTATCCGGAGACCGTGATCAAAGGAACTGGCAGCGAAGCGATTCGCTGCGCCAACTGTGATGCAGATGTTACACCGTTTGTGTTCACCAATGGCTATACGATGTTTATGGGCGAGAAAGGCGATGTCGGCGTTACACTGAACCGGGAAGCGGCTGAAATGATTGCACAAAACGGGCGGGCGTATATGAAAACGCCGGATGCGTCGGTGCAAAACCCGATTGTCACATTTGCGCCGCATGATTTAGTCGGAACCATTGCGCGCATGCGGCCTTTTTTAGGCCAGCTGGGAACCACCCCGTCGCGCCCGATTCCGGATTCCCATAATGCCGGCGATTTTGGATCGTTTTTAATTGATGCGCCGCATGAATACGTCAGCACCCAGGAAGAACTCGATACGCACCGCACCGATGGCCATATGGACATCAGCCGGGTCCGGGCGGGGTCAGTCTTGATTTGTCCGGTGAAAGTTCCCGGCGGCGGCGTTTACTTGGGCGATATGCATGCGATGCAGGGAGACGGGGAAATTGCCGGCCATACAGCGGACGTAGCCGGAATTGTCCATCTGGAAGTAGAGCTGATCAAAGGCTTGAACAACGCTGGTCCGATTTTGCTGCCGAATGTGGAGGACTTGCCTTATACAGCCAAACCGTTTACGGCGGAAGAGCGATTGGCTGCGCAAAAAATAGCGGATAAATGGAATGTGCCGCAACTGGAAGAATCCTTGCCGGTTTCGTTCGTTGGCACAGGCCCTACATTAAACGCAGCTACGGACAATGGATTAGAACGGGCAGCCGCATTATTCGATGTAACCGTTCCAGAAATTATGAACCGGGCGACGATTACCGGTTCCATCGAAATCGGACGCCATCCGGGGGTAGTCACTGTGACATTTTTAGCTCCTGAAAGTTATTTGAAGAAAGCCCAACTGTATGATTTGGTAAAAGCTCAATACCGTTAAACGCCAAAAGGAACGATCCGGTTCAACGGGCCGTTCCTTTTGTTCTTCGGATCACCGCTGTCGAAGCTAAACGGCTTTTTCCGCTTTTCTTTATTGTCCAGCTCCGGTGCCCAGCCCCTCGAGTCGCTTCAGACTGTTCTGTGATGGCAAAGAGCGCCATCCCTGCCCAGCCTTCCAGCGCTTGTCGAGGCTGAACGGGCACCTCCGCTTTTCTTTATTGTCCAGCTCCGGTGCCCAGCCCCTCGAGTCGCTTCAGACCGGTCCGTGATGGCAAAGAGCGCCATCCCTGCCCAGTCCTCCAGCGCTTGTCGGGGCTGAACGGGCACCTCCGCTTTTTTATCTTTGGGGAGCATGGATTTCCCAGGATAGTTTCAGGGCGTCCGCCAGGTAAATGGCTGCTTCTTCAGCTTCGAAATGGTCTATTTGAAATGTGGAATGGTTTAAGGAGTAAATGGTTTGCCGTTCGTGAAAAAGCTGCTTAATGTCATCCATTGAGCGGTCTCGGAGCAAGGGCCGGTTGTCAGAAAGAATTTGAAAACGGTCTTTCCAAGATTCCCAGGAAATGTCCAAAAACAGCACGACGCAGTTTTCCAGGCACATGGCCTGTATTTCTTTTTGCAAAAAAGCGCCTCCTCCGACAGAAATGATGTAAAGGGGCTGTTGGCTATAGTAGCTGATCAGTTCCTTTTCTTTTTGGCGGAAGGCTTTTTCGCCATAAGTCTCGAATATTAAAGGAATCGGCATAGCAAATTCCTTTTCGATTTCCGCATCAATGTCAATGAAATTGCGGTACAGCTTTTGGGCCAGCAATTTTCCGACAGTGGTTTTCCCCACACCCATAAAGCCAATGCACACGATACTTTTTTCACGAATGGACAATTCAAAATTTCTCACAGCAACCACTCTTTTCTATTGATAGTCAGTTGAAATAGAAGATACTCAACCTACTTTACACCAAGCTGTATAATAATTCACTCACTTTTAAAAAATTGGAGGAGACAACATGGCTGTAACGCATTTGCTGACGGGATCGTATGCTTCGGCGCAGGAACCGGGCATCAAACTTTGGGAATTCGACTTGAAAGAAGGGACATTAACCGAAAAGAATGGAATCAGCGGAATTGACCGCGCTTCTTTTCTGGCGGTGCATCCCAATGGAAAGAATTTTGTTGCGACAAGCGAAGTAGGAGAGGGCGAACTGGTTTCTTTCCATCTGGATCTTCCGGATAAGAGGCTGGCAGAAGTAAATCGCCAGTCCAGTGGGGGGGATCATCCGGCGCATGTATGCATTGATGCATCGGGAAAGTGGGTGCTTTCTGTCAATTATTCAGGAGGCAATGTTAATGTCTATCCTTTTTTGGAAGACGGTTCAATTGGTGGGCAGACGGATTCCGTGCGCCATAAAGGCGAAGGGCCGAATGAAGAACGCCAAGATGCGCCGCATCCGCATTCGGTGTTCCAGCTGCTGGACAACAACCACTTTTTGGTTTCTGACTTAGGGACGGATATGATCTTTGTCTACGAATTGAATCCGGCAAACGGTAAATTGGCAACCAAGCAAATCGTTCCGACTACGCCCGGTTCTGGCCCGCGCCATTTGGCTTTCCATCCGGCGAAACCATTTATTTATTCACTTGAAGAGTTAAGCTCAGCCATATCGGTTTATGAAATAGGCGGCGAGGATTTTTTGAAGTTCGTGCAAGTGGCCGGCTTGACGCCCGAAGAATTCAATGGAGAAAATACAAGTGCAGAAGTGGCTGTATCAGAAGACGGCCGTTTTTTGTATGCTTCCAACCGGGGGCATGACAGCATTGCCGTTTTTAAGATTCTCGAAGATGGAAGCCTGGAGTTCCAAGCGCATGTTCCCTCGGGCGGCAAAGGCCCCCGCCACTTCACGCTTGTGCCCGGTGGTGAATGGCTGGTTGTGGCAAATGAAAAGTCAGATTCGCTGTGCGTCATGAAAATTGGCGAAACCGGAATTCCGGAAATGGCCGGCGAACCGGTCCATACGCCTTCACCCGTATGTGTAAAAGTAATTGGATAGAAAAAAGCAGCCAGAATAACTTCGGGCTGCTTGAGCTTGTAGACAAAAGAATTTTTATACATGATAGCTGAATAAACCTAAGACCAGAGAGGAAACCCCGGATCCTCCGTTTCAGCCGGACGCGTTCCGCGGGCTCGCGCCGAACTAACTCGGAACGTACGTCCCGAGTGGATTTCGGCACTTCGTCGCTACGCTGCCCCGCTGGAGTCGCCGGCTTCCACTCCGGATCCTTAACATGAAGATTATCTAGAGGTGTCGCTTTTCTTCTTGAGCTGCCTCTTTAAGCGTCAATTAGATTAACATTCACTATCGAATCAAAGAGAGACGCCCCAACCGGTCCGGCCACGGAGACTCCTGTGGGACAGCGAAAGCTGAAGACCCCGCAGGCAAGACATTGGCCGAAGACAGAGAGGCCATGTCTTTGCGACGAAGCTAGCGCAGCGATGCAGGAGCAGCGGGTTTTCAAAGCGACGAGGAGGCTGAAGCCGAGCCCACGGAAAGCGAAGTGGCTGGTCCGGTTGGTTTTATGCATTTCTATACATTTCATCTAAACTTTGTCTACAGCCTGAAGCAGCCAGAATAACTTCGGGCTGCTTTTTCTATTACCAATCTTCCGATTCTTTTTCTATCGCACCAAGTTCTTTCAGTAAATCAATAAAGAAGCTGTCGTTATTGCCTTGGAAAGATTTTTCGGTGCACGGCGAATGCGGAAGGTAGCCGAGTTCCTCGGCATCGCCCAAGGTGGCGTCTTCCAGGAAATTGGTCGCATCCGCTTCATCAAAACAAGAAGGAGCAATATAGGTCCGGTGGGTGTGTTCGAGTACGACGCGTGTATTCGGAGCCGGTTCGTTGCTGCGCGGCATGAACATCGCGGCAATCAATGCAACGGCGATCAGTCCGACTGCTGCAATCCACAATTTTTTGTTCTTCATCTACTTATTCCTCCGAAAGCAGAATTTTTACATCCGCCATGATTTCTTCAGCGGGCAGTTTGACGCCATCATAATCTTTCATGACCACGCCGTTTTGATCTACCAAATAGAAAGAAGTGCCGTGGATGACCTGGTCTGTATTTTCCGGTTTTCTGGCGAGCACCTGGAAATTTTCCATCGCAAATTGATCGATGTCTTCAGGAGAGTAGCCGGTCAGCAAATTCCAGGAAGATAAATCCGCTCCGTAATTTTCCGCATAAGATTTCAGAATCTCCGGCGTATCGACGGTCGGATCTACGCTGAATGAAACGATTTTCACATCCAGCCCTTCTTCTTTAAACTGTTTTTGCAAATCCACCATATTGGATGTCATCGGCAGACAAACGGTTGTGCAGTTTGTGAAGACAAAGTCTGCCACCCAGACTTCTCCTTTTAAATCGGATAAGCCAAATTCTTCGTTTTCTTGATTGGTAAAAGTGAAATCTTCTATTTCCCAGTTGAGGGGATCTTCAATGGCTTGGCCGCATCCGGCAAGCAATAAACTGAAAAGTAATAGTGTTGAAATCCATAAGGTTCTCCGCAAGGTGCCTCTTCCTTTCTGAAATAACTTGCCTTCACTAAGCCTAGTAGAAAAAAGGCCGGCAAACAAGGGCTAGCCACCTTAATTATGTGTAAAAATTGCGAACGCCTCAGTGGGCCGCTGTTCCTCTGTTGCAAATCTATCTGATTTTCAAATATTCCGATTTTTTTCAAGGGATTCTGTTGTTGAATGTAGAATAATGGTAATAGGAACGAGAAAATTGCCAGTACTTTTGGAGGTGTTTTTTTGGGCGATACCTTGGTCTCATTTACTGCAGAAAAATTATCAGATTTTCATACCGGAAAGATGACAGATGCTTATCTGTATTTCGGTTCACATATTCACCAAGATGTGACTTGCTTTGCGGTATGGGCCCCAGATGTCAAAAGCGTTTCCGCAATTGTTTCCGATTCGCAGGATGCGAATGAAAGGCAGTACCAAATGGCTCCGCTTCCGCTCGATCCAACAGTTTGGGAAGTGCGCGTACCGGAAGATTTGACGGGTTTTGTGTACGAATATGAAATGGAAACGGCACAAGGGGAGTTGATACGCAAAACGGATCCATTTGCGCGGGCTAATGAAAAAAGGCCGCAGCATCGTTCAGTAGTGGCAGGCAACTCCAATCATGTGTGGTCTGAGGAAGTTTTAGAAAAGAAAAAAAGCATCGTGAACAATCATTTTGAAAAACCGATGGCCATTTATGAGGTACATATCGGAACCTGGAAACGGAATAAAGAAGGGAACTTCCTGACCTACCGCGAGCTGGCTGGTGAATTGATTCCTTATGTGAAGAAACAGGGCTTTACCCATATTGAAATGCTGCCGATTACGGAACATCCGCTGGATGAATCATGGGGTTATCAGACAACGGGATTTTTTGCGCCGACCAGCCGCTACGGTACAGTAGATGATTTGAAATATTTCATCGCCAAATGTGCAGAAAGCGGCATTGGCTTGATATCGGATTGGGTGCCGGGTCATTTCTGCGTCGATACGCACGCACTGGCCATGTTCAATGGATCGCTGCTTTACGAAGAGCAGCGTCCGGAGCGCAGGAGCAATCCCGATTGGGGAACATTGAACTTTGATGTGCAAAAAGGAGAAGTCGTCAGTTTCATCCTATCGAGTGCCCATTACTGGTTTGAGGAGTATAAATTCGACGGCTGCCGGATGGATGCAATAGTGAATCTATTGTTTATTCCGAATCGTCCGGAAAGGCCGCACAACGAGGAAGGCGCAGATTTTTTGCGCAAGTTGACTGCAAGCTTGCGGCTCCATTATCCGGAGGCCATGTTGATTGCAGAAGATGCCTGGCATTTTCCGAAAGTGACAGGGAAGGTTGAAGAAGGCGGCATCGGCTTTGATTATAAATGGAATTTCGGCTGGATGAACGATACACAAGCGTATTTGAAGACGCCATTCCCGGAACGCCGGGAAGTTCATCGGAAACTCAATTTTGCCATGGCCTATTACTACGAAGAGAAATTCATTTCGACTTTTTCCCACGACGAAGTGATTCCGGAAAAAGGATCTTTACTCGGGAAACTATGGGGGACCACCGAAGAGAAGTTTGCACAGATGCGGTTATTGCTCGGGTTTTGGATGGCTTTTCCCGGAAAAAAACTGCTGTTTATGGGGCAGGAATTCGGGCAAATGGATCCTTGGAATTTCCAGCCTGAACTGGACTGGCATTTGTTCGATTATAAGGCTCACCGGGAAATGGCCTCATTCACTAGCAAAGTCTTAAGTTTTTATAAAAAAGAACGGGCATTATTTGAGCTGGATTATGACCGCAAAGGATTTGAATGGCTGGATGCCGACAATAGTGAACAAGGAGTGCTTTCGTTTATCCGAAGAGGGCATTTGGCTGAAGACACGTGCATCGTAATTTGCAATTTTTCAGAACGCCCTTATGAAGCATTTCAAATAGGCCTTCCCGCAAATGGTTTTTATCAGCAAATCTTTTCAACCGCAAGCGGCGGTTCCGGAAAAGCCGGAAACGGAAATGTGGTAGAGCTGCAGGCGCAGCCTGTCCCTTGGAAAAAGCAGCCGTACTCGATGGAAATGGAATTGTCGGCGTTTACCGTAAGCATTTGGAAACTAAAACAAGATGGGAGTGTAGAGGCATGAAAAGAAAAATAGTCGCAATGCTTTTGGCAGGAGGACAGGGAAGCCGTTTAAAGTCACTGACCTATGATATTGCGAAGCCCGCTATTCCGTTTGGTGGCAAGTACCGGATCATCGATTTTCCGTTGTCGAACTGTGTAAATTCCGAAATCCATACCGTAGGTGTCCTGACACAGTACCAGCCACACGTTTTGCATAATTATATCGGGCTTGGGACGCCCTGGGATCTCGACCGGCGTGCCGGAGGCGTTACGATGTTGACGCCATACGCAGGAATGGAAGGCATCAAGTGGTACGACGGCACTGCAAACGCCATTTACCAGAACATCAAATACCTGACGGAGCAAGATCCGCAGTATGTCATCATTCTATCGGGTGACCACATCTACAAAATGAACTACCAGACGATGCTGGATTTCCATATTGAACAAAACGCGGGAGCGACGATTTCGGTTATTGAAGTACCGTGGAAGGATGCCAGCCGCTTCGGGATTATGAATACCGACGAAAACATGCAAGTCAAAGAATTTGTAGAAAAACCGGCAGAACCGGAAAGCAATTTGGCTTCAATGGGCGTATACATCTTTGATTGGGCGAAGCTGAAAAAGTATTTGCTGATCGATAACGACAATGAAAACTCTTCCCATGATTTTGGAAAAGATATTATTCCATTGATGCTGGAACAAGGTGAAAAAATGGTGGCCTATCCATACAAAGGCTACTGGAAAGATGTTGGAACGGTAGAAAGTTTATGGGAAGCCAATATGGACTTGCTGAATTCAAATTCGGGGTTGAACCTGAATGACCCGGATTGGCGGATTTTCTCTTCCAATCCGCAATTGCCGCCGCAAGTAGTCGGCGAAAACGGCTATTTACAGGAAGCACTGATCAATGAAGGGTGTGTCATCAATGGGAAAGTGGAGAAGTCGATTGTTTTCCAAGACGTCGAAGTGAAAGAAGGCGCATCTCTCTACGAATGTGTTGTCATGAACTGCGTGAAGATTGGCAGCGGCGCCAAGTTGTCGAGAGTGATCATTCCACCTGACTTAATAATTCCCGAAAATTTTGAGCTGAAAGAACAAGGGGATGAAATTGTCTTATTGACCCAAGACCTCATAGAGGAGTGGAAAGGAAGTGTTGGCAAATGAGAATGGCCGCAGTCATTGATGCTACTGTGAAGAAGCCTGGACTTGAAGACTTGACGATTTACCGCACGACGGCTTCAGTGCCTTTTGCGGGGCGTTACCGATTGATCGATTTTACTTTGTCGAATATCGTGAATTCTAATATCAATTCGGTCGGCGTCTTTGCTACGTATCCGTTTGTTTCCTTACTGGACCATATCGGCATGGGGAAAAACTGGGATTTGGACCGGCGGAAAGATGGGCTGTATTTTTTGCCCATCTCTCAAAAAGCGGGTGGCCAAATTACAGTCGGTTCGTTTGCAGCGCTTGAAGAGCATATGGATTTTTTCAATAAAAGCCGGCAGGATTATATCGTCGTGACGACTTGTTCGACAGTATGCCAAATCGATTACGAAGACATGCTCGATGCCCATATTACATCCGGCGTTGACATCATGGAAGCGGTCAGCGGCGAGACGGGATTGAGCAACTATATATTGAAGAAAAGCCTATTGAAGGAATTGATTCGAACCCACCGGGAAAAACGCATTATCAGTGTGGAAGACGTCGTGAAATTGAAGAAAGCCCCGTATACGTTTGGGAAATATGAATACACAGGCTACTATGCCATTATCGATTCTATGGAAAGTTATTTCCAGGCATCAATGGATTTATTGGAAAAAGACAAAAGAAACGAATTGTTCCTGTCAAACCGCCCCATTTATACAAAAGTGAAAGATGAGCCGCCTACCCGCTACATGCCGGGATCGCATGTGACCCAAAGTTTGATCGCCAACGGCAGCACGATAGAAGGCACAGTAGATAACAGCATTATCAGCCGGGCCGTTTCCGTCAATCAAAGCAGCCGGGTGGACCATTGCGTCATCATGCAAAAATCGTTCATTGAGAAAAACTGCGAGTTGTCTTATGTAATTGCGGATAAGGACGTGCATATCGAAGAAGGTGTAGTGCTTAAAGGAACGCCGGAAAAACCGGTGGTTCTCCGTAAAGGAGAGCGTGTAACAAAGGAGGAAGTCCGATGAAGATTGTAATGGCTGCTGCGGAATGCGTGCCTTTTGTAAAAACCGGAGGGCTCGCTGACGTGATGGGCGCATTGCCAAAAGAATTAGTGGCGCTTGGCCATGAAGTCACCGTAATTCTTCCCAAATACAGCTTGATCCCAGAAGAATATAAAAGTGAGTTTTCGTTGTTTGGAGAAATCCAAGTCCCGTTTAAAGGGGAGCAAAACACCCATACGCTTTTTGAGTACGTGCTCAAAGGCGTCCGCTATGTATTGGTGGAAAACGACTCTTATTTTGCCCGTGATCAAATATACAGCCAGCCGGACGACGGCGAACGTTTCGCTTTTTTCAACCGCGCGGTGCTGGCAGCGGTGGAAACCCTGGAAGAGGGTGTGGATATTTTACATATTCATGACTGGCATACGGGGATGGTTCCATTTTTGCTGAAGGAAGATGCGCGCTACGCTTCGTTAAAACAAAACGTGAAGACAATTTTAACGATTCACAACCTCCAATTCCAAGGGTGGTTTCCGAAATCCTTATTGGTCGAAGAACTGGGAATGGACGAAGCTTATTTTCAGGATGAAGCCGTTTCCTGGCATAATAACGTCAATTTCCTGAAAACAGGCATTGTTTACGCCGACAAGGTGACGACTGTCAGCCCCACTTACCGGAACGAAATCCTGACGGAGCAATACGGGGAGAAACTGGAGTCGTTGTTGCGTACACGAGAAGAAGATTTGATCGGCATTTTGAACGGCCTGGATACGGAAGCTTATAACCCGGCTGCCGACATGGAAATCGCAATGGTTTACGACCAGACTTCTGTAGAGAATAAGGCGGTCAATAAGCGGGCGGTCCAATCCCGTTTCGGACTTCCCGAGCGCGGAGATGTGCCGCTGTTGACCATGGTTTCCCGGTTGTCCGGCCAAAAAGGAATTGATGTTTTGGAGCAGACATTGCCGGGGATACTGGAAACACAAGACGTTCAGTTTGTCTTGCTGGGTTCCGGTGAAAGCCAGTATGAGCAGTTTTTCAGAGTCCTGGAAGCGGACTTTCCAGGGAAAGTGGTAGCCCATATCGGTTTTGACGAATCACTTGCCCACTTGCTGTACGCAGGCGCCGATATCTTTTTGATGCCGTCCCATTTTGAACCGTGCGGGTTAAGCCAGCTGGTTTCGATGCGCTATGGCACGGTGCCAGTAGCCAACAAGACTGGGGGACTCAAAGATACGGTCGTGGAGTACGATTCCAACTTGCGGAGCGGCAATGGATTTTTAAGTGATTTTTCAAAGCATGAAAGTTTTGCAGAAGCCGTGAACCGTGCCTTATCCCTGTATCAACAGCCTGACCATTGGAAGATGATCAAACAAAACGGCATGCAGGGCGATTACTCTTGGTTGCGTTCTGCAAAAGAATACGCCAGCTTATATGAGGGAATCGCCGGAAAGTGAAGGTGGCGGATGTTTTATTCTAAAGAAGAATTCAAAGAAAATTTTGTAAAGCTGCTGGAACAGCAGCAACAGCCTGCATCTTCGAAAACCGCCTATTCCATTTTGGCTGGCATGGTGCGGGAATTTGTCCAAAGAGATTGGGATGAGACGACTTATCTATATCAGGAAGAGCAGCGGAAACAGTTGTATTATTTTTCGATTGAATTTTTGATTGGCCGCATGCTGGGTCAGAACTTAGTGAACTTGTCGCTCTATAAGATGGTAAACGAAGGCCTGGATGAACTTGGCTATAGTTTGGCGGAACTCGAAGAGCAGGAACCTGAACCGGGCCTTGGGAACGGAGGCCTTGGACGGCTTGCCGCCTGTTTTATGGACTCTCTTGCCTCGCTTCAAATGCCGGGGCATGGCTGCGGCATCCGCTATAAAGGCGGATTGTTCAGCCAAGGCTTAAACGACGGGTTTCAGACGGAGCAGCCGACCGACTGGATAAACGATTCCATAGGATGGGATACAAGGCGGGAAGATTTGGCGCTATATATCCCGTTTTTCGGGAAACTGCATGCTTCAGGCAAGGGGCCCTTCAAGCCGGAGCATAGAGATGCAAAGTGGGTGAAAGCTGTACCGTACGATATGCCGATCGTCGGTGCGTATGGAAACACCGTCAACACACTGCGCTTGTGGCAAGCCGAACTGCCGGAACAGCAGTTGCTGCCTGACGGCGATATCGACGCGTATCAGCAGCAAGTCGAAACCATCTCGGACCGTTTGTATCCCGATGATTCGACCGAGGAAGGGAAACTTCTCCGGTTAAAGCAGCAATATTTTCTATGCAGCGCTTCCCTGCAGACTATAGTCAAAAATCGTGATTTTCCGATAACGGTTCTGCCGAAGCACGTAGCCATTCAAATCAATGATACCCATCCGGCTTTAGCTATTCCTGAACTGATGCGGATTCTGCTCGATGAAGAAGGATTGTCATGGGAAGAAGCGTGGGGAATTACGACGCATACCATTTCGTATACCAACCACACCATCCTGGAAGAAGCGATGGAGAAGTGGAGCAGCCACATGCTTGAACAGCTGCTTCCGCGTGTCTATATGATCATCCAGGAAATCGACCGCCGCTTTAAGGAGAAATGCCATCAGGAAAAATTAGAGCCTGAAGCGTTGAAGAAACTCGCCATCATCGATGATGGAACAGTCAAAATGGCGACGCTTGCTGTCGTGGGCAGCTACAGAGTGAACGGAGTGGCCAAGCTGCATACGGACATTTTGAAAATGCGGGAAATGAAAGAGCTGAATGAGCACTTTCCTCATAAATTCCACAATAAAACCAATGGCATCACACACAGGCGCTGGCTGATGAAAGCGAATCCTGAACTTTCGGATCTGATTTCTTCCGCCATCGGGGACGAATGGAAACGGGACACGATGAAACTCCATAAGCTGAATGAATTTACGCAGGATCCGGTGTTTCTCGGTGATTTTAAAGCTGTAAAGCAGCAGAAAAAGAACCAGCTTGCCGATTATTTAGTGAAACATCAAGCCGTAACGATCGACCCTGAGTCGATTTACGATATGCATATCAAAAGATTTCATGGCTACAAGCGGCAGCTGATGAACATCCTTCATATTCAAATGCTTTACAACCGGATTAAAGAAGATGCCTCTTACCGTCCGCATCCGCGCACATTCTTCTTTGCGGGCAAGGCGGCAAAGAGCTACCAATTCGCCAAACAAGTGATTAAGCTGATCAATACAATAGCGGAACAGATCAACACGGATCCTGTTGCACGCCACCATCTCCACGTCGTTTTTGTGGAAGATTACAGCGTCAGCCGGGCTGAAAAAATGTTCCCGGCAGCGGATATCAGTGAACAGATTTCGACCGCCTCAAAAGAAGCTTCCGGCACAGGCAATATGAAATTCATGATGAACGGGGCCGTAACGCTGGGCACTTTTGACGGAGCGACGGTAGAAATCGTTGAACAGATCGGAGACGACAACGCCTTTATTTTCGGGTTATCTGCACAGCAGGTCATGCAGTTTGAAAAAGAAAAAACCTATCATGCACGGGAATTCATTGAAAAGGACCGTGAGATTGGACGGGTGGTCAGTGAATTGTTAAGCGGCAGCCTGTCAAAAGGTGCCGAAAACATTGACTTTATCCGCCGCCAGCTTATTGGCGAGAACGATCCGTTCTTTGTGCTGAAAGACCTTCAACATTATGCCAGAACCCATAACCGCGTATTGGCAGAGTACGAAGACAGCTTGGCTTGGCAAGAAATGTCGGTAGTGAACATCGCCCAATCCGGAATTTTTTCAAGCGACCGGACCATCCGGCAATATTCAGACGAAGTATGGGGGCTGGAAAAAGTACACAGTAAATAACCGAACCGGGAAGGGTGATAATATGGCTGAGGGGAATTTCGATAATACGGATTTGAAAGACTACAAAGCGAGCGGTGTCCTCCAGGGAAAAGTGGCTATTATTACTGGCGGAAATAGCGGCATCGGACAAGCAGTCGCTTACGCTTACGCCAAAGAAGGCGCAAAAGTGGTAATCGGGTACTTGGACGATGAAGAAGCTACCGCAAAAACGATCCAAACGATTGAAAGCTACGGAGGCGAGGCAAAGGCGCTGAGAGGAGACTTGGGGAAATCCGAGCAATGCGATAAGCTTGTTCAATTTGCGCTCGATTCATTCGGACAAATTGATATTCTCGTCAACAATGCCGGTTATCAATACCCCCAGAGCAATCCAGTGGACATTACCGACGAACAAATATTGAAGACGTTTGAAATCAAGGCGTTCGCGATGCTGTACCTGGTCCGGGCGGCACGCCCGCATTTAAAGGAAGGTGCCCGCATCATCAATACAGCTTCCATCAATGCGTACCGCGGGCATTCGGATTTGATCGATTATGCCGGGGCGAACGGTGCCATGGTTTCGATGACGCGCTCGCTTGCCCGCCGCTTTGTGCGGGAAGGGATTGCAGTGAACGGCATTGCTCCAGGCCCGGTTTGGACGCCGCTGATCACGAAAACGTTCGGCCACCTGGATCCGGAGCTGGAAGAAGGATTCGGCAAAGACGTGCCCGCTGGAAGGCCCGCCCAGCCTTATGAACTCGTAAAAGCCTATGTCTTTTTGGCGGATTCCCAAAATTCGTATATGACCGGGCAATTTTTGCATATGAACGGCGGAGACTTCATGTCTACCTGATTCCAAAGAAGAAAAGCTGGCCGGATTGACGAGCCAGCTTTTTTTGCGTTGCTTGGCAAAGGAATGTCCGCTTCTTTTTGAATGATGCCCGCGTATTCCGGTCCTTTTAACCGTTTCAAAAGAGAAAGGGCAGCTGCGAATATGGTAAAATTCAGTATAGGAAGAGGCGAAGAATTATGAAAAATAACCGTTTAGGGTTGGCTGTATTGATTCTCGTGCTGCTGATGGCAGGGTGCCTGCAGCAGGCAAAACCGCCGGAAAAGCCCAGTCCATCCGAACCACCTACAGCGACAGAACCGGCAAAAGAAAATTTAAAGGTTCATTTTATCGATGTCGGGCAAGGGGATGCCACACTTTTGGAGTTTGGAGATTACAGGCTGCTGATCGATACCGGCGACTGGAACAGTACAGCGACCGTCGATTATTTGAAGGCACACGGAATTGAAAAATTGGATATTGTCGTGGGTACGCATCCTGATTCCGATCATATCGGCCAATTGGAGCGCGTCGTCGAACAATTTGAAGTCGGAGAAGTCTGGATGTCCGGAAATGCAAGCACGTCGAATACGTTCATCAATGCCTTAAAGGCGATTGACGAGACGGGCACAGATTACTATGAACCGCGGACCGGAGAAGTGTTTGATGTCGGCAGCATGAAAGTCGAAGTGCTGTACCCGGAAGAAATTACCGGCAAGGCCAATGAGGAATCCATCTCACTGAAGCTGACATACGGCGACATCGATTTTGTCTTTACAGGGGATTCCGGCGTGAAGGAAGAACAGGCGATGATCGATAATGGAGCGGATTTGGATGCGGAAATTCTGCACATCGGCCACCACGGCTCCAATACTTCCACAAGCAATGCCTTCCTAAAAGCGGTATCGCCTGAAGTGGCGGTATACAGTGCCGGAATCGATAATTCCTACGGGCATCCGCATGCGGAAGTGATCGCTGCTGTGGAAAATGCCGGAGCGGAAGTATACGGCACCGATGTCAACGGTACGGTGGTGCTTGACACAAACGGAAAAACCTATGAAATCCGTACGGAAAAAGAAGGGACAGTGGTGGAAGGGAAAAATCGCTGCCTGGACATCAATAAGGCGTCCACTGCTGAATTGCAGGAAATTGCGGGCATCGGAGCATCTTTGGCCGAAGCCATCATCAAAGAGCGGCCGTTTAAAACCATTGAAGAACTGGATAAAATAAAAGGAATCGGCAACGGCAAAATTAGCGCCATTAAAGAACAAGGCCTTGCTTGCGTAGGGGAGTGATTGAATGAGAGGCACATTGGACCGAATAGAAGACGGCCATTTGGCAGTGATCCTGCTGGAAGAGGCTAAGCAGGAAATCATTTTGCCTATCAGGCACTTGCCGGAAGGCAGCCGGGTGAATTCGTGGTTTGAAATCGAGCTGAACGGTGAAGAAATCGTCTCAATTGCATTGGACGAAGAAACGGCGGAAGCCAAAGAAAACGAAGCGCAGGAATTGATGCAGAAGCTGAGATCGAGACGCCGGGGCAGCCGCTTTAAGCGGGAATGAGCCGAGTTGGGCATAAGGGGCACGAAGTCGGGCATAAATTTCAAAACTTGGGCATAAACCATCCGAAGTTGGGCATAAAAGCAAAAAGAAGGCCGGGAGCTAGTCTCCAGCCTTCTTTTTGGCGTTCTGTTATGCTTTTTCCACCAATTCCAGATGATAATCGGCTACTTCGCCTTCCTGGTAAAGGTTCGTGATGGACGTGGAATAATTGGAAATGGACGCCGGGAAATCCAAGTTCTTCTCGGGCACGCGGATCTGGAAATCCATTTCATACAACAGCACGGCAATGTCGTGGTACTCCTGGCTCGTCACTTTAAAATCAAAAATAATTTTGTGCAGTTCCCCTTCGGTGCCGGGCTTTTTCACCGTTTCCTGTGAAAACTGAAAAGCTTCGATGACGCGGTCGTTAATGTGGATTTGTATACTCATGTAATTGATTCGCCTCCATTTTTGGTTTTGAAAAACTCGATGGCTTTTCCGGCCAGTTGCGCTTTCACCATGTCTTCCATGGGCGGATTGTATAAGCCGGCACGGATATTCAAGTAATGGCGGTGCATCGGATTGGCTTCCGAAAGCGCGCGTGAGCCGACAATTTTCATCGCTTTATCAACAACGTCCATAGCTGCATGGGTTACGGCTATTTTGGCCACGTCGAGCGCTTCGTCCATCGCAGACTTGTCAGCTGCCTGCTCATAGCGTTCGACTGTGCCGTAAAGCATATGGCGGGCAGTGGCGAGTTCAAGCTCCATCTCCCCGATGGTCTGCCGGATATTCGGCGTCTCGGCAATCGGTTTGCCGAGTGATGCGGGGGAGTAAGAAGCGGCAAATTCAATCGCGTAATCGCGCGCTGCAGCGGCGATGCCGATGTAACAAGCCGGAATGTGAAGCAGCCAGCCTTTGCCGGCGGCTTGGGCACCTGAAGGCTTCAGCACATAGGAAGCCGGTATGCGGACGTTTTGGAGCACGAGTGTATGGCTCGCAGTGCCGCGCATCGCCAGCATATCCCAGGTTTCATCAATTGAAACACCTTCCGCTTCCCGCGGGATAATCACTGTCATCACTTCGTCGGTTTCCGAAGAAGCCGTCACAAAAATATAGTCGAGGGCAGGCGCGAGGGAAGTGTAAGTCTTTTCCCCGTTGACGATCCATTCATCACCATCGCGTACAGCAGTAGTCCGGGGCAAGGCGCCGCGTGCCGGGCTGCCTGCATTGTTTTCGGTGGCCGCAGTGTTGATCAAGGCGCCGTCCGCAATCTTTTTCATCAGCCATTCCGCTGATTCGGAATGCCAGTGCCGGTTTTCGGCAAATTCCAGCACAATTCCGACATGCCAGCCCATCGATAAGCCGGTAGGGCCTGACGCTTTGGATATCGCTTCCTGGGCCAATATGTATTCGTATAAGCCAAGCCCTTGTCCCCCGTACTCTGCCGGCAGCGTTAAGGTATGGTAATTGATGTTTTTTAAATCCTGTATGTTTTTGTGAGGAAACGAGCCAAGGGCATCGAGTTCCGGCTCGCGCTGTTGAAAGGCCGGCTGCAAGGACTGGATCTGCGCGGCCAGCTTTTGCTGTTCGGGTGTTTTGATAAAAGCGTCCATGAAAAAATGCTCCTTCCAGCATGGTTTACTAAAACCATAACATGAAAAGCCGCCAAAGCGGGACTTGCATGCTTTGGCGGCTTTCGCTCAATTATTATTCAGGCTGTTTTTAATGCCCACCGGTTTACCCGAACTTCTGATGTCTGCCCAGATCAAGGCTGCTACCAGGAAGAATCCGAGATAGCCGACTACCGGGTAGAACATATTCACCAGTTCGGTAAAACCGACAAAACTTAAGACGTACGAAATGATTCCGACAATGATAACGAAAATCTTGAATTTGGCTGTGCCGGATTGCATGAAGCGCGCTGAAAACGCGTAGACCATGCCGACTGCGGTATTGAAAATCATTCCGAATAGAATAATGGACATGAACCAACCCACGATCGGGGAGATATCATTGGCGATTTGAAGCATTGGCATTTCTGCGCTGCCGACTTCATCCACTTTCGCAAAAATCGCCAAATGGCTCAAAATGATCAATGCCCCTAATCCAAGGCCGCCGAATAATCCGCCGCGAGCTGCAATTTTTTCATCTTTTTCAGTACTGCCCATAACAATGGCCATGGAGGCGCCCACTGCGATGTTGAAAGAAGCATAGTTCAAAGCGGACAAGAACCAGTTTGGCACCGCTGACAGCTGCTCTTTTGCAATCGGATCCAAGAATGAAAACGATGAATCCATGGTTGATAAGCTGTAAACTGCAAGAACGACAACCATCAAGATCAGGAAAGGCGTAATTCCGCCGATAATGGCAATGACTTTTTCTACATTGAGCATAATCGTTAAAATGACGAGCACAATCAGAATGGTGCTTCCCAGAGCCGCCGGAAGACCGAATTGCTGAGTGAAAATCGAGCCGGCTCCGGCAACCATGACGACGCCGACGCCAAACAGCGTGAAAATGATAATATAATCAACAATAGTGCCCAGAATTTTTCCGCTGATTCCATAAATGACTTCTTTATGGGACGTTTTCTGCATTCGGCTTCCCAATCGCGTTAAGCTCATACCGAGATAGGCAAACATCACCGTTGAGATAAATGCAGCCAAAATTCCCATGATCCCGAAACTCGTAAAGTACTGGAGGATTTCTTGTCCGGAAGCAAATCCTGCTCCAACAATAATGCCAATAAAGGCACTCCCCATTTTTAAACTCTTCTTCATAAACATCCCCCTTGAAGTTACTTTCTCCCCATAGAAAACTATTCTCTCTATAATTAGAAAATTAACCTTATTCAAATATAACAAATTAAAGTAAGCGTTTCAATAGAGGAAAAGAGGGGGAAGCGAGACGCGGCTATTTGACTAGAGGTATGGAAGACCTTTCCCAATATAGCTGTGAAATCAGTCCAGAAATATTATAAAAGCATAGAAAACCCACCTTCCGCTGTAGAAGGTGGGCATAAATCAGTATTATGCATTTTTGTTGGCGATAATGACAAGTTTGCCTTTGTCGAGTTCTTCTTCATATTCTGCAGCTTCATCGGTCGTTAAACCGGCTGCTGCCATTTCTGAGCGCAATTGATCGCCGCGTGAAACGGTCATGTTCTTCAAGGATTTTAAAAAGCCGCCGACTTGTTCGGTATCTAATGCATCGGCAATGTCGGCTTCGCGGCGTTTGTCGTGCGCAAATACATAAATCTCATCATGCGTGTATCCTTGCGTCTCCAACTTTTCGATTTCGGCTTTTGCCTGCAAAGCGTTTTCTACGGTCATTTTTACGGTCAAAGTAATCCCTCCAAAATTTATTTGTTAAGAACTATCCTACTACTATGCATACCACTAAGCCTCGTTCATTAAACAAGATAGCTCAGCAGCAATCCGTTATACTAAAGAAAAAACCAAGGGAGCGATTTGCATGAGGATTACCACGATCGGAATTTGGGGAGGCTATCCGAACAAAAACGAGGCTACTTCCTCATTTTTGCTGGAACATGAAGGGTTCCGCTGTTTGGTTGACTGCGGCAGCGGTGTCCTGGCAGCGGTTCAAAACTATACCGAACTGCGCCATCTGGATGCGGCAGTCATCAGCCACTACCATCCTGACCATGTGGCGGATATTGGTGTGCTGCAGCATGCGGCTATGGTCGGAATGCAATTGAAGGAATGGGAAACGCCGTTTCCGATTTATGGCCACGACCGGGATCCGGCTATGTTCGAAAGCCTGTCGTATAAAGGCGTAACCGAAGGGCGGCCGATTGACGTTTCCCGTGATATGCAAATCGGACCTTGGCACGTATCCTTCTGTGAAACCATTCATCCCGTTTATTGCTTAGCACTGAAATTTACAGCAGACGGAAAATCGGTTGTGTTTACAGCGGATACGGAATGGACTGATGAATTGGTGCGTTTTTCAAAAGAGGCGGAACTTTTGGTATCGGAAGCGAACTTATACGAAAAATACATTGGCATTATTAAAGGGCATATGAGCGGAAGCCAGGCCGGTCAACTTGCTGCGCAGGCTGGTGCGAAAGAGTTATGGCTGACCCATTTGCCGCAGTATGGAGATATTGGAGAAATTCTGGAGGCGGCCAAAAAAACTTATGCCGGGAATGTCCAGTTTGCAAAAATCGGCCAAACTGTTGAAATTTAATAAGCAACCGGCGGGGGATTCTGCGCCGGTTGTTTATTTTTTTGCAGAAAAAATTGGGTGTTTTTCTTTAAGAATTAGGGAAATAAAGAGAGAAAGAACTTTTGAACAGCAGAAGGCTGAAAGGATGCGGACAGATGAAAGAATTTATAAAGCTTTTAAAAATGGGAAACAAATCAGCCCTGTGGGCAGCCATTGTCAATTTAGTGGTAGGCCTGATTAAAACGGCAGCTTACTTACTATCTGGAAATGTCGCGATGTTTGCCGAAATGATGCACAGTTTCGGAGATGCGGCCAATCAGTTTTTCGTCTTCATCGGGTCGGCATTCAGCAAGAAAGCGCCGACTGAACGTTTTCCCGGCGGGTTTGGCCGGTTAGTCAACCTGGTTCTGCTGGGGGCTGTATTAATAGTTGGCGTGTTGGCCTATGAAACCATTGTGGAAGGCCTGCACCATATTTCGGATGCTGTGCACTCCGAAGAAGGATTTTGGATAAATATAAGTGTTCTTGGGGCGGCAGCTTTATTGGAAGGATTTGTTCTGTACAAAGCAATGCGCGAAATTACTGAGCATCTTCCACCAGAAACAACTAAAGGCCTTAAATTTATTCCGGCCAGCTATAGACACGCGAAAGACGCGAAACCGGCTACGAAACTGGTGTTTTTGGAAGACAATGTAGCGGTCGGCGGAGCGCTGCTTGCGTTGATTGCCATTGTGCTGGCCACGTATACGCCATTTCACAGTGCCACAGGCTATGCGTCGGTCATTATCGGAATCATGCTGATTTTGGTAGTAGGCCGTGTGTTTCTCGATAACGCCGCCGGCGCTTTAGGGGCAGCAGACGTAAAAATGCAGGCCCGAATTGGTGCTAAGGTTCTGCAGCATCCAAAAGTAAACGATATCCAGGACTTGGACGTTATTAAAGAAGGCGACCATTTTCATGTGGAATTAAAGCTTGAAGTAGATCCTCAAATGACGATTGCGGAAGCGGATGACATTCGGGACTATATCGAAAAACGGATCAAAGAAGGGGTGCAGGGCGTTACGGATGTCATCATTGAATTTGATGAAGACGACCAGGTCCCTACCTGGATCCAATCAAATGGCAAAGCCTAAGAGTGGACTTGCCGAGCAGATAGCTTGTATTCAAGATATTTTGGTTCTATGGTTAAATGGCAGCTTGAATTGAAAGGAAGTTATTTGATGAACCAGCATATAAAAACATTGCCTGTATCCGTTTTGGATTTGGTTGCCATTTCCGAGGGACAAACAGCAAAAGACGCACTTGATGATATGGTCAGCCTGGCCCAGCATGTAGAGAAACTCGGGTATCGCCGTTTTTGGTTATCGGAGCACCACAATTCGCCGACACTTGCAAGTTCTGCGACATCTATTTTGATTTCCAAAGTGCTGGACCATACAGAATCGATCCAAGTAGGTTCGGGAGGCGTCATGTTGCCGAACCACACACCGCTTGTCGTGGCGGAACAATTCGGGACATTGGAAACGATGCATCCGGGACGCGTCAATCTCGGCCTTGGCCGTGCGCCAGGCACTGATATGCAAACCGCGCATGCGCTGCGCAGAACGACGCAGGAAACGGCTTATGTGTTTCCGCAAGATGTAGTGGAACTGCAAAACTACTTAAAGCCGATTGAACATCAGGGCATGGTCCATGCCTATCCGGGAGTCGGAACTGAAGTGCCGATTTTTATTCTCGGGTCGAGCACATCCAGCGCCCAGCTCGCAGCCCGTTTGGGGCTGCCTTATGCGTTTGCAGCCCATTTTGCGCCGCAGCAGCTGAAGCAGGCGATTCAGATATACCGCAGCCAGTTCCAGCCATCTGAATACTTGGCCGAACCGTACGTCATTGTTTGCGTGAATGTAGTAGCGGCAGAAACAAACGAAGAAGCGGAAAGACTGGCGACTTCCAGCCAGATGTTTTATTTGAATGTGGTGAGAGGCACGAAAAATCTGCTTCAGCCACCGGTTGATACGATGGACGGCAAATGGAGTTTGTATGAAGAAAACGTGGCACGCAGCATGTCACAGTATACATTTATGGGAGACCGGGCAACCGTCAGCGGCCAGCTGCGCTCGTTCGTTGATGAAGTGCCGATTGACGAATTGATGGCAGTTTCTTATATTTACGATCAGGAAAAGAGAAAGCGTTCATTTGAGATACTGAAGGAATCTGTAGACCAACTATAAAAAATGGAGGCGGTCAGGATGAAAATTGGGATTATCGGTGCCACGGGAAAAGCGGGAAGCTTGATTTTGAAAGAGGCAGTTTCAAGAGGGCATGACATAACAGCCATTGTCAGAGACGCGGCGAAAATGGAAGATGCGTCCGTGCAGGTTTTGGAAAAAGACGTTTTCAGTTTGACAGCTGAAGATCTAAAAGCGTTCGATGTGGTCGTGAATGCTTTTGGTGTGCCTCCGGAAAAAGCGGAGCAGCACGTAGAAGCGGGAAGAATACTGATACAGGCGCTGAAAGGGGCTCCGGACACCCGGTTGATTGTCGTGGGAGGCGCAGGCAGTCTGTTTGTCGACGAAGCGAGAACCACCCGGTTGATTGAAACACCGGAATTTCCGGATGCGTTTAAAGCCATTGCATCGAACCAGGGGCAAAACCTGGCAGACCTTGAAGCAGCAGAAGGCATCAGCTGGACGTTTATGAGCCCGGCAGCATTTTTCGACGCAGACGGCAAACGGACGGGCCAGTATCAAATCGGTGAAGACAGCATCACCGTCAACAAAAAAGGCAAAAGCTACATCAGCTATCCGGATTATGCCATCGCTTTAGTGGATGAAATTGAAAATCCGCGGCATATCAATAAACGTTTTACCGTTGTATCGGAAAGCCGTTAACTTTTCAGCTTTTCTGAACCGGACGGTAACCGCGAATAGATGTACGCGAATTGCCAACAGTTCGCCACGAAATGTTCACGTTCCTTTCTAAAGTGGAATTTGCTTTCCTGTATAATGAAGGGAAACTTCAACATATAAAGGCGGGAAACAAAGCAATGGAATTTTTATATTTTCCTGAAGATAAATCAGAATACATTCCAGGGATTATCTCGGTAGTGATCATTTTCATTTTGTCGATTCTGATTGTATGGCTTTTGGTAAGAGCTTCCAGAAAACAAGTGAAACAATTGGAAGAGCAAGGTTATCCGGTTGTTTACCATAAAAATAGCGAAACTGGCAGCAGCCAGGAAGACAAAATTCAAATTCCAGCGGAACAAAAAGAGACCGCCCAGGAAAAAGATTTTGAGCGCGACAAGAAGTCCTGAATTCTTCAGGGCTTCTTTTTTTATATCCGGAAAAAGGGGTATACTGGACAGATAAAACAGCCTTCAGGAATTGGAGCAATGGAACATGAAAAATATATTTGGAGGAATTCAATGGGCGGTGTTTCTTTTGGCGTCGTCCATTGCAGCCCCGATTGCCATTGCCAATGTGTTTGGCATGGACAGCGGCGACACGGCGTTATTTGTCCAGCGGACGATTTTCGTGCTGGGCCTTGCCTGTCTCATCCAAGCATGGCTTGGGCACCGGATGCCGATCAACGAAGGGCCAGCCGGCTTGTGGTGGGGAATCTTCATCGTCTATGCCGGGCTGATCGGCGTTATGTATCCCACGATGGAAGCATCCTTGCAGGCGCTGCAAAGCGGCCTTCTTTACAGCGGGCTGCTGTTCTTCGTTTTTGCCTATACCGGAGTAGTTGGGAAAATGAAAGCTTTATTCACTCCGACGATTACGTTTGTCTACTTGCTGCTTCTCGTCCTGCAATTAAGCGAATCGATCATCGGCGGCTTGCTCGGCATTGTGGAAGAGGGCCAGCCGGTGGATTTGGTGGTTTTGCTGGGGGGCATTGTGGTGGTGAGCATCACCTTTTTCCTGATGGGCCACAAAACCGCTTGGGTCAACCGCTATTCAGTCCTGCTAGCGATTGCAGCGGGCTGGCTGATTTTCGCATTGCTGAATAAAACAGAACACATTACCTTCAATCCGGATGTCATTGTGGCCTTGCCGGAAATGTTGGTGTTCGGACCGCTTGTCTGGGACAGTGGCATGTTCGTAACGGCGCTTTTCCTGACTATCCTGCTCATTGCGAATATGATGGCATCGATCCGGGTGATGGAAATGGTATTGAAAAACACGTTCTCCATTGAACGGGAAGACCGGGTCAAGCAGGCTTCTGTAGCCTCAGGCATCAACCATGTGCTGGCGGGCCTGTTCTCCGCCATCGGGCCAGTACCGATTTCCGGCGCAGCCGGGTTCGTCAGCGCTACGCGTAATCCTTCCATCAAACCTTTCATCATGGGCGGCTTGCTTGTTACGTTTATCAGCCTGTTCCCGAACTTGATGGCTGTGCTTGCAGCCTTGCCGGCACCGGTAGCCTACGCGGTGATATTTGCCATCTTCACGAAAATGGTGGAAATGGCGTTCAATGAGCTGGCGCAGGAAAAAGACAGCGAACAGGCTTATAAAGTCTCGGCATTCGGCTTGATGATCGGCGTAGGCTTTATGTTCCTGCCGCCGGAAAGCGTAGCGGAACTGCCGGCAGTAGTCGCTGCCACGTTCTCGAACGGGCTGATTACCGGAACACTGGCAGCGATTGCCATCGAACAGTATCTGCTGTGGAGAAAAAGATCCAATTAAAAGGGAGGAGCACATGAGTGCTCCTCCTTTTATTATTTCGCTACTTCTTCAATTTCTTCTGTCAACGCAACCAGCTCATCGATCAATTCGCCGATATAAGCGATGGTATCGCGCAACGGTTTTTCGGTAGTAATGTCGACTCCGGCCATTTGGGCAAGTTCGACCGGTGTTTTGGTGCCGCCGGCTTTTAATACTTCAAGCCATTCGTCGACCGCCGGCTGCCCTTCGTTCAAAATGCGTTTGGACACTTGCGTCGAAATGGTTAACCCTGCACTGTACGTATACGGATACAAGCCCATGTAGTAATGAGGCTGGCGCATCCATGTCAGTTCGGCGCCTGGCGTGATTTCCACGGCATCTCCCCAGAACTCTTCCAGCACGCCGCGTTTGATGCCATTCAAGACGCCTGCGTTGACGCTTTGCCCGGCATCGATGCGTTCGTACACTTTGCGCTGATAAGCTGCTTCAAGCAAGTGCGTCACAAAGTTGTGGTAATACGTTCTGGCCACGATGGAAGAAATGACCCAGCGCTTGAATTTCGGATCATCTGAATTTTTGAGCAGATGGTTCGCCACCAGCATTTCGTTCATTGTAGAAGGTGCTTCGATAAAATAAAGCGACGGGCGCGCGTTGAACAGGTTTTGTTCGCGGTTCGCGTTATAGAAATGGCCGGCATGGCCAAGTTCGTGCGCCAAAACGAACACTTCATTCATGCGGCCGGTCCACGAAATCAGGATATAGGGATGGTTGCCGTAGGGGCTTGAACAAAATGTCCCGGTCGACTTGCCGATGTTTTGGGCAAAGTCGATCCAGCGTTCCGAATACGAGCGTTCCACCATTTCCAGGTAATCATCGCCCATGATGCCAAGCGCTTCATTAATATACTTCTTGGATTCTTCTACCGTGATTTCCGGTTCGTAGGAAGGGTCCAGCGAGATTTTTAAATCCGCAAACGTCATTTTGTCTAGGCCATGCGCTTTTTGAAGCAATTTCGCGTATTTTTGCATATGCGGGGCCAATTCTGTCATGATC
This sequence comes from Planococcus glaciei, assembly GCF_900099655.1. Taxonomy (GTDB): domain Bacteria; phylum Bacillota; class Bacilli; order Bacillales_A; family Planococcaceae; genus Planococcus; species Planococcus glaciei. The sequence continues at coordinate 122,346 of NZ_FNDC01000002.1, forward strand.
AAGTCAATTTGGCGGTTGTACAACGAACGGTCCACTTCCTGGTTGAACAATAAATAATCAAAGATGGTATCGTAGCCGCGCAAGTCGGATGTGGTTTTTTCCGTTTGCAGCTGCATGTCGTATGTTTTCGCTGTCGTGTGCTGGTATTCTTTCAACTTACTCGAAAAGGCGGTGAACGCGGTGCGGCGAAGTTCCGCATCCGGCTCTGCTTCCCAATCGCCTTCAAACGATACGTAGCTGAGCGGGTAGCTTTTGCCGTTCACTTCAAAGTCGTCAAAAGCCATATCGACCATTTTGGTGGTATTGTACAAACCGTAAGGCGCGCTGAATGTAGAAGAATAGGCGGCCAGCGTCTTTTCCACTTCCGGATGCAGTTGGTGAGGCTTTCTCCGAATCAGTTCTTTTAAGTAAACTTCAAATTCCCCCGATTGTTCCATGGCAGATTTCAGTGTTTCTTCGGGCAATGCCAAAAGTTCGCTTGTAACAAATGACAATTGGCTGCTCATTTTTGCAGAAACAGAGCCGAATTTGCTTGAACGCATTTGGGCTTCGTCGTCTGTCTGGTCTGTGCTTAACGACAAACTCGCGTATGTACTGATGGGAACCAATTTTTCCAATAGCTCCAAATATAAAGTCAGCACTTCGGCCACTGAAGCGGCATCCTGGATATTCCCTTTGAATTGCTTCTGGAATCCGGCCACTTCTTGCTGCAGGCTGTCCAATGCTGCATTAAATTCTTTATCAGATGCAAACAGGCTATTCAAATTCCATGTTTCTTCTGCAGGAACCTCTGAACGCCGTGGCAAACTTTTTACCATATGATCTCTCCTCTTTATTACGGATGTCGAACTAAACTTAAGTATAAAGGGAAGCATATAAAAAGTAAAAAAATAATTGATTTATTTTAAAAATTCGAAAAAAGAGGTTTAAGAAAGAAAAGCGCGTGGTACATATAAAGTACAAGGCGGAATAACGTAGGGAAACGCGTATAAACGAAGTAAGTTTATGAACGCATCCAGACGATGACTTGCACAGCCTTGGCGGAAAATTTTGCTTTACTGGCGATAGTTACTCTTGTCAGAGACCGAAAGTACCAGTGGTTTCTCTCCAAAAGAAGTGCATCAAATCAGTAAAAGAAGTTAAGTTTTTTGTGGAAGTGCATCTAAACGTTTAACTGCAAAACATTTTATTCGCTGAGAAGTATATGCGAACCAAAAGCCTTAATGGCAAAAAGCAGTTAGCGCAACAAACTGCATTGGCGAGGGTTACAATTTCGTCAGAGCACGAACAAGTTAGTTGTAGAAGTAATTGAATAAAAAAATTTTCCGCGTGCAAAACCTCTCTACGGTTTATTGAGAGGGCAGAAAAAGGAAAAGCATGATCTGATGAAAAGGATCATGCTTTTTCCTTTGTTTTTTTGGTTTCTATAAGTCAGAATAATTTATTTATTTTTGAATCCTTGTGATAAACTAGTAAAAAGATTTGATGCTCTGCCAACTAAACCATACATAGAAAAGGGGAACTGACATGAACGAGACGATTATGAATGCCATACAGGATGATTACCCTGAAGAATTTGCCTGGTGCTACGGATGCGGACGCTTAAACAAAGAAGGCCATCATTTCCGCACAAAATGGAACGGGGAAGAAACGGTTACTTTATACAAGCCGGACCCTTCACATAAAGCGATTCCGGGTTTTGTCTACGGCGGATTGATTGCTTCGCTGATCGACTGCCACGGAACCGGTTCAGCATCGCTCGCCCTGCACCGGAAAAATGGTTTTGAACCCGGAAGCGGGGAAGAGCCGCCGCGTTTTGTCACAGCGTCTCTCCATGTGGACTTTGTGAAACCGACACCCGAGGGAATCGTTTTGAAAGCGGTTGGGCATGTGGAAGAAATCCACCCGAAGAAATTTAAAGTGAAAGTGGAAGTATTTGCGGATGACTCGATCTGTGCCACTGGAGAAGTAACGGCCGTGGTTATGCCGCAATCGTTCGGAAAATAAGCTATAAAACATAAGAAGAATCTCCTCATAATTACGCACACTTCATCCTGGTAGTGTGCTAAAATTTTATAACCTAGTTTACTGGTAAGAATACATAGCTTTATAGTATAATCAAGGAGTTCTTTGAAAGTAATTGAAAGTTTTCACGATTGAGATTTCATAAGTAAAGGGAGCGAATGAGGATGAAATATGGGTTTTGGTTGCCGATTTTCGGCGGATGGCTACGCAATGTAGAAGATGAGAAGATGCCGGCAACATTTGATTATGCCAAACAAGTCGTACAGTCAGCTGAAAAATGGGGCTACGATACCACCTTGATCGCTGAACTGAACTTGAACGATATAAAAGGGATGGAAGCTGATTCACTCGAAGCTTGGTCTACAGCGGCTGCGTTGGCGGCTGTTACGGAGAAAATCGAGATTATGACAGCGATTCGCCCGGCTTTCCACAATCCGGCTGTCACGGCGAAAATGGCTGCCAATATTGACCAGATTTCAAATGGCCGTTTTACGCTGAATGTCGTATCGGCTTGGTGGGCGGAAGAAGCACGCCAGTACGGCGGGGAATTCACCGAGCACGATGAGCGGTATGACCGCACAGACGAATTTTTGCAGGTCGTCAAAGGCATGTGGTCCGAAAAAGAATTTTCATTTAAAGGAAAGTACTACGATATCCAAAATGCACGCTTGGAACCGAAGCCGGTTCAATCACCCAATCCGATTCTTTACGCTGGCGGAGAAAGCCCGCGCGGCAAAAAGTCGATTGTGGAATCGTGCGATGCGTATGTAATGCACGGCGGAACAGTAGAAGAAATCAAAGCAAAAATCGAAGACATGAAAAGATTGCGCGCAGTAGCCGGAAAAGCGCCGCTGCAATCGTTCGGCATGGCCGCTTATGTGGTTTGCCGTGACACTGAGGAAGAAGTAAAAGCGGAATATGCCCGCATCGTCGATATGAAAGACGCCAGCGGCTATGTCGGCTACAACGATTTTGTCTCAAAATCACAATTGGAGCAGCAAGTGAAGCTGGAGGATTATTCCGTATCGAACCGCGGCCTGCGCCCGAATTTGATCGGCACGCCGGAACAGATTGCTGACCGTATTCTGGCTTACGAAGAAGCGGGACTGGATTTATTGCTGCTGCAATTTTCACCGCAGCTGGAAGAAATGGAGCGCTTTTCAAAACAGGTAATGCCGTTAGTGGAAGAGAAACGGCGAGCTTTGGAAACATTGTCTAACTAGGAGGAACCCACATGACTGAAAAAATATATGTAATTCACGAAAACGAAGAATGGACTACGCATCTTTTTAAACGCCTGGATGAATTGGAATTGCCATACGAAGACTGGTTTATCAACGAAGGATTGGTTGATTTGACTGAAGCGCCGCCGGAAGGCGTATTTTACAGCCGGATGAGTGCGTCTTCCCATACCAGAGGCCACCGATATGCGCCGGAATTGACGGAGTCCTTGCTTGCATGGCTTGAGCACCATGGCCGGAAGGTTTTTAACGGCAGCCGCGCCTTGCGTTTGGAAGTCAGCAAAGTCAATCAGTATATGGCATTGAACGCTGCAGGCATCCAGACGCCGAAAACGATTGCTGCCAACGGCAAAGAGCAAATCGTGAAAGCTGCGGAAAAACTGGGTGAGTCTTCTTTCATCATTAAACACAACCGTGCCGGCAAAGGGCTTGGCGTGCAATTGTTCCATTCGATGGAAGCGTTGCATGAATACTTGAACGGCGGCGGTTTTGAACCGTCGATTGATGGAATCACCTTGGTACAGCAATACATCCAGGCGCCGGAACCGTTTATCACACGCTGTGAATTTGTCGGCGGCAAATTTGTCTATGCCGTACAAGTAGATACATCAGAAGGCTTCGAACTTTGCCCGGCAGATGCATGCCGCATCGATGATTTGTTCTGTCCGGTCGGCGAACAGGCGGAAGAAAAACCGAAATTCCAAGTAGTGGAAGGATTCGATGATCCGATTCTTGCAAAATACGAAGAATTCCTTCGCCAAAACGGGATTGCAGTTGCGGGAATCGAGTTTATCCGCAATGCAGAAGGCGATATTTTCACATACGATGTCAACACAAATACCAATTACAATGCAGATGCCGAAGCTGCCCATGGCACATACGGCATGCTGGAACTTGCCACCTTCCTCGGCAACGAGCTGAAAGGCGCAAAAGTTACTGCATAAAACACGGGCATCGCTGAAATCAGCGATGCTTTTTTTGGTTTAAGGCGAATGGGTTAAGGGGAAAATTAAGTAGTGGGATTCGATCTAGAAAGGAATGGGTGATTATGGAGAAAGAACGCAACGAGGAAGAGCTAATCGAAGCGGAAGAGCTGGAAGAAGCAGCAGCGGAGCCGGCGGAAGACGATTCGCGTTTTGATAAGATTTACAGCAAGGTGGCTTCAAACCGCTATGAAAATCTGCGGACAAGCTATATTGAAAACAAAGCGAAAGAACTTCGGAAAAGAAAAAAGTAAAGGTCGGGTGCCGGTGCACTCAATCTTTACTTTTTTCTGCTTCTTCCGCTACTACAAAAGCCAAGTCATCGTTTCCGAAAATCTGTAACACTTCCAGCATAGTTGCGGTGCCGACTTCAATTTCTGCCGGATCGGTTTTCGTTTCTTCCACCACGTTCAACAGCGCCTCATTTGTTGGCTGATGCGGATAAGCACGTGTATAAAGTGCAACAGGGTCAAGGTCGTGGTTGAGGCACCAATGCACAAAGAGCCGAATCATCGTATCTTCATCCTGCTGGTATTTCTTGATGATGTATTCATCGCGGTTTTCAAATTCCATAAGGCACATCCTTTCACAGATTCTTTGTCCGTTATACCATATCTGGCGAGACAATTCGAGTGGATGCATGGACTTATGCGGTTTTTTCCTCTAGAATGAAGCCGAGAGATATGATAGCATCGGAGGGTAAAAAATGAAATTACTTCAAGTGAGAAAGGGACAACTCGTCTATTTTAATAACGAGTTACATAAAGTCTACTCCGTGAAGCCGTTAGCAAAAAAATCCGTCTTGATGTTCCGGTTGAAAGACATGGAACAGGTAGCGAGCAAAGCGGAGCAGGTATCATACTACAAACCGAAACACCTGGATTCGTTCCTGTTCCTGGGCGCGCGTTATACGCTTCGGGACGACATTCCGGCAGAGCCGGGCGGCTATATTTTCATCACGAAACCGGATCCGGATTATATGGATCATTATTCGCTGAATGAATTTGAAAAAGTCGAATCGGTTGAAGGAAAAGACGTGGTAACCACACGCCAAAACACAGTGAAGTTCAGAGAATTCTTTGTGATGGTACCGGGTGAAGAACCTGGCAGCAACGATATCACCTATTTCGATAAAGCCAAGGTGGCACCGGAACAATTGGACGAAGACGCTCTGCTGGAAGAAAAGCTGAGAGAAGAAAATGCCATCAAACCTTCTATCGGAGATGTTTACTTGAACTTGGATAATGGTGCAACGGCAATGGTCGTCGCTATTGAGCAGGATATTGTCACTATGGGAACAGGCGATAAATTGACTTTCCATGCCTTATACAAATCCGACAGCTGGAATTACTTGTATTCCATTAACAGTACGGACAGTGATCTGTAAGCAAGAAGACTTAAAAAGGATGACGATGTATAAAACCAACCGGGCCGGCCACTTCGCTTTCCGTGGGCTTAGCTTCAGCCTCCTCGCCGCTTTGAAAACCCGCTGCTCCTGCATCGCTGCGCTAGCTTCGTCGCAAAGACATGGCCTCACTAACTTCGGCCAATGTCTTGCCTGCGGGGTCTTCAGCTTTCGCTGTCCCACAGGAGTCTCCGTGGTCGGACCGGTTGGCGGCGTCTCTCTTTGATTCGATTGTGAACGTGAATCGGATTGTAGCCTAAATAGATATTCCAAAGAGGAAAAGCGATACCTTTGGATAGCCTTCACTTCTAGGATCCGAAGTGAAGGCCGGCGACTCCAGCGGGATAGCGAAGTGCCGAAATCCACTCGGGACGTTAGTTCCGAGTTAGTTCGGCGCGAGCCCGCGGAACGCGTCCGGCTGAAACGGAGGATCCGGTATTTTCCTCTAATCGGATATTTATTCAGCTATCGTGTGTAAAATTTCTTTTGTCTACAAGTTCAAAAGGATGGCCCTTGGGCCATCCTTTTTGCTTTTATTCGGGTTCAACGATATGGAATTCCGTCAGCATCGCATAGAAGCGGGCACCGTGTCCTTCGGCTGCTTCGAGGAAATAGCGTTCAGTGATGACGAAACTTCCGGATTGGCCGTTGCTGATGACGTAGGCATGGACAACGGGATCATTCCCTTGCTGACCGCCATTTGCAATGCCATGAAGCTGGTAACCTTGTACCGGTTTCGCCACTTGCTCGACTTCCTGCAAATCCGGGAATTCCGCTTTCAATTCGGCTTCGAATTCCTCCACTAAAACTTCCGGTGCGGTATCCGGTACATGTTCAATCGTCATGGACACTTCCGGGAAATTCTCGGGAAGCTCTTCTTTAGTGGTGATGGCATCCGGTTTATCGCCTTCGCCGCTCACCATTTTGTATCGCTCTTCGTCGATGTAGATGATGTAATCGCAATCTTTGCCCTTATTCAAATGCATCAATACTTTTTCTTCTGTGCCTTCAATTTGGACAACGACTTCTTTTTCTTCTTCAAAATTTTCCTTAAATGGTGCTTTTTCCTCTTTTTCCTTTTCTCCGGCTTCGACTTTGTTGCCTTCGGCTGAAAGGGCCTCTTCGGGTTGCGTACTTTCTTTCGACGGGTTGTTCCACATGTCGCTTTGAAAACTGAATAGCATGAGCAGAATGGCTGCTGCAGCAAACAAGAAAAGAAGCAGGGCTTTTTTCATCATGGCCGGTGACTCCTTCCTTTTATTCTTTCGTTGCTAAATCTCCCGGTTCTCATTCATAGAATCGAACTTTTTACTTCCAGCGGAACCAAGGCTTTGGTCCGGTCAATAAATACAAAGGCGTCGTAGCGGCTGGCGATGCGAGAAGGGACGTAATTGCCATGCGCTTCGTGTTCGGGGTTGTAGACGACCCCGATTGCCCGGTGCCCGGTCCAGCGGTCGAAGGAGGTAAAGTTGCCGGAATCGAACAGCAGGTATTTATCATGGGGTCCGGTGCGGTGCAAAATTTCTTCCCACGAATTAACGCGGGCAGGAGGAACCGCCATCACTTCATACGGAACACCCCAGGCTTGAGAAGCGATAACAGTGCCTTCATAGGTGCCGAATCCGACAGCGAAAACATCTTCCGGCCGGTTTTGCTCACGCAGAACCTGTCCGACATTCAGCATGCCGTCGTTTCGCATATCGGTCGCCCTCGCATCTCCGATATGGGTATTGTGCTCCCAGATGATGATTTTGGCGTCCTGTCCATGGTAGTCACGGACTTCGTTGATCGCTTCGACCATGTGTTCATCCCGGATGTTCCAGGAGATTTCGCCGCTTTTCACCATGGCCCGGTAGTAATCTTCCGCATTTTTCGTAACCAGCGCATTGATTTCCAAGTTCAGTCCGCATTCTTGCTCGTCCCGGTAGTGCTCTTCGTTTGCACGAATGGAGGCCAGCAGTTTTGACACTTCGTCCACGCAAACGGTGGAGAAGTTCGCTGAGGAAATGGCGTAGCCTTCCGGTTCCCGGTTGAACGGCTCAAAGCAGGAAAAAGCTTTTTTCGCGAGTTCCAGGTCGGCTCCGGCCGGATTGGTATGGGCCAGGTAATGGACAACTTCGTCCATGGATTCCCACAAGCTGTAAATATCAATGCCATAAAATCCGGTTTTTGTCTCGCTTTTTTCATTATGCAGTTTCAGCCAATCGATAAACGCCGCAATTTCTTCGTTGGCCCACATCCAGGTCGGCCAACGGGTAAAAGCTTGCAGCACCTCACGCGCCGTCTTTCCGCCATGCCCGTAGCCTTTAATGAAACGATTGACTTGCTGGGAAGATGGCCAGTCACCTTCTACTGCAATGAGTGTAAAGCCTTTTTCCCGAATCAGGCGTTTGGATAATTCTGCACGGATGGTATAAAACTCGGAAGTTCCATGGCTCGCTTCCCCAAGCATGACAATCTTGGCGTCGCCAATTGCTTCAATAATCGGCGCTAAGTCTGCGGGAGAATCAAATGGTTGGGCGTGTATGCTGACCGCTTCTTCAAGTGATTGTTCCACGTGGAAAACTCCTTTCCAACTCGCTTGTTACTCCTACTGTTCCCGCATCTGCACATCTAAAACAAGAGCTGGAAAAAGGCAGATAAAAAACACCTGCTAAAAAGCAGGTGCTGAATTATTTTGCCAAGACATCTTGAAATTCCGGTGTTTTTTCAATAACAGAGTGGGCAAATGGGCATTGCGGATCAATGGTTTTGCCTTCATTGCGTGCATATTGCACGACTTGCTCGACCAGTTTTTTTCCCATACCTTGTCCTTCCAGCTGGGGCGAAACTTCGGTGTGGTCCACCGTCAACACATCACCATTTGGCATATACGAAATAAATCCAAGTTCCTCTGAATCTTTCACGACGACGAATCGATTATTGTCTTGTTTGATATCCATTCAGCTGCCTCCTTTGGTTTGCTTTCCTTTCAGTATTCCCGGTTTAGCGTAAGTTATTCAAGTAATTGGGTTTGTTTGGAAAAAGAATTGAATTTTCAGTCTGAAAAGATCATACTGGGGGCATAAAGCCGGTGAGGAGTAATTTCAAGCCAAGAGTATAAGGAGGGAAGCTTTATGGAGAGCATGATTCACACCGAACACTTGTCAAAGCATTACAAACTCTCATTCCATATGATAAAAGCAGTTCACAGAAGTAGTTAACCCCAAATTTAAGCACATAAAAAAAGACCCTACACATGTAGGGTCTTTTTTAGCTACTATTAAGCTTTTTGAACGTTAGTAGCTTGTAGGCCACGTTGTCCTTGTTCAATTTCAAACGTTACATTTTGACCTTCGTCTAAAGATTTGAAACCTTCGCTTTGGATTGCTGAGAAATGTACGAATACGTCATCTCCTGCTTCACGCTCGATAAATCCAAAACCTTTTTCTGCATTAAACCACTTAACTGTACCTTGTTCCATAATTGTTGCCTCCTGGTGCGGCTATCCACACAATGTGTTACTATCCTTGCTCAAATACCTTAGACGAAAAACAAAATTTATTCTCAATCTGAAAACGAACAAAAATAATTCTTTATTAGACTAACAGATAGTTGATAAAATGGAAAGCAAAGAGCCTCGATTCAATTACTCAAAATGGATTTCATTCTATAAATACAGATATACACTAAACTACCGGTAGCCCAACATTCAGCTGTCGGTAGTTTTTAATTTGTACCGTAAAAGGGTATAGCTCATGGTAAGAGGTGAGGACATGGAAAAGAAACCATTAGCTGAAACCGCAGTAGACCGGATGGAGAAAGTGTTTGGGGAACATCGTGAATACCGGCGTGCCCATGCCAGAGGAGTCATTTATGAAGCGGTATTCTCTGCGAATGGCCTAGGAGCGGAATATACAACGGCAACGCATCTGCAAGGCGGGGAAGTCAAAGCGCTTGCCCGATTTTCCCATAGTTCTCCGGACCCTACCTGGACAGATGTCATGTCGCCGGTAAAAGGGTTGGGCGTTCAGTTTCTCTTGCCGGACGGGAGCGTAACGAATATAGTAGGGGTCAATTCCCCTATTTTCCTGGCCAAAACCCCGGAAGCTTTCACTAAGATTCTGGGCGTTGTGACTTCGTTTAAAAAAGGGAAGCCGCGGCTTCGTGATTTGGCCAAGCTGCTAATCCAGTATCCGGAAAGCCGGGCCGCCATCAAAATCGTGCAGAAAATGCATGCCCCGGCCAGTTTTGCGACAGGGCGCTATCATTCCATCCATGCTTTTTACTTTATCGACAAGAACGGGAACCGGCTGCCGATCAAGTATGAATGGGAACCGGATGCGGGAGTGGAAACTTTAACGCCAAAAGACGCCGGTTCGCTGCCATTCGGTTACTATGAATGGGAAATCGAAGACCGTCTGCAGAAAGAGCCGGTCAGCTTCCGGTTGAATATTGTCATTGGAGGAGAAGAAGATCCGACTGACGATCCGACTGTCGCCTGGCCGGAAGAACGGCACAAGCTTACCGTTGGGACACTGACGATTTTGCCTAAGCCTGCTCCGGAAGCGGACGAACGAAAATTTGATCCGACCGCTGTAACCGAAGGAATCGAGTGTTCGGAAGACCAGATCCTCCATTTTCGGAAAGCGGCGTATTCCATTTCCGAGGAACGGAGAAACAGCGAGAAGTAAAAAAACGTTGAAGCCATAGACGGCTTCAACGTTTTTCAGTTAATACAACTTTCCTTGGCGGTATAAGACGGTCGTCAATCTCATGACGGCGTGGATAAAGCAGTTTTGGCGGAGCGGGAAGGGATCTCCGAAAAATTGCGGCAAGATGATGTCCATCGTGGACTTCATTTTTGCGATAAGCAGCCGGAATACTTCTTCTTCCGTATAGAACTGAGTTTCCCGTCCTTGCAGCCATTCAAAATATGAAACAATAACCCCGCCGGCGTTGGCAAGAATATCCGGGATGACGATGACGCCTTGTTCACTCAAGTATTCATCTGCTTCTTGCGTAGTTGGGGCATTTGCGCCTTCCACGATGACACGGGCCTGGATGTCCCGCACATTTCCTTCATGAATCTGATTTTCAAGAGCAGCCAGCACCAGAACATCGACTGGTAAAGTCAATAGTTCGTCGCGGCCTTTGATGCTTGCGGCGACGCCCGCTTGAGCGATTTGCTCTACGGTAGAAGGCAGATCTCCGCGGTTCGTATTGGCAAATGCAATCAATGCCGGGATGTCCAGGCCATTTTCATTATAAAGCGTGATGTTGCGGTCGCTGACTGCGACTACAATATCATCTATTTCCGTGCTATTGTAGGCTTCCAATGCCGCAACCGAACCGACATTCCCAAATCCCTGGACAGCTAGTTTCAACGGCCGGTTTGCATGTGCGAGAGCTGTCGCAGCAAAAGGATTGTCCGAAGCGGCCAATTCATCTGCATGTTCTCTTACATAGTCCGAGAACAAATAACGGAACGTAAAGTAGACGCCTTTGCCGGTAGCTTCTCGGCGTCCAAGCGAACCGCCGTTGGCGACGCTTTTTCCGGTGAAACTGCCGAGATATGGAGATCCGTGTTTAATCTTTTTGTATTCTGCCATCATCCAGTCCATTTCCCGTTCTCCTGAACCTACGTCTGGCGCCGGGATGTCTTTGTCAGGGCCGATGACTTCCGAAAAATAGCGGACATATTTGCGGCAAATCAGATTTAGTTCCTTTTCTGAATAATGTCTTGGGTTAAGGATGATGCCGCCTTTGCCTCCGCCAAACGGAACATTATGCAATGCATTTTTCAACGTCATCAAAAAAGCCAAGTTGACAACTTCTTCTTCGTTCACGCTTTCATGAAAACGGATGCCGCCTTTATAAGGCCCCAGTGCATCGTTGTGCTGCACGCGGAAAGAAGGAATCCGAACAACACTGCCGTCATCGAGCGGAATCCGCAGGAATGACTTATGTATATTGTTCGGTGTAGAAAGAATGGCGCTCATTGAAGTGAACGCTTGTACACGCATATTGTCTTTCAGTTCAGGCAAGAACGTTTTGCTGTCTAGTAATGCATTAAGCGAACTCTGAATGATTGCCCGCGTCTGCCCTTCAATTTCTTCAACGCCGGTAGGGTTTTCAGTGCCGGCACCCGGTGAATTAATATTTCCGTCCATGTTCAAGACACCTCCAAGTATTTTCATTATTCTCCCTATACCCTTCCTGCTTTTATTTATGCACATGAAAAAACCCTTCAGCTATGAAAACTGAAGGGCGAAGCAATTTTATCTTTTGGTTGTTTTGCCGAGCTTTACTTCTGCATCCAACGCCTTGAACAAGGAAATGATCATTAAGATCATGACAAACGAAAAAGGCAAAGCGGCAACGATAATGGTGTTTTGGACAGCCGTCAATCCGCCGACAGACAAGAGAATGGCAGCAACCAGCGACTGTGCAATTCCCCAAAGAATCTTGATTTGATTGCTTGGCAGGAGTGATCCGTTTGTCGACTGCATGCCAAGAACGAAAGTTGCAGAATCAGCGGATGTAATAAAGAACGTACTGACCAACAAAATCGCGAAGAGTGACATGACAAAGCCGAGCGGCATTTCGCTGAACATCGCAAACAAAGTTTGCTCAGTCGGGAATGCCGTCAAATCGATGCCGCTTTTTTGGATATCAATCGCCGTCGTTCCGAATACCGAGAACCAGAAAGCGCCGAAAATTGTCGGCGTCAGGACGACGCCAATCAGGAATTCACGGATGGTGCGGCCTTTGGAAATACGGGCGATGAACATGCTGACGAATGGAGCCCAAGAAATCCACCAGGCCCAGTAAAAGATGGTCCACATGTTCAGCCAAGAGCGGTTTTCCGCATCAAGCGGCGCGGATTGGAAACTTAAGCTGATCAGATTCTGAATGTAATTACCGAATGTTTCAGTGAACATGTTCATAATCAGCAAGGTCGGCCCAAGGATAATGACCAATATCAGCAGAATAATGGCAAGTACCATATTGGTATTGGATAAATACTTGATGCCTTTGTTCAATCCGGACCAGGCGGACATGATGAACAGCACGGTCACAGCCGCGATGATAATGAACTGGACCCATGATTCCTGCGGCACGCCGAACAGGTAGGCCAGACCGCCGTTAATTTGAGCAGCGCCGAAGCCGAGTGAAGTTGCCACGCCGAAGACTGTAGCGAATACCGCCAGCACATCAACAAGTGTTCCTAATGGCCCTTCCATTTTCTTTCCGAAAATCGGCTTCAGTGTTGATGAAATTAACGCAGGTTCTCCTTTGCGGAATTGGAAGAATGCAAGTGACAGGGCAATGATGCCGTACATGGCCCACACATGGATGCCCCAATGGTAATAAGTGCGCTGCAGGGATTCCTTGAAGGCAGCGTCGGTTCCAGGTTCCGCCGTTGCGGGCTGCACAGCGAAATGGCTCAACGGTTCGGAAGCCCCGTAGAAGACAAGGCCGATGCCCATGCCTGCCGAGAATAGCATAGAGATCCAAGATATGGTAGAGAACTCCGGACGGTCGGTGTCTTTCCCCAGACGGATTTTTCCGTACGGGCTGATGATGATAACAAAGGTCAAAATTAAAATGATCGCCATGAGCATCAAGTAATACCAGCCGAAGCTTGTATCGATGAAGCTGCGGATGCTGCCGGTTGCTTTTTCGAAGCTTTGCGGAGCAATGACGCCAAATGCAACGGTCAAAATGACTAGGGCAAACGTGATGTAGAATACTTTCGAAGCTTTTTTCATACTTCCTCCTTTAGGGTTTAAACAGATATAACTTATAAGGGTATCGAAAATAATTGACAGAGTCAACTAAAGAGAGGAGTTCAACAATTTCACAAAAGGATGTGATTTACTGTTCCCAATCATTCAGCTGTTCTTCTTCCGCTACGACCCGCAAGTCATCGGCTGTGATGGTCAGCACTTGATAATCGTTCTTTTCGGCGTAGAGGTCGGCTTCCCGTTTCGTGAATTTAGGTGAACCTTCTGTTTCTTCATCGTATATGATGAGCATGCCGTCGGAATTGCGCAGGAAGAATTTATTCTTCTCGATGAACTGCCAAGGGGCTTCGTAAGGCCGGTTGGTTAAACTGCGGTGAAAATCGGCCTGTTCTAAAATCATTTGATACTTTTCCTGCTTGGCTTCGTTCCATTTCTTCTCCTGTTCGAGGAAAGGGGTCAGCACGGCATATTTCAATTGCGGAAATTCTTCCTGCAAATCCAGCACCACTTCTGCAGCCCACGTTTCAACGCCAAGCTGGCCGCTGATGATGACCCATTCCAATCCTTCATCGAGCAAAACGCGCAGACGGTTTTCAAGTGCTTTTTTGATGAACCGGACGCCTGGATGCTTATCATCGAATATTCCCAGTTCATGTTGTTTATATCCTGTAATAACCAATCGCTTTAACATATCACTTCACCTCCCGTACAGAATCCTAGCTTCTTATTTTACAGTACTCTTCCTTTAAGGTGTACCCCGATAACCGGTCGCCTTAAAACTGAAAAATCTTATAATTTATGTTGGATATGCTAAACTAAGGGCAAATAAAGGAGGTACGGCATGGTGAATTTGGATGAAGTAAAAGCAGCGAAGCAGCAAATTTCAGGCCTTATCCATAGGACACCCGTTTTGACATCGGTTCTGTTAAACGAAAGGGCCGGCAATGAAATTTATTTAAAGGCGGAGCATCTGCAGAAAACCGGCTCGTTTAAAATACGGGGTGCAGCGAATGCAGTCAAGCGGTCCATCGAAGAAGGAGCGCAGTTCATTACAGCTGCTTCTTCCGGCAACCACGGGCAGGCGGTCGCCTATATTGCGGACCAGCTTGGCGTGCCGGCAACGATTGTTGTGCCGGAAGATGCGAACCGGGCAAAAGTGGCAGCGATCGGAGCCTACAACGGGAAGATTGTTTACTGCGGATTGACCTCAGCTGACCGGATTCCAAAAGCCAAGCAGCTGGCGGAAGATAATGGAGGCGTCTACATCCCGCCATATGACCATCCGCTTGTCATCGCCGGCCAGGGCACCATTGGCCTTGAATTGCTCGAGCAAGTGCCGGATATTGAAATCATCGTCGTTCCGGTCGGCGGCGGGGGATTGATCAGCGGCATCCTGACGGTGGTGAAAGAGATCCATCCTGCGATCCGGGTCGTAGGAGTGGAGCCGGAAACGGCAAACGATACGTATTTGTCGCTTGCCAACAAACAAATTACGGCCATTTCCGGAACAACGACAATCGCGGACGGTTTACGGACATCGCAGCCCGGCCAACTGACATTCCCGATTTTGCAGGAGCTTTTGGATGACCTGGTGCTGGTTTCAGAAGATGAAATTAAAGAAGCCTTTCAATTTACATTGGAGCGCACCAAGCAGCTCATTGAACCCTCGGGGGCGACTGCGCTTGCTGCTGTATTATCCGGAAAGTTGGAAGCGAGAGGCAAAAAAATTGGCGTGATTTTATCCGGAGGGAATGTGGATTTAAAGCAGATAGATCAGTTTCTTTCAGAGTGAAAACCAGGTTTAGCCTCTTCCGAAATGGGAAAAGATACGTATACTTTAAAACCCGGAAAGAGCGGTAAGAATGGCAGAAGAAAAACAACTGCATGAAAAGCTGGCGGATAAAGAATTGAACGTGAAAGCGGCACAAGAAGTCCACTTGCAAGACGATTTTAAAAAAGCGGATAAGGCTGGAGAACAGGCGGATAAGGAAAATGAAAAATCAGATGATCAATAAGTTGAAATGACCGGTGGATTTGGAAACTAATCAAATCCACCGGTCATTTTTTTTTTGGAAAGGCAAAATTCCTTTATTCGAATCTTGCAATCTGTAAATGAAAGCGTTAACATAATGTTTAAGTATTCTGAACATACCAACTAGTTAGTATGTAGAAACGCAATCGGATGGAGGAATGGAAAATGGACGTTATGGACTTATTCAGGCTGGACGGCAAGACGGCAATTGTGACAGGAGGCGGGCGCGGCTTGGGAGCGCAAATCGCAGAAGGGTTTGCGGAAGCAGGAGCCAATGTTGTGGTGTGCTCCCGGAAGCTGGAGGCATGTGAAGAAATCAGCGAGAAGCTGAAGCAAAAGGGCGTAAAATCCTTAGCATTGGCTTGTGACGTCACTAATCCGGAAGACGTCAAACGCGTCATCCAAAAAACCTTGGAAGAGTTCGGCACAATCGACATTCTCGTCAACAATTCCGGTGCCACATGGGGAGCGCCGGTTCTCGACATGCCGTTGGAAGCATGGCACAAAGTCATGGAAGTGAATGTCACCGGAACATTCCTGATGAGCCGGGAAGTCGGGGAAACAATGATCCGCCAAAAAAGCGGGAAAATCATCAACATCGCTTCGGTCGCCGGGCTTGGCGGCATCGACCCGCAGCTGATGGATACGATTGGCTACAACACCAGCAAAGGCGCTGTCATTACATTCACAAAAGACTTAGCCGCCAAATGGGGCCAGTTCAATATCAACGTCAACGCATTGGCGCCTGGATTCTTCCCGACAAAAATGTCGAAAGTGCTCATTGAACAAGGCCGCGACCGGTTCCTTGAACAAACACCATTAAAGCGTTTTGGGACGAACGAAGACTTGAAAGGCGCGGCGTTGTTCCTGGCATCCAAAGCGTCGGATTATGTGACAGGAGATGTCGTCATTGTAGACGGCGGCATGCACGCTATTTAAAAAGGGGATCAAGAGAAGCTTCAGCCAATGCAGTTTTGCCGCATTGGCTATTAGTTGAATAAACCGGACTTTTGCGGTCAGTTGATTTTATGCTTGCGAAAGCGAAAATCCTATTGTTCGTAAAAACAGGATAGAGAATAGCGGGGAATCGGCATGAAAACAAAAATCAAGCAGCAAAGCATTAGCCTATTCGAACAAAAAGGCTTCAGCGAAACGTCCATCCAGGACATTGTAGAAGCGCTCGGTGTGACCAAGGGTACTTTCTATTATTATTTCCCGAGCAAAGAACAGCTATTGATGGACATCCATTCCAACTATATCGATGACTTGCTATCGCGGCAAAAAGGCATTCAGGAAACGGTTTCCGGCAATCAGCAGAAGCTGCAGGCGATAGTAGAGCTGCTGATTGGCGATATTCAGGACCACGGTCCGAGCGGACGGGTGTTTTTCAGGGAAATGCGCCATCTGACTCCGGAAAATTCCCGGGAAGTCAAAAGGAAGCGGGAGCAATTCCGCTTGAATATCGAAGAGCTCATTTCAGCTGGAATGAAAACAGGAGAGTTCCGAAGTGATTTGCCGCCCGGCATGGTGGCTTTCGCTGTTCTCGGGGTAACGAACTGGAGTTACCAGTGGTTTAATCCGAATGGCGGCATAACGGCAAAGCAATTAGCGAAGATTTACAGCGATATGATTTTAAACGGCATCACTTAATCGAAGGGGGAACAGCAGTGGACGACTTTCAAATTCAAAAAATGGCGGTAATCGGAGCGGGGCAGATGGGGCATCAGATTGCCATGCTCGGCGCGCTTGGCGGCATCCATACGGCACTTTACGACGTGGATAAAGAAGCGCTCGCTAAAGCACAGATCAGTTTGGAAATGCTGATGGACCAGTGGGTAGTGAAAAAGAAAATCACCGATATGGAAAAAACGGCGGCGTTCAACTTGCTGCAGTTTACGAGTGATTTGGAAAAGGCAGCAGGTGATGCCGATTATGTAATTGAAGCGGTCGTGGAGAAGCTGGATATAAAGCGTGAGATTTTTGGTAAATTGGACAAAATCACACCGAAACATGCCATTCTTGCCACGAACAGCTCGACCATCGTCAACTCGCTCCTTGCAGAAGCAACCAGCCGTCCCGAAAAAGTGTGCAATATGCATTTCTTTTTCCCGCCGCTTGTCATGGACTGCGTCGAAGTGGTCATGAGCGAACAAACGTCAGAAGAAACCGCGCAAATTTCCCTGGAATTATGCCGACGGATCAACCGAACCGGCTTATTGCTGCGAAAAGAAATTTCCGGATTTGTCGCCAACCGGATTCTCGGCGCCTTGCAAAAAGAAGCGATGCATCTATACGAAGAAGGCATCGCAGATTACAAAGAAATTGATGTGATTGTCAAAAAAGCGCTCCGGCATCCGATTGGGCCATTTGAATTGATGGATTTATCCGGAATCGACGTGGCGTATTATGTGATGCAGCAACAATATGCAGAAACCGGTGATCCGAAGGACAAGCCTTCCTCATTCATAGAAGAAAAAGTGAAGGCAGGGGAATTGGGACGAAAAACCGGGAAAGGCTTTTATGAGTATCTAAAAAAAGAGGTGAAAACGCCATGACAACGGTATTGAATGTGGAAAAAACAGACGGCTATGCGGTGGTGACCATCAACAACCCGCCCATGAACGTCATCAGCAACCAAGTATTCAAGGAACTGGATGAAGTGTTCTGTGAACTTGGAACAGATCCTGAAGTGAATGCCGTCATTGTGACTGGGCAAGGAGACAAAGTCTTTGCAGCGGGGGCTGACATCAAAGAGTTTCCACAATTGATCGTACAAGGGGGCTTAAAAGAGAAATTCCTGGAAACACACGCCATTCTAAATCGGATCGACCGTTTTGAAAAACCGGTCATTGCCATGCTGAACGGTCTGACTTTTGGCGGTGGCTGTGAAGTAACACTGTGCTGTGACATCCGGATCGCGGAAGAACATGCCCAGATTGGCTTGCCTGAAATCACGCTTGGTTTGTTTCCAGGAGGCGGCGGTACACAACGCTTGCCGCGCATCGTCGGAGAAGCGAAGGCGAAAGAGCTAATGTTTACAGGCGAAGCAATCACGGCAGCCGAAGCCGAACGCATCGGCCTGGTCAATAAAGTAACGGCCAGCGGTGATGGGATGGAAGCGGCGCGCAAAATGGCGAAGCGGATTGCCCGTTTTTCACTCCCGGCTTTGTCCCGCATTAAAAAAGCAGTGGACGAAGGGCTGGAATTGCCGCTTGAACGCGGAACAGAACTTGAAGCCGGCTTATTTGAAGAAGTGTTTCAAACGGAAGACGTGCAGGAAGGCGTAAAAGCCTTTATTGAAAAAAGAAGACCGGCATTCCAAAACAAGTAAGGGGGAAAACCGATGGCGCATGAGATTACAGTCAAAGTCCGTTTTAGTGAAACGGACGCATTGGGGCATGTCAGCAATATCAGCTATTTCATTTATTTGGAAGAAGCGCGGATCGAGTTTTTCCGTGAACTGGGGCTTGACATGACCATTGATAAATGGAGTGTCATTATGATATCCGCCAATTGTATGTTTTATAAACAAGCCTATTTCGACCAGCGCTTGAAAGTCACTTCGTTTGTAACGAAAATCGGCAATTCCAGCTTCAAGATTGGGCACCGGATCACCGATGCAAACAGCGGTGAGCTGATTGCGGAAGGCGATGCCGGAGCGGTTTATTTCGATTTCTCTTCCCAAAAGAGCGAACGGATTCCAGACGGCACCCGGGCAAAACTCGAGATGCACAAGGAAGAGGTGTGAGCGATGGTCGGGAAAACGAGTGATACGATCCCTGTCCGTTCCGGCGAGGAACTCGATCAAGCCAAGCTGATGCAATTCTTAAGAGAGAATATCGATGGCTTGCCTGAAGGGCCTCTTGAAATCCGCCAGTTTGGCGCAGGGCATTCGAATTTGACTTATGCGTTGTCTATAAAAGAGTGGGAAGCAGTATTGAGGCGCCCGCCGCTTGGGCCAGTGGCACCGAAAGCCCATGACATGGAACGGGAATTCAATATTTTGTCGACGCTCTATCCGGTTTTTCCGGCAGCGCCAAAGCCGTTTGTTTTTTGCCGCGACGAGTCGATCATTGGCAGCCGGTTTTTCATTATGGAACGGCGCCATGGCGTCGTCATTGATTCGGAATTTCCGCAAGGCGTGGAGCCGACCGAAGAACTTGGCCGCCGGATATCGCAATTGATGGTGGATACCTTGGTCGACCTGCACGCCATTGACTATACCAAAACAGCGCTGGCGCATATGGCGAAGCCGGAAGGGTTCATGGAACGCCAAGTCCATGGTTGGATCGGGCGCTATGAACGCTCAAAAACAGATGATATTCCCGAAGTGGAGGAACTGGCTGAATGGATGCGCACGCATATACCAGATTCCCCGGAGCCGTCCATCATCCATTACGATTTCAAACTCAACAATTCCATGTTTTCAGCAGATTTTTCAGAACTCACAGGCCTTTTCGATTGGGAAATGACAACCGTAGGCGATCCACTGGCAGACTTGGGAGCAGCGATGAGCTACTGGATTCAAGCTGATGATCCGGAACTGTTGAAAACAGCTTTCGGAAAGGCTCCTGTAACGGTAGGGAAAGGGTTTTATTCGCGTGAGGAGTTTATCGCACGCTATGCGGAACAAAGCGGAAGGGACGTATCGACCATCGACTTCTACTTGACCTTTGCCTATTTTAAATTGGCGGTCATTTGCCAGCAGATTTACTACCGCTATAAAAAGGGGCAAACAACCGATGCCCGATTCGCCCATTTCGGAGATTTTACAAAAAGCCTGATCCAGTATGCATTGCTGACAGCGAAGAAAAAGTAAGGGGATGAAGCGAGATGGAACCTAAAACCTTGATGTACCGCGGCGGCAGCTTCTTATATGAAGAAACAGAAGCAGCTTTTACACCGGAAGATTTTACGGAAGAGCATAAACTGATCGGCAAAACGGCCAAGCGCTTTATGGAAAGCGAAGTGCGTCCTCATAATGACGCTATTGAACAGCAGGATTTTGCATTGGTGAAAGAGCTGCTCGGAAAAGCAGGCGATCTTGGGCTGCTTGCGCACAGCATCCCGGAAGCCTACGGAGGGCTCGGACTTGATAAAATCAGCAAAGGCATTGTCGGGGAAGCTTTGGGGCCTGCAGGCAGCTATAGCGTCGCACAGTCCAATCACACCTGCATCGCGACTTTGCCGATCACTTATTTCGGTACGCCTGAGCAAAAAGAGAAATATTTGCCGAAACTGGCGTCCGGGGAATTTATTGGCGCTTATTGCTTAACCGAGCCGAATGCAGGATCCGATGCCTTAGCAGCGGAAACGACAGCGAAACTGAACGGTGCAGGGACGCATTACATATTGAACGGCACGAAAATGTTCATTACCAATGCGGCCTTTTCGGATACGTTTATCGTCTACGCAAAAGTGGACGGTACCGCTTTTACGGCGTTCATCGTGGAAAAAGACTTTCCGGGATTATCGCTTGGTGCGGAAGAACAGAAAATGGGCATCAAAGGTTCTTCCACGCGGGCCGTCATTTTTGAAGATTGTGAAGTGCCGGTTGAAAATCTTCTCGGAGAAATCGGAAAAGGGCATGTCATTGCTTTAAACGTGTTGAACCTGGGCCGCTATAACTTAGGCTCTGCGACAATGGGCGCGGCGAAATACGGCCTTGAACTGGCAGTGAAATATGTGAAAGAACGGCGCCAGTTCGGCAAAGCCATTGCCGGCTTCACCGCTACGCAGGAAAAAATCGCCGATATGGCGCTCCGCATTTATGCATCGGAATCACTGCAATACCGGACAGCCGGCTATTTGGAAGAAGCGCTTGGCGGGTTGTATGATGTGGAAGATTCGGGCCTTTTGGCAAAGCGGATGATGGAATACGCCACCGAATGTGCGGTGTGCAAAGTATACGGCTCGGAAACGCTTGACTTCATTGTGGACGAAGCGCTGCAATTGCACGGCGGCTACGGGTTTATCAAGGAATACAAAATTGAGCAGATGTACCGCGACTCGCGCATCAACCGGATTTTTGAAGGGACAAATGAAGTCAATCGCCTGATTGTTCCAGGCAATCTGTTGAAAGCAGCCGCTAAAGGCCAAGCGCCGCTCACTGAAGCTGTCGAACGGGCAATGCTGGAGATCGGGTCGCCGCAAGTGGAATCGATCGGCCCCATTTCCCGGGAAATAGAAGCGGTCCGTGCCATTCGCCGGGTGTTCCTGTTGTGTGCCGGACTTGCTTACAAAAATTACGGGGCAGCACTCAGCGAAGAGCAGGAAACTTTGATGAAGCTGGCGGATATCGGCATTGCTTTGTTTGCTGTGGAGTCCGCGATACTGCGCACTGCCAAAGCCATCCAGTCGCAAGGCAAAGAGGCAGCTTCTTTTAAAATCGACCTGGCAAAAGTGCTGGTCGACGATGCACTGCTTGAAGTGGAAATGGCGGCGCGCAAACTGCTGCAGGGAGCTGCTTCCGAAAAAGGGCTGCACGATAACGTCCGGGCGGTGGCAAGTGAATTGAGCCGGCTGCAGCGGGCAGGCGGAAAAGCCTCGAAGCGGGCAATTGCAGAGAAAGTTTTGGCAGCAGAACAATACATTTCATAGGGGGAAAAAGGATGAAAGTCATTAAGTTCGAGCAATTTGGAGGGCCGGAAGTGCTGCAATGGACGGATGCAGAGACACCGGAACCCGCTGAAAACGAAGTGCTGATTGAAATCAAAGCCAGTGGGGTCAATTATGCTGATACGGCTAGACGCGAAGGGCAATATGTAGTGCCGACAAAGCTGCCTTATGTACCGGGAGCTGAAGTGGCGGGTGTTATTGCGGAAACCGGAAGCGGCGTGAAACGGTTCCAAAAAGGGGACCGGGTGGTCGCGCTGATCGAGTCGAACGGCTATGCCGAATACGTGGCAGTGGACGAACGGGTTTTAACGCCTGTTCCGGACGGCGTGGAATTTGAGCAAGCCGTTGCGCTGCCGCTGCAGGGCTTGAGTGCCTATCATATCCTGAAAACCATGGGACGTCTGGAGCCGGGTGAAAGTGTCCTAATCCATGCGGCGGCCGGCGGGGTCGGGCAGATTGCCGTTCAGTTGGCGAAGCTGTTCGGGGCCGGCAAAATCATTGCGACGGCAAGCACGGACGAAAAACTGGTGCATGCCAAATCGATGGGTGCCACGCATCTGGTGAACTATACAGAAGAGGGCTGGGTAGAAAAAGTCAAGGAGATCACGGAAGGCAAAGGCGTGGACGTCGCCCTTGAAATGGTCGGCGGCGAAGTGTTCAACCATACGGTGAAATGTCTTGCTCCGTTCGGGCGCTTGGTCATTTTCGGTGCGGCAAGCGGCGAACAGGCCACGTTCCACCCAGGCCAATTAATGCGAAAAAATCAATCCGTCATCGGCTTTTTCCTGCCGCAGATTATGCGCAAGCCGGAATTGTTCCAAAGCAGTTTTAAAGAGTTGCTGGGCTATATGGCAAGCGGCGACTTGAAACTGACGATCGGCGGAACCTATCCGTTGGAAGAAGCGGCCGAAGTGCATCGCTTACTGCAAGGCAGAAAGACCATCGGAAAACTGGTGCTGAAACCGTAACTTCCAGAAAGAAGGGATTGCATGCTGGATCAATTAGGGATTGAAGCCATCCGGATCGATTTGCCGTTCCGCCTGAACCACGTCAATTGCTTTATGGCGGAAGGCGGAACAGGGTGGACCATCATTGATGTGGGCTTGAACAATGACTATACGAGAGGGTTTTGGGAGCAGCAAATTGGAAAGCGTGATGTAGCGGACTTGCTGATCACCCATTACCATCCCGACCATTTTGGCTATGCCGGCGGGCTGCAGAAAAAAACAGGAGCGAAAGTTTCCATGACGAAGACAGATGCCAATTCGGGTCTGTCTTCTTGGCAGTCCGAATTTCTGGAGACGATGCCGAGCCATTACAAGGCTTCCGGGGTACCCGACGAAAAGTCAGCGCAAATGGCGGGCAATACGGCGGACTTTCAGCCGCTGGTCAATCCGCTGCCGCAAATCGATCATTATTTCGAAGAAGGGGAAAAGGTGCAGATCGGACGCTATGAATACGAAGTAATTTTTACGCCCGGCCATTCGGACGGCATGGTGTGCTTTTACAACGGCGAGAAGAATGTATTGCTGTCGGCCGACCACATCCTGCCGAAAATCTCGCCAAATATCTCCTATTGGTACCACGGCGATGACAATCCGCTGGCTTCGTATTTAACTTCTTTGGAGAAAATCAGGGAGTTGGATGCAGAATTTGTCATTCCGTCTCATGGCAAACCGTTTTACGGCGCCAACAGCCGGATAGCGGAACTGAAAACGCATCATGCCGAACGGCTGGAGGAAACGGCTGATGTGCTTCGGGAAACGGCTACAGTCTACGGGGCGTGTGAGCTGCTTTTCAAGCGGCCGTTGACGGTCCATGAAATGCGGTTTGCAGTCGGCGAAACACTGGCTCATTTGGAATTTTTGCGTCATGCTGGAGAGTGTGAACGTGAAATGGATAACGGCGTTTGGCAATACAGAAGGCGCTGAAGTGAATTTTTGCTTTGGGCAATTGGCCGATCCCTGGCGGAAGCCGTTTGAACGAACAGGCATCCTGAAAACTGTTAAACTAATGTTAGAAAGAGTGATAACAGAGGAAGGATGATGTAAGTGAAGGCATTTGTCATTGAATCTGGTGAATTGAAAATGAAAGAGATGGAAGAACCCCAAGTAAAAGCGGGCGAAGTGGTCGTCGCGCTGAAAACTGCCGGCATCAACCGGCGGGACCTTGGATTGCCGAAGCGCTACGGCAGCCGTCCGGAAGCGCTTATCATCGGTTCGGATGGAGCGGGAGTTATCGAAGCGGTCGGCGAAGAGGTGAGCGGCTTCTCGGTTGGCGATGAAGTGATCGTCAATCCGGCGCTCCGCTGGTATGGCAACAGCGATGCACCGCCGGCGGAGTTTGATATTTTGGGCATGCCGGACCACGGCACATTCGCCGAGAAAATTGCTTTGTCTGCAGAGCAAGTCGAGAAAAAACCGGCCCATTTAACGTGGGAAGAAGCCGGGTCGCTCGCTTTGGCAGGGTTGACCGGTTACCGGGCGCTGTTTACAAAAGGCGAAGTGAAAGAAGGAACTACCTTGTTTATTCCCGGAGCAGGAAGCGGTGTGGCGACGTATTTGATTCAGTTTGCGAAAAATGCAGGCGCCCGGGTCATTGTCAGTTCCAGAAGCGAGGAAAAGCGGAAACATGCCCTTGAGCTTGGCGCAGACCGGGCCATTGCGAATGACAGTGACTGGCCGCAGGAGCTGGCCGATGAAACGGTCGACCTGGTCATTGACAGCGTCGGTGCAGCAACATTCAACCGCTCGCTCGAAGTCTTGAAAAAAGGCGGGCGCATCGTCATTTTCGGTGCCACGACCGACGACAACGTCGATTTCAATCTCCGCAGCTTTTTCTATGGCCAGTACCAATTGTTCGGATCGACAATGGGCAGCCGGGAAGAGCTGCGCACCATGCTTGCCCATATGGAAGAGCACGGCACGCATCCTGTCGTTGACCGGGTCTTTGAGTTGGAACACGCGCAGGAAGCGTTCGATCACTTGGGCAGCGGAAAGCAATTCGGCAAAGTCGTGTTGCGGATAAAATGACATTTTACTAGCGGGATTAAATAATTTTGAACTTCTGAAACTTTCCGGCCAGTCAATCGTAAATAAGGTATCAGAAAAAAGACTGGAGATGAAAATAAATGGAGAATACAGGCTTTAAAATACTTGTCCATGCCAGTGCGTTCTTTGCTCCGTTTTTAGTGCCGTTTATCGTGTTCCTGATTACGAGCGACCCGGAAGTGAAAAAACTGTCTATCCAGGCATTGCTGTTCCAACTTGTGATGGGTGTGCTGTTGACGATTTCAGGTTTCCTGGTGATCTTCATCATCGGAATTCCAATGCTGATCGTGTTTGGCTTGATGACCGTCATCGTGCCGATCATGGGCATTATCCGCGCATTGAACAACGACAAATTCGACTATCCGATCGTTGGTGCCTGGTATCAATGAAACCCCTCCTCTTGAGGGGTTTTTTTATTGGCAAAAAGGATCTGTTTTATTAAAAATTTCTGATGGAAGCGTATTTTAACCTTTGCCGAGCGTATTTCAAGATTAATGGAGCGTATTTCTCGAGCAGTAGAGCGTATTTTAACTTTAACTGAGCGTATTTTCAAAAACCGCATAAAAACCCGGCCATCCTTGTGGATGGCCGGGTTTTATCAATCGAAAATATACGCCAATGCTTTAATCGCCTGGTCGACAGTTTCGACGGTAGCATTTGCTTTGCGTGACAGTTCTTTCAGCGGATGGTGCAGTTTCTCGGGGCGGATCAGGATGACCGGTTTGCCCGCTGCAAGTGCGCTGCTGGCATCCATCGCCGTGTTCCATTGTTTGTACTGTTCACCGAAAAGAGCGATAACCAGATCCGCTTTTTGCATCAGTACACCGGTGCGCAGATTGTTGAAGCTGGAAGCGGCTGCGTCTTTAAATACCGCATTCGGCTGCTCGCCTAAAATTTCCTCGCCGATATTGTCCGAACGTTCGTGGTCTTCCATCGGCCCGACGAAATCGACCGGCAAGTTCAGCGCCAAAGATTTTTTCTTGATCTCTTCGCGCCACGTACTATGAATTTCTCCTGCTAGATAAACAGTTAATCGCATGTACATATCCTCCTTGAACCCATTTCCTTCAGTGTATCACAAGTCGGGAAAGGGCAAAGGGCCTTTAAATGATCTGGCGTTCTTTGCGTTCCACCGGAATCAATGAAAGCACATTCTCGATTTTGAACGTGCGTTTTTTGTTCCGAAGAAAGCAATATGCTTGAAACGACTCCCCGCTCACTTTTAAAATTTTAATGCGGCGTTTGCTGATGCTTCCATCGTTCGCCATGTACATCATGTCAATCAATTGCTGATGTTTGAAGGCTTTCAAAATTTGTGCTTTCATCAATTTTCACTCCCTTAATAGAACGTTTGTTCTTATTATAATCCTAAAAATTGCAGAAAACAAGCAAACTGTTTTCGTGTATAATGGAACGAACATATATTCTTTTTGCCCCAGAAAGGAGCATGATGATGAAAATTTTCCATACCGCCGACTGGCATTTAGGCAAGCTGGTCCAAGGTGTTTATATGACTGAAGAACAACGCCATGTGTTAGAACAATTCGTCGCTGCCATTGAAGAACAGCGGCCGGATGCCGTCATCATCGCCGGCGATTTATACGACCGCGCGGTGCCGCCGACAGAAGCCGTCAATTTACTGGATGAAGTACTGGCGAAAATTGTGCTGGAACTCGAGACGCCGGTATTTGCTGTAGCCGGAAACCATGACAGCCCGGGGCGTTTGAATTTCGGAAGCCGGGTCATGAAAATGAACGGCATCCATATTGCCGGCCATGTCCAAAAAGAACACGAACCGATTGTTTTGGCCGATGAATTTGGAGAAGTGCATATTCATTTGATTCCGTATGCCGATCCGTCCCAAGTCCGCTATGCACTGGGAAATCCGGACATTCGATCACATAACGATGCAGCAGAAGCCATCGTCGAAAACATCAAACAAAACTTGAACCCGGAAGCCCGCCATATTGCCGTCGGCCATGCCTTTGTGACGCCCCACGGGGAGCAGCAGGAAAACACCAGCGATTCAGAACGGCCATTGTCAATCGGCGGTGCCGAGCATGTGGAAGCGGGCCATTTTGACGGCTTTCATTACACGGCGCTTGGGCATTTGCATCAGGCCCACCACGTGCTGAATGAAACCATCCGCTATTCGGGATCGCCGCTCAAATATTCGATTTCAGAAGAGCGCCACCAAAAAGGATTTTTGATCGTTGAAATGGACGGCAGCGGAAACGTCTCGGTTGAAAAGCAATTGCTGGCGCCGAAACGGGATATGCGGACCGTTGAAGGCTTTATGGAAGACATCCTGCGCCACGAGATTAATGAAGATTATGTCTTTGTGAAGCTGCTCGATGAAACGCCGATTTTGTATCCGATGGAAAAAATCCGCTCGGTTTACCCCAATGCCATGCATGTCGAACGCAAAAATTTCGGCCAGGCAAGCGGAAAAAGCGGAACAGAATCGCGCCGCAATATGGACCCGATGGTGCTGTTCAATGCTTTCTACGAAGAAGTCAAAGGAGAAAAAGCGACGGAAGAAACTGAAACAGTTTTCAAAGAAGTGCTTCAGGAATTTCTGCGCGAAGAATCTGATGAGAAAGAAGGGGTGAAACAATGAGACCCTTGAAATTGAAACTGACCGCTTTTGGACCATACAAGCACACGGAAACCATTGATTTTGCCGATTTGAAAGGAAACCAGCTGTTCGTCATTTCAGGCAGCACGGGTTCCGGGAAAACGACGATTTTTGACGGCATCTGTTTTGCCCTTTACGGCGCTGCCAGTGGGTCGGACCGTGCCGAAACACGCCATTTGCGAAGCGATTTTGCCGAAGACGGAACGCACACTTGCGTAGAGATGGAATTCGAAATACATAATAAAGTCTACCGGATCCTGCGCCAGATGAGCCACGTCAAAGCAGGGAACAAAAGCGCGACCGGCGAACGCTATGAATTTTTCGAGAAGACGAAAGACGGGGAAGTTCCGTGTGTAGAGCGGCAAATCGTTTCGGAAATCAACCGCCGGGTCGAAGAAATCATCGGGCTGACACAAAATCAGTTCAGCCAGATTGTCATGCTGCCGCAAGGCGAATTCCGTAAGCTCTTAACATCTGAAACCGATAATAAAGAAGAAATCCTGCGGAAAATCTTTAAAACAGAACCGTATAAAATGATAACGGAGCGTTTAAAGCAGAAGCGGGATGCGGCAAAAGAAGCGTATCAAGGAGAACAGCATGGCTTAGCCAGCCACGTCGGCAATATTAAAGGGGCGTTGCCGGAACGCGATTCCGATTTGTTCGAACTGCTGCAGCGCGAGCATTCCAATGTTCATCAAATAGTGGCAGGGCTTGAAAGCGAAGCTGCTTTTTATCAGGAAAAGATGCAGCAGGATGAGCAATACTACCTGAGCCTCTATAATAAGCACGATGAAAAAATGAACGCTTTCCACGAAGCGAAAAAATGGAACGACCGTTTCAGCGACTTGGCAGACAAAGCGCAGCGCCTTGAACAAGTAGAACAGCAGCTGCCGGCAATCGCTCAAAAAGAGCAGCAGCTAAAAGATGCTGAACGCGCCGGTTTTATTGAAGGCATTGAAAATGTCTACAAAGAACTGAAAAAGGACAAAGCGGAAAAGCTTCTTCTCTTAGAAAAAGCGTTAAAAGCGGAACAAGCGGCAAAAGAAAACCTGGCACAAGCTGAATCTGCTTTTGAGGCGGAACAAAAGTGCGGAACTGAACGCGAGGAAATGCGCCAGCGAGTGATAGAACTCCGGAAACTATTGCCGGCGGTTGAAGAATTGGACGGCAAAAAAGCCCGGTTGCGCAAGCTCCAAACTGCAGCAGCACAAGCTGAAAAAGAACTTGAGGCAATAGCTGGCCAGTGGCAGACGGAAAAGGCTGCGTGCCAAATAGTGGCTGAAAAAATCGAGGCACTGGACCGAAAACTTGAAGCATTTGATGAGCAACAGGCTGAATTGCTCGCGTTAAATGAACAATACCGGGTGCTGGCTGACTTGTGCGCCATTCAGAAAAAAGTGCGGCAGCAGCAAAAAACGAGCGAAGAAAAAGAAACGGTGTACCAACAAGCTGCGAGTGAATACCGTGAACTGGAAGCCGTCTGGTTTGCGAACCAAG
Organism: Planococcus glaciei; assembly: GCF_900099655.1. Classification (GTDB taxonomy): domain Bacteria; phylum Bacillota; class Bacilli; order Bacillales_A; family Planococcaceae; genus Planococcus; species Planococcus glaciei. Next base: position 151,565 of record NZ_FNDC01000002.1, read on the forward strand.
CGCAGGTGCTGGCGGCGGCCCTTCACGACGGCGATGCCTGCCCAGTCTGCGGCAGCACCGATCATCCGAACAAAGCGGCCGAAGCCCATCATCCGGCCGTTTCCAAAGAGGAGCTTGACCGGCTAAAAGCCCGGCTTGATGGAGTGGACAGCCAGTACCGCAATGCAGCAGCTGCATTGAACGCATTGGCAGAACAGCTGAAACGCCAAGAAGAAGAAGCGGTCAAATTAAGGCTCAACCCGGCAGAAGCGGACGCTGACTACCGGAAAGTCGGAGAGCATAAAGTGGCACTGGAGCAGAAAGTAGCTGAGCTGCAGGCGGATAAAAAGAATTTACGTGTCTTGAAAGAACAGTTCAATGTTCAAACAGCAAGAGCAGGCCAGCTTGAAAAAGGCAAAACAGAGCTCGCTGAACATGTGCAGCAAGCGGCATCTGCCTACGGTGCAGCCAAAGCGGTTTTTGAACAAGGGCTGCTGGCCATTCCGGAAGAAGTACGGGTGCTGTCTATCCTAAAAGAAAAAATCAGCGAAGCCGAAGCCGAAAAGGGTAAACTGGAACGCCTTTGGGAAAGCGTCCAGCAAGAGCTTCAACGGGCAAAAGACCAATTTACAGCAGCGTCCGTCAGCGCGAAACATGCAGCGGCTACAGCCGAGGAAATAGCACGGAAAAAAGAAAACGCCCAGCAGCAATGGAGCGATGCGCTGCGAAAATCCGAATTTGCTTCGGAAGCGGCGTACCAGGCCGCGAAGCTAACGGAGCAGGAGCGCATCGCATTGAAAGAAGCGATTCAGGCATTCAGGCAAAACCGCCATACCTTGATGGAAAGAGTCCAGGAATTGAAAACAGAGCTATCCGGGCGGACTCCATCCGACATCGGCTTGCTTGAAGCGGAGCTCAGCCAATTGAAGGCGGAATACGAAGCGGCGTTGAATACATGGAACCGTTCACAGGATTTCCAGAAATCCTGTGAAGCGATAAAGGGCAGTATTATTGCTGCATCCGAAAAAGCGATGCAGGCGGAACAGCAATTTAACCGGATTGCTGACTTGCACGACATGATCCGTGGCCAAAACGGCTTGAAAATTTCGTTCGAGCGCTATTTGCAGATTGAGTATTTGGAACAGATTATCCAGTCGGCGAACGAACGGCTGAAAAACCTGTCCAATGGCCAGTTTTATTTGATGCGCAGCGACCGCCAAGAAGCCCGCGGCAAGCAAAGCGGTTTAGGCCTGGATGTCTATGACGCTTACACGGGGCAGACGCGCGATGTGAAAACTTTATCCGGCGGCGAGAAATTCAATGCCTCTCTGTGCCTGGCGCTTGGAATGGCTGATGTGATCCAGAGCTTCCAAGGCAATGTGGCAATTGATACGATGTTCATTGACGAAGGATTCGGGTCGTTGGACGATGAATCATTGAACAAATCGATTGATACGCTGATTGACTTGCAGAAATCAGGGCGCATGATTGGCGTCATTTCCCATGTCCAGGAACTGAAAGCAGCGATACCCGCCATCCTGGAAGTGAAAAAATCAAAAGAAGGTTTCAGCCAGACAAAGTTCGTGATCAAATAAAAGCCGTAAGCGTCTTTCCTTCTGATTGTTTAAACCGGCCCTGAACAGTGAATGGTAACAATAACAGGGAATTTTCGGAAGGAAGGTGCAAATGGATACAATTCTTTATTTTGCTTTTACTGCAGCGTATATCCTGCTGTTGGTATGGGCAATTGCTAAACAGAAATCGTGGAATTTTATGTCGGTTATCTGCCTGGTGCTGATTGGCCTTATTTACGATAATGGCTTGATTGCGATTGGGAAGTCTATCGGCGAAGGGCCAGTACTTGAAAATTTGAGCCTGCTGCGTTTTTGGAGCCATGCTTTTCTGACGCCGATGCTGGTGTTGTTTTCATGGGGAGCTTTAAACCGGGCAGGAATCGGCTGGGTGAAGAAAAAAGCGGTTTTAGCTGCAGCGATAATTTATGCTTTGGCATTGGCCGCAATCGAAATCGCTTTGGAAACATGGGGATTGGAATTGGCAACCGAAGAGCAATATGGCGTATTGCGGTATGTATCGGCTGAGCCGTCGAGCGGACCGCCGATTATGGTGCTGCTCGTTTCAGTCGTCTTGATTGCCGCTGGTATTCTGCTTTGGAAAAAGGTAGGCTGGAAATGGATGCTGATTGGTGCCGGTATTATGACAATAGGCAGTGCAGTGCCGATTCCGGTGGACAGCTCGGCTGCCACCAATGCATTTGAATTATTCCTCTTGACCACTTTGGTCTGGACCAAGGTTCACCTCGAGTCAAAGGAACAAAACTAAAGGGGCCGAAAACGATGAAAAAACTCAGTTTTAAAACACGCATGATTTATTTCGGAGTAATTGCGGCGATCAGTTTGGCGTTTTTTGCTCTACAATTGTATGTCTATTTAAACAGTTCGGACGGAACCGGTTCGATGGTTCTGCTGATTTTATGGGGTCTTATGGTTGTCTTTGGAATCGCAGGAATTGTTTATAATGTGGCAAAAAAAGACCGTCATTCCAAATGACGGCCTTTTTTTACGCCATGCAAAACGAAATGCCAGGGATTCGTGGGCAAGCATAGAAAGCTATGGTAAAGTTTAAAGAGATTTCATAATCAGGAGTGAAAATCACATGACAAAAAAGTTGAATCCTCAAGAAGTTACTGAGTTGATTGATAAAGGCGCAGACATCATTGTTCCAATCGCAAATGGCGAACCGATTCGTCTGCTGGATATACTGGAAGAAAATGTGGAAAAGCTGGAAGGCGTGAAAATCCACCAATTGTTGGCTTTGCGGAGCCGCCGTTACATTCAAGGCGAATTTGAGCAGCTCAAGCACGTTTCTTATTTTTTAAGCGGCGCTACGCGAAAAGTGTATCAACAGGCCAAAATGGAACTGGTTCCAAATAATTTTCATGAAGTGCCGCGTCTGCTGAAAAAAACGACGAAAATGTCGATGATCATGACTGTGGCTTCTCCGATGGATGAGCATGGGTATTTCACTTTCGGCACACAAGCGGACTACATTTCTGAATTTGTCGGGAAAGTGCCTTTTATCCTGGAAGTAAATGAACATATGCCAAGAACCTATGGGCGCAACCAAATTCACATCAGCCAAATTGCCGGCTTTGTGGAGCATCATGCGCCGCTGGCCGAAGAAAAAGCAGCTGCACCGAGCGACAGGGATTTACTGATTGCGGCTTCGATTATCGAAGACATCCAAGACGGGGACACGCTGCAAATCGGCATTGGCTCTGTTCCGAATGCGGTTATCTCGATGTTAAAGGATCACCGCCATCTTGGAATCCATACGGAAATGCTGCCGGACGGAGTGGTGGATCTGGTGAAATCCGGTGCAGTCGACGGCACCCGTAAGTTTACAAACCCAGGGAAAATTATTACGACATTCGCGTACGGTTCAAAGAAACTATATGATTTTCTGGATAACAACCCGGTAGTTGAATTCTTGCCGGTCAGCCAGGTCAACGATCCGCGCGAAATCGCGAAAGAGAAAAACATCGTTTCCATCAATGCGACGACCGAAGTGGATCTGTTCGGACAGTGCGCTTCCGAAACCGTAGGCGGCAAGTATTATTCCTCCAGCGGTGGACAAGTCGATTTTGCCCGCGGTGTGCGCTTTGCAGAAAATGGAAAAGGCTATATCTGTATGCAGTCAACGGCAAAAAATGAAACCATCTCCCGCATCAAAATCAACTTGACGCCTGGCTCGGTCGTAACGACAGGAAAGAATGATGTGGACAATATTGTCACTGAGTACGGCATTGCGCGTCTGCACGGGGCATCGATTTCGGAGCGTGCGAAACGCCTGATTGCGGTAGCCCACCCGAATTTCCGGGAAGAACTGCTGTTTGATGCGAAAAAGAATGGCATTGTCATTTAATAAGCAACTTAAAGATGAAAACCTTTCTCCGTTCAATCGAGAAAGGTTTTTTTGTTATGCCCGGTTGAGAACTTTACTTCTCCATCCATTACCCATATACTTACTTAGGTAAGTAATTTTAGAGGAGACAAGTATGCAGAAATTGTTATTTCACGAAATCCATCAAAAATCCCGTTTATCTGTTAAAGAAGTTAATGATGCACTGAAAGAATTTCATTTATACAGTTCCCAGTGGTCCATTCTTTTTTGCCTGAAGCAATTCGGCGAAATGACGCAAAAAGAGATTTGGCAGTACTTAAACGTTGAAGCGCCTACCGTGACGAGGACGTTGATGCGCTTGGAACACAGCGACTGGATTGTCCGCAAAGAAGGGGAAGACAAACGGGAACGCCTTGTCCAATTATCGGAGAGCGCAAAGACAATGGTGCCGCAGATTGAAAAACGGATTCAGGAAGTGGAAGAAGGCCTTCTGTCTTCTTTATCGGAAGCAGAGCAAGAGCAGCTGATTGAGCTGCTTAAAAAAATTGGCAATCACTGAACGAAGAAAAGGATGTAACGAATGACTGAAAAAAGACCGATTTGGACAAAAAGCTTTATCAATATCTCAATAAGTACGTTTTTTATTTTTGTTGTCTTTTATGCCTTGCTGACGTATATACCGATTTACGTTATGAGTGATTTGGGAGGGACCGCGACACAAGGCGGATTAGCCGTTTCGGCTTTCCTGGTTTCCGCGATTATGATGCGCTTTTTTGCGGGGCTGATTCTGGAAAAGTACGGCAAAAGAAATGTGCTGGTTTTAAGCATTTTGATGTTTGCTGTCAGCACCATTTTGTATATTTTTGTAGGGGACTTTACCGTTCTGCTGTTTCTTCGTTTTTTCCATGGCATCTGGTTTAGTTTGATGACCACAGTGGGCGGAGCGATTGCGGCGGATCTCATTCCGCCGGAACGCCGCGGAGAAGGCTTGGGCTATTACGGGATAGCGATGAACCTGGCAATTGTGGGAGGCCCTTTTATCGCGTTGACGTTATTGCCGTATGTAACGGCGCAAAGCATTTTTTCCATTTTTGCGGTGATCATGGCGATCGGCTTCTTATGCGCTTTGTCGGTTAAACTTGACGAAGTGCCGGCGGCGCCAAAAGAAGCGCAGCGCAAACTGGTCTTTAGCGACTTTGTGGAGAAAAAAGCGGTGCCTATCGGCAGTGTGGCTTTCTTCGTTTCGTTTGCTTATGCCAGCATTATTTCGTTCATCTCGGTATATGCTGAATCGCTCGGCTTGATCAAAACCGCAAGCTTCTTCTTTATCGTTTATGCGATAGCGATGCTGCTCGTCAGACCATTCAGCGGCCGCATTTTTGATTCCATTGGGCCGAATGTTGTGATCATCCCTTCGCTCATCATTTTTGCCATTGGGCTGTTTTCGCTCAGCCAAACCGAATCGGCTTGGATGCTGCTGTTTTCAGGTGCGTTGGTCGGAATCGGCTACGGCACTTTGCTGCCGAGCTTTCAGACACTGGCAATCCAAGCAGCGGACAAACACCGGAGCGGCCATGCGACCGGCACATTTTTCGCTTTATACGATACAGGAATTGCGATTGGCTCTGTGTCGCTCGGAATCATTGCCGCCGCTTTCGGCTACTCGAATTTGTATTTGATCCTGGCTGTTTTGGTTTTATGCGCCGCCTTTTATTATGTATGGATCATGAAAAAACAAAAAACAGCAATAAATGAAAAACAGGCGTCCCGCGTATAAGGGGCGCCTGTTTTTGTCATTCAACGTTCAATGCAACTTCGCCGATTCCTTCAAAGCGGGCTGTGTAAACGCCTTTTTCCAGTTTTGTAGGGAGGATGAATGTGCCGGATGAAACGGCCATGCCTTTTTCAAGCTTCAATCCGTGCGCCTCCAATTCGGCGATCAGCCATTGCACTGCATGAACAGGATGATCCAGAACCGCTGAAGAAGTATCAGCAGCGATTTCATCTTCATTAAAGAACAAGCTTCCTTTTATGCCGTCCAGTTGTTCGTACGTCAATCCTTCGACAGGCTCACCGGCAACGATTTTTCCGGCGACGGCACTGTCGGCCACCACTTGCCCTAGACTGATTTTAGGAAACCAGTCTTCAAACCGGGAGTCCGGCACTTCAATGCCTGGGGCGATTGCTGTCTTCTCCAGAATTGCTTGGCTATCGTCTTCTACCGACAGCTCTTCTTTAACGATGAAAACCAATTCAATTTCAATTAAAGGTGAGGACATCGCTTCAAGAAGAATGTTCCCGCTGTTTAGGGCGGATGTTGTTAACGCGCCGTACAAAGGCGTGTCGGAATGGAAAAGTTCCTGTGTTTCGAGGCTGGTTAAACTGATTTTATAGCCGGCGAGTGCTTCATTTGCTTGGACCGCTTTTTTATTCGTTAAGGCGTGTTGAATGCGGTAAGCTTCGTTTTTGGGCAAGGAAGCAGGGATAAGGTCTTTTGCAATCGGCTGTTTACCTATGTATGCATTGTATAAAATATCGGCCATTTTCTTGCTATCCAAATCGCTTTGTTCCATTATCAACAACTCCGTTCGAATGTTTTAAATAATCTTAACATTATAATTGCTATTTTGAAATAAGACTTTCTTTCAAAAAAACCGTTCTCCTTTTTAAAGGAAAACGGTTTTTTAAACTTAAAGAACATAATAGAAAACGGAAAGGAAATGGCATAGGCTGCCGGCTAAAATGAAAATATGGAAAATTTCATGGAAACCCAGGTATTTGGAAGAAAGGATGTTTGGTTTTAAACCGTAAATGATGCCGCCGATTGTGTAAAGAACGCCTCCTGCAATCAATAACAGCAAGCCTTCCAACGGCAGGCTGTCCGCCAGCGGCACGACGGCGAAAATAATGATCCAGCCCATTGCAATGTAAAGGGCGGTCGACAGCCAGCGCGGCGAGTGGAACCAGACCATTTTAAACAGAATGCCGGCAATGCCGATGGCAGCCACAAAACCGAACAACGCCCAGCCGAGCGGACCGTCAAGTGCTATTAGGCAAAAAGGGGCATAGGAACCTGCAATCAATGCGAAAATCATCGAATGGTCCAGTTTTCTTAAAAAAGCGATCAACCGCGGATGGGCGATAGCGGTATGATAAATGGTAGAGGCGAGATACAAACAAATTAAGCTGCCGCCAAAAATGATGACCGATGCCAAGTGCAGCGGTGGAGCATCGGCGTAAGCTGCTTTGATGACCATGGCCAGAAGAGCAGCAAAAGAAAGAACAGCTCCTGCTAAATGGGAGAGCGCATTAAAAGGCTCTCTTATGTATTGATTCATACTTATACGCACCTTTCGACATGTAGTTATTGAAACTACTTAGAATAATACTCTTATTAATTTTATTGGTCAAGCTTGGAGGTTTTAAAATAGTAAGGTAAAATTAACAGCATCAAATAATGTATTGAAGGTGAACAAAATGGAAAACATGGACCGCCTTATTGAGAATTTGGGGGTAAAGAGCGGCGTTTTGCTGGAAGATATTCCGAAAATCGATTTGTATATCGATCAAGTGATCCAATTGTTCGAAACGAGCTTTGCCGATGCCAAAAGAAATGAAGAAGAAAAAATCCTGACAAAGACGATGATCAACAATTATGCCAAAGGAAAACTCTTTTATCCGGTGCACAATAAAAAATACACGCGCAACCACATCATGCTCATCAGCCTGATTTACCAGATGAAAAGTGCCTTATCCATCAATGACGTCAAACAAGTGCTCGATGGCCTCAATGAGAGAGCTCTGCAGCAAGGGTTGAATTTGGAAAGCTTCTATGAAAGCTATTTGGAACTTCAGCAAGGAAATGTCGGCAGCTTTGCCGCAGGTTTGAATGAACAAGCCGGCCGGGTGTCGCAGCAAGCCGCTGGAATGGAAGACGCAGAAGAGCTGGAGCGGGTATTGCTCATTGCTTCACTGGTGCACACCAGCAACCTTTACAGAAGAGCTGCGGAAAAACTGGTGGATGATATGAAAGAGCGGGGGAGAGAGAAATGACGAAAGTGCTGATTGATGCAGACGGCTGTCCCGTGGTCGACTTGACGATTTCCATTGCCAAGCAGTTTCAGCTTCCGGTCCTGCTCCTATGCGATACGGCCCATAATATGCAGCGGCCAGGTGCGGAAACCATTATCGTTTCAAAAGGCGCAGATGCAGTCGATTTTGTGCTGGTCAACCGGGTCGACAAAGGGGATGTGGTCGTAACGCAGGATTATGGTTTGGCAGCGATGGTGCTTGCAAAGCGGGGATATCCCATAGACCAGAACGGCCGTGTTTATTCCGAGCAGAATATCGACCAGCTGCTGTACAGCCGCCATATCGCCAAAAAGGTGCGCGATGGTGGCGGCCGCATGAAAGGGCCGAAAAAGCGCAAACCCGAAGACAACGAAAAGTTCCAAGAAAGCCTGCTTGGGCTGCTCCAAGACATAACTACTGCCTAACACAAGAAAAAGCGGAACCGGCAAGCTTGCCGATTCCGCTTTTTTCATTTGTCCGCTAAATGGTCCAGCGGTTGTTGACCAACGCAACCAAAATCCACTTGCCACTGCTGTTTTTCTCAAAGACCATATTGAGATTTTGCCAGTCCATGCCGTCGTATTGGTCGGTTCCAGGGTAATAGAACTCCACAATCATGGCATTCGGGAAGCGTTCTTTGATTTGCTCGTGTGTCATTGGCTGTTCGGTGCGGCCGTATCGTTCTTTTTCATTGTAAGTGGCATTCATCAGATACTGATTGTAGTACTGGGCAGGAGTCAGTTTAATCGGGAAGCCGCTGCCGTCCTGATAGCCCCATTGATAAATTTTGCTATTCTGCATAAAGCCAGGGAGCTGGGCTTTTGTAAAGGTGACGCCGCCGCTGTCCAGGCAACCGCCGCTGTATGGGCAGAACGTCAAGCCTTTCTGCACGCTTACATAGGAAGAAACAGCTGCAAAATCTTTCGCTTTCAAGTCAGCCAGGATGTCATTGGCTGTTTCCAGCAAGGCTTGCTTGTCAGGAATGAAAGACGGTTCGATGGCACGTGCCAAAAATACGGCAAAATGGACGCGGGTGACATTGTTGTCGGGACGAAATGTATTGTCCGTATAGCCTCGCGCCACTCCTTGGTAAGCCAGCCGTGAAATGGCTTCATAGGCGAAATGGTTTGGTCCTACATCGGAAAATTTGGCGTTTGGCGCATCCGGGAAATCAAAAGCGCGGTCGAGCATGACGGCTGTTTGGGCACGGGTCACTTTCCAGTTCGGACGGAAATAGTTTCCGGGGAATCCATTAATGATTCCCGCTTCCGCACCGGAAGCAATATAGCCCGAAGCGAAGTACCCGGCGCTTACATCTTTAAATGGAGTCGCCCGTTTGGTTCCATCGAGCTCAAGCGCCCGCCCGATCATCGTTATGGCTTCCGCACGGGTAACAGGGGCATTTGGGCGGAATGTGCCGTCCGGATAGCCGGAAACAATTCCTTGTTCATGCAAATAGATCACTTCAAAAGCAAAAGGGTCATTGGCAAAAAAATCATCAAACGTGACAACGGCTTTGGCAGGAGCGGAAAACGCACTGAATAGAAGGAAGAACGCCGCTGCTAGAAACAGAATTTTTCTCATGATTCCACCTCCCTAATTAAGTCGATTTTACCACGAAATCATCGAATAATAAACATGAAGACTGTATTTTCTGACAATTATAATTTAAACTTACTATGCTGCCAAATGAATAATTTTAGAGAGCAGGGGAATACTAGATTAAAGACGTAATGAGCTGAAAGGAGACTAGTATGGACAAAATTCTGATCGTCGTAACCAACTATTCAGCCCTTGGAGAAAGAGGAAAGAAAACCGGTCTTTGGCTGAGGGAACTGACGGATTTTTACCATGAAGTCAGAGACCTTTTTGAAGTTGACATCATTAGTACATCCCCGAAACGGGTGCCTTTGGATCCACGAAGCTTGCTCGAGGTGCTGACCAACAAAAAGACGCGGGCCTATTATATGAACGATGAACTGATGGACCGCCTCAAAAATCCGCTGACTCCAGAAGAAGTCGACGGCCATGAATATGCAGCGATTTATTTTACGGGCGGGCATGGCACTATGTACGATTTCCCAGGAAATATTCACTTGCAGGAGCTGACCAAAACCATCTACGAAAAAGGCGGAATTGTCTCGGCAGTCTGCCACGGTCCATGCGGATTGTTGAACGTGCGGCTGTCCGATGGCCGGTACTTGTTGTCGGGCCATGTTGTTACCGGTTTTTCGAATCAGGAAGAAAAGCTGATGGGCATGTTCAAAGACATCCCTTATTCGCTGGAAGAAAGCATGGGGGAAAGAGGGACTTTATTCAAACAGGCGGCATTGCCCTTCACTTCCTGTGTGATTTTATCAGGGCGTTTGATCACCGGCCAGAATCCAGCTTCGGTGAGAGGCGTCGCCTTAAAAGTCATTGAGCAATACCGGGAAATGGAAAACCGTGAGTTTGAGTACCGGATGGAAGCTTAAGCCGGTTTCCCCTTGAGGTAGCTGCACGTTTAAATCAAAGGCCAAAAGGGTAATTTCTACTAAATTTATCGTTAGTTTAAAAAGGAGTTTTGACAATGGCCCAAAGATCGGTAACAGGTTATTACGACAGTGAACAAGAAGCGATCGAAGCAATCGAAGAGCTGAAACTGCAAGGCTACCGGCAGGAAGACATTTCCGTTATCAGCAAAAACAAAGGCGAAACCGAAACGGTCACAGAAGAAACAGGAACCCATGCAAGCGAAGGCGCCACAGCCGGATTGGTGACGGGCGGCGCGTTAGGCGGCTTGGGCGGTGTGCTTGTTGGGCTCGGTGCGCTGGCAATACCGGGAATCGGACCGATTGTTGCCGCAGGGCCAATCGCCGCTGGACTTACAGGAGCAGCGGCAGGAGCGGGGCTCGGGGGGCTCACGGGAGCTTTGATCGGGATGGGCATTCCTGAGGAAGAAGCGAAGGAATACGAAACCCATTTTAATAAAGGGAAAATACTCGTGCTGCTGGAAGACGACAATGAGCGGGACAAAGACTCGCCGGGACGGGCGAACAGAAGTGTTCTATAAAGTACAGTAGTTAAGCCATCCTCAGAAAGGGTGGTTTTTTTGGAGAAACTCACCTAAGGGGGAAAAGGCATGTCGTTTATCCGCAAAGTGGTCACCGAGAACGCACCTTATCATGTTGATCAAAAAGAAATTGTTGGCGTCGTGGAAAATTTGTTCGGAGAGCATTATGACGATATTGAGAGATTGCTCCGGGTATTCGGCAACGGCCAGATTGAAGGCCGTTATTTTGCGGCTCCGCTGGAGTGGTTTGAACGGGAGCGTGGACTGGAAGAGAAAAATCAGCTGTATATTGAAGAAGCCGTGCGCATGGGCAGCAATGCGGTCAAACGCTGTCTGGAAGAAGCTGGGGTAGAAAAAGAAGAAATCGATGCATTTGTTTTTGTCTCGAGTTCGGGCATGTCCACACCGACGATTGATGCCCGCATCATGAATGAATTGCGCCTGCCTGTACATATTAAGCGCCTGCCGCTATGGGGGCTTGGCTGTGCAGGAGGGGCAGCGGGCATCAGTCGGGCACACGATTATTGCCTGGCTTATCCGGATGCCAAAGTGATTGTCTTGTGCCTTGAACTATGCAGCCTGACTTTCCAGCGATCTGATACGTCAAAAAGCAATTTGATCGGAACTTCCTTGTTCGCCGACGGGGCAGCGTGTGCGTTAGTGACCGGGCGGAATGACCAGGCAAAAGGATCGGGCTTCTTCATCCGGGACACCCAGTCGACATTGATGCGGGATTCAGAAGACGTCATGGGGTGGGATGTGAAAGATGAAGGCCTGCATGTTGTGTTTTCCCGCGACATTCCGAAAATCATTGAAAGCTGGCTCAAACCGAACGTTGATTTGTTTTTGGATAAAATCGGGAAAACTTCTGCGGATATTAAGCATTTCGTGGCTCATCCCGGCGGCAAAAAAGTATTGGGGGCCTACGAGAAATCCCTCGGCCTCCCCAAGGAGAAAACCGATACATCAAGGGGCGTCCTCGCAGAGTACGGAAATATGTCTTCACCGACCGTCCTGTTTGTTTTAAAAGAGTTTATGGAGAAAAAACCGAAGAGCGGGGAAGAAGGGCTGCTGACGGCGCTTGGGCCGGGCTTCAGTTCTGAAATGCTTTGGCTCGAATGGGGGGAAGCCGGCGCATGACATTCTTTTATCTGCTGGTCGGCTTTGTCATAATTCAACGTCTGCTTGAAGTCCTATATGCCAAGTCCAATGAACGGCGAATGAAAAGCCAGGGAGCGATTGAAGCGGGGGCAGAACATTACAAATGGATTGTTCTGCTGCATGTGCTGTTTTTTGTCTCGCTCACAGCTGAAGTGTTATTCCATCAGCAAGGGCTTGGGCCCGCATGGCCGGTCTTCTTGATCGTCTTCCTTGTCGCCCAAGTTCTGCGGGTCTGGGCACTGGCGTCACTCGGCCCTTACTGGAACACCAAAATCATTGTCCTGCCAGGCGCCCAGAAAGTGAAGAGAGGGCCGTACCGCTGGCTGCCGCATCCGAATTATATCGTGGTAGCGCTGGAAATTGCTGCGCTTCCGCTCCTGTTTGGCGCGTGGCGCACAGCCCTGATCTTTACGGTTGCGAATGCTTTGCTCTTGCTGCTGGTGCGGATTCCTGCTGAAGAAAATGCGTTGCGGGAATTGAAGGAATAACGCAAGGCAAAAAATCTTTAAACTTTGTAGTTAAAAAGGTGTTAATAGGGTATACAAAACAATAGACGTATCTATCATGTTTCTATTTGGAGGGATTTTGATGAAAAAATCGACAATGAATACCGTTATAGGAAGTGCACTGGCGGCTGCTGCCGGAGTTTTTGTGTACCGCGCATACCAGGAAAAGGGTTCAGTGGAAGTTGCTAAAGATGTAGACATGCGGAACAGCCTGGAAGTGGATCAGCGCGAAAGCGTGGAAGCAGATGTGGATCCGGCTGAAAAAGGGCTGACTCAATTGGATTCGGCATACCGCGACGAATGGCAGGCCAATGCCTTCCCGCAGACTCATAGAGAAATGAAAGAATTAGAAGAAGACAACTAAAACACATAAAAAGAGCGGAAGCTGGAACGATGTGGCTTTCGCTCTTTTTACTGTGTTTTTTAGTTTTTCATCCGAAGGGAGGAGTGGAAATATGTGGATCAAGAAACCGTTTTTTGAGTACGCAACTGCAGTGCTTCTGATTGTCATTATTCTCTTTTTTATCGGCAAAATCGATTATGTCTTATGGCCTTTTAAAACGATTATTGCAACTGTATTTGCTCCGATATTGATTGCCGGCCTTCTGTATTATCTGATTCGCCCTTTTCTTCAGGTATTGCTGCGCTATATACCGAAAGTGGGAGGGATTGCCGTCGTCTTTTTTGTCTTCTTCGTAGTGCTGTCTACATTAATCTATTATTTTGGCCCGACCATCAAAGAACAGGTGGCAAGCCTGGCGGAATTAGCGCCTCAAAAAGTCGAGGAAGTAAAAGCCGAATCCGAAGAGAAAGTAAATGGCTTTGAATTTGCCGGAGTAAGCGGGTATGAAATAAAAAACCGGGTGCTTACATACATGGAGAACGCATCCAAAACCTTGATGGATAATGTCATGACGATTTTAGGGACTTTGATGAACGTCGCAGTCGTTTTGATTGTTGTGCCATTCATCTTGTTCTTTTTGTTAAAAGATGATCATAAGTTAATTCCTTATTTGATGAAGTACGTGTCCGAAGAACACAAGCCGGAAGGCAGAAAACTCTTGGAAGATGTAGATGAAACTTTATCGAATTACATAGTGGGCCAGGCAATTGTTGCAGTTGTGGTCGGTTTCTTCATGTTCATCGGCTACGTCATTATCGGCTTGGATTATGCCTTATCGTTGGCTATCTTTGCCATGTTCCTGATTATTGTTCCGTTTTTAGGGCCGCTTATCGGCGTAATTCCCGCTATTTTTGTCGCTTTGATGAGCGGGGAACCCTTTATGGCTATTAAAGTATTGATCGTTTTGCTGATTGTGCAGCAGCTTGAAGGCAATTTGGTGACTCCAAACATTATGGGAAGCCGTTTGAATATCCATCCCCTGACCATTATTTTCCTGCTGTTGATTGCAGCAGCTCTTTATGGATTTGTCGGCATCTTGATTGCCATTCCGCTTTATGCCGTACTAAAAACGATTATCCATAATTTCCGTCTGTTTATTCGGCTGCGCAAAAAAAGAGAAGTGGCAAGTAAAGGGCATTAAGACTCACTGAAGCGAAGATTCACTGAGTTTATTTTCTTAAGAAGGTTCTGAATCTTGAAAGTTTATGCTATATTAATTAATAGTATTTTATGAAAAGGAAAAAGGGGGCACCAAAATGAAAAAGTTTAGTCTATTTTTGATTCTTTTATCATTGATGCTGGTTCTGGCAGCTTGTGGATCGAGTGATTCTGCTGACGATACGAGCGGTTCTGGCGGAGAAAGCGAAAACAAAACCTATAAAGTAGGAATTGATACCACATATCCACCGTTCGAATTTGAAGAGGGCGGGGACTACACGGGAATTGACATTGATATCATCAATGCCATCGCAGAAAGCCAAGGCTTTAAAATTGAATTTAATCCAATGGATTTCGGAGGCATCATTCCGGCATTGCAGGCAGGCCAATTGGATGTGGCAATTGCAGGAATGAGTATTACCGATGAGCGCAAAAAAGTAGTGGATTTCTCGGATCCTTACTTTGATGCAGGTCTGTCACTGGTTGTAGCCAAAGATAACAACGATATTACAACATTGGAAGATTTGAAAGGCAAAACGGTTGCCGTGAAGAGCGGAACGACCGGTTCAAAATTCGCTATGGATAACGAGTCAAAATATGGCTATACTGTAGCACAATTTGAAGACAGCCCATCAATGTTCCAGGAAGTATCAAACGGCAATGCAGATGTATTGCTGGAAGATTATCCGGTCATTGCTTATGCGATTGCACAAAGTGGATTGGACTTGAAAACAGTTGGAGACCGTCTGACGGGAGACCAATACGGAATTGCTGTGCTGAAAGGCGAAAATGCGGATCTGCTTGAAAAAATCAATACAGGTCTGAAAGAATTGCGTGACAGCGGAGAATACGATGAAATTCTTAACAAATATATCTCTGAATAACAGCAAGTCATGTAGCGCGCAGAAGCGCGCTGCATTTTTTTATCTTCCTTTATTGGCCGCAAGAGGAACGCAAAAGATAAAGCGGCTTTAAAAGGATGGATCGGCTGATTATCCGAAGAGGCAAAGGCTTTTTGGATAGGTGGTTTGTCTGTACGCAAAGGAGATGTGGAAATGGATACAGTAATTAATGCTTTGCCCTTTTTAATGGATGGACTGAAAGTGACGCTTTATATCTTCGTCATTGCTATTATTCTTGGTTTTATCATTGGATTGATTGTCGCGCTCTTCCGTCTGGCGCCAATCAAAATATTGAATTGGATTGCGAAAATTTTTGTAGATGCAATCCGCGGGACGCCTTTTATCGTCCAATTGTTCTTTATTTACTTTGGATTGAATTCGCTCGGCTTTTTCTCAATGGACAACACGACAGCGGGTATTGTCACAGTTGCAATCAACGCAGGCGCTTATTTCTCGGAAATCATCCGGGCGGGTATCCAGTCAATTGACAAAGGGCAGACGGAAGCTGCGCGTTCGCTTGGCTTGAATGCTACGCAGAACATGCGTTACATCATCTTGCCCCAGGCGTTCCGCCGGATGCTGCCAACCATCACCAATCAGGCTATCATCTCATTGAAAGATACCTCCTTGCTGTCGGTTATTGGTATTGCCGACTTGACGCAAGAAGGGCGTATCCAGGCTAGCCAAACATTTGAAGCATTTACGATTTACTTGACGCTTGGCGTAATTTACTTCATTATCATTTACTTGCTTTCCATGTTAGCGAGCTTCGTAGAAAGGAAGTTTGTATTGCGATGACTATGATCCGAGTAGAAAACTTAAAAAAATCATTCGGCCCTATCGAAGTGTTGAAGGACATAAGCACGGTAATCGAAGAAAAAGAAGTGGTGTGTGTCATCGGTCCATCAGGCTCCGGGAAAAGCACCTTCCTTCGCTGCATGAACCGTCTGGAAGACATCACGGGCGGCCATGTCTACATTGAAGGAACGGATATCACGGACCCAAAAGTGGATATCAACAAAGTCCGCCAAGATGTTGGAATGGTGTTCCAGCAGTTTAACTTGTTCCCTCACAAAAGCGTTTTGGAAAACATTACACTGGCGCCGATGAAATTAAAGAAAAGCGATAAAAAAGGCATCACCGAAAAAGCTTATGCTTTGCTGGACAAAGTCGGCTTGCGTGAAAAAGCCAATGCTTACCCCGGTGAATTGTCAGGTGGGCAAAAGCAGCGCGTAGCCATTGCCCGGGCGCTTGCGATGGACCCGAAAATCATGTTGTTTGACGAGCCGACATCTGCGCTTGACCCCGAAATGGTCGGGGACGTACTGGACGTTATGAAGCAATTGGCAATTGAAGGGATGACAATGGTTATCGTTACGCATGAAATGGGCTTTGCCCGTGAAGTGGGAGACCGCGTTATGTTCATCGACGGCGGCTTTATTGTCGAAGAAAATATCCCGGCCGAGCTGTTTGGAAATCCGCAGCATGACCGGACGAAAGCTTTTTTGAGCAAGGTGCTTTAAACGGGATAAAAGCAACAAAGCAAATGCATCATTGAAAACACGTCTTCTGGACGTGTTTTTTTGTGTGGATAATCCTCAGCAAACGAATGAATATTTAATATTTTTCTCAAATTTATATTAATTATCAGAAAAATGTGTTAAATTTGAATAAGGATTTATTTAATTACGATAAGAGGTGGGAAAGGTGAAAAAGTACAGTTTCTTACTGCTTCTTTTAACACTGGTTCTTATCGTAGCAGCGTGCGTGCAGCAAGGCAGTGAATCTGGAGAAGGAGAGGGTGGCAGCGAAGGAGAAGCAAATGTAGAGAACGGCGCAGATGATGGAGTGTACACAGTAGGGATTGATACGACTTATCCGCCTTTTGAATTTCAGGTTGGTGGGGAATACCAAGGCATTGACGTAGAGCTGATCAAAGCAATCGCCGAAAATCAAGGGTTTGAAATTCAATTTCGGCCAATGGACTTTGTCGGAATCATTCCGGCATTGGAAGAAGGAGAATTGGACCTGGCAATTGCAGGGATGAGCATTACGGAAGAGCGGCAAAAAGTGTTGGATTTTTCTGATCCGTATTTTGATGCAGGGTTAGCGCTGGTAACCAAAAAAGACAATGCGGAAATTGCTTCTTTGGATGACTTGGACGGAAAAGTTATTGCGGTTAAGAGCGGTACAACCGGATCAAAGTTTATCGGTGAAAACCAGGAGAAATACGGCTACCGGATTGCATATTTTGATGATAGCCCTTCTATGTTCCTGGATGTTGCAAACGGATACTCCCAGGCTATGGTGGAGGATTATCCGGTCATCGCTTATGCCATCACTTCACGGAACCTTGATCTTAAAGTGATTGAAGAGCGGTTGACAGGCGAACAATACGGTGTTGCTGTTCCAAAAGGCGAGCATGGCGAATTGCTGGAGCAAATCAACCAAGGGCTGCAGGAATTGAAGGATGATGGCACCTACAAGGAAATTGTCGAGAAGTACATTAAGAATTGAAACAGAAAACCGGTCTTGCTGTCAAAGCAAGACCGGTTTTCTGTTGAAGCCGTTAAGAAGAGGATCGTCTTTCTCAAACTACTGGACGTGTTTTCAAAAACAGCAAAAAACCAGTTCAGGCAGATGCCCGAACCGGTTTTTGAAATCTTATTCTTCGTCAAAAACGTGCACTTTTGTCATTTTGTCCCCGTTTTTCATCGCTTTAGCTGTTTCAAGGCCTGAAGTTACTTGCCCGAAAACAGTGTGGACGCCGTCAAGATGCGGTTGTGGTGCGTGAACGATAAAGAACTGGCTAGAGCCAGTGTCTTTTCCGGCATGAGCCATTGAAAGACTGCCAGCCTGGTGTTTATGCGGGTTGCCGTCAGTTTCGCATTTGATTGTTTTGCCGCTGCCGCCAGCACCAGTGCCAGTCGGGTCGCCGCCTTGAGATACGAAACCTGGAATTACACGATGGAATGTTACATCGTTGTAGAAACCGGAGTTTGCAAGATCCTCAAAGTTTTTTACAGTGTTTGGTGCTTCATTCGGGAAAAGTTCGAATTCGATGATTTCGCCGTTTTCCATGTGGATGTGTCCTTTTTTCGCCATTAATAACATCTCCTTTTCAAGTTGTACACTCATCAGTATATCGATTTTTTATGTAGCTGTATAATCATTTGGCATATTACAGCGCTTTTAACAATCCGCCGTCAATAACCAGCGATTGTCCGGTCATATAGGAATTGGCGGAAGAAGCGAGAAATACGACGATTTTTGCAAATTCTTCAGGTTTGCCGTAACGGCCAATTGGGATTTGGGCTTTCCTGCGCGCGACAATTTCTTCAATCAACACATTTTGATTGTCTGCGGTGATTTGATCCAGCTCTTCAATGCGGTCAGTTGAAATGCGGCCCGGGCCGATTGTGTTTACGAGAATATTGTCTTTCGCCACTTCACGCGCCAAAGTTTTGGAAAAGCCGACCATGCCGGCGCGGAATGCATTCGACAAAATCAAGCCATCGATCACTTCTTTCGTAGAAGAGGAAGAGATATTGATGATGCGCCCGAACTGCTGCTTCTTCATGTAAGGAAGAACGGCGCGGGAGGTCCGCACGTAACTCAGCAAGTTCCGTTCAAAAGCGCTATACCAGTCGCTGTCGCCAACTTCATCAAACCCGCCGGCTTTCGGGCCGCCGGTATTGTTGATCAGGATGTCAACACGCCCAAACTTCTCTTCCGCAAATCGGAACAAAGAGGCAATGTCCTCTTCATTTTGCATATCGCACACCCGGTGATGGACATTGCTGTTTCCGGAATGCTGCTTAATTTCTTCCTGTGCGGCTTGAAGCGCCTCTTCGCTGCGGCTTGAAATGATGACAATTGCCCCTTCTTTTGCAAACTCCTTTGCGGTCGCTTTGCCTAAGCCTTTACTGGAAGCCATGACAACGACGACTTTGTCTTTTATACCTAAGTCCATTCCATCCATCCTTTCTTTAATCATTCCCTATTAGTGTACTGAAAGAACGCAGAAATTGCAGTGAAAAAGCAGAAAAGTCTAACTTTAATTTTATGCAAGTTCAATCATAAGTCTGATTGCGTGAATCAGGGGGAAATATGATAGGATATAGGTATTGATTAGATTAGGAGTGTTATATATGGAAGAGCGTGAAATTTTTGATATAACCATTATCGGCGGCGGTCCGACCGGTCTGTTTGCTTCTTTTTACGGCGGAATGCGCAAAATGAAAGTGAAAATTATCGACAGCTTGCCGCAGCTTGGCGGCCAGTTGACAGAGCTGTATCCGGATAAATTTATTTACGATGTGGGCGGCTTCCAAAAAGTCCTGGCCAAAGATTTAGTGGACAACTTGGTAGTCCAAGCCAATTACGGCGATCCGGCCATTTGTCTGGAAGAGTCCGTTAAAGACATTGAACGCGATGGCGACCATTTCGAAATCCGGACGGATAAAGATGTCCATTACACAAAATCTATCTTGCTGACAGCGGGAGTCGGCGCTTTCCAGCCGCGTAAAATCGGTGTAGAAGGAGCAGAACCGTTCGAAGGCAAAACGCTGCATTACGGAGTTAAGGATTTAACGATGTTCCACGACAAGAAAGTGGTAGTGCTGGGCGGGGGAGATTCAGCGGTTGACTGGGCAATGATGCTTGAAAACGTCGCTTCCCATGTGACTTTGAGCCACCGCCGCGAAAAAATGACGGCGCACGAAGCGAATATCGATACGCTTATGCAGTCTAAAGTAGAAGTGAAAAAGCCTTACGGCGTGAAAGAATTAGTTGGTGAAAATGGTGAGCTTCAAGAGCTGGTGCTGATCGACAAAGAAGGCAACGAAGAGCGCCTTGAAGTTGACCATGTCATTGTCAACTACGGAAACATCACTTCCCTGGGCCCAATCAAGGAGTGGGGCTTGGAGATGGAGAAAAATTCAGTAGTGGTCAACTCGAAAATGGAAACAAACATTCCGGGGATTTATGCGGCGGGCGATATTGCCACATATGAAGGAAAAGTAAAACTGATTGCCGTTGGCTTCGGCGAAGCACCGACTGCGATCAACAACGCAAAAGCGTATCTGGATCCGAAATCGAAGATCCAGCCGCTGCACAGCACTAGCGTATTTAAATAAGAACAGATAAAAGGACCGGCCAGCAGCCGGTCCTTTTGTCATGTTCTTTTTTGATTCCTGACAAGCGGATCTTTCTGGATGGCTTTGAAAAACGATACACCCATCAGCAAAATGACAAGTGAGAACGGCAGTGCTGCGATGATTAAGGCATTTTGAAGGCCTTGTGTGCCGCCGGTATATAGAACGATGGCTGCGACTGCTGCCTGGATAAAGCCCCAAGTGATTTTCACCAGGTTCGGCGGATTCAATAAGCCGCCTGTGGTCTGCATGCCCAATACAAATGTCGCTGAATCAGCGGAAGTTATAAAGAAGATGGCAATGACGAACAAAGTGATGAAAGCCATCAAGGTACCCATCGGATAATGCTGCAGCATACCGAATGTGGCAGTTTCAATGCTGTATGCAGAAATTTTGGCAATGCCGTTTTGTTCCAGGTTCAAAGCCGAAACCCCGAATACAGCGAAAAAGATAAAACAAACCAAGGAAGGTGCGAACAACACGCCGATCATAAACTCCTTAACTGTCCGCCCGCGTGAAATCCGGGCGATGAAAATCCCGACAAACGGCGCCCATGAAATCCACCATGCCCAGTAGAAAATCGTCCAGGCATTCACCCAGGATCTTTGTTCCGTATTTTGAGGGGCCAAATTGAAACTCATGTTGAAGAAATTGGAGAAGTAGCCTCCAAGTGCATCGGTAAATGAGTTCAGTATGTAGAGCGTCGGCCCGGCAAAAAGCATCATGAGGAGCAGAATCACTGCCAGCACCATATTGATATTGCTTAAGTATTTAATCCCTCTGCCGATGCCAGACCAAGCTGAACCGACAAACAAAATTGTGGAAATGGCCAGGATAAGCAGCTGGAACGTGAATGTATTCGGTGTGCCGAAAAGAAAAGACAAGCCTTCGTTTAACTGGGCTGTCCCAAATCCTAACGTGGAAGCAACCCCGACAACGGTGGCAAAAACTGCGAGGATGTCAATCAATTTCCCGGCAATTCCGGACATCGCTTTTTGTCCGAATAACGGAACGAGCGTAGCACTGATTAATCCAGGTGCGCCGTTATGGAATTTGAAGTAGGCCAGGACCAATGCCACAATGCCGTAAACGGCCCATGCGTGAAGGCCCCAATGGAAAAAGGAAAACTGCAAAGCTTCGGAAACGGCTTCCGGTGAACCGAGTTCGGAACGCGGCGCACTTGTGAATGCGTGGGAAATCGGTTCTGCTGTTGTCCAAAAAACCAACCCCATCCCCATGCCTGCGCTAAACAGCATGGCAAACCAGGAAGGCAAAGAGAATTCAGGCTCTTCGTCCGGTTTTCCTAATTTGATGTTGGCATACTTGGAAAAAATCATATAAAGGCAGAAAGCTAAGATAATGGAAACTGTTAATAAGTAGTACCAGCCGAAAGTATCTGATATAGCAGCGGTCAAGTTTCCGGTGGATTCATTGAATCCGGCAGGAGAGAATAGTCCCCAGCCCACCATACCTATACAAAGAAATAACGAAATCCAAAAAACAATGGTAACTTTTTTCATTTCTTCCCTCTTTTCTATAAATCTACTTAACAAAAAAATGTTCCCTATTTCTCCCTCATTAAACCTGTTTAACTCAAAAAAAGAATTCAGTTTAATTACAAAGTGTAATATGTTTCGGTTTTACGTAATACAATTGTTATTTTATATCTGTCGTTTTGACATCGGAATGAAATGTGTAGGTGGTATGATGCTCATTGTTAGTGAAAAGGAGGAATTTCATTCATGAAAAAGCATATCGTTACACTAACTGCAATCGCAGCACTTAGTGTAGGAGTAGCAAGCCAAGCTAGCGCCGAATCATATACAGTACAACCAGGTGATACACTATGGAGCATTTCGCAGGCAAACAACGTATCTGTCGAACAAGTAAAAGGACAGAACGACTTATCATCGAACTTAATTTTCCCGCAACAACAACTTGAAATCGGCTCAGAACAAGCTGCAGCAGTTTCAGAGGACAAGGCTACATATACAGTAGCAAGCGGAGACACATTATTTAAAATCGCACAAGCACATAACTTATCATTAGATACGTTGATGAGCTGGAATGGCATCACAGGCCACTGGATTTTCCCTGGAGACAAATTAGTTGTTAAAGGCGGATCACCAATTTCAGTTCCTAAAGCACCAAAAGAAGAAGCACCGGCACAAGCACCAGCTAAAGCACCGGCACAAGCTTCAGCAAAAGCTCCTGCACAAGCAGCAGCACCAGCTAAAGCAGCAGCATCTGCTCAATCAGGCAAAGAAATGACCGTATCAGCTACAGCTTACACAGCATTTTGTGCAGGATGTTCAGGCGTAACAGCAACTGGCCAAGATTTGCGTTCTAACCCGAACCAGAAAGTCATTGCAGTAGACCCGACAGTTATTCCATTAGGTTCAAAAGTATGGGTTGAAGGCTACGGCACTGCAATCGCTGGCGATACAGGCGGCGCAATCAAAGGGAACAAAATTGACGTATTCATCCCGTCACAGGGTGCAGCTCTTGACTGGGGACGCAAAACAATCAACATCAAAATTTTAGACTAATAAAAACATGCTACAAAGCCGAGGTGTCCATTCCCTTGGCCTTTTTTTTATGGGAAAAAACAAAGAGGCAATCCATTTAGGATTGCCTCTCAGCCTGTAGACAAAGTATAAATGAAATGAATAGAAATGTATGAAACCAACCGGACCACCCACTTCGCTTTCCGTGGGCTCAGCTTCAGCCTCCTCGTCACTACCGTTCCTGCGGGGTCTTCAGCTTTCGCTGTCCCACAGGAGTCTCCGTAGCCGGACCGGTTGGGGTGTCTCTCTTGGATTCGCAAGTGAATGGTCAACCGATTGAAGCTGAAACAGACAGCTCAAGAAGAAAAGTGACACCTCTTCATAGCCTTCATGTTCAGGATCCGGAGTGAAAGCCGGCGACTCCAGCGGGGCAGCGTAGCGACGAAGTGCCGAAATCCACTCGGGACGCAAGTTCCGAGTTAGTTCGGCGCGAGCCCGCGGAACGCGTCCGGCTGAAACGGAGGATCCGAGATGCCCGGTTGTATGTTTATTCATTTCTCATGTGTAAAATTCTTTTGTCTACAAGCTAAGAGGCAATCCATTTAGGATTGCCTCTTTTTTGTTATTTAAGGGTTTTTACTGTAATTAAAGGATGGATGGAATTGTCTTTTAGCCCGAAACGGATAATGTTTTCTTTTCCTTTTTTGTAATTCGGATCCGTAATTTCAGGATACAGATTCGTCAATACCGTAGCGGAAGATCCGTGGACTTTCACTTCGTCATTTTCGAAAGGAATGGTTTTGTTATGGACGGCCTGTTCCAAGCCGATTTCATCTTTCAGCTTTTTCTGGAATTTATTGAGGTAGGCCTGATTAAAGCATTCCACCAGAAAAATCATCAAAAAGATAAAAAGGAGTGCAAAGACCAAGGCAATCCAATCGCTTTGGAAAAAATAAAGCGCGACTGCAGGAGCCAGGATAAGCAGAAATAAAAACATGAGATTTGCTATTCTGTAAAAATATACCTGCTGTTCTGCCTTTTCGATTTCCAGTGAATACTTCTGTTTGACGCCCTGCAGGTCCAAAATTTGATAGCGTTCCAAATCTTCCTCAAGCTGCGGGTCAAAAACGCGGGTTAATGCGACATCGCGTGTATCGGTATCCACGTTGTAGCGAAGGTCCAAAGCAGGGTCTTTCCAGTTTAAATATTTCGGTACATCTTTTAAAGATACTTTTAAGTCCATCGCTCTCATCCTCTCATAGAATAATATTATTTAGGTTATCGCGTGTAAAAATCAAAATGGTAGGGTATAATATTCAAATATTCTCACTATTCTTTTTTAATCATATAAGGAGGCAGGCGGAATGTCAAAAAAAGAAAAGAATTTTTCTAGGCGAGACTTTTTGAAGACTTCGGGGGTAGCTGCCGGCGCATTGGTCGGCGGTGGGATTATCGGAGGATTAATTGCCTCCAATACCGGCAACGAGACTGCTTCTCCTGGCACAGCGCCGGCAACACATGGGGAAACTGGATCAGCTGGCGGCGTCAGAGGCCTGATGTTTTTCAAAAACGATGCGGAATTCCAAATTTTATCGCAGGCTACAGAACGAATTTTCCCGGAAGATGATTTGGGGCCTGGTGCCATCGGTTTAGGAGTGCCTTATTTTATTGACCAGCAGCTGGCCGGCGCATACGGAGAAAACTCCAAAGAATACATGCAAGGGCCTTTCTTTGAAGGGGAAACCACACAAGGATATCAAAGCCGCTTGAAAAGAAATGAGATGTTCCGGCAAGGGCTTCAAATCATGCAGCAGGAAGCGCAAAAACGCTTTAAAGCCAACTTTGCTGATCTTGAAGGCGGACAGATGGACGAAATCCTGACGGCCTTCCAGGAAGACCAAATCCAGATGCAAGGGGTTTCTTCTTTATTCTTTTTCCGCTTGCTGCGCTCGGCTACTCTAGAAGGGGCTTACGCAGATCCGATTTACGGAGGGAACCAAAACATGGATGGCTGGAAGATGAAAGGGTTCCCTGGGCATCAGGCGGCTTATATCAGCCAAATCGACAACGAAGAATTCCAGGAAATTGATCCGAAATCTCTTGGCGCGGGTCATTAATAGAAAGAGGGGGAGTCTTAATGGTCACAACTTTGGATAAAGTGGATGTAGTCACGGTAGGCGTAGGCTGGACAGGCGGCATCATTGCAGCGGAATGTGCAAAAGAAGGGCTGAAAGTGGTCGGGCTGGAACGCGGCCGTGAGCGGGGCACTTCAGATTTCGCCATCGTGCATGATGAATACCGCTATGCCATACGCTACGAATTGATGCAGGATTTATCGCGGGAGACGGTATCGTTCCGAAACAACCGCAAACAGCGGGCTCTGCCGATGCGCCAAATGGGTTCATTTCTTCTGGGGGAAGGGCTGGGCGGCTCCGGCACTCACTGGAACGGCCAGAACTGGCGATTCCTGCCTTACGACTTTGAAATAAAGACCATGACCGACCAAAAATACGGAGCCAACAAACTGCCTGCTGAGTACACGATTCAAGATTGGGGAATCACTTACGATGAATTGGAGCCGTATTTTGACCGTTTTGAAAAAACAGCGGGCATTTCCGGTGAAGATACTAATCCATTCTGGGGGAAACGGTCGGCTGAATATGCAACACCGCCGATGAAAAAAACACCAATCCTGCAAAAATTCGAGACAGCTTCCAAAAATCTGGGCTACTCGCCGTTTATGATGCCTTCCGCCAATTTATCGGAAGCGTATGAAAATCCGGACGGCGCCAAGATTAATGCCTGCCAATACTGCGGGTTCTGTGAACGCTTCGGCTGTGAATACGGAGCAAAAAGTTCTCCGGAAATCACGGTAGTCCCGACAGCTAAAAATACCGGCAATTACGAAATTAAATTTAATGCCAATGTAGTGGAAGTCATGAAGCAAGGAGACAAAGTTACGGGGGTTCGCTATTTTGACACGGTCTCGTTTGAAGAATTCATCCAGCCGGCAGAAGTCGTTGTGCTGACCAGTTACATGATGAATAATGCCAAACTGCTGATGGTATCAAAAATCGGCGAGCAGTATGACCCAGAGACAGGAAGAGGGACATTGGGGCGCAATTATGCTTATCAAATTTTGCCTGGTGCATCCGGCTTCTTTGATGAAAAAATGAATGTCTTTATGGGCGCTGGTGCACTGGGAATGACGGTAGACGATTTCAACGGGGATAATTTTGATCATGCTGACCTGGACTTTATTCATGGTGCCAGCCTGTCCATCACACAAACCGGGAACCGGCCGATCCAGACCAACCCCGTGCCGCCGGATACACCTTCATGGGGAGCGGATTTTAAAAAGGCTTCTATTGAAAACTACCCAAGAACATTGAATGTTGGCGGGCAGGGGGCTTCGATGCCGCACCGTGAAAATTACATGGCGCTCGATGGCACGTATAAGGATATATACGGAGTGCCGTTGCTGCAGCTAACATATAATTTCACCGATCAGGACCGGGCATTGCATGCCTATTTGACTGAAAAAGCAGCGGGAATCATGCAAGAGATGGGGGCAAAAACGGTGGTTGGTGGAAGCCCGATTTCCGATTACGACATTGTCCCTTACCAAACCACGCATAACACAGGCGGGACGGTCATGGGCTCAGACCCTGCTATTAGTGTGGTCAATAATTACTTGCAGCACTGGGATGCTGAAAATCTGTTTGTTGTTGGAGCAGGGAACTTTGCACACAACGGCGGCTACAACCCGACCGGAACCGTAGGGGCACTTGCTTATCGTTGTGCTGAAGGCATTATCAACTACAGCAAAAACGGCGGATCGCTTGTCTAAGGAAGGAGGAGAACAGCTATGGGAGGTTTAGCATCAATCGGGGTACCGGGATTAATCATTATTCTGGTTATTGTCCTTATCTTATTCGGACCGAAAAAATTGCCGGAAATTGGCGGGGCCGTCGGCAAGACTTTTTCAGAATTCAAACGTTCAACAAAAGGCTTAATGGATGACGACGAAGATGAAAAGCTTGAAAAGCAAGAGAAAAAATCCGACAAAATATGAAGGTGGTTAAATGGATCCGTATGGAGAACGCAAACTAATTAGTCCGCTTCACAAAAAAGCGGTCCAGCCAGAACAGCCTGCGGAAATCATGCCGGAGGAGCCGCCGGAGCCATCCGTGCCGGAACCGCCTAAAATGGAAGAGCCGCCGGAAACATCTGAAAGTTTAGTGGACCACTTAGGCGAACTGAGAAAGCAATTGATCAAAAGCGCTTTTGTCTTTATTTTTTTCTTGCTGGTGGTTTTTTCGACTTTGAACTTTTGGTTTCCGTATGTTGTCAAAGGGCATGATCTGGTCATACTGGGGCCGCTGGAAGTAATCAAGTTCTATACGTCGATCTCAGTCACACTGGCACTGGGTTTATCTTTGCCGTTTCTTTGCTATTTTTTATGGCAATTTGTAAAGCCGGGATTGCTTGAGAAAGAAGCCAAGTTCATCGGCTTGTATTCACCGGCCATGCTGCTGTTGTTCATTCTCGGCATCTCATTTGGCTACTTTATCGTCAACCCGCTGAGTTTTCAATTTCTCATTGGCCTTGGGGAAGCGAACTTTGCGGTCATGATTTCAGCGAGTGAATATGTCCATTTTCTAATTATGACCACGATACCGCTCGGCTTGCTGTTTGAACTGCCGATTGTAGCCATGTTTTTGTCTTCAATCGGCTTATTGACTTCTTCTTCCATGCAAAATGTCCGGAAGTGGTCCTATTTGGCAATTGCGATTATTTCGGC
Source organism: Planococcus glaciei (assembly GCF_900099655.1). Classification (GTDB taxonomy): domain Bacteria; phylum Bacillota; class Bacilli; order Bacillales_A; family Planococcaceae; genus Planococcus; species Planococcus glaciei. The sequence continues at coordinate 179,185 of NZ_FNDC01000002.1, forward strand.
GCTGATAACACCGCCGGATTTCATTAGCCAGTTAATCGTCCTGATCCCTATGGCCATATTGTATGAAGCAAGCATTTATATTGTAAGAAAAATGGAAGCCAAAAAAGCGCATATTGAATCTTCTGCCGTTTAGGAAGAAAACAAGAACTGTACTTCGGTACGGTTTTTGTTATACTAAAATATTTGAAAATTCCGATATTTATTGGCATTCCTTTTGAAACTTCGATACACTGAAGAAGCAAGGGATTATGCAGTTCAACAAATAGATGAAGAAAACAGGAAACCCCTAAGGAGGAGGAGCGGTATGGCGATAAACGTAAAAGTGATTGAAGATCTAAAAACGGTAGATGTTTCAAAATTAGTAGAAGAAAGTGAAGCGGAAGGTTACCGCTTTCTCAGACGGCTGGTGACTCAATACGAAGACGGCACGAACACATTCAACCAACCGGGAGAAGTGCTATATGGCGTTTGGGACCAACAAGGGCATCTGGTTGCCATCGGCGGGTTGAACCGGGATCCTTATTCAAACAAAGAAGGCGTTGGAAGGCTTCGCCGCTTTTACATTTCTCCGAATGCCAGAAGGCAAGGCATCGGAACAAAGCTTTTGAAAGAAATCATTGACTTTGGACGCGGCCATTTCAAGGAAATTGTAGTCCGGACCGATTCGTCTATGGCTGACGCTTTCTACAGAGCGAACGGTTTCTCTGCCGATCTGGGGCTGCCGGAAGCGACGCACGGATTAACACTGGACAACGGCGTAAAAGAGACGGCACAATAAGTAAAGGGAATCTTGAAGAACGGATGGCGGCTTGCTTTTGCAAGCCGCTTTTTAACGGGAAAAGCAAGGAGGCGTTGAATATGAGGAAAGTGGTCGTGACTGAATACAATCCGGAATGGCCCAGGCTTTTTGAAGAGGCGGCAACGGAACTGAAGAAAGTGTTCGGTGAAGAGTGCTTAGCCATTCACCATTTCGGCAGTACTTCGGTGGAAGGAATGGCAGCCAAACCGATTATCGATTTGCTGCCGGTGGTGCGAAAAATTGAAACCGTGGACCGGTTTAATGGCGAGATGCTGGCTCTCGGATATGAACCGAAAGGGGAAAACGGCTTGCCGGGAAGGCGATACTTCCAAAAAGGCGGAGATGAACGCAGCCACCACGTACATATTTACGGAAGCGGAAATCCAGAAATCAAGCGCCATTTGGCTTTCCGTGATTATTTGAAGAAACACCCCAAAGAAGCAGAAAGATATGGTACGTTAAAAAAGAAACTGGCAGAAGCGCATCCTTGGGATATTGAAAAGTATATTCAAGGAAAAGAGCAGATGGCAGCGAATATTGAAAAGCAGGCAATGGAGGAGATATAAATGGACATGTCCGATTGGAAAGGTGCAGCCGGAGTTTGCATTAATGAAAAAAACGAAGTGCTGCTGGTACTGCAGGGGCCTCCGGAAGAAGAGAAAAAGTGGGCTGTCCCGGCAGGCGGCGTCGAACAAGGCGAAAGCTTGCAGGAGTGCATCGAACGGGAATTTTTTGAAGAAACGGGCCTCACGATAAAAACGCTGAATGAATTGAAAGTTCGGAGTGGCGAGTATGAAAATGCAGCAGTGTCCTTTGACGTCCATTATTTTGAAGTGGAAGTGACCGGCGGTGAGATTGCGCTTCATGAAGGCGACGAATGGATAGCGGAAGTGGCTTGGAAACCGATTGAGGAACTTTCGGAGCTGGACATGGCTTATCCGGATGATATCGGATTGATTGAGTCACTGATCCGAAATTAAGAGCTTAGTTATTTAAGGAAAAGGGTATATATTGATAAGACTTTTTTCAAGGAGGAACGGTTATGAAGAAGGATAAGCAAGACCACGAAGGTGAAGAGCTGATTCCGGAAGTTGAACCGCGCCGAGATATGCCAGATACAAAGGAATTTGATCCAATGCCCGACCGGGATTTGGAGTACGAAGAAAATTCAAACGAAAAATACAGGGACCATCCATCTACAGACAAATGAGGCAAGCCGCTTGCGGCTTGTTTTTTGAATGAAAAGATAAAGTTGTTTTGAAAAAGGGGGATCTAAATGCCGCGCTATTCATTTAAAGATGCTATTTGGCAAGAAGAAGGAGATGTTCGCGATCAGGAGTTTCTCAAGTTTTTGCCTGACAACCAAAAAATGCATTCCTGGATTAGGGAGTCGCGCGACGTCAGTGTAAACATTTTGCATGCGGATACTTCCGAACAAGGAAACGAAGCGATTTGGGGTTCGCTTATTTACCGGCAAAACCCTAAAAAGAAAAATGATTTGAATGTCTTTCACTTTTATTTGTCGAGAGACATCTTGGTGACGAATGAATTGAACTTCGATATCGATGAAGACCTGGATAAACAGTCAATCCTCAAGCAAATGAAAGAGAAAGAATCCACCATTGAGCTGATGATGGTCCTGTTGGGCGATATGATCAGTTCCATTCTTCACCAGATTGATGTATTTGAAGAACAGCTTCGCGATTTACTGTGGGAAATAAGAGAAAGAAACGACAAAAATACTTTAGACAGAATTGAAGTGGTGCGCCACGAAATTTTGCTGTGGCAAAATCTGGTGATGGGGTTTCTGGAGATTAAGATGGCGATTTTTGAAACCTTCGGGGAAGATGCAGAAAACGGAAAAGAATATATCCGCACTTCAACGCGCATCGACCGGTGCATTATGCTGGTGCGTTCGTATAAAGACGAAATCAACAATATGGTGGACATGGAAAATGTAGTGGCCAATTACCGCGGAAACGAAATCATGAAGACCTTGACTGTCTTGACGACGCTTTTTACTCCTGTCATGGCTTTTGGCGCCTTATGGGGGATGAACTTTAAAAATATGCCGGAATTGGAATGGACTTATGGTTATCTGGCTTCTTTAATCCTGATTATTGCTTCTACGGTGTTCCTTTACTTCTATTTGAAGCACCGAGGATGGACAGGAGATATATTAAAAACAGCCTTAAAAAAAGGCACGAAGGTGAAAAAACAACAAAGGAGCTAGCCCCTGTTTTAGGGCTGCTCCTTTTGTTTTAGTGATGGAATTTATCTTTTTCGAGCTCATCCAGAAGGTCAGTATAGCGCTGAAGATCCTGGTCTCCATGTTTTTGAATGTAGGAAGTAATCATATCTTTTAATTCTTTGCGCTGGCGCTCGACGCTGACCAGTTTTTCTTTCATTGACTGGCGTCTCCACAGCTCAGCATCTTTTACATCTTCCATTTTTTCCAGCATATCAATTTCGGCCAGCAAAACAAGCGCCGCATTTTTCTTTTCCTCGTACTTCTTCAGGGACTTTTCAATCTTTTTCGTGTCGTTGTCAAAAGCCATGTTCGAGTATATAGACAAAATGCCCACCCACCTTTCCTGAATACTTCACGTTGTTTAACCATTTCCCTAATTTCTTTAAATGTAAGCTTGTGTATTATTTTTATTATAGATGAGAATATTCTGAATTTCAATTGACGTTTTTTGTTGTTTCCATTAAGATAAAAGAAATGACAAAGGAGGTGGGTAGAATGAATCAAACTGGTAAGCGCATGACAGAATGTCAGGAATATCTTTACATTCTTCATGGCGTTACTTTCACAAAATCCATGCACGGGACAAGTCTGTCCTTTTTTAGACAATCGCATGAAGTGAAAAACCAGTGAGAGACATCTGCCTACAAACGGATTTACGTAAAGGCATGCGTCTGCGCATGCCTTTTTTGTATTGCACGCGTCTCTTCAAACGAAAGGAAGAGAACAATGATTATCAGCCAATTCCAGCACATTATGTGCCATTTTGCCAACCAGAAATTATTCAATCATATTAAAGGGGAAGTTGCTGAAGGCCAGCGCATCGGGCTTGTCGGAAGAAACGGAGAAGGAAAAACGACTTTATTGAATGTCCTGGCAGGCCATCTGCAGCCGACTGAAGGCGCCGTTACATGGAAAAAAGGCTGCGCCATCGGCCTGTTGCAGCAATCGCCGGACGAAAACGGTGAACAAACAGTGCATCACTTGCTATGTACAGTTTTTTCAGAGCTGTATGCTCTTCAACGGCAGCTCGAAGAAATGGAACAGCAAATGGGAAGTGCAGCTCCGGAAGCCATGGAACGCCTGCTGCAGCGCTACGGCGTGCTGCAGGATGATTTTATTCAGCGGGGCGGCTACGATATTGAAGTGAAGATCAATCAGGTTCTGAACGGCTTGAAGATCCAATCTTTGAAAGATGAACAATGGGGACATCTAAGTGGAGGGGAACGCACAAAAGTTGGCTTGGCAAAATTGCTGTTGCAGGAGCCGGATTTGTTGCTGCTCGATGAGCCGACCAACCACTTGGACTTAGAAGCTATTGAATGGCTTGGTTCGTTTATCAGCCATTATAAAGGGACGATTGTGCTAGTTTCGCATGACCGCTATTTTTTGGATGAAACCGTTACGCAGATTTGGGAACTGGACCAAGGCGACTTGATCCAGTATATCGGCAATTACTCGGCCTATGTAAAAGAACGCGAAGCCCGCCTGCTGATCGAGTTCCAACAGTACCAGGACCAGCAAAAGAAAATTAAAAAAATGAAAGAAACCATCAAGCGGCTGAAAGAGTGGGCAAACCGGGCAAATCCGCCGAATGCCGGCATGCACCGCCAGGCGAAAAGCATTGAGAAAGCTTTGGCGCGTATTGAGCTCCTTGACCGTCCTGTCCTTTCCAAAAAACAAATGGCGCTCGATTTCCAGATGGAGGACCGCAGCGGAAAAGACGTTGTCCGGATGGAAGGTGTTTGGAAAGGCTACGGAGAACGGATCTTGTTCCACGAATTGGATTTGCATGTCCGTTTCCGGGAGCGTGTGGCCATTGTCGGCTCCAATGGTACGGGAAAGACCACACTTTTGAATTTGATCATGAAGACGGACGTTCCGGATGCTGGAGAAATCAGGCTGGGCAATGGATTGTCTATCGGTTATTTGTCCCAGCACACGTTGGAGATGGACAACAGCCGGACTGTTTTGGAGGAATTCCGGGATGTCGTGCCTGTTTCGGAATACGACGCCCGTCCGCTGCTGGCAAAATTCCTGTTTTTCGGCAATATGGTGTTTCAGCCGGTGCGCCAGCTGAGCGGAGGAGAGCGAATGCGGCTCCGGCTCGCCCAATTGATGCACATGAACCATAATTTATTGATTTTGGACGAACCGACCAACCATTTGGATTTAGAAGCTAAAGAAGTGATGGAAGAAGCGCTCGCCAACTTTCCGGGCACCATTATTTCGGTATCGCATGACCGCTATTTTCTCGATAAGCTGTTTTCAGTTACCTACTGGCTGCATGATCAGACGATTGAGCGCTTTGAAGGGAATTATTCATTCGCCAAAGAAAAAAAGCAGGCCATTGGCGCTGTTTGACTGAGGATATGAAAGCGGCAACTTATCACAAGACAAAAATAAAACAGCTTATCCTGAAAAAGGGATAAGCTGTTTTATTTTGTTTCGACCGTTTCACTCGGCTCCACCCAAACTTGGGACCAATTTTGGATTTCATCCATGACAGGCTTTAATGAAAACCCTTTTTCGGTCAACTCGTATTCAATCCGGACAGGCGTTTCGGGATAGACGGTACGCGTAACGAGACCCTGTGCTTCCAGATTTTTTAATCGTTCTGACAAGAGACGGCCGCTGATGCCGATGACTTCAGTTAAATGGCTAAAACGTTGAGGCCCAGATAAAAGCTGATAAATGATCAACCCGGTCCAACGCTGGCTGAGAAGCGAAATTGCACTTTCAAAACGGGGACAAATGACGGATGTGTCCATTCTTATCACTCCTTTTTTATATAATAGCACAAAACCAGTGTGGAATAAAAGAATAAGGTTACTTGACATATATAACTTCCTTTAATATAATTGGTTACATAAAGTAACTAAAGAAAAGAGGCTATCAAAATGAATTTTCATACAAAACCGGTCACATATGTAGGCGAAGTAGGGTTAAAGGTATTGGATTTAAAAGAAATGACGCGTTTCTATAAAGAAGTAATTGGGTTTGAATTACTGGAAGAAACCGAAAGTACAGCGGTTTTAGGGGCAGGCGGCCAAGCTTTGCTGAAGCTGGAAGCTGTTGAAGGCTTAACGCCGAAGAAAGATCGTTACGCAGGGCTTTACCATTTCGCCATCCTCTTGCCGGACCGGAAAGAGCTGGCGAAAATACTTATCCATCTTCACAATTCCGGAATCCGTTTAGGTTCTTCTGACCATTTAGTCAGTGAAGCGTTGTACTTGAGCGACCCGGAAGGCAACGGCATTGAAATCTACCGGGACCGGGAGCCGGAGGAGTGGAACTGGAACGGCGGCCAAGTCGATATGGCAGTTGATCCGATTGATGCGGAAGGCCTTGTGCAAACAGCCCAGCAAGCCGGGGAAGTTTGGCAAGGCATGCCTGCAGGGACAGTTATGGGGCATATTCATCTTCATGTTTCGAACTTACCGGAAGCACAAAAGTTTTACGTCGATGGGCTAGGTTTTGAAATCGTCACTTCCATGGGCGGCCAGGCACTGTTTCTTGCCGATCAGAAATACCATCACCACATCGGCCTGAATGTCTGGAACGGAATCGGCATACCGGCATTGCCGAAAAAAGAAGCGGGATTGAATTACTACACGCTTGTATTGGAAGATGAAGAAAAGCGCAGCCGTTTGGCGGAGCACCTCCAAACCATGGGCGCAGAAATTACAGAACACGAAAACTACCTGGAAACCACCGACCCATCCGGAAACCACATCCGCTTGACGGTTTAAATAAGAAAAGCGGAAATGGCCGTTTAGATTCGAAAGACATAAGGCGAACCGGCGAAGCGGTATGTTTTCAACCGCACAGCCGGGTTGACTTATGACCCGAGAATCTGGCCGTTGCAGCTAGACAATAAAGAAAAGTGGAAGCGCCTGTCCAGCCCCAACAAGCGCTGGAGGATTTGAAAGCCATGGCGCCTCCCAGCCATGGATTCAAAGCCGAAGCGACCTCGAGGGGCTAGGCGCTGCAACTGGACAATAAGAAAAGCGGAAATGGCCGTTAAGGTTCGAACCGCACAGCCGGGTTGACTTATGACCCGAGAATCTGGCCATTGCAGCTAGACAAGAAAAGCGGAAGCGCCTGTCCAGCCCCGACAAGCTGCTCGCGGACTTGAAAGCCATGGCGCTTTCCAGCCATAGATCCTTAAAGCAGTTTTAAATACGAAAAGCCGGCTCTAGTTTGAGCCGGCTTTTTCTGTGGATGGAGAAGTCTGTTCGCAACTGGCATCCAGATTATAAAATTGATTTTCCTGGCTGGCTGTTGCCTTACTGGCTGGAACAGCTGTCGTATTGAACGCTGCTGTTTCTTCTACTGGGTGGTTTTGCCGTGTTTCCATATATGCATACAATCTTTCCTGGCTTTTCAAATCTTCTAATGGATCGCCAGAATAAGACAAAAGAATTAAACCGAATGCTCCTACGATTAAAGTGATGCCTAAAAGCGAAAGGAATCCCTTCATAAAATAAACCCCGCCTTTTTGTTTTGCTTAACAGTTAGAACGCATCGGAAATAAGAAAGTTCCCTCTTGCTGAAAATGGCTGTTGTGCAATACTAGAAGAAAGAATATAGGATTGGGGAGGAATGCAGATGATTTCACTGGAAACGGAGCTTTGCCGGCTTTTCGGCATGGCGTATCCAATTATTCAAGCGGGCATGGCGGGAGACTCGACCACGCCAGAACTGGTGAGCGCAGTTAGTGAAGCAGGGGGGCTTGGCACATTAGGGGCCGCTTATCTGGCACCGGAAGCCATGAAGGATGCAATTACGGAAATTCAATTGCGTACAGAGAAGCCATTTGCAGTAAACATTTTTGCTTCTCACGAAAAAGACGATTTCAGCCGTTTGGAAGAAGTGCAAAAAGCTTTAACCCCTTTCCATTCCGAATTAAAGATTGAAAAGCTGCAGTCTTCTTATGCGTCATCGGATTGGAGCGCAGCGCAATTTGAAATTTGCATCGAAAAAGGAGTTCCCATCATCAGCACGGCATTCGGCTGCCTGTCGAAACAGCAGATGGACATCGCTAAAGCGCAGGGCGTAAAAACGGTTGTGATGATTACTACGGTAAAAGAGGCGCAGCAGGCAGAACAGGCTGGAGCGGATGCGGTCGTTGCACAGGGAAGCGAAGCCGGCGGGCACCGCAGCACGTTTTCCCTCGAGCGCCATCCGCAAGGCGCATTGATTGGAACCATGTCGCTAGTTCCTCAAATTGCAGATGCCGTGGCTATTCCGGTTATTGCAGCCGGCGGCATTGCAGATGGCCGCGGGCTGGTTTCTTCACTGGCATTGGGTGCGCAGGCCGTACAACTGGGCACCCGTTTCCTGACAGCGCGCGAAGCGGGTACGCACCGTGCCCATAAACAAGCAATCTTTGACAGCGATGAAGAAAGCACAGTCATCACAAAAGTATTTTCCGGCCGGCCAGCACGGGGCATTAAAAACCGCTTTATCGAAGAATTTGAAAAAGGGGAAATTGAACCGCTTCCTTTTCCTTCTCAAAACACAATCACGAAAGACTTACGGGCCGCGGCTGCCAAAAATAATGATCCCGCGTTTATGTCGCTATGGGCAGGCCAGTCAACCCGCATGCTGACGGAAGAGCAGGGAGCAGCAGATATTATTGGAGCCATTATGGAACAGGCGCAAAAAATCCTTAGTTGAACCAGCAACCTTCCATTTCAATAAAACGAACTTCATTTAAGCGGTTTCCTTTCAGGAAGCCGCTTTTTGTCCTGGCTGCTGCGGCTGGAAAAGTTTCTTTAGTGAAACTTATAAGAGGCCCATCCGTATAGTTAACTAGTGGAAATCCAATCGGAATTTAAAGGGGAATTTATTGTGGGAAGTATCTTGTTGTTTGCAGCTATTGCATCTCTTGTTGCTGCTTTAATCATTGTGCCGCTGGCAGGGAATGGGAGAAGATCCGGGAATTCGTCCGGGTCGGTTGTGGTTCCCGGACTGGTTTTTGTTTTTATTGTGGGACTACTATTGATCACTGGCTATTATTATTTCACGAATGCAGACCGAAGCCTAATGTCGCTTTGGCCAATCGTGCTTATTGCGGCGGTGCTCGGAGCCTTGTTCTCAAGTGGAACGGAGCAGAAGGTGAAGTCGGTGCTGGCAATCGGGGCTTTGGCGCTTGCCGTCTATATTTTGTCGGCGCCGCTGTTTAACGCAACGGAAAAATACGAAGCTGTACAGATGGAAGAGAAAGAAGAAATCGAAGCTTTTGATGAAACGCAGACGCCGGCCAGTGTGCCGCCGAAGTTTGCGCGCAATAAAATGAAAAAAGCGTTCGGCCAAGTGCCGGACACGAGCTATTACGAACTCGGAAGCTTGCAGGTCCAAAAAGTCGGTGGGGAATATGTCTACATCGCTCCTGTGGAATTTTCCGGATTTTTCAAATGGTGGAACGGGGATTCGACGCCTGGCTACTTCACGATGAGTGTGACCGACGCCTCGGCGAATCCGAAGTTTGTGAAAGCGGAGATGGTGTATACGCCGTCCTCTTATTTCAATAAAAACATCGAGCGCCATATGCGCCTTGAAAATCCGGAAGCGATTTTTTACGGCGATTCGCAGCTGGAAATTGACGACGACGGAAAGCCGTTTTATATCCGTTCATACGGCAATTTTATTTCTGCCCGCAACGGTTTTGCCGTTCAAGGCATCGTAGCTGTCGATCCGGCTACCGGCAAAACGGAAACCTATTCGCTTAAGGAAGTTCCGGCGTTTATCGACGGCGCGGTTTCTCCGGAGTCGGTCAGCCTGGAAAACAGCTACTACGGGAATTATATCCACGGGTTCTGGAACAGCAAATTCGGCAAGAGAGATGTAAAACTGCCATCGGATGAAGGAACGGAAGCGAATGTCAGCCCCGTTTTCGATGCAGAAGGGCACATGTATTATTTCACCGACTTTACCAGCCCGAAAGAAGGCGTCGATTCGATGCTCGGCTATTCCTTGACGAATGCCCGCACGGGGGAATCCACATACTTCACCGGAAATATGGAAGATTCCTATATGGACTCCCAAGGGAATTTGCAGATCATTGAGAAGCAATTCATCGAAAAACAATGGTCGGGCGAAATGCCGGTGCTTTACAATTTCTACGAAGAAGCCAGCTGGCTGACGCCGGTACTCGATTCGAATGGCTTTTTGCAGAATTACTTTATCGTGTCGGCTGCCAATCCGGAAATTTCCGTTTTTGCCGGCACGCCGAACGAAGCCCTTCAGTTGTATAAAACGGCGCTTCAGCGCGGAGGCAGCACAGTGGATGGCAGTTCGGGCGCAGAAGAAGCTTCGGCTTCCGGCGTGGTAGAACGGGTCTTCAAGGAAAAAACAGGAGACTTTACGGTCGTGTCTTTCCTGCTGGAAGATGGAACGAACTTTATCGTCTCTTCTGAGAATGTTCCACTGGCGATCTATTTGAAAGAAACCGACCGGGTGCAAGTCACCTACCTGCAAACAGGCGATTTGTTCCTGCCGGTAAAAACAATGGCCATTGAAGGAATCGAATAAACTACAGGAATCCTTCTGCCAAATGAGCAGAAGGATTTTTTCTTTCCGATAGAGAAGCTTATACTTTATAGAATTCTGGTTTCCAATTAAACTGGAGGGAAGAGGTGAGGCACGTGCGAAAAGTGTTTTGGATCATCCTGCTGCTTGTGCTGATTTATTTCGCACGGCCACTGTGGGAAGAGAAGGCAAGTGAATACGTGGATCTGGGCTTTTTGGACAAGTTTGATGCGACGGTTGAACAAGTCGCAAACGGTCCGACAGTATCGGAAGCATTGGAGCAAGCCAAGCAGCTTACCGGCGAAATAAGCGGGCAGCTGCAGTCTTTCGTCAGCGAAAGTTCTGCAGAAATGCCGGATGCTGTCGAGAAGCCGGATTTGGCCGAGACCGAATCGCTGTTTGCTGTCCATAATGTCACGCTCGGCATGGCGAAAGAAGAAGCCCAGGCGAAAGTCGGCTTGCCTCTCCGGTTAATGCGGAACGAATATGGGGCCGATTGGCATAGCTACCATCAAAACTATCAGAACTATGTGTTGTTGTCGTATGACCAGAACGGCAAGGTCAATGGCATGTTCACCAACCAGGACTTGATTTCCTCGACAAAAGGGCTTTCGATGGATTCCAACAAAGCGGAAGTCCGGGCAGCGCTCGGCATTCCGCTGAAGAGCCTGCAAAAAGGCAATGTGCAGTATATTTTGGACACCCGGGAAGAATACGATGTATTTAAAATCGATTCGATATACGTGACGGTATTTTATGACATTCATGAACAAGACACAGTGACAGCCCTTCAAGTTGTGACGGAAGACTTGGAAAAACAGCGGAAGAAAATTTATGCAGCCCCCGATGCTGAACTGAAAGAAGGCTTTGAATTTCTGTTGTTTGAACTGACAAACTCTGCGCGCATCCAACGGGAGCTTCCGCTGTTGAAGTGGGACGAAGCGGCCCGCGCTACAGCCCGCAAACACAGTGAGGACATGGCGGAAAACCGGTATTTCAGCCATACCAACCTGGCAGGGAAATCGCCTTTTGACCGCATGAAAGACGATGGCATTACTTTTTTTGTAGCCGGTGAAAACCTGGCTTATGGCCAGTACAGCAGCATTTTTGCCCATGAAGGTTTGATGAATTCGATGGGACACCGCGAAAATATTGTAAAACCGGATTTTGGCTATCTGGGAATTGGGGCAGCCTTCAATTCGGACAATCAGCCTTATTTCACCGCCAATTTTTTCAACCGATAAAGATGAAGGCATCAGCAGCATTTTTGCTGGTGTTTTTTGTATGGACAGGTCCATGGGGAAAAACTTCCTGGCTGCTGAAAATTCAAGGCTCATTTTCGTGGTAAACTGGGTATACAGAGGAAAGAAAGGAAGTGGGCTATTTGACAAACAAACTTTGGTTCCAAACGGGTGTCGGCATTATACTGGCTTTGGTCATCATCCGTCTATTCATAGAAGTCCAAGCCATCTTTGATCCGTTGTTCATCATTGCGCAAACTATTTTTGTGCCCTTGCTGCTTGGCGGCGTACTTTTCTATCTCAGCCGGCCGCTTCTCCGGTTTTTGCAAAAGAAGCAATTCCCGAAATGGTCAATCATTGTTATTATTCTGGTACTGATTATTTTGGTCTTTTACCTATTTTATGCAATGATCGGACCGATTGTAACGAAACAGGTCAATTCATTGGTCAACAATGCACCTGGCATCATTGAAGATGTTGAACAATACAGCCAGTACGTATTTGACCAGCGAGAACGGCTGCCGGCTTCAATTGAAGAACAGATCAATCAGATGTCAGGGCAATTGGGCGATTGGGCCAGCAATATCGGCTCATGGCTACTGACGTTCCTGGGTAGTTTCATTTCAGGAGTCGTTTCGCTCGTACTTGTACCGTTTTTCTTAATCTATCTTTTGCTGGACCACGAGAAATTCGCGCCGTTTGTGGCCGGTTTCTTTAAAGGGGAGCGCAAAACGTGGATCCGCAAAACCCTGAGTGATGTGGACCACACGCTGCAGTCCTACATCCAGGGCCAGCTGTTTGTCAGCTTTCTGGTCGGATTGATGCTCTTGATCGGCTATTGGATCATCGGCCTCGATTATGCTTTGCTGCTTGCGTTGATCGGCATGGTGACCAATGTCATCCCGTTCCTCGGGCCGTATATCGCAGTCATTCCGGCACTGATTATTGCCGTAGTCCAAGACCCAATCATGGCGGTCTATGTAGCGATTATCATGCTTATTGCCCAGCAGATTGAAAGCAATCTGATTACGCCGAACGTTATGGGCAATGCGCTTGATGTCCATCCATTGACTGTCATTACGCTTATTTTGGCAGCTGGGAATATAGCCGGGTTATGGGGAATCATTCTCGCCATCCCTGTTTATGCAGTGGTTAAGACGATTGCTAAAAACATTTATGCACGCCGGCAGGAAATTCGCGAAACAGCGACAAAAGAAGTGTGATTTTAATCTCCGCAAATTCAATTTGCGGAGATTATTTTTTTTGTCTATAAATCCGATGTGTATTTCTTGACTTCAAATAGTATACCCCCTAAACTAGTGATTATTGGTTGAGGGGGTATACTATTTTGGATGGGCGAATAAAAGAAGCCGTTGATTTGTTTCAAGAAGTAATGCTCTACGGGACGGAACGCGTCATCAAAGCAATTGACGATCCGTTGTGGAAAGAATTTTCCCCGGAACAAATGCAAATGCTTAAGTTGATCAGCAAGGAAAAACGCATCACTTCCAGCAGGTTGGCTGTTTTGCAGGCGGTACATAAAAGTGCGATTTCCAGCAGAATCAAAAAGTTGCTGCAAAAAGAAGTGATCCGCTTTGTTCAAACTGAACAGCAGGACCGGCGTGAAAAATTGATTGAACTGACCGAGCAGGGAGAAAAAGTCCTGGCACAGTCAGATAAAGTGTTAACGGATTACATCGAGAAGTTAATGTCGGAGCACGTGAACGATGAAGAAATTGATCAGTTTCTAACGATTTTCCGCAAGTTGAAAGATATTATTAAAACGGATGGAGTGTCATAAATGAAGACTGTTTTAAAACTGAAATGGCCGATTACAATCGGCATGATCATTTTGACGGTTGCCTTATTCTTATTGGCGCCAAACTTAACAGAGCAAGCTGAAGAAGCTGGGTCCTTCCAGTTATCGCAAGATGCTTCTTCACAAATGGCGGCGACGATTCTTGCAGATGCGGATGCAGCGGACCAGACCATTTCCTTGGTCATCCCGCTTGAAAAAGAGCTCGATGAGCCAATCCGTGAAACTTTGGCCGGCATGGCTAAAGATATAGAAGCTCTTGGCGAACCGGTGACAAGTGTATTGAATCCGGTGGAAAGCGCAGATCTTGAGGAACAATTGGTTTCTGAAGACCAGAAAACAATCTTGATGCCGGTGACAGTTGACGGCACCGATGAAGAAGTGAATGCGGTAGCGGATGAAATCCGTGCAACCGTCATTCCGAAAGACATGACCGCCTATGTAACAGGTGAAGCGATCATCAACAACGACGTGAATATCAGTGCACAGGAAGGGCTGAAACGGACAGAAATCATTACGGTTGTCTTGATTTTCGGTTTATTGCTTGCGGTATTCCGTTCGATTGTGACACCATTCATCCCGCTTGTAGCTGTAGGGATTTCCTATTTGCTGAGCCAATCGATTGTCGCATTCTTAATCGACTGGGTCGGCTTCCCGGTATCGAACTATACCCAAATCTTTTTGGTGGCGATCTTGTTTGGTATCGGAACAGATTACTGCATTCTGCTATTGAGCCGCTATAAAGAGGAATTGTCAGCGGGGCATGGAGTGGAAGAAGCGATTGTCAACACGTACAAGACAGCTGGCCGCACATTATTGATCAGCGGCATCGCGGTGTTCATCGGATTCTTTGCGATTGGTTTCGCGGAATTCCCGATTTTTAAATCCGCAGTAGCGGTAGCCGTCGGGATATTCGTGCTATTGCTTGTGCTGTTTACAGTTGTGCCGTTCTTCATGGCGCTGCTGAAAGAAAAATTATTCTGGCCGGCAAAAAAATCTGCCGGCCATAAAGACAGCAATTTGTGGATTCAAATGAGCAAGCTGTCCATTAACCGTCCGCTGTTGTCGATGCTTGTCGTGGCAGTCATCACGGTGCCTTTGCTGTTTACGTACAACAATTCGTTGTCGTTCAACACGGTGGATGAAATCGGTTCGGAGTACGAATCGGTGAAAGGGCTGCGCGCAATTGAAGACGGGTTCGGCAAAGGCGATTCCTTGCCGATCGAAGTTATCGTGAAATCAGATGAAACGCTGACTACGGAAGCCATTGTTCCGTATTTCGAAGAAGTCAGCCGTGAAATTGAAAAAATTGACGGCGTTGAAGGCGTACGGTCGATAACCCGCCCTACAGGCGAAGTGATTGAGGACCTTTATGCAGACAAACAATTAGGATTGTTATCAGAAGGATTGACGGAAGCAGGCAGCGGCCTCGGAGAAGTGCAGGCCGGGCTGACTGAAATCCAAACTAACTTGGCGGGAATCAGTGAACAGACCCGCGGCGCAAATGGCATTGGCGAAGCCGCTGCAGGGCTTGAGCAGTTGAATAGCCAGCTGGGGCTGGTTACACAAGGGCTGCAGCAAACAGGGAACGTTCAGCAGACAGTTGGTGCTTTGCCGCAGATCAGCGGGGGACTGACTGAAATTCAGCAAGGATTGGCTGGAGCAGCTGGGCAAACCGGCGAACTTGGGGCAGGCTTAACGCAGCTGTCAGAAGGCGTCGGGGCTTCGAACGCTGGCCTTGTGGAAATCCAGAACGGCTTAGCCGAAGCTGCAGAAATGATGCAGAACATGAGCGACAGCAAAACGGTCCGCGATACCGGATTGTTTATTCCGGAAGGGACGCTCGAAGGTGATGAATTCGCTCAAGTGCTGGACCGTTATACGTTTGCAGAAGGTAAGGGCATGAAGATGGAGGTCATCCTATCGGACGATCCGTATTCTCCGGCAGCCATTGACACTACTGCAAAAATCAAAGATGCTGTCGAACGCACCGTGACGGCAACACCTCTTGAAGAAGCAGATATCGCTTACGGCGGCATCTCGAGCATCAACAACGATTTGCAGGATGTATCTTCAAGCGACTTTACGAATACCGTTACCATCATGCTGATCAGTTTGTTCGTGATCTTGGCGATCATGTTCCGTTCGTTGATCATGCCGCTGTACATGATCGGTTCGCTGCTTTTGACGTATTACACGTCGATAGCAATCGCGGAATTGATTTTCGTGAATGGCCTTGGCTACGACGGCATCAGCTGGGCAGTGCCGTTCTTCGGATTTGTCATGCTGGTGGCTCTTGGGGTCGATTACTCGATCTTCCTTCTTGACCGCTTCCGTGAAGAATCCGCAAACGGCGTCAGTGTCCGCGATGCCATGAGAACATCCATGGCTAAAATGGGCACCGTCATCATCACGGCGGCCATCATCCTGGCTGGTACATTCGGCGCAATGATGCCGTCCGGCGTACTCAGCCTTGTGCAGATTGCAACGATTGTCATCACGGGCTTGCTGTTGTACGGTTTGATCGTTCTCCCGCTTCTGATTCCGGCAATTTCGGTATCATTTGACCGCGGCGTCTGGTGGCCGTTCGGCAATAAAAAACGTTCGTAACTAACTATTTTTAGAAAACCTATGCTTCATCCGTTTACAAAAAAGCCGCCCTCGGGCGGCTTTTTTCTGAGCTTGTAGACAAAAGAAATTTTACGCATGATAGTTGAATAAATATCCGATTGGAGAGAGAATACTGGATCCTCCATTACAGCCGGACGCGTTCCGCGGGCTCGCGCCGAACTAACTCGGAACTTGCGTCCCGAGTGGATTTCGGCACTTCACTATCCCGCTGGAGTCGCCGGCTTCCACTCCGGATCCTTAACATGAAGGCTACTAGGGGTGTCGCTATTCCTCTTGAGCTGCCTATTTAAGCTTCAATCGGATGACCATTCTCTTGTGAATCAAAGGGAGACGCCCCAACCGGTTCGGCCACGGAGACTCCTGTGGGACAGCGAAAGCTGAAGACCCCACAGGTGCGAAGCGGCGAGGAGACTGAAGCTGAGCCCACGGAAAGCGAAGTGGCCGATCCGGTTGGTTTTATGGATTTCTATTCATTTAAATTATACTTTGTCTACAGTCTGTATAAAAAAGCCGCCCTCGGGTGGCTTTTTTCTGTTTAATGTAGGATTATGGGAAGCCGTGTTATACTAGGCTAAGAATCAACAATTATGAAACGGGGTAACTATTGTGCTTACATTTGAAGAAAAATTGGCGATCATTGAATCGTTTCCGGAATTGACGCGTAAAGACGTATCAATGAAACGGGTGAATTTTCATTATGAAGAAAGCCTGTATGACAAAAAAATCGTTGTTTACCACTTGCATCCAAACGGCAACGGTTTTGTATATGTCGGCAACTTGCCGCAGTATGAAGCGGACGCCAAAGGCTTTGTCAATATCCGCGAATGTTCCGAGAAAGAACTTCGCAGCATTGTGGCAGACGCATTGGACTATTTGTCTTTAGAGCCGGAACCGCCATACGACAAGACATGGACAAACCGCGACAACGAAAAGCTGGATCTGGTGTATGAAGAACCGTTCTGGAACATTTACACCGGCAAAAATCTGGAAGAAAGCTTCGGCACATTCGACGATGCAGAAAACTACCTGCTCGACCAAGGCTTTAAAGAGCCGAAGTAATGGACATCCGGCGGCTCGGACAAGGCGAAGCACTGCCATTGGACTTAATGCTTGAAGCGGATCCATCAGAAGAGCTGGTGCGCGGATACTCGGCAAAAGGCATGGTGTATGCAGCTGAAATTGATCGGCGCCTGGTCGGTGTATATGCATTGCTGCCATTGTCGGAAACCGTCGTGGAAATCAAAAATATCGCCGTTGCAGAGCCGGAAAGAGGCAAAGGCTATGGCAAAGAATTGGTGAATCATGCTTTGGAAGAAGCGAAGCGCGGCGGCTTTAAGCATGTCGAAATCGGGACCGGAAATTCGAGTTTCGATCAACTCGCGCTTTACCAAAAATGCGGTTTTCGATTGAAGTCGATCGACCGCGGCTTTTTCACTCGCCATTACCCGGAGCCGATTATTGAAAATGGCATCTTATGCCAGGACATGGTGCGGCTTGCATATGAATTGAAATAAAACCTTTCCAAATGGAAGGGTTTTTCTTTTTGGCGTAAATTAAATTACTTTTCAAAGAAATAAATATTGCGCTTTAACGTAATTTAATTTACTATTAGGAGTAACAAGAGGGGGGATTGGATGGAAGATATTCGATTGAACGTGGCGTTGCTCAGAAAACGGGTGCCGAATCTAACGACGGCTGCCAAAGAAGCGGGAATTCGGCCTGCGACGGTTTCCAATTTATGCACAGGAAAAATTGATTTGGGCAAAGCGGAAGTCAAAACTTTAGTGGGATTGGCTAAACTGGCCAATTGTACAGTAGACGAACTCATTATCCGAGGGGAGAAGATGGCGATGATCGAAACAAAGATTAAAGCATTGGATTTTTTCGCACCATTGGTAAAAGGCGGTACGACAGGAATAGTGGCCCGTCCGGGAATGGGACAATTGGTGATTGTAGCAGAATTGCTGCACCGTTTTAAGGAACAGGGTTACCAAACGGTTTACTTGATTCCTGAAAAAGATCATCCCGAATTAGAAGGCATCGTGGAACTGGCAGACCATGTCACCGATTCAGTGGAAAAAACGCTGGAACTGTTAAATCGCTGCGGTGATAAAGCGGTGCTTTTCACAGACAAGCAACGGGTGGATTCAGGAGAGTTGTTCAAACTACAGGAACAATTGGGCACTCAACCGGCTGCAACGCTGCTGGTGGATTTGTCCGGTGAAGTGGTCGATGACGATTTTCCGTTCGGCCCGCTTGAGACGCTTTGGCAGCTCGATGCAGATCTTGCAGCCCGCCACCAGTATCCGGCTTTAAGCCCGCTCCATTCAGCCTCTTCTATATTGGAAGATGCCGAATTGGACGAGCGCCATTTCCAGCTTCGCCAGCGTGCCCAAAAAACCTTGCGCCGTTACCGGGAACTTCGCTCCGTTGCAGCTGCACATGGCATCGAAAGAATCGCGCAGGGCGAGCTGGAAACTTACCGGAGGGGCGAGCGGCTCGAAGCATATTTCACACAGCCATTTTACGTGGCAGAAGAATTTACCGGCCAGCCCGGGGCTTCTGTCGCGCTGGAGCTGACCATGCATGACGTGGACGCCATTTTGAATGGCCAGGCAGATGCCCGGGAACTGGAGGAATTGCAATTTATCGGAACTTTGTAAGGAGCCTTGTGCTCCTTTTTTTTCATTAAAAGAGGAAAAATGAAGTGGATTTCGGTATGCTAAAAGCAAGAGGTGATTTCATGTTCAAGAAAGTGACGTTATATACGAACCGGCTTCATGAAATGAAAGGCTTTTACGAATACCAACTGGGCTTCCGGATTGTTGAAGAAGACGACAGCAGTTTCACGTTGGCAATCGGGGATTCCTTATTGGTTTTTAAAGCATCCGAACGGGCGGCGATCTACCATTTTGCTTTTAACATTCCAGGCAACCAGTACACCTTGGCCAAAGGATGGGCGAGTGCACGCGTCACCTTGAACCGCCAGGAAGGCATGGAAGAAATCTATTACGCCAACTTCAATGCAGATGCGTTTTATTTCCAGGATCCTGCCGGCAATGTGGTGGAGTTCATCGCCCGGCGCCATATTGACCGGATGGGGAATTTCACTGTCGACTCTCTTCTCAATATCAGCGAAGTCAGCATTACAACGGCTCATGTAGAAGAGGTGGGAAGGAAAATCGAAGCGATGGAGATTCCGGTCCGCGGCAATAAAGGAATCGAACCAAACGCGCTGAATTTTCTTGGCCAGGACGATGCCTTTATCCTGTTGGTTGCACCGAAACGGACCTGGTACTTTTCCAAGCAGAAAAGTGAAGTCCACCCACTGTCAATCGAATTGGCGGATGGCCGGCAGATTGATATCTCGGAAGACGGCTTGTTTCAAGAGGTCCGTCCGAGCAATCCGATTGCCGACGGGATGGAAAATATCGACTTTTCAGGAGTTGCGATGCTGAAAAATCAGGAGGTTTGGTCGGTGGCGAAAGGCTTTGCAGACCGTTCAAACGAGCGGCCGAACGCGCTGGATACCCGCTTTGGCATTGCTTCCGGCTGCAAAATTTTCACGGCAACCGCTATCTGCCAACTGGTGGAGGAAGGGAAGCTGTCATTTGAAGATCGTTTGCCGCAGCTCTTGCCGGAATTCTTCCCGAATTTTGATGTGACCATTCACCAGTTGTTGACGCACACATCCGGCATTCCGGATTATTTTGATGAAGAGACGATGGATGATTTTGAAGAAATCTGGGCCAAGCATCCGATGTACTTGATGCAATCGGCTGCCGATTTTGTGCCGCTGTTTAAAGACGAACCAATGAAGTTTACGCCGGGGGAAAGATTCCAGTACAACAATGCCGGCTTTATTGTGCTGGGCCTTATTGTAGAGAAAGCCACTGGGCAATCGTTCACTGATTTTGTGGAAGAAAATATTTTTTCGCGGGCCGGTATGGGAAAGTCGGGGTACTTCCGTCTGGACCGCTTGCCGAAAGAGGCGGCTTTTGGTTATATTGAAGAAGAAAATTCGTGGCGGACCAATCAATACGCGATTCCAGTCAAAGGCGGACCAGACGGTGGAGCATTTGTAACGGCCGGCGACATGGCCGCTTTTTGGGAGCGCTTGATGGATTTCACGCTGCTTTCTGAAGAAATGACGAAGACCTTGCTTTCGCCGCATGTAGCATTCGATGTCCATGCTTACGGCTACGGTGTCTGGATTGCCCGCAGTGAAGAGGCTGTAGTAAAATACCATGTTACCGGATACGATCCAGGAGTCAGCTTCCACTCCGGCTATTATCCGGATGCGCAAACCGTTTTGACGGTCCTGTCGAACAAAGGAGAAGGCGCTGCTGACGTCATGAAATTGATAGAAGATGCAGCGATGAACGGTAAATAAGAGAAATTTTAGAAGGGGTGAGGGGCATGAGCGGCAAAAACCTAGCTATTGGAATAGTGGTCGGCACCCTTGTAGCGTGTGCATTAATCTACTTTGGATTCCAGCTGTATTTCACGATGAATCCAACCCAGTAAACAAAAAAAGGCTGCCGAATTTTCTCGGCAGCCTTTTACTTGTCTAAAAAAGAACATGAAAAATGGACTCCCCATAAAGGGAGCCCATAAAAAGTTAAGTTAAAATTAAGCTTTAACTACGTTAGTAGCTTGAAGACCGCGTTGGCCTTGCTCGATATCGAAAGTAACTTCTTGACCTTCTTCTAAAGATTTGAATCCTTCGCTTTGAATAGCTGAGAAGTGTACGAATACGTCGTCTCCGCCTTCGCGCTCGATGAAGCCGAATCCTTTTTCTGAGTTAAACCATTTTACTTTACCTTGTTCCATGTGTGTTTCCTCCTCGTATGCGTAAGCATACATTGTATTACTATCCTTGCTCAAATCTTGCAGATGAACATCTGACACTTTATACAAAGTTATCCGAACAAAAATAATTCTTCCTTAGAATAACATGGGGTTACAGAAATTGCAAGCCTTATGCCGAAATTGGTTGTTCTATTTTATGCGCACGCTTTTCTATATAATAAAAGAACTGCAGTGAAAAGGGGCGTGAAGAGATGAAAAAGATAATGGTGACGGGGGTTTCAGCCGGTGCAGGGAAATCGACTTTTGCTGCGGAACTAGGAAAGAAACTGGATATTCCGGTGTATCATCTCGATTCGTTTTATTGGAAATCGGGCTGGATCGAAGCAGATCCGGAAGAATTCAGGGCAGCACAAGAAGAAATTGCTGCCCGGGATAGCTGGATCATCGAAGGAAATTACACCGCAAGCTTTGACATCCGCTTGAAAGAAGCAGACACCTTTATTTATTTGGAAGTGCCTTTAAGGGTGTGCCTGTACCGCGTCTTAAAACGCTGGTTGACGAATCTGGGCAAAACACGCCCCGATATGGCGGAAGGCTGTCCGGAAAAGATGGACGTGGAATTTCTGAGGTTTATCATTACAACGTATAAAGCTCGGAAGTGGAAAATGCGTAACTACATGCAGGAATTTTTGGAAGCTGACCCGGCTAATCAAGTGATTTTCCTAAGCAATCAAAAACAGATCGATGGATTTGCAAAAGGCGGCTGCGCCCGGAAATCCGATAAACAAATTTAAAAACTACAACATCTTCGGAAGGTGAAGTGGTATCCTAAACATATAAAATACTACGGACTAGGAGAATGCGCTATGAAGTTCTTGTATGAAGGAACCATCACAAATCAAGCGCTTCGAAAAACGCAGGCCATGCACATGAAACGGCTGTATTTAGAAGATTTGCCGGTCATTGAACAAGTGCAAAAAGAGGTCATCGATTCGCTCCCGGAAAAAGCGATTCTGCAGCCATTATCGACGGAAGAGTTTCTCTTTATCCTCAACGAACGGGGCTTGCTGATTGGGGCGTTTGCGGAGGACCGCTTAATCGGATTCAGGGCGCTTCTCATACCGGAAATTGACGGGGAACATCTCGGACTGGACCTTAATCTTCCCGAAGAAGAGTTGCCGCGCGTCATTTACCAGGAAATTTCAGTCGTTCTTCCAGAATATCGAGGCAATCGCCTCCAGCAGAAATTAGCGGAAGTGATCATGAAAGAACTGCCGAATCTGGAAGTAAAGTTCCGTTATATTTGCTGTACGGTCGCCCCGATGAACATCCCGAGTTTAAAAGATAAGTTCCTCCAGCAAATGCATATCGGAGCGTTGAAAGAAAAGTACGCCGGCATGGAGCGCTACATCCTCGTAAAAGATTTAGAGCAGCCGACGGTTCGCTACGAGCATCACACCAATGTGAAATTGGATGACCTGGAACGGCAGCGCCAGCTTTTGGCTGACGGCTACGTCGGAATCGGCTTTCAATTGGTCAGAGGTTTCCATGAACTTGAATTTGCAAAACCCGTTCTTTAATTAGAACGGGTTTTTTGTTTTTTGTTGAAGAATTCTGAAACTTTCGGAGTGTTCTTCCGTATATTAAGTAGGATGAAAAAGAATGGGTGAGATGGGAGGTATTGGAATGGAGCTGTTCGGTTTTCCTATGGAACAAGTATATCTGTATACGCTCGTTGCAGCAGGGGCCTTGACCGTCCTTTACGTGCTGTTCGCGGATATCGCAGATGCAGGAGATGGGCTTCCCTTTTTTAACCCCGCCGTGATTTTAGCATTTGTTACGCTGCTGGCAGCAGCCGGCTATGTGCTGGAACTGGCTACAAGCTTGAGTGATCTGGCCATCCTGGGGATTGCAGCGGTGGCGGCAGTGGTTTTGGATATTTTACTTTATTTCTTTGTTTTGTTGCCATTGTCTTCTGCAGAATCTTCAATTGCTTATACAGAGGAATCGCTGCTCGGCCAAGTTGCGAAAGTGATTGTTCCCATTCCAGTGGATGGCTACGGAGAAGTCGTCATTGAAACTTATGGCGGCATGATCTCCAAACGGGCTGCCGGATTTGACAACGAAGCCATCGGGCAGGATAGGCAGGTCTTGATCATCCAAGTGAACGACGGCACGTTATATGTAAGGGATTATGAACCGATTTTCAGCACTGAAAAAAGAATATAAGGAGGAACTAGGATGGAAATGGCATGGATTGCAATTGGGATAGCCGCTTTTGTCGTATTGGCGATTATAGGGGTTTACGTAACAAAGTATAAGACGGTCGGGCCGGATGAGGCTTTGATTGTGACGGGCAGTTATTTGGGATCGAAAAATGTCCACACGGATGACTCTGGAAACCGCATTAAAATCATCCGCGGCGGCGGGACGTTCCTGCTTCCTATTTTTCAGCAGGCAGCACCACTCAGCCTGCTGTCGAGCAAATTGGAAGTGACGACACCGGAAGTTTATACAGAACAAGGGGTACCGGTCATGGCCGATGGCACAGCCATCATCAAAATTGGCGGCTCGATTTCTGAAATTGCCACAGCGGCAGAACAATTCTTAGGGAAATCCAAAGAAGACCGGGAAAATGAAGCAAAAGAAGTGCTTGAAGGCCATCTGCGGTCAATTCTCGGATCGATGACAGTAGAAGAAATCTATAAAAACCGCGACAAGTTCTCGCAGGAAGTCCAGCGCGTCGCTTCGCATGACTTGGCGAAAATGGGATTGATCATCGTATCGTTCACCATCAAAGATGTCCGCGACAAAAATGGCTATTTGGATTCACTCGGTAAAGCCCGAATTGCGCAAGTGAAGCGCGATGCGGATATTGCTACGGCAGAGTCGGAAATGCAGACGCGCATCAAACGGGCGGAAGCCGGAAAAGACGCACAGCGCGCTGAAATCGAGCGTGCCACGGAAATTGCGGAAGCGGAAAAAGAGAATTTATTGAAAGTGGCGGAATACAAACGGGAGCAGGACAGCGCGAAAGCCCGTGCGGATCAGGCGTATGAGCTGGAAACAGCCCGTTCGAAACAGGAAGTTGTCGAGCAGGAAATGCAGATCCGGATCATCGAGCGCCAGAAGCAAATTGAGCTGGAAGAAAAAGAAATTCAACGCCGTGAGCGCCAGTACGATTCCGAAGTGAAGAAAAAAGCCGATGCGGACCGCTACTCGGTGGAGCAGGCTGCGGCGGCAGAGAAGTCGAAGCAGTTAGCAGAAGCCGATGCACAGAAATACCGCGTAGAAGCGATGGCGAAAGCCGATGCCGAGAAAATCCGTCTGGACGGCCTTGCAAAAGCAGAATCGCAGCGTGCACAAGGTGAATCGGAAGCGGACATCATCCGCCTGAAAGGTCTCGCAGAAGCGGAAGCGAAGCGCAAGATTGCGGAAGCCTTTGAAATGTACGGGCAAGCAGCGACGCTTGATATGATTGTCAACATGCTGCCTGAATATGCGAAGCAAATCGCTGCACCGCTTGGCAACATCGATAAGATCACGGTTGTGGATACCGGAGGCGGAGAAGGCGGCGGGGCAAATAAAGTCACCTCTTATGCGACGAATTTAATGGCTTCCCTTCAGGAAACCTTGAAAGAGTCGTCGGGGATCGACGTCCGCGAAATGCTGGAAAATTTAACAGGCAAAACGGATTATCCGCAGACGATTGAGCAATTGCGCTATGCACTGGAAGAAAAAGAACAGGCACTTGAAAAGCAGGAAATTTAATAGACGAGGCATAAAAGCGAAACGGCTTTTATGCCTTTTTATGTTTTTATGAGCAGGGTGAAAATAGGTTAATAGTATGAAATGCAAAAAAATGTTAATGGATGGATTGAAACCGGTTTGCGAATAATGGTTATAATGATAGAATATTGAGACAAGAAAGTGGGGAAAAGTTCATAAGGAAACGAAACTGGATGCTAAGGGGTGTACAATGGAAATTCAATTTGATCACGTGCAGTTGGCGGAAGAACATCGTTTAGGGCCGGTGTCTCAGGAAATCAGTTCAATTGCTTATAATTCCGCTGAAGTAATAAGCGGTTCAGCGTTCTTTTGCATCGTCGGGGAAAATACGGATGGGCACCTTTATATTTCAGAAGCGCTTGAAAAGGGCGCAGTTGCCATCATCGGGTCCGATTGGCAGCAAGTAAAGCCATATGCAGAGGCGTTTCCGAACGTAACGTTCAGCGCTGTAAAAGATTCTCGGTCGGCTCTGGCGGCTTTTTCAATTCATTTTTTTGAAAGAGCCCAGGACCGGCTGGTGAAAGTTGGGGTTACGGGGACGAATGGCAAGACCACAACAGCTACTTATGTTTACAATCTCTTTAATCTTTTGGGGATGCCGTGCGGATTTTTGGGAACAACCGGTATTTACAATTCTTCAGGAAAGACGCCCTATAAAAAAAGTACGCCCACTACACCCATTTCTTCAGATATCCATCAAATCTTTTCGCATCTTTCGGCATTTGGCGACCGCGCAGCGGCAATGGAAGTATCTTCGATTGCCCTTGACCAGAAACGGGTGGAAGGCATTCTTTTTGATGTGGCTATCCATACCAATATTTCCGAGGAGCACCTGGAGTATCACCATACTTTCGAAAATTATTTGGCATGCAAACTGCAATTGTTCATGCAGGCGAAAGCGGCGGTCGTCAACATAGACGACCAAGGCATGGCAAAGGAGATTCTGGAAGTGGTTGATTATCCGGTATTGACCTATAGCCAAAGGCTCGATTCAGAAGCGGATTTGGTCTGGACCAATATCCGTATTGAAGAAAGCGGCATGCGGTTTGAGCTGCATTTTCAACAGCAGGTTCATGAAGTGAAGGTTCCGTTGTTCGGAGAATACAATGCCGGCAATCTGACGGCTGCCATTGGAGCGGCTTTATTGTCCGGTGTTGAAATGGAGCAGATTGTTTCGGTGCTGCCGGATATGCCGCAAGTCGAAGGCAGGTTCCAGCTGATTGAAGGGCCGGAAAACCGGAAAATCATATTGGATTATGCACATACGCCGGTTGCGTTGGACCTTGTGATGCGGGAAGTGAAAAAGTTGCCGCATAACCGCTTGATCACTTTGGTGGCCGGGATTGGCATCCGGGATTTTTCGAAGATGCCGAAAATGGCGAAAGCTGCTGAAGGAAAAGCGGATGTTGTAGTGGTGACAGTCGATCATCCAGGATTTAACGATCCGAATGATGTAGTCAATGAAGTGTTGAAAGGCTTTACGGTGCCTTATAAACAGCAAGTTTTGACGGCGACCACCCGGCGCGCCGCAGTGGTAACCGCTCTGCAGGAAAGCGGTCCGAATGATATAATCTTATTATCAAGCGGCTGCATCAACGGTGCTCAAAATATTCGGGGAGAGTTTATTCCGCATTCGGATGAAGAAATCATTGCGGATTTCTTCCTTCAGCAAAATTAGCGGCTTTTTCGGCTGGAAAGGTCGCTTTTTTCAGGCTGCTTGTGTTTAATAGAAGAGAAGGCTACATAACGACATACGAATTGGAGTGAATGGAATGCAATATCGTACAGAGAAAGACACGATGGGCGAAATTCAAGTAGAAGCGGACAAAATGTGGGCAGCGCAAACACAGCGCAGCCTCCAGAACTTTGCAATCGGTACCGAGCGCATGCCGCATGAAGTGGTGATGGCGTTTGCCCAATTGAAAAAAGCCGCAGCGAAAGCAAACCACAAACTTGGCAAGCTTTCCGAAGCAAAAATGAAAGCGATTGAAACCGCAGCGAACGAAGTGATCGAAGGCAAATGGAACGACCATTTCCCATTGGTCGTTTGGCAAACAGGAAGCGGCACACAGTCCAACATGAACATGAACGAAGTTCTGGCACGCCGCGGAAACGAAATCCTGGCAGAGCAATCGTCAGATGAAAAGCTTCACCCGAACGACGACGTCAACATGTCGCAAAGCTCAAACGATACATATCCGACAGCGATGCACGTTGCAGGCGTTATGGCAGTGACGGAGAACCTGATTCCAGCTATCCAGAAACTAAAAGCGACGCTTGATGAAAAAGCGAAGAAATTCGACGGCATCATCAAAATTGGCCGCACACATTTGCAAGATGCGACGCCATTGACGCTTGGCCAGGAAATCAGCGGCTGGCGGCATATGCTTGAGAAAAGCGAGCGCATGATCCGTGCGAGCGTCGAAGAAATGCGTGAACTGGCAATCGGCGGAACAGCAGTCGGAACAGGCATCAACGCAGATCCGACATTCGGACCGTCTGTTGCCGAATTCATCTCAGAAGCAGTCGGCGGAGCATTCACTTCTGCTGAAAACAAATTCCATGCGCTGACAAGCCATGACGAAATGGTTTACACGCACGGCGCCATCAAAGCGCTTGCGGCTGACGCAATGAAAATCGCCAACGATGTTCGCTGGCTGGCAAGCGGCCCGCGCAGCGGCATCGGCGAAATCACGATTCCTGAAAACGAGCCGGGCAGTTCCATCATGCCAGGGAAAGTCAACCCGACGCAAAGCGAAGCATTGACGATGGTTGCCGCTCAAGTGATGGGCAACGACGCAACAATCGGCTTTGCAGCAAGCCAAGGGAACTTTGAATTGAACGTCTTCAAACCGGTCATTGCATACAACTTCCTGCAATCGGTGCGTTTGTTGACAGACAGCTTGATCAGCTTTAACGACAACTGTGCAGTAGGCATTGAAGCAAATCTTGAAGTTATCCAAAACCACGTAGGCAATTCGTTGATGCTGGTTACATCTCTGAACCCGCATATCGGCTACGAAAAAGCGGCAGCGATTGCGAAGCAGGCACATAAAGAAGGCACGACGTTGAAAGAGTCTGCAGTGAAGAGCGGACATTTAACGGCTGAACAGTTTGACGAATGGGTACGCCCGGAAAACATGGTCGGCAAAAAATAAGATAGTTTTGAGAGAGCGGCCGCAAATTTGCGGCTGCTTTTTTGTATTTTGGGAGAGTGGCGGGCGTTTATGAGCAAGTTCGGGTGAGATACGAGCAAGTGTGAGTGGTTTACGAGCGGCTTCCAGCCGGTTACGAGCGACTTTCCATAAGATACGAGCAACTGCCTCCAAAAGGGCATAACCGCTTCGGAGTTGGGCGTATACAGATATAACTTGGACATAAAATAGCCGCACTTGGGCATAAGCTGTAAAATAAACGCAGTTGAAATCCACAAGCAAATCCACTTCGCAAAAGGTTTTATTCCCCGCATGTCGAAGTAAATAAAAGAAGAGGCAAATTAGACAGAAGAGGTGCATTATGCAGAAGACGTTTGTGATGTCATGGAGCGGCGGGAAAGATTCGGCGCTAGCATATTTCCGTGCAGTGATGGACGGCCATGTGCCGGTTGCGTTGTTTACCATGTTTGAAGAAGACGGAACAAGATCCCGCTCCCACGGTCTGCCGCTTGAAGTGATGCAGGCCCAGGCAGAGCGCATGGGCTTGCCGCTCATTATTGGGAAAGCGAGCTGGGCAGGGTATGAAAAGGAATTTATTGAGCAGTTGAAAATTTTCAAGTCCCAAGGAGTGCAAATGGGCGTTTACGGAGACATCGATCTCGAAGACCATTTGCTGTGGATCCAGAAAGTGAGTGCAGAAGCCGGTATAGAAGTAAATCATCCGCTTTGGCAGGAACCGAGAAAAGCGTTGTTGAAAGAATTAATAGACAAAGGCTTTAAGGCCGTGGTCACTGTAGTGGATACGGCACGCCTCGACGAGAAATTTCTGGGCCGTGAATTCACCCATGGCCTGATTGAAGAACTGGAGAGCCTGGGGATTGACGCGTGCGGCGAGGAAGGCGAGTTCCATACGGTGATCATTGATGGGCCGATTTTTGTTGAACCGGTTCCCGTAGTTTTTGGCGAAAAGGCAGCGAATGGGAACTACCGGATGCTTGAAGTGAAACTTCATTCAGAGGAGTGATGGGGATGATTCAATTTGTGGGCGTGG
Source organism: Planococcus glaciei (assembly GCF_900099655.1). Lineage (GTDB taxonomy): Bacteria > Bacillota > Bacilli > Bacillales_A > Planococcaceae > Planococcus > Planococcus glaciei. The sequence goes on from NZ_FNDC01000002.1 coordinate 208,263, forward strand.
AAGAGCAGCATATTCGGCAGATGGCAGTCTTACTGGCCAAACGGCATGAACGGGAGCGGAAATTCTTTCCCTTTTTCCCGTCAGAATTCGAGGAATTTGATGAAGCTGAAATGGTCCTCCGCAAGATGCTGGAGCGGCCATATATCAGCGGAATCGTAGCGGTCCGGGGCATTGATGTCATTGGCTACCTGCTGTATGAATTCAAGGAAAGCGCGGAAAGAGGCCGCTACGTCTGGATGGATTATGAATCCGTGGCGATCAAAGACGCAGAACATCCGCGCCTGCTTCGGCTGTTGTATGCGGATGCCGGCGCGGAATGGGTCAAAAACGGCTATTTCCACCATGTGATGATGGTGCCGCTCGGGGACCGGAAAATCGTTGCAGAATGGCTTGACCAGTCTTTTCGGTATGAACAGAAATACGCCGTCTTGCCGCTCCAGGACTTTGAGGCGGAGGCCGCAGAACCTGTAGCGGGCTTGGTTTTCCGGACAGGAAGCCGGGAAGACGGCCCATTGCTGAAAAAGATGGCGCTATGGAACAGCATCCACCAAGCTGCGGCTCCGTCTTGGCAGCCGATCACGAAAGAGACGATGGAAGACATCAAGAGCAGCTACGAAGAATTATCGGCTGACGGCGGTGCCTATTTGTGGCTCGCGGAACAAGGGGAACAGATTGGCGGTTTCCACGTGTATTTTAGAAAAGCCGATCCGCTCAGCCTGGTAACGCCTGAGAATTGTGTGGCGCTGCCCGCCGCTTCCACCAATCCCAATTTGCGCGGAACGGGGATCGGGAAAGCGATGGCCCATTATTGCTTCAAGGAACTGAAAAATGAAGGATTTGATTACATTTTCGCCGACTGGCACTCGCCGAACCATTTGGCTTCATACTTCTGGCCAAAGCTGGGCTTTCAGCCGATCATGGTCCGCATGTCCCGCCAAATCGACCCGCGAATTGCCTGGGCGCATGGGAAATGACGCACATGAAAAACCCGCATCCTGAAACGAGGATGCGGGTTTTCAGCTTGTTGAGAAAGATATAGAAAAAATTTTTTGAATATCTCCGATATTCCGCAAACCAGCTGCGCTTGCCGCGGGCGATCCGCCAAGCCTCCTCAGCCGCTGCGCGTCTTGCGGGGTCTCGGCTGTCTCGCTTTCCCGCAGGCGTCTCCGCTGGTTTGCTCCATATCGAGGGAGAGCAATGAATAAATAGCATGTTTGCTCTTCCAGTCTTTCTGATAAAAAAGAACTTTATTAAAAGAGTGAGCCGAATGAAGCGGAAAGCGTCCACTTGGAGCGAAATGGCTTAGAGAATGGAATGTTTCTCGACAGCTTGAAAACCCGCATCCTGAAACGAGGATGCGGGTTTTTTACTCTTTCCGGAAAACCCAGGTGCGCTGGACGACAAAGCCGAAAAGAAACAGCACGGTATCGACGAACACTTTCAGGATGATTTCTCCACGCCCGAGCCACTCGGCGTACAAGAAATGGACAGATCCGGCGGACATCATCATGATGAACGCAGCCAGAATATAGTAGCGGATAAAGGATTTTCTTGATCCTTGGCCGAAAACCTTGTTGCGGTTCACATAATAATTGAATAAAGAAGACAAAATCCGGGCGGCAACTGTTGCGAAAATGATGAACAGCTGGGGTTCTTCGCTGCGCCATAATTGGATAAACAGCCAGTAAAGGCCAATGTCGAGTGCAAAAGAAGCGCCTCCGGACAAACCGTATAATAAAAAGATTTTATAGACATGATAAGAGTCGCGGAGCGGGTGGAAATGGGAAGACTTGTTTTTTTCCAGATACACCGTTTCAATCGGCACTTCAGCGAGCGGGATTTTTTTGCTGCGCAGGGCAGCGAGCATGTTCATTTCGTATTCAAAGCGCTCCCCGACAACGCTCAATAAATGAGGAAGATGCCGGACCGGGATGCCGCGAAGGCCTGTTTGGGTATCCGTCAACATGGCACCGGTGGAGAGGCGGAACAATAGGCGCGTGAACCGGTTGCCGAAACGGCTGCGGAACGGAACGTCCTTTTGCTTGAAATCTCTGGCGCCCAGCACCACGTGGTCCGGAGCTTCCGCCATTTTCCGGGCGATTTTCAACATGTCCGAAACCAGATGCTGGCCATCGGCATCGACCGTAATGACGCCGTCGAAAGGGAGTTTTTGATTAAGTATGTAATGGAAAGCCGTTTTTAAGGCGCGCCCTTTGCCTTGGTTGACGGCATGGCGAAGCACCGCCACTTCCGGAACCGGAGAAAGCGATTCGAAAAAATCGGCATATTGAGGGCCGCTGCCATCATCGACCACAATGATTTGCTGAAACCCTGCCGCCAGTATTTGCTGAATCAAAGATTCGCATTTATGGTCCGGCTTATACGCCGGAATAATGACCGCAAACTGTTTCACAGAAGACCTCCTTTCAATTTCTGGGAAAGCAGAAACAGTAAGTAAAACTGCTGTTGTGAAATTGCAAATGGTAAAAAGGATGACTAAAGAAATTTTCTATGTCCAAATGCTTACTTTAAACCTACCCTCTTTCGCTGACTCTAGAACCCATCTTAAGAAATTCTTCAGAAAACCTCTTACTAATCGTTAAGATTTGCCTTTTATACTGAAGACAAGATGAAGAAGGAGGCAGAGCGATGATTAACATTAAAAATTTAGAGCATACCTTTGCGATTGGCAAAAAGGGGGAAGAACGGCGGATTCCTGTCTTAAAAGGAATCACGCTTGAGGTCAAACAAGGGGAAATCGTGGCGATTCTTGGGAAAAGCGGATCCGGGAAATCCACCTTGTTGAATATTCTTGCCGGTTTTATGGCGCCGGAATCCGGTTCGGTAAAAGTGAATGGCCAGGAAACATCCGCGCTTACAGAAGCCGATTCAGCGGCCTTCCGTTTAGCGAATTTCGGTTTCATCTTTCAGAACTTCCAGTTGATGCCCGGCCTGACGGCATTTGAAAATGTGGAGCTGCCGCTGAAAATCAAAGGGCTCAGTTCCGGCGAGAGAAAAGTGCTCGTTGAAGAAATGATGAGAAAAGTCGGCCTGACCGAAGTGGCGGAACACTATCCGAGCGAACTTTCCGGCGGCCAGCAGCAACGGGTCAGCATCGCGCGTGCACTGGTGACGAACCCGCCGGTTTTATTGGCGGATGAACCTACCGGCAGCCTCGATTCGGAAACGGAACAAGAGATTCTACAGCTGATCCAAGCGCTGAATAGCACACTCGGATTGACGTTTGTCATCATCACGCATGACGAAGAAGTGGCGAATGTCGCCCATCGGCAATACCGTCTTCATGACGGGGAATTGATGAAAGGAGAAAAGCGCCATGCAGTTTAAAGACCAAGTGGATTTTATCCGCCAACATATGAAACGCAACAAACTCCGGGTGACTACTACAATTCTCGCTGCCATGATGGGCTGTGCATTCTTAATCGTTTTAGCATCCGTCGGTTTCGGGCTTCACAAAACCATTACGGATGATGTACTCGATAACCGGAAAGTGACAGAAATCGAAGTACCGTCGAAAGTGGAGAGCGAAGAAAAAATCACGCCGGCAGAAGTTCAGACGATGCGCAATATACCGCATGTCGAGGCTGTCGTAGAACGCTCGGGAGTGGCCGCGGAGGCAATGGCGAAAATCGGGGCGCGCAGTGGGTATGTCAATCCGATTCTGTCGGATTTAAAAGAAGAACAAAAAGCAGGGCTTGCTCTTTCTGAAGGCGCCATGCCAAAAAAGGCAGAAGAAGTGGTTGTCGGGTACCATTTTGCCAAAGCGCTGCTGACGGATGAGGAACGGGAAGCTTCGGAAGAGCAGCAAAGCGAGAATGGCTTTGCCGGCAGCCTGATCGGGCAGACTTTCGAGCTGGAACTGACGCCTTATGAAGGAGAAGCCGAACCCGCGAGCTGGAGCTTTACTGTAGCCGGTGTTTTGGAAGAACCGGCAAAAGATTGGATGAGCGACGGTTCAGTTTATCTGGACGATTCATGGGCAGCTGCCTTTAATGAAAAGCTTGGAACCGGTGAGGAAAGCAAATCCATTTCGGTTTATGCTGACGGCCTTCCGTCTGTTGGAGCCATCTCGGAAGCGCTGAAAGACGATGGCTATTACGTCTATTCCGTAACAGAAGAACTCGGTTCGATGAATATGTTTTTCACGGCACTGAAAGCCGGGTTAATTTTTGTGGGAACGATTGCTGTCTTGATTGCTTCAATCGGCATTTTTAATACGATGACGATGGCCGTGACGGAGCGGACGCGGGAAATCGGCGTCATGAAAGCCATTGGCGCCCAGCCGAAATTGGTCCAGAAGCTGTTCCTGATGGAAAGTGCCGCAATCGGAATCATTGGAACCGGAATTGCTGTTGTCCTTTCTTACGCAATCAGTATGCTGGCAAACTGGCTTGTGCCCATCATTATCAAAAGTTCCCTCGGGGAACAGGACAGCGAAGGCTTCGATATGGTCATTTCCTTGATTCCCTGGCAGCTGGTGGTCATTGCTTCTATCATCAGCATCGGTGTAGCGATGGTGTCCGGCTGGCGGCCGGCGCGAAAAGCGACGCAGATTGACGTAATTCAGGCACTGCGGCAGGAATTGTAAAAACTAAAAAACGGTCCGGTTCGTTGTGAACCAGGCCGTTTTTTCTATTTATTGCATGACATCTTCCGGCCGGTAGCCCCGCTTCAACTCGTCGATCGACAAACCGAACGTCATTTCCAAATGCGGATAATCCTTAAAGCGCTGCCAGTCGCCGCCCCATTGAAACCCAAGTTCTTTTCCGATGGCGGCCACTTCAAACCAGTCAGCTTTGCCGTTCTTGTTGTCATCGCGCGCCGTGTCCCACACCACTTCGCCGTTGCTGAGCTTCAACGCAAAATCGATGGCCAATCCGTAGTTGTGATAGGAATCTCCGCCGCGTGCATAAGTCACCACGTTGCCGGCGGTGCTTCTTCCTTTTGCATGCAAGCCGTTTTGCTCATCCGCTGACCGGAAACCGTCTGTAATGAGGACCTGTATGCCAATGGCCGCTGCTTGTGCAATCAGCTCTTCGCTTTTTTCCTCCACGACCGGATGCAGGCCGGAAGGAGCAGCACGCTGCTGCAGCTCTTCGCGGAATGCCAATTCGTTTTGAATCCATATGAAGAAAAAACCGCCGAGTACCAATAAAAAAAGAATCGAAAAAGCGGTTTTAAACTTTTTCAAATTGTTTCACCTCATTGCCTTTAGTTTATCAAAAATCGTCGAAAGAGTATCGTGCAGAAGTTTTTGATAGGATAGAAGAAAGAATAGAAAGGGGATTGAATAATGGTTATTGAATTGATGAAGTCTCACGCATCTGTGCGTGATTACAAAGAAAAGCAGCTGACGCGGGAAGAAGTCAGCGAATTGGTGGCGGCAGCACAGCATGCCGCATCGTCACACTTTGTGCAGGCCTACTCGATTGTCTGGGTGACAGATCCCGAGAAACGCAAACAACTTGGGGAATTGTCCCGCAATGCGCAGCAAATGGAAGGCGCAGGGGCGGTATTTTTGATGTGCGCCGATTACAACCGCTTAAAGCATGCCGGTGACATGCAAGGCGAAGCCATTTCGTTCGACCATGCGGAAAATTTGATTGTCGCTGTAACGGACGTCGGCCTGCTGGCCCAAAACCTGGCGCTTGCTGCCGAGTCAAAAGGCTACGGCATTTGCTATATCGGCGGGGTGCGCAACAATATGGAAGCGATCAGTGACTTGGTCGGCTTGCCGGAAGGCGTTTTCCCGGTGTACGGCTTGACGGTCGGCGTGCCGAACGAATCCAACGAAGTGAAACCGCGTTTGCCGGTCGAAGCCATTTTGCACGAAAATGCCTACGATGAAGCCAAATACAAAACCTTGCTTCCGGAATACGATGAAACAATCCAGCGCTATTATCAAGAACGCAGCACAAACCAGAAAGTTGCGACGTGGACGCAGCAAATGGCGACATTCCTCAGAAAACCACGCCGCCCGGATCTCAAAGGCGTGCTGGCGAAAAAAGGGTATTTGTTTAAATAAAAACGGGAGAAGGGGAATGATGATGAAAATCGCGATTTTTGGTGCTACGGGACGCGTCGGCGAACAAATCCTGAAACGGGCACTGGCAGATGGCCACCAAGTGAAAGCGCTGGTGCGTACGCCGAAACTGGAGGAACATCCGAATCTGGAGATCATCATAGGAAACATCCGGAAAGCGGAAGACGTTGAGCAGACGCTCCAAGGCGTTGATGCGGTATTCAGTGCCATTGGTACGGATCGGACGACGACGCTTTCTGAAGCGATGCCGCTCATTATCGGAGCAATGAAAAACGAAGGCATCCGGCGCATCATTACCATCGGCACAGCAGGCATTTTGAACAGCCGGCTGACCCCGGGTGCGCTTCGTTACCAAGGCGGGGACTCCAACCGCAAACTGACATTTGCTGCCGAAGAACATGAAACGGTGTTCCGTCTGCTGGAAGCGATTGACCTGGATTGGACCATTGTCTGCCCGACTTATTTGCCGGATGGCGAAGCGCGCGGCGGCTGCCGGTCAGAAAAAGACTTCTTGCCGGAAGGCGGCAAGGAAATCACGGTCGGCGACACGGCTGAATTTGCCTATGGTCAACTGGAGAACTCTGAATTTCTAAAATCGCGTGTAGGGATTTCCTATTGAGTGTGAAAAAAAGCGCAGCTAAAAAATGGAGCATCCGAATTGTACTGGGGATTGGTGCACTGGCTGCTTTGGCCATTATCGCTTTTATCGTCTATGCGCAGTTCGATTATGGGCCAAGTGAAACGTTGGCGGAACAAGTCGACCTTGGTGCAGTAAAACGCGATGACCACGGCCTTGTCTTCCTTCCGGAAAATCCGAATGGCCAAGGACTCATTCTCTATCAAGGAGCAAAAGTGGAAGCGGAAGCTTATGCGTATCTTGGCGAGAAATTAAGCGAACAAGGCTATACGGTTTCAATCCCGCAACTGCCATTGAAGTTTGGCATCTTCGGTGTTAACAAAGCGGAAGCCGTGATTGAAGATTATCCTGAAATCACTGCTTGGTTCATCGGCGGGCATTCGCTTGGAGGAGTCGCTGCAGCCATGTATGCCGAAGAGCATCAGGATGAGCTGGCTGGCTTATTCTTCCTGGGCTCTTACCCTGCAGGTGATTTTGCGGCAAGCGAACTGCCGATGCTGTCGATTTACGGAGAAAACGATGGCCTGACCTTGCTGGAAGACATCGAGAATAACCGCGTGCTGTTTTCAGCCAATAGCGAATTTGTCGAAATTCAAGGCGGCAACCACGCGCAGTTTGGAATATACGGAGAGCAAAAAGGCGACAACCCGGCGGATATTTCCCCGCTAGAACAACAAGATCTCATTGTGGAAGCATTGCTTAAATGGATGAAGGATAACTAAGGAGGGGATCGGGCAGTCGTATTACTGGCTTCCGGGTCCTCTTTTTTCTGTTTGCGTTTAATGGATGATGTCGAAGTTTGATGTTACGAGCAGCTTGAAGGGTGATACGAGCAACTCGGGGCTAAATACGAGCAACTTCGAATCGCTTACGAGCAACTTCGACTCGTTTACGAGCAACTCCCCTAAAAACAGCAAAAAGACGGCACAAGCAGCAAAGCTTGCGCCGTCTTTTTCTATGCTTCACGCCATAACATCGCGCGATACAAACACCGAATAGCTAATCGCCATAAAGACCGCAAAGTAAGCGGCGAGAACAACCAGCGACAAGGTCATGGTAATGCCGGTAACTGGCATGAAGCCGGTATAGTATTGGGTAAGATCGGTGTGGGTGAATAAATAGTATTTGACGATTTCATAGCGGCTCAATAAGAATACGCCTTGAATGCCGGTAAACATCAGGAAAATCGACAGCCCGATGGCAAACGAACTGGACCGCAGCACCGTTCCGAGCATAAACGCGAAGGTGCCGATAATCCAGACGCTGGCGAAACTGAGAGCAGCTAGCTTGAATGCTTCCAGCCAGTAGGAACCGGCGGCCACTTCACTGCCATTCCAGGTCAGAAAGCTCCCTTCTCCGATGCCAAAAAACAGCAGACCGGCTAGCGCCGAAAACAGTACGGTCAGTACAGCAAAGAGAATGGCAAAAACCAGCACCGTGATGTATTTGGAGGTCAGGATTTTCCAGCGTTTTACCGGACGCGTCAGCAGCATCTTGATGGTCCCTTGGGAATATTCAGAAGCGACGATGCCTGCCGCCACAACGACAGTAAACAACGTAACAATCGACATCAGCATATAAGAGTCGAGCACTTGCTGCTGCATGCTGGTGTATTCAAAAGGCGCGACTTTATTTTCGAGGCGGTATTCAGCAATCGCCACCCGCCCTTCGTAGAACTCTTTTTGAGCAGGACTGAGTCCGGAAGTGCCCAGCATGGACTGATTGAATTCGCGTTCTGCCGAAACAACGTCCTGCCAGGTTTCCTGGATATTGGCATTGGAAACGGAATTATTCCATTTCGTGATGCCGGCCGATCCGAATATGAGAAGGGCCAGCAAAATGACCATGATCCAAGTGGGCTTTCTGCTCCAGAGTTTCATCCATTCATTTTGAAGGAGTTTGTGCAATTTGGCCGCCTCCCGTCATTTCCAGGAACTGATCTTCCAGTGTGGCATGGAACGGGTGGACGGCATAAATTTTGACTCCGGCCGCCACCAAGAGCTTTATGGCTCCCGGAATATGTTCGGCTTCCGTATCGATCAGGCAGCCGTCTTCCTGATAAGTGATGGGAAACCCGGCTCCGTACAACACTTCATAAGCTGTCTCCAACGGTTTGGCTTGAATATAATAGCGGGATTGCTCTTCATCGTGGACGCCGATAATATCGACCAATTCACCGTTCTGGATAACGGCAAAACGGTCACACAGCAATTCGACTTCCGACAGCAAATGGCTGGAGACAAAGACTGCGACGCCGTCTTCCTGTGCTGCCCGCTGGAGATACATCCGGAATTCGCGGATGCCGGCCGGATCCAAGCCATTTGTCGGTTCATCCAAAATCAAAAAATGAGGTTTGTGCAGCAAAGCTTGGGCAAGGCCAAGGCGCTGCCGCATGCCGAGCGAATAGGCACTGACTTTTTCGTGGATCCGGTTCTGCAAGCCGACCAGCTGCACCACTTCATGGATGCGCTGTTTTGAAACGCCTTTGTGCATACGGGAAAAATGCAGCAAGTTCTTATAGCCGGACATGAATTTGTACATCTCCGGATTTTCCACAATCACGCCAACTTTTTGGATGCTTTCTTCAAAATCTTTCAGAACCGATTGGCCTTCAATCAGGACATCGCCTTCGGTTGGACGCATCAAGCCGACCATCATCCGGATGGTTGTCGTTTTTCCGGCGCCGTTCGGACCCAGAAACCCCGTGATTTGGCCTCTGTATAAATCAAGGTTCAATCCTTTGATGATTTTCTTTCTGCCAATCGTCTTTGACAAATTACGGATTTGCACAATCGGTTTCTCGTTCATCGTTCCCACCTTCTTCCGCTGGATTGGCATTCGAATGTATCTTTATTAGTAGTAATGGCTTAATTATAATGAAATTTAAAAATTCTGAATACTGTTTAACGAATAAAAAAGCATATTGTTGTGAAAATAAGGGAATATGAAGGGCACAATAAAGAATCAGGAGGAATGGCCATGAAACAATTTGAAGATAAAGAGCAAGTGCTGTTAGCATATTATGTGCAATATTACCGAGGAGCTGAAACAGGAGAAGTAAAGACTTTGCATCAGCGTCTTAAGGAAGGAATTGGAAGTGAGCGCTATGAAAAAGCGATGGCCGCACTGCAGGAAGAAGGCCTAGTCAACGGGATGGAGCAAGTGGAACAAGCAGAAAAAGAAGGCGCACCTGTACCGATGGCAACAAATGAAGGCATGCTGTACATCAACGATACGCTGAACCTGCAATCGTACACGGTGGAAGAACATCAACTGGATTATTTGGAAAACAATTTAAAGACAAGCAACCTGGAGTTCACTTTGGAACCGGTCAAAGCTTATGTGGAGGAGTCGATCCGTAAAGAAGCAGAAGACGAGCCGAATTCCAACCGGCCATAAACCCCTGCTAATTGAATTTTAATCAGCAATAGCGCCTTCTTGTTGGGGTGCTATTTCTAATGGTCCGCTTCGGGAAAAATGTGTACATTTTGAAACGCTGAAGCACATCTAGATGTTAAGAACGTGTGAAAAGAGTAATTTTTTCTTTCTATTTTGTCCCGATTGCGTATAATGCATATATCGGGGGAGTGATAGAATGAATCGTTATACAATTGAAGAAATCAAAGAACAAAACAGCAAATCTGCTAAAGCCATTGGTTTTTTATTCGCTGCGATTGCCGTTTCACTCGTTTGGGGATTTTTACAAGATTCGCTTCCGGCGTTTCTTCTGGCAGGGGTATTCAGCTTAATCATGTTTGCTGAAACACGCGAATACAAAAAAAGTTATCAAATTGAGCTGGAAGCAGCAAAACTTGAAGACGATCAAGTTTCTTGATGAACATATGCAAAAGCCCGCTATCCTCAAATGAGGCCAGCGGGCTTTTTGCGTATTACAAATCCAAAGCGAAAAACGACAGGAAGATCACGAACACGACTGTGATGTTCGTAATCATCGCGGCTCGTTTTCCGACGGGTTTATCAAGCGAAGGGAAACGGTCCACAAGCTTCATCAACCCGGCAATCAATACCACAATCAGCAAAAGAGTGAAAAGCAGATTCATATCGTAGACATGGACATCGAGGAAACGGATGAAAATCAACGAGAAGGCGAGAACGATTCCGTTGGCTAAGTTTTTTCGTTTCATAGGAGTTCCTTCAGTTCGTTTTCAAGGAACGGTTTGGCAGACAACAGTTGAGTGAAGGCTTTATAGCGGTCATATTGCCCGGGTGCCGGCTTTTTGCCTGTCTGGTAAGCACGGATCAAAATATTCTTTGGCGTATGCTCCATATCGATGAATTCCATCAGCTGTGTTTCATAGCCGACGAGCGACAAAATTTCCGCCCGGATGGAATCAGTGGCCAGCGCGCTGAAGCGTTCCTTGATAAGCCCGTTTTGCAGCATAAGGCCAAGTTCTGGCGCTGCAATTTGGCTGTTCAGTTCGTGCTGGCAGCAAGGTACACTCAAAATCACTTTGGCGTTCCATTTAACAGCCCGCGACAAAGCCATATCGGTTGCCACGTCGCAGGCATGGAGGGTCACCACCATATCGACTGCGGATTCTTCGTTGTAATCGTTGATATCGCCGACTAAAAACTCCAACTGATCGTAGCCGAGATCATCCGCGATGCGCTGGCATTCCTCAATCACTTCTTTTTTCAAATCGAGGCCAGTCACACGGAGGTCCAGCCCTTTTTCGATCCGCAGGTAATGATACAGCGCAAACGTCAAATATGATTTGCCGGAACCGAAATCCAGGATCCGGACAGTGCGGTCTTTTGGCAAATGTACGAGCGCGTCGTCGATAAATTCGATAAAGCGGTTGATTTGGCGGAATTTATCGTATTTCTGTTTTTTCACTTTGCCGTCCGGGCTCTGGACACCAAGGCGCACAAGGAAGGGGTAAGCGACGCCGTCTTCCAGCAAATATTGTTTTTTGCGGTTATGCGACAGTTCGGCGGCTTTCGTTTCGGTTTGTTCGGTTTTCCAGGAAACTTTGAATTTCTTGGACAGTTGAACCTGAATCCGTTCGTCAGTGAACTGGAATAAAGCCTGGCGGAAGTCTTCAAATAAACTTTCCAGCTTTTCCAGAGCATCTGCGATTGAAAGGTTTTCGTGCTTTAAGACATGTTCAAATTGGTATTCGAATTGAATGAAATAATCGTTTTTGATTTCGACGGGCTTGAGTTTCACCCGTTTGATGTCATTGGATTTAAGGCGCGGCTGGCTGATGGTTGCCGAAACAAGAGAGCGGCGTTCGATGCGTTCAGCTAATTGTTCGTGCATTGTTTGTAGTTCCATTGCAAATCCTTTCGTCTTCCATAATAGTTGTATTTTATCATGGTCCATGAAAAAAATACGGCTGGATGTTTGCTTTTGCTCATCCCTCAACATGTTTTGAATTTTGTGATAATATGGAAAGGGAATTGAAAACGTTTACACGCTAAGGGGGATGGATATGGCAATTGTAGAAAAAACAGTGGGGCAGATTGTGCGGGAACGGGCTGCCATGCACCCGACAACAGAAGCATACGTTTATCCAGAACGGGACATCCGCAAGACCTATAAGGAATTCGATGAAGAAACAGACCGCTTGGCCAAAGCTTTTATGGGGATTGGCATTGCAAAAGGGGAACATATTGCCATCTGGTCGGATAACAAGCGCGAATGGCTATTGAGCCAATTTGCAACCGGAAAAATGGGCGGCGTGCTTGTCACCGTGAACACCAGCTACCAGTCGGCGGAACTGGAATATCTTTTAAAGCAGTCTGATGCAACGACATTGATTTTAGGGGAAGAATTTAAGGGGACCAGCTATATTGATATTATCAATGAAGTTTGCCCAGAACTGAAAACGGCCGAAAAAGGGGCGGTTTCAAGCGGGAAATTGCCGCATTTTAAACGCGTCATCGTCATGGGTGAAAATCAGTTTCCCGGCATTTACACGTGGAGCGAGTTTGAAGTATTTGCCGATCGCGTAGATGATGATCAGCTTGAAGAACGCTTTGTTTCAATGGAACCGGATGACGTCATCAATATCCAGTACACATCTGGAACAACTGGATTTCCAAAAGGGGTCATGCTGACGCACCGGAATGTGGTTAACAATGGCAAGCTGATTGGCGACACGATGAACTTATCCGAACTGGACCGCCTGTGCATCCCGGTGCCGTTTTTCCATTGCTTCGGCTGTGTGCTCGGCACGATGGCTGCCGTGACGCATTCAACGACGATGGTCATCGCTGAACAATTCGATCCAAAACGGGTGCTGCAAATGGTCCAGGACGAAAAATGTACAGGGCTTCACGGCGTGCCGACAATGTTTATCGCAGAGTTGAACCATCCGGATTTCGCGTCGTTTGATACATCTACTTTGCGCACGGGCATCATGGCGGGATCGCCGTGCCCGATTGAAGTGATGAAAAAAGTCATCAATGACATGGGTGCCTCGGAAATTACGATTGCCTACGGCCAAACCGAATCGTCTCCGGTTATTACGCAGACGCGTGCGGACGATGACATCGAAAAGCGTGTGTCCACTGTCGGAAAACCACATGCGGAAGTCGAAGTAAAAATCGTGGACCCCGTAACAGGTGAGCAAGTGCCAACGGGAGTTCCGGGTGAATTGTGTACGCGCGGCTATCACGTCATGAAAGGCTATTACAAAAATGAAGAAGCGACGCGGAATGCGATTGACGAAGACGACTGGCTCCATACAGGAGATATCGCCGTTGAAGATGAAGACGGCTATATTGCCATTACCGGCCGCATAAAAGACATGGTCATCCGCGGCGGCGAAAACATCTATCCGCGCGAAATCGAAGAATTTCTGTATCAGCATCCTTCCATTCAAGACGTTCAGGTAGTCGGAGTGCCGGATCCAAAATACGGAGAAGAGCTGATGGCGTGGGTCATTTTAAAAGAAGGGCAACAACTGTCTGCAGAAGAGCTGCGCGAATATTGCCAAGGCAAAATCTCCCGGCATAAAATTCCGCGGTATATTGAATTTACGAAGGAATACCCAATGACCGCATCGGGGAAGATCCAAAAATTCAAGCTGCGTGAAATGTCAGCGGAGCGAACCGAAAAGACAGAAGTCTAATTGCCTTTCTAACTGGAAGACAAGTTATCGGATGTGGGTTCCCGCCCAGCTGATAACTTGTTTTTGTTTAGTAATCAATTAAAACGGGGAAACGGGTAAAGTAAGAAAAAAATCTTTAATTCAGGATATTTCTCAAATTAGCAGCAGCGGTCACGGACTCAATGCGAAAAAGAGAGGAAGTCAAACTATGGCAAATGTAAAATTGGCGATCATTTATTACAGTTCAACGGGCACCAACCACCAAATGGCAAAATGGGCAGAAGAAGCAGCCCAGCAGGCAGGAGCAGAAGTGCGCGTAGCAAAAGTGAAGGAAACTGCACCACAGGCAGCCATCGACTCGAATCCGGCTTGGAAAGCCCATCATGAGGCGACTCAAGACGTGCCGGAAGCAGAAGTAGCGTTGCTTGAATGGGCGGATGCCATTATTTTCAGTGTGCCAACCCGCTATGGCCACGTGCCGACCCAGTTCCAGCAGTTCCTGGACATTACAGGCGGCGCCTGGGCACAAGGCAAACTGGCAAACAAAGTGGTCAGTGCCATGTCATCAGCCCAAAACCCGCACGGAGGCCAGGAAGCAACCGTACTTGCGGTCTATACATCCATGTTCCACTGGGGTGCGATTGTGGCAGCACCGGGCTACAACAATCCAGCCTTGTTCAAAGCAGGCGGCAATCCTTACGGGACGACGGTTACCGCAGGAGAAAACGGCATGGTGGAAGATGTGGAAGATGCGGTTAAATACCAGGCAAACCACACAATTGAAGTCGCGCAATGGATCAAAAACGGCCAAACTCAATAAATCGCTAGTGGGCAAAGCAGGTGAGATCTAAAAAATCTTGTCTGCTTTGTATTTCTAATCGGCAAGGAGGAGAATGCACGAGTGCTGTGGCTCAGCTTATTTTTTATTATCGGATTTATGGTCATTCATCTTTTTTCTAAAAACATGCTCTTTTTGAAAGCTCTGCCGCGCTCCCGCTTTCTTTCCATTGCCGGCGGCATCTCGGTCGCTTACGTCTTCCTGCACCTGCTGCCGGAGCTCGGGGTATTCCAAGATGAACTGCAGGGCGAAGTCGAAGGGACCGCATGGCGTTTTCTGGAACACCATATTTATGTGGTTGCCATGCTTGGCCTGGTCATCTTTTATGGCTTGGAACAAATGGTCAAGTCGTCCAAGAGGAGGCGGGACAAAGCGGGCGGACAAAATTCAAGAGACGGCGTTTTTTGGGTCCATATCGGTTCTTTTGCTTTTTATAATGCCTTAATCGGCTATTTGCTGATTCGCGAAGAGTATGAAAGTGCCTGGGGCATGCTGTTTTTCTTTATTGCGATGGGCGTACATTTTATCACGAACGATAAAGGGCTTCGGGCAACCCATAAAGACGACTACGACCGGTACGGCAGGTGGCTGTTGGCGGTTTCGATTTTAGTCGGCTGGGGAATTGGGGCATTGACGGAAGTCAATGAACTTATCATTTCTTTTCTGACAGCGTTGCTTGCAGGCGGCGTCGTGCTCAACGTCTTAAAAGAAGAACTGCCCGAAGAGCGGGAAAGCAGATTTTCAGCTTTCTGCATCGGAATTATCGGCTATTCGGTTTTATTGCTGCTGTTATAAGCTGCTGCTTGTATTTCTAGCCACGAGCTAATTTTTTTGCTATCATATCAAAATAATCATAATCATAAGTCCCGGAAATCTTAATTCTTTGGGGTGTCCAAAATGATCACACAAGAGGAAAAGCAGGTGTTCGAGTACGAATTGAATAAATTAGCTATAGAGTATCAACAATGTGCGAATGACGCATTGAAATCACAGATAAAAGAAGATATCTCTTTTTTGCAATCCGTTCTCCAGTTCCTGCATCACAGAACTGACAAAATGAATACATCCAACCAATAAACCTGCCGGAAAAATCCGGCAGGTTTTTTGTTTTATCGAGAATACAGGCATTCGGAGAATGTGAACATGTTTGTAACAAACGGTGCGTTAAATGGGCTGAGAGCGGGCAACTGCAACGGAATTTAAGCCCCAGTGCTTTATAATGGAGGCAACAGCGGTTAAAGGAGAGAAAAGCATGGTTGATTTAAAACAACTGGCTTATGAACGAAAGAATATCATGGCCTTCCTGTTTATTGCCTCCTTCTTAAAAGGTGCGGCGATGATTGGGCAAGCTTTATTTTTTGTATGGATCGCCGATGGCGTTTTTCTGAAAAATGCTTCGTTCGAAGAAGTGTTGCCTTATTTATACGGCTTGTTTGGAGCAATTTTGTTGCGCGTGGCATGCGGTTACGCAATCGGTCGGTCTGGAGTGAATTTAGCGGCGGAAGTGAAGATGGATTTGCGGAAAAAACTGATTGCTTCTTTTGCAAGCAATCCGCTGCAAGCTTCGATTCAAGGGCAGTCCGGGCAAAAAGTCAGTTTGCTGCTGGATGCGGTCGATGAACTGGACGGCTACTTCAGCAAATACATCCCGCAGATGGTACAAAGCTATATCATCCCGATTCTCCTGCTGGCCGTCATTTTTTCCCAGCACTGGGTAACCGGAGTGATCATTTTGATCACGGCACCGTTTATCCCTGTTTTTATGGCGCTTGTCGGCATTAAAACGAAGGAGAAAGCGGATCAGCAGATGGAGAAGTTGGGCCAGTTTTCCGGCACTTTTCTTGACGTGCTGCAAGGCTTGACCACTTTGAAATTGTTTAATCAAGCAGACCGTCAAAAACAGACGATCCAAAAAAGCAGCCTGGATTTCCGGGACGCCACAATGGAAGTGTTGAAGTCGGCTTTTTTATCTTCGCTTATGCTCGAATACATTTCCATGCTCAGCATGGGGATCATCGCACTCGAAATCGGATTGCGGCTGGTCGTATTTGATAGCCTGACATTTTTCACGGCGTTTTTCGTGATGATTCTTGTACCGGATTTCTTTAATATGCTGAAAGATTTCGGCAGTGCTTTCCATACGGGGAAAGGAAGTACAGCAGCGGCCAACCGGCTGTCTGCGCATTTGGAAAAAGAAACGCCTGCAGTTGAATGGGGAGCAGGAACATTATCGAACGATCCTCCGCATCTATTGCTGCAAGATTTAACATTCCAGTATGGTGAGAGTTTCAAGCTGGGACCGATTAATACGGAAATCCTGCCCTACAGCCAGTTTGCCATTATCGGCAAAAGCGGTTCCGGAAAAACCACTTTGCTGCATGCAATAGCAGGGCTGCTACCGCTCTCAAGCGGCGCTGTAAGAGTGAACGGCATCTCTAGGGAACAAATTGATGAAAAATCATGGTTTGATCAATTGAGCTATATTTCGCAAAGTCCTTACTTGTTTGCGGGAACCATAAAAGAAAATATCGCAATCGGAGCTGGCCGGGAAGCCGCAGATGATGAAATTTGGGAAGCTGCAGCGAAAGCGGGAATCGGCGAAATGGTCGGTTCTCTGAAACATGGCTTGGATACGCAAATCGGTGAAGCGGGAAGAGGATTGTCCGGCGGCGAAAAACAGCGGATAGCGCTTGCCCGTGCTTTCTTGAAACAGCCGTCCATTGTTTTATTTGATGAGCCGACAACCGGCCTGGATCTTCAAACCGAAAAGATTCTGCAGCAATCAATCGCGGAACTTGGAAAACAGGCGACTGTGATCACGGTGGCCCACCGGTTGCATACCATTAAACAATCCGATGCGATTTTAATCTTATCTGAAGGCCAGCTGGCAGCTGCCGGCAGCCACAACGACTTATTGGAGACATACGCGCCTTATGGAGTAATGCTGGAAATACAGCATGGAGGTATTGTGCAATGACAGAATTGAAACAGACATTGTTGTTGACGCTTCGTGAAAAAAGAGACGTAGCGCTTGCCATTTTCTTCGGTTTCCTGGCAGGGATTGCCGGAGCCGCACTTATGGCCTCAAGTGGATATTTGATTTCAAAAGCAGCGCTGACTTCTCAAATGACCATCTTGATCGTCATGGGGGCTTGTTTGAAATTATTCGGCCTCGTCTCGGCTCTGAGCCGTTATGCTGAGCGCTTGTTTTCGCACCGGGCGACATTCACCATGCTCAGCAACTTGCGGGTATCGTTTTTTGAGAAGTTGTCGCCGCTGGCTCCCGGGATTTTTCAAAAATACCGGAGCGGCGATTTGCTGGCGCGCATCGTTGGCGATGTGGAGAACTTGCAAAACTTTTTGCTGCGGGTATTCTATCCGCCGGTCGTACTGGCCATCGTCTTTATCAGTACGATTTTCTTCACTTCTTATTTCTCGTTTGCCATCGCGATGGTGGTGCTCGTAGGTATGTTATTGACAATTGTTGCAGTGCCGGCTATTTTTGCATGGCGGCAGCGCAGAATTGATTCAGCTGTCCGGGCGAGCCGTGCGGAACTGTCAACGGAAGCCACCGAATTTCTATACGGTTTCCGTGATTTGAAAATTTACCAGCAGCTTGACCGCAAAAAACAGGATTTGACAACTTTCTCGGAACGCTACGGCGAACAGCAGCGGAAAGAGGGTTTTGAAGAAAACCTGGGCCAGTCCGTCAATGCTTTTGTGGCGCTGTTGGCTTCGTTCTTTGTACTCGGGCTTGGGGCATATTTTGTCGCAGAAGGGCAACTCGACGGCTTGTATCTGGCAATGCTTGTGATGATTTCCTTGGCAGTCTTCGAAAATGTCGCACCGATGGCAGTTTTTCCGGCTCATTTTGAAGAAAACCGGAAAGCTGCAGCACGCCTTGACCAAGTGGTGTCAGAACCCGTGCAAGCGGCCGGTGATGCAGAATTGCCGTTAAACACATTGGACATTAAGTTAGAGAACGTATCTTACACATATCCGGAAGAAGAGCGGCAGGCAATTGAAGGGGTATCTCTTCGTCTTGCGCCGGGATCGAAAACCGCCATCGTCGGGCCAAGCGGTTCGGGGAAATCCACATTGCTGCAGCTTCTTTTGAACATTTTGCCTGCAGACAGCGGCACGATTTCCATTGGCGGAGAACCTTTAGCGGCACTCGATCCGGAAAAGCTGTGGCAGCGGATGAATGTGGTGCTGCAGGAAAATCATTTCTTCTTCGGCACGATCCGCAGCAACTTGTTGATTGCCAATGAAGCGGCTACGGACGAAGAAATGGAAGCAGCTTTGGCCAAAGTTCAGCTCGGGCCCTTTTCATTGTCTTCAAAAGTGAATGAAAAAGGAGAAAATCTGTCCGGCGGCGAAAAGCAGCGTCTCGCTATTGCCCGGGCAATATTAAGAGGCGAATCGCTTTGGCTGCTGGATGAACCGGTATCATCGGTCGATTCGGTTACCGCCAAAGCCATTTACCGGCAATTGTTTGAACGAGGAAAAGACGATACATTCGTTATCATCAGCCATGATTTGACGGGCCTTGAGCAGATGGACCAAATCATCGTCATGGAACGGGGCAGAATCGTCGAAGCCGGGCCATATGAAGAAATCATGGAAAAGCAAGGCCACTTTTTCAAACTGAAACAGATTGAAAAGAGCATATTTGCGTGATTTCGGATATTTTTCGCAGGTTTATCTCCCCTTCATTGGATATACTGTCCGGAGCGCATGAAATACTGTCCGCAAATAAAAAATACTGTCCCAGCGGTGCTGTTGCTTTTTCAGCAAGAGCCCTCAGCCGGGAAAAAGGAAAACCGGAAGACTTCCTTCAAAATCGAAGGGGAAGTCTTCCGGTTTTATTTGAGCAGCAGATCATTTCCGCGTTTAGCATCTTCGAGTTTCAGCTGTTCCAATTGAAGCCTCATTTTCTGTGTTTCGATGACAAAGTTCTCGTGTTTCAATTTTTCCAGTTCAATTTCGCTTTCAATCATTTTGTTCTTTAGTTTTGTCTGCGTTTGGAAATGTGAGGTAATGATGGCGACGAGCGGAATCGAAAAAACCATAACGACGGCTACTAGACCGGTCACAACGTTCACCTCTTTCCTGAAAATTCTGATTACCATCAGTATACAGGATTTCGATTTGATACAAAACAATTTCTTGAAGGAGGAAAGACTGATTCTGTGTCATGGTGTGATGGAAGGTACCGGGGCTGCAGGACTCTCAAAAAAGGTGAAAGCTTCGCGTGAATCCTTTACCTGCAGCATTTTTAGCTGCCCGGTCCGGCAGTAGCCTCAAAATGCTTCTTGAAAAGACATGACAAGTGTCATATATAAACCAGACGTTTATGCCTTTTTTGCATGTCCGATTTTTTTTATGATAAGGACAATAAGTTATCCGAGCGGAAAGAGCTCGTATAAGGAGGAAGAACATGAGCAGAGAAAAGACAGCCCAATTACGCAAGTTTGTAGCGCCGTTCGAAAAAGCGGATGTAAAAGCCAGTGTACGCCAATTGGTGAACACGATTCCCCCATTCATTTTATTTTGGTTCCTGGCTTACCAGGCATTGGATGTATCCATTTGGTTAACAATCGCTTTATCAGCAGTAGCTGCAGGATTCGTAATACGTACGTTCATCATTTTCCACGATTGCACGCACGGATCGTTCTTTAAGAACAAAAAAGCAAATGCAGTAGTCGGAACCATTACGGGGATTATGACTTTGTTTGCTTATGAAAAATGGAAACGCGAGCACTCGATCCACCACGCTTCAAGCGGAAATCTTGATAAGCGCGGAGTCGGCGACATCTGGGTTATGACAATTGAAGAGTATGTTGAGGCTTCTAAATGGGAACGTTTCAAATACCGCATGTACCGCAACCCTTTAGTAATGTTTGGGTTCGGACCATTATTCCTAGTCTTGATCTCTAGCCGTTTCAACCGCAAAGATGCACGCAAAAAAGAACGCAATAACACGTACTTGATCAACGTTTCTCTAGTGGTTATCTATTCATTGCTTATTTGGGCAATTGGCTGGCAGGCATTCTTGATCGTTCAAGGGTCAACAATGTTTATCGCCGGGGCATTAGGCATCTGGTTGTTCTATGTACAACATACATTCGAAGATTCGTATTTTGAAGACGAAAGCGAATGGGATTATGTGAAAGCTGCAGTAGAAGGAAGTTCATATTACAAACTTCCACGAGTGCTTCAGTGGGTGACAGGAAACATCGGTTTCCACCATGTCCACCATTTAAGCCCGCGTGTTCCAAACTACAACTTGGAAAAAGCGCACGAGTCTACTCCACCGCTTCAACAAGCGACAACGATTACCATCAAATCAAGCCTTAAATCGTTGCGCTATAAAGTATACGATGCGAAAAACAAAACATTCGTTACGTTCGGCGACATCAAACATTTGTTGAACGAAAACAAAATGCCGGCGCAACAATGATTTGAGAAAAACCATTCCTTTGTGAATGGTTTTTTCTTTTTGCCATTCTTTGGTATGATGAAGAATAATAGGTGAATGGGGAGCGAAATTATGCAAAGCTGGTATCAAATTTTTCCGAAAAACCCATGGCTCAGTTTGTATGCCTGGGTCATCTTCTGTATCTTGCCGTTCTTTTTCATTTTCAGATCTTCCTCGCCAGTAGAAATTGCAGCGGGAATCGCTTTATTGGTGCTGTTCTTCATTGCCTACCGGCTGTCTTTCATCTCCCGCACCGGCTTTATTTACGTGTGGATCAGCATTGAAATCGCCATCAATATCGGCATGACGTTCCTGTTCGGGTACGTTTATCTGGCGATTTTCCTGGCTTTTTTCATCGGCAATATACGCCATAAAGTCGGCTTCTTCATCGTTTACGGAATCCATATCGGTACGACCATATTAGCTGTGGTGCTTGGGTTGATCGAACACAGCTCTCTTTACGTTTCGCAGCTGCCGTTCATCGTGCTGAGTATCATCGGCGTCATCCTTCTGCCTTTTAATACCTATAACCGCAATAAGCGCGAAAAACTGGAAGGGCAGCTGGAAGATGCCAATAAACGGATTTCCCAGCTGATTGTTATTGAAGAGCGAGAGCGCATTGCGCGGGACTTGCACGATACGTTGGGGCAAAAGCTGTCACTAATCGGATTGAAAAGTGATTTGGCCGGCAAACTGATTCACCGGGATGCCGATGCCGCTTTGAATGAAATCAATGACATTCGCCAAACCGCACGGACGGCTTTAAAAGAAGTCCGCGAACTGGTTTCCGATATGCGCGGAACGAAACTGGAAGACGAATTGCTGCGAATCCAGCAGATTCTGAAAGCCGCTGAAATCGACTTTGTCCTGTACGGTTCACCTAAATTGGTCAATACGCCTTTGCTTGTGGAGAACGTTCTCAGCATGTGCTTAAAAGAGGCAGTAACGAACGTCGTCAAGCACAGCCAGGCGACGCGCTGCAGTGTTTTGATCAAACAAAAACCTGAAGAAGTGCTAGTGCAAGTGCAAGATGACGGCATCGGTTTTGAAGGGAACAGCAAGCAGCGGGGAAATGGCCTGGCGGGCATGCGGGAACGACTGGAATTTGTCAACGGTAGCGTTGACATCCAGAAAATGGACGGCACCACCTTGAACATTCGGGTGCCAAATGTGATTCTCTACAAGGAAAAAAAGGAGGAGCTAATATGATTCGGATTGTCCTTGCCGAAGACCAGCGCATGATGCTAGGAGCTCTGGGGTCTTTGCTCGATTTAGAAGAAGACATGGAAGTGGTCGGCAAAGCCGGAAACGGGGAAGAAGCAATTGCGCTGGTGGAAAAGCTTCAACCCGATATTGTCATTATGGACATTGAAATGCCTTTAAAAAGCGGGTTGGACGCAGCAGAGGCGTTGAAAGACTACCCGTGCAAGATTATTATTTTAACGACTTTTGCGCGTTCCGGCTATTTTGAGCGGGCGCGAAAGGCCGGCGTCAGCGGCTATCTGCTGAAAGACAGTCCGAGCGAGGATTTAGCGACTTCGATCCGGACCATTATGGACGGCCGCCGCATTTACGCACCGGAACTAGTGGACCTGGCATACGCCGATGCCAACCCCCTGACAGAGCGGGAAAGCCAAGTGATGGAACTGATTGCAGACGGCAAAAGCACTAAGGAAATTGCAAAAGAATTGTTCATCACAACCGGCACCGTCCGCAACTACATCTCGGTCATCCTGGACAAACTCGAAGTAGGAAACCGCATCGAAGCCATTTCCAAATTCAAAGAAAAAGGCTGGTTTAAATAAGAAAAGCGGAGGCGCCTGTCCAGCCCCGACAAGCGCTGGAGGATTTGAAAGCCATGGCGCTTTTCAGCCATGGATTCAAAGCCGAAGCGACCTCGAGGGGCTAGGCGCTGCAGCTGGACAATAAGAAAAGCGGAGGCGCCTGTTCAGCCCCGACAAGCGCTGGAGGGCTTGAGGTTTAAGGCGTCTCTTTGCCTTAAACAACAAGACCGAAGCGACCTCGAGAGGCTGGCCGCCGAAGCTGGACAAAGAAAAGCGGAAGCGGCCAAGCTAGCCTCTAAACCGCAAAAAAACCACTGTCGCGGACAGTGGTTTTTTGTGGGCTGATTATTCGTATAAGGTTTCTTCAAGTGAACCGTCTTTAGTATAGATATGCAGTTCACCGTTGTTTTTGTTGGCGTACCGTTTGGCCTCGCCCATTAAATCTTCTTTTGTCTCTTCAATCAAGATGGCTTTTTTGCTGTCTTTCTTCTTAAGCTGCCAGCCTTCATCGTGCGCCCTGATTTCAAAAATCACTTTTTCTCCATCGTCTTCCACGCTTTTGCGTGCCCGATCCAGGGCAATAGGAATGGCACGGCCTTCCTCATAACCGTCCCGCAACAGTGCATTGGCGATTTCAATTGCCTTATTTCTGACAGCAGGGTTCAAGTTTTTAAACGAATCCGGATAATCATTTTTGCTCCATGGCACAACCATCGCCTCCTTGATTTTCTTTTCCCCTTTCGCTTCCGGAATAAAACAAAATTTTTATGGTAAAAATTTTAGAAAATGGTACACTGAAAATCGGAGGTGGAGAGAATGTCAGATTCAACATATCAAATTATTGCATTGGTTATTTACATGGCAGCCATGCTGTTTATCGGCTGGTATGCTTACCGAAAAACCGTTAACTTAACAGACTATATGTTAGGTGGACGGGGTCTTGGCGCAGCAGTTGGGGCATTGAGCGCAGGGGCAGCGGACATGTCCGGATGGCTCTTAATGGGATTGCCGGGGGCTATTTATGTAAGCGGATTAGTCGAATTCTGGATTGCAATCGGTTTGACGATCGGAGCTTACTTAAACTGGTTCTTCGTAGCACCGCGTTTGCGGGTTTATTCTTTTGTTACAAGTGATTCGATTACAATTCCAAGTTTCTTGGAAAACCGTTTGAAAGATTCATCCCGCTTATTGCGGATTGTTTCTGGAGCAATTATTTTAATCTTTTTCACATTTTACGTATCTTCAGGAATGGTGGCCGGAGGAGTCTTTTTCGAAAGCTCATTTGGACTGGACTACCATCTTGGACTAGTAATCGTTTCCGGAGTCGTTGTTGCATATACTTTATTCGGTGGATTCCTGGCCGTTAGTTATACAGATGTGGTGCAGGGGCTTATGATGTTCTTAGCACTTATTCTTGTGCCAATCATTGGGGTATTTGCTACTGGCGGTTTTAGTGAAACCGCAGCAAGCATCCGTGAAGTGGATCCGGCATTGTTGAACTTCACAACAGGTGCTTCTCTAATTGGTATTATCTCGGCTGTGGCGTGGGGACTGGGCTACTTTGGTCAGCCGCATATCATTGTCCGTTTTATGGCAATCAGCACGTTGAAAGAAGTTCGCCAAGCACGACGGATCGGCATCAGCTGGATGATTTTGAGTCTTCTCGGAGCTGCCTCGACGGCACTGGTTGGGATTGCATATTTCCAACAAAACCCTGGCATGGAATTAGGAGATCCTGAAGGCGTCTTTATCGTCCTTGGTCAAATTTTCTTCCATCCATTGATTGCAGGGTTTATGCTGGCAGCAGTTCTGGCAGCTATCATGAGCACGATTTCTTCTCAGTTAATTGTAACTTCATCTGCATTGGTGGAAGACCTATACAAAATCGCGTTTAAAAAAGCGTCAACTGATAGACAGTATGTAACTCTAGGCCGTTTAGCGGTTTTGGTGATTTCTCTAATCGCGGCTGCCTTGGCATGGAAGCAAAATTCAACTATTCTTGACTTGGTAGCTTATGCTTGGGCCGGTTTCGGAGCTGCTTTTGGACCGTTAATTCTATTAGCTTTGTTCTGGCGCAAATTGACAACATGGGGTACTTTAGCCGGTATGATCGTTGGTGCCGCAACTGTCATCATCTGGGATAGCTTGGATGCTGAATTTGCTGTTAACCTTTACGAAATCATTCCAGGATTTATCTTATGTTTGATTGTGGCGGTAGTAGTAAGTTTATTCACTTACAAACCGAATGCACAAATCGACAAAGAGTTTAACGAAACAGAACGCTTAATTAAAGAAAAACCAGCGAAATAAGCAAAAGGCTTTAACCTCCTTTAAAGGGGGTTAAAGCCTTTTTTTACGTAAAATCCTGCGGTTAAAGGAGATGCAACAAAGGATGGCGAACGTAGTAGGTGAACCCATTCAGAAAGAGGTGCTGTATGTTTTTGGATCATATTGTTCATTTTATCGATAGGAAACCACAGATAGCGGTTGAAGAGTGGAAGCGGCAAGGGATGCATGCGGCGATAGGCGGCCAGCATTTAAACTGGGGCACCCACAATGCGCTCTTCTACACAAAAGACAGCTATATCGAATGGCTCGCTGTCGAAAAGCCGGAAATTGCAGAAGCAGCGGACCACCCGCTGACGAAACTGCTGCTGCATGACAAAACCGGCTTCGGCACCATTTGCCTGCGTACAGAGTCGATTGAAGAACTCGACAACCGGTTGAAAAGTGAAGGATTTGAAACTTCCGGCGTGCTGGATGCGGAACGCAGAACCGATACGGGCGAATTGATTCAATGGAAGATGCTGTTCATACAAGAAGAAGCGGCCGGTCAATTGCCGGCGCCGTTTTTTATTGAATGGCAGGAAAGCGATGAGCAGCGTTATGAGGGGCTGCGGAAAAGAGGGGCAATTGCGGCGGCAAATGAAGAGCTGGCAATCGAGCGGCTTGTGTTTGGCGTCAATGACCCGGAAGCTGCTGAAGGCAAGTGGCGCAAAGTTTTGGGCGGTTCTCTGGAATTGCCGAATTGTCGATTGGAGTTCAAACGCACCGAAGGGGTAAAAGAGCGTCTGGAAGAAGTGCATTTTATGAATGGACATAAAAGGCTATCTTTTGAAGACGGGGTTTATTACCTGCCAAAACTCGGGAACATATAGGATAATAGGTAAATAAGCTGCCGGAATTTTGAAAGGAGAGTATCCTACTCTTCTTTTTTGTCATGGGACGCAAAAGATTCCCTTTACGGTACAAGGAGGAAAATAAATGGATGTCTTAATAGAAAAAGCAATTTTAGTAGGCGTTCAGCTGC
This sequence comes from Planococcus glaciei, assembly GCF_900099655.1. Classification (GTDB taxonomy): domain Bacteria; phylum Bacillota; class Bacilli; order Bacillales_A; family Planococcaceae; genus Planococcus; species Planococcus glaciei. Next base: position 234,456 of record NZ_FNDC01000002.1, read on the forward strand.
AGAAAGATTTGCATTTTGAATACGAATTGGAAGAACTGCGCAATTTAGCGGAAGCGTGCAACGTAGGCGTGGTTGGGGAAGTGTACCAGAATTTGGAACGCATCAATCCCTCGCATTATGTAGGGAAAGGGAAAGTCGAGGAAATCAAAGCTTTTTATGAAGAAGCAGATGCCAATTTAATCATTTTCAATGATGAATTGTCCCCATCCCAAATCCGCAACCTGGAAGAAGATCTGGAATGCAAAGTCATCGACCGGACCATGCTGATTTTGGATATTTTCTCGCGCCGCGCCAAAACACGGGAAGCGCAAGTCCAAGTGGAATTAGCCCAGCTTCAATATATGCTGCCGCGGCTCGTGGGGCTGCGTGCCTCTCTTGGGCGGCAAGGCGGTAGTACGGGAGGCGGTCTCGCCAACCGTGGTGCCGGTGAAACAAAACTGGAACTCGACCGCCGGAAAATCGAAGAGCAATTGTCCAAACTCAACCGTGAATTGGAACAGATCCGGGCACAGCGCACAACCCAGCGGAAGCAGCGGACGAAAACGGGAATGCCCGTCGTGTCGCTCGTCGGCTATACGAACGCCGGCAAATCCACCATCATGAATGGTTTATTGACAAAGTCCGGGCAGGATCAGGAAAAGCAAGTGTTTGAAAAAGACATGCTGTTTGCTACGCTCGATACATCCGTGCGCCAAATTCGCCTGGAAGACAATAAAAACTTTTTGCTGACGGATACGGTCGGCTTTGTCAGCAAGCTGCCGCATCATTTGGTGCGGGCATTCCGCTCAACTTTGGAAGAAGCACGCAACGCCGACCTTTTGCTGCATGTAGTGGATGTATCCAATGAGGAATACCGGTACATGATGGATGTGACAAACTCAACTTTGCATGAAGTTGGAGTGGAAGATGTGCCGACCGTCTTTGTATACAACAAAGCGGATCTGGCAGGAATTCCCCATCCGAAAGTGAAGCAGGGAGAATTGTGGATTTCGGCAAAAGAAGGCGTGGGCCTGGATGAATTGCTGGACATGATCAAACAGCATATTTTCTCGGAATACGTCACATGCCGCATGATTATTCCTTTCGAGCGCGGAGACGTAGTCGCGTATTTAAATGATTCTGCGACCATTTTGGAGACGCAATACGAAGAAGAGGGCACGTTGATGAAAGTGGAACTCGGCCAGGCGGATTACGATCGCTTTGAGCAATATGTAATCGGCAGGTAATCAAAAACATGCTCGTCCACCCATATTGATGGGAGTGGGCGAGCATGTTTTTTAGGTTTTACGAGCAAGTTGCAGTGGATTATGAGCGACTTCGAGTGAAATACGAGCAACTTCGCACCGGATACGAGCGACTCTATATCATATACGAGCAACTTCGCACCGGATACGAGCGACTCTATATCATATACGAGCAACTTGCCCAGCTTCCATCAGGTTACGCCCAATTACCCAAACAAAAAGCCTGCCCGGTGCACTGGGCAGGCTTTCCTCATTTAAGACTGTTGAAACTGGATGCGGTGCAAATTCGCAAAAATGCCGTCGTGTTCAAGCAGTTCCGCGTAGCCGCCTTGTTCGGCAATGCCGTCTTCGGTTACCACAATGACGCGGTCCGCATCGCGGATCGTCGCTAAGCGGTGGGCGATGATGAGCGTCGTGCGGTTTTCCGCAAGTTCGCCGAGTGCTTCCTGGATAACGCGTTCCGTCTCCGTATCAAGGGCGGAAGTCGCTTCATCCAAAATCAGAATCGGTGGGTTTTTCAAGAACATACGGGCAATCGCTAAGCGCTGTTTCTGCCCGCCGGACAATTTCAAGCCGCGCTCGCCGATCTGTGTTTCGTAGCCATCCGGGAGTTTTCGGATGAACTCTTCCAAATGGGCTTTTTTCGCAGCGGCCATGATTTCTTCATTGCTCGCGCCGCGTTTGCCGTACGCAATGTTTTCCCGAATGGTTCCGGTGAACAGGAAAACGTCCTGCTGTACAATGCCGATATGGGAGCGCAGTGAATGCTTGGTCATATCGCGGATGTCGATGCCATCAATGGCAATCGACCCTTCCTGGATATCGTAGAAGCGCGGAATCAACGAACAGATCGTTGTTTTTCCGGCACCGGATGGCCCGACAAAAGCGACGGTTTCTCCAGCTTTTAATTTTAAATCAATGCCGTTCAATACTTTTTTATGGTCGTCGTAGCCGAAGTGGACATCGGAGAACGTAATGTCGCCGCGAAGGCCATTCACTTCCACGGCGTCTTCCCGGTCGAGGATGTCCGGTTCCTGCTCGAGCAGTTCGCGGAAGCGGCCAAAGCCCGCCATCCCTTTCGGATACAGCTCAAGCAGTGCACTGATTTTATCGATCGGTTTGATTAGGACGTTTAGGAACAAGACGAAACTGACGAGTTCCCCGTAGGACAATTCGCCTTGGAAATTCAACCAGGCGCCGTAAACGAGCACAATCAATGTCAGCAAACGCGTCATCATATAGATGCTGGAATGCGTCGCAGCCATCACTTTATAGGCGACAAGCTTCGCCAAACGGAAGCGGCCGTTGTCTTTTTTGAAACGGTTGATTTCAAATTCTTCGTTCGTAAACGACTGGACAACGCGTGCGCCGGAGACGCTGTCTTCCACGCGCCCGTTCACATCGGCGATTTTGCCGTACATGCTGCCCCAGGCCTGGTTCATCTTGACGTTGCAGAACGTAATGAGCCAAACGAGGAACGGAATGACGATCAAGGTCACAAGCGCCAATTTCGGATTGATCCAGAACATGATGCCGAATGCGCCAAAGAACGTCATGATGGCAATGAAAAAGTCTTCGGGTCCGTGATGGGCCAGTTCGCCGATGTCAAAAAGATCATTGGTGATGCGGCTCATAACATGCCCCGTTTTCACGTTGTCAAAAAAGCGGAACGATTGCCGCTGGACATGGGTGAACAGCTCTTCGCGCATATCGGTTTCGATATTGATGCCGAGCTTGTGCCCAAGGTAACTGACAATGTACTGCAAAAATGTGCTCAACAGGAACACAGCAAGCAACAGAACGCTGACGGTCACGATAGTGTTCCATTCGCCGCTCGGCAGCAGTTCGTCGATGAACCACTGGACAGCGACAGGGAAAGCCAGCTCCAAAATAGCGACAATGACGGCGCTTGAGAAATCAATAATGAACAACCGCTTATGCGGTTTGTAGTACTTGAAAAATTGTTTTAACTTCACAGCTAGTCACCTCAAGGATTTTAATCTATTGAAAAGTATAATCGAAAGCTAAGAAATAAACGAATAAAAGTTTCTGAAATCGAAATATTCATTAAATAAATGCCCATTAGTTGAAACTTTTTCCAATCATTCCCGTACTATAAACAAAGACGAATTTTGAAAGGATGAGAGATTTGAAAAAATGGATGATGGCAATGGGTGCAGGGGCATTAGCGATGAGCTTAGCGGCATGTGGAGAAACAGCGGAACCGGCAGCAGGCGCAAAAGACAAAAAAGAAGCAAACAGCGAACTGACTTTGGAAGAAGTGTTTGCAAAATCACAGGAAGCTTCGGAAGACATCAAGAGCCTGCATGCGGACATGGTGAACAACCAGGTGATGAGCATCGAATCGGCGGGAATGGAAATGGAGATTGCCATGGATATCGCGATGGACATGACACTAGATCCAATCGCCTTCTACCAAAAGGCTGAAACGACGATGGCGTCAGAAGAAATGGACTCTCCGGAACCGATGACGATGGAAATGTATATGACAGAAGAAGGCATGTATATGAATGACCCGACAATCGGTTCCTGGATTAAAATGCCGGATGAAAACATCCCGGATCTTCAGGCAATGATGGAACAGCAAACAGCCGATCCTTCTCAGCAGCTCGAAGATCTGAGAGCATTCGAGGACGATTTCACATTTGAACAGTCGGAAGATGAATACATTCTGAAATTGGATGCTGCCGGCGAAGAATTCCAAGCGTTGATCGACAAGCAAATGGAACAATTTTTAGGCCAAATGGAACTGGAAGCCCAAACCGCAATGGAAGATATGAAAATCAACGCCGTAGCGTATGAGATTTTTATCGATAAAGAAACGTTCCTGCCAAACAACATGAACGTCGACATGGATATCGATATGAACATTGAAGGCGACTCCGTCAACATCCAGTCAGATCTGGAATCGGCCTACAGCAAATACAATGAAATCGACGCCATCACCGTACCGGCCGAAATCGTCGAACAAGCACAAGAAATGGAATAATCGGGTAGAAAAGCGCATGCTGCGGCATGCGCTTTTTCTATGCTTCAGAATTTATAAATATGTCAAAGTTATAAACAAATTCATTTCTTCACATGCAGTTGAAAATAATTCTCATTTAACCGTTGACTCTTCTCACCAAACTGCTATACTAAAACTTGTGAGTAAGTGATAATCATTATCACTGATTTAATTAATCAATAAAGTTTTATTGAGCGCGGATGAGGGGCAGCTATGAAAAAAAGATATTTAATACCAGCATTAATCATACTGTCTGTTATTTCGCTGTTTGTCGGAGTAAGCAGTATCAGTATCACCGATCTGTTTGACTTCCAATCAGAAGAAACACAAATATTCCTGATCAGCCGACTGCCAAGGCTGGTTGCGATTTTGCTGGCAGGTGCGGGAATGAGTATGGCAGGACTCATCATGCAGCAGTTAAGCCGCAATAAGTTTGTGTCTCCTACGACGGCAGGTACATTAGATGCTACAAGGCTTGGGATTCTCGTTTCGATGCTGTTGTTCGCCAATGCATCGATGCTCGAGAAAATGACGGTAGCATTCGCTTTTGCACTTGCCGGAACGTTTCTTTTCATGAAAATTCTTGACCGCATCAAATTTAAAGATGCTATATTCATTCCGCTTGTCGGATTAATGTTCGGAAACATTCTTTCTTCGGTCACGACATTCTTCGCTTACCGCGCAGACGTTATCCAAAACATGTCGGCTTGGCTGCAAGGCGATTTCTCGATGATCATGAAAGGAAGCTACGAACTGCTCTACATCAGTGTTCCGGTCTTTGTCATCGCTTATTTTTATGCCAACCGCTTCACGGTTGCCGGGATGGGAGAAGACTTCTCCAAAAACCTGGGGATGAAATACCGGAGCGTTGTAAACCTTGGATTGGTACTGGTTGCACTGATTACCGCAACCGTCGTGTTGACGGTTGGCATGATTCCGTTCTTGGGGCTGATCATTCCGAACATCATTTCGATTTTCAAAGGTGACCATCTTCAAAAAACTTTGCCGCATACGGCGATGCTTGGAGCCATCTTCTTGCTGGTATGCGATATTTTAGGAAGAGTATTAATTTACCCGTATGAAATTTCCATCAGCTTAATGGTCGGTGTCATCGGAAGCTTTATTTTCCTCTTCTTATTGTTTAGGGGGAAAGCATATGCGTGATTTACATAAGATGCTCATACTGGTCGGCTTGGCTTTAGCGGCTTGTGGAGTATACCTCTTCCAGGATTTGAATGGGAGTTTCGATTACGCATTGCCGAGACGCGGCGTAAAAGTGTTTGCCATGGTGTTGACGGGAGTGGCCATCGCCTATGCGACGGTCGTCTTCCAAACCATCTCCCATAACCGAATTTTGACGCCGAGCATTATGGGGCTGGATTCGCTTTACATGATGCTTCAGACTTTGCTGATCTTCTTCCTTGGTTCAGACCACATTACCATCGTCAACAAGCAAGTGAATTTCTTGCTGTCGATTGCTGTCATGGTTGTCTTCGCCTTACTGTTTTATCAATTGCTGTTCAAAAAGAACGAACGGCCGATTTACTTTCTGTTGCTGGTCGGCATCATTTGCGGAACGTTTTTCGGAAGCATTTCCACGTTTCTGCAAGTGCTGATTGATCCCAATGAATTCTCGATCATCCAGGACCGGATGTTTGCCAGTTTCAATAATGTCAACGAAGATCTGGTATGGACTTCACTCGTCTTTATCACGCTGCTCATCGCTTTTGCCTGGAAGCAGAATTCATCCTTGGATGTTCTGACGCTGGGCCGCGATACAGCGATTAATCTTGGAGTAAACTACGACGCACTCGTAAAACAAATGCTGGTGCTGTCGGCTGTCTTGATTGCCATTGCCACGGCGCTCGTCGGACCGATTACCTTCTTCGGCCTGATTGTTGCAAACTTGTCCTATCAATTTTTCACCTCGTATAAACATTCGGTGTTATTGACAGGATCCATCGTCATCAGTGTAGTTGCCTTAGTCGGCGGCCAATGGGTAGTGGAGCGGATCTTCACTTTCAACACGACATTGAGCGTTATCATCAATTTCATCGGTGGAGTTTACTTCATCTATCTACTATTAAAGGAGAGTCGATCTAAATGATCCAAGTTCGTGAATTGACGAAGCTGTACGGAAAAAAGCAAGTGGTGGAAAATGTCTCGGTTGATATCCAGCGCGGCCAGATTACTTCTTTTATCGGGCCGAACGGCGCAGGTAAATCCACATTGCTTTCAATGGTTAGCCGGCTTTTGGATGCAGATACCGGGGAAGTGCTCATCGATTCAACCAACACCAAAAAGTTGAAATCGAATGACTTCTCGAAACGCGTTTCCATCCTAAAGCAGTCGAACTACATGAATGTGCGTTTGACAATTCGCGAACTGGTCTCTTTTGGACGCTTTCCTTATTCAAAGGGCCGTCTCAACGACGAAGATGAAAAGATGGTCGACCAATCAATCGACTATATGGATTTGAAGGAAATGGAGAACTCGTATTTGGATGAGTTATCAGGCGGGCAGCGCCAACGCGCGTTTATCGCGATGGTCATTGCCCAGGACACCGACTATATTTTGTTGGATGAACCGCTGAATAACCTGGACATGAAACACTCCGTTCAAATCATGAAGATTTTGCGCCGCTTGGTGGATGAACTTGGCAAGACAGTCGTCATCGTCCTTCACGACATCAACTTCGCTTCTGTGTATTCCGACCGGATCGTGGCATTGAAAAATGGCCGGGTAGTGAAAGACGGAACAACGGAAGAAATCATTCAAAGTGCAGCATTAAAAGAAATCTACGACATGGATATTCCGATTCAGCAGATGGATAATTGCCGGATTTGCGTGTATTTCAATTCTTAAGAAAAGCGCAAGCGCCTGTTTAGCCCTGACAAGCGCTGGAGAGCTTGGCTGTCGTGGCGGTTTTTGCCATGATGGACAAGATCGAAGCGACTCGAGGGGCTAGGCGCTGGAGTCTGGACAATAAATAAAGAGCTGAAGATCTATACTTTCTTGAAAACTTAAAAAGAGGAGCTAAAATAAAATGAAAAAGTGGTTATTGATCGCATTTACATTAATGATGGTAACAGTGCTGGCAGCTTGCGGCGCTAAAGAAGAAGCAACAGATGCAAATGCTGCAAAAGCAGACGGGAAAGAAACAGAAACAATCACGGTGAAACACGAACTTGGCGAAACAACTTTTGACAAGAACCCGAAAAAAGTAGTCGTTTTTGACTTCGGTATTCTTGATTCAATGGATCAATTAGGGCTTGAAGAATCTGTTGCAGGTGTTCCGCAAGCAAGCATTCCTGCTTACCTTGAAAAATACGCAGACACTGAAAAATACGAAAACGTTGGTACGTTGAAAGAAGCGGATTTTGAAGCAATCAATGCAATGGAGCCGGACTTGATCATCATCTCTGGACGCCAGGCAGACATGTACCCGGAGTTCGAAAAAATTGCTCCAACAGTCCACTTGGCTGTAGATACGACAAAATACATGGAATCATTTGAAGCGAACATGAACACACTTGGAGACATCTTCGGCAAAGAAGACCAAGTGAAAGAAGAATTGGCTGCAGTTGAAAAGCAGATCGAAGACTTGAAAAAAAGTGTTACTGATGAAAAAGCATTGATCGTTCTTGCAAATGAAGGCAAAGTGAGCGCTTATGGAGCTGCATCACGTTTCGGGCTTATCCATGACGTGTTCGGCGTTAAACAAGCGGATGAAGGAATTGAAGCTTCGACTCACGGCCAAAGCATTTCTTTCGAATACATCCTGGAAACAAATCCGGACATGATGTTCGTAATTGACCGCAATGCGGCAGTAGGAAATGAAGCAACGGCAAAAGACTCTCTTGAAAACGAATTGGTGCAAAAAACAAACGCTTATAAAAACGACAACATCATCTACTTGGATCCAGATTTCTGGTACCTATCAGGCGGCGGATTCCAATCTGTAAGCCAGATGGTTAAAGACATCCAGGCTGCGTTTAAATAAACCTATCAGTCATAGGATTTCTCCTGCCCCCGCTTTAATAAAAAGCGGGGGTTTTCTTTCGGCTTTATTAAAAAGCTGAAACAACCAACCGGGAAATGAGGCATGCCGTCACCAATTTGCCTTTTTTGAGCGATAATCAAAAAGATTACATAGAAATACAAAGGGTATACAATCTTTGTATAAGTATTATATAACTGAATCTGCTATACTGATGACATACTTAAGAAACAGGAAGTGATGGAATGTTTTTAGCGTGGAACGAAATTCAAAAAAATAAGCTTCGCTTCGTTTTGATTATCGGCGTCCTTATGCTGGTTGCGTATCTCGTATTTTTCTTGTCGGGACTTGCCAATGGCTTAGCCAGTTTAAACCGTGAAGCGGTAGACAAGTGGGAAGCATCGGCAGTGGTGCTGACCGAAGAATCGGATAAAAGTTTAGTGGCGTCTTCTTTGACGATTGACGAAGCGGAAGCCGTGGAAGCTGATGAAACGGCGGTTCTTGGCCAGATCAATGCCATTGCACGGAACGATGACCAAAAAGCCAATGTTTCCATTTTTGGCATCCGGGAAGACGAATTCATCATGCCTGAAGTAACAGAAGGCAAAGCGTTTGCCGGAGAAAATGAAGTCATTGCCAGTGATACGTTGAAAGAAGACGGTTTTGCTCTTGGCGACGTAGTGGAATTGTCTTCGACCGAAGAAAAGCTGGAGATTGTCGGGTTCACAGAAGACGCCCGCTTTAATGCGGCGCCCGTGCTTTACGGTGACTTGGCGACTTTTCAGCGGGTGAAGTTCGGGGAAGCAGCCGAAGCGAACGGAGACCAAATCAACGGTTTGGTTTTGCGGACAGATGATGTTTCTGCAGCAACGGATAAAGATGAACTTGAAGCCATTGAAGTGGAGACCTTCATCGAAAACTTGCCAGGCTATACAGCGCAAAGTTTAACACTGAACTTCATGATTTATTTCTTGTTTGTCATTTCGTCGGTTATCGTGGCGATTTTCTTGTACGTATTGACCGTCCAAAAAATCAGCATGTTCGGCGTCATGAAAGCACAAGGCGTACCGAGCGGCTATCTGGCGCGTTCCGTGATTGCCCAGACATTTATTCTGGCTTTGATCGGGGTGGCGGTCGGATTGGCATTGACGCTGATAACCGGCCTGTTCTTGCCGGCCGCTGTTCCAGTAGCCTTTGATATTCCGACCATGCTGATATATGGTGCAGTTCTGGTAGTAGTAGCAATTGCCGGCGCTGTATTCTCTGTATTGACGATTGTAAAAATAGATCCGCTAAAAGCGATTGGAGGGTAAACGATGACAGTATTGGAATTTAACCAAGTGAACAAAACATTCGGCAGCGGCCATAAAAAAGTGGATGCTTTGAAATCAACCGACTTTCATGCTGAACAAGGAGAAATGATTGCGGTGATCGGGCCTTCCGGTTCCGGAAAAAGTACGTTCCTGACAATCGCCGGCGGTCTATTGTCGCCTTCAAACGGGGAAGTCATCATCAACAATGAAAACATCACCGCCTTGAACGAAAAAGAGCGTTCCAAAATCCGGTTGAAAGAAATCGGTTTTATCCTGCAAGCTTCCAACTTGGTGCCATTTTTGACGGTGGACAAACAAATGAAGCTGCTGGATAAAGTGAAGAAAAACAATATGAACAAAGAAGAAGTCGAACAACTCTACAAAGATCTGGGCATCGGCGACTTGCGCAATAAATATCCATCGGACCTATCAGGCGGGGAGCGGCAGCGCGTGGCGATTGCCAAAGCGCTTTACAGCAATCCGTCGATCGTCTTGGCCGACGAACCGACGGCTTCACTCGACTCCGACCGGGCTTATGAAGTGATGGGCCTGCTGAAAGAAGAAACGAAAAATAAAAAGACGACCACCATTGTGGTAACGCACGACACCCGGCTTATCGACTACTGCGACAAAGTCTATAAAATGGTCGATGGTGTTTTGGAACAGCAAAAATGAGCGCCGCATATTACATTAAACCCTCCTTCTTGGAGGGTTTTTTTGAATGCGCTCAGTAAAGGTTAAAATACGCTCCGTTATGTCGGGGATACGCTCAACAAAGGTTAAAATACGCTTTTGCAAGAAAAAAAGCAGGTAAGCCATTGTTTATTTCAAAGTCCAAACCGGGCACTTTTGAATGGATGGAAAATTTAGACTATAATAGAAGGAAGAGCTCGTGGAAAGAAGGTGAGGCTATGAAGCGTCTCTTGTATTTGTTGGGGATAATTGCGCTGATCGGTTTTATTGGAATTGGGTTTACTTTCGCTGACGGGGCATTTGGAGAAGTCGACCGGCAAGCCGCTGATTTGCTGGCGGGAATCGGTTTCTTGGACGTTCTGTCCGTTCTGGCGGATGAAGCGGTTGTGTTTATTGTTGGGATCGCCATGATCGTTTACTTGTGGCTGCGCCGGAAGGATTACCGGGGCATGCTGTTTGTCTTTTTGACCGTCGGAGCGGGGCGGGCATTGAATCAGGGATTGAAAGAAGTGTATCACCGGGAACGGCCTGATTTTTCGCATGGTTTGGACAGCTACGGTTTTCCGTCCTGGCATGCCATGGGGGCGGTTTTGTATCTTTTGACGGCCGCTTATTTTTTAGTGGGGTCGCTTGGGTCGCGGACAGCCCAAGGGCTCGTTTGGCTCGCAGCTGCAGGGTTGGCGATTGCCATTGGCTTGTCGCGGGTGGCTGGCGGCGAGCAGTACTTTTCGGATGTCTTAGCTGGCTGGTGTGCGGGCTTTGCGCTGTTTGCCGCTGTAGCATTTTGGTACGAAATGAGAGAGCGCTCCTTTAAAAGGGCGCACACACAGTGAAAAGCAGGAACCGGATAAACGGTTCCTGCTTTTATTTATGCACATCATGGTTTTTGCGGAGCGGGATGTTCCCCGAGCTGGTTCAGGCGCTCGGCAAAAGAACTGGCTGTTGGCGGCGCACCGCTCAGCACATCCTGCATGGCGTAAGCTTGGGAACCGTGTTCGGAGAAATCCAAGCCGCTTTCTTCATCCTCAACTGTCACACGAAGCGGAACAAGAGCATTGACGATTGCCAGCACAATGGTCGCCGATACGGTCGTCCAAGCGATGACGGCTAAAATGCCGACCGTTTGGATGCCGAGGATTTCGGCGCCGCCCCCGTAGAGCAGGCCGCCTGTTGTGTCAAAGAAACCGAGTGCCAGTGTTCCCCAAATGCCTGCAATGCCGTGGACGGCGATGGCGCCGACCGGATCATCCACCCGGATTTTGGCATCCAGCAAACGGACGCCTTCTGTCATAATGACTCCAGCAAGGAGGCCGATGATGATCGCCCCGACAAACGATACATTGGCCGCGCCGGCTGTAATCCCGACAAGACCGGCAAGTGCGCCGTTCATCGTCAACGAAGGGTCAATGCGGCCGTAGCGCAGGCGTGTATACAAAGCGGTAGACAAAACGGCTGCTGAAGCTGACAGCAAGGTATTCAAGATGACAGGCGGCACGAGTTCCGGATCCGCTGCCAATGTGCTGCCTCCGTTGAACCCGAACCAGCCGACCCAAAGGATGAAAACGCCTAAAGCACCGAGCGGCAAATTATGGCCGGGAATCGAATTGACGATTTTCCCGCTGTATTTGCCGATGCGGGGACCCAGTTTCCAAGCGGTAATGAAGGCAGCCGTTGCGCCGGTCAAATGGACCACGGTCGAACCGGCGAAGTCGATAAAGCCGATCTGCGACAGCCAGCCGCCGCCCCATACCCAATGCCCCACGACTGGATAGATTACTGCAGTCATTCCTATAGTGAGCAGAATATAAGCCCCTAATCTCATGCGTTCAGCGACTGCACCGGAAATAATCGTGGCGCAGGTTGCCGCAAATACTGCCTGGAAAACGAAGAAGCCGATATCTTCCCGGCCTGCCAGTAGAAATCCATCTGTTCCGATCATCCCGAAACCCGAAGTGCCAAACATAAGTGCAAATCCGACAAAGAAATAAAGGATTGAACCGAGGGCGACGGTGATTAAGTTTTTCATGAGGATATTAAGGGTATTTTTAGAACGGGTGAACCCGGTTTCAAGCATCGCAAATCCGGCGTGCATAAAAAATACAAGAATCGTGCCGAGCATTACCCACATCATATCAACTGAACTTTGAACTGCTTCCATGTAAATTCCTCCTTATCCGACGGCGATGCTGCCGCGTTCTTTTGTTCTGATCCGAATGGCTTCTTCAACTGGCAGGATGAAAATTTTGCCGTCCCCGACTTCGCCGGTGGAGGCGTATTCCAACAAGGCATCCACAATGGCTTCCACTTTCGAGTCGTCTACGACCATTTCGAGTTTCAGCTTTGGCGAAAACTCCATCGTATAGGCGTTGCCCCGGAACAAGCCGACGCGGCCTTCCTGTTTTCCAATTCCGGCGATTTCGGTGACACTCAGCCCATCAATGCCTTCAAGCGCCAGAGCTTGGCGGACATTGGCAAAAACAGAGGGACGGATGATTGTCTCAATCTTTTTCATTGTTTTTCCTCCTTCGAAGTGGTTCTAACAAAAGTAATGTTAGGTTTTCTAACATAATAAACAATAAATTCTGACAATGCAATAGTTTTTTAAAATTAATGTGAGAAAACCTTACATTAAAAGTCGATAAAATAAATCAGAGGTGAAACCATGTACAAAATAGCAGATGACTTGGTCCAATTAGGAATAGACCGAATCAAAGAATTTCCGGTGGAAGGCTTTGTAAGAGGGAGCGGACCGCTTCATCCGGCGTTGATGCTGGTGGGGGAAGCGCCAGGAGAAAATGAAGTGGAAACCGGCATTCCGTTTACGGGACGAGCTGGAAAGGAGCTGATGGCTTCATTGGAAAGCGTCGGCTTAGCCAGGGAAGATGTGTATATCACGAGTGCTGTGCGGAGCCGTCCGTATAAATGGGGAACCAAAAAAGAACGCAATGGAACAACGACCGAACGGAAATACAACCGGGCGCCGACCAAAAAAGAAATTATCGCCCATGCACCGATCTTGGATACGGAAATCCGGGATATCCATCCGCCGCTGATTGTCACGTTGGGCAATATCGGGCTGCAGCGATTGGTGGGGCCGAAAGCGAAAGTGACACAGCTGCACGGCGTTCTGATGGAAACACCAATTCTAATGTGGGACGAGGACAAGCAGTCCTTTACTGAAACGGAAGAAGTGTATCATATCTTTCCGACCTTCCATCCAGCCAGCGTTTTTTACAACCCGCCGGTGCGGGAACTGAAAGACGACGATTGGCGGAAGCTGGGGGAATTGTTAAGGATTAAGGAATAGCGGCAGCTGGTGTTAAGCATTCTGCCGGTCTCCAAATGTCTGCGAATAACAATTAGGAAATTAGAGAATAATAGAATATCTTCCTTGATTGATAAAAGTTGCGTTAAGGAAACTTTTAACGTACAATAACCCTATTCAAAAGAATGGAAGGAAGTCGGGGTTATGGACAGTACCGTATTATTTGCTCTTGGATTGACGCTATTTGCCGGATTAGCAACGGGCATCGGTAGCTTGATTGCCTTTTTTGCATCCCGCACTAATACTAAATTTCTTTCAATTTCGCTCGGGTTCTCAGCCGGTGTCATGATTTATGTCTCGATGATTGAGATCTTTGTAAAAGCGAAAGATGCTTTAACCAGTGCCCACGGGGAATCGCTTGGGTATTGGCTGACGCTCGCTGGCTTTTTCGGCGGGATGATTTTTATGGCCGTATTGGACCGGATTTTGCCTGAAGTGGGAAATCCGCATGAAGTGAAGACCGTCGAAGATATGGATGAAGGGCCGACCAACGCAGAATATGCTCATCTCCGGAAGCTGGGGATCTTTACAGCACTTGCAATCGGCATCCATAACTTTCCGGAAGGCATTGCCACGTTCATGTCGGCAATCCAGGATCCGGCTTTGGGGATTGCCATCGCCATAGCCGTTGCTATTCATAACATTCCGGAAGGGATTGCAGTGTCGGTTCCGATCTACTATGCAACCGGCAGCCGAAAAAAAGCTTTTCAGTACAGTTTTTTATCCGGTGTTTCAGAACCGGTCGGGGCCATTGCCGCTTGGTTGATCTTAATGCCTTTTCTTAGCGACACGTTGTTCGGCATCATTTTTGCCGGAGTAGCCGGCATTATGGTTTTCATTTCTCTTGATGAACTATTGCCTGCTGCCAAAAGATACGATGAAGCCCATTTGTCCATATATGGATTGGTGGCAGGGATGGCTGTCATGGCGGTCAGCCTGGTATTGATTGTATAAAATGAAACTTTACGCCTCCTCGTCTCGTATGAATGAGACAAGGAGGCGTTTTCTATGGACATAAAGCAACTGGAAGAGACGTTTAAAGAAGTATCTAAAACGCTTGGATGGTCGGTGGATAAGCGGATTGCCCTGGCAGTGACGACCTTTTATCTGACACAGGACTCAGGATTTCGAAAAAAAGAGCACGAAGAAGCCTCAGAGGCCATCAAGAAAAATGAAGGCTGGGCTTCTCCGTTACGGTATTATATGTTCCATATTGCTTCGGCCTTTCTCGCGCTTCAGGGAGATCCGGAAAACGGCTTGAAAAAATTGAATGCCAAGCAGCTCGAACTGAACGAAGCAGGATTCCGCAAATCGCCATACACCTATCTGGCTGCGCTGTTGATGGAAGATACGGGGGAAGCGGACCGTGCAAAAGAGTTGTACGATCAAATGAAGCAGCACCACAAATTCCTCACTTCCAATGAAGATGTGCCCTACGCGGTGCTCTTAGGCAGGCGGGAAGGGGCGGCTGAAGAACGGGCCGCCACGATGAATGCCTATTACCGGGAACTCCGCGAACATGGCTTTAGCATCGGCAACGATTTGCAATGGCTGTCACAGCTTATGACGTTCAATTCACCGGTGTACGATCCGGAAATGGTCGGACGGGTTTTGGCGACCCGTGAATTTCTGCAGAACGAAAAAATAAAAATACGGCCGCCCCAGTATCCGATTTTGGGACTGCTGGCAGCGGCAAAAGCGAGCGGCCGCACACTCGCGCAGATTGTCGAACATACACGGCAGCTGGAAAACAGCAAATTGTTTAAATGGTATAAAGATGTCGCTTTTTCAACCGCTGTTCAGTTTGACATGAAAGACATCATCGAAACCCGGGAAGTTTCTGATATAACCTTTTCAACGTCGTTAGAGATGCTGATGCAGGCCCAGCAGGCGGCTATGATGGCAAGTATCAATGCGGCTGTTATTTCTTCTTCCGCCAATAATGGCTCTAATTAACAACAATTGTTTGAAAAATTCAACTTTTCCCGACTGTCTTGTCACCCCTATAGCGAAAGAGTATAGTATGGTGTAAAGACATCATATTACATGTGTAAAGACAGGGAGAGTTGGTATGGCTACAATAACAGAGAAAAACACGGTTACGCTTTCAAGAAACAAATTGCTGGGAGTGGCAGGATTGGGTTGGCTTTTTGATGCAATGGATGTAGGGATCCTATCCTTTGTCATTGCCGCCTTGCAAGTGGACTGGAATTTAAATGCTTCGCAAATGGGCTGGATTGGCAGTGTCAATTCAATCGGCATGGCTGTCGGCGCCTTTGTCTTCGGGATTTATGCGGACCGGGTCGGACGCAAGAAAATCTTTATCATCACGCTATTGCTGTTTTCATTGGCAAGCGGCATTTCCGCATTAACGACATCGCTTGCTGCATTCATGCTTCTGCGATTTTTCGTTGGCATGGGGCTTGGCGGTGAGCTGCCGGTTGCTTCGACGCTGGTTTCCGAAAGCGTGCCGGCGAATGAACGCGGCCGTGTAGTCGTATTGCTGGAAAGTTTTTGGGCCGGCGGCTGGCTGATTGCTGCGCTTATTTCATACTTTGTGATTCCGTCGTTCGGCTGGCGCGTCGCTTTGCTGCTGACTGCCTTGCCGGCATTGTATGCGCTGTATCTGCGCATCAAACTGCCGGATTCCCCGCAGTTCTCGGCCAAAAAAGATGTACTGCGGTCCATTTCAACCAATATAAAAGACGTCTGGTCCAAAAAATACCGCCGTCCGACATTGATGCTTTGGATTGTCTGGTTTACAGTCGTCTTTTCGTATTACGGCATGTTCCTTTGGCTGCCGAGCGTCATGGTGTTAAAAGGGTTTACAATGATTCAAAGTTTTGGCTATGTCCTGATTATGACGCTGGCCCAGTTGCCGGGGTACTTCTCCGCCGCTTGGCTGATTGAAAGAGCAGGGCGCAAATTTGTTCTTGTTACGTACTTGATGGGGACGGCTGCCAGTGCGCTTGTTTTCGGAAATGCCGACGCCATCGCTGTGCTGATTACAGCGGGAGCTTTCCTGTCTTTCTTTAACTTGGGCGCATGGGGCGCGCTTTATGCGTATTCGCCAGAGCAATATCCGACGGTCATCCGCGGCACCGGTACCGGGATGGCTGCTTCGTTTGGCCGGATCGGCGGCATCTTAGGGCCGTTACTGGTCGGGTTCATGCTGACGGCTGGGTACGGTATTGGCTGGATCTTTGGGATTTTCTGCGTATCGATCATTCTTGGAGCGCTGGCTGTGGCGTTTCTTGGAACGGAAACAAAACAAATGGAACTTGAATAGGAAAATGCAAAGAGCCCATCCGTTTTGAACGGATGGGCTCTTTTTAGATTTTGTCATGTTATCAGCCGAAATAAATTTCAGAAAAAAGTTTATTTAGCAGGAGTTTTTTCCACCTTTAGCCAATATCTAATAGTCAGAGATCAAGACGGAAAAGAGTGAGTCGACATGGATTGGATGGTTTACACAAATCCCGCTGCCTATGCAGATAAAGTGGAAAAGCTGTTATATAAAAATGAAGACATATATAGTTTGTTTCTAGGGATACTGAATCAGATAAAAGATGGGCGCTACGAAGAATACTTTCTGGCAACGATGGAAAACGACGGGGAAGTGGCAGCGGCCTGTTTGATGACACCGCCGCATCCATTTCAGCTGGTTGTCTTTCGAGAAGTTCCGGCAATTGAAAGAGAAATAGCGCATCGATTATTGGCTGCAGGCATCGTAGTGGACGCAGTCGTCGGCGACCAGGCCGTGGCCCAGGGGTTTGTGGATGCGTGGATCCAACGCGTTGGCGGGGAAATACGGATCCTTATGCACCAAGGGCTTTACCGCGCGGATGCTGTAAATACCCGGCTGGAAAAAAGTCCGGGAACCTGGCGAGTGGCCAATAAAAAAGATGCGCCGTTGCTGGAAGAATGGATTCTGCTTTTTGAACAGGAGACAGGCATTGCCATGTCGACCCCTGCGGAAGCGGCGCGGAAAATCGATTCATTTATCGAGCTGAAAGAAGTCTATGTATGGGAAGTGGACAATGAAGTCGTGGCCTGCATGAAAAAATCCCGGCCATCCAAAAATGGCATCACGGTATCCTTTGTCTTTACGCCAACGAAACACCGTCGCAAAGGCTATGCCCGCACACTTGTTGCAGAAGTGACCGAAGAACTGCTCGGTGAATACGATTTCGTCATGCTTTACACAGACTTGCAGAACCCGACCTCCAATAAAATCTATAAAGAAATTGGCTTTGAACAAATAGCGACGCCGGTCCATTTGAAAATTGAGGACGATCTGTCAGAATAATATGTTATAGTAGAGGCAATAAACTGAAGGGATGATGGGGGGCCGATGGATAACTAATCCTATTTCTATGCAACCGAAGATTTTGGTGTGAAAGAGATTGGATTCGTCTGCCCATTTTTAACAAAACAAACAGCCTGTGAAAAACAGGCTATTTGGGTATGCGAATTCTTCCGAATACAATTCGGAGGGATTTTTTTATTTCTCCGGTTAGGGGGAATGGCTATGGCCATCAGAGGGAAAGTAAACAACTTGACAATCGGTTTTGAGGGCCGGATTGTCTTAAAAGAAGCGCAAGCAGATATTCCAAAAGGGGCACGAATTGCGGTCATTGGCGCAAATGGCAGCGGAAAGTCATCCTTGCTGGAGGCGATTGCAAAAGGTGCTCCGGGGATCCAGTGGATGGGGCCACGGCCGTCTGTCGCTTATATGGAACAGGAAGTGAAGCAGGTGGATGCTAAAAGCGGAAGTGCCGGCAGCCGAAAGCTTGAAAAGAAATGGCATGTGCCGGAAGTCCGCAGCCGCTTAAGCGGGGGAGAAGCGATGAAGATACGCCTGGCGCGGGCACTTTCTGAAAATGCAGAAGTTCTGCTGCTTGATGAGCCGACCAATCACTTGGATGCGGAAAGCATCGAAGCCGCCGTCAAACAACTGGCGGCATATGCCGGTACACTGCTGATCGTCTCGCATGACCGGCATTTTATTGATCAAGTCGCGACTCATGTCTGGGAAATTGAAGACAAAAAACTAACGGTTTATAAAGGGAATTACAGCGTCTATAGAGAAGAAAAAGAACACCGGAAACTGACGCAGCAAAGAAAGTACAATCAGCAGCAGGCGAAAATTGCCCGTGTGGAACAGCAGCTTTCGGAACTGCAGTCCTGGTCGGGAAAAGCCCATGCGGAATCGACGAAACAAGATGGCTTTAAAGAATTCTACCGCTCCAAAGCAAAGCGTATGGACGTCCAAGTGCGCAGCAAGCGGAAACGGCTGGAAGCTGAACTGGAAAAGGGTGGGGTGGAGCGGCCGAAAGAAGACGTAAGCGTCAAGTTTGAAATCGGCGGTGCCGATAAAAAAGGGAAGCGCGTCATGGAATTGAAGGAAGTCAGCAAGGCTTTTGGAGACCGCCTCCTTTTTGAAAATGCGTCTTTTACCGTGCAGCACGGCGAACGCATTGGGCTGGTCGGCAAAAACGGCAGCGGCAAATCCACTTTCTTCAGTATGCTCCGAAAAGAAACCGATTATTCAGGGGAGATTTGGATGACTGCCGGCATGAAAATCGGCTACTTGAGCCAGAATGTTTTTGACTTGCCGGAAGAAAAAACGCCGGCGGAGTTATTTGGAACAGGAAGCTACGAGGCGGACGGCAGAATCCGGACCTTGATGGACAACCTGGGATTCGAAAAACACCATTGGACCGAACCGATTCGCCACTTGAGCATGGGGGAGCGGGTTAAATTGAAATTAATGGAATTTATGCTGTCGGAATGCAATGTGCTGTTATTGGATGAACCGACCAACCATCTTGATTTGCCTTCCCGCGAACATTTGGAGAAAACTTTGGAAAGCTTTCCAGGGGCTTTGCTGGTGGCCACCCATGACCGCTTTTTCATGGAAAAACTGGCGGATAAATTGCTGGTATTTGAGGAAGGCAAGCTGTTCAAGTACGAAAACAGCTTTTCGGAATGGAACAATAAATCCAACGGAGATGTTCAAGTGGACCTGTTGCAGCTGGAGACAGAACGCCAAGCTGTTCTGGGCAAACTGAGTTTGATGCAGCCAAAAGATAAAGAGTATGGAGCATTGGATCGCCGTTTCAATGAATTGACCGCAGCCATTAAAGTTATTTCGTCCGCTTCTGGAAAGGAAGCAGGAAAAAAGAGTAAATAATCCCCGTTCCGGGTAAATTAAAAAGTAGGTCGAAAGAGAGAGAAAGGAGTGGGTGCTGTGATTCAATTTGATAAGGTCACCAAACGGTTTCCTGATGGAACGGAAGCATTAAAAGAAGTGTCTCTTACATTGCCTTCGCATCAATTAACAGCGATTATTGGACCAAGCGGCTGCGGGAAAACCACACTTATGAAAATGATTAATAAACTTGAAAAACCGACCGAAGGCACTGTCCTGATTGATGAAAAGCCGATCATGGGACTGGATGAGATTGAACTGCGGCGGTCTATCGGCTACGTTATCCAGCGCATTGGCTTGCTTCCCCATATGACCATTGCTGATAATGTTTCCTTGGTGCCCAAAATGCTGGGGTGGGAAAAAGGAAGGATCGATGCACGGGTGCGTGAGTTGCTGCAATTGACCGGCCTTGATCCAGATACGTTCCTCCACCGCTACCCTCTTGAATTGAGCGGCGGCCAGCAGCAGCGTGTCGGTGTGGTGCGGGCGCTCGCAGGGGACCCGAACATCGTCTTGATGGATGAGCCGTTTTCTGCACTAGATCCGATCAGCCGGGAACAGTTGCAGGATGAGCTGCAGAACTTGCAGAAGAACATCCGCAAAACCATTGTCTTTGTCACCCACGATATGGATGAGGCATTGAAAATTGCCGATTCCATCATTGTGATGCGCGGCGGGCAGGTGGAGCAAATTGGAACGCCGCAGCAATTGGTTGCGGAACCGGCGAACGACTTTGTGCGCAATTTTATCGGCGCCGAGCGCATTAGCCGGCAGCGGACATTCGGCGAAAGAAAGCTGAAGGAATTTGTTTCGCTGTTCGAAAAGGATTGGCGGGGAGAAGCCCAAAAAATCTCGGTCGATGCAACCGTCACTGAAGCGGTGGAACAATTATCCGCAAGCGGACTCCCGCGTCTGGCGCTAATGGAAGATGAGCATGTGATTGCTTATGCCAGCGACCGTGATTTACTGCGGGCGGCCCTTCATAAGGAAGAAGGTGCAGCCAGTTGAGCCAGATCATTGATACATTTATCAGCCGCCAGGAAATGATCCAGTCGGCTTTTCTCGAACATATTTATTTGTCTTTTGTGGCAGTCGCCATCGGCATTGCTATCGCTTTGCCGACAGGGATACTGATTGCGCGCTACCGGCGCTATGCGGAACCGATCATCGGAGTGACCGCTATTTTTCAGACCATTCCCAGCTTGGCGTTGTTCGGTTTTTTAGTGCCGATTCTAGGCATCGGGTCACCGACGGCATTGGTGGCGCTGATCATTTATGCGCTGCTGCCGATTCTCCGCAATACGTATACCGGCATTACCGGCGTTGACGGCTCTGTAATCGAAGCAGGGCGGGGCATGGGCATGACGCGGACGCAAATACTGCGCCAAATTGAATTGCCGCTGGCGCTGCCGTTTATCATGGCCGGCATCCGCACCGCAACCGTGCTGACGGTCGGCATCGCTACCCTGGCCACGTTTGTCGGAGCGGGAGGGCTTGGCGACATCATTTACCGCGGCCTTCAATCTTATAATAATGCTTTGGTGCTGGCCGGCGCATTGCCGGTTGCCTTATTGGCCATTGGATTCGACTTGGTGCTAAAACAAATTGAGAAGCGCATGACGCCGAAAGGCTTAAAAATTTAAGGGGGAATATCCGTGAAAAAAACAGCAATGGTCATTTTATTGGCAGCGTCTGCCGGATTGGCTGGCTGCGGAAGCGGCGGCGAAGGGACAGATCCAATCGTGATCGGCGGCAAGCCGTGGACGGAGCAGTACATATTGCCACATATTCTGGGTCAGTATATTGAAGCGAATTCGGAGTATGCGGTAGAGTATGAAGACGGACTTGGCGAAGTGTCCATTTTGACGCCGGCTCTTGAAAAAGGCGATATCGATATGTATGTGGAATATACCGGCACTGGATTAAAAGACGTGTTGAAAGAAGAATCCCAGCCGGGCCAGTCTTCGGAAGAAGTGCTTGAACGTGTGCGAAAAGGCTATGAAGAAACGCTAAATGCGACATGGCTGGAGCCGCTCGGATTTGAAAACGGCTATACACTGGCCTTTTCAAAAGACAGCGGCTATGATGCCAAAACGTACTCGGACTTAGCGGAAATCTCCAAAACAGAAGATATGTCGTTTGGCGCTCCGCATCCATTTTATGAACGGAAAGGCGATGGCTATGACGATATGATCGCCACATACCCATTTAAGTTTTCTGCAACTGAAAGTTTTGATCCCGCCATCATGTACGAAGCGGTGAAAAACGGCGAAGTGGATGTGATTCCGGCATTCACGACGGACAGCCGGATCGGACTGTTTGATTTGGAGACCACGGAAGACGATTTGTCGTTCTTCCCGAAATACGACGCAGCACCCGTCGTCCGCTTGGAAACGCTTGAAGAATACCCGGAACTGGAAGAAGTGCTGAAAGGATTGGCCGGCCAAATCACGGAAGAGGAAATGCTCGCAATGAACGCCCGTGTCGATGTGGATAAAGAAGAAGCAAGCGAAGTGGCCCGCGAATTCCTGGTTGAACAAGGTTTGATAGAAGAATAAACAAAAGAATCCTGCAGAGCCATCTGCAGGATTTTCTTATGGTATTTGCATGGGAATTCTTGTACAATTGCTTTAATGAGTGAATAGTCATTCAATTCTTTAAATTGAAAGCGGTTGCATTATAATAGAAGGAAAATTAAAAGGGGTGTAAGAAATGAGAGAAGTAGTCATTGTAGAAGGAGTCCGTTCGGCAATTGGAAGACGGAAAGGAATGTATGCCAATACCCGGCCGGATGAACTGGCAGCGCTTGTATTGGAGGAATTGGTGAACCGGGCAGGCGTCGATAAAGGTGCGGTGGAAGACATTATTTTGGGCTGCGTTTCCCAAGTGGCCGAACAAGGCGGCAATGTCGCCCGGACGGCGGCGTTGATTGCCGGGTTCCCGGATTATGTGCCCGGCGTGACGATTGACCGCCAGTGCGGATCAAGCCAGCAAGCGGTCCATTTCGGAGCCCAAGCCATTTTGGCTGGCGACATGGATATTGTCATTGCCGGCGGAGTAGAAAGCATGACGCGCGTGCCAATGTTCTCCAATATGCAGGGCGCTAAACCGAGCACGAAATTGACGGAGCAGTACGAAATCATCAACCAGGGCTTATCAGCTGAACGCATTGCCGAGAAGTGGAATTTCAGCCGTGAGCAGCTGGATGCTTTTTCGGTCCAGAGCCATGAACGGGCTCAACAAGCTATCCAAAACGGCCATTACGAACGCGAAATTGTGCCAGTTGAAGTGGAAAGTGCGGATGGAGAAAAACAGCTGGTTTCCGTAGATGAAGGCCCCCGTCCCGGCACCACAGAAGAAGTGCTTGGCGGCTTGAAAACGGTCTTTGATGAAAACGGCGTCATCACGGCGGGAAATGCCAGCCAGATGAGCGACGGAGCTTCAGCAGTCTTGTTGATGTCGCGTGAAAAAGCGGACGAACTGGGCTTGAAGCCGAAAGCGCGCATTGTGGCGCGTGCAGTGGTCGGTTCAGATCCGACTTTGATGCTGACGGGGCCGATTGCGGCAACCCGCAAAGTGTTGGAAAAAGCGGGCCTCCAAATTGGGGACATGGACCGCTACGAAGTCAACGAAGCGTTTGCGCCTGTGCCGCTTGCCTGGCTGAACGATATCGGGGCAGATCCTGAAAAATTGAATGTCAACGGTGGAGCGATTGCTTTGGGGCATCCGCTCGGAGCAACCGGCACGAAACTTTTGGTATCGCTTCTCCATGAACTGGAACGCATCGAAGGGCGCTACGGTTTGCTTGCGATTTGCGAAGGCATGGGCATGGCGAACGCCACAATCATTGAACGGTTATAAGGAAAAAGGAGGCTGGGCATGAACTTAGCAGAATTGAAAGCAATTATAACAGGCGGGGCTTCGGGGCTTGGTGAAGCGACGGTTCGCCGGATAGCCGAAAATGGAGGGAAAGTAGCCATTTTTGATTTGAACAAAGAACGCGCCGGTTCGCTTATTGATGAACTTGGTGAAGAGAGCGTCTGTTATTTTGAAACCGATGTGACCAATGCGGAACAAGTGGCGCACAATGTAGCGAATGTGGTTGAGAAATGGGGCGGGCTTACCGGAGTCATTAATTGCGCCGGCATCGGCACTCCGGGCAAAGTCGTATCAAAAGGCGAACCGATAGCGCTTGATCAGTTTGAAAAAGTCATCCGGGTCAACTTGATTGGCACCTTCAACGTCATTCGGGTAGCGGCGGCAGCCATGCAGAAAAACGAACCGAATGCAGAAGGGGAACGGGGCATCATCATTTCAACCGCTTCGGTTGCTGCTTTTGAAGGACAGATTGGGCAAGCTGCCTATAGCGCTTCAAAAGGCGGTGTGGTATCGATGACCTTGCCGATTGCCCGTGAATTGGCACGGGACGGCATCCGTGTCATGACTATTGCGCCAGGCCTGATGCAAACACCGATGTTCGATGGCTTGCCGGAAGCGGCCGTGAAGTCGCTGTCGGCGTCTGTGCCGTTTCCAGCCCGTCTTGGGCATCCGGCTGAATATGCGCAATTGGTCCAAAGCATTGTTGAAAATCCGATGTTGAACGGCGAAGTGATCCGGCTTGACGGAGCAATCCGTATGCAGCCGAAGTAAGGGGGAATAGGGAGATGGGAAAATACCGTTTTGAAGAAGAAGAGCATGAGCTGTTCCGGAAATCGCTAAGAAAGTTCCTGGAAAAAGAAGCCGTGCCGCAATATGACCAATGGGAAAAAGACCACATCATTCCGAAATCGTTTTGGAAACGCATGGGCGACATGGGGTTTTTATGTCCGCAAGTGGACGAAGAGTACGGCGGGCTGGGACTGGATTTTCGCTATGCGGTCATCATCGGCGAAGAGATGGAACGCGTCGGCACCAGCTTGACCGGGGTTGGCCTGCATAACGACATCACGGTCCCTTATATTGAAGCTTACGGAACGGATGAACAAAAACGGCGCTGGCTGCCGGGCTGCGTGACAGGAGAATATATCACGGCAATTGCCATGACGGAACCGGGAGCGGGGTCGGATTTGGCAAATATTTCAACGACCGCAGTGCGGGACGGAGACAACTACATCGTCAACGGGCAAAAAACCTTTATTACCAATGGCATCAACAGCACCCACGTAGTGGTAGTTGTCAAGACAGATCCGAAGGCGGAGCCGAAACACCGCGGCATCTCGCTTTTGATGATTGAAGAAGGCATGCCCGGGTTCACCAAAGGGCGGAAACTCGATAAAGTCGGCCTTCACGCACAGGATACATCGGAATTGTATTTTGAAGACTGTGTTGTACCGGCTGCAAATCTGATCGGCGATGAAAACAAAGGCTTTACATATTTGATGGAAAAATTGCAGCAGGAACGCCTGGTCGTGGCGGTTGCTGCACAAACTGCTTCAGAAGACATGTTGGAAACAACACTCGATTACGTGAAATCGAGAAAAGCGTTTGGCAAACCGATTGGGTCGTTCCAGAATTCCCAGTTTAAACTGGTCGAAATGGCGACTGAAATCGAACTGGGGCATTCGTTTTTAGAATCGCTGATTGAAGACCATATGGCGGGCAAAGACATTGTCTCGAAAGTGTCCATGGCGAAATACTGGCTGACGGATACGGCGAAAAAAATAGCCGGCGAATGCATGCAGCTGCACGGCGGCTACGGTTATATGGAAGAATACAAAATTGCGCGGCGCTACCGCGACACGCCGGTTGCGGCCATCTATGCCGGATCCAATGAAATTATGAAAACCATTATTGCCAAACGGATGGGCTTGTAAATGGATAAGGCGTTAATGGGGATCCGTGTGCTGGATGTCACCTATTACTTGCCGGGGCCTTATGCCGGGATGCGCCTGGCGGAAATGGGCGCGGAAGTGATCAAAATCGAGCCGCCGGCGGGTGATCCGGCGCGTTATATGAGCGGCGGCTACGTGCACGAAGCGAACAATAAAGGGAAAACGATCGTCCATCTGGATTTGAAAACAGCAGAAGGCCATGAGCAAATGCTGGAATTGGCCAAGACAGCGGATGCGTTGATTGAAACGTTCCGGCCGGGCGTTATGAAAAAGCTGGGATTGGATTATGAAAGCTTAAAAGCAGTCAAGCCGGACTTGGTGTATTGTTCACTGTCTGGCTACGGGCAAAAAGGTCCGCTTGCTGAACTTGGCAGCCACGACTTGAATTATTTGGCCCTGTCCGGCGCATTGGACCAAATGGCCGACAGCAATGGCCGTCCAGTGCACCCCGCGAACACATTTGCAGACTATACCGGGGGCTTGTTGGCATCCGAAAAAATCATTGCTGCATTGCTTCGGAAATTCCGTACCGGCGAAGGGGCTTATTTGGACATTGCGCTGGCTGAAATACTGGGTGAATTCCAGGGCAACCACGATATCTATCATCAAAGCGGTGCTTCGGATTGCGGCATTCCCGAGATTTCAGGAAACCGCATCAGCTATGCGATTTACGAGACGAAAGACGGGCGGTTCGTCACATTAGGGGCGCTTGAAGAAAAATTCTGGCATAACTTCTGCGAATTTGCGGAAAAGCCGAATTGGCAAAAATGGAGTGCAAAAACCGTCGGCAGTAAAGAACATGCAGAAGTCGCTGATTTTTTCAAAACAAAAGACTGGCAGGAATGGTACGAGGTCTCTATGAACGTTGATTGTTGCTTGGCGCCCGTCCTGAAAGCGCATGAACGCCATGAGCATCCTCAGTTTGCCGCGCGCCGGCAGACAGTGAATTTCTGCTGAACCAAATTACGTCAATCCCAAATCGCTAAGAAAAAGGAGCCTGATGTCCAATGATGAATGCACCGCTGCTATTATCTTCTTTTGTGAAACGAGCCGAGCAATATTTCCCTGATAAGCTGATTATTTCGCGGACAGGTGAGCAGATCCACCGCATCCCGTATAAAGATTTTGCGAAGCGGACACGCCAGCTGGCAAGTGCACTGGAAAAACTCGGAATGGACCGCGGAACGAAAATCGGCAGTTTCGCTTGGAACCATCATCGCCACCTGGAATTGTATTTCGGGGTGCCAGGCTCCGGTGCGATTTTGCATATGATCAACATCCGCCTTTCTCCTGAACACATCATTTATGTCATCAACCACGCGGAAGATGAAATTCTGCTGGTAGACCATGATTTGTTTCCGTTGATTGAAAAAATCGCGCCGCAGCTAAAAACCGTCAAGCATTTCGTCGTCATGAAAGACGGAATGGATCTTCCGGAAACGGCCCTGGAAAACGTTCATTCCTATGAAGAATTGCTCAGCGCAGAAGATGGCAGCTATGTATTTCCGGAAGATTTGGATGAGAACACGCCGGCCGGCATGTGCTATACATCAGCGACAACCGGCAATCCGAAAGGCGTCGTGTATTCGCATCGCGGACTTGTGCTCCATAGCTTCGCACTGGGGATGAACGACTCGATGGGGCTATCCGAGCGTGACGTAGCCATGTCCATCGTTCCGATGTTCCATGCCAACGCATGGGGGCTGCCGTTTGCGGCGGTGCTGTTCGGTACGACTCAAGTGCTGCCAGGGCCGGGATTTGCGCCTGGCATGCTATTGGATTTGATTGAACAGGAAGGGGTAACGCTGACTGCCGGAGTTCCGACCATCTGGCTGGGCGTTTTAAAAGAACTGGAAGCCCATCCGCGTAATTTGGAATCGCTGCGGATGATCATCTGTGGAGGGTCGGCTTCGCCAAAAGGCTTGATCCGGGCGTTTGAGGAAAAATACAAGGTGCCATTTGTGACAGGCTACGGCATGACGGAAACGTCGCCGCTTGTAAGCCTGGCGGTCACGACTTCGGCGATGGCTGATCTGTCGATGGATGAGCGCATCGAGCGCCGTGCGATGGCCGGGCTGCCGATGCCTGGGCTTGAAGTGCGCATTGTCAATGAACAAGGCGAAGCGCCGTGGGACGGCAAAACAATGGGTGAGCTGAATGTCAAAGGCCCGTGGATTGCGGATGAATATTATAAAGATGAACGCACGAATGACGCGTTCCGGGACGGTTGGCTTTATACGGGAGATATTGCAGTCATTGAACCGGATGGCTACATCAAATTGACGGACCGCACAAAAGATTTGATCAAGAGCGGCGGCGAATGGATTTCTTCTGTCGATCTGGAAAATGCCCTTATGACGCATGAAGCCGTATTTGAAGCAGCAGTAGTGGCGATTCCGCATGAGAAATGGCTGGAGCGCCCGCTTGCCTGCGTCGTGTTGAAAGAAGGCTACGAAGAAAATGAACAGACAAAAGCGGAACTGCTCGCTTACCTCGAAAGCCAATTTGCCAAGTGGTGGGTGCCGGATGATATCGTATTCTTAAAAGAAGTGCCGAAAACATCGGTCGGCAAGTTCCTGAAAGCCGCGTTGCGAAAAGAACTGGATCATCACTACCAAGAGCAGAGAAGCTTCGATTGAGCGGTAAAAGAAAAATGTGCAGATTGGCTGTTGGTGTATTTTTGTAAATGCTGCAGTCAATAACACTTGACAGAATATACAAAACAATTGTAATATGAGTGTCAACTTGTTGGACGAGCGGCAAGTTCATTTGAGAGAAGAGCCCAGAGAAGAGATCAGAATAGAAGAGTGTGCAAATCGAGGATTGAGACGAGTAGGCAAGTGGATCCATTTTAGAGAGTCAGCGGCTGGTGGGAGCTGATTGGATTGCTTGCGCGAATGGACTTAGGAGAGCTGGCCTGAAAGCGGAAGCGAGTAAGGGAGACGTAGGCCCTGCGTTAAAGGGAAAGGCGAAGAGCCTGTTTTAAGTGAGTGCAAAATTGCATTAATGCGTGGTGGTACCGCGGTTTACCCCCGTCCCCGCAACCGGATTTCAGTCCGGTTGCGGGGATTTTTGCATTCCAATACGAGCTGAGGAGAGATAGCATGAGAAAAGCAGAGAGTTTAACAGAGCAGAGCATGTATGAAAAATCATTGGATTTATTGAATGGAAAGATCGAACAGGAAAGCCTCAAGCAATTCTTGCTTGACCTTCATGAGAAAGGCGAGACCGCCGATGAATTGGTCGGGCTGGTCAAAGCCATGAGAGAAAAAGCGGTGCCGCTTCCGGAAGTAGGGGGCGAATTGGTCGATGTGTGCGGAACGGGCGGCGACCGTTCGTACAGCTTCAACATCAGCACGTTGACGGCATTTGTCCTGGCAGGATGCGGCATGACCGTTGCGAAGCACGGCAACCGCAGCGTTTCAAGCAAAACGGGCAGCTCCGATGTGCTCGAAGAACTCGGCATCTCTACCAAAGTGGAAGTGGAGCGCATTCCGGAAATGCTGGATGGGACAGGTATTGCTTTCTTGTTTGCGCCGGCCATCCACCCGGCGCTTGGGGACCTTCGCGAAGTGCGCAAAAGCATCGGCACACCGACAATCTTCAACCTGGTGGGGCCGCTTGCCAATCCGCTGCCGATCACAGTTCAAATGACGGGTGTTTACCGCCGCGACATGATGAAACCAATGGCAGACGCATTGATGCGCCTTGGCAGAACACGTGGAGCCATCGTCCACGGAGCAGGCGGACTGGACGAATTGTCGCTTGCGGGCGTCAACGAATTGATTGTTTTCGATGAACACGGCAAACGCCATCTGACGATCCACCCGCATGAGGTTGGGCTGGAAACTGCGCCGATTGATGCCATACGCGGCGGCGAGCCGAAACGCAATGCGGAAATTTTTCTGGAAGTGCTGGAAGGAAAAGAAAGCCCGTATTTGGATACAGTGGCGCTCAATGCCGGAACGGTGCTCTATGTCAGCGGACGTGCCGAGACAATTGCGGAAGGCGTGCATCAAGCCCGGAAATCAATCATGTCCGGTGATACAGCCAAAGTATTTGAACTGCATCGTTTAGCTTCGGGGGTGTTGGTATGACAATTCTGGATCAAATCATTGAAACCAAACGCATGGAAATCAAACAATACGAAAAAGTAGAGGCAAACGGCCAAGCTTTCCCGGAAAAAACAAGGTTGGCCGACCACTTGCGCAGCCAAAAAGGCGTCATTTCCGAAATCAAGCGGGCTTCCCCTTCGAAAGGAGATATCCGCACCGAAGTCGACGTCGTGGCGCAAGCGAAGAAATACGAAGAAGCAGGAGCGGCGGCCATTTCCGTCTTAACGGACGAAACGTATTTTAAAGGGTCCATCGATGACTTGCGGGAAGTGGCGAAAAACGTATCGATTCCAGTGCTTTGCAAAGATTTCATGATTAGCGAAATCCAGATTGACCGTGCGAAACATGCAGGCGCCACCATTATTTTATTGATTGTCGCGGCGCTTGGGAAAGAAGAATTGCACCGGTTGTTTGGTTACGCTGCATCTCTCGGACTCGAAGTGCTGGTGGAAGTGCATGACGCCCAGGAATTGGCACGGGCACTGGAGCTCGATGCCGAATTGATTGGCATCAATAACCGGGACTTGAAGACATTCGAAGTGTCAGTCAATCGCACAGTCGAATTGGCGAAAACCTTTCCGTTTGGCGGCAACCGTTTGCTGATCAGTGAAAGCGGCCTTCATTCAAAAGAAGACGCAGCAGTTGTTTTTGGTTCCGGCGCTTCCGGAATTTTGGTTGGTGAAGCATTGATGCGTTCCGAAGATCCAGGGAACTGGATTCGGGAAGCAACAGCTGAGGAGGCGGTCAAATGACACGAGTGAAAATCTGCGGACTTAAAGAAGTTCAGCATATTGAAGCGGCAAAAGGAGCAGATGCCATCGGTTTCGTTTTTGCGCCAAGCAAACGGCGAGTATCGATTGAGCAGGCGGCTGAACTGGCACAACACGTGCCCATCAGTACGGATAAAATCGGTGTGTTTGTCAACGCGTCACTGGAAGAGATTGAAGAGACGGTGGAAAAAGTGCCATTGACGATGGTGCAGCTGCACGGCGATGAACCGGATGAATTGGTCGAGGCGATCGGAGTGCCGGTGATTCAAGCGTTTTCGATCCGCAGCAAAGAAGATGTGGAAAAGCTGGAGCGCTCAAAAGCTGACTTTATCTTAGTGGATGCACCTGGGACGGATTACCGGGGCGGCAGCGGCAAGGTCTTTGATTGGAGCTTATTGGAGGGCGCACAAGTGGATGCTTCCCGGCTGATTTTAGCAGGCGGCTTGAATCCCGCCAATGTCCGGGCAGCCATCGGACAGACGAACCCGCATATGGTGGACGTATCAAGCGGAGTGGAAACGGACGGCAGAAAAGATGCGGTTAAAATACAGGAGTTTATCAAACAGGCAAAGGGTGGTTCGATGCAGCAAGCAGTTGAGAAAATTGGGTTTTTCGGCAAATACGGCGGGCAGTTTGTTCCGGAAACATTGATGAAAGCGGTCAAGGAATTGGAAGAAGCGTACGCAGAAGCCAAGCGGGATCCTGAATTCATAAACGAATACCATCATTATTTATCCGAATACGTCGGACGCGAACAGCCGCTGACGTATGCAAAGCGGTTGACGGAAGCGTGGGGCGGCCCGAAAGTCTACTTGAAACGGGAAGACTTGAACCATACCGGCGCCCATAAAATCAATAATGCACTTGGGCAGGCGTTGCTTGCGATGCGCATGGGCAAACGGAAAATTGTCGCGGAAACCGGAGCCGGCCAGCACGGCGTGGCAACAGCGACGGTCTGTGCGTTGTTCGATCTGGAATGCGTCATTTTTATGGGCGAAGAAGACATCAAGCGCCAGCAATTAAACGTGTTCCGCATGAAACTGCTCGGCGCTCGTGTGGAAAGCGTCACAAAAGGCAGTTCCACGTTAAAAGACGCAGTCAACGAAGCGCTGCGCTACTGGGTGACGAACGTGGAAGACACGCATTACTTGATCGGTTCAGCACTTGGGCCACATCCTTTCCCGACAATGGTGCGCGATTTCCAGAGCGTGATTGGTGAAGAAACGAAGCGGCAGATTGTGGCGCATGAAGGGCGTTTGCCGGATACGGTTCTTGCCTGCATCGGCGGCGGCAGCAACGCCATTGGTATATTTTACCCGTTTATAGGGGACGAATCGGTCCGTCTGATCGGCGTCGAAGCGTCGGGTGAAGGGCTGCATACAGAAAAACACGCTGCTACTATGGCAAAAGGCACGGAAGGCGTATTGCACGGTGCATTCATGAAACTGCTGCAGGACGAAGCAGGGCAAGTTCTGGAAGCCCAC
Source organism: Planococcus glaciei (assembly GCF_900099655.1). Taxonomy (GTDB): domain Bacteria; phylum Bacillota; class Bacilli; order Bacillales_A; family Planococcaceae; genus Planococcus; species Planococcus glaciei. The sequence continues at coordinate 266,473 of NZ_FNDC01000002.1, forward strand.
TCGATTTCAGCGGGCCTCGATTATCCGGGAGTCGGTCCGGAGCACTCGCATCTTGCAGACATTGGCCGCGTCGAATATGTCTCCATTACCGATGCGGAAGCATTGGACGCTGTGGTCACATTTTCCCGCCTGGAAGGCATCATTCCGGCGCTCGAATCGGCGCATGCCATCGCGCAAGCCGAGAAGACAGCCAAAGACATGAAGCCGGATGAACTAATGGTCATCTGCGTTTCCGGACGCGGCGATAAAGACATGGCCACGTATGCGGAAAGATTGGAGGGCTTGTCATGAAGAGATTACAGGACTTGAAAGAATCCGGCGGAAAAGCATTCGTGGCCTATATTATGGCGGGCGACGGCGGATTATCGCGCTTGAGCGAGCAAGTGCAGTACTTGCAGGAAACAGGCGTGACCGCCATCGAAATCGGCATCCCGTTTTCAGATCCGGTCGCAGACGGCCCGACAATCGAAGCGGCAGGCAACCGTGCGTTAAAAGAAGGCGTAACGCTGCAAAAAGTGCTCGATGAAATGAAGAACTGGACATTTGAAGTGAAAATTCCGCTGCTCATTATGACGTATTTAAATCCGGTTTTGCGGGTCGGCGTCGAGCATTTTGTGAAAGAGTGCAAAAAAGCGGGGGTTTCTGGTTTGATCATCCCGGACCTGCCTTATGAGCACCGGGAGCTGGTCGAACCGTTCGCCAAAAAAGAAGCAATTGCGTTGGTGCAGCTTGTAACGCTGACAACTACCGAAGAGCGGCTCGAAGCCATTTTGAATGAGGCGGAAGGATTTGTTTACGCGGTGACGGTAAAAGGCATCACGGGAGCGCGCGACGAAATGTCGGGTGATGTCCAGGCCTTTATGCGCCGCGTCCGGGACAAAAGCCCGGTGCCGGTTTATGCAGGCTTTGGCATTTCAAAGGCGCAGCACGTGGAACTGCTGCGGGAAGATGTCGACGGCTTTATCGTCGGAAGCGCCATTGTCCAGGCTTTCCAGGATGGCACTATCCGGGAAATTGAACCGCTCATACAGGCGGTGACGGCTCTTAATCCGGTATAATACGGATTAGGAGGGATGTTTTTATGTTTACGCCAATCTCGGCAGACTTTTTTGAAGCGCCAACGCTTGAACTGTCCCGCAGTCTCCTTGGCCAAATCCTGGTGCACGAATTGCCGCAAGGAATCGTCGCAGGGCGCATCGTGGAAACCGAAGCCTATATGGGTGCGGAAGACCGGGCAGCCCACAGCTTTGGCAACCGGCGCACCAAACGCACGGAAGTGATGTTCGGCAAACCCGGACTTGTTTATACGTATCAAATGCATACTCATACTTTGATCAATGTGGTCAGCGGTCCGGTTGATACACCGCGTGCCATTTTGATTCGTGCCGTAGAACCGGTCGAAGGCATCGATTTGATGGCTGAACTGCGCGGAAAGCACATGCCCATCAAACAGTGGACGAGCGGCCCCGGCAAATTGACAAAAGCGATGGGCATTACGATGGATTATTACGGCCATCATTTTACGGAACGCCCTTTGTATATCGCAGAAGGCGATCCGGTTCATGCAGTGGCCGTCGGGCCGCGCGTCGGCATCGGCAATTCGGAAGAAGCGGTCCATTATCCGTACCGCTTTTGGGAAAGCGATAATCCGTTCGTTTCAAAGTTTCGGTAAGTGTGGTGTTTAATCTTCTTTCTGTGTGGAATACTAAAAAAGAGTACTTATACAGAAGGAGTGAAAGATAGTGGCAAAAATTGCAACATTAATTACAGATATGTTTGAGGATGTAGAATATACGGATCCATCGAAAGCATTCAACGATGCAGGCCATGAAGTCTTTACGATTGAGAAAGAAGCCGGCAAAGAAGTGACGGGCAAGCAAGGCGAAGCCGTCGTAACCATCGATAAAGGAATCGATGACGTCAATCCGGACGAATACGATGCGTTATTCCTTCCAGGAGGATTTTCACCGGACCAATTGCGTGCGGATGACCGCTTTGTCGCATTCACGAAAGCATTCATGGATGCCAAAAAACCGGTCTTTGCCATTTGCCATGGACCGCAATTATTGATCACTGCGAAAGCGTTGGAAGGCCGCAAAGCAACGGGCTACAAATCCATTCATGTGGATATGGAATATGCCGGCGCAAAACTTGTCGATGAAGAAGTGGCTGTATGCCAGGACCAATTGGTAACGAGCCGCCAGCCTGACGACATTCCGGCATTCAACCGTGAAGCGCTTCGCGTTCTTGAACAATTAGCTTAATCTAAAAGATGAGAAACCCCGGCAGGTTCGCTGCCGGGGTTTTTTGTGCTGAAAAAAGCTGCAAATGAATTGATGGGGTTCGTGTGAAGTCTTTTATTTTGGGCTGCAAAATCTGTTGAATAAAGAGTAGCCGAATAAATCCCGATTCCGTTCAATCGCCTCTTGAATCAATAAGCAAACACTTATATAATAAGCAAGACTAAGCCGAAGAAGGTGAAAACATGGATTATCTTCAAATGGAATCGTATTTAAAGGCGATCAGTGACCACAACCGGATGCTGATCTTAAAATATCTGTCGAAGGATTCGCTGTGCATTTGCGAATTTACCGAGCTTTTGGACATGACGCAGCCGGCCATCAGCCAGCATATGCGCAAATTGAAGCAGGCAGAACTCGTTACGGAAGAAAAGCGGGGCCGCTGGACCATTTGGGCGTTAAATGTGCGCCATCCGCAATATCCGATACTGATTCATTTATTGAGTCTTCTTCCGGAACCGGAACGGACGATTGAAACTTTGGTGGCCGAAGGGAAAAAAGTAGTTTGTAATTAAGGAGAGGGAACCGTGGAAGTTTGGTTAGCAGGATTTATATTTATTGTTACATTATTTTTGGTTATTGCACAGCCGCGCAATTTGTCGATCGGCTGGTCGGCGGTCGGCGGAGCTGTTGTGGCGCTGCTTGTTGGAGTCGTCGACTTCGGAGATGTGTGGGATGTGACCGGCATCGTCTGGAACGCCACATTGACGTTTGTGGCGCTGATTATCATTTCATTGATTCTTGATGAAATCGGCTTTTTTGAATGGGCCGCCTTACATATGGCGCGTTTTGCCAAAGGCAGCGGCTTGCGGATGTTTTTCCTGGTCATCGTGCTCGGCGCCATTGTAGCGGCGTTGTTTGCGAACGACGGAGCAGCACTCATCCTGACGCCGATTGTGCTGGCAATGGTACGGGCATTGAAGTTTAAAGATGCCATGATTTTGCCGTTCATCATGGCGTCCGGGTTTATCGCAGATACGGCGTCATTGCCGTTTGTGGTCAGCAACCTGGTCAATATCGTATCGGCCGACTTTTTCGGCATCGGTTTTACCGAGTATGCCCTGCATATGATTGTTCCCAATTTGTTCAGCATCCTTGCGAGCATGCTCGTCTTGTATTTGTATTTCCGAAAAGACATACCGAAAAGATTTGATGCCAGTGCTTTGAAGGCGCCGGCATCAGCAATTAAGGATTTGAAATTGTTCCGCCTTTCCTGGGCAGTCCTGGGCATTCTGCTGGTCGGCTATTTCGTCAGCAGCCCATTTGGCATCCCGGTATCGTTCATTGCCGGCATCGTTGCCATTCTGTTTTTGGCCATTTCACGCAGAAGCGAATCGGTCCATACAAAAGCAGTCTTGAAAGGCGCTCCTTGGAATATCGTCTTTTTCTCCATCGGGATGTATGTAGTCGTTTATGGATTGCGCAATGCCGGCTTGACCTCCGTTTTGGCGGCAGCGATCGAATGGACTTCTAGCCACGGCTTGTATGCAGCGACAATTGGCATGGGCTTTATCGCGGCCATCTTGTCATCGGTCATGAACAATATGCCGACCGTCATGATCGATGCGCTCGCCATTGCTGAAACCAATACGACCGGGGTGGTGCGGGAGGCGCTGATTTATGCCAACGTCATCGGTTCGGACCTTGGACCGAAGATTACGCCGATTGGCTCTTTAGCTACGCTGTTATGGCTTCATGTCTTGAAAGCCAAAGGGGTTACAATCAGCTGGGGCTATTATTTCAAGATCGGCATCATTTTAACCTTGCCGACTTTGTTTATTACATTAACCGGCCTTTATTTATGGCTGATTATTTTAAATTAATAAGCCAAATCAAAAAAGCTCGCGGCTGCGAGCTTTTTTTTAATCCAGAAACTTCGCCATATAAAGTTCATCGTACGGTTTGTCATCGATTATCAATGATTTTTTGCGGACGCCTTCTTTTTCGTAGCCTGATTTATCATAAAGTTTGCGGGCGGCGTTGTTTTCTTCGACCACCGTCAACTCCAGCCGGGTGACGCCTTTAGCGGCCGACCATTCTTCGGCTTTTTGCAGCAGTGACGTGGCGATGCCTTTGTTTTGTGCGCTTTTCTGAACTCCCAGAATCAGGGCTGCCCGGTGAGCCGCCCGTTTGGCGTCATTTCCGATAAGCATCAAATAGCCGACGTGTTCGCCGTTCAAGATGGCGATGAAGATGGCAGAATGGCCTTTTTGCTTCCAGTCGATGATCTGCTTGCGCATGCTTTGCGTCGACTGGACCCGTTCGTTTTGTCCATACAGCATAAACTCGGATTCTGATTCGACTTGGCGCTGCAGCGAGACAAGGGAGCGGGCATCGCCATGTTCCGCAGCCCGGATGAGCAAGACATCTTCGTTGCCAGCGTTGGCGTTATGGGCGCCGGAACTGTCCGTCCGTTCAAAGGTGACGTAGCGGTTGGTGATAATCTCGCTGACATGATAACCGGCGTCCATCCACGCATGAAAATGCTTAGCGGGCGGTTTCGTTTTTTTCCACCAGCTTTTGTTCAAATAGGCGGCATTCGGCAATTGTTGACCCATAATCTGTTCAATTTCATTAAAAGACAAAGTAATTTTGGAAGCGGAAGCTGATGCAAAATAATCGGCAAGCGGAATGTATTTTTTTTCCAGAATTATGGTCATTAAATTCGCTCCTTTTTTGAAACACAATGGATTGGTTATGGGAATTATACCATTTGTCCTATTAAAATGTATATAATTATTTCTATTTTCTAAAAACTTTTTTTAATGCTGGAAATTGATGAGTAGATAATATCTTAAATTTCTATTTTTATAGTATATTAGTCCTTTAATTCGAATGAGATGCTGTATTGTCAGACTATTTAATAAACTGGAACTTCCATATCTTTCTGCCGAAACAAAAGAGCAACATCGAGCTTCTGCCAAAAAGCTTTGCAGCTTTTGCCATTTTTCCAGCACATGCCTCATTGTATTTCGGCAACACGCAGAGTTGTGTTAAAATTATCACGGAAACCAACTTTATTCAGGAGGCTATAACATGTCAAACGTTTTTGTATTCGGTCATAAGAATCCAGACACGGATTCTATTTGCTCGGCCATTTCATATGCTTATTTAAAAAATGAGATCGGAATGCAGGCAGAGCCGATCCGTTTAGGTGAGTTAAACAACGAAACCCTTTATGCACTGGAGAAATTCGCTTTTGAACAGCCGCGCCTTGTTGAACGCGTATCGGAAGAAGTGTCGCAGGTCATCCTTGTCGACCACAACGAACGCCAGCAAAGTGCGGAAGATATCGGAGATGTCCAGGTCATCGAAGTGATTGACCATCACCGGATCGCTAATTTTGAAACAACCGATCCGCTTTATTTCCGCGCGGAGCCCGTAGGCTGCACAACGACCATCCTGCTGAAGTTGTTCAAGGAAAACGGCGTGGAAATTCCAGCGAATATTGCCGGGCTGATGCTGTCCGCCATCATTTCAGATTCACTTCTTTTCAAATCTCCGACTTGCACGCCGCAAGACATTGCAGCGGCGCGTGAACTGGCTGAAATTGCAAAAGTGGATGCAGAAGAATACGGTCTGGCTATGCTGAAAGCTGGAGCCGATTTAAGCAATAAAACATTGGAAGATTTGATGTCTTTGGATTCCAAAGAATTCGAAGCAGGCGACCACCGTTTTGAAGTGGCTCAAGTAAATGCCATTGATGTGAACGACGTCATTACCCGCCAAAAAGAGCTGGAAGTATTGATGCAGCAAATCATCGCTGAAAAAGGGCTGGACTTGTTTGCGTTCGTCGTAACCGATATTTTGAACAACAACTCTGTCGCCATCGTTCTGGGCAGAAGAGCAGACATCATCGAAGGTGCGTTCAAATCGAGCGTTGTTGACAACCGCGTTCTTTTGCCGGGTGTCGTATCGCGCAAAAAACAAATTGTTCCGGTCATCACCGAAGCGCTTAGCTGACTCCTTTAAGGAGTCAGTTTTTCTTTTTGTCCAGCTCCAGCGCCCAGCCCCTCGAGTCGCTTCAACCGTTCCAGCAATGGCACAGAACACCATTACCGGCCAGGCTTCCAGCGCTTGCCGGGGCTGGACGGCCGCTTGTGCTTTTCCTAGTGTCCAGCTGCAGCGCCTAGATGCTCGGGGTCATAAGCCGGCCTAGCTATGTGGCAGAGGACGCCACTTCGCCAGTCTGGCTTATGCCTGTCGCACCTGCACAAGCGCTTCCGCTTTTCTTTGTATAAGCAAAAAAATTGAGGCTTGCTGTTTTCGTTGTTATAGTTAATGCCAAGAGGTGGATAAAATGAAAATAGAGATTTGGTCAGATTATGTGTGCCCATTTTGTTACATAGGCAAACGAACACTGGAACAAGCTTTGAAGAGATCAGGCTATGAAAGCCAAGCAGACATTTCATTCAAAGCCTACCAATTAGACCCGAATACACCGGTGGATTCGACGGTTCCAACTTACGAATCATTGGCTAAAAAAATGGGGAAGACAGTCGAACAAGCGAAAGAAATGACTAAAGGTGTAGCAGAGCATGCACGCACTGTGGGCCTTGAATATAAATTTGATGGCATGGTGGAAGCCAATACATTTGCCGCTCACCGTTTGGTAAAATGGGCGGAAAGTTTAGATAAAGATGCCGAACTGACAGAACAATTGCTCCATGCTTATTTTATTGAGGCCAAGAATGTTGGGAATTCCGAAGTGTTGTTGGACCTTGCTGAGAAAGTGGAACTTCCGCGGGAAGACGCACAAGCAATTCTAGCTTCGGAACGCTTTACAGCTGAAGTACAGACCGATATTGAGGAAGCCCGCCAAATCGGCGTGCAAGGTGTACCGTTTTTCGTTATCAACCGAAAATACGCCATCTCCGGCGCCCAGCCGGTAGAAGCATTCGTGGATGCGCTTATCCAAATTGGGGAAGAAGAAGGCATTCGTCCGGCTTTAAAACCGTTGGGAAGAAAAGAAACCACATATTGCACAGGAGACTCTTGTGACATGTGAGCAGAGAGGTGGATTTCCACTCTGCTTTTTGGTAAGATAATAATGTCTTGAAATCGAGAATTGTAAAAATAGCATAAGAGGAGTTTTGTATTAAGATGAATGTATTAGTTGTAAAAGCAAATAACCGCCCGGCTACTGAAGGTATTTCCAGCAAAATGCACGAAGTATTTATGAATGAAATTGATAAAGGGTTAAACATCCAAACCTTTGACGTATTTGAAGAAGATATGCCGTATTTCGGCCAGGACTTCTTCAATGCCATGCAAAAATCAGCTCAAGCTGAAGCGATGACTGAAACAGAACAGCGCATTTTGACTGCTTCTGCTAAAGCAATGGACGCTTTCATGGAAGCGGACGTTGTCGTATTTGCTTTCCCGTTATGGAACATGACGATTCCTGCAGCGTTGCAAACATTTATTGATTACATTTACCGCGCAGGCATGACGTTTAAATATACTGAGAATGGCCCGGTTGGTTTGGTTCCGGAAAAGAAAGTCATCATTTTGAATGCACGCGGCGGCGTTTACTCAACACCGGAAGCAGCGCCTGCTGAAATGAGTGTTACTTATATCCGCAACATCATGAACTTCTTTGGCATCCAGGACATCAACGAAGTCATCATCGAAGGGCATGCAGCTGATCCAGAAGCAGCACCTGCCATTATTGAAGAAGGCATGGAGCGCGTAAAACAAGCAGCTCGCTCTCTTCAAGGCGTAAGAGCTTAATTGAATTTTTCCCGAAAGCCCGAAAGCGAAATCCGCTTTCGGGCTTTTCTTGTAGGTTAAGAATTGGGGTGACAGGGTACACATTTAGTAAAACCTTAGAGGAGGGACAGCATGCGGCAAGAAGAAAATATCACGCAAGTTCCGGACGAGCAGAAGTCTTATTGGAGAGAGTATAAGAATGTGCCAAGTTACCCTGCGCTGCAAGGAAACGAGTCCACGGATATTGGAATCATAGGCGGCGGGATTGTCGGAGTCATCAGTGCTTACCTGCTGGCAAAAGCAGGGCGCAAAGTGACGTTAATCGACGCCGGCAAGCTGATTGATGGCGTGACAGGCTACACGACCGCAAAAATTACGGCCCAGCATGGCGTATTTTACTTCCCGCTCATTAAAATTATGGGGCAGGAAAAAGCGCGCCAGTATTATGACGCCAATATGGCCGGGTTGAACTACATCGAAGAAACGGCTTCTGAACTTGGCATCGACTGCGACTTTTCGCATCAAAATGCCTTTATCTATGCCAATACAGCCATTGGGGCCAAGCTGGTCCAAAAAGAAGCGGAAGCTTACGAGCAGTTAGGGATCAACGGCGGTTTGGCGAAAGAAGAAGTGGAACTGCCATTTGAAGTGCAGGAAGCGCTTGTCATGCGCAACCAGGCACAGTTCCATCCGGTCAAATTTTTGGCGAAGTTGGTCAGTGAAATCGAGCGCCTCGGCGGCAAGATTTATGAACAAACCCGTGCCGTCAAGATTTTGAGTAAAAACGACCCGGTGATCCAGACGGAAAACATGTCTCATCTTTCCTGCAATAAAGTGATTGTCGCCACCCATTACCCGTTCAATAGTTCAGACGGCTTTTACTTTACGCGGCTCAATGTAAATCGTTCTTATGTTATTGGAGCCCGTACGACTGGGAAAGTTCCGGAAGGCATGTACATCAGTGCAGATATGCCATCGCGTTCCATTCGCTACGCAACAGATGAAAACGGCGAAAAACTCCTGCTGATTGGCGGCGACGGCCACGCGACCGGCAAAAGCAAATCGCCGACCATGGAGCACTACAAAAACCTCGAGAAGTTCGGCGAAAAGTATTTTGGCATCCGCGAAATTCCATACCGCTGGTCGGCACAGGATATGACCACGCTTGATAAAGTGCCGTATGTCGGCACCATCACTGCAGGCTACGACAATATTCTGGTCGCGACAGGCTTCCATAAATGGGGCATGTCGAACGGGGCTGTAGCGGCTATGATGCTGTCAGACCAAATTCTTGGAAATCCGAACCCTTATGCAGACCTGTATGATCCGACGCGGACGAAGATGAAAGCGGTCGATGCGCTGAGTTTCTTGAAAGACAATGGCGGCGTGGCCAAGGAATTGGTCAAAGGGAAATTGAAAATGCCGTCCAAAACGGTCGAAACATTAGGGAAAGACGAAGGCGGCTTAGTGAAATACGGCAAAGGCAAAGCCGGAGGCTATAAAGACAAATATGGCCAGGTGCATCTGGTCGATACAGCATGTACCCATATGGGCTGTGAAACCCATTGGAACGACGCTGAACGTTCCTGGGACTGCCCATGCCACGGCTCGCGTTTTTCTTATACGGGCGAAGTGCTGGATGGGCCAGCTGTCAAACCGCTAAAGAAAATCGAGCAGGAATATTAAAAAAAGCAGTGCGGAGAGATTTCTCCGCACTGCTTTTTTGGTTCCGCTTTTCATGTCCAGCTGCAGCGCCTAGCTCCTCGGGACATAAGCCAGCCGAGCTGTGTGGCAAAGAGCGCCACTTCGCTGAACTTTCTTATGCCTTTCAGAGCTGAACAGGCGCTTCCACTTTTCGTGTTATTATGCAGGATTTGCTTCCAGTTCCAATGAAATCTTGATGTCTTCGCCGACCATTACGCCGCCTGTTTCAAGCGCTTGGTTCCATGTAAGGCCGAAATCTTTGCGGTTTACTTTGCCTTCCGCGCTGAAAGCTACAACTTCTACGCCCCATGGGTTCGTGCCTTTTCCGCCGTATTCTACTTCAAAAGTAGCAGGGCGGGTGATGCCTTTAATGGTAAGGTCGCCGGTCAATTCATATTCATCATCTTTTTTCGTGATGTCGTTTGCTTTGAATGTGATATGCGGGTGAGACTCAGCATCAAAGAAATCAGCAGAACGCAAGTGGTTGTCGCGGTCTGTGTTGTTTGTGTTAATGCTTGCTACGTCGATTTTAAAATCGATCAAAGCGCCGTTTAGGTCTTCTTCGTTCGCTTCAACTTCCGCGTCGAATGAAGTGAAAGAGCCTTTTACTTTAGAGATCATCATGTGTTTTACTGAGAAGCCGATTTCAGAGTGAGCTGCGTCGATTGTCCATTTTTTCATGTATAATTCCTCCTAAATATTCTATCTACTTTTACTATACCGGCATAAAATCTCAAAGTCAATAGGTTTCAATTAATAATTCTCGAATTCAAGATATTATTTTATCGGTCTTTAGAACGGAAGATGCGGCTATCACTTGTCAAATCAACAATAAAATCGGATACTAATAGAAGCGAAAAGTTAGAAGGGATTTGCTTTAAATGACGAAAGAACAATGGTTAAGTGATTTACGCCGCTTTTTGGCTGATGATCACGTGAAAATGGATGAACCGCTACACTTACATACATTAACACGAATGGGTGGGCCAGCTGATATTTTTGTAACCCCTACAACCGAAGATGAAACTGCTTATGCAGTTAAATATGCATACGAAAATAAAATACCGCTGCTGTTGCTTGGCAATGGTTCGAATATGGTCGTCCGTGACGGAGGCGTCCGTGGAATTGTCTTGAACTTGAAGAGCCTGCGCACAGTCCGCATTGAAGGCACATCTGTTTATGCGCAAGGCGGCGCCAATATCAAGGAAGTTTCCAAAATAGCAGCGGCCAACCGGCTGACAGGCTTTGAATTCGCCTGCGGCATCCCGGGTTCTATCGGCGGCGCTATGGCGATGAACGCTGGCGCATACGGCGGAGAAATCAAAGACATTATCCGCCAGGCGACTGTCTTGACCCGTGAAGGGGAAAAACTGGTGCTGTCAAAAGAAGATCTGGAGCTGGGCTACCGGAAAAGCATCATTATCAAAAAAGGCTATTACGTCTTGTCAGCTGAATTTTCGTTGGAGTTCGGCAAACAGGCAGCCATCGATGCAAAAATGAGCGACTTGACGATTCAGCGCGAAACCAAGCAGCCGCTTGAGTTTCCTTCAGCAGGCAGTGTCTTTAAACGGCCGCCGGGCAATTTTGCCGGCAAACTGATCCAGGAAAGCGGACTTCAAGGCAAAGGCTTTGGCGGAGCGGAAGTTTCGACAAAACATGCCGGTTTTATCGTCAACAAAAACAATGCGACGGCGAATGATTACATCCAGACGATTGAAATGGTCAAAACCGCTGTCTTTGAAAAATTCGGCATTGACTTGGAACTGGAAGTTAAGATTGTCGGAGAAGATTCTATTTAAAAAAGCGATGTGCCCTTAATTGGGCCATCGCTTTTTTCTATGCAGAAATACACTTTTCATTTTCCTATTAAAGGAATTTCTTTGCATGCAGTCGAAAAGATATAAGGGGACAAACTACACAATGGATACGAGGGGGAACACAAGTGGGGAAAAAGCCGAAGAACAGAAAGTGGCTGAAATGGGTATTGGGAACAGTCGGGGTTTTGCTGGTGCTGGCAGTTGCGGCGCTAGTTTTTGTAAACGTTTACATAGGCAAGTCGAGTCCGGTCATCGAAGGCAAAAGTGCGGTGGCCATACTGGATGGGGACGTAAAAGTTACGCGCGATGAAATCGGTGTGCCGCATATCGAAGCCGATTCAGACGCAGACCTGTACCGGGCACAGGGCTATGTGCAAGCACAGGACCGGATGTTCCAAATGGATTTGTCGCGCCGTCAGGCAAGCGGCCGTTTAGCGGAAGTGGTGGGGGCAGGAGCTGTCGATACAGACAAATTCTTCCGGACATTCAGCTTGCGCGATGCGGCTGAAAAATCATGGGATGGCTACAACGACGAAGCCAAGCAAGTGCTTGAATGGTACGCGGACGGCGTCAATGCGTATATGGAAGAAGCGAAAGAAGAAGGGACGTTGAGCTACGAATTTGCGCTGCTCGGGTATGAACCGGAAGAGTGGACGCCGGTGGATTCCTTGACGATCGGCAAATTCATGGCATATGACCTCGGCGGCAACTGGTCGACGCTTGCGATACGCCACTGGGCGCTCAATGAGTTCCCGGAAGAAAAGGCGCGGGAATTGTTTATCAAGTATCCGGAAAATGCGCCGTCCATCATCGAAGCGAATTTGGAGCAGCCGGTGAAAGTCGCGGGTCAATTCGATGCGTCGGTCATTCCGCCTGAATTCAACGGCAGCAACAACTGGGTGGTGTCAGGAGATAAAACCGAAAGCGGAAAACCGCTGCTCGCGGACGATCCGCACCTTGGGCTCAGCACGCCGTCCATCTGGTATCAGATGCATTTGGAATCGCCTGAGCAAAATGTCAGCGGCGTCATCTTTGCCGGCATTCCAGGCATTATTCTCGGGCACAACGAACAAATTGCCTGGGGCGTGACGAATGTCGGGCCGGATGTGCAGGATCTCTACATTGAAACACCGAATCCGGATGATCCGACGCAGTTCCGCTATGAAGGGGAATGGGAGCAGGCGGAAGTACGGGATGAACCCATCCGAGTAAAAGACGGGGAAACCGAAGACTTCGAGGTGGTCGTTACCCGCCACGGCCCGATCATTTCAAATGTGCTGTACAAAGAAGAAGACCCGGAAGCCCTGTTCTCAATGCAGTGGACCGCACTTGAGCCGACGCTTGAATTGCAGGCCGTGCTGAGTTTCAATAAAGCGTCCAACTGGGAAGAGTTCGAAACGGCACTGGAAGATTTCCAGGCGCCTGCCCAGAACTTTGTGTTCGCTTCGACGGACGGCACGATTGCCTACAAAGCGAATGGACGCATTCCGCTGCGCAAATCCGGAGATGGCCAGCTGCCGGTGCCGGGCGATTCAGCCGATTATGGCTGGGAAGGATATGTGCCGTTTGATGAATTGCCGAAGGCGGTGAATCCGGAAAGTGGGTTTATTGCCACAGCGAACAACGAAGTGGTCGATGATTCCTATCCTTACCACATCACGGATTTCTGGGCGCAGCCCTACCGTTATGAACGCATTGCGGAAGTGCTGGAAGCTTCGGACGATTTAACGCCGGAGGACATGATGGCGCTTCAGATGGACCAGAAGAATTTATACGCGGCTGAATTTCTGGATGGCATGATGGCAGCTGTGGAAGGGGAAACGGACGAATACAATGACTTGTTCGAAATGATGAAGAAGTGGGACCAAGTCGACAGCAAGGACCAAGCAGCGCCGCTTGTGTTCCACAAATGGATGAAGCAACTGCCGAAAACGATGCTGGCGAAAGATTTCCCTGAAGATGTCTACGAATTGCTGCCCGGGAAAAACCACATCACCGACCAGATGATGCGGGAATCGTTCAGCGGCGAGGAAGGTGAATGGGTTACAGAATACGGCGGCACAGGGAAATGGCTGGCCGATGCGCTCAAAACAAGTTTGGGTGAAATTGAAGAAGAATTCGGCAAAGATTTTAACGATTGGAAATGGGGAGACGACCATCAATTGACGTTCCCGCATCCAATAGCGGGTGCTTCTCCGGTGCTTGGGCAATTCTTGAATCCGGATCCGGTGCCGATCGGCGGTTCGAATATCACAGTCCAGGCGGCTGCCTTTGATGCCGAAGGCAATGTCGACCACGGGGCTTCCTGGAGGTTTGTGGCAGATCTCAGCGATTTGTCGAGTGCTTACCATATTGTCGGGCCGGGGCTCAGCGGCCATATGAAATCGGATTATTTCCATAACCAAGTGAATGATTGGGCAAAAGGAGATTACCACGAAACGGAAATCAAAGAAGAGGTGGAAGGAAGCACATTAATTTTAACGGCTGATTGAGTTATACTGGGAGAAAACGATATGGGGCGGTTTTCTTGAAACGACTTTTAGCGGTCGGCTTCGGCGGGATGGTGGGCTCCCTGCTCCGGGCCGGTGTTTATGCAATCGTACCCTCAAGCATGGGGTTATGGATGGTCAATCTTTTCGGCAGTTTGCTGATTGGCTGGATGGCCGCCCGTTTTTCGCACAAATCAGCTGAATTCCGGTTATTTCTATCAACCGGCCTGATCGGTTCTTTTACAACCTTCTCTGCTTTTTCCGCTGACTGGTTTCACTTGCTGGAAACGTCCTTTTGGCAGGGGATAGTGTTTGCTGTAGCCATGACTGCGGCTTCCATAATGGCTGCTGCTGCAGGATTAGCGCTTGGCAGAAAGCGGGATGTCCGATGATTGCAGTAGCAGTAGGCGGATTTTTCGGCGCCATGGCGCGCTACGGATTTTACTGGCTGGCAGAAAGCCGGGCAAAGCACCCAAAACTCGCCACCTGGTTTGTCAATAGCGCCGGGTCGTTCGCAATGGGGGCGCTAATTGGCTCGGGAAACCATTCGGCTTTCTGGCTGACGGGATTTCTCGGAGCGTTCACCACCTTTTCCACAATGGCATTGGATGCCGTAAAAGATTTTGAAGACCGCAAATGGCTTCAGGGAATCAGCTATTTGGTGCTCACCTTGCTTACCGGAATCGTCTTGTTCGGTGCGGCATACACTTGGCTATAGAAAAAGGAGTTGGCCCCAAACGGGTGCCAACTCCTTTTTAATTAAATATGCCTTTTTCGACCACTCGCCCCAACCGCCCCGTGGTTGTTTCTGCATGGAACAGCGACTGGTAAATCGCTTCTTCCGTCGCTTCCACGCTTGCCTGGAACAATTCATTCATCAGCGGATGGTCATCCCTCAAGATTCTGGTTGCTTCAAATGCCTCATTGGCTTGATGGGGAGTGCGGCGGGCATTGGAGAAAGCGATGATAATGTCGCCGCTGCCGTTGCTGATGGAGGTGCCGGTCCGCCCAAGGCCAATAGCCGCACGTTTAGCCAGACGCTTCAACTGCCGGCTGTCGAGCGGTGCATCGGTGGCAACGACGATAATGACTGAACCATCCGGCTTATCGGGAGCCGGTTCATCGGCTAGCCAGTTGGTAAGAATGATGTCTTCTTTGCGGCCGAAATTGGTCAATGCCAGGACGCCGACTGTAAAATAGTCTTCTCCGGATCGGGCGAGGCGGGACGCCGAACCGATGCCGCCTTTAACGCCGTAGCAAATCATGCCTTTTCCCGCGCCGACTGCGCCTTGCGCAAAGTCTGTGCGCGCGCTGCCAATGGCCTCTTCGGCATGAAGAGGCGTGACAGCCATGCGGCGCATTGAATTCAAATAGCTGTCGTTGCATTCGCCGACGACTAAATTAAGTGAACTGGTGGAGTCGCCGATTGCCGGATTTTCCCGCAGCATCCAGTTCATTGTCCCTTGCAATACAGCGGCTACACTGAATGTATTCGTCAGCATGATCGGTGATTCCAAAAGGCCGAGCTCATCGATTTGGACGAGGCCAACCGTCTTGCCGAAGCCGTTTAAGACAAAACTCGCCGCTGGCACTTTTTCTTCAAACCAGTTGCCTGCATGCGGCAAGATGGCGGTAACGCCGGTACGGACGGCTTCTGTTTCCGATAGGTCTTCTTCCAGCGTGACATGGCCGACAGCCACGCCTTCGACATCTGCGATTGAATTCAATTTCCCTTGTTCCACTGGCCTCACCATTTTCTTTTTGTTTGATTATACCAAAAAGAGCGGTTCCCAAAAATGCTTTCGGGAACCGCTCTTTCTAATTTTCTTAAATCCAGCGCTAAACGAGCGCTTCCGCTTTTCTTATTTCACGATGATCACGGGTGCCTGAACGCGTTTAGCCACCTTATGGCTGACGCTGCCGAGCACCATTTCCTGCAGTGAGTTCAACCCGCGGCTGCCAATAAAAACAACGTCGTAGCCGGCTTCGTTGGCGTGCTTTACAATCGTTGGCCCCGGTATCCCGTGCAAGGTTTTGGTTTCAAAAGCCACTCCGGCGGAACGGAAAATTTCTTCAAGCGGCACTAAATGCTTGCGGCGTTCCAAATGGACTTCTTCGCTGCTTTGCCCGTGGAGGACTTCCGTGCGTCCTTTTTCGTAATCAATGACGTACAGCAGCGTCACGACAGCATCCGGGTTTGCCCTGGCCATTTTTACGGCTTCCTGTGCTGCGCGTTTTGAGTGGTCCGATCCGTCCGCTGCAACTAGAATCTTTTGATACATTCTAGGTTCCCCCTTAATGTTGGCTTGAATTTCCGCCGTTGCTTCTATATGTGGCAAGTGTATTGACGAGTTTTCGGCTCGATGCGTTGAGGCCGGTAATTTCGACGGTGTGCGCTTTTGCCTGCAGCCGGCCCATTACGCGGTCGATGGCGCCGACGCCTGACTCATCCCAAACGTTGGCATCCGAGAAATCAAGGACAATGTGGTCCGCCGGTTCGACGCGGTCGAAAGCAGAAACAAAATCCTGTGTGGATGCAAAGAATAATTGGCCGTGTATGGTATAAATATTCGACGCGCCCGCATCCATTCCTTTTTTGCGGACTTCCACTTTGGAAATTTTAGCGGCAAACAGGACAGCGCTTAAAATCACGCCGGCAAATACGCCTTTTGATAAATCATGGGTATAGACGACGACAACGACGGTCAAAAGCATAACGATGGCATCGGATTTCGGAGCGGCCACCAAATACTTGAACGAACCCCAATCGAATGTGCCGATGCAGACCATCACCATGATGCCGGCGAGAACAGGCATCGGAATCTGGACGACCCATTCGCCGAGGACGATGATCAAAAACATCAGCACCGCACCCGCCACAAAAGTCGACAAACGTCCGCGTCCGCCGGAACGGACATTGATGCCGGACTGGCCGATCATCGCACAGCCCGCCATGCCGCCGAAAAATCCAGTAACAAAATTGGCGATGCCTTGGCCGCGGGCTTCCTGATTTTTATCGGAATCCGTTTGAGTGGCGTCGTCCAAAATGGAAGCCGTTAACAGCGACTCCAGCAAACCGATGATCGACAAGGCGAGAGCCGTTGGGAAAATGATTTGCAAAGTCTCGAAATTGAACGGCACATCCGGGATGAAAAAGCTGGGCAAGGTTTGGGAAATCGTGCCGAGGCTCCCGACATTCTGCATGTCGATGCCGGTATACATGACCACGCCGGATAACACCAAAATGGCAATCAGCGGCGCCGGAATGGCCGTAAAGAACCGTGGGAGAATGTAAACAATGGCAAGCGTCACCCCAACAAATACATAGGTCATGGCGTTTACGCCGAAAATGAACGGGACCTGCGCTATGAAAATCAGGATGGCCAGCGAATTGACAAAGCCGATCATGACCGCATTTGGAATGAATTTCATAAAACGGGCGATTTTCAAGACGCCGAAGAGGACTTGCAAAACGCCCGTCAAGATTGTAGCTGCCAGAAGGTAATCGAGCCCGTGATCACGGACAAGCGTCACCATGGCAAGTGCCATAGCGCCGGTTGCCGCTGAAATCATGGCAGGACGCCCTCCGACAAAAGCAATAATGACCGCGATGGAAAAGGAAGCGTATAAGCCGACCATCGGATCGACTCCCGCGATAATGGAAAACGCAATCGCTTCCGGTATTAATGCCAGTGCCACGACAATGCCGGAGAGTATATCCCCGCGGATATTGCCGAACCACTGCTCTTTGTATGACAAGGTGTTCAAAAAATTCCACTTCCTTCTGTTTTTTTTAGTGTCAGACTTTCGCTTTTCTTCTTGTCCAGCTCCGGCGGCCAGCCCCTCGAGGTCGCTTCGGTCTTTCGGGAAATGGCAGAGAGCACCATTTCCTCAAGACCTCCAGCGCTTGTCGGGGCTACATGGCCGCCTGCGCTTTTCTTTTGACTTCCCACTCTCAGAGAAGTCCCGCGGCGTTAACAATAGCTAAAACTTTAGCATTTAATAAGAACGGTGTAAATACGGTGAACATTCAAATCTGCGTTTGACTATAATTATCTGAACATTTATACTGAAGCTAACAATCAAATGCCTGTTTGAATGAAAGTGGGGACGGTTATGAGAGAACTTTGTGAAGTGACAAAAGTACATCCGGATGTGGTGGAGAATGTTCAACACCATATGGCGGATTTAATGGAAGTGGCAAGTTTGTTTAAAGCGCTTGCGGACGAAACCCGCTTGAACATCGCGTATGCGTTGACGATTGAAGAAGAAATGTGCGTATGCGACATTGCAGCGGTTATTGGTTCTTCCACGGCGACGGCTTCCCATCATCTGCGTTATTTGAAAGAGCGGGGGCTCGCTAAATCGGTGCGCAAAGGCAAGCAAGTTTATTATTCGCTGTCCGACAGCCATGTCTACCAGCTGGTGACCATTGCCCATGAACATGCGAAAGAGGGTGAACGGGATGCAAAAGACATACCGTCTTGAAAATTTGTCGTGCACGAGCTGTGCGGCCAAATTCGAAAAGAATGTGCGGGAACTGCCGGACATCAACCATGTGAATTTGAATTTTGGCGCATCCAAACTGACAATCGATGGCAATGTATCCATTGCTGAATTGGAAAAAGCCGGTGCGTTTGACCATATCCGCGTGTTTCCAGAAAAGGAAAAAGTGGAATATGTGCCGTTTTATAAACGGCGCCAATCGATCGAAACGATGATTTCGCTTCTGTTGCTGATCGCAGGGGTACTTGTGTCTTTTCAGACCGCAGAAAACGATCCGTTGGCGATTGCCTTGTTCGGCGGTTCGATTTTGGTCGGCGGCTACGGAATGTTCTGGACAGGGCTACAAAACTTAACGAAGCTGCAATTTGATATGAAAACTTTGATGACCATCGCGATTATCGGCGCAGTTATCATCGGGGAGTGGCGGGAAGGCGCTGTCGTCGTGTTCTTGTTTGCTGTCAGTGAAGCGCTGGAATCTTTTTCGATGAACAAAGCCCGCCAGTCCATCCGCGGCTTGATGGATTTGGCGCCGGCACGCGCGCTGATTCAGCGCCAAGGGGAATTGATGGAGCTGGATACAGAAGAAATCCGCATTGGGGATATCCTGATCGTAAAACCGGGTCAGAAAATCGCTATGGACGGTACGGTTTTGAGAGGGGCAAGTTCTGTTAATCAGGCGGCGATTACCGGCGAGTCGATTCCGGCCTCAAAAGAAGCGGGCGACGAAGTATTTGCCGGAACGCTCAACGAAGAAGGCGCACTTGAAGTCACCGTTACCAAACGGGTGGAAGACACCACAATCGCAAAAATTATTCACCTCGTTGAAGAAGCTCAGGCTGAGAAGGCACCGTCGCAAAAGTTTGTCGACCGGTTCGCGAAATATTACACCCCGGCCATCATTGCCATAGCCTTCCTGGTAGCCTTAGTGCCCGGTTTTGTAACCGGCAACTGGGAACTGTGGGTTTATCAAGGCCTTGCAGTGCTAGTCGTGGGTTGTCCGTGCGCATTGGTCGTATCAACACCGGTGGCCATTGTTACCGCCATCGGCAATGCGGCGCGCCAAGGCGTTTTGATTAAAGGCGGCATCCACTTGGAAGAAACGGGGCGCATCAACGCCATCGCTTTTGATAAAACCGGAACGCTGACAAAAGGCTATCCAGAAGTGACGGACGTCTATGCAGAATCCGGCTACACAAACGAAGAAGTGCTGAAAATCGCTGCTTCAGTCGAAGTAATGTCGCAGCATCCCTTAGCCCGTGCCATTACGCTTGAAGCAAAGTCGGTTTACCCATATGCCGATTTCAGTTCGGTAACCGGCAAGGGAGCTCATGCCGCCATTAACGGCCTGCGCATCCATGTAGGAAGCCTGAGCTGGGCGGAAGAGTTTGGCTTTTCGGTTCCGGAAGCTTATCGCAAATTGCAGGAAAGCGGCAAATCGGTCATGTCCGTCTTTTCAGAAATGGAATTGATCGGAGCGGTTGCCGTGGCGGATGCCATCCGGACCGAAAGCCCGGAAATCATTCGCAAGCTGAAAGCGATGGGCATCGAAGAAACCGTTATGCTGACCGGAGACCATCCCGTGACGGCCCGTGCCATTGCGTCGCAAATCGGCGTGAAAGATGTGCGCGCCGGGCTCATGCCGGAAGACAAACTGACTGCCATCAAAGACCTTCAAAAAGAGTATGGCCGTGTCGCGATGGTTGGGGACGGCGTCAACGATGCGCCGGCGCTTGCAGCTTCCTCCATCGGTATTGCCATGGGCGGAGCGGGAACCGATGCAGCGCTTGAAACAGCCGATATCGCCTTAATGGCCGATGATTTGGAAAAACTTCCTTATACAATTCGACTCAGCCGAAAAACTTTGCGTATAATAAAGGAAAACATTGTTTTCGCGTTAGGCTTAAAAATTATCGCGTTGCTTTTGATTATTCCAGGCTGGTTGACGCTGTGGATTGCCATATTCGCAGACATGGGCGCTACGCTGTTGGTCATCATGAATGCCTTGCGGCTTGTGAAAATACAAAAGTAAGCAATAGCTTGGGGGATATGGGATTGAAGTTGACAGAGTGGACGATGGAAGAACAGGAACAGCTCATTGAATTTATGACAAACAATTCCTGGCCATTCCATGGCCAGGAACATCCGGTCCGTGCTTTGATTGAAAAGACGATCGAAGAAGGCGGCTATAAATCGGATCAAGTCCGAACGTTTTGGATTGAAAATGATGAAGGTGAACAAGTAGGAGTCGTGAAGATTTTTGATCTGCAGGACGATATTCCGCTTTTCGATTTGCGGATTGCCGATCCGTACCGAGGCAAAGGATACGGGCCAAAAGCATTGAAAATGATTGCGGACTTCGTCTTTTCGCTGCCAGAGAAGAAAATCCGGCTGGAAGGCAATACACGCCACGACAATTTTGCGATGCGCAAAGCATTTGAGCGCACAGGATTCGTCAAAGAAGCCCATATCCGCCAGACGTGGTTTTCGCCAAGGGAAAACCGCTATTACGATGCGGTGACTTACGGCATGACACGGGAAGACTGGGAAGCGGGCGTAATTACGCCTGTCCATTGGGACGATGAATTCCTAAATGAGAAAAAGTCGAATTTCAACCCGGTGCTTTTTGATTTTCCGGATGAATTCGACTCCAAACGCTTATTGATCCGCTCCCCGAGAAGAGAAGATGCCGGCCACATTTACGAAGCGATCCTGCGTTCAATGGAGTCACTGCGTCCGTGGATGCCGTTTGCCCAAAAAAAACCGGTGCTTGCGGAAATTGAATCCAATTTGGTGGAATCGGAAGCGGATTTCAAGCTGCGCAAAGATTTACGGCTGCATTTCTTTTCAAAAGAAACGGGGGAGTTCATCGGATCTTCCGGTTTGCATCGCATCGATTGGGAAGTGCGGAAGTTTGAAATTGGGTATTGGGTGGACCATCGTTTCGAAGGGAAAGGGTATGTGACAGAGGCGGTAGAACGCATTAGCCGCTTTGCTTTTGAAGAGCTGGGGGCGAACCGTGTGGAAATCCGGTGTGATCCGGAGAATGTGCGGAGCCGTGCAGTTGCTGAACGCCTGAATTTTGAACTGGAAGGCATTCTGCGCAATGATTCGATTTCACGAATTGACAACAAATTGCGCGACACCTGTGTCTATGCAAAAATAAGACAATAAAAAGGCCGGGGACAAAGTGTCCCCGGCTTATTTATTGGTCATTGGCTATACGCCTTTTCTGCCAGAAATTAAGTTAATAACTAAGATGATAGCCGCGATGATCAGAAGGATGTGAATCAATCCGCCGGCGACGTCCATTAAAAATCCAACTAACCAAATAACAATAATGACTGCTAAAATAATCCAAAGTATACGTCCCATGTTCCTCACCTATCCTTTCCGTTCAGATAGTAATAAGTACCCCTATTTAATTTTCGTCAAACATCCAGAATATTGGAATTGTCTTGAGGGGCTTGAAGGCAAGTTGTTTCAGAGGTTGGGGTATAGTAAACTTAAAAGAGTTACGTTAGGGAGGAACCGACTTTGCCTACTCCAAGTATGGAAGACCATATTGAAATCATTTATTCATTAATTGAGCAAAAAGGATATGCACGTGTATCAGATATTGCGGAAGCTTTATCCGTGCTCCCTTCTTCAGTTACGAAGATGGTGCAAAAACTGGATAAAGACGGGTATTTGATTTACGAGCGTTACCGGGGGCTTGTCCTGACACCGCGTGGGCAAAAGCTGGGGAAGCGTTTGTTGAAACGGCATGATTTACTGGAGCAGTTTCTTCGATTGATTGGCGTTGATGAAGACCTCATCTACAAAGACGTGGAAGGCATCGAGCATCATTTAAGCTGGAATTCCATTAACCGCATCGCGGATTTGGTTCAAATGCTGGAAGAAAACCCGGATTTACTAATGAAACTGGAAAAATTAAAGAACGAACAAAAAGAGAGTTAATTGAAGGAGGCTGCATGATGGCATTGCACCCAGGAGTAAAAACAACATTACGCATTTTAGACCGGTCAAGTTCACAATGGGTTTTATCGGACGGTTCAGGTGACGAAGTATTGATGAACGCATCTGAATTGGAAGAAGGACAAGAAGTCGGTGAAGTTATAGAAGTCTTTTTATACCGCAACCGCCAAGGCGGAATATCGGCAACTCCGATGATTCCACATATTTTACCAAGTGTATACGGCTGGGCGAAAGTGCTGAAAGTATCGTCGCGAGAAGGCTTGGTCGTTGATATCGGCACCACAAGAGAAGTATACGTCCTTCCAGCGGATCTTCCGCAATTTGAAGAATTGTGGCCGAAACAGGGTGACCATATTTTCATGACGCTGCGCACAGACCGCTACGGCGATTTATACGGGCGTTTGGCAACTGAAGAAAAAGTACAGGAACTCAGCATGCCTGCACCGGAAGAAGTGTTCAACAAAGACTTGAAAGCACGTGCTTACCGATTGCTGCCGGTCGGCTCGTTTATGCTGTCAGTTCCGGAAATGTACCGGATTTTCGTACACGAAACAGAACGTATAGAAGAACCGCGCCTTGGGGAAGAAAAAACGGTCCGCATTATCGGCGTGAAAGAAGACCGCACATTAAATGGGTCTTTGTTGCCGCGGAAACAGGAGCGCTTATCAGACGACGCCGAAATGATTTTAAGCTATTTGAATGAATCAGGCGGCCAAATGCCGTTTACGGACAAATCCACACCGGACGAAATCCAGGAGATTTTCGGCATGAGCAAAGCGGCATTTAAACGTGCGCTTGGCCGTTTGTACAAAGAACGCCGCATCGTCCAAGAAGAAGGCTGGACAAAACTGATCGGTTAATGCAACCTTTTCAAATTAAAAGCGTACTAATTTGAGGAAGGGAGCAATAAATTATGAAAAAATTGATTACAGGAATTACTTTAACTTTCGCATTGGCATTTATGCTGCCGCAAGCCGGTTCAGCAAATGTAGGGATAAATGAGAAATTTGGCTTGCCAATCGTGGTTTATGGAGGCAACTTATCCGATGCTGAAAAAGAAAGCGTCGCGAAAGAGCTGGATGTAGCCGGAGAAGCTGAAGTCGAAGAAATCGAAGTGACGGGCCAGGACTTGATTACTTATATTAAAGACGGCGATTCAAGAGCCCGCATGTATTCTTCTGCAAAAATCACCCGCAAAGATGCAGGGGCAGGGCTGGTCATTGAAATTGTGACGCCTGACAATATTACGCAAGTAACAAACGAAATGTACGCCAATGCCATGCTGACAGCGGGAATCGAAGACGCGACAGTGGAAGTGGCAGCACCGAAACCGGTAACGGGCCATTCGGCGCTGGTCGGCATTTACAAAGCTTATGAAGTGAACGGAGAACAGCTGGATCCAGAACGCACGGATGTAGCCAATGACGAATTGGCAGTTGCCACTGAAATTGCGGACAGCGGTGTAGAAGATGCGAAAGTAAGCGAATTGTTAACGGAAATCAAAAAACAGATCGCTGAACAAGATCCGGCAACCAAAGAAGAAGTCCAAAAAATTGTGGAAGAACAATTGACCAAACTGCAAATTGAATTGAGCCCGGAAGACCGTCAATTATTGATCGACTTAATGGACCGCATCCGCAAGCTTGATATTGATTTTTCAAAATGGTCGACACAGCTTGAAGACTTAAGCAAAACAATCGAAGACAAAATCGGCACAGTCGTTAACGACGAAGGTTTTTGGCAAAGCGTTAAAAACTTTTTCAACAAACTGATCGACGGAATCCGCGGCTTAGTGAGCTGATGGCAAAAACAGGTGAACCCAGGAATGTGGGTTCACCTGTTTTTTTATGCCAATACATAAGGAAGGGAATTCCTCTTATTCTTTCGGTTTCAGTTTCTTGCGCACCAAAAAAGAACATGCTATGATAAGGTTAATATCTCGAATTCAAGATAATTTAAAGGGAGGCACCAAAATGAAACTAGAAGGCATCCACCACGTCTCGGCGATTACCGCCAACGCAGACAAAAACCATGATTTTTTCACCCGGATTTTAGGCATGCGGCTTGTAAAGAAAAGTGTCAATCAGGATTCGACTTCGTCGTATCACTTATTTTATGCAGATGCAGTTGGCACACCGGGGACAGATATGACGTATTTCGATATTCCAATGGCTGGCCGGACATACCCGGGAGTTTCCAGCATCAGCAATACCGCATTTCGAGTACAAAGCAAAGAAGCGATACCGTATTGGATCGAGCGCTTTGAAGAATTCGGAGTTCCGCATGGCGAGCCCGAGGAAATCTTTGGTCGTCTGGCTTTAACTTTCCAGGACTTTGAAGGCTCACGGCTGATGCTTGTAGTAGACGACGGCTCAGGCATTGAACCTGGCATTCCCTGGACAAAAGCAGGCGTACCGGAAGAGTTTGCAATTGTTGGGCTGGGGCATGTGAGACTGACTGTACGCAAAAATGACAAGACGGCCAGAGTGTTGACAGACATCATGGGATTTGAACAAATCGGTTCCTATCCATCAAAAATTGAAGGCATGCCAGATATTTTGGTGTTTTCGACAGGAAAAGGCGGTCCTGCTGGCGAAGTACATTTAGAGGAGCGCACAGACCTGCCGCCGGAACGTCCGGGAAGAGGCAGCGTCCACCACGTCGCTTTCCGCGTTAAAACTTACGAAGAGTACAGCAAATGGAACGAATACTTGCGTTCGAACGGCTTTATGACGTCCGGAGAAGTGGACCGTTACTACTTTAAAGCCATCTATTTCCGCGAACCGAATGGCATTTTGTTCGAACTGTCTACTGATGAGCCGGGCTTTGCAACAGATGAACCAATGGACAGCCTAGGCGAAAAATTGGCTTTGCCGCCTTTTTTAGAACCGAAACGCGAGCAAATTGAGGCGTCGCTGCGGCCGCTTTCCATTAACAAGCAATGAGGAGGAGGAACGGATATGAATTTTGATTTAATTGAACTTGGGCAGGATGAGTTTGCTTACCGTCTGGAAGAAGGCGGAACCTTAAAAGCGGAAATTACATGGACGCAAATGGCGAACGTGATGATTATTGAACACACTTTTGTGGATGAATCGATGAGAAATCAGGGGATTGCCAAGAAATTATTGGATAAAGCTGCTGATTATGCGCGGGAAAACCAATACAAAATGGAGCCGGTCTGTTCCTACGCAGTTGTGGCTTTCGATCGCTACAAAGAATACGACGATGTAAAAGTATAAAAATAAAAGCAACAAAAAAAGCAATCCTCTATTTTCTGATAGTGGATTGCTTTTCTATGTTGAGAGTATGTAACTGTTCATTTTTTTCCTCCGCATCATAGGGCTGTCATAAAGAACACAATTGCTGTTAAAATTGAAGCTCCGCCAACGCCATACAAAAAGTCTGCTTGGTTAAATATTAACTTATTTTCCATTTTGTAGAACCCCTTTCAAATGTTTGATATTAATAAATTACCCGCTGCTCATGGTATTAAACAGGTTTTGTTCATCTTTTTAAGGGAATTGAATAGATGAAAACAAAATCTCCTTTGCAAACAAGGCATTTCAGGAGGAGAAATTTTTGAAAGAGGTGATTTGGATGGACAGTCAACGCGATGTAAGCAGAGGCGCAGAAAAAGCGCTGGGCATTATTGGAATTATTTTTAACCTTTTAACGATTGCACTACTTATCTTTTCCATTTTGAGCTTTGGCAGCGTACAGAATAGTGCAGAATTCCGCCAATACCTGGAAGATGAGATGATGAATGATCCGACCATGTCTTCCAGCCCAGAACAAGTTGAGATGATTGTTGACGGAGTAATGGCAAGCTTTGGAGTGGTAGGCTGGGTCATTGTTGCACTTCTGGCGATCAGTACAATCTTTGCATTGCTGGCAGTTGCCCGCCTTGGAAGAAACCGCAATCCGAAGTTGGCCGGCATTTTCTTCATCATCGCCGGACTGTTTGCTGGGATTTTGTCTCTGACTTCAATTTTGTTCTATATTGCCGCAATTATGTGCTTTGTCCGCAAACCGCGCAACAACGGCAGAGACATCCGCGATGATAACAGAGGGCTTCGGGACGACGACAGAAACAGTGCAACGCGCCACGAAAACGAGCGGCTGCGTGATGACAACCAGGCGCTTCACCGTGAAGAACAGCGCCTTCGTGAAAAAGAGAACGAGCTGCGCGAAAAAGAAGAACAGCTTCAAAGAGAACGCCAAGTACGCCAGACAGAAGAACAGCTTTCAAAAGAAGATCTGGTCCAGCGCGAAGATTTAAAGCGCCGTGCAGACGAACGCCTGCGTAAAGACGGCGATGACATACCGCGCAGACCTTTATAGGCATCAAAAAACACCTGCTTTTTACAAAGCAGGTGTTTTTAAGTCGTATACATATTTGGCGGTCCGCAAAGGATGTCCTTCAAATAATTCTTCGAATTCCTCAACAAACTCAAAGCCGTTTGCCTCATAAAAGTTCCGGCCTTTTGTATTTTCGCTTTCCACATAGACAAATAACTGAGACCCTTCAATAAGGTAGGAAAGGCCGCTGTTCAACAGCTGCTTGCCATATCCATTGCGCTGGTATTGAGGCTTCAAATAAATGGCGATCAATTCCGCATCGCCGTCCTCATCCAGTTTAGTGAAATTGGCAAAACCGATCGGTTCATCTTCGTGCATGGCCAAAAGCACAATGGTCCTGTTTATTCGCATTTCCATCATGGAAGTTGAGTAGGATTTATCTAAAAAACTTTTTTGGACGGGGGAGGGGATAATGCCTTCGTACGTATCATGCCAGCTGACATAAGCTATTTCCTGGACAGATGCTATATCTTCAATCGTGCCTGCGCGAATCAATGTGATCACCTCTAAAATTCTTTACGTAATGATAACAAAAAATCACCCGAATAGCCAATGATGTGGAATAATGAAAGAAAAAGGAGGAGATCTGCTTTGAACTGGGAGACCTATCATTTTGATGAGCTGACAGCGAGTAAGTTGTACGATTTTTTAAAGTTGCGCGTGGATGTGTTTGTCGTGGAACAAAACTGTCCGTATCCGGAACTGGATGGACTGGACCAGGAATCCATCCACTTGGCGTACACCGAAAACGGCCAGACATTGGCGTATGCGAGACTTGTTCCGGCAGGGATTAAATATGAACTGCCCTCAATCGGCCGGGTGATTGTCCATCCTTCCGCCAGAAGCCGCGGTTTAGCGAAGGAATTAATCACAAAAGCGATGGATTACATTGTGGCAGAGTGGCAGGCAAATGAAATTCAACTTCAAGGCCAGGTATACCTCCAAAATTTCTATGAATCATTTGGTTTTCTGCCAATTTCCGATGCCTATGATGAAGATGGCATTCCGCATGTCGACATGAAATTCACAAAAAATAAAATGTAAGCCCTTTTTGTGTCTATTTTATGGGAAAGCGGGTATATACAAAAAAGGTAGAAAATACAAAGGAGTGAATAGGATGGCAAGAGGCAGAGGATTACTGATTGCAGGATTGGCAGCTGGAGCTTACTCGTATTTCAAGAAACCGGAAAATCGTGAAAAAGCGACCGTCGCTTTTAACAATGCGAAGACGAAGGTGAATTCATTTATGGAATCGCAAAACCTGGACAAACTTAATAAATCAGAGGCAGTATTAAACACAACCGACTCACGTGAAGATGAAAAAGTAACCGAGGCGACAAAGCCGGGTGCCCAGTACTACAACGAAAATGCACAAGACAAAGACTCAAATACCAAATTGTCCTCGAACGATACAAGCTGGGAAAAAGCGGAGAACACCGATTCGCTTGCACCAGAACAACGGATCAATACAGATAATCTATAAAAAAAGGATGGTTTTCGAACCATCCTTTTTGCTGCCCATTATTTTTCTTTTATCAGCAAAATCAGCGCCGCGGCAGTAAGCAATAATCCTCCACTCACCATAAACCCTTCATTTGGATTTAACTCGAGGGCACCTGTAAAACTGGATCCCCCCACAACTCCCAATGAAAAAAACGCATAAAAGTAACCGTAGGCTTTTCCGCGGAAATGGCTTTGGGTTGAATCGATCAACAGCGAATTGATGGAAGGAAATAAAAAAGCAAATCCGATTCCGTAAAGGCACATAGTGGTATACATCCAAGGAACGCCAGAAACGGCGCTCAATAGAAACAGGGAAGCGCCCATTACGGAAAATCCGAAAATGAGCGTTCGGATCGGGGCGATTTTATCGAAAATCCGATTGATCGGCAGCAGGAATACCAAGATTGCCGAAATGCCGAAAGTGCTCAGCAGCAAGCCGCTCATTTCAGAAGGGTAGTTCAATCCTTCCACTTTTAAAGGCAGCATGTATGCCAGTACGCCTTGGGAAAACATCAGGAAAAAAGCTCCTGAAAAAGCAATGAGCAAACCGCGGTTCCATTCAACAGAAGACCTGGATTCTGCAGCAGCTGTTTTGGCAGAGACCTTTTGTTTTTTTAGAAGGAAAAAAGCGACGATTCCCAATGCCAATAGAAGCGTTCCCGTCAAAGCCATCATTTCCGGTGTGCTCGTACGGCTTGCGTAAATGGCTCCGAATGCCGGGCCGATAATGGCCGCAAGCCCGACGAACGCGCCGGATACCGCTGTGCTTTTGCCGCGCCTTTGCTTATTGGCCGAGTTGGCCATATAGGTAAAGGCGGCGGGGACTGTCAATCCTGCTGCCAGTCCATGCACAAATCGAACTGCCAGAAGGCTATACGGGCCGTCTGCCCACGCATAGGCAAACAGCAAAATGCCGCTGGCAAGCAGACCAGTCACCAAAATAGCATAAGGCCCTTTTTTATCGGAAAAAATGCCGGATAAGATATTCCCGATGATATTCGATAAAGAGTACATCCCTACTGCCAGGCCTGCCAAGAAAGGCGTTGCACCGAGTGAAACCGCAAATGGGCTCATGATCGGCAATTGAGCAAAGAGGTCAAAGAAAGTGAAGAAAATGATGATCAATATAAAAAAACGCACAAAAGGCCCCCACTTTCAAAAATAAAATCTTCATGGATTAGTATCCCCCTAAAGAAGGGTAAAAGGAAGTATGACCACATTATAGCACCGGAGGTACCTACATGAAAAAAGCCATGTTCATTTTAAACCCGTCTTCAGGAAAAGAGAAAGCTTCCGATTATCGGGAGCAAGTCATCTTTACGCTGGAATCCATGGGATATACCGTCGATACAAGAGCCACCGAAAAGCAAGGCGATGCTACCCACTTTGCGCGGGAAGCAGCGGAACAGCAGTATGACTTTGTGGTAGCCATGGGAGGGGATGGCACAATCAATGAAGCGGTGTCCGGCCTCGCTGAGCAGCCGCATCAGCCGCTCTTTTCCCTCATCCCGCTTGGAACGGTGAATGACTTTGCACGGGCACTCGGTATTTCGCTGGATCCGCCTGAAGCCATCGAAGCGTTAAAAAAAGGGACAGAGAAATGGGTGGATATCGCCAAAGTCGGCAAGCAGTATTTTATGAACATTTTGGCGCTTGGCCAAATTGCAGAGTCCACTTATGAAGTATCTCCGGAACAGAAAACACGGCTTGGAGCTTTGGCTTATTTTATCGAGGGCGTTAAAGCGATTACATCAGATGCCGAAGAATATTTCACCGTGGAACATGACCACGGATATTGGGAAGGCGATGCCAAGCTTGTATTGGTAGCATTGACCAATTCAGTGGGCGGTTTTGAAAAGCTGGCTCCTGAAGCATTGACCGATGATGGGTTGCTTCATGTCTACATTGTGAAAAATGCGGCTTTGCCCGCTTTTGTCCGAATTGCTGGAGCGATGCTGATCGGGAAGCTTGAAAAAGATCCGGCAGTGGAAGTAATTCACACGACAAAGGTTTCAATCGGGACAAATGAACCAATGTTCTGTAATATTGATGGGGACGAAGGCTGTGCTACTCCATTTGAGATTGAAGTACTGCCCCGCCATATCCGTGCCTTAGTTCCACCGGACAAAAAAGAGTTAGAAGCCTAAAAAACACAAGCGCCGCTTAGCTTCCACTGTTTACTATAAAATGAAAAAGTAAAATGGCCGGCCATTTTCAGATGGCCGGCTTTAAATTTGTTTTATAAAAAATGGCAATTACATAGTTTTTGTGAAACCTTTTTAACAGTAATACGTTATATATAGTATAGTTTTAGGGAATTTATTTCCTTTTTGTAAGGACCAAGGTAAAAAATTCTTACTGTTTATGACAAAAAAATTTAAAATATATGGTAAAAACTATGTTATTCTAATCAATTTCAGTATATAGTAAAACTAACGGCTGCAAAATCTGTACAAAGAAAGACGGGGAAAACATGAATATTATCGCAGTGCCTACGATTCAAGAAACCATTTCCAAGATTTTCATGAATGAAAGCGAGACGTTGAGCCAATTCGAAGGGGTAGAAAAGTTTTACGAAATCGAAACTCAATTGATTTATGAAATCAATCATTTGGAAAAAGAACGTGCAAAACAGACACTGAGAGTCTTGATTGATTTGATTGCTGTTCGTTCTGGAAAAGAAACCATCCGGCAAGTACGCAACTACTATATTGTGTTGTCGTCAGTGATGGCGCGTAAATTATTTGAAATGCGGGTTCCGCCAAAGAAAGCGTTCGCTTTTAACGTAGCTTGTGTGGAATTAGTGGAAAAACACATGAACGATTCAGAGTTTCTCTACGTAGCCGATGAACTGATCGAGTTCTTTACATCGATTATTTCGGAGCGCAAACAGCCTTCTTTTGGCCACCAGACGGTCAACAAAGTTGTGATGTATATTAATGATGAGGTGGAACGCGACCTATCAGTGGAAGATATCGCAAAACATTTCAATATTTCCACAAGCCATTTGTCCCGCATCTTCAGAGAACATGCCGGTATAACGCTTGTAGAATATTTGAATGTTCGGCGAGTGGAAGAATCCCAGTATTATTTGCGCCATTCGGACAAAGGGATTTCAGATATTTCCAAGCAATTTCATTTCTGCAACCAAAGTTATTTCACACGGATTTTCAAGAAATATACGACTGTCACGCCGAAACAATTCCGGGACAGCCAGCATATTCCTTACTTCCGCTATAATTTGCCGAACGCGAAATAAGGAGAAGCAATTCTCCTTTTTTTCTTGCCTTTTGGCAGGCGGGAGTCCAGTTGCAGCCGTATTTTTGTCACAACTGGCAAGAAAATAGATGCTTCTGGAGTGTCTGATTGAATTTTATGCGTCTTATAGGTATACTTCTTTATAGTTGAAAAAGGTGAAGGTGACTAAAGTGAAAAAGAAAATGATATTGCTGTCCTTGCTGACAGTTGCAGTTCTTGTATTGAGCGGCTGTTCGTCAGTAGAGAACCAAGAAGGGTTTTTCTATAGTATTTTTGTAAGGCCATTTGCCAGCTCGTTGATTTATTTAGGGGACTTGTTCGGAGGAAGCTATGGTTTAGCGATTGTAGCGATTACAGTAGTGATCCGTCTTATCTTGATGCCGTTTATGCTGCGCACGTACAAGCGCCAACAAGGCATGAAAGTGAAAATGGATAAATTGCGCCCGGAAATGGAAGACATTCAAAAGCGCTTAAAAGAAACAAAAGACAAAGAAGAGCAGATGAAAATCCAGCAGGAAATGATGGGGCTTTACAAAAAGCATGATGTAAACCCGTTGAACATGGGCTGTTTGCCAGTTGTCATCCAAATGCCGATCATTATGGGGCTGTACTTCGCCATTCTGTATGCACCGGATTATGTAAAAGACCATGAATTCCTGTGGTTTACTCTTGGTTCACCGGATATCTTGATGACACTTATTGCCGGAGCGGTTTATTTCTTCCAGGCACGTGTGTCATTGTGGACAATGCCTGAACAGCAGCAGAAACAAATGAAGCTGTTCATCTACATTTCACCGATCATGATTATGTTTGTATCGTTCAGTTCGATGGCAGCTTTGCCTGTTTACTGGGCAGTCGGCGGTATCTTATTGATCATCCAAACGTTCATTGGCCGGAAATTCTACTCGAACCACCCGGAAGTGGCGTTGGAATCTGTAGAAGAGAAAAAATAACAAAGAATGGCCGGCAAATCTGCCGGCTTTCTTTTTTTGGAGATGAATTTATTGAACAACAAACTAATCCAAGGATTGGCGATTGCAGCACTGAGTGTGGCGTCACTTGTTTTTCTGGTCATGGGGAATCTTGAGGTCGCTGTCTTGTTTATGACCTTGCTTTTTGTGTGCACCAATAGTTTCCGTTACCGCCAGATGAAGGAACGGGGAATGGACCGGGAAGCAAAATGGATGCTCGGAATGGCCATTATCTTTGCGGTATTATTTGTAGTGGTGTTGGCAATGGTTCTTATATAAAGCGCGAAAAAACAGCACAGGCCATAGGCTTGTGCTGTTTTTTATTAGTTTAATGCTGTTTTCACACAGCGGATGTTTGTTTGGTATATTTGAATTTTTCTTTTTGGCGCTCTTCCAGCAAAACATCCAATTGGCGCATGAGAATTAGGATGTCTTTTTCTGAGATTTGTTTCAAATTGCCCAGCTCCTTGTATTGGTATATACATAGCTATTCGTACATTTTGCAGGACTTTTGGGGGTCGGAATATTAATAACGAAACTTTTTTCGGGTCGCTAACACAACCATGATGGCCGGAACTGAAAAGCTGACCATACCAAGGAACGAAAGGCCGGGGGAAATTTCGTATAGGAAGCCGCCGGGGATCGTCAAAAGAGCAACGCTTAGGCTCATGGCAAATGCAGCATACATGCCCTGCGCTGCCGGCATCTGGCTAGGCGCAAGTTTTTGGGAAATGTATTGAATAAAGGCAAAATGAGCTACGCCGAACGACAAAGCATGAAGCGCCTGCGATAAGATGAATACCCAAACGGATGGGAAGAGAAAAACCAGAATCCAGCGCAACGTAGAACCGGCACCGGCCAGCAAAAACATGGAGGATACCGTCCAGTTCCTGAAAACATGATCCGCTTTTGCAAAAAAGAGGATTTCAAACAAGATGGCGATATTCAGGATGAACCCGATATAAAAGCTGCTGACGCCAGTATCCTGAAGATACAGAAATCCGAAATTGTAATATGCAGCATGCGCCCCTTGGAGCAGCGTTGCCACCAACAGCAGCGTCATAAACGATTTGGATTTCAGCAATTGTCTGGCTGCTTGTTTGCTGTCGAGGCTTTTTCGTTGTGGCTTGATTTGCAATTGGTCAGGGGAAGTCGCAGATAAAGTCACAGCCATAAAGATAAGGCCGGCCAGCATTACCCATAAGATGGCCCCTTCCTGCCAAAGTGCCGTAGCCCCTCCTACGATCAATAGGGCAATCGTGTATCCGAGCGAGCCATATGAACGGCTTTTGCCGTAATGGATCCGCTCTGTCTGCATTAATACGGTAGCTCCGCTTTCCATTCCCGGAAGAATGTTCGGATAAACCATATTAAATAAGAATGTAATGGCAAAGAGCAGTACATAGGAATTTGCGGGTATGTATAGAGCCATGATGATTACAGAAGCGAAAGCCAGCAGCTGCATAAGTTTCCCTAGTGATAAGATACGTGTCAGCAAAGGGAAAAACAAAAAAGTGGAAACGGCCCGTGCAACCATGCCGGCGCCTAGAATGATGCTTGCAGCTGAAACGCTCAATCCTTTTTCGTTGGTGAGCCAGCCAGTCCAGTACGGCAGGAATACCCCCCAAGTGAAAAAGAAAGCAAAAAAGTTAAGTGAAAGCCATTTTTGATTGTTCATAATCGATAACCTCATATTTCATTAAACTTCTAATTTCAGTATATCGAATGTCCAATGGTTAGGGGAGAAATCCGGCGGAAGAAATGGTAGAATAAGAAGGAATTAGACAGAAAGAAGGCACATGATGAAATCACGCTCTCCGATCAATCAAAAAAACAAAAAAACCTATATAAAGTGGGCATCAGTCGCGGCAGCAGCTTTAATCGTGTTAGTTGCAGTATTCTGGCTCTATAATCAGGAAAAAAACACCGATCCGGTGAATAGCGCAACAGCTCCTTCCCAAAGCCAGCAAGCGGCGACTTCGGAAGAAAAACCGGAAGAGAAAGCTGCCGAAGAACAGGCAGCGAAAGAGAAAGCGGCGGAAGAACAAGCGGCGAAAGAGAAGGCTGCGGATGAACAAGCGGCAAAAGAGAAAGCGGCAGAAGAACAGGCAGCGAAAGAGAAAGCTGCAGAAGAACAAGCGGCAAAAGAACAAGCAGCGAAAGAGGCAGCAGATAAGAAAGCCGCCGAAGAACAGGCAGCGAAAGAGGCAGCGGAAAAGAAAGCGGCTGAAGAAAAAGCTGCAGAACAGAAGCCGGCTTCTGGCAACAAGCTGGATGCCACCCAATATCCGGAAGATTTGGCGCTGCCTTCAAAGCCTACGATTATATCCGGTGTTTTATTGGCCAACAAGCAGCATCCGTTGCCTGCGACTTATGCACCCGGTGAAGTGAAAGAGGCAAGAAGTGCATTTGAATCCATGCGGGCGGATGCATTAAAGGCAGGCATCGATTTAACGGCTTTCAGCACATACCGTGATTTTGGCCGCCAAAAAGAACTGTATGCAGGTTATGTAGCAAAAGACGGACAGCAAGCTGCTGACCGTTACAGTGCGCGGCCGGGCTATTCTGAGCATCAAACGGGACTCGCTTTCGATATCGGCGAATCCGGGCAGGAACAGCATTGGGCTTCGTCTTCGTTTGGCGATACCAAAGGCGGGGAATGGCTGAAGGACAATGCGCATAATTACGGATTCATCCTCCGTTATCCAAAAGGCGCAGAAAAAATTACAGGCTATATGCACGAATCCTGGCATTACCGTTATGTTGGAAAAAAAGTGGCCGCTGATATTCAGTCCAAGGGAATCACCTTGGAAGAGTATTTGGGGGTACATTAAAAAGATCGTCTCCCCCGGGAGACGATCTCAGACTGTAGACAAAGTATAACTTAAATGAATAGAAATGCATAAAACCAACCGGATCGGCCACTTCGCTTTCCGTGGGCTCAGCTTCAGCCTCCTCGCCGCTTCGCACCTGCGGGGTCTTCAGCTTTCGCTGTCCCACAGGAGTCTCCGTGGCCGGACCGGTTGGTGTATCTCTCTTTGATTTGAAAGTGAACGGTGATCGGATCGAACCAACTATCTAGTAAAAAAAGAAAAGCGACACCTTTGAGTAACCGCCACTCTGAGGATCCGCAGTGAAAGCCGGCGACTCCTGCGGGATAGCGAAGTGCCGAAATCCACTCGGGACGCAAGTTCCGAGTTAGTTCGGCGCAAGCCCGCGGAACGCGTCCGGCTGTAACGGAGGATCCGGTATTCCCTGTTGGATGTTAATTCATTTCTCATGCGTAAAATTCTTTTGTCCACAAGCTCAGATCGTCTCCTCCGGGAGACGATCTTTTTTTATGGGTTAGAGAATCGGCGACAGCAGTCGGGCAATCGATTCTTTTGTTTTGATCATTCGGGTTCGCGCATAGTACAGACCAAGTGTCAGCTCTTCCGAAAGCTCCATGTCCTGATAAAACAAATCAGCAAGTTCACTGGAAACCTTATGGTCATAAATAAAAGCATTCACTTCAAAATTCAGCTTAAAGCTGCGCACATCAATGTTGGCCGTGCCGACCGTCGAAACTTTGTCATCCACCACAATCATTTTCGTGTGAAGAAAACCATTGTCGTAGATAAATACACGGGCACCCGCCCGCAGCATTTGGCCGGCATACGAATAAGTTGCCCAGTAGACGAAAGGATGATCCGGTTTGTTCGGAATCATGATGCGCACATCGATTCCCGACAATGCCGCAATCCGCACTGCGTCATAAAAGCTGGGATCCGGGATAAAGTAGGGCGTCTGGATATAGATGTATTCCTCCGCCATATTAATCATTTTTATATAGCCGTCTTTTATCTGTTCCCACTCTTCGTCAGGCCCGCTTGAAACGATTTGCATAGCCGTATCTCCTTTTTTAGGGAGTGCCGGAAAGAAGGCTTCGTCGTATTCAATGTCATTTCTTGCCGATGCCTGGTTCCAGTCCAGGATGAAGCGCGTTTGCAGCGGGTGCAAGGCACTTCCTTCCAAGCGCAGATGCGTGTCCCGCCAGTAACCGAATTTCCGGCTGAGGCCCAAGTATTCGTCTCCAACATTGAAGCCGCCGATATAGCCCACCCGGCCATCAATGACGACAATTTTCCGGTGGTTCCGGTAGTTCAGGCGTGGGTTGATGATAGGCAAAATAGAAGGGAAAAAAGTTTCCACTTCTCCGCCTGCGCGGATAAATTCTTTGAAATGTCTTTTGCTGATTCGGCGGGAACCCATATCATCGTACAACAAGCGCACTTTAACGCCTTCTTTCGCTTTGGCGGTCAAAGCATCCATAATCCGATTGCCAAGCTGGTCCAGCCGGAAAATGTAGTATTGGATATGTATGTGGTGTTTTGCTTGTTCGATATCCTGGACCAACGCATCAAATTTTGCCCGGCCGTCATTGAATACCTGGACAGCGTTATCCTGTGTCAAGACAGCCCCATTGTTTCTTAAATGCAAATACACCAAGTCTTGATAATTTTGGACTTGGGGATCTTTAAACGGAAATTCGTTGTCATGAAGGTCGTTCATCTGGTGGGCGATTAAATTTTCAATTCCGACACGTTCCCGGCCTTCCCATTTGAAGAGCGTTTTTTTTCGAAGCCGTCTTCCTAACAGCAGATAGATAAAGAATCCGAAAATGGGAATGAAAAATAAGACCAGAATCCAGGCCCAAGTAGAAGTCGCGTCCCGGCGCTCGAGAAAAACAAGCGCTGCGGCGAGAAAAATATTAAGTATAAGCGTTGCAGCAGTGAGGATACTTAAGATTGATGCGGTCATGTTTTTCCCTCATTCGTTTAAAAGATCTGTATAACCAGTATAGACTATTTGGCCGAAAGGAAGAAGGAAAGAGAGCGTTCCATTAAGTGAATACAACTTAAAAATATGGAAAATAAAAACATTCAACAATGAGTTGAATGTTTTCCCAGCTTAATCGATTTTTTCTTCTTGTTTCAACTGCTCGACAATGCCTTCGACTTCTTTGCGGGTGATTTTTTCCTTGCCGGATTTCAACGCTTTTAATGTGCTATGGGCAAGTGCAAGCGGAACTTTGCAGAACATCAAAATACGTTTATTTTTAATGGACTTAACATACAAGTCTGCTTGGGCCAAATTATCATTAGCGTAGTTGAACATGTCATCACGGTTCCAGCCGTCCGGCACAAACGTAACACCGCGTTCAAGATCTTCATCGTAGTTGCGAAGCATATTGACCGCTTGCAATCCACGTCCAAAAGCAATGGCGAGGTCCGGATCGGTTTCCGTGCCGTCATGCCATTTCCACAAATCGGACAGCATCGTACCGACAAGCCCGGCGACGTAATAAGTGTAGTCATCCAGCTCTTCTTTTGTGGTAATGACCCATTTTTTCTCTACCCACTTGGCCATTCCGCCGGCCATGATAGCGGTAGATTCGTTGACTTTGCCGACAATCTCCTCAGGGCAAACGCTGATCCAGTCAGCAAGGCGCTGAGTTACAGGAGGCAGAATATGTACATATGGACGGATTAGTTCCTGATAACGATCACGGTCGAAGTCAGTTTGAAGCATTTCACTGATAGCCAGCAGCAAATGCCGTTTGATGTCGTCATCCATTTCGGGATGGTCTTCAATTTCGTCGATTGCGCGCATACAAAGATATGCAGAAGCAACGGTCTTTTTCAATGTCGGTTCTAAAAAATTGATTGGGATGAAAAAAGTCCGGCTCGTTTCTTTCAACATGACCATGGACTCTTTTTGCAAATTCGCGACTTTACTCATCTCAATTCCTCCTGTTCGTAGGCAAGATATAAGCTATGTACAGATAGTGTGATATAGCGGCACTGCTTTGAATCACGAAACTGCCTTTCTACTAAATATAAACCAAATAGCTAAAAAAACAAATATTTACTCGGAATCACAAAGGCCGGAATACGTAAAAAACCTTTTCCAGCCGTCGTCGAGGGCTGGAAAAGGTTATTCGGAATGAAAGTGTGTCCATGCCTCATGTATGCCTCCGGCAAAGCCTTTTTTCGCCCGGAAAATACGGGGATGCTCATCACTTTCCAATAGTTCAGGCTGGGCATTGCCCACAATGACGGAAGGGAAGCCGAGCGTCAGCATTTCCAGATCATTGCCCGAATCACCTGCAACAAGCAGTTTGGCATCTTCCACTTTGTATTTATCCAGAAGGTATTGAAGGGCGCGGCCTTTGCCGCTTTCCTCAGGTACAATGTCCACGTCTTTGCCGCCGCTGAAAATCAATTTATGCGGTATGCCCGACGAAGCCAGCTTGTTCCTGAACTCTTCAACAGGCTTTTCATCTGCAACATAGTATGAACAGCGGTTTTCCAGAAACATCGGCTGCTTGGTAAGGCCGGGAACGGTCGCAGCAATGGCGTGAATTTCATCCGGCATCCAATTAGCCTTGATCCGTTTTTGCCATTCCAGGTCTTTGTCGAATGAGTTGCCGATATAAATGCTTGAGCCGACATCGGTAACCAAGATATCCGGAACCGGAAGATTTTCTTCTTTGATCAGCGACAAGGCGGAATCAAAGTACCGGCCGGTGATGTAAATCAACGAAACGTCGTAAACCTGTTCTTCGTAAAACTCCAGCAATTGCTGAAGGCCGTCTGGATCACCCACCAGTGTTCCATCCAGGTCGGTTGCCAGTATATGTTTTGTTTTTTGCACTTGTAATCACCTCATACATTGAATTGACACGATTTGAAATAGATGTCCAGTCAAAATCACGGTTAGCAATACGCACTGCCTGGCGGCTTAAGCGTTCAACCAACAATGTGTTTTTTGACAATACTTCCATTGCAATAGCCAAATCTATTTCGTTTTTCGGATCAACCAAAAGTCCGGTGATGCCATTTTGCACAACATTCTTCAATCCGCCGACATCTGAAGCGATCACTGGGCTTCCGCAAGCTTGCGCTTCAGCCGCCACCATGCCGAACGATTCGTAATAACTTGGCACAATGGTTGCAGTCGCAATATTAAACAACAGTGAAAGCTGCTCTTGCGATTGCGGCCCTAAAAATTCCACGTGCTCTTCGATTCCTTTGACGGCATTGCGCAATTTTTCATCAAGCGGCAAACGCGTTTCCGGATCAATGGCGTCTTCTTCGCCGCCGGCAATCAGGAGCCGTGGTCTTAAACTTTCATCACCTTTTTGGATGAGCAATTGGAATGCTTCCAGCAAAGTGAAGATGCCTTTTGTTTCTTCCAATCTGCCGGCAAAAACAAAGAGGGGGGCGTCATGGCCGGCCTTTTTTCTAAGATGTGTACGGATTCCACGCACTTTGAATGCTTGGTCAACTCCAATGGGGATGACTTTTATAGGAGAAGGCGAGTTGACATTATGTTGAATCAACTGTTTTTCATTGTTGGTTGTTGCCAGCACTTCATCTGCAGCCTGTAAAATCGCTCTTTCGGCTTTTATGCGGCGGGCGTCTCGGATTCCTGTCGCTTTTGCTTTTGCCCAGCCCAATGAATGGGAAGTATGGACAAGCGGAAGCCCGAATTCTTCTTTTAACCGTTTTCCGATCAAGCCGGACAGCCAGTAATGCGTGTGAACGAGATCATATGAAGAAAGCAGCAGCGTGCTTTTCATTTCTTTATAAAATGCCGGAAGCATTGTATACATTTCATCTTTTGATACGAAACCTTTATGCCCTGCTTCAATGCGGATTACGCGGCAGGCAGTCCCGAATTTTTCTATTTGCGGTGCTGAAGCGTCGCACCAATGTGTGACGACATCTATTTGCCAGCCATTTTTTTCAAGGGCAAGAGCTAATTGTTTTACGTAGTTATTTTGGCCACCGGCTTGCTTGCCGCCTAATTTTGCCAGCGGATCTCCGTGGTCAGAAACAAATAGCGCCTTTTTCGTCATCGTGCTCATCTCCATTCCTAATAGTGCAGTTTCTAAAGAAAACGAGACTGGACTATTTGTATTCCCTTTTTCGAAATATCTAAACATTAAATTTTCATTTCTTTTCGTGTCTCTAAGAATTGAGAGGAAATTGCCGGAAAAAGCCCCCTGAAAGCCATGCTTTCAAGGGGAGTGTCTGTTACTGGGCTTTTGGCTGTTCTACAAATTTCCCGTATTTGGGTATAGCAACTTCTTGGAAATTATTGGCTAAATTCACTAAGCCTTTTGCAAGAGCTGCACCGCGCATCGGTTTTCCGTGTCCGGTTGCTGCGACTGAAGGCCGAAGTTCGACAATCTTAACAACAGATTCCCAGGCCGAACGCCAATCAGGCGTTAAATATACCGGCGGGCCGTGCACTTCCCGTTTTTGCGTCAGCACTTTGTAAAGGGAATCTTGTTTGACAGTGACAAAGGCATCGCCGGCAAGCAATACCCGTCCATGATTCCGGAATAGGGAGACATGGCCTTCGGTGTGTCCGGGTGTATGAATCCATTTCCAGCCCGGCATTTCAGGAATCGAACCGTTTGCTGGCAGCTCGTGGAGATGGGCGGAAATATCAATTGCTTTGTACGGGAACTCCCAAGACATTTTGGCTACCGTTCCGCCGTCCACTTCGTGGTCCGGTGCCGGGTAGTCGGAAGCTCCTTTTAAGTATGAAAATTCAAGAGGGTGGGCATAGACCGGAACCCGGTGTTCTTCGAGGATATCAATCAAGCCGCCCACATGGTCAAAATGGCCGTGGGTCAGGATAATGGCTTTTAACCGGTGGTCGGGTCCGAAAAGGTCAGCGGCTTTAGATAGGATGCGGTGCCCCGAACCTGGCATTCCGGCATCAACCAGTACCCATTCGTTGCTGATTTCAGGATTGCCGATAAAAAAGACGTTTGCTATTTGGATGGTGTAACAATAAACTCCAGGCACTACTTCCGTACCTGAGCCGTCTCGGATGGACGTGACCGGCAAGATTTTTTCAGTTGATGAACTTCTTTCCATTCAAATTCCTCCTTCTAGGTTCCCCATACTCATTTCTATATATTGCTTTACCCCAAAACTGGATTTCGAATCACCCGAAGGGGCTTAAAAGGGGAGCTGTTTGAGTAAAGACGGCATCTCCAGTAAAATGAATGCATATAGAAACTTGAAATAAAGTGGAATAAAAAAATAGGAACTAGGTGTTGTACATGAAATCAGTCATCATTATCGGCTCTGGCATTCTGGGTGCCTCTGCTGCTTACCATGCGGCAAAATTAGGTTCAGCTGTCACCTTGATCGACCGTGAAGACGCCGGACAAGCGACCGGTGCAGCGGCAGGTATCGTCTGCCCCTGGATATCGCAGCGCAGAAACAAGGCATGGTATGGCCTGGCAAAAAGTGGAGCCGCTTATTATCCAAAGTTAATAACGGAACTGGAACAATTGGGTGAATCAGATACCGGCTATAAGCAAGTCGGGATTGTTAGCATTCACGAGGAAAGCAAATTGGATAAAATGGAAGCGAAAGCATATGAGCGGCGGGAAGAAGCTCCGGAAATGGGGGAAATCAACCGTTTGTCTCCTCTTCAAACGAAAGAGCTGTTTCCTTTTGCCTCAGATGAATATGGGTCTCTGTTTGTCAGCGGCGCGGCGCGCGTGGAAGGCCATGCGATCAGAGATGCTTTGATCCGGGCGGCTATAAAACTTGGTGCCAGAAAAGTTAGTGGCAACGCCAAACTAATGGTGGAAGATTCAAAAGTGACAGGAGTCCGGACGGAAACAGAAGAATTTTTTGCAGACAGCATCATCTCGGTAGGCGGCGCGTGGGCAGCTGAATTGTTTGAACCGCTTGGATTGGCTTTGGACATTGTTCCGCAAAAAGCTCAAATTCTTCACATGCATGCAGAAGAAGATTCCGTGGTTGACTGGCCGGTGGCAATGGTGCCGTACGGCTTGTATGTTGTTCCTTTTTCAGGCGGCCGCATCATGGCTGGTGCAACACATGAAAACGATGCGGGGTTTGATACAAAGCTTACCGCCGGCGGTATCCATCACATTCTGGATAAAACATTGGACGCTGCTCCGGGGCTCGCGGCTGCAGAAGTGACGGGAGCTGGCACCGGATTCAGGCCATCCACCCAAAGTGCACTTCCAGTGATTGGGCGTGTCCCTGGCCAGCAAAATTTGTATATGGCCAATGGACTCGGCTCTTCGGGCTTAACAGCCGGCCCTTATCTCGGCAAAGAGTTGGCGAAACTGGCGCTCGGGAAACCTATCGACATCGATTTGAGTCTTTATAAAGTAGAAGAAGTATTCCGGGAAAAATAGGAAGGCGGGAATCGCTTGTATTGGTGCAAAGTTGCTCGGACCCAATCTGAATTTGACGAAATCGCCAAATTGAATTATGAAACCTTCGTAGAAGAAATCCCACAGCACGAACCGGATTCTTCCGGTACGCGCGTTGACCCTTTCCATGAGCAAAACACTTATTTGATTGTGTTGGCGGATACAGCCATTGTCGGCATGATTGCGCTTCGCGACGAGCGTCCGTTTTCACTTGATAAGAAAATTGGGAAGGTGGAAAATTTTCTTCCACATTTTGAAAAAATCTGTGAGATCCGCCTGATGGCAGTACGAAAACCCCATCGCAATGGCCGTGTGTTTTTCCTGTTGGCCCGGGCGTTGTCGGATTACTGTTATGAACAAGGATACGATGCGGCTGTCATTTCAGGAACGACGCGGCAATTAAGGCTCTACGACCAAATCGGCTTTCAAGCGTTTGCGGAGCCTGTGGGCAAAGGAGAAGCGGTGTTTATTCCAATGGTGACGACGCGCCAGCAATACGCAGAATCCGTAGCAGCCAGGCTGCAGACCAAAAGAAAACTGTTTCATCCTGGGCCTGTCCAGTTGACCAAGGAACTTGCGTCGCCTTTTCAAGATTTCCCCTTATCCCATCGCTCTTCGGCATTCGAGGCGCTTTGCGGGGAAGTAAGAAACCGGCTGCATCTATTGGCGGAAGCGGAGCCGCATCTGCTGGCCGGAAGCGGCACGCTTGCCAATGAAGCGATGATCGCCCAGTTGAAAAAAGAACAAACAAAAGGGCTGATTCTCGTGAACGGGGAATTCGGCAAGCGGCTAAAAGAACAAGCCGCCAGATGGCAGCTTTCTTTTGATGCAATGGATGCCGACTGGGGCCAAGTTTTTTCGCTGGATCAAATCAGGGGGGAACTGGCTGGCGGAAAATACGGCTGGCTGTTGATGGTGCACGGAGAAACATCTGTCGGCATGCTGAACGATTTGGATGCCATAGGGAAGTTATGTGCCGGCCTTGGAGTGAAACTATGCGTGGATGCTGTCAGTACATTCGGTGCACTTCCATTTTCTTTGAAGAAGGTCTGGCTTGCCACAGCAGTAAGCGGAAAAGCGGTTGGCACCGTAAGCGGATTAGCCATCGTTTTTTCTCACCACAAAATTGAACCGGATCCGTACTTGCCTGCTTATCTCGATATCGGCTTGTATGGCAACAAAGTGCCGTTCACTTTGTCTTATCCGCTGTTGAAAAGTTTCAAGCAGGCGCTGGCTGCCTATCCTGAAAGGTATTCGCTGTTGCAGAAGCGCTTTGAAACGATGAAAACGGAAACCGGCAATTGGCCCGCTTTAG
This sequence comes from Planococcus glaciei, assembly GCF_900099655.1. Classification (GTDB taxonomy): domain Bacteria; phylum Bacillota; class Bacilli; order Bacillales_A; family Planococcaceae; genus Planococcus; species Planococcus glaciei. The sequence continues at coordinate 310,646 of NZ_FNDC01000002.1, forward strand.
CGGAAGGCTATCCCATACTGCTTACGTTCAAAGCAGAAGCGGACTTCAAACAGTTTCCGCTTGATGCCCATCTGTCTGGATTTGAACTGCATGCCAAGAGCGGCTATTTGAAAAACCGTAATTTATTTCAAATTTCCTGCATCCAGCCAAACTTTGAAGCGGATTGGGAATCGCTCATGAAATTTCATAAAGTGTACACGGAATACCACCAACTATAAAAACCCGCCAATTGGCGGGTTTTTTCTATTGGGCAATCTGCCGGTATACATCCAGGATGAACTTTTTATAAGGCAAGTCCAGCATCGGTTCGATATTTTCTTTGGCGATGGCCGCGTGCTTCACTGCTAAATCATGTCGGCCTTGCTGTTCATAAATCAACGCCAAGTATGCATCTTTTTCGTAATTCATTGACAAGTCATAAGGGTGGTGAAGGTAATCTGAAATTTTATGCTGCTGCAGCCACTTTAACGCTTCATCCAAGTTATCTTTATGATAAAGGACTTTTCCTTTTTCCAGATAAAATGCATCATAGCCTTCTTCATCTTTGTATTTTTCCAGCTTGCTATCAATGATTTTCTCAGCTTTGTCATATTCATGCGCAAAGGAAATTAAATAATGTGCTTCCAGTAAATCGAGAGTCGTTTCAATTTTTTCATCTTCCGAGAACTCAGCGAATAACCGCAATTTGCGGACATAGTAGTCCTTACGTTCGATGTCATTTGTAAGAATGGCATGGAAACTCATCACCCGGTAAAGGTCGTTGATCTTGTAGTAAATCTGGTGCTCTCGTGAATAATCAATGCCTTCTTTTAAAAGCCGGAGCGCTTCGGCATCTTCTCCGATGGCAAAGTACAGAATGGCTTCGAGGAAATCGAAGTCGAGCTTTTTCAGTGAGTCAATAACGGCATCCCGTTCTTCAAAAGAGCGCCGTGAGTCCTGCAGCATTTTCAAAGCTTCCGCATATTCATGTTGCTGAAACGTTACCATGGCCCGGAACATATGGACATCCGCGCTGTTATTGACCAAGTGCAGTCCTTCATACATCGTTTCTGCCCGTTCCAATACAGGCTGCCAGTCCGGAAGTTTTGCATAGTACAGACTGCGGCTATAAATTTCCAAAAGTCGGGCTGACTCATATCGGTAAGGAAGTTTTTCAGCGTACGGTTCGATCTTATCGACAATCGGATTGAAATCATCCGGCTGATACAGATCTGCTTTATAAAGCGTTTCAACTTCCTGAAGCAGTTCGCGCAGTTCGGTTGTCGGGACTTCCTCAAGCAATTCATTCGGATGGACACCGAGTTGTCCTGCTATATAAGCCAAGCTTTCCATGGAAGGTTTGGCTTTGTTGTTTTCAATCAAGCTGAGCATGCCTTTTGTCAGAACTTCGCCTGCGAGGGTCTGCAATGTAAGGCCTTTTTCTTTGCGTAATTTCTTGATGCGTTCGCCCAATGTTTCCACTTCATCACCTCTTTTGGATAGTGGTTTAATTATATTAAACTTTAGCTTGCAATACCAGTTTTGGCATGTTATATTTTGTTTAATTAAATTAAACTTATGCAAAGGGAGCTTGGAAAATGCCAGAAGCGGCAAAGCTTAAACGGGCAAGTTACCATTTGTACACATTCACAATCAGTAAATTGATTTCGACTTTCGGCAGCAGTGTTTACGCATTCGGGATTAGCTTATACGTGTTAGCTTTAACGGGATCGGCTGCGAGTTTTGCCATCAATCTCATCAGCAGCATTTTGCCGCGGACAATTTTGGCACCGCTTGCCGGTTATGCCGCTGATAATTATTCGAAGAAGAAGCTGATTATCGCATCGCAGCTCGGCGGTATTCTTTCAGTCGGCGGATTGCTGGGGTACAGCATGATTGCAGGATTGTCGCTCCCGGCCATTTACGCAGCAACGGCCTTGGTATCGATTTTCTCCATGTTCAACGGCATCACGTTTTCGGCATCCATCGCGAATTTAATCGATTCAGACCGCATCCAAAAAGCGATGGGATTTAACCAATCGGCGGTTTCCCTTGCTGCGATTGGGGGACCTGTCATTGGGGGTGCTTTGTTCGGGTTTGTTTCCATGAATGTTTTTCTCGTCATTGAAATTGCCGCGTACTTCATTGCACTTTCCCTGGAAGCGACGATGAACTTCAAATTGTTTACCACTGTTGAAGCGAAGTCGGAAGAACAGCCGAAACCATCGGTCATTCAAGGCATGAAAGAAGGCGTCGCTTATTTAAGAACCAACCGGGTGATCATGGTCATTGTGACGACCGCTATCGGGCTGAATTTCTTTTTCTCTGCATTGATGATCGGCTTGCCGTTTATCGCGGTTCAGCAATTAAAAGTGGAGTCGGCTCATTTTGGTGTAATCGAAGCGATGATTGCGGTCGGCATGCTGGCGGGATCCATTTACTTCTCTGTCCGAAAAGAAGTGAAGTTTCCGCTGCTATTCTCCAAGCGAGCCATTCTGGTGATGTCCGTGCTTCTTGCTGCCCTTGGTTTGCCGCTCATCTTAGAATTTTCTTATAACCTGAACGTCGGCTACTTGATCATTCTGATGCTCGCTTTCGGTGCGTCGAATGTGTGTGTGAATACACCGATTGGCATCATGATGCAAAAAGACGTCGATGAGGAATACCGCGGACGCGTCTTCGGAATCCTGGAATCGATGGCAATGGCGATGATGCCGCTTGGATATCTGTTATTCGGCTTGCTGTATGATAAGGTTCCGGCCGAATACGTGGTTTTGGGAAGCAGCCTGTGCCTAATCGTTTTAACCGCATATATGATCCGGACAAGCGTGATCAAAGAAGCATACCCTGCACTTGGCAATTCTTCCGACAGCGTGATTCTGCAAAAACAATAAAACATGTTGCCAGCCGGACTCCAGCCTTGGGTCCGGCTGTTTTTCGTGTTTTCAGGTTTAGGTGAGGATTCAAAGGGAAAAATGCCAAAGACATGAAAAATCAGAGAGGATGAAGCAAAATGGATAAAGACAAACCAGAAAACTTGCCGCCGCAAGAACAGGAACGCCAACCGGGCTTTGAATCCGAAATGACGCCAGAGCCTGATTTTACCGGCAATCTCGCTGGGAAAGCACAGCGTTTGCCAGGGAAAACGGCATTGATTACCGGTGGGGACAGCGGCATCGGACGCGCAGTTGCCGTAGCTTTTGCAAAAGAAGGGGCAGACGTCGCCATTGCTTATCTGGATGAACATGAAGATGCAGAAGAAACAAAGAAGTATGTTGAAAAAGAAGGGAAGCGCTGCCTCCTGATTGCCGGCGATATCGGCGATGAAGCATTCTGCCAGGAAGCCGTGCAAAAAGTGATCGATGAATTCGGCAAATTGGATATTCTCGTCAACAATGCCGCCGAGCAGCATCTGCAGGATTCGTTGAAAGACATAACGGCGGAGCAATTGGAGCGGACGTTCCGAACAAATGTATTCGGCATGTTCCACGTCACCAAAGCAGCGCTCGACCATTTAAAACCGGGCAGTTCGATTATCAACACCACTTCGATCACGGCTTTCCAAGGAATGCCGACATTGATCGACTATTCTTCTACAAAAGGGGCCATTCTATCGTTCACACGCGCCTTGTCCGGATCCCTTGCAGAACAAGGAATCCGCGTCAATGCCGTGGCGCCTGGGCCAATTTGGACGCCGCTCATTCCAGCCTCGTTCCCTGCGGAACAGGTAGAGAGTTTCGGCAAGAATACACCGCTTGGGCGTGCCGGCCAGCCGGATGAACTAGCTCCGGGCTATGTGTACCTGGCGTCAGATGATTCGTCTTACGTAACCGGGCAAGTGTTGAACATCAATGGCGGTACACCAGTATAAGAAATAGAAAAAAGCAAGCGCCTCATGAAGAGGTGCTTGCTTTTTCGTTTGTCTGCAATGTTTTGGCGGAGCTTCTGTAGGCGATGATCAACCCGATGCTGAGCAAGGCCAACAGACCCGATAAATAGTAAATTGAACCGGATTGGAGCGTCAACAGCCAAGTGAAAAACAACGGCCCGATGATGCGCCCCATATTATCCATGGAATAAGTCATGCCGGCTGCGGTTCCGTATTTCCCGCCGGATTCTTTGGATGTAAGTGATACGAGTACGGTCCGGGCAAGTGCGTTGCCGGCCGTAAAAATACTGAGGGCAATACCCGCGAAAACCAGATTTGAAGTGAAGGGCAGCAAAAACAGTCCTGCCGCGGTCACGATTTGGGCACCGATGATCCATTTGGTTTCTGTACCGTCTTTGACCCGGCGGACAACGCCTCCCTGGATGGCGGCATCAACAAGCCCGCTGGCCATAAAGAGGTAGCCGAGCTGCAGCGGCGTAATTTCGATCTGGTCGATTTGGAACAGCTGGAACGTCGATTCCAATCCAGCCAGCAGGAAAGTTACCGTAAACGAGAACAGGAACAAGTAACGGATGCGGTAGTTCCAAAGCATGGCGGCACCTTGCGGCAGCAGCTTCCGTTTAACCGCTTCCCCTGAACGATCCGGTTCTTTTAAAACGATTCCGGCATATACCATCAGTGCGAGCACCAGGACGGCAGATGCAGTAAACGGCAATGAAAGGGATACGGCACCGAGCAGCCCGCCGATTGCCGGACCGAATATAAAGCCAAGGCCGATGGACATGCCAAGCAGCCCCATGTATTTATTGCGCTCTTCCGAAGTGGTGATATCCGCAACATACCCGGTTACGGCTGTGTAAAGGGCACCCGAGAACAATCCGCCAATGATGCGCGATGCGTACAATAAAACCAAATGGTCGAGGAATAAGGAAAATAAAAAGAAGCTCAGGCTGAAACCGGCTAAACCGGTTAAAATCAATTTTTTGCGTCCGACGTTATCAGACAGCCGGCCCCAAAGCGGTGCGGTGAAAAACGATGCGAGGGCATAGATGGTAATCAAGCCGCCTACGTGGATATCTGCATATCCCTGCTGGACCACAACCTCCGGCAAAACCGGAATAATAATGCCGAAACCCAGATAAACGAAAAATTGGACAGACATCAACAACAAAATGGTTTTTTTCATGTGAAACTCCTGCTTTCTAAAAGGCTCTGCTTCTATTTTACCTTTGTTCAATAAGAACAACAATCCAGTAAAAATCAAGAAGTGAGGAACCAGGCGAAGGAGGGCAACAGAGCGGCTGCAAAAAAATATTTAAAGCCGTCTCCTTTCCACACAAAGCATTTACATGTTTTTTACTTTGTCATCAAAATGAAAAGTTTAAAGTTCTGAAAAGATGGTATTATATGCATAGACACAAAAAAGTCAACTATTAACCCATACATACGAAACTGACTGTCATTTTAAACGTCAATAACAGTATGAAAATATAAAGAGGTGATCTGGATGGCGAAAGACGTTGAAGTTCGCAAAATCGTTTCAAATTTATCGAAACTGGGAATCCAAGTAAACATCACAAAATCTCGTGTAGAATTATTGAAAGCCCTGGCTTTGCCGCAAGCACCGCAAATTCAATAATGAATGCAAAAAAACTCCGACGCCGAGCGTCGGAGTTTTTTAGTCAAGTTCTTTATCGTTGCCGAACATATAATTGCGGTGATGAAACTTCATACTGAACACGATGCCGATGGCCAGCATATTCCCGATTAGAGAACTTCCCCCGTAGCTGATGAACGGAAGAGGAATGCCGGTAATCGGGAGCAGCTGAATTGTCATGCCGATATTTTGGAAAACGTGGAACGTAATCATGGCAATAATGCCGGCGCAGACGTACGTGCTGAACGTATCTTTAAACTGAAGCGTGATTCTTGTTAAATGGTAAATCAGCATAAAGAACAGGATGATGACGGCGCTGGCTCCGACAAATCCGAAATCCTCCGAAATGACGGTAAAGATAAAGTCGGTGTGGTTTTCCGGAACATACACTTGCCGGCCTTGATAGCCTTTGCCGAACACTTCGCCTGAACCGATGGCATTCATTGCAGCGATCAAGTTATAGCCGCCTGATTCCGCGTAGGAATACGGATCGAGCCACGTGTATATCCGTTCGAACATATACGGTTTCAAACCGAATGCACTGGACAGAAAATCCTGCATATAAAGGGTCATCCATAAAAGGAGTGCGCCAATTATTGCCACACCGCCGAAACTCGGAGCAATAATTTTCCAGGTGATGCCCGAGACAACCGTCAACGCAAGCGTGATGGCGATAAAGACAAGTGCGGTACCCAAATCGGGCTGAAGCAGGATAAAGCCGAGCGGAATCATCAAACAGAAAAGAATCTTTCCGAGCAGGATCAAATCGGTCTTCATCGTCTTTAACAGATTTTTTTCATGATGGGAAGAAATCATTTTTGCCAAAGCCAAAATATAGAAAGTTTTCATAAATTCCGCCGGCTGGATATTGACAAACGGCGTATGGAACCAGGCTTTTGCGCCGTTGACAGGTTCCGCAATCTGGCCAGGGCCATCGGGCGAGACCATTAGCACAATCAGAAGAAAGATGCCCAGCCCGTAAAGGTAGTAAGCCATCTTTTTATACTGTTCAGGATCGAAGTACATCAGCACACCAATCATACAGATGGAAATAAAATAAAAAAGAGCTTGCCTTGGCACGAAGTTCGTCAAATATTGGCCCGATGTTTGTGCGGAAGAAATGGCAATCAAAGAAACAGCAAAAAAGAGAAACAATATAAAAGCGAGCGGCCAATCAATGCGATCGGAAAAGCTCTTGTTAGTATGCATTTGCGTTCACCTGTACTTTTTTAGGATTGAGAGTCGGTTTACATTATAGCGTATTCTCAGCGAATGTGCCTATACCAAAAGTAATGACGCAAATAGAGCTAGGATGTTTCATATTTCATTGGAATGGTCGTATAATGTAAAAAGGAGATTGGAGTGGGGGATATGGTCAAAAAACCGTTAAACGCGGATTATTACATACAGCATTTATACATTTATCTAAATGAAGCCGATCAGTTTGCTCTTTTTAGCGGCTTAACCTTTGCCCAATTTTTGGACGCTGTGAAGATGCCCAAAAATCTCCTGTTGCTCAAACACCCATATGAAGATGCTTCATTCAATATGCATACTTACATGGAATTTGTTGGCCAAGAAGATTTTGTACAGCTTCGAAAAGCGCTGGCTCATAAAAAAAGTGAATTTTGCTGGATTGATTTTAAAAACGAGAAGCAATTAAATTCTTTGACTCCCCAAGAGCAGGCCGAACTGTTGTATATTGGCCATAAAAAAGAAACAGTGCGCCCTCCTTTTTACGCAGATTTACAAAATGAGTTTGTTTATTTATCGAGCGAAGAAGAGCAGACAACTAAAATTTATTTCCGCTACATGGAACGATTGAATGAGCTAGTCGGCAATTACTTTATCCAGCTGATCCGCAAAGAAACGAGCGGGCAGAATTTCTGGCGCCGTAAACCGAAAGACCTGGTGCCGGAAGTGCCCAGGGAAATTTTAGCTTCGTTGAAAAACGATTTCCGTGAAGGGGCTTTGATTTCACTTGCGGATCCTGAAAAAACAAAGAACACGATTGAATTGCATATTCGGTCAGTCGAAGAGATTTCGTTTCTGGACGAATTTTGGTCAGATATCCGGGATTACACAAAACAGGAAGTCACCCGCAAAATCATTTTCGACAGAAAAACGAAGCAATGGAGATAATACCCGGAAACGGGTATTATTTTTTTGTCTGGATAACTTAAGATATGAAGCGGAAAATCGGAACTTTTTGGGCTGCTGCCCGGAAAAAATTTTTCGTCTTTCGCTGTTCGTGATAAACTAAGCAATATGCAAAACGAAATTAAGAACATGAAAAGCGCCGAAGAACTCGGAACTGGACATAAGCGGAGGTTTAACGAATGAAAAAACGGATTGGTTTATTATATGGAGGCAAATCGGCAGAACACGAAGTGTCGCTTTCCACTGCGCTGGCAGTTACAAATGCTTTAAACTTTGATAAGTATGAAATATATCCGATTTACATTACCCAGGAAGGGGAATGGGTGAAGGGGACGATGCTGGAAGGGCCGGCCCAGACAATTGAACAGCTTCAATTGGCGGAAGGATCGTCTCATCCACACGACATTTCCGGTTTCTTGCCTGAAGAAGCTGAAAAAAGTCTGGAAGTCATTATTCCATTGCTGCATGGACCTAATGGAGAAGACGGCACGGTCCAAGGCTTGTTGGAAGTGATGAATTTGCCGTATGTGGGCAACGGGGTGCTGGCATCTTCTGCCGGCATGGACAAGGTTGTAATGAAGCAGCTGTTTGAAATAGCCGGTTTAAACCAAACACCTTATGTGTACTTTATTCGCCGGGAATGGCAGAATGACCAAAATTTCTGGGTTAACAAAGTGGCAAGTGAACTGAAGTGGCCGGTTTTTGTCAAACCTGCTAATTTAGGTTCAAGCGTCGGCATCAGCAAAGCGGAAAACGAACAGGAACTGGTTGCAGCTGTAGAAGAAGCTTTGAAATTCGACCGCAAAATTGTGGTTGAACAAGGCGTGGTAGCTCGTGAAATCGAAGTCGGGGTGCTTGGGAACGATGTGCCGGAATGCTCGGTTGCCGGAGAAATCAAGCCGCTCAAAGCGTTTTACGATTACCAGGCGAAATACAAAGACGGCAATACAGCGATGATTATTCCTGCAGAACTGGACGAAGACGTTTACGCAGAACTTGTGGCTTCAGCGAAAAAGGCATTTAAAGTACTGGATTGTTCGGGCCTTGTCCGCGCCGATTTCTTTGTGACGGCTTCAAACGAGATCCTGATCAACGAAGTAAACACCTTGCCGGGCTTTACGCCATTTAGCATGTTCCCGCTGTTATGGGAAAACACGGGGCTGCCTTACCCGGAATTGATTGAACGCCTGATTGCCTTAGCCATTGAACGCTATGAAGATAAGCAATTATTGCAAGTAAAAATGGATTGAGTGGAGATACCCGATGAAAAAGAAGATTGAAGAACTGGCCAAATGGCTTGATATAAAAACAAATTTTAAAGGAATTGAAATTACAGGCGTGTCGATCAACACCCGAACACTTCAGCCTGGCGATTTATTCATTCCGTTCCGCGGAGAAAAGACCAATGGGCACAAATACGTCCAGCAGGCATTTGAAGCAGGGGCTGCCGCTGCGCTTTGGCAGCAGGATGAGCCAAACCCGCCGAAGGATGTGCCGCTCTTAATTGTCGAAGATCCGAAAACAGCGCTTCAGCAAATGGCGAGAGCGTATCGCGATGAACTGTCGACTGTGGTCATCGGCATTACCGGTTCAAACGGCAAGACTTCAACAAAAGATTTGGTGGCAAGTGTATTAAAGCCGTATTTTAAAGTGCAGAAAACACAAGGCAATTACAATAACGAAATCGGCTTGCCTCTGACGATTTTGTCGTTGGATGAAGATACCAAGTTTGCGGTTTTGGAAATGGGCATGAGCGGTTTTGGCGAGATCGAATTTTTATCCCTGCTTGCCCGTCCGGATTATGCAGTCATCACGAACATTGGTGAAGCCCATATGCAGGACCTTGGTTCCCGCGAAGGCATTGCCAAAGCAAAATTTGAGATTACGGCTGGATTGGAAAGCCACGGAAAATTATTCTACGACGGCGATGAGCCTTTGCTTCAGCCTTTCGTCGAAGATTTTCCTCAAGCTGTATCGTTCGGATTTGATAATAATAACGAACTGGCGGTTACCGATATTAAGGCAACTGAAAACGGCAGCAGTTTCCAGGTCAGCGGAATTATTGATGCGCCGTTCGCCATTCCGGTTCTCGGTGAACACCAGGTGAAGAACACATTGTCCGCCATTTTGATTGCGCTGGAAGCTGGTTTGTCGGAAGAAGACATCCGCAAGTCGTTGAAGAATGCGGCTTTGACCGATATGCGCATGCAGATTATTCCTGCGAAAAACGGTGCAACGTTTATCAACGATGCTTACAACGCAGCACCTTCTTCAATGAAAGCGGCGTTGAATTTTATGCGGGAAACGACCATGAAAGAAGACAAATGGCTTGTGCTTGGCGATATGCTGGAACTTGGCGACGATGAACAGGAATACCACGAAGCCATTCAAGCTTCCATTTCAGAAGATATCCACGGTGTTTGCTTATACGGGCCGCGCATGAAATGGCTTTATGAAAAAATGAAAGACACCTACCAAGGTCAATTGGTCTGGAGCGAAAGTGATTATGCGCCGATCGTTCAATTTTTGGAAGAGCGCATCACAGCGGATTCATTGATTCTGGTTAAAGGATCCCGCGGCATGGCACTTGAACGGGTTGTTGAACCTTTTATCGAGAACTAACAAACAGCGGGGGGCTTTGCCTCCGCTGTTTTAAATTATGCGGAAAATCACTTTTGCCATATTCAAGAAGTGGGATTTCATATAGAAGATAAAGCTTCGAAAGGCAGAGGGATGATCTTGAAAGAAGGGAGGAGAGCCGCTTGAAGACAGGGGTTTTGTGCATTCACGGGTATACAGGCGGGCCTTACGAGGTCGAGCCGTTTGCCGAGTTTATTGAAAAGCATACGGATTGGGTAGTGAAAGTGCCGACGCTTCCGGGCCACGGCAGAACGCTGAACATGCGCGGGACAAAAGCCGTGCATTGGATGATGGCGGCGGAGATTGCACTTCGGGAATTGAAAAGGGAAACGGACCGCGTCATTATCGTGGGCTTTTCGATGGGCGGCTTGATCGCCATGTATCTGGCATTGCGCTATAAAGTGGAACGGCTGGTGCTGTTGAGCGCAGCGGCCAAGTATATTAGTGCGGCCCAGCTCTTGGCAGAGATGAGAGAAACAATGGCCGATGCCGTAAAAGGGAATTTGAAGGACAATGAGTTTTTCCAGCAATACAAATACAAATTGACGCACACGCCTCCGGGGTCGACGGCGGAGTTCCTGAAAGTGGTCAAAATGGTGGAACCGCATTACCAGCAAATCAAAGTGCCGGTCATCATTGTGCAAGGAAGAAAAGACGGCATTGTCCCAGTGTCTGCTGCTGAGCATATTTACGACAACATCGGTTCTCAAGAAAAGCACATCATCCATTCCGACTCCGGCAAGCACTTGATCTGCTACAGCGATGATTGCGACGATTGGTTTATGCAGGTCCTCGGATTCATGAAAAAGGGCGCGGAGTAAACTGATTATTAGAACCTTTGCGTATTGATTGCAAGTACTTGGAAATCGTGCTATTCTAATGAAAGCAATGGATACATTTTTGAGACACTCTTCCCTGTGAAGAGTATTTTTTTGAGCAAAACGGTTTGTTCTACTTATTGGGCATGAAAAAACCCGCCGATCAGACCGCTCGGCAACGCCCGAGCTTTTTCTGTTCACACATCCCCTCTGACTTAAAACTACAGAGTATGATTTTCGACGTGAAACTTCCTCATAAAGGCTCGACTTTGTCACGATTTCATCTAAAATGTACACCATTTGTAAATAAGATGAAGACAAAAGGAGATTGAAAAAATTTGGTAAAATTTTCAGAGTTAAATATTAGCGAAACAACTTTAAAGTCCGTACGACGCATGGGGTTTGAAGAAGCAACACCAATCCAGGAAGGTACGATCCGTCTTGGCATGGAAGGCAAGGACATTATCGGGCAAGCACAGACTGGTACTGGTAAAACAACTGCTTTCGGTATTCCGTTGATTGAAAAAATCGACACTAAAGATGGCAACGTCCAAGGTTTAGTTATCGCACCGACACGCGAATTGGCTATCCAAGTTTCTGAAGAACTTTACAGACTGGGCCAAGATAAAAACGTGCGCATCCTTTCAGTATACGGTGGCCAAGAAATTAGCCGTCAAATCCGTGCACTTAAAAACCGCCCACAAATTATCGTTGGTACACCTGGACGTCTTTTGGATCATATCAACCGCCGTACGCTTAAATTGGACAATGTAAACACATTGATCCTTGACGAAGCGGACGAAATGTTGAACATGGGCTTCATCGAAGACATCCAAACAATCATGTCAAGCGTTCCAGAAGATCGCCAGACTTTGTTGTTCTCAGCAACTATGCCGGATGCAATCCGCCGCATTGCAGAGAAATTCATGAAGACGCCAGAAATCGTTAAAATCAAATCAAAAGAAATGACTGTTGAAAACATCGAGCAGTTCTACGTTAAATCGGTAGAACGCGAAAAATTCGACATCCTTTCACGTCTAATCAACGTTCAACAACCGGAACTTGCAATCATTTTTGGTCGCACAAAACGCCGGGTGGACGAATTAGCAAAAGCTTTGAATATCCGCGGCTATGTAGCTGAAGGAATTCATGGCGACCTTAGCCAAGCAAAACGTATGTCTGTATTGAAGCAATTCAAAGCAGGCAAAGTCGATATCTTAGTTGCAACTGACGTAGCAGCTCGCGGACTTGATATCTCAGGCGTATCACATGTATACAACTTTGATATTCCACAGGATCCTGAAAGCTATGTTCACCGTATCGGCCGTACTGGCCGTGCAGGCAAAAAAGGAGTCGCAGTCACGTTTGTAACACCACGTGAAATGGGCTACTTGAGCATCGTTGAACGCACAACTAAGAAAAAAATGGAAGCTTTGATCCCTCCAACTGCTGACGAGGCTGTATTAGGCCAAAAACGCGTTGCGATGGAACAATTGCAAGAAATGACTGAGAAAAACAACTTGGGCGACTACCGTACATTTGCGGCAGAAATGCTTGAGAAGTTCGATGCAGTTGATTTGATTGCAGCAGCTCTTAAAACATTGACGAAAGAGCCGGAAGATGTACCGGTTTCAATCTCTGAAGAACGCCCATTGCCATCCCGCGGAGGCGGCGGCTACAAAGGCAAAGGCGGACGCAGCAGTGGAGGCGGCGGTTATAAAGGCAGCCGTTCTACTGGATCAGGCCGTCCATCTTCAAGCCGTTCAGGTTCAGGCGCTGGACGCCGTCGCGAAAGCGGCAGCGGTGCAGGCCGTCCAGGACGCACTCGCCGTCACGAAGGGTAAGTGACGAAAAGCGGAAGCGCTCGTTAAGATTCGACAGGCATAAGACGATTTGGCGAAGCGGCGCTTTTTGCCGCACAGACAAAGTGGCTTATGACCCGAGAATCTGGGCGCTGCAGCTAGACATAAAGAAAAGCGGAAGCACCTATCAAGGCTCTTCTATATAAAAGGCGGATACGAAACAGGAAACTGTTTTCGTATCCGCCTTTTTTGCGTCGCGGTTCTCAGGTACAATAAGAGTGAAACCCATTACCGTTAACATCGTATAGTAAAGCAAGATACGCGAATGGAGAGAAGCGCATGGAGCATCAACCAAAAAACCAGATTTCCAGAAAAGGATTAAGGGTTTGGCGATTGTACGGAATGATTCAAACGGCCATCCTCGCAGTCCTGATGATTGGAGCCGGAGTACTCACTTACTTTTTTGATTGGCCCCAGTGGCTTTATGCTGTTTATGCAGCAATTATAATTGTGTATGGAGCCTTATTCATTTACTTATTTCCAAAAATCCGTTGGGAACGCTGGCGCTATGAAGTGCGCGAACAGGAAATTGAATTGCAGCACGGCTTATTTATTGTGAAGCGGACCCTCGTGCCAATGGTAAGAGTCCAACACGTCGATACTGAGCAAGGGCCGATTTTGAGAAAATACGATTTGGCCGAAATCTCGATTTCCACAGCTGCGACCACACACACCATTCCGGCTTTAATTACAGCGGAAGCAGATGAATTGAGAGCGAGAATTTCTGTGCTGGCAAGGGTGGCGGAAGACGATGTCTGAAACCTATTATAAATTGCATCCGGTCTCGGCGCTGATCAACTTCGTCAAAGGGCTGAAAGAACTGATCGTTCCGTTTCTGGTCGTATTCGGCGTCAATCTTTTCCGGGACGGCGGCATCAGTGCAATGTTCAATCAAGGCTGGCAAGGGCTGATTCCGGTGCTGATCGGATCGGTTGTGCTGGTATTTGTCCTGATTGCCGGAATCATTAAATGGAAGCGTTTTGTGTACTGGTTTGAAGATGGTGAACTGCGGATTGAATACGGCTTGTTCGTCAAGAAAAAGCGCTATATTCCATTCGACCGCATTCAAAGCCTGAATTACACAGAAGGCATCTTCCACCGGCCGCTTGGTTTGGTGAAAGTAAAAGTAGAAACAGCCGGATCCGGAAAAGTTGGGCAAGCGGAAGCGGAATTGACCGCCATTTCCCGGGAAGATGCGGACCGGATTGAGCGGAAAATGGAAGAAGCAAAACGCGGCGTCCAGCGGGAAATGGCAGTGGAAAGCGATTTGGCTGCGGTGGAAGAGCCGGTTGTGGAAGAGAAAAAGCCAACCAAGACGCTGTACCGGATGACGATGAAAGAACTTTTGGTGCTTGCGACCACTTCCGGCGGAATCGGAGTGGTGCTGTCAGCCGCAGCTGTTTTTCTGTCTCAGTTTTCCGAATTGATTCCTTATGACGCGATTTATGAGGAAGTTATGCTGTTTCTCCGTTTTGGCTATTTGATTGTGGCGCTGACCATTTTTGTCGCCTTGTTGATTGCGTGGGTGATTTCCGTCATATTGGCCATTTTTGCAAACTACCAATTTACCATCCAAACGGATGAAGACCATATTTACCTGACCAGGGGATTGCTTGAGAAAAAGAAAGTCTCGGTTCCATTCAAACGTGTGCAAGGCATTAAGATTTCGCAAAATCCGCTGCGCGAACTATTCGGCTATGCCACAGTAACTGTAGAAAGCGCCGGTGGGTCCATCGGAGATAAAGATGAAAAAATCCGCTTGTTCCCGTTGGCGAAAAAATCGACGATGCTTCCGGTCCTGCAGGAGTTGTTTCCGGACATGGACTGGGAACCGGCTATGGCAAAAGCGCCCAAACGAAGCATCCATTTTTATTATCGCCTCGATTTTCTTTGGATGGTGCCGTTCGTTGCGGCAATCGGCTACTATTTCTATCCGTATGGCCTGTTCGCTCTGCTGATTGTACCGGTTATCGTCCTGCTGGGCATCTGGCAGCACAAGACGGCCGGCTACGCTTTAGCAAATCGGCAACTGACGATGCAGTTCCGGGGAATCGGCAAGCATACTTTCTTTATGTTGAAGAGAAGAGTGCAAGCGATTGACGTGACCCAAAGCTATTTCCAGCGCCGGAAAGGCTTAGCTTCCATCCAATCGACGATTAAATCCGGAATGATGGGCGCAACGGCGCGGATCGAGCATATGGAAAAAGATGATGCCAGCCGCATTCTCGCCTGGTATGAGCCGTCTGGCCAAAGGGCAGCCCATACAGAAAAAAGTCAGCCGGAGTTGTTTTCCGGCTGACTTTTTAGCTTGCAGGCAAATGATAGATTAGGCGTTTTTTTCAGACTCCAATGCCTGTCGAAGCTAAGCGGCTCTCTCCGCTTTTCGTTACTTACCTTTTCTTTTTCCAGCTGATAATCCGTTTCGGATGGAAATAACTTAATCCGATCAGGAAACCGGCAATCAACCCAGCAATATGCGCAGTGGCGTTGACGTTTGGCGTCAGGAAAGTCATGATTATACTGATGACGATAATCGGGAGTATAATTTGTCTGAGTTGAGGCAGCGCCCGGCGCCCGTAATACAGAAGGGCTCCGAAAGCACCGAAAATGCCGAAGATTGCTCCGCTTGCGCCTACGTGCAAGTAGTCCAGTGGCTGCAGCAGGTAAGTGGCGAAAGTTCCGGCGAATCCGGCTACTGCATAAATGGTGATAAACCGGACTTTGCCCGTCAGCCTTTCCAGCTCAGGCCCAAATAGAAACAATGAGAACATATTAAAGAGCAAATGCATGATGCCGCCGTGCAGGAACATCGGCGTGAAAAGTCTCCACCATTCACCTTCGCTAATCCAATAATTGGAGCCGACACCAAAATTGAAAATTTGGCCTCCGAGTATTGGGACCCAAGTGAGGACATGCACCAGCAGATTAAGCGCAATCAAAGTCGACACAACTGGATACAAACGCAGATACTGTTTGAAACTTTCTGTGCGAATAAACATTTTGTCACCTCGATTTCATTACAAGTTATTATACCTTCTTAGCGTTTGCGATTGAAAGGAGAAACAATTATGATTATTGGAATCGGTTTGGATATTGTAGAACTCCACCGGATTCGGCGGCTTGACGACAGGTCTTCCAAATTCCGGGAACGCATTTTGACGGAACGGGAACTCGCCGAATATGCCGGGTTGTCCGACAGGCGCAAAGTGGAATTTCTCGCCGGGCGTTTTGCCGCGAAAGAAGCTTTTGCCAAAGCCAACGGCACCGGCATTGGGGAAATGTGTTCATTTGCCGATATCGAAATTCAAAAAGACGAAAAGGGCAAGCCCAGCATTTATTTCCGGCAGCAGGAAATCGGCTTTGTTTCCATTACCCATACAAAAGAGTACGCTGCTGCGCAAGTTGTTTTACAATCTTAAAAAGTAAGTGGGGATATGACATGACAGAAAACTACAGACCAACAAAAGCGGTCATTGATTTAGGTGCAATTGAAAAAAACCTGGCCGCTTTCAAAGAACGCAGCCAAGGGGCCGAATTGATTGCGGTGGTAAAAGCGGATGCTTACGGGCATGGCGCAATCGAAGTGGCCAATCGTGCGGTAGAGAGCGGCGTGCAGTTTCTGGCAGTGGCAACACCGGATGAAGCGGTATACCTCCGGAACCACGGCTTCCAAACAAAAATCCTGGTGCTCGGCGCCACACCGGCATCATTCCTCCCGGTAGCGCAAAAAGAAGAAATTGCGGTGGCTGCTATTTCACTGGAATGGCTCCAAATGGCAGCGGTTGCTGTGGAACCCGGCCTTCCCCCTTTGAAAATTCATTTGAAAGTCGATACCGGTATGCGGCGGGTAGGGGTTCTGACAGAAGAAGCGCCAACAGCCATCGAATTTATCCACCAGCACCCATTTGAGTTTGCCGGCATTTTTACCCATTTTGCTACGGCCGACGAGGAGTCGGGAGAATTATTCCAACGTCAGGTGCGTGAGATGAAAAGTGTCATCGATCAAGTGGATGACCCGCAAGTGTTGATTCATGTGTCCAACAGCGCAGCGGCCATTATGCATCCGGAGCTGGCTTACGGCGCCGTTCGCATTGGCATTTCGATGTACGGCATTGCGCCGTCCCCTTACGTAGAGGAGAAGATGCCATTTAAACTGCTTCCGGCACTCAGCCTTGAAACAGAAGTGGTCCATGTGAAAAAAGTGAAAGCTGGAGAAACCTTAAGCTACGGTGCGACTTACCGCAGTGAAAAAGACGAATGGATTGCGACGCTTCCAATCGGCTATGCGGATGGCATGCTGCGCGGGCTTCAAGGGCAGGATGTCTTGATTCGGGGAGGACGGATGCCGATTGTCGGCCGCATCTGCATGGATCAATGCATGGTCCGTTTAAACGAACAAGTGCCGGTTGGGGAAAAAGTGCAGCTTATCGGCAAACAGCTAGACGGCATGGTCCGAATTGACGAGTGGGCAGAGAAGCTTGGGACCATCCCCTATGAAATCCCGTGCATATTGACGAAAAGAATCCCTCGAATGTACCATTAAAAGCTTCGATTGCCAAAAGAACCTTTTCACAGCAGCACTTCGATGTTAAGATGAAAGGGTGAGCCAGAGAAAGAACGGTATTTTTGGAGGTGTCGGCTGTGTACGAGAGGTCAAAGACAAAGAAAGTGGTAGTAAAACTGCCAAAACAACTGTTATCAGAGTTGACTACTCATTCAGATGAACTCATTCAAGAGCGCGGAGACTATGTTTACGTGTCCACGCAACGGGTAATTAAAAATGTATACGATTCACATCATATTCGAGAAGCAATGATCAAGGGCTACGTGGAGATGTCACAAATCAATTTATCAATCGCTTGTGAATGTTCTCATGCCGAGTACGAAGCGGAGCACACGACCGTGCGACTTGTAAGCGGAGGGTGACAATTTGATTGTAAAACGTGGTGACGTTTTTTTTGCAGAACTTTCACCAGTTGTCGGGTCTGAGCAAGGCGGGACCCGCCCTGTATTGGTGATACAAAATGATATAGGAAATCGGTTCAGTCCAACTGTTATCATTGCAGCGATTACTGCGCAGATCCAAAAAGCGAAATTGCCGACTCACGTTGAAATCAATGCGAAAAAGTATGGTTTTGAACGTGATTCGGTCATCTTGCTTGAGCAATTGCGGACAATTGATAAATCTCGTTTGACTGACAAAATTACCCAGCTTGACGATGAGTTGATGGAAAAAGTGGACGAAGCACTTGAAATCAGTGTCGGCCTTGTTAAGTTCTAAGCATACATACTCCTGAAACACCCGAAGAACGCATTCTTCGGGTGTTATTTTTATTGTCTGGACGAGAAACTCCAAAGACAGCTGACAAAATAGATGTGAAAAAAATAGTTTTCCGATACAATAAAGGATAGAGTATATAAAAACCAATAGGAAGCAAGCGTTATATAGTGGTTCAGGGAGGGTTCTGGAAACCGATGAATAAGAAAATGGCTGGATACATCCAGGAAAATTCTACGGAGATTATTTCAAAGTGGCAGGAATTGATGAAAAACGAGAAAGATGAACGCTCTTTCCAAGTGATGCCGACCGATTTAATGAATCAGACGAGCAAGGAATTCGCTGATTTGATGGTCTCGAATTTATTGGAAAGCCATCAGGCGTATGAAAATCGGTTAAACGATTTCGCAGAAAAAGTCGTGCGCCTTGGCTGGTCAATCACTTTTGTGACAAAAGCGATCAATCATTTTTCGGAAGTGGTATTTGAAGGCATGCAAGAAAAAGGGCTGATCACAAAAGACAATTTCAGCGATTTCTATAAAGAGTTCAACAATTGGATCATCCCGATCCGGGACAGCACCATTGATACATATTCAAAAACTTGGGAACGGACAGTAAGTCTGCAAAAGATTGCGCTTCAGGAACTTTCTGCGTCGCTTATTCCGGTCTTTGACAAAGTATCGGTTATGCCGCTTGTCGGAACGATCGACACAGAGCGAGCGAAACTTATTATGGAGAATTTGCTTGAAGGTGTTGTAAAACACCGGGCGGAAGTAGTGCTTCTCGATATCACAGGTGTTCCGGTCGTCGACACGATGGTTGCGCACCACATTATCCAGGCGGCAGATGCCGTGCGTTTAGTGGGAGCAAAATGCATGCTGGTCGGCATCCGTCCGGAAATTGCACAAACAATCGTAACGCTGGGCATCAATTTGAACGAATTTACAACTACGAGCACGCTGCAGCGTGGAGTAGAGCAGGCACTGGCTTGGACAAATCGCCAAATCGTGGAGGTTGAAGAATAATGAACTTTCGAATTCCAATTTTAAAGCTGCGGGATACGCTTATCGTATCCATCCAATGGGAACTGGACGATCAAACGGCCATTCAATTTCAAGAAGACTTACTGACAAAGCTGCACGAAACGAGTGCGCGTGGAGTAGTCATTGACTTAACATCAATCGATTTTATCGATTCATTTATCGCAAAAGTCCTGGGAGACGTCATCAGCATGTCAAGCCTAATGGGAGCGCGAGTGGTTATTACCGGTATCCAGCCAGCAGTGGCTATCACTTTAATCGAATTAGGAATTCGACTTGAAGATGTAATGACAGCACTGGATTTAGAAAATGGCTTGGATAAACTTCAACTGGAATTGGAGGCTTAAATATGAGCAACCAGTCTTCGGTGGAAATATTGACGGAATGGGATATTGTCGCCGCAAGGCAGCTCGGGCGCAATGTAGCGAAAGAGCTGGGCTTTGGCACAGTAGATCAGGCTCGCATCACGACAGCTATCAGCGAGCTTGCCCGAAATATATACCTTTATGCCGGTCAAGGGCGGATTGAAATCCAGCAGTTAACGGAAAATGGCGTTAAAGGGATTTTGATTATCGCAGCAGACCAGGGACCCGGAATTCCAGACGTACGAAGAGTAATGGAAGATGGGTTCTCGACTTCAGGCGGTTTGGGAGCGGGTTTGCCCGGTGTCAAACGGCTAATGGATGAATTTAAAATTGAGACGATCCCAGGTGAAGGGACAGACATTAGAGCTACAAAATGGCTTCGATAGGGGGAGCACACTATGGTCCACAAAATCGAAAATCAATACAAAGAAATTTTGAATCAGTATATGCAAAGACAGTCTGAACAAAATCTGTATGTGGGTCAAAATTTCAGCCGCCAGCTTATTTCTGAAAACATCTCTCCAGAAGAAGTAATCAGTGTCCACAAAGCGGCAATGCAGGAAATTTACAAGGAGCTGCCGGATGTTGTCTGGCATTCCTTTGATTTTCTGATTGAAATGATGATTAATTACGGCTTGGCTCTACAGGAACGCCAAAGCTTGCTGCAGCGCCAGGAAGAAATACGGGTGGAGATGGATTTGGCAGCGAATGTCCAGGAAACTTTGCTTAAAACAAAGTTGCCGGCCTTAAAAGGGTTGGATATTGGCCTATTGTCGATTCCGGCACGCAAAATGAACGGAGATTACATATACTTTATCAGTGACGAAGAAGGCCATGCCGGAATCGCCGTTGCCGACGTAATCGGCAAAGGACTGCCGGCAGCTCTTTGCATGTCCATGGTCAAATTTGGCATGGACAGTTTGAATAATTCCCCGGCCAGCCCAAGTGAAGTGTTGGGCGTCATCAACCGGGTGGTTGAGAAAAGCATTGATGATTCTATGTTTGTTTCCATGTTCTACGGCCGCTACGATGCAAGCACTGCAGCATTGACTTATGGGTCTGCAGGGCATGAACCGGCTATTTTGTACCGTTCAAAAACGGGTGAATTTGATGAACTGTATGCGAAAGGGCTGCTTCTCGGCGTTTCTCCGGCTGCGGCTTACGAGGAACATACGGTCCAACTGGAAGAGAACGATCTGGTCATCATGATGACGGACGGCGTAACTGAAGGACGCACCGATGAAGGCTTTATCGAGCGTGAAGTTATTTTTGAGTTGATCCAACAGAAAAAAGATGAACCGGCTCAGACCATTGTCCAACACGTCTACGACGAGCTGGAACGGATGCAGAATGCAGAGCTTCGGGACGACTTTACACTAGTTATTTATAAAAAAGTCTAATCCTAGGTTTAAGAACCACTTCCAAGTGGTATTTAAACTTACGATGGCTTTTTTAAGTTCAAGCGAATTAAAGAAAAACGGGGTGTCAAATAGATGAATATTCAAGTGGAACTAGAAGAAACGGACAATAAGTTAAAAGGTTATATACATGGGGAAATTGATGCGCATACTGCGCCGGTTCTTCGGGAAAAATTAGAAGCTTACCAAAACAAAGATGGCGTAAATGCAGAGTTGGATCTTTCCGACGTTGATTATATGGATAGTACTGGATTAGGCGTTTTTGTGGCATTCTACAAATCAGTAAATGCCAAAGGCGGGCATGTGAAGCTGACTGGCCTCTCGTCCCGTTTGAAACGGTTATTCGACATAACTGGTTTGGGCGATATCATGGATATCGAATCAGTTGGAAAAGGTGGTAATTGATATGCGTCCTTTCGATTATGTTGAAATGAGGGTTCCCGCTAAATCACAATACGTTGGAGTTGCGCGTCTGACCATTTCAGGGTTGGCAAGCCGTATTGGATTTACGTTTGACGATATTGAAGATTTGAAAATTGCTTCAAGTGAAGCGGTGACAAATGCGGTTCAGCACGCTTATACAGAAGGTGAAGAAGGCGAAGTTGTTATTGGCTGTGCCCTTTATGGAGACAAAATTGAGATAATGGTTGCCGATCATGGACAAAGCTTTGATTTTGAAGAAACAAAAGCGAAGGTTGGCCCTTATCACGATCAGGAAGAAGGCGCTTTTCTTCGCGAAGGAGGTCTTGGCCTGTACTTAATCGAAACCTTAATGGATGAAGTGAAAGTCCATCATCAGGAAGGCGTTACGGTCTTCATGACAAAGTATGTTGGAGGAGAGCAGGTGGAAGAGGATGTCGAAACGATCTCATCCTAATCAGCCGACCAAAGAGCAAGTGCTTGAATGGATTGAGGCTTACCAGAAAAACGAAGACGAAGAAGCCCAAACAATGCTCGTCATGAATTACAAACGGCTTGTTGAATCGATTGCACGCAAATATTCCAATGGTAAATCTTACCATGAAGATATTGCACAAGTAGGCATGCTTGGGCTTCTTGGTGCCATCCGGCGCTACGATCCTTCTTTTGGCAGAAGTTTTGAAGCCTTTGCAGTTCCGACAATCATCGGTGAAATTAAACGATTCCTGCGGGACAAAACGTGGGCGATCCATGTGCCGCGCCGCATCAAGGAATTAGGGCCGCGCATCAAATCGACGGTTGAAGTGCTGACACGCGAACTCCAACGCTCGCCGCAAGTATGGGAAATCGCCGAGTATTTAGATGTTGATGAAGACGATGTACTGGAAGCAATGGAAATGGGCAAGAGCTACCAGGCTCTTTCAATGGATCATTCTTTGGAAGCCGATTCAGATGGCAGTACAGTAACCTTATTTGACGTTGTCGGGCAAGAAGACGATGGTTACGAAAAAGCGGATCAGCGCATGCTTGTAGCGAATGCGATGAATGTGCTTTCTGAACGGGAAAAGCAGATCATCCAGTATACCTACATAGAGCAGCTGAGCCAAAAAGAAACTGGAGACAAGCTGGGGATTTCCCAAATGCATGTTTCCCGTCTGCAGCGCAAAGCGATTAAGAAACTACAAGAAGCCATTTTGGCAGCCGGCGGAGTTTCGTAGTGGAGAAAATACAGCATAGTTTTGTTGATGCCTTTATTTTCAATGAAGCAAAAAAAGGGAATTATGAATCCGGCGACAGTTACCACACTGTTTTAACGGATGATTATTTCATTTGCTCCATAGCCGATGGTCTGGGAAATGGTCCTGTGGCTCGAGAATCCTCACAGGTTATTCCCAAAATACTAGAAGAGTTTCACCATGAAACCATTGATGAACTGATGAAACGGTTTAATGATCTGATGGTCCAAAAACGTGGGGCAGCGGTAGCAATCTTTAAAGTGGATTTTAAGAAAAAGACGCTTGAGTACAGCTGTGTCGGGAATATCCGGTTTTATCTGTACCGGAAAGGAACCGATGAAATGATTTATCCTTTGCCTGTTATGGGCTACTTATCGGGGCGCCCGCAGAAGCTGCGGACCCAGCTTTACACGTATGTAGAAGACGATCTGTTCCTCATCCATTCCGATGGTGTGGAACTGCGAAATCCGAAAGCTATGATGCGCCAAGCTGGAATTCCTGAACGCCTGTATTACGATATCCTGCGTTCGATTCAGACCGGCGATGACGCAACATTTATAGCAGGAAGCCTACTCAAATGAGTGGGCTTCTTTTTTTGCCTTCTTTTATATACAAAAACCAAAACCAATTAATTTTACTTAAAATTCTGACAAAATAGAGTGGTTTTAATTCTATATATTGAAAGCGCTTTCTCATAAACTTCTATATATCACAGAGCCTCTGGTTGCGGAAATGGAAAATACGCAGTCCAGAGATCTTGTAGCTGCAAAAAGCTTTGAAAAACACAGAGAAGTGTTATCTGAAAGGAGGAATAGGTAGAGCACAGTGGCTTGGATTGCTGGACCAATATGCATGATTGACGGAGATGCCAAGGCAGATGGAAAACAAATCGAATTATCGAGGAGGATTGATGGAGATGGCTTTATTGAAAAAAGGCATTAAGTACGAAACCAAATTGGTTATGCTCTTTTTTGTAGCTTGGGGATTTTTGTATTTGGATAGACAGGCCATATCGATGCTAATGCCGATGATTATTGAAGATATTGCGCTCAATAATACGAAAATTGGCCAAATCAATATGTGGCAAACAATCGGTTTTGCGATTTCCGCACCGGTTTTCGCCATACTTTCAGACCGCTTGGGCCATAAAAAGAAAATCCTGTTTTGGGCTACACTTGTCACGTCAATTCTCGCACTGATTACTATGTTTGCAGGGTCTTTCAACTATTTGCTGATTGTACGGACTTTGCTCGGCGCCAGTGAAGGAATTATTCTTCCCATCTCGATTTCGATGCTGGCGGCCGTTTCCCGCCCGACCACTCTCGGCCGGAACATGGGACTGGTATACGCAGGAGCTGCTGTCATCGGCGTCGCGATCGGACCGGTGGTCGTCACACAATTGGGTGAACTGTTTGACTGGCGCTATGCGTTCTTATTTGTCAGCCTCCCTAGTTTCATTGCGGCCATGTTGATGCTGAAAGTCGTCAAAGAAGTGGAAGTGTCTCCGTTGGCTGCAGAAGCAAACACCGTTACGGTCAGCAGCATTTTGAGCGGCTTGAAAAACCGAAACATCTTGATCTGTACGCTCATCAGTGTGTTCTGCATGGGAGCGATGTGGACATTCAATTCATTCCTGCCGCTTTATTTAACGCAAATCAGCCAGCTGTCAATCACGCAAATGGGCATTGTCTTCTCGCTGTTCGGTTTGCTGACGATTGTATGGCAAATTTTCATTCCTTACTCTTCTGATAAAATCGGAAGAAAGCCGGCAATGACGGGGTACTTGGCGATGGCGATGGTTACGCCGCTCGTCTTGTTCATTTTCCCGAATTCAGCCGCAAGCCTGGTGATTCTGGTGCTGTTCGGCGGAATCATTTTGGCAATGAATACGATTTACCAAAGCATCATCCCGGTCGAAAGCGTTTCGCCTTTGGTCATGGCTTCCGCCAATGCTTTGATCATGGGCGTGGGTGAACTGATTGGGGCCTTCTCGATCGGATTCTCCGGAGTTTTGGCAGACGCCTATAGCTTGACGGCAGTGATGCTAGTCGTTCCGATTTCTTACTTTGTCGCATTCCTGATTTCGTTCGGCTTGATCGAAACTTTGAGAACAAAAACGGCGGCCAAAGAACAGGCTTTGGTGAAAGCCACTCCGGAAATTTAATCCGGCAGCAATTTAATATTCTTGCTGCGTACACGAAACTAATTAAGAGAAGAAGAAATGGGGAGCCGGCTTAAACAAGTTGGCTTCTTTTTTCTGTGTTAAAATAAGGAGGAAATGAAGGGAAGTGTCTTTATGGAAATGCAGCAAATTCATGCGTTGATCGCCAAAGAAACCGGTGTGCGTCCAAATCAGGTAGGGCAAGTTATTGCGTTGATTGAAGACGGCAATACCGTTCCGTTTATCGCGCGTTACCGCAAAGAAGCGACAGGGTCGCTCGATGAAGTGCAGATCAAAGCCATTGATGACCGTTATACATACATCCAGAACCTGGAGCAGCGAAAAGTAGAAGTCATCCGGTCGATCACCGAGCAAGAAAAACTGACGCCCGAGCTTGAAAAGGAAATTTTGGGCGCTACGGTATTGCAGCGCGTAGAAGATCTCTACCGGCCTTACAAACAAAAACGCCGCACCAAAGCGACGATTGCCAAAGAAAAAGGGTTGCAGCCTTTTGCCGATTGGCTTATGGAATTCCACAAAGAAAATCCAACGGCTAAGGCAAAAGAGTTTATCAATCAAGAAACTGGAATCGAATCGGCAGAAGAAGCTGTTCAAGGCGCCCAGGACATTTTGGCGGAATCATTCGCAGATGATCCGGACATCCGGGAAAAGGTCCGGTACATGACCCGCAAAAACGGCACGATTGCCACTGCTGCCAAAAAGAACCATGAAGATGAAAAACAAGTGTTTGAAATGTATTACGAATACGAAGAGGCAATTCAAAAAATCGTTCCCCACCGGATTTTAGCCATCAACCGCGGCGAGAAAGAAGACGTCTTGAAAGTCTCCATCAACCCGCCGGTAGACCGAATTCTGACGCTTATGAAAAACAAGTGGGTTAAAACATCTTCGGCTGCAGGTGAAATTGTGGCCGCTGCAATCGAAGACAGCTACAAACGGTTGATCCAGCCGTCCGTCGAGCGCGAAATCAGAACCGAGCTGAGCGAAAAAGGCGAAACGCAAGCCATCCATATCTTCTCGGAAAACTTGCGCAATCTGCTGCTGCAGCCGCCGATGAAAAACAAAATGGTGCTCGGGGTAGATCCGGCTTACCGGACAGGCTGCAAATTGGCCGTCATCGATGAAACCGGAAAACTGTTGGAAGTGGCTGTGATTTATCCGCATGCCCCGCGAAACGATCAAGCGGGCGCGAAAAAAACAATGAAGCAGCTCGTTTCAAAATACCCGATTGAAATCATGGCCATCGGAAATGGCACGGCTTCGAGAGAAACGGAACAGTTTGTTGCTGATTTCATCTCGGAAACCGATAAAGGCATTTCCTATGTTATTGTCAATGAAGCGGGGGCGAGTGTGTACTCGGCATCAGACATCGCTCGCGCTGAGTTCCCGGATCTTCAAGTGGAAGAGCGGAGTGCCGCTTCGATTGCGCGCCGTCTGCAGGATCCGTTATCGGAACTCGTGAAAATCGATCCAAAAGCGGTAGGGGTCGGACAGTATCAGCATGATGTGTCGCAGAAGAAGCTGGCAGACCAGTTGACGTTTGTCGTCGAGACAGCGGTTAACCAGGTAGGCGTCAACGTAAACTCAGCATCGGCTTCCTTGCTGCAGTATGTGGCAGGCTTGAGCAAAACGGTAGCAGAGAATGTCATCAAAATGCGCGATGAAAATGGCCGTTTTACTACGCGTGCCCAGCTGAAGAAAATTCCGCGCCTTGGTGCGAAAACTTATGAACAGGCAATCGGGTTCCTGCGGATTCCGGAAGGAAAAAATCCGCTGGACGCAACGGGCATCCATCCGGAAAGCTATGACGTTGCAGAAAAACTGCTGAATTTGGTCGGCGCGGATAAGAAAGATGTCGGCAAGCCGGAAGTGGCAGAGAAATTGGGGCAGCTGCCACTGAACGAACTCAGCGAAAAATGGGGCGTCGGGGAAGTGACGCTGCAGGATATTCTGGATGCACTGAAAAAACCGAACCGGGATCCGCGCGACGAATTCCCTCAGCCTTTATTGAAAAGCGATATTTTGAAAATGGAAGACTTGCTTCCAGGCATGGAAGTGCAAGGAACCGTCCGCAATGTTGTGGACTTCGGTGCCTTTGTGGACATTGGCGTAAAGCAGGACGGGCTCGTCCATATTTCGAAATTGAAAAAAGGATTTGTGAAACACCCGCTGGAAGTCGTAGCAGTTGGCGATATCGTCACGGCATGGGTGGAAAAAGTCGAAAAAGACAAAGGGCGCATTGCCTTGACGATGCTGCCGCCGAAACAACAAATCGAACAGGGTTAAAAAATGCCCATGCACAGACAGCCACTTCTTGTTAAAATAGAAGCGGCTGTTTTATTTAAGAAAAGAAATAGGTGAGTGACAATGACCAACAACGAGCTGACAGAACTGATAAAAGAAATCTCCCATTCCGTATTTCATAAACCATTTCGCCACAAAGGAATTTTCAACGCCCGCTTAAGAACTACAGGCGGAAGATACTTGTTGAGATCGCACAATATCGAAATCAATCCGAAGTCATACGAGAAATTTGGTTTCAATGAGTTGGAAGGAATCATCAAGCATGAACT
Source organism: Planococcus glaciei (assembly GCF_900099655.1). GTDB lineage: Bacteria > Bacillota > Bacilli > Bacillales_A > Planococcaceae > Planococcus > Planococcus glaciei. The sequence continues at coordinate 338,162 of NZ_FNDC01000002.1, forward strand.
GTGCCATTATCATTTACATATAGAAGGAAAAGGCTATAAACACCGGGATGCGGATTTCAGAACGCTGCTGAAAGAAAGCGGAGCCCCGCGCTTCTGCTCGTCCATCGAACCGCGAGCAACAACCGCAAAGCCGGCTAAACGCTACGTTTACGAATGCGTCGCCTGCAACGCAAACTATGTCCGGAAGATCCGGATGAATGTCGAAAGATACCGCTGCGGAAGATGTTCCGGAAAGCTTTCTCTAAAATAATAAAAAGAAATGCAAAAAGGTATTGACGATTCATCAGGACCTCTTTATAATAGAAAAAGTCGACAAGTACTTAAACAGTTCTTGAAACACTATTCCGAAGTAGCTCAGTGGTAGAGCACCGCACTGTTAATGCGATGGTCGTAGGTTCGAGTCCTACCTTCGGAGCCATTAAGGCCCCTTGGTCAAGCGGTTAAGACACCGCCCTTTCACGGCGGTAACACGGGTTCGAATCCCGTAGGGGTCACCAATCATTTTGAAAAGCAGTTGAGTTAAATTGCTATTTTGAAATACATACTTTAGAGAAGTTTCCTACATATCTTAAAAGTAATATTATTATCGCGGGATAGAGCAACGAGCCGTATGAAAACGGCGAAGTTACACCGAAGCAGCCGAAGGCGATGCAGGTGTCCGCTACAAAAGAAGCGTAAGAGAAACAAAGTATTACTACTATTATTGTCGCGGGGTAGAGCAGTTCGGTAGCTCGTCGGGCTCATAACCCGGAGGTCGCAGGTTCAAATCCTGCCCCCGCAACCAAAAAGGTCCCGTGGTGTAGCGGTTAACATGCCTGCCTGTCACGCAGGAGATCGCCGGTTCGATCCCGGTCGGGACCGCCATTTTATTGGGGTATAGCCAAGCGGTAAGGCAACGGGTTTTGATCCCGTCATGCCCTGGTTCGAATCCAGGTACCCCAGCCATTTTAAATGCCGATCTAATTGATACCAATGCAATGATTATTGAATGGAAAAATTAAAAAAAGATGTTGACAATTGATTGTCTAAGTTCTATAATAGAATTTGTCCCTAAAATAATTTTATGCGGTCGTGGCGGAATGGCAGACGCGCTAGGTTGAGGGCCTAGTGGGAGAAATCCCGTGGAAGTTCGACTCTTCTCGGCCGCACCATACGCAATGCGCCCGTAGCTCAATTGGATAGAGTACTTGACTACGAATCAAGCGGTTAGAGGTTCGAGTCCTCTCGGGCGCGCCATCATTTTTCTTTCTTATAACTTTTATATGCGGGTGTAGTTTAGTGGTAAAACCTCAGCCTTCCAAGCTGATGATGAGGGTTCGATTCCCTTCACCCGCTCCATAATTTTAATACCATGAACCTTGAAAACTGAACAGCAAAACGTCAACAGATAGCAACGGCCGCGCAAAACGGCCCGCGCAAAAAGTACTGATCAGGCTTCGGCCAGATCAAGCGACTCGCGCACCTTTCGGGGTGGCGAGACGCCAGCAAGTATTTGAGCAATCAACTACTCTATAATGGAGAGTTTGATCCTGGCTCAGGACGAACGCTGGCGGCGTGCCTAATACATGCAAGTCGAGCGGAAGTTGAAGAGCTTGCTCTTCAACTTTAGCGGCGGACGGGTGAGTAACACGTGGGCAACCTGCCCTGCAGATCGGGATAACTCCGGGAAACCGGTGCTAATACCGAATAGTTTTGGGTCCCTCCTG
>NZ_FNDC01000005.1 GCF_900099655.1 Planococcus glaciei
GATGGCAAAGAGGCCACACCCGTTCCCATCCCGAACACGGAAGTTAAGCTCTTTTGCGCCGATGGTAGTTGGGGGTTTCCCCCTGTGAGAGTAGGACGTCGCTGGTCTGTTTTTTTTTGGTCCCGTGGTGTAGCGGTTAACATGCCTGCCTGTCACGCAGGAGATCGCCGGTTCGATCCCGGTCGGGACCGTATTTCAAGAATAAACACAGCGATCCCGCTGTGTTTATTTTTTTTGTGTTTCTATCGCTAATCAGAAAATAATAATGGGTTCTTATGCCAAATGGGCTTTTGAAGAAAGATATTTTGATTTACTGCTATTTCTTCGCTAAACTATGTTAAGACTCAAACGAGGTGACACGCTAAATGATGTATACAATAGAAGTTAATTCTCCAGAAGAAACGGAAGAATTTGCAGCCAAACTTGCGGGCTTTCTGCAGCCGCAGGACCTTTTGACATTGGAAGGAGACCTGGGCGCCGGAAAGACGACGTTCACAAAAGGGCTCGCCAAAGGGCTCGGAATTGAACGGATGGTGAATAGCCCGACGTTTACGATCTTAAAGCAATATGAAGGGGACTTGGATCTAAACCATTTTGATGTCTATCGTTTAGAAAACAGCGATGAAGATATCGGTTTTGAAGAGCTTTTCGAAAGCGAAGCAGTTTCCGTGGTTGAATGGGCCTCCTTTATTGACGAGTACTTACCGAAAGAACGGCTGGAAATCATCATTACCCGGCAGGCTGAAGAGAGCCGGAGCATTGAGCTTCATCCCATTGGCAGCCGTTATGAAACTTTGTGCAAGGAGCTAAACTTATCATGATTTATTTAGGCATCGATACATCAAATTCTCCATCAGCCATTGCGCTGATGTCAGACGATACCGTTCTAATAGAGGAAATCACCAACTTAAAAATCAATCATTCGTTGACAGCCATGCCGGCTATTGAAGAAATGATGAAGAAGGCCAAAATTGCTCCGAAAGATTTAACCCATATTGCGGTGGCTGAAGGACCGGGTTCTTACACCGGCGTCCGCATTGGCCTGACCATTGCCAAGACGCTTGCCTGGTCATTAAAATTGCCTTTGCATATGGTTTCAAGTTTAAAAGTACTGGCAGCAAACGGCCAGTATTTTGACGGGCTGATTTGTCCGGTTATGGATGCGCGCCGCGGCACGGCTTTTACTGCGTTATACGACGGGGAAACCCTGGAGCCGGTCATTGAGGATCAGCACAGCCATTTCAAGGAGTTTTTAATAAAAGCCGAAGCATTGGGCAAACCGGTATTGTTTACAGGGATTGATGTTTCCATCCACGAAGAAACCATTCGGGAAGTATTGGGCAGCCGGGCATTTTTCACGGCGCCTCAAAACCGTTTGCCGCGTGCTGTGAATCTGATCATGCTGGCGAAAGAAGTTCCGGCAGCAGATATCCATCACGCCGTTCCGGAGTATCAACGCATTACGGAAGCTGAAGCGAATTATATCAAAAGCCAGGAAGGGCAAAACTCATGAGCGAAGATGTGATTTTCCGCAAAATGACGGTAAAAGACATTGATGAAGTGTACGAAATTGAAAAACTTTCGTTTACCTTGCCTTGGACAAAAGAATCGTTTTACTATGAAATGCTGCATAACGAAAACGCCTATTACGTGGTTGCGGAAACCGAAAAAGGAATTGTCGGCTATTGCGGGATGTGGCTCATCATAGATGAAAGCCATGTGACGAATATTGCGATCCTTCCAGACCAACGCGGCAAAAAATTAGGCGAACGCTTGATGCGGGCAGCGATAGAGATTGCAAAAGCGCACGGCGCGGTGCTGATGACCTTAGAAGCGAGAGTCAGCAATCATGTGGCGCAAAATCTGTACCGGAAATTAGGATTTCAAAATGGTGGCATCCGGAAACGGTATTATACCGATAACCTGGAAGATGCCATAGTGATGTGGGTGAATTTTAATGAGTAAAGATATTTATGTATTGGGAATTGAAACCAGCTGCGACGAAACAGCCGCTTCCATTGTGAAAAATGGACGGGAAATCATTTCAAATGTCGTAGCTTCACAAATCGACAGCCATAAACGCTTTGGCGGAGTGGTGCCTGAAATCGCTTCACGCCATCATGTGGAACAGATTACACTGGTAATCGAAGAAGCGCTTCAGCGCGCTCAGATGGAGCCGCAAGAGCTGGATGCAGTAGCAGTAACGGAAGGGCCGGGATTGGTCGGTGCATTGTTGATCGGCGTTAATGCAGCAAAGGCATTTGCGTTTGCCAACAGCCTGCCGCTTGTCGGCGTCCATCATATCGCCGGGCATATCTATGCCAACCGCTTAGAGCAGGAAATGGAATTTCCTTTGCTTGCCTTAGTCATTTCCGGCGGCCATACGGAACTGGTCTATATGAAAGAACATGGCAGTTTTGAAGTGATCGGGGAAACGCGTGATGATGCAGCAGGGGAAGCGTATGACAAAGTGGCAAGAACCTTGAATCTGCCTTATCCAGGCGGGCCCCATATTGACCGCTTGGCGCACGCCAGCGACGGTGCCATTGATTTTCCGCGGGTATGGCTTGAAGAAGGATCGTATGATTTCAGTTTCAGCGGTTTAAAATCTGCTGTGCTGAATTATATGCACAATGCCAAGCAGCGCGGAGAAGTGGTTCTGCCTGAGCACGTCGCTGCCGGGTTTCAAAACAGTGTCGTCGAAGTGGTAACAGCGAAAGCGCTGCGTGCTGCAAAAGAGTACAAGGTGCGCCAAGTCATCGCAGCAGGGGGCGTGGCTGCCAACAAAGGGCTCAGAACGTCTCTATCCGGAGCGTTTGAACAGCAAGGCATTCCGTTCTTCATCCCGCCTCTTTCCTTGTGTACGGATAACGCAGCTATGATTGCAGCAGCTGGCACCGTCATGTTCGAAAAAGGCCTTACAGGAAATATGGCGATGAACGGCCGGCCAGGAATGGTCTTGTCTTCCTGGGGATAAAATTATTTGCCCTGTGGAAAGCCGATCTGTCTCAATAAACTATTAAAGTTCAAAAAAAGCGCAGTTGCTTCCTGAAAAGGAATGCCAACTGCGCTTTTTTTCTGTTTTCAGATTATTTATTACACAAAAAATCCGTTCGTTGTCAATAGAGAACATTTGTACTTATGCACAATTTGTGCATAACATGTTCATAACTTTCTGAAAAACACCCTTATTTCTATATCTTGTGTACTAGTTAGGGGAAAACTTTGTGGACAATAATTAAATTGCCTGTGGATAATGTGGAAAAGCCTGTTGATAGTTGATTTAATAAGAGGAGACATGTGCGCAACTTTGTGGAAACAAAAATTTACGGAAAAGGTATTGACCTATATATAGAAAAAGAAAAACCGCATACAATAGTATGCGGTTAACTGTGGACTTTTTCAAGCTTTTCTTGCAATTCGAGCCAAAATAACATTTTTTCTTCGTGCGCTTCTTTCAGCTCGTCCAACTGGCTTTGGAGCGGCAAGACCTTCTCGTGGTCCTGGAAAATTTCAGGCTGGCACAGCAATTCCTCGACTTCGGCGATTTGCTGATCGAGCTGCTCCATTTCCTGTTCGGTTTCTTCGGATTGGCGCAGCAGCTGGCGTTCCAGTTTTTTAGCTTCTTTGTTGATCTGGGAGGTGGTGGCAACGGGAACTGTCTTTGTGACGGTTGCTTTTTCTGCATCTTCCAATGCCTGCAGCTCTTCGGTCTCCAGTTTCTTTTCCACGTAATAGTCGTAGTTGCCCAAATACTCGGTCGTGCCGTCACGGGTCAATTCCACGACTTTTGTCGACAGGCGGTTCATGAAGTAACGGTCGTGGGAAACGAAAAGAATAGTGCCCGGATAATCGAGCAGGGCGTTTTCCAGCACTTCTTTGCTGTCGAGGTCCAAGTGGTTGGTCGGCTCATCCAAAAGCAGCACATTGGCTTTTTGCATCATCAGCTTAGCGAGTGCCACACGGGCTTTTTCGCCGCCTGACAGTGTAGAAATCGGTTTTAATACGTCGTCTCCGGTAAACAGGAAGCGGCCCAGAATGCCGCGGATGTCTTTTTCGTTAACGTGCGGATAGTCATCCCATAATTCATTCAGAACAAGCTTATTGCCTTTTAAGTTGGCTTGTTCCTGGTCGTAGTAGCCGAACTGGATGCCGGTGCCGTAGTGGATGGTTCCGGCAAGCGGCTCTAACTCTTTCATGATGGTTTTCAGCAAAGTCGACTTGCCGACGCCGTTAGGGCCGACAAGCGCCAGGCTGTCCTGGCGGTACAATTTCATAACGATGTTTTGCGAAACGGGCTGGCCGCCGTAGCCAATGGCGAGCGACTGGACATTCAGCACGTCGTTGCCGCTTTGCTTTGCAATGGTGAAACCGAAGCGGGCGGATTTCTCGTCGCCGTCCGGAGCATCCATCCAGTCGGTTTTCTCAAGCACCCGCCGGCGGCTTTGCGCCATTTTGGTAGTGGAAGCCCGGACAAGGTTGCGCTGGACATAATCTTCGAGCTTCGCTTTTTCGCTTTGCTGCTTCTCAAACTGCTTTAAGTCGAGTTCGTATTGTTTCGCTTTTTCGTCGAGGTAGCGGCTGTAGTTGCCTGTGTACTTTTTAACGCGGTGGCGCGATACTTCGTAGACAAGCGTTACGACTTGATCGAGGAAGTAGCGGTCATGCGAAACGATGAGAATCGCACCCGGGTAGTTCTTCAAGTAGTTCTCAAGCCAGCTCAGCGTTTCAATATCCAAGTGGTTCGTCGGCTCATCGAGAATTAGGAGCTGGGGTTTGCTAAGTAAAAGCTTCGCCAGCATCAGGCGTGTTTTCTGGCCGCCGGATAACGACACCACTTTTTTATCGTAGTCTTCCGGATAAAATTTCATGCCGTGGAGAATGGCGCGTGTATCGGCTTCAAACTGGTAGCCGCCCGCATCCTTGAAATCATGCTGCAAAGTATCGTATTCTTTCATGACTTTTTCGTATTGGACGGCATCGTCGTAGACAGCTGGATCGGCCATTTGAGCTTCCAGTTCCCGGAGTTTTGCTTCCTGTTCACGGAAATGACTAAAAATCGTCATCATTTCGTCCCAGATGGTCGCTTCCGATTCGAGGTCGGTTTGCTGTTCCAAATAACCGATGGTCAGATCTTTCGGCATGATGATATCGCCGCTATCGTATGACATTTCACCGGAAATGATCTTCAGCAAAGTCGACTTTCCTGCGCCGTTGCGGCCCACGAGTGCAACGCGGTCGCGGTGTTGGACTTCCAGTTTGACGCCGGCGAGAATCTCATCGGCGCCGAACGATTTATGGACTTGGTTAACTTGTAATACAATCATGTGGGTCACCTCTATTCCTCTTAAGTGTAGCTGATGGGCGTATTGTTCGCAATCAAGCCAGCTTTACATATCGAGCCGCCTCAGGTAAGATAAAATCGATTTGATTCAGCATTCATAGACGCGGGGAAAAAGAGAATCCCCAATGAGTTTTTAGACGACCGCAGGAGGTAACGTTGCATGTTACACGAACCATCAAAAATTCCACAAGCCACTACGAAACGGTTGCCGCTTTATTACCGCTTCCTCCAGAATTTCGCGAATGCCGGGCAAAAACGGATTTCTTCGCAGGAATTAAGTGAAGCGATGAAAATCGATTCGGCCACAATACGCCGCGACTTTTCCCATTTAGGTGCACTGGGCAAAAAAGGGTACGGCTATGACGTTCAGGACTTATTGGCGTTTTTCCGCAAAACACTCGACCAGGATGAAGCGACCAATGTGGCGCTGATCGGCGTCGGGAACTTGGGAAGCGCATTTTTAAAGTATAATTTCCAGCGCAATCACAACACGAAAATCGTGCTGGCGTTCGATTCGAATTCACCTCTTGAAGGCGAGAAAATCAGCGAAATCGATACATTCCATCCCGACCGGATCGAAGAGAAAATCGAGGAATACGGGATTGAACTGGTGATTTTGACGGTTCCTTCGCGCTCGGCCCAGGAAGTTACGGACCGCTTGGCGAAAACGAACATTAAAGGCATCTTAAACTTTACGCCTGTCCGCATTTCAGTGCCGGACCACATCCGCGTGCAGACCATCGATTTATCGGTCGAACTGCAGACCTTGATCTACCAAATCAAACAGCATTGAAAAAACCTTCCGCCGAAACGAGTTCGGGGAAGGTTTTTTTATTGGCGAGTTTTTTCACTGCATCTGTTCAAGCTGTTTCAGGAAATTTTCGAGTTTTTCCATGTTTAATTGCGCAATCATGACAAAGCCGTTGAGCATCACGTGGGCTATGATCGGCGTAATGATCCGCTTCGTTTTCTGGTAAAGGAAAGCGAGCACAAGGCCGGTCGAGAAGTAAATCAGCAAATGGCTGAATTCCAAGTGCACAGCGGCGAACACGAGCGCGCTGACCGCGGTGGCGAGAAAGAAATTGGTGGTCTGGTTCAAGGAACCGAATACCACCCGGCGGAACACAAGCTCTTCCAGTACGGGTCCAAAAAAGACAACCGCCAGAAGCGCCCACGGGACGACTTCAACCAATTTGGTGATGGATGCGGTATTTTGAGATCCCGGAGCGATGCCGAACAATTCTACTTCTATCAGCGCCGCGATGATTTGGGCGAAGTAGACAAGGAAAAAGCCGAGTATACCCCAGCCGATTGCTTCAAGCAAACCGGCTTTTTTGCCTTTCCAAATATTGAAGAATTGCTTGTCCCGGAGAATAAGGATCATCGCTGCAATAAACCCGATGCCCATCGTCCAGACAATCAGCCAACCGGAAGTGCTGGCGGCCGCTGTCGCTTGGTCCATGCCTTGGCCGCGGAAATAATTAAGTGTCGGTGTTATAAATAAAATCGGTGCAAGCTGCACAGCGATAAAAATCAACAGGATATAAAGCGGCGTTCTTTTGCCTTTTCGGCTCGCTTTGACACTGTACTTGGAGCGGCCTGTATCGGCTTTTGCTTTAATATTCATTTTCATAAAGCGGATTTCCTTTCGTTTAACAGATTACTTTCATTGTAGAGGTTTCAAATCGGAACCGCAAAGAATAAAAAAAAGTGAATGTTTAGACTTGCAAACGGCAATGGATTTTATTAAACTGAGAAGTGGGTTAGCACTCTAGGTGTTAGAGTGCTAATGTGGAATATTTAGATAATCTGAGGAGGGTGTTTCAATTGTTAAGACCATTAGGAGATCGCGTTATTATTGAGCTTATCGAAGCAGAAGAAAAGACTTCAAGCGGAATCGTATTGCCGGGTTCGGCACAGGAAAAACCGCAGGAAGGCAAAGTGATCGCTGTAGGTAATGGAGTTATCCGTGACAATGGACAGCGCACTGAACTGGAAGTCCAAGAAGGCGACCGGATTATCTTCTCAAAATACGCAGGCACTGAACTTAAATATGAAGGCAAAGAATATTTGATCTTACGCGAAAACGATATTTTAGCGGTATTGGGCTAAAAATAGAAGTTGATATTCCGCAAAACAGCTTTGCTTTCCCGCGGGAGTCTCCGCTGTTTTGCTCCATATCATGACTTAAAATACTTGGTAATTAATATAGAGGAGGAAACTATTCATGGCTAAAGAAATTAAATTCAGCGAAGATGCACGCAGTTTGATGGCTGCTGGTGTTGATAAATTAGCAGATGCAGTAAAAGTGACGCTTGGGCCAAAAGGGCGCAACGTGGTACTTGAGAAGAAATTCGGTTCACCTCTTATCACCAACGACGGTGTGACGATTGCAAAAGAAATCGAGCTTGAAAATGCATTTGAAAACATGGGTGCGAAATTGGTAGCTGAAGTCGCTTCTAAAACGAACGACATCGCAGGTGACGGTACGACAACTGCAACGGTTCTGGCGCAAGCTATGATCCGTGAAGGCTTGAAGAACGTAACTGCAGGCGCTAACCCTGTCGGCATCCGCCGCGGGATTGAAATGGCTGTAGAAAGCGCTGTTGAAGGCTTGAAAGCTGTTTCCCAGCAAATCGAAGGCAAAGAATCGATTGCGCAAGTTGCAGCGATTTCTTCTGGAGACGCTGAAGTCGGAAACTTGATCGCTGAAGCAATGGAGCGCGTTGGCAACGACGGCGTTATCACTTTGGAAGAATCACGCGGCTTCACAACTGAACTGGATGTAGTCGAAGGGATGCAATTCGACCGCGGATACCAGTCTCCTTACATGGTAACGGATTCCGAGAAAATGGAAGCTGTCCTGGACAACCCATTCATCTTGGTAACAGATAAGAAAATCGGCAACATTCAGGAAATTCTTCCTGTGTTGGAGCAGGTTGTACAACAAAGCAAACCGCTGTTGATCGTTGCGGAAGACGTTGAAGGCGAAGCCCTTGCTACATTAGTAGTGAACAAATTGCGTGGAACATTCAATGCAGTGGCTGTTAAAGCTCCTGGATTCGGTGACCGCCGCAAAGCGATGCTTGAAGACATTGCAACATTGACTGGCGCTGAAGTGATCACGGAAGATCTTGGCCTTGAGCTGAAATCAACGAACATCACACAACTTGGCCGCGCTTCTAAAGTGGTTGTTTCGAAAGAAAACACCACCATCGTTGAAGGTGCCGGAGACCAGAAGAACATTGTGGCTCGCGTATCGCAAATCCGCAGCCAATTGGAAGAAACAACTTCTGAATTTGATAAAGAGAAATTGCAGGAGCGTCTGGCAAAACTTGCGGGCGGCGTTGCAGTCATCAAAGTCGGAGCAGCTACTGAAACTGAGTTGAAAGAACGCAAACTTCGCATTGAAGATGCATTGAACGCAACTCGCGCAGCAGTTGAAGAAGGCATCGTTGCCGGCGGCGGTACTGCGCTTGTCAACGTATACAACAAAGTAGCTGAACTTCTTGAAACACAAGAAGGCGACATTGCTACAGGCGTTAACATCGTTCTTCGTGCTTTGGAAGAGCCGGTTCGCCAAATCGCAACAAACGCAGGCCTTGAAGGATCGATCATCGTTCACCGCCTGAAATCAGAAGAAGTCGGCATCGGCTTCAACGCAGCTAACGGCCAATGGGTCAACATGCTTGCAGAAGGAATCGTTGACCCAACGAAAGTGACGCGTTCAGCACTACAAAACGCAGCTTCTGTTGCGGCTATGTTCCTGACAACTGAAGCAGTTGTTGCAGACATCCCAGAACCAGCAGCACCAATGGGCGGAATGCCTGATATGGGCGGTATGGGCGGCATGATGTAATATACATCCCGAAAACCTCGGCAAACCGAGGTTTTCGGTTTTTTTGTTTTGTGGTGTCACAAAAAATAAATGAAATTCATCCTAAAAAGATAGCCAATAAAATGGCTGTCTTTTTATTTGTTTAAATAGGATTGTTAATGGAAAAGAGGTGGTATAGAATAGGAACAAGTGTTCTTATTTAGATTAGGAGGCAATGGGGATGGAAATTAATCAACAATTAAGGGTCATTAAGGACCGGGGAACCATCAAGTGGCAAGGCATGTTGTTAAATGAACCTGTAAAAATGCGGCGTGAAGAAGTGGAAGAAGATAAACCAATGCCTCAACCGAAATTGGACGCTTATGACCTGCAGCTGATCGAGGAAGAATTGGAATCGGCCCTTAAACGCCGATGCAATGTCATTATCCATACGTGGAAGGAAGGCAAAGTGACCAGGCACTATGGCACGATTTTAAGTATTGATCGGGATGCCTGCATCCTTACTTATGCAGATCCATTTAAAGACCGAACATTAAATCCAGATGAGATTGTGTCGGTAAATATTGTTGAGTAAAAAAAGACTCCCCCTATGCATTCATTACAGGAGGCAGAGGGGGATGCCTAAAAATGATGCTTTAATTTACATGGCTAAAGAAGCGCAGCAGCAATCTTGGGATGAATAAAAGAACATTCCAGATGATACTAAATATGATTTCAAAAACTAATGTGAAACTAAACTCCGTGAATAATTCCACAAACCAATTGTCTCTTAGTTTCTTTTTCTTTTTCTCAATCTCCATGATCAGCACTCCGTTTCCTTTATAAATTCTGCTGCAGCAAATCTCTTTATTAAGAGTATTCATCGTGAAATCCTATTTCTTCCAGTATACTTGATATCGCAAAACCAGCGATATATAGAAATGAAATTTTTTGCTTACTCAAACTGCAGCTATACATCGATGGACAAATCGCGCCGCTTTCCACAATCGCACGAGTCATGTAAACTAGTTAAAGTTAATGGGAAATAAAGTGGCAGCACAACGAAAATTGATATTTTTATTTTGAAGATAGATGCAGAGAAGATGATTGGATGAAGGGCTCATTCTTCGTCCCGCAACGAAAGGATTGGAAGTTAGAGATGACAGAGAATTTTTGGCTCGATTTGCCGCGGCCGTTTTTTATTCTGGCGCCAATGGAAGAAGTCACGAATGTGGTGTTTCGCAAAGTGGTGGCGAAAGCGGCTCGGCCGGATGTGTTTTTTACGGAGTTTACGAATACGGAAAGCTACTGCAACCCGGACGGGGTTTTCAGTGAAGAAGGGCGCTTAACGTTTGAAGAAGATGAACAGCCAATTGTCGCGCATATATGGGGAAACATTCCTGAGCAATTCCGGGAGATGAGCATCGGAATGGCGAAGCGGGGCTTTAAAGGCATCGACATCAATATGGGCTGTCCGGTAGGGAACGTGGCTGCGAAAGGCAAAGGAAGCGGCATGATCCGCTATCCCGACAATGCGGCGGAAGTCATCCAGGCCGCCAAAGCGGGCGGTTTACCAGTCAGTGTAAAGACGCGGCTTGGCTATACGGATGTCGAGGAGTGGAAAGGCTGGCTGACCCATGTCTTGGAACAGGATATCGCCAATTTATCGATCCACCTGCGCACCAAGAAAGAAATGAGCGCTGTCCCGGCGCACTGGGAACTGATTCCGGAAATTAAGAAGCTCCGGGACGAAGTAGCGCCTCATACCTTATTGACGATTAACGGAGATATTCCGGATTACCAAACCGGTGTGGAACTTGCCGAAAAATACGGCATTGACGGTGTTATGATCGGCCGTGGGATTTTCCAGAATCCGTTCGCCTTTGAAAAAGAGCCGCGCGAGCACAGCTCTAAAGAAATGCTGGACCTGTTAAAGCTGCACCTGGATTTGCATGACAAATATTCCACTGAAGAAGAGCCGCTGCCGTTCCGGCCGCTGCGCCGTTTCTTCAAGATTTATGTCAGTGAAATCCCGGACGCCGATGAATTGAGAAATCAATTGCTGAAAACGGATTCGACGGACGAAGTGCGGGCATTGCTTCAGGCGTTCGAGCAACGAATTGCTGTTCGTTGAATAAAGCAGGCTTCCATGAAGAGTCTAATTAGGTTCTTCATTAAACCGGGAGTGTTTTGTTTGCCGTTTAGGTCAACCCAATCGAGAAAGCCTTACACCATTTCAAGAAATCGGTGTAAGGCTTTTTATATTGCTGACGGATGGATAAGTAAGATAAGTTCAAATTATGTCTGCGCTTTCAAAAGATTGAGCTTATGTGACACCTGTCACTAGGCGCCCCCTTGCTTCCTCAGGTAAATTATCCGTAGCAGAAAGCTGCTTCCGATACGGAATTGCATTTAAAGGAGAATTTATTCATGAAGAAAATAGCTTGGATTACGGACACAGCAGCGCAGCTGGATGAAGCATTCATCGAAAAGCATGACGTGTATGTTCTGCCTCTTAGCGTCATTTTTGGGGACGGTGAATACAAGGAATCGATCGATCTGACACAAGAGGAATTTTACAGTAAATTGCGCTTGGCGAAAGTGTCGCCTAAAACATCGCAGCCTGCAATCGGCGAGATGCTTTCCTTGTATGAAAAACTGCAGTCGGAAGGATACGATTTTGCGATTGCTTTGCATTTATCCAGCGGACTTTCGGGCACATTTGCGACGGCACAATCTGCTGCAGAGATAGCGAATTTTAAAGTCTATCCGATTGACTCACTGATTGGATCATTTCCAATGGTGAAGATGATTGAGACTGGGTCTAAGCTGTTTTCAGAGGGCAATGAGGTAGAGGCAGTTGTCGCAACACTTAAAAGTATGGCGGCAAATTCCCATCTGTCCTTTATTCCATCAAGCCTGAACCAATTGCATAAAAGCGGGCGTGTGTCCGGGACGCAGGCATTTTTGAGCAATATCCTAAACATCAAATTGGTCATCACGTTTGAAGACGGCAAAACAGTCATGAAAGAGAAGGTCCGCTCGAACAAGCGGGCAAAAAACTCGGTCATGGATGCACTCCGTACAGATATGGCGGCGGGCAGCGTGCCCGAAGTGGCGGTTAATCACTGCAATAATGCCGCTGATGCAGAAAGCTGGAAGAATGAGCTCTTGCGGGAGTTTCCAGACCTAAAAGTCCAGGTGGTTCAGCTTAGTGTGTGCGTTGGAGTACATGCCGGAGAAGGGACGACTGGCTTAAGCTGGGTGGCTTATTGAGTTTGATGCCCCATTTCGAATACCAATATTTATAGAGATAGACCTGTGGATGAACACACTCGTTGAGTGCCAACCATCTGGCGTTCTGTCTTTATTGGGAAATTAAACTTTTGATGTTTTCATGGGCAATCCTTGGCACCAGTAAATACATCAAATAGAAGGAGAACCCTTAGTTTCCTATGTTAAACTTTAGGGAATAAAAATTATATTGAATTTCCGAAAAATGACATGCAAAATTATTGGTGAATTAAAGATGATGTAGATGAGGTGCTTTATGGGGATGACATTTCAAGAACTTCAGATGTATGCGAATTTTGAAGAGCTGTCCAGGGATGTCCTGGATCTGGCAAAAGAGATTTTGCCTGACCAATTGCTTTATTTGAGTTCGATCAACGGGACGCAGCAAATCATTTTAAAACTTTCGAGCGAAAAGTCAAAAATTCCGATGAGCGAAGGGATGACATTAAACCTTAACCAATCGCTGTGCAGCTTTGTGGATTTTGAAAAAAATCAGCCGGCAATTTTTGAAGATGTGCGGGAAGAGCACCGACTGGACGATTTAAGAAATGCGCTCGAAAAAGCCAATGTCCGGTCTTACTTGGGAATTCCTATTTCGCTTGGAAATGGCGAAAGGTTTGGAACCTTATGCGCCATCCATGATGAAAAAAGCCATTTTGATGAGAAGAGCGTCGGGCTGCTGCAGAGAATCGTACGGATGTTTTCTTATTACCTCAATCTTGAACGTTTTGCTTATCGAGATGCCTTGACTGACCTTTACAACAGACGCTATCTTTCCAATTTTTTTGAAGATCATCCTAAAGCGGAAGGCGTGATTTTCTTTCTTGACCTGGATGGTTTTAAAAAGGTGAACGATGTCCACGGCCATGATGCGGGGGACTTGGCATTAAAAGAAGTCGCTTTAAAGCTGCAGAAATTTGTGGCGGAGTATCAAGAAGCTTTTGCGGTTCGGTTAGGCGGCGATGAATTCGTCGTGCATTTCTCCAGTCTATCCAGCAAGGAAACAATGCAACAGCGGGCGGAGCAATTGCTCGACAGCTTAAGTACTTGGGATACGGGGTATGAGCTTTCCACCAGCATTGGAATTGTCACGTATACAGAAGATGGCATCTCCGATTTAAATGCACTGCTTAAAAACGCAGATGAGGCTTTGTATCGTGCCAAGCAGGCGGGAAAGAACACGTATAAGTTTTTTTAGCCGCGGAAATTGTTTTGCGTTTTCCGAAGCTTCAAAGCTTCCAATAAAAATAAGCAATGTTGATGAGTGCCTTCAAATGACAAAGAGCACTGCTTCCCAATGACGTGGAGCAGTGGTCTTTTTTTTTTATTTTCATTTTTTCATTGTATCCGTAATTTTAAAAGTTTCCCTGCATGCGAATCATAAATCATATTTAACGTTCCCCCGCAATAAACTGGATGGGCAATTGCCCCAACGTCGAATAGTTATGCGGGTGTTAGCCTTCTATATGGCTCTGAAAAAAAGGATATGATTTTTTATTAAATGATGGTTATGCTATAATAACTTGAAAGTTCTGATAATTTATATCTTTTTAGTTTCTTTTTAACGTAAAATCCATTTATGGAAGGAGAGAGAACATGAAAAAGTATTTGGCAGAATTTATCGGTACATTCATCTTAGTGTTCTTAGGGACAGGCACTGCGGTGGTTTTAGGCGGTTACACAGGAGGGACCGACACCGGATTTCTTGGAGTAGCGGCCATTGCCCTTGCTTTCGGTCTGTCGATTGTGGCAGCAGCTTATGCCATTGGCCACATTTCAGGGTGCCACGTGAACCCGGCGGTTTCGTTAGCTGTCTGGATGTCTGGAAATTTAACCACTAAAGAATTTGGCGGCTATGTCATTGCACAAGTAGTGGGTGCATTTGCAGGAAGCACGTTCCTTGCTTTCGTCATTGCCAATTCTACAAGCCTGGAAGGGTACGGGGCAAACGGCTACGGCGAATTGAGTGCAGTCGGCTTAAACTTGATCGGTGCGCTTGGCGTCGAAGTGATTCTTACTTTTATCTTCGTGTTAGCTATTTTAGGTGTAACTTCGAGCAAGGCAACTTCGCATATGGGCGGAATTGTCATCGGCTTAACCCTGACGCTGGTGCACATCATTGGCGTCCCGTTGACGGGCACCTCGGTCAACCCGGCAAGAAGCTTGGCTCCGGCCGTTTTTGCTGGCGGCGATGCACTGGCGCAGGTATGGGTGTTCTTACTCGCCCCTCTTGCCGGGGCAGCGCTTGCAGCCCTAGTCTTTAAATCATTCTTTACGGTAAAAGAAGAAACCGGACTTGAAGTAGCCGGTGATGAACGGCTTGACGGGGCTCGTGATTCCCGCCATGACAAAACGCGCAGATAAGCAAGAGGGGGCTGTCCAACAAGTCGAATAATAGACTTATTGGACAGCCCCTTTCTTTTAAAAAAGGGTGTGGTAATACTTTTGCTCCTGTCTCTGCATCGCTGCGCTAGCTTCGTCGCAAAGGGAGTTATCCCAAATTACTTTTGGGATAACTCCCTTTTTTATGGATCCGGAAGAAT
Organism: Planococcus glaciei; assembly: GCF_900099655.1. Classification (GTDB taxonomy): domain Bacteria; phylum Bacillota; class Bacilli; order Bacillales_A; family Planococcaceae; genus Planococcus; species Planococcus glaciei. Next base: position 14,999 of record NZ_FNDC01000005.1, read on the forward strand.
CACAAATTCTTAATAAAGAAGATGATTTGGATATACATTTCCGCCATTTCACTCGGCGTCTCGGCCAGCCCGTTTTCGAGCCATTGTTCGATCAAGCCAAGGAAAGCGGATGTGGCGAACGAAGACAGGTAATCTTGTGGTACAGCCACGCCTTTGAAAAAGTTTTCGTTTTTCATCATTTTATCCATAAAGTGCTCGACGAAAAATTGCTTGAGCCGTTTGTGAAAACCGATGTGGTTGTTTTCCCCCAGGAAGACTTGAAAGCGTTCGGCGTTCATCTGAATATAACGGAACACTTCCACCGCGTGCATCGAGATATTGCCTTTTTCTGCTTCTTCCAGCAGTACGTCCGGCTTGAGCCGTTCCAAATGCTTTTCGAGGTCCAGAAGCAAGCCTTCTTCCATTTGGTCCAGCAAATCGTATTTGTCCAAGTAATGCAGGTAAAAAGTGCCTCTGTTGATTTCTGCTGCCTCAGTGATATCCCGCACCGACACTTTCATGAAGTTCTTTTCCTTTAAAAGCTGCAGGAAGCTTTGCTGGATTTTCTCTTTTGTCTTTTCAACCATTTCGTCGTAAATCGAAGCCATTTGATTCCCTCCGGACCACTGAACAGTCACGCCTATTCTGTTTATTGCTTTCATTATAGCAGGGGCATAAAATTAAACCATACCAATCAACAGAGTGTTGAGTGGAATCTGCGGAATGGGTGATAAAGATGAAGAAATCATATATAGCGATGATTGTTGCGTTTTTGATTGGAGTCGGTATGTTGGCCAAAGGTTTTATATTCAATGAAGACATTAAAGTGTTTCTGCTGATTTTCTGGGGTATTGGGATGGCACTCGCGTTCTTGCGTCTCTTTGTAAATAATTCGATCAAGAAGATGAAAGGCAAGAGCTGGACGGTAAAAGTTGTGTTTTTTGCCGTATTGTTAGGATTCGGGTTGCCGTTCCAGTCCTGGTTCAGAAATGAAGTCTTGTTTAAAATGGATTCCGCTTACTTAGGCGGCAGTGTCCTGATGCTGGTAGTCGGCATGGTGTTCATGACCTTTTTCACTGGAATTGCAAAAGAGAAGTTTCAGTCTGCAAAGTTAGAGCCGTCGAACAGTTAACACTTTACGGCTGTATGTGAATGCAAGAGGCCAAGTAAATTCCAATTATATTATTTGTTACAAAAAATTATGTATTTTATTTACATTTCTTAATGGTTAATTAATATCCACTCCATATTCACTTCCTATAATAAGGGAGACATCAAATAAGGAGTGGTTAAATGAAACGGATCGTGACAATTTTAGTAGTAAGCCTGGCAGCAGCATCTTTCAGCGGACCTGTACTTGCGGCTGAACACGGAGAAGTGAGCAAAGTGATTTCGAAGCAGGAACAGCAAAAAATGGTGAACGTCGCACACCGAGGCGCTTCGGGGCATGCACCTGAAAACACGATGGGCGCTTTCCAAAAAGGTTTCGAAATGAAGGCAGATTACATTGAAATTGACGTTCAAATGACCAAAGACGGCGAGCTTGTCGTGATCCATGACACCACGGTTGACCGCACCACAAATGGAACGGGCAAAGTCGGCAGTTTAACGTTCGAGGAAATCAGGCAGCTGGATGCCGGCAGTTGGTTCAGCGAATCCTACGCGGGTGAGAAAGTTCCGACCTTTGAGGAAGTAATCGATGCGTTTCGCGGGAAAGTCGGCATTTTAATCGAGTTGAAAGCGCCGGAGCTTTATCCAGGAATGGAGAAGAAAATTGCGGATGCGTTGATGGAAAGAAACATGCATCTTTCGAACAACGGAAAAGTCATCCTGCAATCCTTTAACCACGAATCCATGAAGAAATCCAAAGAGCTGCTGCCGAATCTTCCTCACGGCGTTCTAGTAGGAGCGGGCTGGAAGAATGTAACGGAAGAACAACTGGCTCAGTTCGCTACGTATGCCGATTTTTTCAATCCGACGATGAGCATTGTAACGGATGAACTGGTCAGCGATGTCCACGAAGCGGAGATGAAGATTTACCCATACACTTCAAGAACCCAGGAACAAGCCTTGCGCCTATTCGATTTAAATGTAGATGGAATCATTACCGATTACACGGAACATGTCTACTACCATCCTGTAAAAAATAATTAACAGTAGAAAGCATCGGTGCAACAAGCCGGTGCTTTTTTTATTGCCGAATGGAGTCCGGGTATACAGCGGTGCAGCAGCGTGAAGTCAGGTCCGAAATTGTACAGTTGGATTAGGTTCTCCTTCTGTGCGCATCCGTGCTATAATGAAGAACTTAGGATGATGCCGGCATTTGCTCGAATTGAACGGATGGCGAACCGCCTACCAATAAACTATAGAGGTGTAAGAAAATGAATAAACGATGGACGATCGATAAAATCAGAGAATTTACAGAGAAAAACTCGGACAGCAAATTGCTGTCAACGGAATACCACGGATTTTCCCAGAAGCTGCTGTTCAAATGTTCGTGCGGCAATAACTTTGAAAAAACCTTCACGAAATTCAACAAGAACAACCAGCGCAAATGCGACGTATGCCAGCCGCCAAAAGAAGCACGTTGATCAAAAAGTACAGCGAAGCACCGGTTTCCATTTCATGGAGATTGGTGTTTTTTTATTAGAGGTGTAAAAATACATTTTCTATTGAAGAAAGCTGGTTAATTTAAAAACAAAAAGTGCTAGACGGTGTACAGGTTCATGTACAGGTCTAGCACTTTTTTTAATTAATGCTGATGGGTTTCTTCTAAGTTTTCGTTGTGTTCACTCGGAACATTGGTCCCAACCGCAATTCCTAAAAAGAGAAGGAGGCTTGTCCCGGCTACAATCAGCGTCAATTTGCCGAAACTTGGTTTCTTTAAATTGTTCCGGGCTTTTTGAGTTCCTGTTTCTTCTCCAATATGTTTGATCAACAGAACAACAACCAGTCCGGAAACCAGCATCAATACGAGGCTGAGGAGATAGATGAATTCCACAATGAGCATTTCTCCGAGCATGGCTCCCATCAGTCCGCCCATGACACCGCCCAACATTCCTTCAATGGCTGTCATGGAGTTGAACGTAGCGCCTAAGATCACACCGGTACTCATACCGACAATCAAAGACAGAATACAATTCACTGAAAAGGATTGAGTCAATGCGAGCATTGTCCCCATGATCAATCCATTCATCGTTCCAAGCGCCATTGCAGCAATCATAATGCTGTTGCAGGACACTTTTTCACGGACTGGAAGGATTCTGAAGTAGACAGCAGCAGTGAATGCTATTACGGCTGACAAGGCAATGAATTGTAAAAACAGTTCCATTCAATCCACGCTCCTATAACCACTCATTTTTATTTCTTAATGGCTGCAGCCGCATGAGCATGAGCCGTTGTCATTTTCTTTTTTGGTATCGCTGACTTTCGGCAAAAGCCATAACGGATTGTTGCAATATTTATGCTCCGCTCCGACCATGCTCATGAATAATGGATGGTAATTTTCACAGATGTTCAATTCTGTCAGGACCCAGTCTTCCGGATCTTTGGCATAATGCTCCCAATAATCTCCCCCCATGTTCAAGCCAGGGACCGCTGGAATCCAAGATTCAGACAATAAGATGTCCGGATCGCCGAATTTAGCCGCAATTTCACGAATTTCCGGATCATCGAGCGCCATTAAGTGGCCGTCTTGAATGATGGTTTCCGTCGTCCCATCCAGCATTTCGCAAGTCATCGTCGGGAAGTAAAGATGTACGTGCCAGTGGCCTACCGGTAAGCCTTGCTTGGCAGCTTCACGCTCGGCATGGCTTGAAATGATCGTGCCGAAGCCTAAATGGATAACGCCGCTGCGCATTCTTTCGTACAAGCAGTTCAGCCAGCCATTCAAGAAGTCTTTTCTTGGGCGGTGGATATGTGGGTTCGTCCCAATTGAAGCTTCCCACCATCTGAATAATCCTTGATCAGGGAAGCCGGGGTATTGCAGGTGGTCGGTTTCGGCTTTCAATTTACGGAGCTTGTCGCCGTACTCGCCGCCTTCGTGGATTTCTGTGATTTTTCCGTTCACCACTTCCATCTGAATCCATGGAACCGGACCGATATGGTTGCTCGTTCCGGCAATGACGCCAGTTGCATCTTCATTTGGCAAATACATCCAAGGACGTCCAAGAACATGGCCCGGCAAATTTGTTTTCCCGAATTCTTCATTGCCTTTCCAGAACTTGCTCACCAAATCCGGATTGAAAAATTCGCGGTTTTCATCGTAGTATTCCGCATGGTTTGTATATGTTAAATCAGTGCCTTCCGGATCTACGATATGGATGCGGCGTGAATTTCTGATTTTCTTCCATGTCCAGGCATCGATGGCTTCGATGATTTCATACGGAATCGTATGGGCAGGGGAGGCTGTGAGTTCTGGAGTGATAAACGGCATCCGCTGGATTTTGATTTTATTAGCTTTCAGTACCGGACCGCCGTAACCCCAAAGCAGTTTATCGTACTCGTCCGCTTCCTCCATTTCTTCCCATTCATCCATCCACTCAGCCAATTCTTTTGTTCGGGCTAAGTAGTATTCGACTTCGTTATGGCCTTTCCATTTGATGATTGGCCCTTTATCGATATGTTTGATTTCATATTTCGTATTGTATTTTTCCAAAATCATTTTACAGGCTTCGATGACCATTGGATCGTGCCAGTTATCGACTCTGAGCAGCACGCGTTCGCCCGGCTGAAGATCCCAGCCTGCATGCAAACCGTGGTTGTAAGGTCTTTTTGCAACCGCATCCAAAAACGGCAGCAAGTCTTCCGGACCGTCGATTTTTACCATAGGCGGACATCTCGGTTTTTGCTTGTTGATCAATGGAGGCGTATCGTATTTCGGTTTTCCTTTTACCACTTTTTCATTTTCTGAGATTTTCATTATGCCACTCCTCTTTTCAAAAGTTTATTTGTTAAAAGAGTAGCATCTGTTCAAATATTCGTAAAATATATATTAAGTCTATTGTTTATATGAAAAAAATATATATGTCTTTGTTAATGAAATAAAAAGAGTTGTCCCAAATTACTTTTGGGACAACTCCTTAGCTAAAGTATTCCATAAATCTTTTCACCACAATGGAGAGGCGCCGTTCTTTCAGCCAGATCAAAGCGGAAGGCCTGGCCATGATGTCGGGATTGATAATGCGCTTGTAAATTAATTTAGAGTCGGGAATCAGCTTTCCTCCGGACCGAGGAATGATTGTGATGCCGATATCATGGTTCGCCCAACTCAATAAAGTCATCAAATTGCTGCTCTCACAAATAATGTTAGGTTCAAAACCGGCATCCCGGCAGGCACTTTTCACCATATCAATGTCGTACATCGATTGGTTATAGATGGAAGTTCCGGCAGCACGTCTCAATAGCATTAAGGGTTTATCTTTTAAATCAGCTAAATTTACAAAGTCGGGATCATCATTGAATTCCAGATTGCGGCTCATCGCAGCAACCATGGGTTCATCCGGCAAGCTGATCAACTCAAAGATTTCCTTATCGATGGGCAAGCGAACAATGCCCAGTTCGATAATACGCTTTTCGAGAAGCTCCATAATCCGGTTTGGATCTCCTTCCCACACTTGGAAAGTGACTTCTGGATATTTCATCCGGAAATCCTTCACTTTTATCGGCAGGATTTCTGCTCCGAGCGACGGAATCGTACCGATGTTCAATGTGCCGGTTATGCCGTGGGAAAGTTCTTTTAACTCCTGTTCCGTCTGGTCCAGCATTTCCACGATTTCTAAAGCTTTCTCATATAAAAACCGGCCCTCATCCGTAAGAATCAATTTTCTTGTATTTCGCTCAAATAAAATTGTCCCTAACTCTTCTTCAAATAACTTAAGCTGCTGGCTCAGAGGAGGCTGTGATATATTCAGTTTTTTAGCAGCGAGAGAAATTTGGCCTTCTTCTACTATCGCGATAAAGTATTTCATCCGTCTTAAATCCATCGATAATGCCACCTTAATTAATATTTGTAAATAATTTAGATAATAGCATTATTTATAGGCAAAAGGTATAAGTAGACAACTATTTTTGTATTTTTTATAATTTTCAGTTTATGGTAACTTGAATTAACTCTCCTTGCATGAAGTAATCTTCTATTCGAAATTACTGTTATATTGCTCTTGATATTCGGGGAGGCAAAAGAGCAGTACAGCAAAAAGAAAGGGCTTACAAAAAACAGGATATTAAGAGGAGGATAAAAGATGAAAAAATTTTTACTGGCGGTATTGGTGGCAATGGTGGGGATTTTTGTGTTATCGGCATGTAATTCAGAAGAACCCACTAAAGGGGTGTCTGCAGAAAGCGGTTTGAAAAAGACAAGCCTTGAACCATTGAGCAGCCCGGTCGATATTAAGATTGGTTACCCGACACAAGGCGTTTCACAATTGCCGTTATGGGTCGCAAAAGACACTGGCATCTTTGAGAAATACGGTGTAAACGCTGAATTGGTGTATATAGCAGGTTCGCCAAAAGTACAAGAAACTTTAAATGGCGGTGGCATCCATGCTGGATTTACGGGAATTGAACCGGCAGGCAATGCAAAAGCAGCTGGTATTGATACCGTTACATTTTCCGCTACTGCCCATAAAATTGCTGTATATATTTACGCGTCAAAAGATATCGATACATCGAATATAAAAGAAGAAATACAAGGGAAAACGATTTTAGCTGGAGCTGAAGGTTCTTTATATGATCTGCTGGCGCACTCCTATATAAGAGAATTAGGCCTTGACCCTGAAAAAGATGTGGAATTTTTATACATGGGCGGGGAAGGAGACCGGACGGCAGCATTTCTTAAAGGAGCGGTAGATTTTTACTTAGTAGCGCCTCCCACTTCTTTCAAAATGGATGAAATGGATTATCCGAGAATTTATGATTTTTCCGATCAAGAAGTGTTGATTCCTGGACTTGTTATGAAAACGGATTATTACAACGAAAATCAGGAGTTGGCTAAAGTGCTGGCTGCCTCGTTAATCGAAGCGAATAACTATATCAAGGCAAATAAAGAAGAATCATTAGAAATTATCTCAAAATGGACAGGCATGGACGATCCGAAATTGATGGACAAAACGTATGAAATCAACTTAATGACAATCCCAGAAAAGCCTTATATCTCAGATGAAACCGTACAGTTTTATTTAGAGAACTCACAGTTTGAGGAAGTAAGGGCATTGAAGCCGGCAGATTTGGTTGACAACTCGATTATCCAACAACTTGATGATTCGGGCTTTATTGACGAGGTATCCACTCAATAAACAATTGTAATTCAGAAAGGGGCAGAGGCAGGATGAATAAAACTTCAACTAAACTTCAGTCGGAAAATGTGTATATTACTTATCCATTAAAAAATGGGGGAGAAGTGACAGCGGTAGAAGATTTTAATCTGACGGTAGAAGAAGGCGAATTTGTCTGTATCGTTGGGCCAAGTGGCTGCGGGAAATCAACGGTGCTTGGTGCTGTTGCCGGCTTCCACGACATCAGTTACGGCAGTTTGTATCTGGACGGAAAAGAAATCACCGGCGCCGGACGGGACCGGGGAGTTGTCTTTCAGGATGCTTCTCTCTTTCCGTGGCGTACAGCACTCGGCAATATCATATACGGCTTAGAAGTGGCGGGGGTTCCGAAGAGTGAACGCCAGAAGAAAGGCGACGAATTACTGGAGTTAGTCGGATTAAATTCTTTCGGTAGCCACTACCCGAACCAGCTTTCGGGCGGCATGCAGCAGCGTGTCAACGTAGCCCGCGCATTGGCGATTGAACCAAGTTTGATGCTATTGGATGAGCCATTTGGTGCTTTGGATGCGCAGACAAGAGAATTTATGCAGCTGGAATTGCTGCGCATCTGGAAAGCGACAAAACAGACCATCCTATTCGTCACGCACGATATTGCAGAAGCTGTATATCTTTCTGATCACGTGGTCGTCATGACTGCCCGTCCGGGGAAACTGCTGGAGAAAGTGAAAATCGATTTGCCAAGGCCCCGTCCGTTGGAGATTAAAAGAAGCAAGGAATTTACGGAGTACGAAAAATATATTTGGGATTTGATCGTAACCGAAAAACAAAAAAATGTTGTGTAAAGGAGGATTCATCATATGGAGAATTTAAAAAGTGCTGAACAGAAAATAGCACCTGCTCTAAACAATCCAATAGCATCGTTAAATTTGAAGAAGAAGAAAAAGACCTCTTTTTATGACACTTTCTTGTTTCGGCATATCGGGTTGATTACTTTTATCACCGTGTTAATTCTGTGGGAACTGATTTACCGCTCAGGCATTGTCAATCCAGTTTTCCTAAGTTCACCTGTACAAATTGTTAAAGTCGGCTACCAGCTTACATTAAGTGGTGTGCTGGTTGAAAACCTGCTCTTTACGCTGCGGAATTTTATCACTGGATTCTTGCTGGCTGCTGTAAGTGGCGTATTTATCGGGCTGATCATGGGCTGGTATAAACCGATTGGCAAAGCCTTCGATCCATTCCTGACCGCCATGCTGGGCACACCGCGTATTGTGCTTCTGCCTTTGATCACACTTTGGGTTGGTGTCGGCTTTGCCAGCAAAGTCCTTGTCGTATTTCTTGCAGGAATTTTCCCGATCATCCTGAATACGATGATCGGTGTTAAAAATCTTGATCCAAATCTGACGAGGGTAGCGAAAGCGTTTGGTGCTTCACCGATTCAAACCTTTATTACAGTCGCTTTGCCGGGCGCGATGCCGCAAATTGTCTCTGGTTTACGGGTGGGCATCGGCCAATCCTTGGTGGGGGTTATCGCTGCTGAAATGTTTGTTTCAACAGGAGGAATTGGTTACTTTGTGGCTCAATCGTCCGCAAACTTCAATGTGGACCGTGTGTTTGTCGGAATTGTCGTGATTATTATCACAGGAATGCTGATTACACAGTCAGTGAAATGGATCGAATCCTATTTACTCAAGCATCGCATTGATTGAAAAAGTGGTGTGCTTTGGCAGGAAGGTTCTCTTTTAGAGAACCTTTCTTTTCATTTACTGGCCGAAAAGAGAAATTGCATCTTCTCCAAGCTTTATGATTAGTTTCCCTTAAAGCAGTAATCAAATATATATGAAAAAGATATGAATGTACGATTATTTAAGTATTTTTCTAAAGTTTCTGACTATGGTAGGTTATATTTATTCCTTTTTTACAAGTCAATTGCATTCAGCAACTATTCACTTTAAAGAGAAGTTGGCTGTTGAAATTAGTGAAAAAGGTGTAATAGGAAATAAATGTAAGCGTTAACATGAAATTGCCGCCAGTCAGAAATCGGTTAATCCAAATCTTTAAAAGGAGGAGATGACAGAATAAACAGACGCCTTTACAAGTCCTGAATGGCAAGCCATTTCTGCAAGACTTATACCTTATATGAATGGAGGAGTTAAGATGGCTACAGTTAACATCACAGATGTTGTAAATGAAGGGAAATTTAATCGCTTTCACCTAGGACTATTGGCTTGGTGCTGTTTTATCGTTACTTTTGACAGCTTCGACCTTGTTATATACAGTTCTGTAATTCCTTTGATCATGGAAGAATGGGCCATCACACCTGTTCAAGCAGGGGCAATCGGGAGTTACGGATTTATTGGAATGATGATTGGAGCCGTTCTTTTTGGAATCATGGCAGATAAGTTGGGAAGAAAGAATGTACTAATCCTAAGTGTCGTCTTATTTAGTGTTTTTTCTTTCTTATGCGCATTTGCTCCTGGTCCAACAAGTTTTTCTGTTTTACGTTTTATTGCTGGAATAGGAATCGGTGGTGTAATGCCAAATGTCATTGCACTATTAACAGAATATACGCCGAAATATCGGGTGAATATTGTGATTTTGATTATGCTTTGCTGCTTTTCTGTAGGCGGTATTTTAGCAGCAATCGTTGGAATTTACTTTATCCCGCTGATGGGCTGGCATAGTGTTTACTGGGTAGCCGCAATTCCATTGTTATTCATTCCGCTGATGATGAAGAATTTCCACGATTCTCCAGTAATTCTATTAATGAAAGGGAAAACGGAAGAATTGCGATACGTTCTTAAGAAAGCGAATCCTGCGCTTTCTCTGACACCAGATACGAAATTCATAGCCTCTAATGAAGAAAAAGAGAGTGGGTCTCCTGTCACAGCACTGTTTAAAAATAAGCGGGCATTAGGGACAGCGATGATTTGGATTGCCTTTTTTATGTGCATACTGATGATCAATGGATTAACGACATGGCTTCCTAATTTAATGTTCAGTGCCGGCTATGCACTCAACTCCAGTTTGAGTTTTGTCATCGCACTGAATGCTGGATCCGTAATCGGCACATTGATCCTTGGAACCCTGGCAGACAAGTTCGGAGTTAAAAAAGTGCTCGTTCCAATGTTTGTTATGGCTTCTGTTTGCCTGATGCTCCTGGGCTTTAAAAACAATATGATTGTCCTTTATCTGCTGATCGGGATTACGGGTGCTTGCACAATTGGAGCACAAAATCTTTCTTATTCATTTGTATCCCAGTACTATCCTTCATTGATCCGCTCGACTGGCGTGGGCTTTGCATCGGCAGTTGGAAGGATCGGAGGAATTATTGGTCCCATCTTCGGAGGAGTCTTGGTTTCGCTCAGCCTCTCGCTGCAAATGAATTTCATGGCGTTCGCGATTCCAGGTATTATCGCAGCTATCGCATTTACTTTTGTGCCTTTGAAAATTGCTTCCAGCAGTAAAAAAATAAAAGGAATAGCTAAAGAAGAAGACAGCGTTGAAATTAAAGTCTGAGTGCCTACAGTGCAGGCACATTTAAGATAAATATTTAGCCCGTGCTTAACTTCAAAAAGAAAGTCCAGTTCCATCAGGATTGGACTTTCTCTTTAAATTATTCCACCCTCCAAATTGCTCATTTCAAAGTACCGAGTAAAATGACCGGGTCTTCCACTAAAAACACTGCCATTTCAAGAGTTGGCTGTTTGGAATCAATCAAGCAGGAAAGCAAAAACCTCTTAATTCAAGAGCGAAATCTACCAAACTAACTCTTTATTCTATTCAAAAGAGTCTGAAAAAAGTGTTTGACTTTGGTATAACAATATTATAATGTATCAATAAGAATCAATTGTTATACCAAAGCAAATTACAAGAAAGCGTTTACAGTTCGTGGATAGAAATGTTATTTCAGAAAGATAGATAAAGAACTAGTAAAAACAAAGGCAATATAACAGGAGTTATCAAAACGACAGGAGGTTTTACAATGTTACAAAATCAACAAGAAATCAGCACTGGGGTGGTCCGGACGGTTTTAGGGCCAGTAGCGGCACAGGACTTGGGCATTGTACTAATAAATGAATCACTTCTTTCGGTTTATCCAGGTGCGGATTTAGCGCCGGAAATTAATATGGACAAGAGCGAAATCTTTGAGACTTTAAAGCGCAAGTTGAATGATTTCCGCCGCCAAGGCGGACAGACAATCGTTGATGCCAGCGGAATGTTTCATGGCCGCGATGTATGGCTTTACCAGACACTTTCAAAAGCTACAGGTGTAAATATCATTGCAACAACCGGTTTAGGGCCTGAGAAGTTGCTAGGCGGTTATTTTGTAACACCGCAAACCAATCCTCCCACTCCATGGCCAGCAGAGAAATTTGCCGGATTGTTCACCCAGGAAGTGGTTGAAGGGGTTGTGGTCCCGCGTGTTGAACGTTCGACAGCTGCAGGCGCAGTCGTTTCCATCGCTAACCCGGAAGGCATCACGAACGAAGAAAAGAGCCTGTTCCGTGGTTCGGCTCAAACGGCACGCGAAACTGGTGTTGTGGTTTCCGTCCAGCACGGGGCTGATGCCATTGCAGATTTGGAATTGCTACTGGCTGAAGGCGTTGATCCGAGCCGCGTGGTTATCGGCGGAGTTGACCGCCAGACAGCAGTGGGCAGCAAAGCGGCTTTCGAAATCGCCCGCCGCGGAGCTTATGCTTCAATTGATCATATTGGCTGGGGTTCGGAAGAAGGTTATATAAGCGATGCAGAACGAGTGAGATTGGTAGTGGAGTTACTGGAAGCAGGATTCAGTGAGCGTGTCCTTCTATCAACAAGTGCGGTTGGCGTAGCGAAAGGCCATCCAGCAAAAGAATTAGCATTCGATTACTTGCTTTCAACGTTCGTTCCTTTATTGAAAAAAGCAGGGGTGACGGACGAACAGATCCGCGTCTTATTGGAAGAAAACCCGCAGCGTGTACTGACGGTGGATACCACAGCAGCACTGAAAATCAAAGAATATTCCGTGGCGGGCTGGAGACAATGGTTCTCTCCTGTCGATCATTAATAAACCACAAATCATAATCGTTGGTTCATATAGAAAAAACTCAAAATGAGGAGTGACACATATGGGTAAAGTGAATACGGTTTTAGGGCCGATTGCATCAGAAGATTTAGGGGTTACGTCGCTGCATGAGCACATCGGATTTGGACTTCCGGGCTGTGACTTGGACACACAATGGTGGAAAAAACCGGATGAAGCGTTTGAAGTGACGATTGCCAAACTGCGCCGCTTCCGTGAACACGGCGGAAAAACATTTGTTGACTGCACAGGCATCGGCAACGGCCGCGACTTGGAATATTTCCAAGTGCTGTCGCGCAGAACAGGCGTCCATATTGTCGCTGTTACAGGATTTGTCGCCGGGGATTCAGCGATGGCGTACTTCCGCGAGAAATCTGTCGAATACTTAACGGATTTATTCGTCCATGAAATTACGGTCGGCATTGCCGGGACAAGCGCAAAAGCTGGAGCGATTAAAGTCGGAGTCAGCCGCGGCGGCAAGTTGAGCGAACTGGATAAGCGGATTTACCGGGCTGCAGCACGAGCGGCATTGAAAACAGGCGCACCGATCATCACGCATTTAACAACAGATCCGCAGACGGCTCTTGCGATTTTTGATGAAGAAGGCCTGCCGCTGAACCGTGTGTTGATGGGACATGCAGATGTCGGGCAAGACGTCGACGAAGAACGCGATTCACTTATTGCAGGACGCGGTGGTTATGTCGGCTTCGACACGATCGGCTACGACTTGGATATGGAAAACCCGCCGTATTGGGGACGTTACCGCAAAGACCGCGTCGACCATTTCATGCGCTTTCTTGGAAAAGGTTTCCTGGATAAAGCGGTTATTGCAGCGGATGCAAACTGCTGCGCACTTGGATGGCCGGGTTTGAAAGGTCATTCGGTCAACTATTTGTTTGAAGAGTTCCTTCCAGATATCCGTAAAGCAGGAGTAAGTGAAGAAGCGATTGAACAGCTGTTGGTGCATACACCAGCAACCTTCCTGACACTTCAAGAACCTCAACCGGTTCGACGGATTGAAGAAACAGAAGCGGTACTGGCAAAGAATTAGAAGTTCGGCGGCGGACGGCTTCTAATTCTGGAGAGTCCGTCGCTTTTCTACTCTTACAACAGCATCACAAACTGAATTCGACATCACCGGGAGGTAACGGACATGGCTATTAAAGGAAAAGCTTATATCGCAGGGGCATTTGAGCACCCGACGCGCAAGGCAGAGAATAAATCCGTGGCAGCTTTGCATGCGGAATGTGCCAAAGGGGCACTTGAAGACGCAGGGCTTTCATTTGGGGATGTAGACGGTTATTTTTGCGCCGGTGACGCTCCGGGCGGAGTCTTGTCGATGGTCGATTATTTAGGGCTTAACGTCCGCCATTTAGATGGTACAGATATTGGCGGTTCATCGTACATTGCACATGTTTCACATGCCGCAGAAGCGATTGCGGCAGGCAAATGCAATGTTGCCTTAATTACAATGGCAGGGCGTCCGCGCTCTGAAGGCAGAAGTGGATTGAAACAGAAGATCGTAGGGGCAAATGTTCCGGATACGCCTTTTGAACTTCCGTTCGGACCGACTGCAGTAAATGAGTACGCGATGGCCACGATGCGCCATATGCATGAATTCGGCACGACGAGCGAACAATTGGCATGGGTCAAAGTAGCAGCTTCCCACCATGCCCAGCACAACCCAAACGCAATGCTCCGTGATGTAGTGACTGTTGAAGATGTATTGGCTTCTCCGATGATTGCCGATCCTTTGCACAGGCTCGATTGCTGTGTGGTAAGTGACGGAGGCGGCGCATTAGTCGTCGTAAGCCCTGAAATTGCCAAAAGCCTGAAGCGCCCGCTGGTGCGGGTGATGGGCAGCGGCGAAGCGCCAAAAGGGCAGGCGGCTGGCAAAACAGACCTGACGTATTCAGGCGCAATCTGGTCCGGCCCTGCAGCTTTTGCGGAAGCCGGCCTCACACCTCAAGACATCAAATACGCTTCCATCTACGACAGCTTCACCATTACGGTGTTGATGCAGCTGGAGGATCTAGGGTTTTGCAAAAAAGGCGAAGGCGGCAAATTTGTCGCTGACGGCAATTTGATTTCCGGTGTCGGCAAACTGCCGATCAATACAGACGGCGGCGGATTGAACAACAACCATCCAGCAAGCCGGGGCGGCATTGTGAAAGTGATCGAAGCGGTCCGCCAGCTGCGCGGCGAAGCGCATCCGAATGTGCAAGTGAAAAATTGTGATATCGCATTAGCTCATGGCACCGGCGGCGGGCTTTCAAGCCGCCACGGCAGTGCAACACTTATCTTGGAGAGGGTGTAAATCATGGCAACTACGTATGAAACGAGAAAAATGGCAGTTCCTGAAGTGCATCCGGAGCATAAGGAGTACTGGGAAGCCGCTGCACTAGGAACGCTGCTGATCAAACAATGCGATTCCTGCGGCGAAGCTCATTACTATCCACGCGTGCTGTGCCCGCATTGCATGAGCGACAACACGAAATGGAACGAAGCAAAAGGAACCGGCACCATCTACACCTACAGCGTCATGCGAAAAGGAACACCTTACGCCATCGCATTTGTGGAGCTTGATGAAGGCCTTAGAATGATGACCAACATCGTCGACTGCGATTTGGATACGATCCATATCGGCCAAAAGGTCAAAGTGGCATTCAAGCAAAGCGGCGACCAAGACAATCCCGGTCCATTCGTTCCATGCTTCACACCGATTAAAGAATAATAAAATATCGCAAAATATATTCTAAAAGAAAGAGCGAAGGGGCGACTCCAGTGGGAGCAGGCGACGGAGCGACATGAGCTGAAGGCCCCGCAGGAGCACAGCGACGAGGAGGCTGAAGCCATGCCCGCGGAAAGCGTCCGCCCGTAGCGATTTCTTGAGACGATTTTTTATAGAAGGATTCAAAAAGAGGAGCGAAACCACATGATTATCACAAAGGATGAACGGATTCAAATGCGCGATGGTGTACATATTGCGGCAGACATTTACCGTCCTGAAGGAACCGGAAAAGTACCGGCCTTGCTTGCCATCAGCCCATACGGCAAGGAACTCCAGGCCCAGGCTCTGACATTGCCGCCACAAGCACGTCCGAGCCACCTCTGGAATGGAGCGATTGAAGCAGGCGACATCAATGAAGTCGTTGGGCGCGGCTATGCGCATATGATTGCGGATATACGCGGTACCGGAGGTTCAGAAGGCGAAATGGTCGGCAACTACAACTCCGGCGGCCACGGCGATGGCAAAGATATTTATGACCTTGTTGAGTGGTTAGCAGAGCAGGAGTGGTGCGACGGCAATATCGGCATGATCGGCATATCCTATTTCGCCTCGGTGCAGCTTCTCGGTGCAGCGGAACAGCCGCCGCATTTGAAAGCGATTTTTGCAAACGGCGGCCATTTCGACCTTTACGAACTTTGCTACCACGGTGGAATCATGTGGCTGATGCCGCGCGCTTCCCGCGAAGGACGCGGCGGCGACAGCGGCAATGCGTTCAATAACGTCGCAAGCAAAAGTTCAAAAGTGTTTACACCAGAAGAAATGAAACAAAAAACGCAGGAGCGCTTGAACGATCCGGACATCGCGCATTGGTCCGACTTTGTCCACCTCCTTCATTACCAGGACCGCCACGAATTGTGGATGGATTATTTATTAAACCCATTGGATGGCCCGTTCTGGCAACAAGATTCAGCCATACAAGTAGCAGATAAAGTAACAATTCCGACGTACTTCCAGGCTAAATGGGGCCGCGGTTGGAACGTTGAAGGCACGCTCGAAGCGTTCCATAAAGTATCCGGAATTAAAAAACTTGATATTCAGGCGCTTCCGCCGATGCTGGAACGCCCCTTCCATGAAAACCATGATGAAATGTTCCGTTGGTATGACTACTGGCTGAAAGGCATTGACACGGGCATCATGGATGAGCCGGCCGTTCAGTTCTCGGTAGAAGGAACATATAAATGGCGCGGCGAAGATCATTGGCCCTTGCTGCAAGAAGAAAAGAAAGAATTCTACTTGCGTCCGCGCCATAAAATCAGCGACAAGCCGGAACCGCTGCCAGCTGAACACGCTCATCCGGACGGCTTTTACCAGGCGCCGTTAACGGTAACAACCACTTCAGAAGCAATCAAATGGACAAGCGATAAATTCCGTGAGCCTGTAGAAATGACGGGCACAGGTGCATTATACCTCTTTGCTGAAATCGATACCGACGACACGAATTTCATCTCGAAACTATACGATATTGATCCAAGCGGCAAACGCACCTTGATGACTACCGGGTATTTAAAAGCCTCACATCGCGAGCTGAATGAAGAGAAATCAACTTACGGCGAACCGTGGCACCCGCATAACCAGGCAGTCCCTGTAACACCAGGTGAAATTAACGAATATGCGATCCGTTTATATCCATTCTCATTCCTGATCAAGCCGGGACACCGCATTGAACTGGAATTGATGTGCAACGAACCGCTGGACGGCGAAGATGCGAAACTTTTGCCGCCGGACAGCTACCATTTGCCGAGCGGACGCGCGACAACCCATAAAATTTACCGCGATAAAGATCATCAATCGCGTTTAGTGCTTCCGGTCATTCCGAAAGAACATAATGTTTTAAATCAGACAGACAAAAAATAATCCGCACTGAATTGGCTGGACTTCCTGCTTAAGGACCGCAGCGCAGCCTCTTCGAGAAAGCGTTGCGGCCGTATATCCGATTAAAGGAGTGAACAACATGACAGATTCAGTTCGCGTGATTCCGATTGAATGCAAGTTTGGCCCTACATCAGCTTATGCCTACTATATCGATGCACCAGAGCCGGCACTGATCGACACTGGAGTGGCATCATCAGCTTCACAGGAAATTGAATCGGTGCTGGCAGATAACGGCATCCGAATCGAAGGGATCCGCTGGATTCTTCTGACGCATGGACACGTTGACCATCTCGGCGGCGCCCGGGCGGTTTGGGAGAAAACGGGTGGACGGGCAGAAATTGTGATTCCGAAAAAAGAAGCCAGACTGCTGCGTGACCGCAATGAACACGTTGTGGATTACGAAGGACTGCAAGGGAAATACGTAGCTCCGGAAATTCAAGAAAAGCACAAAGCCATTTTAGTGAATGACATTGGTGAAGGAATCGAGCCTTCAATGGAAGTCGTCGAGGGGGATAAGCTATCACTTGGAGATGGCATCTCAATAACTGTAGTGGAAACGCCTGGCCACTCGATCGGATCTGTAACTTTTGTGCTGGATGGGCTGGATTGGGCGTTTGCAGCTGATGCCGTGCAAGTATACGGCGGCGCAAAAAGCGGGATTCCTACTATTGAAGAACCAGGTCTCTACCGGCAGAGCCTGCAGCGGCTGCTCCAGGAAGTACGGCCAAAGCGCTTGTATTTAGGCCACCATTTCCAGGTTGCGGGTGGCGAGGTTATCAGTCCGATTGTAGAAGAAGAGCAAGTTTCGATTGTTCTTCAAGAAAGCCTGGAACTGGACGCCAAACTGGCTGAAGTTGTCGGACGCCATTTGTCCGGCAATGCAACATCTGGCGAAAACGATAGTTTATATGGTCCATTTGCCTCGATTGCTGAAGAAATCAGCTATACAGGAGATCCAAGAAATTTGCCTTGTGCATTCTTTGTAACGATGAACGGCTATCGAAAAGAATTAGCGGCTTTGCAAAAAAAATGAAAGGGGGAACTCGGAATGATTCAGAAAAAATTTGAAAGCGCAGCACAAGCAGTTGCAGATATGCAGGACGGAGCAACGCTTCTCGTTGGAGGATTTGGAGGCAGTGGGTTGCCATCGCACTTGGTTGCAGCTCTCGTAGAACAAGGAGCGAAAGACTTGACGATTGTGTCAAACAATATTGGCGCGGTCAGCGATGGTGTAGCAGCCTTAATCAGCAATGATCAAGTACGCAAAATCAGCTGTTCTTTCCCAGTAGGACCTCACGCGGATGATTTGATTGCACGCCTTGAGAAAGGCACGATTGAACTCGAAATTGTTCCTCAAGGAACATTGGCCGAACGCATTCGGGCCGGTGGAGCGGGAATTGCGGCTTTCTACACGCCGACAGGTGCTCATACGGAGCTTGGAGAAGGTAAAGAAGAACGTGAATTCAATGGCCGCCTCCACCTGATGGAACATGCCATTGTCGCGGATTATGCTTTTATCAAAGCACACCGGGCCGACCGCTGGGGGAACTTGGTTTACCGAAAAACCCAGCGCAACTTCAATCCGGTGATGGCGACAGCTGCACGGATTACCATCGCTGAAGTGGATGAAGTCGTGGAAGTCGGGGAAATCGATCCGGAAACGGTCGTTACACCAAGCATTTATGTGCACCGTTTGGTGGAGTTGAGTCCACAGAAAGAAGGGAAGGTGTTAGTCAATGGTTAAAGAACCCAAAGAAACGATTGGCTGGACAATGCCGGAATTGGCTTCTAAAGTTGCTCATGACCTGGAGGATGGCTGGTTCGTGAACCTTGGAATCGGTTTGCCGACACTTGTAGCAGATTCCATTCCTGAAGGAAAAGAAATCATTTTGCACAGCGAGAACGGCCTTCTCGGATTGGGGCCGAAACCGGAACCGGGCGAAGAAGACTGGGACCTCGTCAATGCAGGAAAAGAGCCGATTACCCTTTTACCGGGTGGTGTGTATTTTTCGCAATCTGAATCGTTTGCCATGATTCGAGGAGGACATATCGATGCAGCCGTGCTGGGTGCTTTCCAAGTATCTCAGCGCGGCGACTTGGCCAGCTGGAAGTTGCCGAACACGCTTCTTGGCCGTGTCGGCGGCGCGATGGATCTAACTGCTGGCGCTAAACGCGTGTTTTTGTTCATGCAGCATACAAGCAAACAAGGGCCTAAAATAGTTGAGGAGTGCACTTATCCGCTGACGACTCCGGGATGCGTCGATCGCATTTATACAAATCTGGCGGTGATTGAGGTGACAGATGATGGGCTTGTTGTACGGGAACTCGCTCCTGGTGTAACATTTGATTATGTTCAGGAACGCACTGCAGCACCACTTACGCTGCAGGCCGACAACCCATCAGAGAAAGTAGGAGTCTAATCATGACAAGTTTTACACAGAAACAAACAATAGACCGCAGTTCAGCTGTCCCTTTATATAAACAAATTAAAGAGATTTTGATCAAGGAGCTGCAGACAGCTTCCGCTGAAACCGGCCGCCCATTCAGCACGGAGCATGAACTGGTTGAACGCTTCCATGTAAGCCGGGCACCTGTTCGCCAGGCGTTGAAAGAGCTGACAAATGAAGGATACGTTTACCGGGAACGGGCAAAAGGCACTTTTCCTGTTCAGGAATTGCCAGCCCGGCCTCCTGGGCTCGAACTGGGAGGGCTCGTTGCCTACCTGCGTGGTCAAGGGCTGGATTGCAAGTCGAAGATATTGAGTGTGGACCGTGTATTACCGACCGAAAAGCTGAGTGGGATTCTCCGGATTGAACCGAATACAGAAGTATTGCGAATTTCCCGGTTGATTTTGTTGAAAGGCAAACCGCTTGTTTGGACTCAAACTTACTTGCTGGTCCCAGAGTATTTCCAACCGACTGTACAGGAACTGGAAGAAGCGGACAGCGTCTTTGTCATTTTAGAAAATGAACAAGGTACCTTCATTTCCCGTGGAGATCACCAAATCTATGCTTCCGCTGCTACTGAAATGGAAGCCGATGTCCTGGATCTCGGAGATAAAGATCCGGTTCTGGTCACCGAAACTAAATTGTATACACGCACCGACCAACTGATCGGCTGGAGAAAAGCCGTCCATATACCGAATGAATATAAATTATCATTTTCAGTGAATCGATGAAAACATCAATTACTTAAGCAGATCAAGTCTTATGAAATCAATCTTTACATGGTTGGGAGTCCGGGGTGTAAGAAAATACGAATGTGATTTTTTCATTAAGGGCCAGGCGTTAAAGCGGTGATTGCATAATCGTTGTTCTGTTGAAATTATCCAAACCACATCCGAGGGGGAAATGTTTATGAAAACGAAAAACGACTTGAGAATTGCAATTATTGGCGGCGGCATTGGGGGAGCATCAGCAGCAGTTGCATTAAATGCAAAAGGAATTCGTGCAGACGTATACGAGCAAGCGCCAGAGCTTGGTGAAGTTGGGGCTGGTGTCGGAGTACGTCCTCCAACGGTAAGATGCTTCAAAGAATGGGGTCTTTTCGAATCCCTGGAGAAAGTATCAACGCTAAGCAAGCACATGGAAATCATTGCTGGAGATGACCATTTGCTGATCAAGGAAGCATGGCCGGTATTAACTGACGATACATCAGAAGCTTTTGCCCGTTTAATTCACCGTGCCGACTTGCTGGACACGATTGTAGGAGCGATTCCTGAAGGCCAGCTTCATTTAGACCATCGCTGTGAAGCCGTCATCGATCATGGCGACTATGCAGAAGTGAAATTCGCGAATGGCAAAACAATTGAAGCGGATCTTGTCATTGCAGCAGACGGCATTCGTTCACCAGTGCGCAACAGCGTATTTGAATCTGTGCAACCTGTTTTTTCCGGCTACCTGGCACACCGCGTATTAATCAATACGGAAGAATCACTTGGCATGGCTTCAGATGAAAACATTTTGCGCATTTATGTAGATGGCGACAATTCATGCTATTTCCTTCCATTGCACAACCGCAACCAAATTTCGGTTGATGTCACGGTTCCTGGTAAGTTTGAATGGCGTCCGGAAATCACCCAGCAAGATCTTTTGGAAAGCATGCAAGGCTTCGGTCCAACTGTCCGTAAAGTAATCGAAAATACGAAGTTTGAAGACATCGTTAGCCGTCCTTTATGTGACCTTGAACCAATCGACAAATGGACAACGAACACAGTCGCCTTGATCGGTGATGCGGCTCATGCCATGCTTCACAACCAAGGCCAAGGTGCAAACATGGCGATGCAAGACGGAGAGGCATTGGCCAAAGCACTTGCTGAATCGGATTCAGTAGCGGAAGCCTTGCAAAAATATGAAGAAGCTCGCAAACCAATCGCTCAGCTATACCAAAAGCTTTCTCGCATGTTCCCGACCGAGCAAGCTGAAACCGCTTTTCCGGAAAAAGCACACTTCTCAGAAGCTTAATTAGTTGGCACGGCCTGATCATATAAAACATAAGAAAAGAAGATTTCCTTATCTATTTAATAGGTAAGGAAATCTGTTTTATTATCATTAACACAGAACCCAAGAAATAAGGAGGACTCTAAAATGCCCGTACATCCAGAAATAAAGAAAGTCTTAGAATTCATTCCTGAATCCGATCCGAATTTTAAAATCATTCCGGAAGAACACCGAAAAATATTTGATGCCCCAGTATTGCCTGTAGAACAGCGTGTGCAAGTCCATTCGGTAGAAGAAAAGACGATTTCAACGCCAGAAGCGGATATTCCCGTAAGAATTTATACGCCGGAAGAAGGGGACTCTTTCCCGATTCTTATGTATTTCCACGGTGGCGCATTTTTCTCTGGCAACTTGGAAAGCCACGATGAAATCGTCCGCCCGATTGCTGCAGAATCCGGTTATAAAGTGATTTCAGTCGGTTACCGCCTTGCTCCGGAGCATCCATATCCAGCAGCGCTCAAAGACTGCTACAACGTCACCAAATGGGCGACAGAGCATCAGGAAGAATTGCAATGGGACGGCAAGAACCTAGCAATTGCAGGCGATAGTTCAGGCGGCAATCTAGTTGCAGCTGTAACCTTGATAGCTCGCGAAAAACAGGAAATCACGATTACAAAGCAAATCCTGTTTTACCCGTCGCTCGATCTTGATTTCAGTGAATTCCGCTACCCGTCATTGGTGGAGAATGCAAAAGGTTATTTTGTGGAAAGCCACACATTGGCCGAACACAATTCCTTCTATTTAAAAGGAGGCGTTGATACAGATAATCCACTTGTTTCACCAATCAGAGAAGAAAACCTGGAAGGCCTGCCTGAAGCGCTAGTCATCACCGCGGAATACGATCCGATGCGGGATGAAGGGGAATTATACGCCGAGAAATTAGAGAAAGCCGGGGTGCCGGTTGAATTGAAGCGTTACGAAGGCGTTACTCACGGCTTCCTCGGCAAATTCACACATTTGGATGAGTATAAGGACATTTATGCGTTTACAGGCGATTTCTTAAAATCAGCAGTGAAAAGTTCTTAAGAAGTAAATCAATTTAAAACCAATATATAAATGAGCCTGCATCTATACAAAAGATGCAGGCTCATTTTTATGTTTTATTAAAACTTATGGATTAATTGCAAGACCATCTTCAGCGATTATGATTTCTCCTTCGAAATCCATATCGGTAAATGCCTTGTCGATGTTCTCTGTGTCTTCTCCACCCAGTCCAATATGAGTCAGAACCACTTTCTTCACTCCTGCATCAGCTGCCATCTTCGCCAGTTCTTCAGTTGTCGCGTGAGATACTTTTAAGCCATTCTTTAAGTTTTCACGTGCTTGTTCGGGAATCGCGGAGAAATATTCACAAAAATATAAAGAGAAGCCCGTCACCAACACTTCAGAAGGGACGAGCTAGATTTAGCTATAATATATTAAGGCTGCACCGGAACTGTTGCTTCTGCTGCTTGCTCCTGTTGTTTTGCCATTTTAGAAGGCAATGTTTCGATCAGGAAGAAAGAGCACAAGAAGGCTACCGTTGCAGCGCCAGCACTGATGAATAACACTGCCTGAAGGCCAAATGTATCTCCAGCGATCCCACTGAGGATAGGAGTCAAAAACCCTCCGAACAGTTCACCGATTCCAATTGTCAATCCTACCGCAATTCCTGCAAATTTAAATGGTACCGATTCCACAGGGATGGCGGACATCACGATTGAACCGACAGAAGGTCCTGCTGCCAGGATAAATACTGAAGCCATCAGCAAAGGCACTGACTGCACGTAGAGAATAACCATCGGCAGCAAAATCGAAAGGGTGGAGAAAACGGTATACGTCACTTTTCTTCCAATCTTATCGGAAAGGGCAGGGATCAATAAACCGAAGATTGCATAGCCGGCTCCGAATGCCGCCATTACCATACTCATCGTGCCTGGTGTGAAGCCTTTAACTGTTACCAAGTAAGTCGGTGTATAAATGCTGAACGCCATTAGAGCGGACATGAACAAGCTGAAAATGACAACACTCAGCCAAATATTGCGGTGCTTCAACACTTCTTTGTAACTTACTTTTACTTTTGCTTTTTCCAATTGTTGTTGTTCTTCTTCCAGTTTCACAGGATTTCTCATGAACTTCAGAACAACCAGCGCTAAAATGGCTCCTGGAATAATGGTCAAATAAAATGCCGTGTGCCAGTCGAATTTGCTTGCCAGTGCCACGATGATGATTGGAGCAAGCAAGCTTCCGAATAAGGCGTTTGCTGTATTCATCGTGAAGCCGGTGTTAAATCCGCGCCGGTTTTCAGAAGACTCCATCGCAATGACCGACTGTGTAATCGGAATAATTGGACCTTCTGCAATCCCCATGATCAAACGGAGAATGAAGAGCATCGCAAACGAGGCAACCAAACCATGAAGCAGGGAAATAGCCGAGAATAAAAGGATGAAAATCGCCAAAACTGTTTTTTTGCTTTTCACTTTATCCGATAATAATCCGCCTAATGGACCGGCAATTGACCAGGTTAACGCCAAAGCTGCACTCGCCAAACCGATTTGGGTATTCGTCAGCGGGAAATCTCCTTGCATGAATGGGATTAAGTAGTTGATTGCCAATCGATCAAAAAATACAAACCCGATGACGAAGAAGAAAATGATTGTGATTTTGTTTTCATAAGTCCAAAATTTCTTTTTTTCCATTGATAAAACACCCTTCCTTAAAAGCACATATTGGTGGAGCGGTTAAAATACAGTAATACCGGGAGAGTTGTAAAAGTAAACCCATTTGGATTTCCAAGTTTGCTAATAAAGAGCGCTAACAGACCTTTAATAACAACCAAAGAAATAGGAAGTAAGCAATGATTGGAGTTCTATTAAAATAGTTCGAAATATTGGAAATACTCGAGATGGATTTGTTCTTCAACTTCAATCGATGCTACTGGTTACGATGATGCGCTATTAAAAAGGGGAGTTCCTTAATCACTATTGTGCGTGCGCTTGGCACCGTTGCACCACCTCCTTTAATATTCATTTTTAAAAGCGAAAGTTATACTGATATAAAGATTAAGCGCTTACATTTTATTCGATTAAAAAAATTTATAAATTAAGTAGAAAAAACACCCCGTAAATGTGAGCGCATTGTCTGTCATTTACGGGGCAGTTTCTTTAATCAAGTATTAACGGAATGCTGCTTTAAATTCACCAGTAACTTCCTGGTGGCCATTATTGGAATCGAATGATTGTTGTTGTTCCAACTCAAAGCGATCCATGATTGGAATATCGTTGACAGAGAACAGATAAGCGTCTTTCGTCGCTTTATGCTCATACCATGCCCAGTTCGGGATTACGAAGTAATCGCCGGCTTTCCAGTCAAAGCGCACGCCATTGATGACCGTGTATCCTTCGCCTTTATGCGCATGGTAAACAGTGGAGTGGGTGTGGCGCAATGCTTGTGTATGCATACCGGCAGGAAGATGCTGCATGCGTGTTCCTAAAGTGGGAGCAGCAGATTTTCCTGTTGACGGGTTGATGTACTCAAGCGCGAAGCCATGGTGCTTATCAGGCTCATACTGCATCAAGCCGTTGATGCCGTCTACAGTGCGGCTCCATTTGTAGTTCGCAAGCGGGGCAACTGTATACTTGTCGTCTCCTACAGGGCGCATCATGCCGCCGCGGTAGCGGACTTCTGAAAAGTTATCAGGAACTTCCGGCTCTTGAAGGCCGCCTTCATATGGTTCAAAGAAAGTTCCGCCGATTGAATACAGGGTAGGGATGTCGAGTGCATCCATCCACAGCATCGGCTCTTCACCTAAATGTTCGTGGCCATGCCACAAGTTTTTAGGCGTCGTCAAGAAGTCGCCTTCTTCCATGAAAATACGTTCGCCTTGCACGATTGTGTAAGCGCCTGTTCCTTCAGAAATAAAGCGCAACGCCGATTGTGAATGGCGGTGTGAAGGCGCTTTCTCGCCTGGAAGAAGCATTTGGACAGCTGCATAAATGGTCTGGGAAGTTGAAGCCCAGCCCCATGGTTTGCGGTAAGTCAAGCCAGGGTTTTGGAAATAAAGCGCGCGGCGTTCACCACCGCGGTCAGGCGTGAAAATCTGGCAAGCTTCCGCCATTTTTGCCGCAATCAATTCTTTTGACCATAAATAAGCTTCGGCTTGCGGCTTCGGTGTTTTGTTCATGATTTCAGGAATTGCTTCCCAAAGAGGCCCCAAGTTATACTGGGCGATTTCTTTGTTATAGTCTTTTACCGTTTGGCTTTTCATGAATTCTGCTACTTCTGGAGATACTCCGGCCATTTTTCTTCGACTCCTTTTTAGATAGATTGGTTTGGAAATTAGTATAAAACACCGCAAGATAATTGATCTTGCGGTATTGTGGAAAGCTTTTGGGCAGTAAATACTTACGCATTAACTAAAGTAGTTGCTGCTGTCGCAACTTTGTTTTCAAGTGCGCCGACTTTGTCGATTTCGATGCGTACAACATCTCCGTCTTTCAGGAATTGCTGAGGTTTCATCGCGACTCCGACTCCACCAGGCGTTCCTGTCAATACCACATCACCAGGCTCAAGCGTCATCAAATTAGATAGGAATGCCACTAATTTCTGAACAGAGAAGACCAGATTGGCTGTATTTGTTTTTTGGCGGACTTCACCGTTTACAGTCAAGACAACATCCAAACCGGATGGATCTTTCAATTCATCAGAAGTTACGAGGTAAGGGCCCATCGGTGCAGAGCCGTCCACTGTTTTACCTTGCAGCCACTGCAAGGTACGGCGTTGGATATCGCGGTAAGTAACGTCGTTTGTAATCGTGTAACCGGCTACATAATCGAGCGCGTCTTCCTCAGAAACATTGCGTGCTTGTTTGCCGATAACGAATGTAAATTCTGCTTCGTAATCCAATTGCTCAGAAATCGGGTAAAACGGAATATCGTCTTCCGGCCCTAAGATTGTATTTGCAAATTTTGCGAAGATTACTGGATGAGTCGGCAACTCGCGGCCCATTTCCAAGATATGTTCACGGTAGTTGTGTCCGACACAAATGATTTTTCCTGGATTAATAACTGGAGCTTCCACTTTTACTTCTTCAAGCGGATAAACAGCTTTTTGAACTGATACAGAAGGATTAGCCAAAATGAAATCTACAGCTTCCTGTGCCAATTGAAGCGATTTTTCTCCACCTTGATACAATTCATCTGTTGTAGATGGTACGTAAGCGTGTGCAATTTCCTTGTAACGGTATTCACCAGCTGTTTGCAATTGCGCTTGGTAAGCAAGATTTAAGTCAACTACCTGCTCGTCTACAATTGCGCCTGCACGTGTTAAGCCATTATGTGTATAGTTAATTAATTTCATAATAGAACCTCCTAGTTATAAAAATAGAATACTTAGTTCTCTATTTATAGAAAACATAAACCATTTGGATGGGCATTGTCAATACTTTTCAGAATACTTTTGGAGTCTTATGCTCCTTTATTTAAAGTAATGGGATAGTTGCTGCGCTAAATCAAGCATTTGCTGTGCAATTTCATGCTGATGGTCCTGCGGGATTAAATTTTTGTAACCGACTGCTGTAATTGCTGCGACCAGCTGCTTTTGATGGTTGAATACAGGAACGCTGCAGGACGAGATGTGTTCAATGAGCGGTTCGTTTTTGGCCGCAAACTGTTGCTCTTTGACTTGCGCAATTTCCTGATTATCGACTGATTCGGCTTCAATTGGCATAGCACGGCGAGATTGATCGATCCAGTGGTTCAGCTGCAGCCCTTCCTGAAATGCATAGAAAATATAGCCGGTTGAAGAGAACAGCGGCAAAGTGGTGCCGTTTTGTGCACCGATATCGATGCCGTACGTAACGCTCCAGATTTCTTTAATGAAAGGGCCATCTATAGAAGGAAGGGCAATCAATGCCGTCAGCCCCGTTTGTTCGGTGAAATTTTTCATATAGGGATCGGCTATTTCTGCAATCGATGTTTCACTTTGCGCCATATTGCCGATTTCGATTAACCTATTGCCCAGCCTATAGGTATTCGCCACAGGATCTCGGTTGAGGAATCCGGCTTGTGCAAGCGTTGTTAAGTATTTATGGATATTGCTTTTGGTCATATTGGACAACAGCAGAATTTCTGTGAATTTCATCGGCCTGCGTTCCCGCGCAATCAATTCCAGGACGTCCAAGCCATTTTGGAGCGATTGGATGGTAGCCGGTTTTCTTTCTGCCAAGTGAATTTCCTCCTTTCCTTTAACTCAACGGCGTCCGGTAGAAAAATACGAAGATTGTCTAAAAAGATAGAATATTATTTTTTCTTATTGACAAGCATAACAGAAAAGTTTAAAGTTTTCATTAATAAGAAACTTTGTTCTCTATTTATGGACTAAGTGTATTCGGGAGGTTTTCTAAATGACAAAAGTAAGCGATATCATTGTAGTGGGTGGAGGAATTGGAGGTTTGGCGACAGCGCTTTCAATCGTACAGCGCACAGATAAAACCGTAGCAGTCTTAGAGCAGGCGCCTGAGTTCGGTGAAGTCGGTGCAGGAATTCAGCTGGGGGCAAATGCAATGCATGTGCTTGATCAACTGGGCGTGAAAGAAGAAATCGCAAAAGTGTCGGTCTTTCCGAAGCGTCTTGTGCTGAAAGATGTATACACGGCAAAAGAGCTGGCGGTATTGGATTTGACAGAAGGGTTCCAGGATCATTTTAAACAGCCGTATGTGGTA
Source organism: Planococcus glaciei (assembly GCF_900099655.1). Taxonomy (GTDB): domain Bacteria; phylum Bacillota; class Bacilli; order Bacillales_A; family Planococcaceae; genus Planococcus; species Planococcus glaciei. Next base: position 43,179 of record NZ_FNDC01000005.1, read on the forward strand.
TTGCACCGTTCGGACTTGCACCGCGTCTTGTTTGAAGCGTGCCAAAAGCAAGGCCGCATTTCATTCATGAACAACCAGATCATCCAGACAGTGGAGCAGTCGCCAGAACAAGCAAGCGTTACCAACCAAAACGGCGAAACTTATCATGCGGAAGCAGTTGTCGGCGTGGACGGCTTGAAGTCGAATGTCCGGAAACTATTCTCGGATGATGAGCCAATTTGCTCAGAGTATGTGGCTTACCGTGGAACGATTCCGATTGATGAAATTACAGCAAAAGGCGATATCGCCATGGATGATGTCATCATGTGGGTCGGGCCAAACCTACACTTGGTGCAGTACCCGGTACGCCGCGGCGAACTTTATAATCAGGTAGTTGTTTTCAAAACCTATGACTATAAGCCGGATGGAGACTGGGGCACACCGGAAGAAATGGTGGAACGCTTCAAAGGCGCTCATCCATTAGTAGAAAAAGCCTTGGAATTTATCTCCACACAATTCCGGTGGGGCATGTTTGATCGCCTGCCGATTGAAAACTGGACAGAAGGCAATGTGACTTTACTGGGAGATGCAGCGCATCCAATGCTGCAGTACTTGGCGCAGGGGGCAGCACAGGCTCTTGAAGATGCATACGTTTTAGGGGAAGCGCTGGAAACGGAAGCTACTTATAATGAAGCTTTCATGAAATATCAAGAGGAGAGATTGCCGCGCAGTGCGATGGTCCAAACATCAGCACGCAAATGGGGAGAAATCATCCATGCAGAAGATGAAATCACAACACTCTTGCGCAATACAATTTTCAACCAGCACAAGGATACCAATTATGAAGTGGCCGATTTCCTATACAACTACTTCAATGTCCGCAAAAACGAAGTAAAAGCGTAAAGAAATAAAAAAAGAGAAAGAGGGGGTTACTCCTCTTTCTCTTTGTATCCATATATGGCAGACATTTCTTTGCTCATGGCAAGAATGCTTTGAATGATTTCTGAATCCCGTTCATGTGGAACGTCTTCGGAGAAGCCGACAACCGAAAAAGCGCCGACCAGTTCGCGTTTGAAGTTAAGGATCGGGAAACCGAGAGACGATACATGGCGTACAAGCGGTTCATAGGAGTATGTAAATTGATTTTCCCTTATTTGTTTCAGCTCATGCTGAAACTTGGAAATGTCAAAACCTTCAATGGTTTGCTGTTCGCGTTCAATCCAGTTGGTCATCTCCAGTGAATTTGCATAAGCAGCGAAAATTTTTCCGGATGCTGAAGACATTGGCAGTTTGGTGCCGACTTGTGCACCGATGTTCAATCCGTAATTGGTGTTCCAAATATTGGTGATGACTGGTCCGTCATTAACCCATGTGGCAAAGAGCGTTGTCATACTGCTAAGTTTGCTGATTTCTTTGAAATAAGGCGTCAGCCGGCCGACAAAATCAGCATTTTGCGAAGCGGCATTGCCGTACTCCAAAAACTTATAGCCGAGCGAATAAGCGCCGCGTTTATGGTCGCGATACAATAAATCCATTTGCGTCAGGGTGTTCAAGTATTTGTATAAATTGCTTTTGGAAATGCCCGTTGCTTCCTGGATATCGGAAAACTTCAGCGGAAGATCACTTTGGGCAACGGCATCAATGATCTGGATTCCCAGTGCTAACGAGCCGATTGTCGAATTGCTGGACATGAAATTCATTCCTCTCTTTGTGCTTTGTTGCAACGCAAAACAAATAACGGTTTACAACCGGAACTAAGGAGTATTTTACAGTGACTATTGAAAAATTGAAAGAAAGTTCAACAAACATCAAATCCACAATCAACCAAATGGTTAGCCTGTTGGAAACGACAGAAACAAGCTTATTGTATAAGAAGCCTTCTGTAGAAGAATGGTCGGTTATGCAAATTGCAAACCATGTCATTGAAGCAGTAGAATTCTGGGCTGCTGATCTCGAAGCTCTGCTTATTGTTCCGGGTGCAAAATGGGGGCGCAATCATGAGCACGTAAGGCGTTTAGCGGCTGTTGAAGAAAAACAAGTTAAAGCTGTTTCAAAAGACGAAGTTGTTCTGTGGCTGCAATCCCTGGTTCCTTTAACAGAAGATGCATTCGAGAAAGTACAAGCGGAAGACTTGGAGAAAACGGCGCCAAGCTACAACCCGAACTTCGATGGCAAACCCTTGTCATTCCTGATTGACCATCTGATTGTGAAGCACATTGAAGGCCATTTGGGCCAGATGGAACGCCATTTGGCAAAAGTGCAAACCGAAGCCGTTAAGTAAAGCCATTTTAAAAGCACAGGAGAAATCGCTCCTGTGCTTTTAAATTTGTGGTGAAAATTCAGCAGACTAGCCTTTATTCTCTGCAAACGGTTGTTTACGGATCCCCTTTCCATCACCCTTCACAAATTGACAACCCCAATCGGAATCGGTATATTAGGTGGCGAAGAAGTTGATTGGAGTGAATCGTTTGAGTCCGAACTCTGAATTGCAAAATTTAGATTTGATAGATTTATTGAGTGAGCGCCATAGCTTAGTGCGCGGAATCTCGGAGAAAGCCTGGAACAGCCAAAGTGATATCTACATTTCCAACTCGGAATGGTATATCATGGCGAGGATTTACAAAAAGCAGCCGACCATTTCCCATATCAACAAGACAGTGGAAATTTCCCGGCAGGCGATACATAAATTCATTAAAAACCTGGAAGCTAAAGGATTAGTGGAAATCAACAATGTAGAAAACAACAAAAAGGAAAAATGGCTTCAGCTGACGGCGCTGGGCGAAGAATGCTACGAGAAAAATGAAGCGTTGAAAGCCGGGCTCGAAAAAAGAATCGTGGATGCAATCGGTTTAGAGCAAGTGAAAGCTCTCAAAGACATTTTAAAATTGGATTGGAGCATCTGAATCCCTCAATGGAAAAATTATTGGCCGGCTAATGTTTCGAGAAAACGAATGGAGTTGAAAAACACGAAAAGCCCTTAAGTGCGCTTTTCGTGTTTTTTGTGATGGAATCAAATGAACGCCTTTTTTGGGCCTAAGGCATTAGGAATGGAGGTGAACCCGGATTATGGCCGGTAGAGAAATTCCATAGCGGGATGACATAGGCAATGGCAATCGAAAGGAACGCCAATGTCACCCAAATGGACCAGCGATCCATAAAGAGCGGTGAGCGGTCTTTTTCATTGTAATCTTCGCCAATGGGAAATTCCGTTTTTCCTTTTGGTGCGAAAAAGGCGAGCTGCACCCAAATATAGATCAGCAAAAGAATCCCGATAAACAGAATGACTCCGCCCATCGCCATGATGGTTTCGTATATCGCCCATCCCGAAGCTTCGCTGTGATTATTATAAGTAGTGTTCGCGGTTCGGCGAGGGCTTCCCAAAAGCCCATTGGCATGCATGGCGCCTGACATGAGAAGCATGCCGCTTGCCCATATGATCGTCTGGGCGATCGCCAGTTTATTGAGTGTCTTTGTCATCGTTCTTCCGGTCAGAAACGGAATCAGCCAGTAGGATACGCCGAAAAACGTCAGCATAACGGTCGTGCCAACGGTCAAATGCAAATGGCCGGTTACCCAGATGGAATTGTGGACAACTTGGTTGACCTGGTTGCTGGCATTGATGATTCCGCCGAGCCCCGCAGGGATGAAAGCGAACATCGCGACAATCAAAGCAAAGAAACGGGCATCCCTCCATGGCAAGACCTTCCACCAGCCTAGCAAACTGGTGATGCCTTTTGATCGGCCGGCCCGTTCCATCGTTGCGAGCATTGCAAAAGCGGTCATGAGAGAAGGGAAGATGATCATGAACGTTTGGATGACATGCAGGAATTTCAGCTCAACCGACAAGCCGGGATCAAGAATCTGGTGATGGAAGCCGCCGGGTACGTTGGCGACCACCAGGATGACAACTGCGACCCGTGCCAGGGAATCGCTGAAGATCTTTCCGCCGATGATTTTCGGCATCGAAACGTACCAGGCAGAAATTGATGTCAGCATCCAGATGTTGACGAGTGTATGGCCGAACGCCCAGAAAAGGGTCCGCCCGATCATCGGATCGATTGTCGGCACCCAGCCGAACGCCCATGGAATGACCATGCCGACCACAAACACCGCAATAAAAAGCGATGCCAATACCCATAGCACAAATACGGCATTGGCGAAAAAGGCAAAAAGCGGAGTGAGCTGCCCCGGATTCTGCTTGCGCCAGCTTTGGTACGTGATAAACATGCCGACGCAGTTCAGGAGGATGCCTACTACAAGAAGCGCCAAGCCGACATAGAACCAGGGGTTGGCCTGCATCGGCGTGTAGAACGTATAAAGAACATTGGCTTTGCCGGAAAGAATGAAAAATGCAGCAATCGCTGTGCCAAGCGCCATCAGCCCGAACCCTGTCCAGCCGAAAGCGATGGTTTTAGGAGCCAGGCCGCCAAGCACCCGTGAAGTACCGGCATATAAGTAGCCGATGCTGAAAAAAGAACTGAGAACCAAAACTAGAAGAACGCCGTGCGCCGTCAATAAAGCGTAATAGCTGATCCAGGAAGGGAGTTCCAGAAAGCCGCTGCGGACGAAGCCTTGCAGCAAACCGGCAATTCCGCCGAGCAATAAAGCAGCAAAGGCGATGAATAAGTTAGCCATCGATAAGCGGAAATCCCGTCTGGGAATGCCGGCCACCAAATCCGCGTCCACTGCTTTTCCTTTGTGAAGGGCCGATGCATCGGTCAAGTGCGTCATTTTTTCCCCTACTTTCTTTTATTAGTTGACAGTGATGGTGCTGGCCATGTATTCGTGGCCAAGGCCGCAGTATTCATTGCAAAGAATCAAATATTCACCCGGCTCATCGAATGTATGGCTTACTTTTGAAATGTGTCCAGGCACCACCATCACATTGACATTCGTGTCGGTGATTTTAAAGCCGTGCGTCACATCAGGGGAGGCGAGAGTGAAATGGACGGTAGCTCCGGCCGGGATTTCCAAATCTCCGGGCTGGAAAGCGAACATCTCAGAAATGATGGCAATTTCATATTCGTTCTCGCCGATTTCCTTCAATCCCGCGTCTGCAAAAATCTCCGAATCGCGGACCGTTTGCGGGTCAATCGTTTCCGCATGGCTCGGCGGACCCATTTCCAGGAAAAAGGTTTGAATCGCCAAAATGATCAGGAAAATAAGCAGAATCAAGGAGCCGATGATTAACCAGACTTTTTCATAGCGGTGGATGTGCATAAGCTGAATTCTCCTTTCCACTGTTTGTTTGGGGTACTAGTTGCGCGACAAAAACAAAAGGAATACACCAGACCAAGCGATAAGCATAAACGCCGCTAAAATAAGAACCGATACAAAAGTGCCTGCCAACGAAGTTTCCGGAAGGCTGACAGGTTTTTTTTCTTTCTTTTCTTCAGGAGAAGCATTCCTCATTTTTCGTTCCTCCTTTCGCTGCATGTCTTTTAGCCAAACTGGATACAGGTTTTCAGCAGGAATATGGTGATAGGAAGTAAAAAGAGCAAAAGTTAACCAATATCAACTTAATTATACTTAATATTCTGATAATTGATACTGCTGTAAAAGTAATTGAGTATTTAGTCTTACCTGCAGGTTTACTTTCAACAAGCAAAGGGGCGTGATGGACACAGCAGCAAAGAGTTTTGCAGAAAGAAATTAAAAATGGATGGAAATTGGACAGAAGAGATGCAAGGAACCGCTAATATTTCAACCTATTCTGAGGGGATCCACATGCTACTGGTCATGTCGTTAGTGCTCCTTGCCACAGTCATCTTAACGCTCATCATTTCTGTAGAAGGAAGCGAAACGAATGAAAAGAGTTAGCGGTGGTTTTAAAAAACTGCCGCTATCTGCGAAAAGAAGAATCCCCCACTCAGGAAGTTAGGCTCCCTGAGTGGGGGATTCTTTGTATTATAGGTTATCGTTGATCAGCTTGGCAGCCAGTGCATTGATTTCCTCAAATGTGGTTTCAAGCGAAATCGCCAACTCTTTGAAAAGGATGGCCTGGGCGGTGTTCAATACTTTATGGTCGCGTTCATACAAGTTTTTGTTTAGCTTTTTCACTTCGATTTTTTTGCGCATGAGCGTATTGACGACCTTGGCGATTTCCCGCCGGTCGCCGGTATTGAGCAAATCAAAAAAGAACGCTTGCCGCGCATTGGGATTGTCAATCCATTCGAGACCGGGTTCGTTGAAATTCTCAAGCAGCTGCATGGCTTGGTCTTTGTGAAGCATGCCAAGCATTACCACTTTATCATTATTGACTGGCGTACTGATTGTGACACGCTGGCTGTTTTCCATGGGATGCAATTTATAGTATTTCTTCGTAATGCCCGAAACGGTTTTTTCACTGATATCGTCAATTTTGCAAATGCCGTGAGCGGAATAAATAATTAAGTCCCCGATTTTAAACATTTGGCCCTCCTAATACACATTGTCAACTAGATTTACAATAACAGAAAAATTAAATATTGTCAACTAAGTTGACATTAAAGAAAAATTTTTGGTATAGTTAACCAATCGTTCTGCACCTCGAGGGCGGACGCATACACCTGCAATCCCAATTTGAATAGAGGAGTTTGAATAAGTGGCTACTACACAAACAGCAACAAACACGGCAACTAAACAACAGATCAAAACAGGCCCGATCATGGCCGCCCTTTTAGTGGCAGGCTTTGTCGGACTTTTTAGCGAAACGGCATTAAATATTGCTTTGGGAGAACTAAGCCAAATTTTCGCTGTCAACGCGACAACGGTTCAATGGCTGGCAACAGGCTATTTCTTAACTTTGGGGATTTTAGTACCCGTATCCGGCATTCTGATGCAAAAATTCACTACACGCCAGATGTTCATCACTTCGGTTCTGCTGCTTCTTGTCGGGACAATCATAGCAGCATTGGCCCCTGTATTCGGTGTTTTATTACTGGGCCGCGTTATTCAAGCGGCAGGTCTGGCCATTAACTTGCCTTTGACACAAAACGTCATTTTCACCATTTTCCCGCCAAATAAACGGGGCGCTGCCATGGGAGTCATGGGACTGGTTATGCTCGCAGGCCCGGCACTTGGCCCAACCATCGCTGGCCTTATTTTAGATACATTGTCTTGGGAATGGATTTTCTGGGTAACAGCGCCGTTTCTATTATTTTCGCTGATCTTCGGTTTTATTTTCTTGCCGAACGTCAACGAAATCCGCAAAGTTTCAATTGATGCACTTTCGGTCATCCTTTCGACCATCGGATTCGGCGGGGTTGTTTACGGAGTGAGTACAGCTGGTGAAGCCGGTTGGATGAGTGCGACTGTTCTCGGATCGATCATCATCGGACTTCTTGCAATCATTCTTTTTGCAGTCCGCCAGATGAAGATGAAAAATCCGATGCTGAACTTAAGAGCATTCCGTTATCCGCTTTTCGTTCTTGGCGTGTTCATGAGTTTCATCACGTTCTTTAATATGTTGTCGATGCTCGTCATCTTGCCGATGTACATGCAGATGGCCCTACTGATGGCAGCTTTCACAACCGGATTGGTGCTGCTTCCGGGAAGCTTGCTCAATTGTATATTAGCGCCGATTATCGGCCGATTCTTTGATAAATACGGACCGCGAGCCGTCATTACGCCAGGTACGATTCTGGTAGCTATCGGTTATATCTTGTACGCGCAGTTCGGCACAGGTACGCCTGTCTGGTTGATTGTCGTGACATTCATCATCATGATGCTTGGGGTAGGCGCAGTTCTGGCTTCGGTTCAAACAAACACATTGAATTCGTTGCCGAAACGATTTTATCCGGATGGCATTGCCATTACACAAACCATACAGCAGGTAGCTGGTGCAATCGGGATTGCAGTAATGGTTTCGCTTATGGCGGCAAGACAAGGAAGCTTATTGGCCACAACTTCTGCAGCACCAGCTGAAGCCGCAGCCTCAGGATCGTCGCTTGTCTTTACGGTCAGCTTGATTTTTGCCATCATTAATGTCGTGCTGTCATTATTTCTTAAAAAACCAAGCGCTGCCATTAACTAATTTGCACTGAACTCACAGCGTTTAATTTGTATTAGAAGGGAAGTAAGAAAAATGGCAAATCATTATCAGAACATCGTAGTTGCAATCGACGGATCCCAAGAAGCGGAGTACGCATTCCGGAAATCAATCGATGTTGCAACACGCAATGCCGGGGCTGTTTTAAACCTGGTGAATGTCATCGATACGCGTGCTTTTGAAGCATACGAACGGACAAGCATTGACAGTGCCCAACAAACTTCGGAAGAAATGCTGAACCGCTATAAAGCGGAAGCAGAGCGCCAAGGCATCAAAGATGTAAAATTGGCCATTGAATACGGTGCACCGAAAACCGTCATCACCAAAGAACTTTCTAACTTAACCGGCGCGGATTTAATCATCTGCGGTGCTACCGGAGTAAGCGGCGTTGAGCGTTTTCTGCTTGGCTCTGTATCAGAATCCATCGTTCGTTCAGCGAAATGCGATGTCTTGGTCATCCGTACACCGGAGTGAAAATTAATCGTATAGGAATGGAACTTTTTAAGATCCCTCGTGAAGCATGTCTTCATGGGGGATTTTTTGTGCTTCTTAGTACTTTCGCTTAAAAAGCTAAAAAATTACAGTTAATGTTAAAAGAGTGCTGATGATAACGCTTACATTTGGTGTTCTGAAATTTATACTGAACTTGTACTTAATTTTATTTATAAAGGGAGAGGGGTTAGAAGATGAGAAGAAATTCCAAAGGCTTCTTGTTATTCGTGATTTTGGCCGTGTTCGCTTTGATCGCTGCTGGATGCAATGGCGGAGGAGAAGAAGGTTCAGGGTCTGGTTCAAGTTCGGGTGTAGATATTGGGATTGTCTTGCCGACAAAAGATGAGCCGCGTTGGGTCCAGGATGAAGAACGCTTTAAAGCAGCGTTGGCAGATTCGGATTATTCGACTGAAATCCTGTTCAGCCAAGGGTCTTCAGCAAAAGAGAAAGAAAACGTGGAAGCACTGTTGAACAAAGGCATCAAAGTCCTGATCATCACGCCGCATGACGGAGCAGCAGCTGCTGCCGCAGTGGAAGCTGCGAAAAAGGACGATGTCACGGTGATCGCTTATGACCGTTTGATCACCGATACGGATGCTGTTGATTATTACGTAACATTCGATTCATTGGCAGTAGGGGCTGCACAAGCCCAGTATTTGGTGGACAATGCAGAAGGCACGGGCGTACCGCTTTACTTGTATGCAGGGGCATCTTCTGACAACAACGCATTCTTATTCTTCCAGGGCGCATGGGAAGTGCTGCAGCCGAAAATTGCAGATGGCACATTCAAAATTGCCAACTCCAGCCAAGCGGAAGCTTTGAAGGATACAAAAGAACTGAACCGTGACCAGTTGAGCCAGATTATCGGCCAGGTCACAACCAACTGGGATCCGAACGAATCCAAAAACAAAGCACAGACGCATTTGACTTCTGTCGGCGACGACATGAAAGGCAATGTAGCCATCCTTGCACCAAATGACGGCACTGCCCGTTCGATTGCCGATGTATTTGCATCAGACACGGCCGTAACGGATTACATGATTACCGGACAGGATGCAGAGAAAGCTTCCGTCCAGTACATCATCGATGAAAAACAATCGATGACCGTATTCAAAGATGTGCGCACATTGGTGGAAGATGCAATGGGCATGGCAGTTGAAATCATGGACGGCAACACACCGGAAACAACGGGTTCTTACGACAACGGCATGACGGAAGTAAAAGCGAAGCAAACAGACGTCATCGTTGTGGACAAAGAAAACGTCAAAGCGGAATTGATCGATTCCGAGTATTACAAAGCGGATGAATTTACGGGCTTAGAGTAAAAATCACATAGGACGGAAGAAATAGTGGTAGAACCTTCTATCACTATTTCTCCATTCCTTGGTGTTTGCGCAAGGGAGGCGAAGAAATGAGCGACTATATTTTAGAAATGAAGAACATCTCGAAATCGTTTACCGGGGTGAAAGCCCTGTCGGATGTCAACTTCAAGGTGGAACGCGGAGAAATCCATTGCTTGATCGGAGAAAACGGCGCCGGCAAATCGACGCTTATGAAAGTTCTGAGCGGCGTTTATCCTCACGGCACATACGAAGGCGATATCGTTTTTGAAGGGAAAGTCCAGCAGTTCAACGAAATCAACGACAGCGTAAAAGCAGGCATCGGCATCATTTATCAGGAACTTGCGCTGTTCCCGGATTTGACGGTATACGAGAACATCTTCGCCGGCAATGAAATCCGGAAAGGCCCATTTGTCGATTGGAATGAAACCATTGTCCAGTCATCCAAATTGCTGCAGAAAGTAAAGTTGAAAGTGGACCCGGAAACTTTGATCAAAGATTTAGGTGTAGGCAAACAGCAGCTCGTTGAAATTGCAAAATCGCTCAGCAAAGATGTGAAACTGTTGATTCTCGATGAACCGACAGCTGCTTTAAATGAAAACGACAGCGACAACTTATTGGAGTTATTAAAAGAACTGAAAAGCCAGGGAATCACCTGCATCATGATTTCCCACAAATTGAAGGAAGTCATTTCGATTGCCGACAAAGCGACCATTTTGCGCGATGGCAAAACCATTGTCACATTGGACGCCCATAAAGGGGAGTTGTCGGAGAGCGTTATCATTAAAAATATGGTAGGCCGTGAAATCGAAGATGTGTTTCCAAAGCGGATAGAGAAGAAAATCGGGGAGACGGTTCTTCAGCTGAAAGACTGGTCCGCATATGACCCGGAACTCGCACGCCAAGTGGTGAAACACGCCAACCTGGAAGTGAAAAAAGGGGAAATCATCGGCATCGCGGGATTGATGGGGTCGGGCCGGACAGAGCTCGCACTCAGCATTTTCGGCAATCCGAAAAACTATAGGCTGCAAGGCGAACTCGAGGTTTTTGGAAAACAGCGAACGCTGAAACACACGAGCGACGCCATCAAAGCTGGGATTGCTTATGTAACCGAAGACCGGAAAGGAAACGGGCTGTTTTTGATCAAAGACATCAAAAGCAATGTCACCGCGGCGCATCTGAAAGGGATTTCGGCAAGAGGCGTCCTCAATTTGAACGAAGAAGTGAAAGTCGGAACAGATTACAAAAATTCACTGCGGATCAAAGCCAATTCGCTTGAGCAGGCGGTTGGAAAATTGAGCGGCGGCAACCAGCAAAAAGTATCGCTGGGCAAATGGCTGTTTACTGGACCTAAAATTTTGATCCTGGATGAACCGACGCGCGGAATTGATGTCGGAGCAAAATTCGAGATTTATACCATTATGAACCAACTGATCAAAGAAGGATTAAGCATCATCATGATCTCGTCCGAATTGAATGAAATCATCGGCATGAGCGACCGCGTCTATGTCATGGCGGAAGGTGCCATAAAAGGTGAATTAACAATAGAAGAAACGACTCAGGAAGCCATTATGGAGCTTGCGACGCAATAGGGGGTAGAACAATGGGTTTTTTAGCAGAAGCAAAACATTTGATCAAAGCGAATATCCGCGATTACGGAATGTACATCGCCTTGCTTGTGATTATACTGACGTTTACGTTTATGACAGACGGCTTGTTCATGTCTTCACGTAACATCAGCAATTTACTCGATTCAACCGGGTATATTGCCGTTCTGGCCGTCGGCATGACTTTGGTCATCGTCATTCGGCACATCGACTTGTCGGTCGGATTTTTAGCCGGCTTTTTGGGCGCGATTGCCGCGATTTTCCTGTCGCAAATGGGCATGTCCGTTTTTCTGGTCATTCCGATCGTCTTGATTTTTGGCGTTATCATCGGGTTGTTCAACGGATTTTTGATCGCCAAAGTCGGCATTCCGGCGTTCGTGGCTACCTTAGCCGGAATGCTGTTTTTCCGGGGAGCTTTGCTGAATGTCACAGAAGGCACCGGGACAATCATCGTCAACAACGATGGCTTTAACGCACTGGGCAACGGATTTATCCCGTCGCTTATGGAAATCAACGGATTGCATCTATTGTCGCTGTTGATGGGGCTTGCCGGGATTTTGCTGTACATCTACAGCGAAATTTCAAACCGCCGGAACAAAGCGAAATACGGATTTGAAGTGGTTTCGTTTAAAATTTTCATCGTGAAGCTCGTGTTTGTGTCCTTTATTATCGGCTATATTACGTGGATTCTCGCGGGTTACAACGGCTTCTCCTGGACGGTGGTCATCATGCTGCTGGTCGTTGTCATCTATCATTTCCTGGCGACGAAGACCGTCCTGGGCCGCAACATTTATGCAGTCGGAAGCAATCCGGAAGCCGCCCATTTAAGCGGGATCAACGTCACGAAAATCACGCTTTTTGTTTTTGGGTCGATGGGGATGCTTGCTGCCCTTTCCGGCATTCTGTTTACTTCACGCCTGCAATCGGCCACAACGACTGCCGGGACGCTATTCGAACTTGATGCCATCGCGGCTGCCTATGTCGGCGGGGTTTCTTCTGCGGGCGGCGTCGGGAAAGTGACCGGTGCGATTATCGGAGCCATCGTTATGGCTTCGCTGTCGAGCGGCATGAACTTGCTTGGAACCGGGATTTCGTATCAATACATGATCCGCGGCGGCGTTTTGGCTTTGGCTGTAATTTTTGATGTGATGACCCGGAAACAACGGGCGTAAGCATTAAGTAAAACCGGCGTCTTCTTGCTTAAAGAAGGCGCTTTTTCTATATACGGAAAGTGATTGTGAATTTTCTGGCAAATGATATGATAAAAGCAGTTAGGACACGGAAAAGGAGCTGCACAACATGAGAAAAAAAGTCGTCGTCATCCTTTGTATGCTCTGTGCGGTTTTGGGATTTTTTACATTCATGTCAGCTGGAAAGGCATTCCGCTCCGATTGGCAATTGCCGTCGAGTGTCCCGGAAAACCAGGAAAAACCTCGCCTGGTCCTCGTTACCCAGGAAATGAAAACACCGTTTTGGAATCAAGTGGCAGCAGGGGCATCGAACGAAGCGGAAAAAGAAGGCGTCAGCCTCGAAGTATGGGGAAGCTACGGCAATGACCAGGACGAATTTTTAAAGCAAATTGAAATCGCCCTTCATTCCAAAGTGGACGGCGTCATCGTCCAAGGCCTGGATACCGAGGAATTCAAGGAACTGACGAAGATCAAAGCGGCGTCCTATGGCATTCCGGTGGTAACGGTGGCGAATGACGTGCCGGTTGCCGAGAGCTTGCGGAAAACCTATGTGGGATCAGACCAGTTTGCGGCGGGAAAACGGTTGGCGGAGCAATTGGTCGACAACATGGGAAGTGAAGGGCAGGTCGTCGTTCTTACAAATAGCGAACAGGCCTATAGCCAACAGCAGCGCCTTCAGGGAATGGAGGAAGTCTTGAACGTGCATTCCGGCCTCCAAGTGGTGCTGGTAGAAAGCGGCGATTCCACTGAAGAAGTGATTGAAACGACGCAAAATGTGCTGAACCAGGTGCCGGGAGCCGATGCCTTTATCGCGCTTAACGCCAACCATGTCGGGACGATGATGCAGGAAATCAGCAGGCGTTCGGCTCTTGAACGCTTCCATATTTATTCGTTTGACGACGGCGCGGACATTCCGGCGCTGCTGACGCAAGGCGGTTTGGATGCGGTGATTGGCCAGTCCCCTGAAAAAATGGGCAGCATGAGCGTCGAATTGATCATGGATTGGCTGAACAACGAAAAAGTTCCGCTGGATCCGGATGGTTATTTTACGGATATCCGGATTTTGGAAGGGGCGAAAAAACGCCCATGAACACAATACAAAAAAAGATTTGGGTGCTGGCTTCCGTTGTTCTTGCCATCATGATCGCCATTTGGCTGACGCTGACGTTCTATAACCAGAAAATGCAGACGCAGTACAACGACATCCTGCAGCGCTATTTGCAGATGAATGAAGTGACCAGCTCAAGCCAGGACATTGTCGCCAATTTGAACCGGTACTTGATGATTCCGACAGCGGGCAACGAAGCCGAGCTTGAAGAAAGCCGCGAGCGGCTGCTGAGCGTCCAGTCGACCGTCTATGAGCTGCGCAATGTGGACAATGAATTCATTTTGACCAATTACAGCCACTTAATCGACAGTTTTATTGAAACGGTGGACCGTTCGGTGATGTTCCAGGAGCAGGGGGAAGCGGAATCCGCTTTGGCAGAATTTGCGGAGGCATCGAACATCTCGCTTTATATTTCCGAAATGACGTTAAGCATTTTTGATACTGAGCTAAAAACCTATGAACGCTTTTACCGGGGCATCATCAGCCAGTCGGAAGAGCTGGAGAAACTGGGCGTTTGGCTGCTGCTGCTGATTACCTTGGTGCTTGTGCTGTTTACGTATTTGTTTTCGCGCAGCATCACCAAACCGGTGCAGCAATTGACCAAAGCGGCCAACGAACTGGCAATCGGCCGGTTTGACCGGCCCATCAAAGTGGATTCGAACGATGAGATCTCGTTTTTGGCCAAAACTTTTGACCATATGCGCAGCAACATCAATGCATTGATCCTGGAGATTCAGAAAAAAGCCCAGCTTGAGCGGGAGCTGCAGGAAAGCAAAATGCTGCTGCAGGAAAGCCAGCTGCGCAATTTGCAAAACCAGATCAATCCCCATTTCCTATTCAATACGCTGAACACGTTGTCGAAAAAAGCGTATCTCGACGGTGCGGAAGAAACGAGTGATTTGCTGGTCAGCGTGGCGGGCCTCTTGCGCTACAACTTAAAGCGGATGGACAAAGCAGTCTCGCTTTACGAAGAAGTGTATGTGCTTCAGCAGTACATCGACATCCAGAAAGCCCGCTACAGCGACCGCCTGAAATTCCACGCAGACGTACAAGAGTCTGCACTGGGCTTTCAAATTCCAGGGCTGACATTGCAGCCGCTGATTGAAAACGCGGTCATCCATGCCATCGAGCCGGAAGAAGACGGCGGCGAGATATGGTTTCGCATCCAGGAAGTCGGAGACGAAGTATGGATTGAAATTGAAGATAACGGGCCGGGCATTGATGAAGAAAAACAGCGGCAGCTTCTGGAGCAGGCCATCATCTCGAAAGAAGGGCATTCAACCGGCATCGGATTCGGCAATGTACTGAAGCGGCTGAACCTTTTCTTTGGACGGGAAGGCCTTGTTGAAATCGATAGTGAAGTCGGCCAAGGAACGAAAATTACATTGAAATTGCCAAAAGTAAAGGGGGTCCAAAATCATGGTCAAGCTGCTCATAGTGGATGACGAGCCGATTGAACGCGACGGCATGCAGGCGATTCTGCAAAAAAACTATCCGGATTTTGAATTCCGGCAAGCAAAGAACGGCAAGCTGGCCGTCGAAATCGCCGAAGACTGGAACCCGGATTGGATTTTCATGGACATCATGATGCCAGGGATGACAGGGCTCGAAGCGATCGAACAAATCCAGCGGTCCAATGAGGAAGTTCAGTTTGTCATGGTGACGGCTTTTGATATGTTCGATTATGCGCGGCAAGCGATCAAACTCGGCGTAAAGGATTATTTGCTGAAGCCGAGCAAAGCCAGTGAAATTGTGGCGACCGTCGGCAAACTGCTCGAACAGCAGCGGCAAAAAGAGCAGGAGTCGGCTGTGCGCCGGCAGGAACAGGATGCCTTTCAGCGGGCACTGAGCATTGTCGAGACCGATGTCGTCACCCAACTGCTTTTTGACCATGTCCACGAAGTGCATATTGATATGCTGGTCGAAATGCTTGAAATCCAGTCGGAAAACGAACAGTTTGTGCTGACGGTGCTTATCCCGGAAGGGGGCGAAGAAGCGTATTCAAAAATCAAAGAAAACATACGGCGGCAAGGCAATGCGTGGGTCGGCGCCTTATATGGGCGCCAGCTGCCGATCATCGTTTTCCGCGAAGCCGGCACGTCGTTTCGTTCCCAAGCCATCAAATTGGCAAAGGAAATCCTGGATATTTCAAAACAGCATAGCCAGGAAGACTGGTTTGTCGGCATTGGCATAGAATGCAGCTCGCTTGAAGAAATCCGGAATTCGTACCAGAAATCATTGATTGCGACGATGGATCTGGGCATTCCTTCAAAATACCGGTTTTATTCCGATGTGCCGGTGCTGGATAAAGAAAGCGACGCCGCATTTATCAAGCAGCAGGAGAAAAAACTGTTCGATTACGTCCGGCAGGGAGAATGGGAATGCATTGACCAGATTGTCCTGGATTTAATACGGCGCTTTGAACAGCAGGAAGCAAATGTTCTTCTTGCCCAGCAGCGGGCGCTTGAAGTGCTGTGGATTGCGTCAAGGGTCATGGAAGAAATGGGCGTCGAGGCGGCAGCGCCGTATTATCCGGTGCAGGCGCAGGATTACCGGCAGCTCAGTGCTGAGACGCGGCAATTGCTTGAAGGGATGAAGCAATTGTATGAGAGCCATTGCGGACGGCTGGAAGTGGATAAAATTCACCAGATCAAACAATACATCCGGGAGCATTCCCATGAAGACATTTCACTCGACACTTTGGCAAGACGGGTCGACCTGAGCCCGATTTACATCAGCAAGATGTTCAAGGAAAAACTCGGCGTCAACTACATCGAGTTCCTGACGGTCTGCCGGATGGAGCGGGCGAAAAAGCTGCTGGCCGATCCGCAAAAGAGCCTGAAGGAAATTTCCATTGATGTCGGCTACCACGAACCGAATTACTTCAGCAAAGTGTTCAAAAAGATGTACGAAATGTCGCCGAAAGAATACCGCAAGACGCTTTTGGGCATTAAGGAAGAGTAGGGAGGAAAATCCCATGAAGCAGATTCAGTGCCGGATTGCCGGCCTGCTGATGGCATTGGTTGCGGCAGGGATGCTTGCTGCTTGTGAAGGGCAAGAGCCCGAAGCGCAGAAAGAGAGGATCGTGCCGCCGGAAACCGGACAGGACGAAGCCGTCAAAATCGGGTTTTCAATGGATACCTTAAAAGAGGAACGCTGGCTGAAAGACCGCGACTTGTTCCGCCAAGCGGCTGAGAAATTGGACGCGGAAGTGGAGATAGCAGCGGCGAACGGCGACGATGCGCTGCAGATCGCTCAGGCGGAAGCCATGATCCAAGGCGGCATCGATGTGCTGGTGATTGTGCCGCATAACGCGGAAGCGACGGCAGCCATTGTCCATAAAGCGCACGAAGCCGGCATTAAAGTCATTGCCTATGACCGCCTGGTGAAAAATGCCGATGTTGACTTGTATGTATCGTTCGACAATGAGCAGGTGGGGGAACTGCAGGCGCGGGCCATACTCGAGGCGGTGCCGAAAGGGAATTATGCCTATATCGGCGGTGCCCCGACCGACAACAACGTCCACCTGATCAAAAAAGGCGTCTTGAATGTGCTTCAGCCGGCCATCGACCGGGGCGATATTAACATCGTCTACGACGAATGGACCGATGACTGGGCGCCGGAAAATGCCCAGTACAATATGGCTGAAGCCCTCAGAGCCAATGGCAATCAAATCGATGCGGTTATTGCGGCCAATGATGCAACAGCCGGCGGCGCCATCAAAGCGCTGGCAGCGCAAGGAATGAACGGAAAAATTCCGGTAGCGGGCCAGGACGCAGAACTCGCGGCAGCCCAGCGCATCGTTGCGGGCACCCAAACCATGACCGTGTATAAGCCGATCCAGAACCTCACCGCCCAAGTGGCGGAACTGGCGGTGCAGCTGGCAAAAGGCGAAGAAATCATGACGTCCGTCAGCGTCAACAACGGCAAGACCGAAGTGCCGTCGATCTTGCTGGCGCCCACTGCGGTGGATGCCGGAAATCTGGCAGACACGGTCATCGCCGACGGCTTTCATTCCAAAGAAGAAGTGTATCAAGAAGCAAAAAATGATTGAAAAAGCCGTTCATCAGGCAAACGGTCTGATGAACGGCTTTTTTGCCTTCAGGTAAAAGTCCTGAAAGCGTCTCTTTATGCTATTATTAAGGGTGGATATAAACAAGCAAACACCTGGAATGTATGCAATAAAAGGAGGTTATTTCAGATGGACAATAACGATTTACTGATCAGATTAAGGTACGCCCTTGATATAAAAAATAACGATATGGTGGAAATCTTCAAACTTGGCGGCATTGAATTTTCGAAAGAAGATGTATTGAAAGTGCTGACAAAAACGCCGGAAGACGAAGACCTTAAAGGGAAAGAAGACCACATCCCTTTGGACAACGAAGCATTTGAATCCTTTTTGAACGGCTTGATCGTTCACAAACGAGGCAAACAGGAATCAAAACCGGGCCAGCCGGCACAGCCGCCGCTTTCAAATGAGCCTTCCAACAACCTGTTGTTGAAGAAAGTGAAAATCGCCTTGCAGCTGACAAGCGATGACATACTCGACATTTTGAAATTGGCCGGCGTTACGGTCACCAAAGGGGAAATGGGCGGGATCTTAAGAAAGCAGGGCCACAAAAACTACAGCATCTGCGGCGACCGCTATGCCCGCAATTTCCTGAAAGGGCTGGCCATCAAATACAGAAAATAAACGGGACTCCGAATGCCTGGCAGATGGAGAACTGAAAAAAGGGTGCCGGATATCACATTCCGGCACCCTTTTTTTGCCTTGACCCGATTAACAACAGTCCCAGTTGTACACTACATCCGAGAAATTTCGCTTCTTTAAATTTTCTTTGCTGATGAAAAAATTGCCGACGCCGGTATCTCCCCATGCAATGCCCGCTTCTTCATCCGTATCAACCTGAAGCAATAGGACATCGTAATCGGCATATTGCTCATTTCCTCTAAGGTCGACTTGGGCGAAAAAAGGATAGCCGCCGATTTTATGGCCTTCTCCGGAAAACTGCTCGGAGTACAGTTGCCAGAAAATAATAGGTTGATTCTCCTCCATTTTCATCACTTCTTCATAGTCGATTCCTTTGAAAATAGCTTCAAAAGTCCGGTCGGTAATCGAGACAGCCTCCTGGTCCAAGACAAAAGACAAAGCCGATTCTTTGTACGGCGGGAAATCATCTTCTTTCGGCTCCTCGAGAAATGAAAAATCTGTAACGAGCCCGTCTTCCGGAATGGGTTCTTCGTGAAAAACCACTTTGAAATTGCTTTGGTTGGTTTGGTCGTCGAAGTCCAGGCCCATGCCATCAGCGTCCGGCGAAAGGAAAAATTGCAGGATGCCTTTCTCCGGCAAGTCTTCCAGCACCGAAGGGAGTTCTTCAAAATTAATTTGGGCTAGCAATCTCATGGCGGCGCCGGACGCATCTTTTGGCAGCTCCATACCGTTTGGCAAATACGGCAGGCCGCCGAACTTGCTTTGATGCCAAGCGGTGGCTTTTGGGTTTGTCTGAATCCGGATTACCGGTTTGACAGTTGGTTCGAGTTTTTCCCGGAATCTCTCTAATTCTGGCGACAAAGATAAGCGTGGCATGGTCATCTTCCTTTCATTTATGCATCAATTGGCATTTACTTTTCTACTTTAAATAAAAAAATATGGAAATTTACTATTACTTTAGTATAAGCTTTTAATTAACAGAAGTTTAGCAAAAATTGAGCGGAGTGCCAGTATAGTTGATGAGCAGAGGCCGAGCAAAGGGGATAGACGGGATGAAATGGCTGCCTACGAGAAAAAACAAAGTGGAAGCTTTTTGGAAATGGTTTAAAGAAAACGAACGCAATTATTATAAGTTAACTAGAGGCAATCAGGAAGAGCTGTTTGCCGTGCTGCAGCGAAAACTGCAAAAAGTGAATAAGCACCTGGTTTTTGAGTTCAGTATGGAGCCGGTAGGAGGCAAACGCGAGTTTACGATCAGCGCGGACGGCATGCTCGATGCATTTGATGCGGTTTTTGATTTGCACGAA
Source organism: Planococcus glaciei (assembly GCF_900099655.1). Classification (GTDB taxonomy): domain Bacteria; phylum Bacillota; class Bacilli; order Bacillales_A; family Planococcaceae; genus Planococcus; species Planococcus glaciei. The sequence goes on from NZ_FNDC01000005.1 coordinate 62,945, forward strand.
GCAGCGCCGGAACTTGAACGCTTTGACATCGTGGCATTCCGCCAGCCTTCAGAAGAAGAATTCAGCGTCCAGTTCGGAAGCCGGCACCTGGCTTGGGGTGATGTGTATTATACAGCGCTTCAGGACATTGAGCACGAAGAAGTCAGCTTGACGCTTTATGTCAAAGGCCTGACCAAAGACAACGAAGACGAACTGTCGCCAGCCCTCTTTATCTTACTGGATTCCGTCATCGGGGAATACAACATGGGCGTCCATGTCGGAAACGTCGAATTCCGCCCGTATGAAGCACAACCGCATGCACGCCCCATCCAGACAGTCAAAGAACTTTTTCCGGTGGAAGTCTTATGAAAACTAAATGAAAGTTATTAAAGGAAATTTACCTCCGATGTCGTATAGACATAGTAATGCTAAACGGAGGTGTTTGTGATGAGAGTTGCCATACCGCTTGCAATCGTTGGACTTGCCGCTCTGTACAAAGGAGCTTTATGGAATTTTTCAAATCAAAGCAATAAACAAATTCAGCAGCAGCTGGATGGAGTGTCGGATGCGCCGCCGGTGAAAATCACCCAGGACATGCTCGAGCCGCTTCCACAATCTGTCCGGAACTGGCTGGTTGATGCCGGTGCCATTGGAGCGGACGAAATCCGAACGGTGACCTTAAAGCAAACCGGCTGGATGCGCCTCAAGCCGGAGCAGGAAAAATGGATGAAGGCGGAAGCGGAACAAACCATTACGGCCAATCCGCCGTCTTTTACCTGGACCGTCAAGACGAACATGGTGCCGTTTGGACAAGTGGTCGGCCGCGACCATTTCGAGTCGGGCAAAGCCGATATGCTGATCAAAGCAGCCGGCCTCCTGCCGATTGTCCAAGTCAGCAACAACACAAAAACCGATGAATCTGCGCTGCAGCGCTTTTTGATGGAGATGGCATGGTATCCGACAGCGGCGCTAAGTCCGTATGTAACCTGGGAAGAACTTGACGCTAATGCAGCGAGAGCGACAATGACGTACCGCGGCATTTCCGGATCTGCTGATTTTTATTTTTCCGAAGCCGGTGAACTGCAGAAAGTGATAGCTTACCGCTACAAAGACAATGATAAATCTGCCTCCCGCTTGCCTTGCGTCGCGGAAATTAAAGAACATCACAATGCAGGTGCGTATAAAATCCCTTCCAAAGTTGAAATCAGCTGGTATTTGGAAGAAGGCAAATTCACTTGGTACAAATTCGAAGTACACGGAGCAGAAATCGATCCGATCCGGGCAGTGCGCGATGCTGCGGTCACTTAAAGAAAAGCATGGAAATATCATTTAACACAGAAAGTTCATTGTTTTTCGACAAATCAACTTGACCTGCCCTTCCAATGAAGATAGGATAAGAAGATATATAGCGGAACTTCACTAAGTGAAAGTGCAGTTAATCATTCAAACCAAGAAACAGCATCATAATTGAATAGTGAATTCTTATCGAGAGAAGTCGAGGGACTGGCCCTATGACGCTTCAGCAACCAGCCGTAAAGGCTAAGGTGCTAAATCCAGCAGGCATGACTTTGCCTGGCAGATGAAAAGGAACGAGTTTAGCGACTATGAAACCTTCTTTTTCAAGAAGGTTTTTTTGTATATATGGGAGGGCGAAGAGCATGGGTTTATTAGACGAGCTAAAGACGAGAATCCTAACGGCGGACGGCGCGATGGGCACACTTTTGTATTCTTACGGCATTGAATACTGCAACGAAGAACTGAATCTGCAGCGGCCGGAAATCATTGAAAAGATCCACCAGGAGTACATCCAGGCAGGAGCGGACATTATCCAGACCAATACTTACGGCGGCAATGCCTTGAAACTGGCGCGCTACGGGCTGGAAAACCAGGTCAAGGAAATCAACGAAGCGGCGATCCGCATTGCGAAGCGGGCCGCAGCTCCAGGAGGCCAGTTCGTGTTTGGAACGATCGGCGGCATCCGGGGCATCCGGAAAAGCGATGCGACATTGGAGGAAATCATCACGATGGTGGACCAGCAAGCGGGCTATTTACTAGTGGGCGATCCCGATGCCTTGCTGCTTGAAACGTATTACGATTTTGAAGAATTGGCGGCGACCGTCACACATTTGCGGAAAGCGACCGATGTGCCGCTGATAGCCCAAGTGTCGATGCACGAACCCGGCATTCTGCAAAACGGCATGGCGCTGAACGACGCATTGCATCAACTTGAAGCGCTCGGCGCGGATATCGTCGGCGTCAATTGCCGCTTAGGCCCGCACCATACGATCCAGGCACTGGAAGAAGTGGCGCTGCCGCAAAAAGCGTTCCTGTCGGCCTATCCGAACGCAAGTTTATTGGACCTTGAAAATGGCCGGGTGGTCTATGAATCGGAAGCCGATTATTTCGGGCGCGCCGGCCTCTTGCTCAGAGAAGAAGGGGCGCGCTTGATCGGGGGCTGCTGCGGCACGACGCCAAAACACATCGAAGCCTTGAAAAAACGCATCGGCCATTTAAAGCCGGTTACGGAAAAAGAAGTGGTGAAGAAAAAGCCGATCATCATCCGCGAAGCGGAAGCGCTCGAAGAAGCACCGCTCCATGAGAAAGCGAAAACGGAACGCACGATAATTGTGGAGTTGGATACACCACGCCATTTGGATATTACGAAGTTTTTGGAAGGCTCGAAAGCGCTGAGTGCAGCAGGCGTGGACGCTGTCACGATGGCCGACAATTCGCTGGCCTCTCCACGCGTCAGCAATCTGGCGATGGGCTCGATTTTGAAACACCAGGAACAAATCCGGCCGCTGGCACATATTACATGCCGCGACCGGAACTTGATCGGCTTGCAGTCGCATTTGATGGGGCTTGATGCACTCGGCATCCATGATATCCTGGCAGTAACGGGAGATCCGACCAAAGTGGGCGATTTTCCCGGTGCGACGAGCGTCTACGATGTTTCCAGCATGGAATTGATTCAGCTGATCAAAAAGCTCAATGAAGGGATTTCCTTTTCCGGGAAGCCGCTGCGCAAAAAAGCGAACTTCTCAGTAGCGGCGGCATTCAATCCGAATGTCCGGGTGCTCGACCGGGCAGTGGCAAGGTTGGAGAAGAAAATCGAAAGCGGTGCGGATTATTTTATTTCGCAGCCGGTTTACACAAAAGAAAAAATCATTGAAATCTACGAAGCCACCAAGCATTTGGAGACGCCGATTTTCCTTGGCGTCATGCCGCTTACGAGCATCCGCAGCGCAGAATTCCTGCACAACGAAGTGCCGGGCATCAAATTATCCGAAGATGCGCTGGAGCGGATGCGTGCTTGCGGCGACGACAAAGAGCGGGCTACAGCAGAAGGCATCCAGATTGCCAAGGAATTGATCGATACTGCAGCGGAGTTGTTCAACGGCATTTACGTGATCACGCCATTTTTCCGCTACGATATGTCTCTGGAATTGATCGATTATATCCGCCAACTTGATATACAGAAAGAGAGCGATAACAGCCATGTCAAAACAGCTAATTGAACAGCAGCTCGACAAAAGAATATTAATCATTGACGGTGCCATGGGAACGATGATCCAAAATGCCGATTTGTCGGCGGAAGACTTTGGCGGGGAGCAGCTGGACGGCTGCAATGAATACTTGAACATCGTCCGCCCCGACGTTATCGAAGGCGTCCACAATGCGTATTTGGAAGCGGGCGCTGATATTGTCTGCACGAATACCTTCGGCGGCACGCCGGTTGTGCTCGATGAATACGGGCTTGGGAGCGAAGCGGCGGAAATCAACCGGCGCGCAGTGGAAATTGCGAAGCGCAGCACGGCTGCTTTTTCCACGCCGGACTGGCCTCGCTTTGTGGCAGGCGCCATCGGACCGACGACCAAAACCTTATCGGTGACAGGCGGCATCACATTTGATGAACTGCTGGATAACTTTTATGTGCAGGCAAAAGCGCTCGTTGAAGGCGGCGCGGATTTGATTTTGCTCGAGACAAGCCAGGATATGTTGAATGTCAAAGCGGCGACAATCGGCATCAAACGGGCTTTTGAAGAAACCGGCATCGAACTGCCGATCATGATTTCCGGCACGATTGAACCGATGGGGACGACGCTTGCCGGCCAAAGCATCGAAGCGTTTTACATTTCGATTGAACACGTCAAGCCTTTGTCGGTCGGCTTGAACTGCGCGACAGGTCCGGAATTCATGACCGACCACATCCGCTCGCTTGCGGAGCTGTCGGATGGCTATGTCAGCTGTTATCCGAATGCCGGCTTGCCGGACGAGGAAGGGCATTACCACGAGACGCCGGAATCGTTGTCGAAAAAACTGCGCGGTTTTGCGGAAAAAGGCTGGATCAATGTGGTCGGCGGATGCTGTGGCACGACGCCTGCCCATATCAAAGCCGTTCGAGAAGCGATGGAAGGCTTGGCGCCAAGAAAGCCGGAAGCAGTCGGCCATGGCCACGTCATTTCAGGAATCGAGCCGCTGCAATACGATGAAACGATGCGTCCGTTGTTTATCGGGGAGCGCACGAACGTTATCGGTTCCCGCAAATTCAAGCGCTTGATCATCGACGGCCAGTTCGAGGAAGCTTCTGAAATTGCCCGGGCGCAAGTGAAAAACGGGGCACACGTTATTGATATTTGCCTCGCGAACCCGGACCGCGATGAGCTGGAAGACATGACGAATTTCATGAAAGAAGTCGTCAAAAAAGTGAAAGTGCCGCTCGTTATTGATTCCACCGATGAAGATGTGATTGAAGCGGCTTTGAAGTTTTCGCAAGGGAAGGCGATCATCAACTCGATCAACCTGGAAGACGGCGAAGAACGCTATGATGCAGTCATGCCGATGGTGAAAAAATACGGTGCAGCCGTTGTAGTCGGAACGATTGATGAAGCAGGCATGGCCGTAACGCGCGAGCGGAAACTGGAAATCGCCGAACGCTCGTATGATTTATTGACAGGTAAATGGGGACTCGCGCCAGAAGACATCATTTTCGATCCGCTTGTGTTCCCGGTCGGCACGGGTGACCAGCAATACATCGGGTCTGCGGTGGAAACGATTGAAGGCATCCGCCTGATCAAGAAGAAGTTTCCGGAGTGCCTGACGGTTCTTGGCATCAGCAACGTGTCGTTTGGCTTGCCGCCGGTCGGCCGCGAAGTGCTGAATGCGGTGTATTTGTACCACTGCACGCAGGCAGGGCTGGATTATGCCATCGTCAATACCGAAAAACTGGAGCGCTACGCGTCGATTCCGGAAAAAGAAATCGCCATGGCGGACGAATTGCTGTTTACAACGACCGACCAGACGCTGGCGGATTTCACTGATTTTTACCGCGACAAGAAAAAGGAAAAAACCGAAGACGACATTCCGAAGACGGTTCCGGAACGCCTCGCTTATTATATTTTGGAAGGCACGAAAGAAGGGCTCATCCCGGATCTGGAAAGGGCGCTTGACATGTATGACACGCCGCTTGACGTCATCAACGGGCCGCTCATGGAAGGAATGGCCGAAGTGGGCCGTTTGTTCAACGACAACCAATTGATCGTCGCAGAAGTGCTGCAAAGCGCGGGCGTCATGAAAGCGGCGGTTTCATTCCTGGAAGGATTTATGGAGAAAAAGGAAGCAGACGATTCAGGCAAAGGCAAGATTGTGCTGGCAACGGTAAAAGGCGATGTGCACGACATCGGCAAAAACCTGGTGGACATCATCCTCAGCAACAACGGCTTTAAAGTGATTGATGTCGGCATCAAAGTGACGCCGGCAACTTTGATTGATGTAATCCGAAAAGAAAAGCCGGATATGATTGGTTTGTCCGGGCTGCTCGTCAAGTCAGCGAAACAGATGGTCATCACGGCGCAGGACTTCAAGGAAGCGGGCATTGATGTGCCAATTCTTGTGGGAGGCGCGGCTTTGTCCCGCCGCTTCACGGAAACGAAAATTGCTGCGGAATACGACGGCCCGGTCATTTACGCGAAAGACGCGATGCAGGGCCTGGACTTGGCGAACCGGCTGCAAAGCGGCGCCGGAAAAGCGGTGCTCCTGGAAGAACTCGGTGCGCAGCAGGAAAAACGAAAAGCCTCGGAAGCGGCGAAAGCATCGAAGCAGGCGGTGGCAGTTGCTGTCCGTCCGGTGAAAACGGTGCGGGAAGACGTGCCGGTCTACAAGCCGCATGACTTGCGCCGGCATGTACTAAAGGATTATTCGGTGGCGCATTTGTATCCGTACGTCAACATGCGGACGCTGATCGGCCACCATCTCGGCTTGAAAGGATACAACGACAACACGCTTGCCAAAGGCGATCCGCGTGCCGTCGAGCTGCACGAACTCGCCACCGGCTTTTTGCAGTCTGGGTTACTTAAGCCGTCTGGCATGTATCAGTTTTTCCCGGCGCAAAGCGAGGGCGACGATGTCATCATCTACAGCCCAGCGGATGCCAAGACCGAAATCGAACGCTTTACGTTCCCGCGCCAGTCGGTGGAGCCGTTCCTGTGCCTGGCGGATTATTTGAAATCCGTCGACAGCGGCGAAATGGATTATGTGGCATTCATGCAAGTGACGGCGGGCCACGGCGTCCGGGACGAGGCGGCGCGTCTGAAAGAAGCCGGCAAGTTCCTGGAAAGCCATGCCTTGCAGGCGACGGCGCTGGAACTGGCGGAAGGCTTTGCCGAGCGCATCCATCAGGAAATCCGCGACCAATGGGGCTTCCCGGATGCTACCGATTTCTCGATGCGCGACCGCTTTGCCGCGAAATACCAGGGACAGCGTTTTTCATTCGGCTACCCGGCCTGTCCGAATTTGGAAGACCAGGCGAAACTGTTCGGCTTGATCAAGCCCGAAGACATTGGCGTCCAGTTGACGGAAGAATACATGATGGACCCGGAAGCTTCCGTATCGGCAATCGTTTTTGCCCATCCCGATGCGCGTTATTTTGTGGTGGATTAATAAAAGCGAAAAGAAGGCCCTTCTGCTGTTTGCAGAAGGGCCTTCTTTGTTTTTGCAGCAGTTGGGCATATTTAAGCCGAACTTGGGCATATCGGGATAAAAGTCGGGCATAAATGCTTCCAGCTTATTCGTTCGCTTTGTAGATAAAGTAATCAAAATCAGCTGGCAAGTTCTGGCCGGACGTATCCTGGCACTGCATGCCGACAAATGCGCCGGTAAAGAAGCCGCCGCCTTGGATGTAATCGTCCGACAGCTTATGCGAACCGAACTTTATTGGAATCAAATTCCAATTCTCGCCGTCGAATGAATAGGAATACTGGTAAATGTCCGCTGCGACATCCACTTTCATATGCACATAATCCACTTCGTCCGGAATGGTGATTTCATTGCCTTGCAAAGGCTGGTCGAAGGAGAAGTTGTCGCACACCATAATATCGAGGATGCGTCCTTTTTCTTCATGCCACGTAATCTGCAAAGCCGTCCAGTTTTCGGTGTTGTAGTAGTTGACAAGGCCCGCCGCCTGCTGGAACGTATCCGGATTGAAGGCCACTTTCGTTTCCGCCGTAAAGTGGAAATGCTGCCAGCGTCTTGCAACGAAGGCCTGGGTGAATTTCGACGTCAGCGATTCTTTGCCGCGCAGGCGCAGATGGCCTGGATTCTCTTTCAACGAAACAATGTTTTCGCCAAGCGGAATGCGCAATGTCTGGAAATGCGGATTCAAAGTTTCCGAATCGAAATCGTCTTTTTCCGGGAAATCGGGTTCCCACTGGACTTCTTCGATCGCCGGCCCTTCGATTTCAAGTGAAGGGGCGTTGCCGCCGACGACATACGGCCAGTCGTTTTTCCATTCCACACGCTGGATGGCCGTTTCACGCCCAAGCGGGCAGAAGCCGCGCGGGTCAAGCAGGGCTTGGCCGGCTCTCGATAACGGGCGTCCTGTCAAATGCACCAGGAACCATTCGTCGGTATGCGTCTGGACAAGGGATGCGTGCCCCGATTTTTGCAGCGGGTTTCGCGGTGAGAAAAACGACGTGATCAACGGGTTTTCCGGATGCACTTCGTACGGTCCACGCAACTCTTTCGAGCGGGCAATCGTCGCCTGGTGATCGTATTTCGTGCCGCCTTCAGCCGTCAATAAATAATAATAGTCGCCGATTTTATAAAGGTGAGGAGCTTCAACAAGCGCCACATCGGTTCCTTTGAAAATGATTTTAGATTTGCCAATGAGCCTTTGTTCCTCAACGCTGTATTCCTGTAGCGAAATGCCGTAAAAGTTATGATGGCCCATGCGGTGGTCCCAATACATATTCACGAGATATTTCTTGCCGGATTCGTCGTGGAACAGGGAAGGGTCGAAGCCGGAGCTATTCAAATAGATTGGTTCTGACCACTCGCCGTCAATAGTGTCGCATGTCACGAGGTAGTTGTGGCAGTCTTTCCACTGGCCTTCGGTCACTTTGACGTCCGTGAAAATGAGCCAGAACTGGCCGTCGCTATAAGAAAGGGCTGGAGCCCATACGCCGCCGGAATTCGGGTTGCCCATCATATTCAACTGGCTCAGCCGGTTCAAGGGACGCGAAATCAAACGCCAGTTTTTCAAATCTTTCGAGTGGTAAATGCCGACGCCGGGGAACCATTCAAAGGTAGACACGGCAATGTAATAATCTTCTCCTACCCGGCAAATGCTCGGGTCCGGGTTGAATCCTGTTAAGATGGGATTTTGAATCGTTGTCATTTTTCGTCACCCTTTATGCAGTATTTTGGAAGCCCGCCCATTCCAATATGTAAGTGCTTACAACAATCAGCGGAAAAAGCACCCGAAAAAAAACTAACTCGCGATTTCATCTTTCTTTCAAACGCTAAAGCGTACCGAAAAGGAAAGGATGAATATCGAAAATTAGCAATTCTTCTAAGTTATATTCGATCATACACTACTTAGTCTAATGAGTAAACTAAGTAGTCTGAACCTTTTTTTATTATCGCAGGACCAATTTCGGCTGCATGCAGACGCTTAAAAAGTTCTCGATGGAGAAAGCGGCTACGCCAAGAGCGGTGGAAAGCGTGCTAAGCTCCGAGAAGTTGATTTGCAGATCATTCTGCTGGAACCAAAGCGCCTGGTTCGCGACCCGGTTCGTCAAGGATTTTTCCAGCCATTCTTTCGATGTTGCCATCCGGTTGCCGATGATCACTTGCTGCGGGTTGAATGTATTGATGATGTTGTTGATGCCGACGCCTAAATAATCGCCGGTCTGCTCGAACAATTCAATGGCTTGTTCATTTCCTTGCTCGGCAAGCTTCAACAGGTCCGATAAATCAAAATCGGCTTGTTCCGGGAAGATGCCCATTTTTTCGGCGCGGTCGATCAACGCTTGCTCTGACGCAAACAGCTCCCAGCAGCCTTGGTTGCCGCAGCGGCATTTCAGGCCATCAACCTGGATTGTCATATGGCCCATTTCGCCTGAAAATCCGTTGGCCCCTTTATACAAAGAACCGTTCAGGATCAACCCGACGCCGATGCCGATTCCGGCCGAAACGTAAATGATGTTTTCGCATTCTTTGCCGGCTCCGAATTTTTTCTCGCCGTAAGCGCCGGCATTCGCTTCGTTTTCGATAATGACCGGAAGATCGTATTTCTCCTCCAGCACGTTTTTCAAGTTCAGGTTTTTCCAGTTCAAGTTTGGCGCTAGGAGAATTTCACCGCCTTTGTCGACAATACCCGGTACGCCGACGCCGATGCCGACGATGCCGTGAGGGCTTTCGGGAGCGGCAGCCATCAGTTCATCAATGGTTTCGAATAGTTTTGCTTCAATCGCTTCATAGGACATTTTCTTGTAGCGGGCTTCTTTTTGGCTGACGACATTTCCTTCTAGGTCAGACAAGATGCCCAGCAAATAATTGACGCCTAGATCGATGCCGATGGTATAGCCGGCCGTTCCGTTGAACAGCAGCATGACGGGCCGTCTGCCGCCGCTTGATTCTCCGGGGCCGGACTCAAAGATCAAATGGTCTTCCAATAAGTCGTTGACGAGGGAAGAGACGGTGCCTTTGTTCAAACCGGTCTGGCTGGCGACGGCCGCCCGTGAAATCGGGTAGTCATTTTTGATTTTGTCGAGCACCAAAGATTTATTTCCTTCTTTTACAACATGATGGTTCCACGTTTGGTTCATGCCTATTTTCATCTGGCTCAGCTCTTTCTATAGTGGTTTAGATGGATCATTACCTGGTAAATACGCCTTCTTTGCCTATACGGGTTTGCTTCTATTGATTAATTTAAATCTAACAAACCCGCTGTTATAAAGACAGTATAACCTAAAAATAAAACTTTGTTTATCCACTAGACTAACAAGCTTCCCTTTGCTATAATGAAAACGCATACAACAATTATTCAGAAAATTGTTGTAACAACACACACGAGATGGGGGAGAAATAATGAAGTTTAAGAAACCGCTTACAATCGCTTTGTCCGCAGTTGTTTCTACAATGTTGTTGGCAGGATGTTCGTCCGACGAAAAAGAATCAGCAAATGCAAATGGGGATACTGAAATAAAATTTATGCACCTATGGCCTGAGGGAAGTTCGAAAAAGCATTATGACGTTGTCAATAACATCATTGCCGATTACGAAAAAGAAAACGAAGGCGTGAATGTAGATTTGGAAGTGTTGAGCAACGAACAATACAAAGACAAGCTTCGTGTTCTCTCCACCTCAAAAGAATTGCCGGATGTCGGGCTTACTTGGTCAGCAGGGTTCCTTGAGCCGTACGTTGGCGGAAACATGTTTGCACCGCTTGACGATGTAATCGAATCAGATTTGAAAGATGCGTTCGTTCCAGGGACTGCCGAAGCGTATGCTTTGGACGGGAAAACTTATGGTCTTCCATTAGAACTGAACATTGTAACGCTTTACTATAACGATAAAATGTTCAAAGAGCACGGCCTTGAAGCACCAAAAACGTATGAAGAATTATTGAATGTCGTGAAAGAATTCCGTGCAGACGGCGTCCAGCCGATTGCTTTAGGAAACCGCGATTCCTGGACAGGATCTATGTGGTATATGTACTTGGCTGACCGCATTGCCGGTGCTGAAGGTTTGAACAAAGCCATCGACCGTTCTGGCAGCTTTGAAGATCCAGCGCTTGTGAAAGCGGCTGAAGAAGTGCAGACGCTTGTCGATGCTGGCGCATTCGTTGACGGCTTTAATGGCCTTGCCGATGAAGAAGCGAAATCGATGTTCATGAGCGGCCAGGCGCCAATGTACTTGATCGCAACATGGGATCTTCCGAACTACACGACAAACGAAGATGTACCTCAGGAATTCAGAGATTCCGTACAATACTTGAAATTCCCGACTGTTGAAGGCAATGGCGACATGAACAGCTATGTCGGCGGACCAGGGGTTGGCTTGTTCGTTGCTGAAGACTCTGAAGTAAAAGAAGAAGCAAAAGACTTTGCTGCTTACTTTGTAAAAGAGTGGGGCGAAAAAGCGGTTACGGAAGCTGGCGTAATTCCGGCAACAAAAGTGGACGCTGAGTCACTGGATCTTCCGCAAATGTACACGGATATCTTGAACGAGCTTAACAATGCAAGCAACATCACATTGTTCGCAGATGTTCAAATGAGCCCGGGTGTCGCACAAACGCACTTGGATTCCATCCAGGCATTGTTCGGGAAAGAAATGACTCCGGAAGAATTCGGAAAAGCCCATGAAGATGCGCTTTCCAAATAAGAGACAGTAATTTCATTTTGGCAAATTACAGCAAGGAAGAAGGGGACAGATCCTGCATGTTGGATTGTCCTCTTCTCCTTTCTAAGATATGGAGTTGAATGTGATGAACAAAGTCATGTCCAATAAATTATTTATCGGATTTTATATTGCGCCGGCTCTGTTGCTGATCACCGTACTGATCTTTATTCCACTCGGCTTGTCCGGATACTACGGATTGATGGAATGGGACGGCATTGGCGCAAAGACATTTATCGGACTGGATAATTATATTGCAGGGATTCAGGACAAGCTGTTTTGGAACAGTGCGCTGCACTCGTTTTTGCTGGCCCTTTTCTCAGCATTGAGCTTGGCCGTTTATTTGGTTGTATCGTTCATTTTGGCTTCGAAAATCAAAGGCGCGGATCTGCTGCGCAAAATCTATTTGATTCCGATGCTGTTATCCTCTGTAGCGATCGCCCAGCTTTGGGTGAAAGTCTATAACCCTTCGAATGGTATTTTAAATGCGTTTCTAGTCCAGATTGGAGTGGAAAATCCGCCCGCTTGGCTGGCGAATCCATCGATTGTGCTGTTTGCGATTTTCGTGCCGATTCTTTGGCAGTATGCCGGGTTCTACATCTTGATCTATTATGCGGCATTGAAAAACATTCCGGAGTCGCTCATTGAAGCGGCGCGCATTGACGGGGCAACGCCTTTCCAAATTGCCACGCGGATCAAACTGCCGCTGATCAAAGAAGTCGTCAGCGTCACCATCGTCTTGGCGATTGTCGGTTCATTGAAATACTTTGACTTGATTTACGTTATGACGGCCGGCGGACCGAATGGCGCCAGTGAAGTAATGGCGTCTTATATGTACAAACTGGCTTTCTCCAGCTATAACTTCGGATACGGCAGTGCCATCGGGTTCCTGCTTTTGATCATCACGTTGATCGTGACGTTCATTATCCGAAAAGCAACCGAAACAAAAGAAAGAATCGAATATTAAGAGGAGGGCTATAAATGAAGCGCATTGGTTATTTACTTCTCTATTTGTCCCTGATTGTCGTAGCGTTATTCCAGATCCTCCCGCTCCTTTGGCTGTTCGCCTTCTCGCTTAAGAGCAACCAGGAAATCTTCGCCGGATCGCCGTTCGCTTTGCCGACGGAATTCCGTTGGGAAAACTACCAGAAAGTTTGGGAAGGCGGCATCAGCACGTATTTCTTCAATAGTGTGTGGATCACTTTAGCGGCTATTATTTTGACGGTGTTGTTTGCCAGCATGGCCACGTTCGCGATTACGCGCATGAGATGGAAATTAAGCGGTTTGGTGCTTGGCATGATCATGGTCGGCTTGATGATTCCGATCCACTCGGCATTGATCCCGCTGTACAGCATGTTCTTGAGCGTCAACTTGATCGACAATCCGCTGGCAATCGTCCTGACGTATACGGCGTACAACCTGCCGATCACGATGATGATTCTGCTCGGCTTTTACTACACCTTGCCGCATGAAATCGAAGAAGCGGCAATCATTGACGGCTGTTCGGTGAACCGGATGTTCTTCCAGGTGATCCTGCCGATGACGACGCCGATTATGGCAACAACCGTTGTCATCAACATGATCTACAACTGGAACGAATTCGTTTTCGTCAACACGTTCATCAGCTCCGAGAAATACAAAACTTTGACAGTCGGCATCCAAAACTTCATCGGCCAGTACATGACCGATTGGGGAGCAATTGGAGCAACACTGATCATCAGTGTGCTGCCGATTATCGTGGCGTTCATCTTCTTCAGCAATAAAGTCGTGGAAGGCATTTCTTCCAGCGCTGTGAAAGGCTGAGCCCAGCAAAAAAGCTTCACCCGATCCAGGAACCGATTCCTGTTGGGTGAAGCTTTTTTATTCGCTGGAAACTTGTCCGCTCCTTTGCTGGGCTTTATCGAAAGCGTGGAGGCAAACCCACATCGTAATGAACGCATACAAACTGCCGCCGAAAATAACTGCAAGCGCCGGAACGAGCTGCATGATGAAAAAGAGCGGCACCAGACACAGCAGAATAATCACACTGTGGAGCGGATTGACGAGCATGAGCAAAAACGCATTCTTAATCACTTTTCCCGGCTTCATGTCAAAATGCACGAAGGTCGGGAAGAGGAAGAACAGGAACAACAGAAACAGCAGCATAAAAGCGAATAAGGGAACGTTCGTCCAGCCTAACCCGCTGCCGCCGTTCGCCTGGATGAACAGGATATCGATGGCAATAAGAGCGGCGATGCCGGCGACAAACAGACCGACCACATTGCTTTTCCAAAAATCTTTCCGGTAATAGTCCCAAAACGTTTTCAATACCGGGTCATCCGTGTTGCCCCGCAGCCATTGCCGGGTGACGGCGAACATGGCAGTCGTGGCCGGGAAAAGACCAAAAACCACAGCACCGAGCAAAGAAAACAAGATCCATAACAAGTTCACGTAAGCAAACCGGGTAATCCATTCTGTCACGCTATAAATAAAACCTCTGGTAGAGTTCATTTGAAACCGCCTTTGTTTGGATGATTTATTTTATTATACAAGGACAACAAGAGAATTGCCTTTACCGGTATTCGTTAAAGTAAGGCGACATTGAGTAATCATCCTGTCTTCACTGTAGCAGCCAATTCAAATTACTAAAATAACAATTTTCACATTATTTTTGCTAAAAACTTAGTTTAATCAATAGACAAACTAATTGTATATTGTTATAATCTTAAATGAAAGCCTTTACATTTAATTTCTTTTTAATTATCGGTTTATGGGTAAATAAATATAAAACATTGGAGGCAAAAAACTATGGCATATTTCCAGAATATTAACAAAATCAAATTCGAAGGTGCTTCTTCCACGAATCCATTCGCGTTTAAATTCTACAATCCGGAAGAAAAAGTCGGCGACAAAACGATGGAAGAAATTCTGCGCTATGCAGTTTCTTACTGGCACACATTCACAATGGATGGCTCGGATCCTTTCGGCGCCGGTACGATGAACCGTGCTTGGGATAAATACTCCGGAATGGATTTGGCGAAAGCGCGCGTTGAAGCTTCTTTCGAATTCTACAATAAACTGGACGTTCCTTTTTTCTGCTTCCATGATGTAGATATCGCACCAGAAGGCAGCAACTTGAGAGAATCCAACCAGAACTTGGATGCCATCGTTGGCATGATTAAGGATTATATGAAAGACAGCAAAGCGAAATTGCTTTGGAATACGGCGAACAACTTCACGCACCCGCGCTTTATTCACGGAGCAGCCACTTCAAGCAATGCAGATGTCTTTGCTTATTCGGCAGCGAAAGTGAAAAAAGGCTTGGAAATCGGGAAAGAGCTTGGCGCTGAAAACTATGTGTTCTGGGGCGGCCGCGAAGGCTACGAAACGCTTCTTAACACGAACATGAAATTGGAATTGGATAACCTGGCTCGCTTCTACCACATGGCAGCGGATTATGCGAAAGAAATCGGATTCGATGGCCAGTTCCTGATTGAACCGAAACCAAAAGAGCCGACAACCCACCAATACGATTACGACGTGGCAACGGCTCACGCATTCCTGCAAAACTACGGTCTTCAAGACCTGTTCAAATTCAATATCGAAGCGAACCACGCAACACTTGCAGGACATACATTCGAGCATGAACTTCATTATGCCCGCATCAACAATATGCTTGGTTCAGTTGATGCCAACCAAGGCGATCCGCTTCTTGGATGGGATACGGATGAGTTCCCGACAGACCTTTGGACAACGACGCTTGCAATGTACGAAATCCTTCAAAACGGCGGACTTGGCCGCGGCGGGTTGAACTTCGATGCAAAAGTGCGCCGTGGTTCATTCGAGCCGGAAGATTTGTTCCATGCCCATATCGCAGGGATGGATGCATTTGCAGTCGGCCTGCGCGTAGCACAGAACTTGATCGATGACAAAGTGTTGGAAAACATTCTTGACGAGCGCTACAGCACATACAAAGAAGGAATCGGCCTGGATATCGTTTCCGGCAACACGGATTTCCACAAACTTGAACAGTACGCATTTGGCTTGACGGACATCAAACAAACTTCCGGACGCCTTGAGCAAATCAAAGCAACAATCAACCAGTACTTGCTGCAAGCTTTTGCGAAAACAGCAAGCTTCAAATAAGCAATAAGTTTGAACAGGCAGGAGAGCGGTCGCGATGAAATATGTTATTGGAGTAGATTTAGGAACCAGTGCAGTCAAGATTTTGCTTGTCGACCAACTTGGTGAAGTTGTCCGCAGCGTCTCAAAATCATTTGCACTGATCCAGGAAAAAACCGGTTACAGCGAACAAAACCCGCAGGACTGGGTTGAAGGGACAACCGCCGGATTGTTCGAACTGTTGAGCGGCTGGAACGGCCGCGCTGAAGACATCGAGGGCATCAGTTTTTCAGGGCAGATGCACGGGCTTGTGTTGCTGGATGAAAACAACGAAGTACTGCGCCCGGCCATTCTTTGGAATGATACACGGACGACGGCACAGTGCCAGCAAATCTACGAGGCAGTTGGTGAGGAGCGCTTGCTCGAAATCACTAAGAACCCGGCGCTTGAAGGCTTTACATTGCCGAAACTGCTATGGGTAAAAGAGCATGAGCCGGAAATCTACAGCCGCGCGAAAGCCTTCGTGCTGCCGAAAGATTATTTGCGCTACAAGATGACCGGCCAGCTGCAGATGGAGTATTCCGATGCAGCCGGCACACTCCTATTGGATATCAGCAAAAAAGAGTGGAGCACGGAAATCTGCAGCTTACTTGAAATTGATCCATCGCTTTGCCCGCCGCTTGTTTATTCGCATGAAGAAGTCGGTACGGTTAAAATGGATTATGCAGAAATCACCGGATTAAGTTCTGCGACACGCGTTTTTGCCGGCGGAGCGGATAATGCCTGCGGCGCCATCGGTTCAGGAATTCTGGAAGACGGCAAAACCTTGTGCAGCATCGGAACATCTGGTGTAGTTCTGTCCTATGAAGCAAGCGACGACAAAGATTTTGAAGGCAAAGTCCATTACTTTAACCATGCGGCACCGGATGTTTTCTATACCATGGGTGTAACGCTTGCAGCCGGCTATAGCCTGACTTGGTTCAAGGATGTCTTTGCGGCCGATGAATCATTCGAAGATTTGCTCGCCGATATCCATTCGGTTCCGGCAGGGTCAAACGGGCTGTTGTTTACACCGTATTTGGTCGGTGAACGGACGCCTCATGCAGATGCGGCCATCCGTGCAAGCTTTATCGGCATGGACGCTTCGCATCAACGAAAAGACTTTGCGCGTGCAGTGCTTGAAGGGATCACCTTCTCTTTAAATGAATCCATTGATATTTTCCGCCGCAGCGGCAAAGAAATCGACACCATTGTTTCGATTGGCGGCGGAGCACGCAATGAAGACTGGCTTCAAATGCAAGCCGATGTTTTCAATGCAAAAATCGTAAGGCTCAACAGCGAACAAGGTCCAGGCATGGGAGCCGCAATGCTCGCAGCGTTTGGATGTGGATGGTTTGCCACATTGAAGGACTGCGCAGACCAGTTTTTGAAAGAAGACCGCCAGTTCCAGCCGATTCCATCCAACGTGGAAACGTATAAAAAACTGTTCGCCATTTATCAGGACGTATACGGCCAAACAAAAGAGCTGAATAAAAAACTTTTGGAGTTCCGTAAGTAGTCCATTAAAATAAGAGTCTCAACTTTCTGTTGAGGCTCTTATTTGTAAAGATATCAATTGTTTTAAAATATGGAGATGTGGGAGTGTGGAGAAATGAATTATCGTCAGATTGGCAGCACCGATTTAAAGGTCAGTGAACTTAGTTTTGGCACATGGGCAATTGGCGGTTCGTGGGGAACCACGAATGACCAGGAGTCATTGAAAGCACTGGATTACGCAATGGGCGAAGGCGTCAACTTTTTCGATACGGCTGACGTATACGGAGATGGCCATAGCGAAGAGCTTCTGGCGAAGGCGACCAAAGGCCGCCATTCTGAAATCCACATTGCCACGAAGTTTTGCCGGGCGGGAGACATACATGACCCTAAAACCTATTCCATGGAAAGCGTCACGAAATATTGCGAAGACAGCTTGAGACGGCTGGAGCGCGAGCAATTGGACTTGTTCCAGATCCATTGCCCGCCGATTGAAATCCTGCAGGACGGCCAAGTATTTGAAGTGCTTGACCGCTTGAAGGAACAAGGGAAAATCCGCTACTACGGCGTCAGCGTCGAGACCGTAGAAGAAGGCTTGCTGTGCCTGAATAATCCGAATGTCAGCAGTTTGCAGGTCATCTTTAATTTATTCCGCCAGAAGCCGCTGGAAGAATTATTCCCGAAAGCCAAAGAACAAGGTGTTGGAATCCTGGCACGCGTGCCGTTGGCCAGTGGATTGCTGACAGGGAAATTCAAGGCGAATGCCGAGTTTGAGGCGGACGACCACCGCAATTTCAACCGCGACGGCGCCGCGTTCAATGTCGGAGAAACATTCGCAGGACTGGAATTCGCCAAAGGCGTTGACCTGAGCAGCCAGTTAGGCTGGATTGCAGACGGCCGCGGCAATATGACCCGCGCTGCATTGAAATGGATTTTGGAGCACGATGCCATTTCTTCAGTTATTCCAGGCTTTAAAACAGTCAAACAAGTACAAGATAACTTAAAAGCACTCGATGCCAAGGACTTCACTGCAGAAGAACTGGATAAACTGGCGAACTTCTACCAACAAGAAGTCCATCCGGCCATTCGAGGACCTTATTAATAGAAAAGCAGAAGCTCCTGGTTAGCCCCGACGAGCGCTGGAGGGCTTAGCGTGAATGGCGTTCTTTGCCATTCGGGATAAGGCCGAAGCGACCTCGAGGGGCTAGGAGCTGCAGCTGGACAAGAAAAGCGGAAGCTCCTGGTTAGCCCCGACAAGTGCTGGAGGAGCAGCTTTTTTAAAAACCGGAAGCCTAGTCAGAAATATTACACAAGCAAAGCAAAACGGGAGGGAATAGAATGGCAGACTTGCAATTGAAGAACGTGAAAAAGGTATACGACAAAGGGGTAGTTTCAGTAAAAGATTTCAACCTTGAAATCCGCGACAAAGAATTCCTGGTACTGGTCGGCCCGTCCGGCTGCGGAAAATCGACGACGCTTCGCATGATTGCAGGGCTTGAAGATATCTCGGAAGGTGATTTGTTTATCGGCGGCAAACGCGTCAATGACTTGTCGCCGGCAGACCGTGATATCGCAATGGTATTCCAGAACTATGCGCTTTATCCGCATATGAGCGTGTACGACAATATGGCGTTTGCACTGAAGCTGCGGAAATTGAAAAAGCCGGAAATCAAAGAGCGTGTAGACAACGCCGCGAAGATTCTGGGTCTGGAAGAATATTTGACGCGCAAACCGAAAGCGCTTTCTGGAGGGCAGCGACAGCGTGTGGCATTAGGCCGTGCGATTGTCCGCGATGCCGAAGTGTTTTTGATGGATGAGCCGCTTTCCAACTTGGATGCGAAACTTCGTGTGCAAATGCGTGCGGAAATCCAGAAACTCCACAGACGCCTGCAAACGACTACGGTTTACGTGACGCATGACCAAACAGAAGCGATGACGATGGCGACGCGCCTTGTCGTGATGAAAGATGGCTTGATTCAGCAAGTGGGGACGCCGAAAGAAGTATACGATGAGCCGAATAATGTTTTTGTTGGCGGTTTTATCGGTTCGCCGGCGATGAATTTCCTCACCGGCAAACTGGAAGGCGAACATTTCGTGATGGACACAGTAAAAGTCCGGGTTCCGGAAGCGAAATTGAATTTATTGCGTGAGCAAGGCTATAACGGTAAAGAAGTGATTCTGGGGATCCGTCCGGAAGACATCCACGATGAGCCGCTATTCCTTGATCACTCGCCGGGAACAAAAGTGCGTGCATCGATTGAAGTGGCTGAGTTGATGGGATCGGAAATCATCCTTTATTCGAATGTCGCCGGACAGGACTTCATCGCGCGAATCGATGCCCGTTTCAATGTGGAAGCAGGGCAGACGATCGACGTGGCGTTTGATTTGAATAAAGCGCATTTCTTTGATCAGGAAACGGAAGCCCGCATTAAATAAGAGGTTAGCAAGAAGCGGTAGCTGTCTTGAAATTGAAACCGCTGAAGAGCTGGAAATAGCTCTTTGGCGGCTTTTTTTGTTACGATGACTAAATCACAGCTGGAGGGAGATTCGAGATGAAAAAAGTTCGTTGGGGCATCATCAGTACAGCCAATATTGCACAGACGCAATTGATTCCGGCCATTTTCCGGTCAGACAATGCCGAAGCGGCAGCGATTGCAAGCCGCAGCAACAAGGTCCACGGCGTGGCGGCAGCGCTGAACATACCAAAAGCATACGAAAGCTACGAAGAACTCTTGGACGACCCGGAAATTGACGCGGTTTATATTCCGCTTCCGAATCACTTACATAAAGAATGGGTGTTAAAAGCGGCCGCAAAAGGCAAGCACATCCTTTGCGAAAAGCCGGCCGCCCTGAATGCGAAAGAAGCAGCGGAAATGATTCAAGTATGCCAGGCATCGGACGTCAAGTTCATGGAAGCGTTCATGTACCAGCTGCACCCGCAGCATGCGCGCGTCAAAGAAATCATGGCTTCCGGTGAAATCGGCGACGTCAAACTGATCCGCTCCAGTCATTCGTTTTACCTGGAAAACCGGGAAAGCGATATCCGGATGGATAAATCGATGGGCGGCGGTTCCATCTACGACCTTGGCTGCTACTCGATTCAGGCTATCCGCCACCTGACCGACGCCGAACCGGTGGAAGTGCAAGTTGTCTCCGGAAGAGATGCGGCTACAGGCGTCGACATGCTGTCCAGCGCTTACCTGGTGCTTGATAACGGCATGACCGCCATTTTTGATTGCAGTTTTGATATGGTGAGCCGCAACGAATACGAAGTGGTCGGCACAAAAGGAACCATCAAAGTGCCGTATGCTTTCCGTCCGGACATCAATGCCGGCATGGGGCTGGTGATTGTCGAAACCGACGGCACGGTGCGGCAGGAGAAGATTTACGGCGACCTTTACCGCTTGGAAGTGGAGCATTTTTCTTCGGCAGTGTTGGACGGTTCGGAGCTTGTGATAACGGCTGAATCAACCATTCAAAATATGCGGGTAATCGATGCCTGCTACAAAGCGAGCGAAACCAGAGAGACGGTTTCGTTGAACGTAGATTGAGTTTAATTTCCGGAGAAGTTGAAAAAGTTCGACGGACCATGAGAAAGGAATGAATGGAATGGAAGTGCAACAGCGTTTATTCGGCCATCTGGAGGGGCGTCCGGTAACTTTGTTTACCGTCCGAAACGCCAATGGATTTCAGGTGTCGTGCATCGATTGGGGCTGCATCATTACGGAAATACAGGCTCCAGACCAAAACGGCAAACTGGAAAATGTCGTCCTTGGTTTTGATACGCTTGAAGAGTACGGCAACAATCCGCATTTTTTAGGAGCAGTGGCGGGCCGTTTTGCCGGCAGGATCAAAGGCGGCGCTTTCAAGCTGGACGGCAAAGACTATCAGCTCGCAGCGAACGCCAACGGCCATCATTTGCACGGCGGCACTAAAGGCTACAGCCATGTGCTTTG
The DNA here is from genome assembly GCF_900099655.1 of Planococcus glaciei. GTDB lineage: Bacteria > Bacillota > Bacilli > Bacillales_A > Planococcaceae > Planococcus > Planococcus glaciei. The sequence goes on from NZ_FNDC01000005.1 coordinate 84,193, forward strand.
GGATTCGCATGTCATTCAGAGTGAAACGGAAGCCCGCATTGAATTTACATATTTGAGCCCGGACGGTGAAGAAGGCTATCCGGGAAATCTCGAACTGAAAGTGACCTATGCAATTTCGGACGATGCGAATGATCTTCTCATCAGTTATTCTGCTCTTACCGATGAGACGACTTTAGTGAATCTGACCAATCACAGTTACTTCAATTTGAGCGGCGATTTGAAGGAAGATGTCTTAAGCCATCGACTGACGCTCGACAGCAGCGAATTTCTGGAACTCGACGAAGAATTGATTCCAACAGGGGAAGCGATGCAGGTCGACCGCTCGGTGTTTGATTTCCGCGAAGGCCGAAAGATCCACGACGGAACAGTATCGGGCGACCCGCAAAATCTTCAGGCCGGCTGCGGGTACGACCATCCGTTTCTGCTCGATCGCAACCAGCAGGAAGAAATTGTGCTTGAACACGAAGCAAGCGGCCGGAAGCTGACCGTCGAGACGACGGAACCGGCAGTCGTGCTGTATACGGGCAACGGCCTAGAAGGCCCCGGCGTATACCGGGGAACGAAAGCGTGCAATTACTTGGGGCTATGCCTGGAAACACAAGGCTTGCCGGATTCAATCCATCATCCGCATTTTCCTTCTGCCGTATTGAAGGCAGGCGAACGCTACACGAGCGAAACCCGTTATTCGTTTGGCGTTATGAATAAAGCGTAATAGGCTATTGTCAGCGCCGGCTCCCATTGCTTGGGAGTTGGCGCTTTTCTTTTGTTTTCGGTATGGTAGGAAGAGTAAAAAGATAAAGAAAAGGGGGAGTCCGATGTTTGCACTGAATATCCTGGACTACTCGCCGATCGATGAAGGGTCTTCGGCGCGCGAAGCCCTGCTTCAGACGACCGAACTGGCAAAGCTTGCCGAAAGCATGGGCTATAAACGCTTTTGGGTAGCGGAACACCATAAAGTCATGTCGGTTGCCGGCAGCACACCCGAAATGCTGATGATGCATTTGGCGGCTTCGACTTCGTCAATCCGGATCGGCTCGGGCGGCGTGATGCTGCCGCATTACAGTGCCTATAAAGTGGCTGAGAACTTTCGCATGCTTGAAGCGCTTCACCCGAACCGCATCGATCTTGGCATCGGGCGTTCGCGCAGCTATTTGAAAGTCAATCAGGCGCTGAACGGCAATAAACAAATTTCGTATGACCAGCAAATAGACGATTTGCAGCAATATCTGACAGACTCCGGTGAACTAATTGCCACACCAGTTACGGAAACAGCACCGGAACTGTGGCTGCTCGGGACAGGCGGAGGCAGTGCGGAACTGGCAGCTGAAAAAGGCACCGCTTACGCGTATGCCCATTTTGCCCGCCCTGCTGCATCCGGAGTAGAAGTGGTGAAAACGTACCGCAACAGCTTCCGGCCGTCGAAACTGTTGGACGAGCCGAAAGTCATCCTCGCGGTGTTTGCGGTTGTTGCGGAAACCGCCGAGGAAGCGGAAGAAATCGCGAAAGCTTTTGATTTGTGGTTGCTGTTTGTGGAATCGGACATGCCGCCTCCGTATTACCCATCCATCAAAACGGCAAAAGCGCGCGGTTTTAGTGCGCGCGAACAGGAAAAAGTCGACAAGAACCGCCAGCGCATGATTATCGGCGATGCCAAAAGCGTGAAGGCGGAAATCGAGCGTGTTGCCGAACAGTTTAAGGCCGACGAAGTGACAATCATTCCGAATATTTCCGGTGCAAAAAACCGGATGAACGGCACCCGCCTGCTCGCTGAAGCTTTCGGCCTTTCCAAAAACTGAAACCTTTCTTGCTGATCCGCGTATTATGAATAAATTCGGTTGAAGGGGAGACGGCGGATGGAGAAAAAGAGGCGAAAAAAAGAGAAGAAGGATCGCTGGTGGATTTGGGATGTGATTGAATTCTTTCTTGAGCTGCTGGATCTTCTTCTGTATATTCCAAGGATCATCATTCGGGTCGTACGGGAATTTTAAAAGCTTTGTAAAGTTAAAAAACGTTCAAAAACGGTTATCCGTTTTTGAACGTTTTTTCATTTTTTGAAGCAGCGCAAACAAATCCTGAAGACGACGAATAAATCCTCAGCAACGCGAATAAACCAGCCCGAAAATAACACTCTCTTGTCTGGCTCTTGCTGAAGAAAAGAACAGCGGATCCATCCCAGGAACCTCTGCGGCGTTTTAAGTTTCCGGCTTAATGGGTAGAGATAGAGACGGAATAAATGAGCAAGCAGCTTGTCCGGCACAAACTTTGCGCTGAAAGCTGTTAAACCAAAAGGAGTGTTAATTAACATGATTACAACCGACTTTACACAGCTTTATTTTGAAGGGAAATGGCAGAACGGATCCAGCGACAATAAGATGAAAAACACGAATCCTTATTCAGGAGAAGAACTCGTGACGATTCAGGCAGCTGACAAAGATGATTTGGACCGCGCCTATAAAGCAGCGGCGGAAGCACAAATCGAGTGGGCGAAGGAATTGCCGCAGAACAAGCGCAAAGTTTTGGAAAAAGTTGAAGAGGTCATGACGGAAAACAAGGAGCTCATTATCGACTGGCTGATCAAAGAAGCTGGCAGTACGTATATGAAAGCAGCGACGGAATTTGGAGCAGCTTTGAATGTTGTAAAAGAAGTAGCGGCATTTCCGTTCAAGATGGAAGGCAAGATTTTGCCCTCCCAGACGGCTGGCAAGGAGAACCGGATTTACCGCAATCCGATCGGGGTCATTGGAGTCATCAGCCCGTGGAACTTCCCGTTCCATTTGGCGATGCGCTCGATTGCACCCGCTTTGGCAACGGGCAACGGCGTCGTGGTGAAACCGGCAACGGACACTCCTGTGACCGGCGGACTGCTGTTTGCGAGCATTTTTGAAGCGGCGGGATTGCCGAAAGGCCTGCTGAATGTCATCGTCGGACGCGGTTCGGAAATCGGCGACGATATCGTCAAACATCCGATTCCCCGTTTGATTTCGTTTACGGGGTCGACGCCGGTCGGAAAGCGCATAGGCGAACTGGCGGGCGGCAACCTGAAAAAGACGGCGCTTGAACTTGGCGGCAATAACGCCTTCATCGTACTGGATGATGCGGATATCGATTACGCAGTCAATTCAGCGTTGTTCGGCAAGTTTTACCACCAGGGCCAGATTTGTATGGCGACTAACCGGATTCTTATTCATGAAGACCGCTACGAAGAATTTGCTGAGCTTTTTGTAGCCCGCGCGAAGAAATTGAAATACGGCAATCCGGCGGAAAAAGATACGCATGTCGGGCCGCTGATCAACCGGGACCAGGCCGACCGCATTTTGCAGGATATTAAAGAAAGCGTGGAACGCGGAGCGGAATTGCTGCTTGGCGGCGAATGCGACGGAAACGTCATGCAGCCGACGGTACTCGGCGCAGGCACAAACGATATGCCAATCGCAGAAAACGAGATTTTCGGACCTGTCGCTGTGCTCATTCCATTTAGCAGCGACGACGAAGCAGTGGAAATGGTCAATGCCTTCCCATACGGCTTAAGCGGCGCCGTTCATTCTTCCAATATTGAACGCGGCACGCAATTCGCCCATAAGATCAACACGGGCATGATCCACGTGAATGACCAATCGGTAAACGATGAAGCACATGTTCCGTTTGGCGGCGAGAAAGAATCCGGCCTTGGCCGTTTTAACGGAGACTGGGTGCTGGAAGAATTCACGACGATGAAATGGATTTCTGTCCAGCATACGCACCGTGATTACGGTCCGTTTATTGAAGGGCTGAAATAAAGGCAAAACGATGAGTGCCAAAGGCAAGTATAGCGCCATTATGAATTTGTTGAATGGCCATTTACAGCCTTTTCTAACAAGGTTAAAGTGAAAAAGGACACGAATGATTTATATGGAAATGGAGCTGGAATACCAATGGCAACAAGCAAAACGGCAATTATAACAGGTGCAAGCAGCGGCATCGGGCAAGCGGCTGCAAAAGAGCTGGCAGGCAGAGGATTTGCCGTCATGCTGGCAGCGCGCCGGGAAGATCGCCTCGTGGAACTGAAAAAAGAAATCGAAGAAGCGGGTGGACAGGCAGCGTATAAAGTGACGGACGTCACTTCATCCAAAGAGATGAAAGCTCTGGCGGAAGCGGCCATCGAACAATTCGGCCAGATTGACGTGCTGGTCAACAACGCTGGGCTGATGCCGTTGTCTTATATGAATAAACTGAAGATTGAAGAATGGGACAAAATGGTCGATGTGAATATCAAAGGTGTGCTGTATGGCATCGCTGCCGTTCTTCCGCATATGGAAGAACGCCGGGAAGGGCATATCGTCAATATTTCGTCGGTTGCCGGACATGACGTTACCCCTGGCAGCGCAGTTTACAGCGGAACGAAGTTTGCCGTCCGTGCCATTACGGAAGGCTTGCGCCAGGAACTGAGCCCTGATATGAACATCCGGGCGACGATTGTATCACCGGGGGCAGTCGCTACGGAATTGACGGATACGATTACCGATCAGGACATCCTGGACGGTTTTGCAAGCGGCAACCCGATGAAGTTTTTGGAAGCGGAAGACATCGCCCGTGCCATCGGCTATGCAGTCGAACAACCGGATTATGTCGACGTCAACGAAATTCTGATTCGCCCGCGCCAACAAAAATAAGAATAAGTTCCTAGAAGCTGCAGATTTTCTAATTAACTTAGAAGATTTTGCAGCTTCTTTTTTTAGTTAAAAGCCTGATAGCTCGCAGTGCTGGAAGTTTTCGACGAGCTGTAGCAAATGGTTCATTTTACAGAAAATTTAAAGATGCCTTGATTTTGAAAGCACTTTCACATATAATTCTACTAAACCGATTTAGTAAACCGATTTATTGAATTTATATAGACTGTGAGAGGGGTAATTGAGTTGTTGAAGACTTATCGTGTTTTTACATTGGGTGATGCGTTGATCACGTTCAATCCCTCTGAAACCGGACCGCTTCGCTATGTTCCGGCCTTTACGCGCAAAGTGGGCGGCGCGGAATTAAACTTTGCGATTGGGTGTGCACGTTTAGGGCTGCATACCAAATGGGCAAGCCGTTTAGGCGGAGATGAATTTGGCCGTGTGATTTATAATTTTGCACGCGGTGAAGGCGTCGATATGGAATATGTGGAATTTGTTGAAAATTATCCGACATCGCTGAATTTCAAGGAAATTCGCGAAGACGGTTCTGGAAAAACTTTTTATTACCGTTACCAGTCGCCGATCTTGACGCTGGAACCGGAAGACATGACAGAAGATTTGTTTGCGGACATTGATTTGATTCACCTGACCGGTGTTTTTCTGGCAATCGATCCGAAAAACCTGGCGATTGCCAAACAGGTCTTGGCCATAGCTAAAGACAAAGGAATTAAAGTGTCGTTTGATCCGAATATCCGTTTGAAGTTGTGGACGCTTGAACAAGCAAATGCAGCGTATCAGGAAATCTTCCCATCGGTTGATATTTTACTGACCGGGCTCGATGAAATCGACATGATTATCGGAGATTCTGCCGAAAGCGCTTTGGAGAAATTTGCAGCTGAATTCAATATTGAGCAGCTGGTCATCAAAGACGGCGGCAATGGTGCAAAGCTTTACCGGGACGAAACCTGGTATACGAAAGAAGCATTCAAAGTAACGCCAATTGACACAGTTGGAGCAGGAGACGGCTTTGATGCCGGCTATGTCTACGCCATGCTTCACGGCTATTCGCCGGAAGAGGCGCTGGAGTTTGCGAACGGAGTTGGAGCGCTGGTGACGACCGTATCCGGCGACAACGAAGGGCTTCCGTATTTAGAGGAAGTGCAGGCTTTGATCCGCAACGAAAAGATCGTTGAACGTTAACCAGAGGAGGAAGACCAGATGTTGAAACACGAAGTTTTATCCCGGCTTACTGAAACAAAAGTGGTGGCAGTGATCCGCGGCGGCGATGCAGAAGAGGCGATCACCTTATCGAAAGCGGCAGTGCAGGGCGGCATTCCAGCCATCGAATTGACGTATACGACGCCCCACGTGCAGAAGGTTTTTGAAGCTTTGGCGGAAGAAGACGTCCTGCTTGGTGCAGGAACTGTCCTGGATCCGGAGACTGCGCGCCACGCGATTTTAGCAGGGGCTAAATTTGTAGTCAGCCCCCACTTCAACGAAGAAATTGCGACCGTGTGCAACCGCTACGGCATCCCGTATTTGCCTGGCTGTATGACCATCCGTGAGATGGTGAAAGCTCTGGAATCCGGCAGCGACATCATTAAATTGTTCCCGGCGAACAATTTCACACCTTCCTTCATCAAATCAGTCAATGGACCGCTTCCGCACGTGCGCATCATGCCGACCGGCGGAATTAACTTGAACAACATTCAAGACTGGTTATCGGCTGGAGCAGTGGCAGTCGGAATCGGCAGTGATTTGAACAAAGCATACGCAGCCGGCGGATTTGACGCCGCTGTCGAATTGAGCCAAAAATACATGCAGCAAAGCGCGCAATAAAAAGGAGTGGCACCGATGAACATGACATTTCGCTGGTACGGCAGAGGCAACGACACCGTAACCTTAGAACACATCAAACAAATTCCAGGCGTCAAAGGCATCGTCTGGGCACTTCATAACAAGCCGGCCGGAGAAATCTGGACAAAAGAAGAAATCAAAGATGAAGTAGAATACATCAAATCTCACGGGTTCCACATAGATGTCGTAGAAAGCGTCAACGTCCACGAATCCATCAAACTGGGCAATGCAGAACGCGGCCGCTACATTGAAAACTACAAAGAATCAATCCGCAACTTGGCGGAGTTTGGCATAAAAGTGATTTGCTATAACTTTATGCCGATCTTCGACTGGACGCGCACTGAGATGTTCCATCCGCTTGAAGACGGTTCAACGGCGCTGTTCTTTGAAAAAGCGAAAGTGGACAACATCGATCCAAAAGAACTGGTACGGGAAGTCAGCGAAGCGTCTGATTTGACGCTGCCAGGCTGGGAACCGGAAAAACTGGATCGCATCACCGAACTGTTCGATGCGTACAAAGAAATCGATGAAGCCAAACTGTGGGAAAACTTAGCATATTTCTTGAAAGAAATCATTCCCGTTGCAGAAGAAGCCGGCATCCAAATGGCAATCCATCCGGACGATCCGCCGTTTTCAATCTTTGGTCTGCCGCGCATTATCACAGGGGCAGCAAGCTATGAGAAATTGATTGAAATTTCGGATTCGCCATCCAATGCATTTACGATGTGCACAGGTTCAATGGGAGCGAGCCCTTCCAACAATATGGTGGAAATTGCCGAGAAATATGCAAGCCGTTCGCCATTCGCCCATATCCGCAATGTAAAAATCTACGACAACGGTGATTTTACGGAAACTTCCCATTACACACAAGACGGCTCAATCGATGTCAAAGGTGTAGTCAAAGCATTGCATGAACAAAATTACACAGGCTATGTACGGCCTGACCATGGCCGCCACATTTGGGGCGAAGTATGCCGTCCGGGATACGGCTTATACGATCGGGCACTCGGCATCATGTACCTGCTCGGCTTATGGGATGCTTACGAAACAAAAAGAACGGAGGAGTCCCGATGATTCCCATTCATGAAAACCTGAAAGGCCGCGTTGCGGTCATCACAGGCGGCAGCGGTGTATTGTGTTCCGAAATGGCACGTGAACTGGCGCGCCAAGGCGTCAGCGTCGCAGTGATCAACCGGACCGCTGAAAAAGGCGAAACCGTCGCCAAGGAAATTACTGAAGCAGGCGGCAAGGCGCTGGCGATCCAAGCCGATGTTTTAAACCGCAGTGAACTGGAAAGCGCAAAAGACGCCGTACTGAAAGCATTCGGCAAAGTCGATATCTTGATCAATGGCGCAGGCGGCAACCACGCCGATGCCATTACCGGACCCGAACTTCACGAAGAAGAGGCGGAAGGGAAATCGTTCTTCGATTTGGAAGAAAGCGGATTCAGCAATGTTTTTTCGCTCAATTTTACAGGCACATTTTTGGCTTGCCAAGTGTTCGGAAAAGAATTGCTGAAAAGTGAGGCTCCTGCCATTGTCAATCTTTCCTCCATGAGTTCGTATGCACCTTTGACAAAGATTCCGGCATACAGTGCGGCGAAAGCGTCGATCAATAATTTCACCATGTGGATGGCAGTCCATTTTGCAGAAACCGGTTTGCGCGTCAACGCCATTGCTCCCGGATTTTTCAAAACGACCCAAAACAAAGACTTATTGGTCGATGCAGACGGCAACCTGACTGCCCGTTCACAAAAAATCCTGGCAGCGACTCCGATGAAGCGCTTTGGCCAGCCTGAAGATTTGCTGGGCGCCTTGTTGTTCCTGGTGGATGAGTCGTATTCTTCATTTGTAACCGGTACCACTCTGGCAGTCGATGGCGGCTTTATGGCCTATTCGGGGGTTTAAGCTTATGGCGAAAAATATAACCATTGCCCAAGTAGCGGAACAAGCGAAAGTATCCAAAAGCACCGTCTCCCAGTATTTGAACAAGCGCTATGAATACATGAGTGAAAGTACGCGCCAACGAATTGAGGCAGCTATTGAAGAACTGAACTACCACCCGAATAGCATCGCCCGCAGCCTAAAACAGAAATCGACGTATACGGTAGGGGTCATCGTCGCCAACATTCTTCACTCGTTTTCAACGCAGATTCTGCGGGCCATTGAAAACAATTTCAATGCCAACGGGTTCCATATCATTATCTGCAATGCAGACGATGAGCCGGAAAAAGAACGGAATTATATCGAGATGCTGCTGGCCAAACAAGTCGACGGCCTCATCATTTTTCCGACAGGCGGCAATTTGGATCTTTACGAACAAATGAACAAGCAGAATTTTCCTGTCGTCTTCATGGACCGGAAAATTGATGGACTTGAAGTCAATACCGTCATGCTCGATAACCATCAGGCTTCAAAATTGGCGATTGATGCTTTTGTTGAAAGCGATTACAAGAGGATTTCCATTATTACAACTTCCATCATCCGCAACACGAGTCCGCGTGTGGAACGGATTGAAGGTTACCGGCAGGCACTCGAAGCACATGGAATTCCGGTCCGGGAAGAATACATCCGGACAGCTGATGCAGCCAATATCCAAAATGAGTTGAAAAAGCTTTTTGCATTGGAAAGCCCTCCAGAAGCGATACTTGCCGGGAATGACAGAGTTCTGCTCGAAGTGCTGAAATACATGAAAGAACATCAACTGGTCATACCCGATGATGTTGCTGTTATCGGCATCGATGAAGTAGCCTTCGCCAGTTTTTATACACCGCCGCTTACGGTGGTCACCCAGCCGGCAATCGATATGGCCGATAAAGCTACAGAATTGCTGCTGGAACAAATCAAATCAGAAAACAAAACAGCCAAAACTGCCATACATCGATTGCAGCCTAGCTTGATTAAGAGAGGTTCTTGTTAATTTGATTGGAAACGGGTTTTTTGTTTTAGAATAGGTGGGAATAGGAATGGAATGGTTTATTGATAAGCTGCCGATTATCTCGGTAGCGCTGGGCGTAGCCTTGCTGTTGTTCTTGAACATGAAAGTGAAACTGAACAGTTTCCTTGCGTTATTGATTTCTGCAATTTTTGTCGGAATTTTAAACGGCCTCAGATTGCCGGATGTCATCGAATCAATCAAAGCCGGCTTCGGCGGGACACTCGGAAGTTTGGCATTGATCATCGGACTGGGTGCCGTACTCGGTAAGTTGATGGTCGACTCTGGAGCTGCCCAGCGCGTAGCTTCTACCTTGTTGAAGAAATTCGGTGTGAAGAACATCGAATGGGCAATCCTGATCGTCGGCGGAATCTTCGGGATTTCCGTGTTCTATGAAGTCGCGTTCATCATTTTAGCGCCGCTTGTCATCAGTATTGCAATTGAAGCAAAAGTTTCATATATGCGCCTTGGAATCACGATGGTTGCTGCGGCCACAATGGCCCATAGCCTATTCCCGCCACAACCTGGCCCGACCGCACTTGTTGCAGCATACGGCGCAGATATGGGGATGGTGTACATACTCGGCGTCGTGGTATTTATCCCGGCAGTTATTGCCGCAGGTGTCATCTTGCCGAGATTGCTGCGCAATCTGGACAAGCCGGTTCCACCTCTTTTGAAAAAGCCAAAAGAATTCAGCGACGATGAAATGCCTGGATTTGCCATCAGTATTTTGGTTCCGTTATTGCCAGCAATCATTATAACCAGTGCAACAATCATCAATTACTTTATCGTAGAAGGTTCTTTGACGCACGACATCGTTAACTTCATCGGCAGTGCCGAAATCAGTTTGCTTTTAGCTGTGCTGGTTGCGATTTATGTATTCGGCCTTCGCCGCGGACGCAAAATGCATGAAGTTATGGATTCGTTCTCAAGCGCCATCCAAAGCATCGCGATGATCATCCTGATTGTCGGTGCCGGTGGTGCCTTCAAACAAATCATCCTGGATTCCGGCGTCGGCGATTTCATCGCCGGCATGATGCAGAATACCAGCGTTTCGCCGCTTATTATGGCGTGGCTCATTACCGCCATTCTGCGCATTGCAACAGGTACAGGCGTGGTATCCGCTATTACCGCTGCAGGAATTGTTGGTCCACTAATCGATACTTTTGATGTAAACCCGGTATTGATGGTGCTCGCAACAGCTGCCGGAAGCAACACGATTACACATGTCAACGATGCTTCGTTCTGGCTGTTCAAAGAGTACTTCAACTTATCGATCAAAGAAACATTCAGAACATGGGGCCTTCTGCTGTTGACCACTTCTCTGGTCGGTCTTGGCGTGGTTCTATTGCTCAGCTTGTTCATTTAATAAAGAGGCCCGTTCTGCTCCAAGCAGAACGGGCTTTTTATCTTGTTCTTAAAAACCGGACGGTTCTAAATTACGTTGAAAGTTTAGGAGTCATCTCATGGAAGAGAGGGACCCGGAAACTTAAAAGCTGGATTTAAAAACAGGAGCGTGCAGGAAGTTCTTGATTGCGGGAAAAATCATTCTCCTATAATATTCAATGAAAGTGGCACACACCATAACAAAAAGCAGTTGGGAGATATGCAATGAAATCGTTACTTACAAAAATTGAACTCGACCTGGAGCAATTGTCGGCAGCGGAACGGCGCATCGGCGAATACATCATCCAGCAGCCGGATGCCATTCCGCATATGACCACAAAAGAACTGTCGGAAAAAGCGGGCGTGAGCGAAGCGACCATCATCCGCTTCTGCAAATCGATCGGCATGGGAAGCTTCAAATCCTTCAAATTGGCGCTCATGAAAGACCTGACCCTGACCGATACGAACCTGACGGACTTTTCGGTGCTTCAGCAGAAAGATTCCCCATATGATTTATTCCATAAAGTCATCCACGTCAACAAGTCGGCCATTGAATCCTGTTCAGATTCGATGGACCGGAAAGAATTGGTGAAAGCGGTCGAAGCGATGAAAGATGCGAAAAAAATCGTCTTTTTCGGCGTCGGCGGTTCTTCGACGGCGGCTGTGGATGCCCAGTACAAATTCATGCGGCTCGGCTATCAGTCCATCACTTCGCTGGATTTCCATTACATGCTGTCATTGATTCCGCATCTGACGGAAAACGACGTGTTTGTCGCAATTAGCATGTCGGGGCGGACAAAAGACGTGCTGGAACTGTCGCGCTTTGCGAAAAAAAGAGGCGCAAAAGTGATTGCCATTACGAACTTGAACAAATCGCCGCTTTATAAAGAAGCGGACATCCGGCTGTGTACACCAAACGTTGAACAGGATTTCCGGAGCGGCAGCATCGCTTCCCGGATGACCCAACTCACCGTGGTCGACACCCTTTATATGAGCGTTTTCCACCACCTCGGCGAAAAAGTGCTGCAGCAGTACTACGACGCCCGCAGTGAGATGGAAAGTTTGAGAAGGTAAAGAGAGCTGAGAAATCAGCTCTGAGCTTGTAGACAAAAGAATTTTTATACTTGAGAGATGAATTAACATACAACTGGACATTCCGGATCCTCCGTTTCAGCCGGACGCGTTCCGCGGGCTCGCGCCGAACTAACTCGGAACTAGCGTTCCAAGTGGATTTCGGCACTTCGCTATCCCGCAGGAGTCGCCGGCTTCCACTCCGGATCCTAAACATGAAGGCTATTAAGCGGCGCCGCTTTTCCTCATAAAGATGTTTGTTTAAACTTGAAATTGGATTCAATTCACATTCACTAATGAATCAAAGAGAAGCTCCAACCGGTCCAGTTGGTTTTATGCATCACTATACATCTCATCTAGATTTTGTCTACAGTTTGAGAGCTGAGAAATCAGCTCTTTTATATTTTTTATTTATGAAATTAAAATTCATAATTTAGATAATTTATATTGACATGGAATTTCTTAAGGGTACAATAAAGTCAAGAAATAACCAAATAAAGGATGAGCCGATGTTAGAGAATTTGTCTACAGAGAAAAGAAATGACGACACGATGAAGCTGGATGAAATGTCGACGCTGGAAATCCTTGAAACGATGAACCGGGAAGACCAGACGGTTCCAGGTGCGATTGCCAAGGAGATAGACCGCATTGAACAAGCGGTGCAAGCAGTGATCAAATCGTTCCATGCTGGCGGCCGGCTGATTTATGTAGGGGCAGGCACAAGCGGACGTCTTGGCATTTTGGATGCAGTGGAGTGTGTACCGACTTTTGGCGTCTCGCCGGATGTCGTGCAAGGTTTCTTAGCGGGTGGAATGGAAGCGTTCACAATGGCTCAAGAAGGAGTGGAAGACAACCCGTCTCTTGCCAAGGAAGAATTGAAAAAAGTTTCCTTAACGGAAAAAGACACGGTGGTCGGCATTGCAGCAAGCGGCAGAACGCCTTATGTAATCGGGGCGCTGGAGTATGCAAGTGAAGTAGGCGCGAAAACGGTAGCCATTTCCTGCAATACGGAATCGGAAATCAGCCGGTATGCGCAAATTGCGATTGAAATCGAGACAGGTCCGGAAGTCTTGACCGGTTCTACGCGTTTAAAAGCCGGAACGGCCCAAAAGCTCGTATTGAACATGATTTCAACAGCTTCGATGATCGGCGTCGGCAAAGCTTACGGAAATTTGATGGTGGATGTGCAGGCGACCAACAAAAAACTGATTGAGCGTTCGAAGCGTATTATTATGGATGCTACGCAAGTGGATTATGAAACAGCGGAGCGTTTTTACGAAAAAGCTGATCGCCATGTCAAAACGGCCATCGTCATGATTTTATTGGATTGCTCAAAAGAAGAAGCGGCTGAGAAGCTGGAAACAGCTGGCGGTTTTGTAAGAAAAGCTTTATAACACAATGGGAGAGCGGGGGGACAGTATGAAAAAAGAACAAAAAATGGCGCAGGATATTCTTAAGCAAGTCGGGGGAAAAGAGAATATCCAACGGGTAGCCCACTGTATGACGCGTTTGCGGTTGTCGCTGAAAGACGACAGCAAAGCGAATATCAATGACTTAAAACGAATTGACGGCGTAATGGGCGTCGTTGAAGACGACACGCTTCAAATCGTGGTAGGACCCGGAACGGTCAATAAAGTCGCAGCTGAAATGAGCAATGAAACAGGGCTTGCAATCGGGGAAGAAGCGGCTGTCAACGAAGGCGATATGGATTTCAGCGAAAAAGCGGAACTCGACCGCGAAAAAATGAAGCAAAAAAACAAAACGCCGTTCAAGATGTTTTTGCGCAGAGTCGGCAATATCTTTATTCCGCTGATTCCTGGTTTGATTGCTTCGGGGATTATCAACGGTGCAGCGAACTTCGCTAAAAACGCCGGAGTGGATGAAACAGCAACGTATATGCAGATTTTATTGCTGCTGGGAAGCACGGTCTTTACATACTTGGCTATTTTAGTCGGTTGGAACACAGCGAAAGAATTCGGCGGTACGCCGGTGCTTGGTGCAATTGCCGGGGGTATTTTGTTCAATCCGTTATTGGCGGATATTACGATTTACGGGGAACCGCTCGTCGTCGGGCGCGGCGGATTGTTCGGAGTCATTTTTGCAGCTTGGCTGATGACTTTTGTTGAAAAGAAAGTGCGTTCTGTCATGCACAGTTCGATTGATATTCTTTTTACACCATTAATTACGGTTCTTGTAGTTGGATTTATTTCTTTGTATGCGATTGTTCCAGTTGCCGGTGTATTGAGCGACATCATTACTACCGGGTTGATTTCAGCGCTTGATGTCGGCGGAGTGGTAGCCGGCGGCGTCTTGGCAGCATTCTTCCTGCCGCTTGTTATGCTCGGGCTTCACCACGGGTTGACGCCGATTCACGTGGAATTGATGAACACGTTCGGCAGCACGGCGTTATTGCCGATCTTGGCAATGGCAGGTGCGGGGCAAGTCGGCGGCACGATTGCCATTTACGTGAAAACGAAAAACCAGCGTTTACGCAATATCATCAAAGGCGCATTGCCGGTTGGAATCCTTGGAATCGGAGAGCCGTTGCTGTACGGTGTCACCTTGCCGCTTGGGCGTCCGTTCATCACCGCTTGTATGGGTGCAGCATTCGGCGGTGCCTTCCAGGCAGTGATGCACACGGCGGCGCAAGGCATCGGCGTATCGGGCATCTCCTTGATCCCACTGATCGCTGACAGCAAGTACATCTGGTACTTCCTGGGGCTCGTTGTTTCGTACGTCTTTGGATTTATCTTCACGTATTTGTTTGGATTCAAAGAGAGAATGGCAGAAGGGATCTAGAAAAGCGGAGGCGGCCATCTAGCCCCGACAAGCGCTGGAGGGTTTGGCAGGAATGGCGTACTTTGCCATTCAAGACAAAACCGAAGCGACCTCGAGGGGCTGGCCGCTGGAGCTGGACACTAGAAAAGTGAAAGCGGCCCTTCATATACTACACACCATGAAAAACATAAGAGTAAGACAACCAAAAAGGGAGAACCAGTTCTCCCTTTTTTTCTTTAGCCAAAAGGAGGAATAGCATGCGCGGCATATCAGTTTATTTAGGAGAAGGCTCGCCGAAAGACCTCGAGCCATATATTCAAAGGGTCCGAAAGCTCGGATTCAGTGCAATTTTCACGTCGCTGCACATCCCGGAAGAAGACCCGTCGTTGTATAAGGAAAGGCTGCGGGAGCTGGGAGTACTGGCGCGGGCATACGACATGGAATTGATGGCGGACATTTCGCCGAAATCGCTGGGGCATCTCGGATTCACTTGGGACAATGCTGAAGGCTTAGTGGAATGGGGAGTCACCGGGCTCCGGATCGACTACGGCATCAAAGAGGACACGATTGCTGAGCTGTCTGGGAAAATGAAAATCGCCTTGAATGCCAGCACCTTAACGCAAGAAGGATTAGCACGTTTAAAAGCAGCTGGCCTTCGGACAGAAGCGGTTGAAGCTTGGCATAATTTCTATCCGCGGCCCGAAACCGGGTTGGATACGCAAGATTTCTATGAAGTAAATGAGTGGCTGAAAAGCGAAGGCTTGGCGGTCATGGCCTTTATACCGGGAGATGGCAAGCGCCGGTGGCCTTTATTCGAAGGACTGCCCACTTTGGAAGAGCATCGCAGCGTTTCGCCATTTGCGGCGTATGTGGCATTCGAAAAAAGCGGGCTGGTGGATAAGATTTTGGTGGGCGATATCACACTCAGCGAAGAAAGCCTGGCGCAATTCGCTGCTTATGAGCAAGGTGTCCTCCAATTGCGTGCAAAGAAGCTGACCGAAAATCAGGCTTTGCTAGAAACAGCCGGTCTGGTCCAAACCAACCGGATGGATGCGGCAAGAGACTGCGTCCGTTCGATGGAGTCAAGGGAATACGGCTTGTTCGGCACATGGCAGCTGGCACCGGAACACACCATTGAACGGCCAACCGGCAGCATTACAATCGACAATGAACGCTACGGCCGCTACAAGGGCGAGATGCAAATCACAAAAAGAGACTTGCCGGCAAACAATAGGGTCAATGTCATTGGAAGAGTTCTGCAGGAAGATTTAACATTGCTCAAGCATGTAAAATCCGGAGTGAAATTTCAGTTAATATGGGTATAAAGAAGAATTTTAATTTCTAATTTTCTTCCTCCAAAAGGCGTACTTCTGCCCCTGAACCTGAGCAAATATAAACGGAACGAAAAATGGAAAGCGCAAAATCCATTTAAAGACAGAGCTATTGGGGCATGGGCAATAAAAGAATTGTCAGATAATATTGGACAGTAGAGGTAAATAAATACAAAAAAGAATAAGGGGAGGAAAGAAATGAAAAAAAGAACGAAGCTCAAAGTCCTGTCGTCTGCCTTGGTTTGTTCGCTTGCTTTCACATCTGTTCTCGCTTCACCGGCAATGGCGGCTCCGGCGAACCAGTGGAACCAACCGGGTCCGATGTCGCCTGTACTCCATCCGGGTTCAGTGAAAGGGGCGGGCATGATCCAGGAACCGCTGGACCGTTTTGACACTGAAATTGAAAGCGCTTTAACGGCGAAGACAACGCCGGGTGCGGTCGCGTTTGTCGCCCGAAGCGGGCATATCGTTAAGCACGACGCGTATGGTTATGCATCTCTGTACGCCGACGACCAGTTTACTCCGGTGGACAACCCGATTGAAATGAAAGAAGACACGATTTTTGACTTGGCTTCCATCAGCAAAATTTTTACGACGACTGCGGCGATGAAGCTGTACGAAAAAGGGCATTTTAAACTGGATGACCCGGTGGCTCTGCACCTTCCTCAATTTGCAGAGAACGGCAAAGAAGCAGTCACCATTCGCCAGCTCATGACGCACACGTCCGGGTTTATCGCCTGGGTGCCGCTCTATCAGCAAGGAAAGACGCGCGAAGACCGCATCGAATACGCGCTGCGCTATCCACTGGCCAATCAGCCGGGCACCCATTACACATACAGCGATTTGAACTTGATTACGCTCGGGGCATTGATCGAGAAATACTCCGGCAAACGGCTTGATCAGTTTGTAAAAGAGGAAATTACGGACCCGATCGGCATGAAAGACACCATGTACAACCCGCCTGCGTCGTTGAAAAACCGCATCGCGGCAACGGAATACCAGCCGGCGCTTGGGCGCGGCATGGTATGGGGGGAAGTCCACGATGAAAACGCCTGGTCCTTGGGCGGTGTTGCGGGACATGCCGGTGTTTTCTCTACAGCTTCGGATCTGGCGAAATTCGCCCATATGTTTTTGAACAATGGCAAATACGGCGGCAAGCGGATATTGGAACCGGAAACGGTCCGGCTGCTTGAAACCAACCAGATTCCGGAATTTCCGGGAGATGACCACGGGCTTGGCTGGGAACTGAACCAGGGTTGGTACATGGACGCGTTAGCAGATTCAGCGGCATTCGGTCACACCGGCTACACGGGCACAAGCATCGTCATCAACCGGAAAAACAACACGATTGCCATCCTGTTGACGAACCGCGTGCATCCATCGAGAAGCACGATTTCGACAAACGGCATCCGCCGGGCATTTGCCAGATCGGTAGCGGACACCATTTCAGCTCCGGTGCCAAAACATCAGGAGGCTTGGTTCTCGGGCTACGGCGATAAATTAAACAATGAAATGCAAGTCGCTGTTCCGGCGGGCGCCACTGCAGCCTCATTCGATTCATGGCATCGTCTGGAAGCCAACTCGGATTTCGGTTTTATTGAAACGTCTTCGGATGGTGTGAACTGGACGCAAGCGGCTGCTCCTCTTACGGGTGAAAGCGGCGAATGGGGACGCACTTCAATCGAATTGCCGGAAGGTACGAAGCATCTTCGCTTCCGTTACCAAACCGACGCTTCCGTTAATGGACGCGGCTGGTACGTCGGCAATATCCAGATAGACGGCAAACGGATCCAGCCGAAAGCGGAAAACAACAACTGGACTGTACGCAGCAATTAAGTTAGAGGGGGATAGAATATGAAAAAAATTCATAAATTATTGGTTTTGCCGCTGGTGATCGCCGCCTTGGTGGTTTCTTCACTGGCAGCCGGCGCAGGAGCAGCAAAAGCGCAAAATTCTGCGGCCGATTTGGTGATTCTTCAAAACGTGCCTGAAGTCGAAGTCGACAGCAGCGGGGAGCTCACATTAAAAGCCGTGCATTTGTATGAAGACGGCCACTTTTTGGGGGCTTCGGAAGGATTGGAATGGAGTTCGACGAATAAAACCGTAGCTTCTGTAGACGCGGAAGGTACTGTAACGGTTCTTGGAAAACCGGGGAAAACGTTTATCACAGTAACCGACGGCAGCTACACGGATCGAATCGCCGTGCAGGTGAAGCCGGATGGGTCCGCTAAAACCGGCAAAGGCAAACCGCCGGTAAAGGTGTCGGTAATTAAAAGCGGCGGAGAGCGCTACAACTTGATCGAAAAAGCAGTAGCCGGCATGACGATGGAAGAAAAAGTCGGCCAGATGCTGATGCCGGATTTCAGAAACTGGAAAGGGCAAAACGTCACACAGCTGCTTCCGGAAATTGAACAGCTGGTGAAGCAATACCATCTGGGCGGCGTCATCTTGTTCCGTGAGAACGTTGTGACAACCGAACAAACGACAAAACTTGTCTCGGACTATCAGGAAGCGGCAGAAAAATACGGCCTCTTGATGACGATTGACCAGGAAGGCGGCATCGTGACGCGTCTCCAGTCCGGAACCGATATGCCGGGCAGCATGGCGCTGGGAGCGACGCGCTCTGCAGAAATTACGGAGAATGTCGGGAACGCAATTGGCGAAGAGCTTTCCGCTCTTGGCATCAACATGAACTTTGCCCCGTCATTTGATATCAACAACAATCCGGATAACCCGGTCATCGGCGTCCGTTCATTCGGCGAAAATCCGGAACTGGTCGCAGAACTGGGAGTGGCTTATACGAAAGGGCTGCAGGCATCCGGAACAGCTGCAACTGCGAAGCATTTCCCGGGACACGGTGACACAGCGACCGATTCCCATATCGGCTTGCCGGAAGTGCCCTATGATTTGGAACGATTGAAAGCAGTTGAACTGTACCCGTTCCAAAAAGCGATGGAAGCGGGCATTGATGCCATCATGACCGCGCACGTGACGTTCCCGAAAGTGGACGGCACGAAAGTCATTTCGAAAAAAGACGGCAGTGAAATCACGTTGCCGGCTACGCTCTCACACAAAGTACTAACAGAATTGATGCGGGATGAAATGGGCTATGAAGGCGTCATTTTCACCGATGCCTTGAATATGCAGGCGATCGCCGATCATTTCGGACCGGTTGAAGCCGTGATCCGTGCGGTCAATGCCGGAAGCGATATCGTCCTCATGCCGGTTGGGCTTGAAAGTGTCGCAAATGGCTTGTACGAAGCAGTCCGTTCAGGAGAAATTTCCGAAGACCGCATCGAAGCTTCAGTCAAGCGCATCCTGGCATTGAAATTAAAGCGCGGCATTGTGAAAGAAGAAACACCGAAGCCGGTTGAAGAAAAAGTAGCGAATGCGCTGCAGGTGGTTGGCTCGGAAGAACACCAGCAAGTGGAACGTGAAGCATCGGAAAAATCCATCACGCTTGTGAAAAATGAAGGCGTCTTGCCGCTGGCACCAAATCCCGAAGATTTAGTGGTGGTTGTCGGAAATGCCTATTCCGATGAGTTGTACGCAGGATTGAAAGCGCGCCATGGCAACACCATCTGGATTCAAAAAGATAATTTATTGACCGAGCAGGAACTGGCCCAAGTCCAAGCGGCAAAAGCAGTGGTAGTCGGAACGCGTACATCCACCGTATCGCAGCGTTCGCCGAACAGCGGTCAAATGAAAATGGCCAACCAGATCATTGCCTCTACCGATGCACCGGTCATTGCAGTCGGCATCCAAAATCCATACGACATTATGGCTTATCCGGAAGTGGATGCGTATTTGACGCAATACAGCTTCCGAACAGCAAGCTACGAAGCGATGGCTTCAACGATTCTAGGGCAATTGTCGCCAACCGGAAAATTGCCGGTAACCATTCCGGATCTCTCAGGTGGCACATTGTATGAATACGGACACGGACTGACATACTAAACGGATAGGGAGAGATGACTTTGAAAAAATGGATTGTAATGCTGCTCACCGCCATGCTCGTTTTATCTACACTTTCGATCGCATTCGCCAATCATGACAACGGCAACGGCAAATCGAAAGACCGCGGCAAAGGCAAAAAAGACCAATTTGCCATCGGGATTGAAGTGCTGCTGGAAGACCAGAAACACTTGATTGAAGGGAAAAACGTCGGGTTGATCACCAATCCGACCGGCGTGGACAAAGACTTGAACAGCATCGTGGACCTTTTGCATAATGATCCCGATGTGAACTTGACGGCCTTGTACGGGCCGGAACACGGCGTGCGCGGCGATGCGCAGGCTGGGCAATACGTGGAATTCTATAACGATGAAGTGACCGGCCTTCCGGTTTACAGCCTATACGGCTCTACCAGAAAACCGACACAGGAAATGCTCGAAGGCGTTGACGTGCTGCTGTTTGACATCCAGGACGTCGGCACTCGTTTCTATACGTACATCTATACGATGGCGCTAGCGATGGAAGCGGCCAAAGAAAAAGGCATTCCGTTTATCGTGCTTGACCGTCCGAACCCACAAGGCGGCGTTAAAGTGGAAGGGCCGGTGCTTGATCCGAAATTCGCTTCATTTGTCGGCCAATACGCGATCCCGCTTCGCCACGGCATGACGGTCGGCGAACTGGCTGGACTGTTCAATGAAGAATTCAACATCGGTGCCGACCTGACCGTCGTCAAAATGAAAGGCTGGAAGCGGAATATGTTCTACGATGAAACCGGGCTGGAATTTGTCGCCCCTTCACCGAACATGCCGACACTTGAAACGGCACTTGCTTATCCGGGCACTGCTTTAATTGAAGGCACGAACGTATCGGAAGGCAGAGGCACAACCAAGCCGTTCGAATACATCGGCGCACCATTTATCAACAGCACCGAACTGGCAAAAGAATTGAATGCGCTGGAATTGCAGGGCGTCGCTTTCCGGGCAGCCTCGTTCACACCGGCATTCTCGAAACACTCCGGCAAACTGTCGCACGGCATCCAAGTCCATATCACGGACCGTGACGCATACCTGCCGGTTGAAACCGGACTCCACATCGTCAAAACGATTTACGATCTGTATCCGGGCGAAGTTACATTGACTGCGTTCTTCAACAACTTGATCGGCAACGACTGGATTGCCCAGGGCATCAAGGATGGCATGACCGTTGAAGAAATGAAAAAACAATGGAAACCGGAACTGAAAGAGTTCGAGAAAGTCAGAAAGAATTACTTGCTGTATAAATAGGAAGCTATAATTTCATAATCGATATTCCGCAAACCAGCTGCGCTTGCCGCGGACGAGCGCCAAGCCTCCTCAGTCGCTTCGCTCCCTCCGGGGTCTCGGCTGTCTCGCTTTCCCGCAGGCGTCTCCGCTGATTTGCTCCATATCTAGAGAGGAAATCAATAAAAGAATGCCTCA
Source organism: Planococcus glaciei (assembly GCF_900099655.1). GTDB lineage: Bacteria > Bacillota > Bacilli > Bacillales_A > Planococcaceae > Planococcus > Planococcus glaciei. The sequence goes on from NZ_FNDC01000005.1 coordinate 105,610, forward strand.
TTTATCACTCTCTATAACAAAAATAGCTCTGTATCAGAAGAATAAACAGAATGAAGCGGAAAGTGGCGAGGACAAACACTGTGCTCCTGCATCGCTGCGCTAGCTTCGTCGCAAACAAGTCTGCTTTGCAGCCTTGTTTCCTGCGGGAGCAGCGCGAGCTGGAGCCACTGGACTGAGCGCAGCGAGGGAAGCGGCGGAGGCCGTGCCCGCGGAAAGCGTCCACTTGGAGCGAAATGATTAAGGCAGTTGAGAGTTTCTCGACTGCCTGAGGAGTTGTCCCCTAATCTAGGGGATAGCTCCTTTCTCTTTTTAGCGGAGCTGTTCTTAAAGAGGTTTTATAATGAGTATCTAGTTTACTGATGTAAAAAAGAAAACGCATACATTTTTTTGCTCAAATCACTAAATTGGTATAGACATCTATACATATTAACTCTATAGTAAAAATTAAGACTAAGAAAAAAGAGGTGGATTCACTTGTTCAGTTTTCTGCAGAAAATAGGGAAATCATTGATGTTCCCGATCGCAACATTGCCGGCAGCGGCTTTGCTTTTGCGGTTTGGCCAGGATGACTTGCTCGGCATTCCGTTCTTATCGGCAGCCGGTGCGGGAATCATCGACAACCTTGCCATCATTTTTGCCATCGGCATCGCTTTCGGGCTTGCCCATGACAGCAACGGCGGGGCGGCTCTTGCGGGTGCCATTGCTTATCTCGTATTGACTTCAGCGATTGTCACAATCAATGAATCAATCAATATGGGCGTATTTGCCGGAATCCTTTCCGGGATTGTCGGCGGGCTATTATACAATAAATTCTATAACGTGAAATTCCCGGCCTGGCTCGCGTTCTTTGGAGGGCGGCGCTTTGTTCCAATCATAACTGCCGCCACCATGACGGTGCTGGCAGGGCTATTAGGCTACGCATGGCCGCCGATCCAGGATTTGATCGACAGTGCAGGCGACTGGATTTTAAACGCAGGCATGTTCGGGGTAGGGGCTTATGGTTTCTTCAACCGTTTGCTGTTGCCAACAGGCCTTCACCACGTCATCAACACGATTGTCTGGTTTGATTTTGGTACATTCACGGACGCGACTGGAGAAGTCGTGCGCGGTGAGATCAACCGTTTCCTAAAAGGGGATCCGACAGCGGGGCCGTTCCTTTCCGGTTTCTTCCCGATCATGATGTTCGGGCTTCCGGCAGCATGTTTGGCTATGTATGCGGCAGCTAAAAAAGAACGCAAAGCGATTGTTGGCGGGATGTTGTTCAGTATCGGTTTCACGTCATTCCTTACAGGGATCACTGAACCGATCGAATTCTCCTTCATGTTCTTATCGCCATTGTTGTATGTTGTCCATGCTTTATTGACAGGCGTATCGATGATGATCGCTTATGCACTTGATGTCCATCACGGCTTCGGGTTCTCGGCAGGCGCCATCGATTTCGTCCTGAACTACGGGCTGGCACAGAATCCGCTGGTGCTCTTGGTTATGGGACTTGGAACCGGTGTCATCTACTTTGCCATTTTCTACTTGCTGATTGTCAAATTGGATCTGAAAACGCCTGGGCGTGAAGATGAAGATGCAGAAGACGGCAACGCAGATACAGGCAATAAAGGAATCGACATCCGTGCGTACCACACGATTGAAGCATTGGGCGGCGCGGATAACATCGCAGCAGTTGATTATTGCACAACGCGCCTTCGCATGTCTGTGAAAGATGCAGACCGGGTAAATGAAAAAGAATTGAAGCGCCACGGGGCAATGGGCGTTATGAAAGTGAATAAAACAAACGTCCAAGTGGTCATCGGAACAGCGGTTGAATTCCTGGCAGACGCCATGAAGAAACGTTTGGCCAATGGCAACCCGGCACCTGAAAGTTTGAACGTGCCGGAAGAAGAAATGTCTACAGAACCTGAAATGGTGAAAGCGATCCGTGCAGAAGACTTTGGCATGCCGATTGATGGAGACATCATCCCATTGTCCGAAGTGCCGGATGAAGTGTTCGCCAAAGCGATGATGGGGCCAGGATTCGGAATCGTGCCATCAGGAAACACGCTTCATTCACCGGTTGACGGCCGCGTAGTGACGGTTTTCCCGACGAAGCACGCCATCGGCATTGAAACGGATACCGGCATCGAAATCCTGATCCATGTAGGGCTCGATACGGTCAAACTGAACGGCGAAGGTTTTGAAACCCTAGTGGAACAAGGCCAGCTGGTTCAGCGCGGAGATGCATTGCTGAAAATGGATCTGACTTACCTTGGAGCCAACGCACCTTCAGTAGTTACGCCGGTTATTTTCACCAACTTAACGGGCCAGGAACTGGAAATGCTGAAAAAAGGTTCTCAAAAACAAGGCACTGTTTCCATTCTTAGAATTCAATAAACGAAAAAACAGTGGAGCTCACCCCTCCACTGTTTGCAGTTAGAGCACTTACAGGGCGATAAAACAAAACCAGGAAACTCATCCGTGATGTTCCTGGTTTTTCGTAAGGAGAGGCAAAAAATGAAGAAAACCATCTTGATTTCATCTATTTATATTGCAGATGCAAAAAACGAACCGTTTCTTGGAGATGTCTACTTGGAAGACGGAAAAATTGCTGCACTCGCTCCGTCGCTTGTAAAAGAAGCAGATCTGCATATTGATGCAGCCGGAAAAGATTGGACGCTCGTTCCTGGATTTATTGATGTCCACATCCACGGTGCAGCAGGTTTTGATACAATGGACGCGACGCCGGAAGCGCTGAGCGGCATGGCAGGCGCCTTGCCAAAAGAAGGCACGACGAGCTTTTTGGCAACGACAATGACACAATCCGATGAAGCTGTGTCTCAAGCACTTCAAAATGCAAGCGGATTTGAATCGGGTGAAGGCCAGGCCGAAATGGTGGGCATCCACCTGGAAGGTCCGTTCATTTCGAAAAAGCAGCCGGGCGCACAGCCGGTGGAACACATCATCCCGCCATCGATTGAACTGTTTCAGAAATGGCAGAGCCTGAGCGGCGACCGCATAAAGCTCGTGACGATGGCGCCCGAAACAGAAGGCGGCTATGGCTTTATCGACGAAGTGACGTCAACGGGTGTGATTGCTTCCATTGGCCATTCAGACGGCACCTGGGAAGAAATGCAGCATGCCATTTCGGTTGGCGCAAGCCACGTGACGCATCTCTACAACCAGATGAGTGCATTCCATCACCGGGAACCGGGGGTTGTGGGAACGGCTTTTGTGGACAAACGCTTGTCGGTGGAAATCATTGCGGATTTTATTCACAGCCATCCGAAGTCGGTAGAGCTGGCGTTCCGCCAAATCGGAGCGGAGCGCCTCGTCCTGATCACCGACGCAATGCGGGCAAAAGGGCTTAAGCCAGGTACGTATGATTTGGGCGGACAAGATGTATTCGTTACAGAAAACGGCGCGCGCCTGGAAAGCGGCGCTCTCGCCGGGAGCATCCTGACAATGGATGAAGCGATGAAAAATGTGCAGAACTGCACAGGCTGTTCGATTTCGGAACTGGTCGCCATCACTTCTTACAACGCGGCAAAAAAACTGGGCTTATCCCATAAAGGCAGCATCGAAAGAGGCAAAGATGCGGATTTGGTCATTCTCGATGAACATTTGGATGTGCAGCTGACAATTTGCCGCGGCACCATTGCGTATCAGAAGGAGGGGCTGGCATGAAAGTAGTTGTTGTGGAAAACTACGATGAAATGAGCCTGCGCGCTGCAGAAATCGTGGAACAGCAAGTTTTGAAAAATGCAAAATCGATTCTTGGACTAGCTACCGGTTCCACTCCGATCGGCCTTTATGGCAAAATGATTGAGGGGTTTAAAAACCGAAGCGTTTCCTATGAGCAGATCAAGACCATCAACCTCGACGAATACCAAGGGCTGAATCGCAACCACCCAAACAGCTACCACAGTTTCATGTACGAAAATTTATTCAAACACATCAATATCCAGATGCGCAATACTTACCTTCCGGACGGGCAAGCCCGTTCCGTGGAAGAGGAATGCGAGCGCTACGAGGCGTTGATTGACCGGATCGGGCCGGTGCATCTGCAGATTCTCGGCATGGGCACGAACGGCCATATCGGATTCAATGAACCCGGTACGCCTGAAGGCAGTTTGACGCATTGCGTGGAACTGGATGAATCCACGCGCAAAAACAATGCCCGCTTTTTTGAATCGCCGGATGCCGTTCCGACACATGCGATCACGATGGGAATCGCTTCGATTTTAAAAAGCGACCGCATTCTGTTGCTCGCTTCCGGGAAGAAAAAAGCCCCGGCAGTAAAAAAGCTGATGGAGCAGCAAGTAAGCGAAGATTTTCCGGCTTCGTATTTATGGAACCATGATGATGTGACACTTATTGCAGACCGGGATGCCTATCAATTGGTGGAACCAGAAAGGCAGTGATGGCGGTGCTCGATAAACAATCACGTATCCCGATGTATGTCCAAATCGAAGAAGAGCTGAAGCGCCGGATCAAAGACGGCGAAGTGGCGGTGGGGACAGCGATTCCGTCAGAACGGGAATTGACCGAGCAGTTTGGCGTCAGCCGCATGACCGTCCGCCAGTCGATCACCAACCTGGTGAACGAAGGCTTGTTGTACCGGGAAAAAGGGCGCGGCACTTTTGTCGCTTCCCTGAAAGTTGAACAGCCCCTGAACGGTTTGACGAGCTTTACGGAAGATATGAAAGCCCGTGGGCTGACGCCAAGCAACAAAGTCATCCGATTTGAAAAAATGCTGCCGGAGCCAGATATAGCGGCAGAGCTTCAGCTGGAACCCGGGGAAGAAGTGTTCACGGTGGAACGGATCCGCTACGCCAATGAAAAGCCTATGGCGCTCGAACGCACGTACTTGCCGGCCAGACTTTTTCCGGCTCTTGACGAACAGGCATTGGACGGTTCGCTGTATTCGCTCATTGAGTCCGGCCAGCAATCCATCAGCCATGCTTCCCAGCGCATGGAAGCGGCGCTGGTCCGGAAAGAAGAAGCGGAACTGCTTCAAATCGCCATGCCGGCAGCCATTCTGATCATTGAACGGATTTCTTATTTAACAAACGGCACGCCGTTTGAAGTGGTCCGCAGCATTTACCGCGCCGACCGCTACAAATTCGTTACCGAAATTCAACGCTAAAAACAAACCCAAAGGAGAACTGAACAACATGATTGAAAAAAACTACACCATTACAAGCGACGAGGGCCTTCACGCCCGCCCGGCTTCACGCCTTGTGCAGACCGTAACACCATTCTCAGCTGAAGTGAAGTTGGAGTTTAAAGACAAGCAAGTGAACATGAAATCCATCATGGGCGTCATGTCGCTTGGCATTTCAAAAGGCAAGGAAATCAAAATCATTGCAGACGGCAAAGACGAAGAAAAATTGATGGCTGCAGTCGACGAACTCATCGTAGGCGAAGGCCTCGGTGCGTAAGCATTCCTTAAAGACAGGAGCGGATAAAGCATGCTGACGGCGTATTTTGAAAAAGCACGCGAACGGCTGCGGCTTGTCGAAGAACAAGAAGCGGAATCGATGGCCAAAGCGGCAAGAAAAGTCGCGGCAGCTATACAGAACGGCGGCATTGTGCAGCTGTTCGGCTGCGGCCATTCCCACATCCTGACCGAAGAAGTGTTTTACCGGGCAGGCGGGCTCGTTCCGGTCAAACCGATTTTCATTGAACCGCTGATGCTTCATGAAGGCGCAGTCCGTTCTTCGCAGCTTGAGCGGCGAAACGACTACGCCGAAGAAGTGCTGCGAGAGCAGGATTTCCGTCCGGAAGACGTGGTGTTTGTATTGTCCACTTCCGGACGCAATCCTGTGCCAATTGATTTCGCATTGGCGGCGCGTGAAGCGGGTGCATTCACCATCGGCCTGACTTCGCTGGAATACGCCAACAGCCAGGTATCAAGGCACCGGAGCGGCCAACACCTGCACGATGCGGTAGACCTCGCCATCGATAACCATTCCGTAGTGGGCGATGCCGTACTCCAGGCTGAAAACGTCAAAGTGCCGTTCGGTCCGACTTCGACCGTCGTAGGCGCCACCATCCTGAACGCCATATTCGCTGAAGCGATCCAGCAAATGGCCGACAACGAATTCGAGCCGCCGGTTTTCCTCAGCGGCAATATCGACGGCGCCGACGGCCACAACAATCAACTGATTGAAAAATACAAAGAGCGGATTCCGGCGTTAGCATGAGAAGAAGCAGATTCCAAGCAACCACTTGGAATCTGCTTTTTTTGCTTTTCAAGTGAAAACGGAGCAACGCGAATAAAACTTCACAAGCACGAATAAACCCGGTTGTGCTACTATATAAAGTAAATCTAAGGGGGAATTGGCATGTTTATACATAAAATTGACGATGAGTTGGCGTTGAAACTTCCGGAACTGAAAGACGCAGAGCGGATTTTCGAATTGACGGACAGCTCGCGCGAGTATTTGAAAGAATGGCTTCCGTGGGTGGATTTCACTGCGAAAGTAGAAGACACGCAGGATTTTATTAAAGCAGGCAGAAGCAATTTCGCAGAAGGCAAAACCTTGAACGCCGCTATTTTGTTTGAAGGGGAAATCGTGGGGATGGGCGGTTTCAACAGCATCAGCCAGGCGAACAAAGCGGCTTCGATCGGCTATTGGCTTGCGCCGCAATATCAAGGGCACGGCATCATGACGCGCGTCGTAAAAGCATTTACCGAATATGCATTTGACGAGTTGAAGCTGAACAGAGTGGAAATCCGCGCCGCTGTCGGCAACCAGAAAAGCCGCAGCATCCCAGAGCGCCTTGGCTATGTAGAGGAAGGCGCCATCCGCCAGGCAGAATGGCTGTACGACCATTACGTTGACCACGTCGTTTACGGCATGCTGGCCGAAGAGTGGCACAATCGAATAAAAAACACCCAGCAATAAGCTGGATGTTGGAAGTTAAGAACCGCGTTTCAGTTTTCCGATGGTCTTTTGGAATTTGCCTTTGGTCTTGTCAAACTTTCCTTCATTCTGCAGGCGCGGATTGTCTGTAGCATTGCCGACTTGATCTTTGACCTCACCTTTTGTCCGGCTGACGACGCTTTTCAGTTTGTCTGAGAACCCTTTGTCACGGGCCATTTTAGACGCCTCCTATTGAAGTTTCTTACTCTTTGTATAGCACCAGAACGGAAATTTTAAACTTTTTCCGGTACAATGGAGAGAAAGTTTAATTGGAAGGAGGGACGGCATGGAAAAACGAGACCCGAGACAGATTCTGGAACAGAAAATGCGGGAAACCCGCCCAAAATGGACGCGGAACCAGGCGCCGAGCCCGAAGAAATACAAACCGAGCATGGAACTGGTGGAAAATTACGTCGTCCTGGATTTTGAAACAACCGGCCTGCGGGCAGGAAGCGATAAAATCATCCAGATTGGGGCAGTGAAATACATCGGCCACAACCGGGAAGACACGATGTACTTGCTGATCAATCCGGAACAATACATTTCTCCGACCATTACGCGCATCACCGGCATTAAAAACCAAGACGTCCAGGATGCGCCGACAATTGACGAAGTGGCGCACGACTTGATCGAGTTTATCGAAGGGCTGCCGCTCGTGGCGCACAACGCACCGTTTGATATGGGCTTTTTGTATGCCCTCGATAAAATCACGCCGATTCCGGAGTACACGGTCATCGATACAGTGAAGCTGGCGCGGAAAGTCATCCGCGAAACACCGAACCATAAGCTGGGAACTTTAGCGCAATACCTGCAGCTTGAGCACAATGCCCACGATGCATTAGGCGATTGCCTGGTGACAGCGGAAATCTACCAGTATTGCATCAGCCGAATGAAACGATAAGAGCAATCTCCTTAGTGGAGATTGTTTTTTTATTGCCTAAGCGGCTATGAATCAGAGCGGAAAAGAGTAAAATACAGAGTAATCACGCATTCGTTTTTGAAATGGGGGCTTGTCCATGAACGCCAGCATTGAGTTGAAAAACGTCAGCAAAAGCTTCGGCAAGAAAACCGTGCTGCAGGAAATTAATTTGTCGATTGCGGAAGGCCAGATTTACGGATTGATCGGGCCATCGGGGTCGGGAAAGACCACTTTGGTGAAAATGATCGTCGGCATTGATGCACCGGATTCAGGTACGGTCCGGGTGCTCGATGTGAAAGTCCCGGATCTGGAATTGCTGAATGAGATTGGCTATATGGCGCAGTCTGATGCCTTGTATCCCGAACTCACCGGCAAGGAAAACCTGGACTTTTTTGCATCACTGTATCCGATGAAAAAATCCCATATGAAAAAGCGCATTGCCTATGCGGCGGACCTGGTCAAACTGTCTGGTGACCTTGGAAAGAAAGTATCGGCTTATTCAGGCGGCATGAAGCGCAGGCTGTCGCTCGCGATTGCATTGGTGCACGATCCGAAAATCCTGATTCTTGATGAACCGACAGTGGGGATTGATCCGGAACTGCGCGTAGCCATCTGGAACGAATTGTTTCATTTGAAAAGCGAACAGCAAAAAACCATCCTCATCACGACGCATGTCATGGACGAAGCGGAAAAATGCGACCAGGTGGCAATGGTGCGGGACGGTGCCATTTTGGCGAGCGGCACACCAGCTGAATTGAAGCGCCATTACGGCGTCAATCAATTAGAAGAAGCCTTCCTAAAAGCGGGGAGGGAGCAGCGATGAGAATTGCCGCGTTGGTGCGCCGGATTATCAAACAAATGCTGCGGGACAAGCGGACCTTGGCGCTGCTGTTTCTTGCGCCGCTATTTGTCCTGACGCTCATGTATTTCTTTTTCAACGGCAACACGGTTCAGCCGGAACTTGGGACAGTGAATGTTCCGGAATCGTTGGCTATGGCTCTGGAAGAAAGAGGGATGATCATCACCTCTTACGGCCAAGCGACAGAAGAAACGGTGATAGAAGAAGATTTGGACGGCTTGCTGGCATTGGAAAGCGGCAGGATGACCTTAACTTTGCTGAATGACGATCCGTCGCTGGCGAAAAATTTGTTGGCGCAGGTCAGCCAGACGGTTTTGCTGGCTTCTGGACAAACTCAGCCCATACCGCTCGAAATCGCGTATATTTACGGCAGCAGCGACACGGAATTTTTCGATGTGCTGTCGCCGGTATTGATCGGCTTTTTCGTCTTCTTTTTCGTCTTTTTGATTTCCGGGATCGGCTTGTTAAAGGAACGGGTATCCGGTACGCTGGAGCGTTTGATGGCGACGCCCATCCGCAAAGGAGAGCTGATTGCGGCCTATTTAATCGGGTTTGGCATTTTCGCGGTCATTCAGACGGTCATTGTGGTGGCGTTTTCGATTACGGTGCTGGATGTGGTATTGGTCGGCTCGGTGTGGCATGTGCTGCTCATCAATTTACTGTTGGCATTAGTGGCCTTGTCGCTCGGTATTTTATTGTCGACTTTTGCATCTTCTGAATTCCAGATGGTCCAATTCATCCCGATTGTGGTCGTGCCGCAAATCTTTTTTGCCGGCATTTTCCCGGTCGAAGGGTTGGCAGACTGGCTGCAGGCAATCGGCCGCATCATGCCGATTTACTATGCGGCGGACGCATTGAAAGCGGTCATGTACAAAGGGCAGGGCTTCAGTGAAATCAGCGGAGATCTGCTGGCATTGGTAATTTTTGCGTCCGTCTTTATTGTGCTGAATCTTGTTGTATTGAGAAGACATCGGAAACTGTAACAGATGGATTGGACTTTCTGTATTTTGAAAGTTAGGAAGAAACCCTCCAAAAGGAGGGAAAGAACAAGGGGGACATGTACATTGCTGAATTACTACAGTAAATTATCGACAGAAGTATACGATCTGGACAAACCGGTCGGCAGTTCGTTCGGCGATATCGAGTATTATCTGGAGCGGCTGAAAGGAACAGCTGGGCGGATTTTGGAACCGGCGGTTGGCACAGGGCGCATGATGATTCCGCTGCTCCAAGCCGGATTTGAAGTGGACGGCTTTGATGTATCGCCGGAAATGCTTGCGAAGTGCCGGGACAATTGCCATGTAAGAGGGCTCCGTCCCGAACTGATCGAAGAACGGATGGAGTCGTTTACTGCTGGCCGGAAATACGGGGCGATTATTATCCCAACGGGTACCTTTCTGCTGCTGCATGAACGGGAGCAATCGCTGCAAGCTTTACACAATTTCCATCAACACTTGGAAACCGGCGGCCGGTTCATCGTTGATTTGTATTTGCCGGGGCATATCGAGTTGGAGAAAAGCTCGACGCGCACTTGGACCCTTGAAAACGGGGACACTATGACGCTGGAAAGCAAAAAAGTCGAAGTGGATTGGGTCAACCAATACACCATTTCGCACAATCGCTACGAAAAGTGGCGGGACGGCAAGCTGATCGAAACTGAACTGGAGCGCTTTCCGATGCGCTGGTACGGTGTAGCGGAATTTAAACTGCTGCTGGAACAGACCGGATTTACGGATATCACGATTTCAACCGATTACCGGTACGGGGAGCCTCCGACTGGAGCGGGGCAATGCATCACGTTTGAAGCGGTGAAATAAATCGGCGATTTTGGGCGGCCTGGGCGTAACAGGGTAAAAGTTGGGCATAAACAGCTGCGACTTGGGCATATTCAACCCGAACATGGGCATAACCAACAAAAAAAGGATGGCTCCTGGGAGCCATCCTTTTTAGCGCTGATTAAAATCAATCGCTTCCCAAATCAAGTTTTTAAACGGTCCCGGCTGGATGTCGGCAAGCTTCCGGACGCGGATATGGCGCATCTTCGTGCCATCGCCTTCAAGCAGGCCTTCCCGGTCATCCAGTTGGGCGCCTTGGTAAAAGCCGAAATTGATATGGCTTTTAGCGGTTTGCAGGTAGCATACCAAACCGTCGCGTGAATAAGAAGGTTTGCCCCATTTGATTTCTTCGGTCATGCTCTCGGAAACTTCGAAAATCAAATGGCGCAATTCCATAGCCAGTTGCTGGACATGCTCTGGAAGTTCTTCGATGTATTGGTCGACTGCTGGATTAAGCTGTACGTTCATCGGGCACTCTCCTCATTTCTTTTTGGATGAAACCACCAGAAAGCGCACGTCGCGGTCGGTCAGATTAAACCAGTAATGCGTTTGGCGCGCATCGAACATCGTCGATTGCTGTTCGCCGAGTTCATATTGCCGGCCGTCCACTTCCACGGTCAATACGCCTTCCACGACGAAAATAAATTCATAGCCGTGATGGGCAAACGCGTTGCCTTCGTTTTCCCCGGGATGCAATGTGACAAGAATCGGAGAAAAGTCCGCTTCTTCCACGCCATTCGATAAGTCCTTATAATAAAACCGTTCCAGCCGCATGGCCAGCTCGTCCCGTTCAGTATCGCCTTCCGCAAAGAATGCACTGGGATCCACATTCAAGGCATCGGAAATCTTCCGCAACGATTCCAACGTGACGCTTGATTTTCCCCGTTCCACTTGAGACAGGAAACTGATGGACACACCGGTTTCATCAGCCAATTCTTTTAATGTCATTTTTCGCTTTTTGCGAAGATCTTTCAGCGTAAAGCCAATTGAACTCGTTGGCATAACCATTCCCCGCCTTACTCTAATCGTTCTATCCTTTTCATCAGTCTGCTTTCAAACTGAAGTTCCCTTTATCATAACGTACTTGCCAAAAGCCCACCACTGAAAAAAGTCGTTGACAGAAAATTTGGAACTGAATAAGATAGGAACATGGGAGAAATTGAAGTGCTACTTCAATTCAAACAAACACAAGGGGGAGTCAGTTTGGACAAGAAGCAAACACGGCGGGTATTGACGGCAAGTTTAGTGGGAAGTTCGATTGAATGGTTTGATTATTTTTTATATGGAACAATGGCAGCACTTGTATTTAACCAATTATTTTTCGTCAACGAGGACCCGACAGTCGGGCTGATGCTCGCTTACGCCTCATTTGCATTATCGTTCTTCATCCGTCCGTTTGGCGGCATCATCTTCAGCCATATCGGCGACCGCATTGGGCGCAAGAAAACCTTGGTCATTACGCTAAGCTTGATGGGGCTTGCCACATTCGGCATGGGTCTGCTGCCGACCTATCAGGCAATCGGCATTTGGGCACCCATCCTATTGATCACGCTGCGTTTGGTGCAAGGGCTTGGAATCGGCGGCGAATGGGGAGGCGCGCTATTGCTTGCAACGGAATACGCACCGCCTGAAAGACGCGGATTTTTCGGCAGCATTCCGCAAATGGGCGTTACGATCGGGATGGTCATGGGAACGCTGGCGCTTTGGATCATGACGTTGTTGCCGAACGGGGCATTCATGACATGGGGCTGGCGCGTGCCGTTCATTTTGAGTGCATTCCTGGTTATTTTCGGTTTATGGATCCGTAAAGGCATCGACGAAACACCGGAATTCAAGGCAGTTCAGGCATCAGGCGAAATTCCGAAATTGCCGATTGTCGATACGCTGAAATACCACTGGCGCGAAGTGCTGATTGCAATTGGAGCGAAAGTGGTGGAAACCGCCCCGTTCTATATTTTCGGGACGTTCGTAGTATCGTACGCGACAACGAATCTTGGCTTTTCGCAAACCGCAACACTGGGTTCGGTAATGATTGCGACAGTCATCACAACGATTTTGATTCCGATTATGGGCTCGCTGTCCGATAAAATCGGACGCAAGAAAATGTACATTGCCGGAGCAGTGGCGATGGCGCTTTACGCGTTCCCGTATTTCTGGATGCTGCACCAAGGCTCCGTCCTGCTGCTGGTCGTAGCGACCATTATCGGCCTTGGCATTATCTGGGCACCGATTACTGCCGTTCTCGGCACCATGTTCTCGGAAATTTTTGACGCTAAAGTCCGCTACACAGGTGTTACACTCGGCTACCAGATTGGTGCTGCTCTGGCAGGCGGAACAGCACCACTCGTAGCGACGGCATTGCTTGCAAACTTTGATAATTCTTATGTGCCAGTCGCGATTTACATCATCTTCACTGCACTGATCTCACTTGTTGCTATTTGGGCAGTGAAAGATTTGAGCGGCAAACAGGCAGCACCGAAAGCGGCGGCGAAAGAAAGCCGCGTATAAGCCGCTTTCTTCAAGGGAGGACAACCATGCTCATCATCAATGAACAACAGATTCAGGAATCGTATAATATGGCAGATGCCATCCAAGACGTCACGGCCATTTTGGCGGCAAAACAGCAAGGCAAAATCGACAATCCGCACCGCACCGTTTTGGATTTCCCGGAACGCCAGGCATCGTCCTTGTATATGCCGAGTGCCGATTTAGTGGGCGAAATTGCCGGCGTGAAAGTGGTCACCATCTTTCCGGAAAACCCGGCGCAAGGAAAACCGACGACACAAGGCATGATCCTGTTGTCGGATGCAGCGAACGGTGAACACGTGGCACTCATGACGGCGTCTTACCTGACGCGCTTGCGGACAGGTGCACTAAGCGCCATCGCAACAGAGCGCCTGGCGAGAACGGATAGCCGCGTCCTGACCGTCATCGGTACGGGAGCGATGGCGTTTGAGCAAGTGCTTGGCGTGCTGGAAGTCCGGGCAATCGAGCGCATCATCCTGGTGAATCGAACTCCTGAAAAAGCGGAGGCTTTCGGCGAAAAACTGAAAGCATTCGGCGTTGAAATTCCTTATGAAGTCGAAACGGACGTCCAGAAAGCTGTGAAACAGGCAGACATCCTCTGCTGCGCCACGCGTTCCGATAACCCTGTATTTGATGGAAGGGATTTAAAGCCCGGCACCCACATTAACGGCGTCGGCTCTTATTTGCCAAGCATGCGCGAAGTGGACGAACTCACCGTAGAGCGGGCTGATAAAATCATTGCCGATGATTTAGTTGGCGTAAAAGACGAAGCCGGTGAACTGATCCATTGTGCAGAAAGCAGCGATTGGTCGTTCGATAAGGTATATGCCGAACTTGGCGAACTGGCAGTCGGCGAAAAAGCCGGACGCCAGTCAGCTGAAGAAATCACGTTCTTTAAATCGGTCGGAGCCGCCTATTTTGATCTCGCTGTCGCAAAAGGGGTCTTTGCAAAAGCGAAAGCATCGGATTCCGGAATAGAAGTAGAAATGTAAGAGGCTGTCCGCAAAGTATAAATTAAATGAATAGAAATACATAAAACCAACCGGACCGGCCACTTCGCTTTCCGTGGGCTCAGCTTCAGCCTCCTCGCCGCTTCGCACCTCCGGGGTCTTCAGCTTTCGCTGTCCCACAGGAGTCTTCGTGGCCGAACCGGTTGGGGCGGCTCTCTTTGATATGAAAGTGAACGATAATCCGATTGAAGCCCAACCGTTTAGTTGGAGAAGAAAAGTGGCAACTCTGGATAGCCTTTACGCTGATTATCCAAAGTGGAAGCCGGCGACTCCTGCGGGATAGCGAAGTGCCGAAATCCACTCGGGACGCACGTTCCGAGTTAGTTCGGCGCGAGCCCGCGGAACGCGTCCGGCTGAAACGGAGGATCCGAGATGCCCTGTTGTATGTTCATTCATTTCTTATGCGTAAAAATTCTTTTGTCTACAAACTCAGGCTGTCCGCAAATGCGGACAGCCTTTCGTATTTGCAGGATAATTACTTTTTTATATAGACAAAATGAAATAATCAGTACATTAGGAGGATGTAATTTTCAGCCAAAATAACTATATTCAATGGTAGTATGTGTTAAAAACTTTACAATAAAACAGTAGATTCGTTGCATAAAAGTGTTAAAATAAAGAGATAAAATACATTTATTGGAACGGATTCTGAAATCGAACCGATTAATCATAGAACTGGGGAGCGTATGGATGCGAAAAGAACAGACACGATATTCTCGGCTGGCTCAAATCACCAAATTAATCAATACAAAACTTGAATTGAGAGAAGTGCTTGAACACGTCATCACTGCGATTTCCGAAGAAATTGTACAGTGTGATTCGGTCGGCATTTATTTGCCTGAAGAGAATGGGGATTTCCGCGGCTTTGTCGGCAAACCGGAAATCATAAATGGCATGACATTGGATATGCATTTCATCGATACGGAATATGATTTGTTGGCAAAAGAAGTGATCGAAACAAAGAAAACGATTTACATTCCGGACACCTCCAAAGATGATCGACCGGATCATCGGGCGGTTGCAGGTTTCCAAATTAAATCGTTGCTTGGATTGCCCATCACATATGAAGATGAATTATTTGGTCTGGTGTTTTTATTTGACTATGGAATCCCGATGAATTTAAAAGAAGATGAAATCCAGACGGTGGAAGCTTACGTCAATATGGCGGGCGTTGCCATCCGCAATGCCACCAACTTGACCCGCAAGGAAAACCTGCTGGCTGAAAAACAGGTGCTGCTGGACTTTACGCGGGAATTGTCGATGTGTTCGACAATGCCGCAAGCGCTGGACAAATGCTTTTCCTACGTCGGCGATGTGCTGAACAATTATAATGTCGCCGTCCATCTTTTGGATCCGTTAGCTGAAAAGAAAATTGAACCGGCGACATTGAGCAAAGACAGCGACTGGTCAGAAGAAGACTGGCTGGAAACCCACACCAAGGCTCCGCTAGATCCCGCCAATGACGGGGTGTTCCAGGAAGTGATCCGCACGAAAATGCCTTTGCTCATTCCGAATGTGTTCGAAGATGACCGGCCAAACCATGAAGTCTGCGCCAATTTTGGCATTAAAGGCATGTTCATGATGCCGTTGGTTGCCATGGGAGAAGTACTGGGGGCACTCGCGGTTCCGGAACTGGAAAAAGAGGAACTTTCATTTGCGGAAGCGGACATGCAGCTGGCTCAGTCTTTGGCAGATGCCACCGCGGCCACCTTATCGAATCTGCTGTATATGGAAAAGCAGGAAGTCATCATTGAAGAACGGACTTCGGAAATCCGGATCAAGAACAATGAATTGGAACGGGTAGTAGCCGAACTCGGGAATTTGAGCCGCGAACGGGAGTTGATTTTGAACTCCGCAGGAGACGGATTATTCGGTTTGGATTTGGAAGGGAAAATCACCTTCTGCAATCCTGCCAGCGAATCGATGCTTGGCTATGAATCCGGGGAACTGATCGGCAAAAGCTCCGACATCATTTTCGGCAAGAAAAAGCCGGCGATTTCCGAAACGGCTCTTTTTGAACCGAATCAGCAGTTTTTCAAAAAAGACAAAACGAGCTTTTCCGTGGAATATGTCATTTCTTCTATTAAAGATGGCAGCCGAGTGCTGGGCGAAGTTGTGTCGTTCAAAGACATCTCCGAACGGATGAAACTCGAAGAAGAGATCAAATACTTGGCTTATTATGACAGCTTGACCGATTTGCCGAACCGGGTGCTGCTGAATGACCGTCTGAAACAAATGCTGGATAAATCCAAGGCGAGAGGCAAAAAACTGGCGGTTCTTTATTTGGACCTGGACCGCTTTAAACTGATCAATGATAGCCTGGGGCACAGTTACGGCGACATTTTGCTGCGTGAATCCGCTGAACGCCTGCGGAGAAGCATTCCAAAAGACGCCATTGTATCACGCCAGGGGGGCGATGAGTTTACCATCATTTTGCCGGAAATAAACTGCAAAAAAGATGTGCTGCCGCTCCTCGAGCAAGTCATGGATTCTTTTTCGAAGCCCTACTCGCTTAAAGGGAACGAAGTCTACATCAAAACAAGCATCGGCATCAGCATGTATCCGCAAGACGGAGATACGGCTGAAGTCCTCATTAAAAACGCGGATGCGGCCATGTATAAGTCAAAAGAAAAATCAGGGACGTATTATCACTTTTTTGAAAGCGAAATGAGCAACCGAAACCTTGAAAGCATCAAGTTGGAAAATGCTTTGTATAAAGCCTTGGACAATGATGAGCTCGAGATTTACTACCAGCCTCAAATCGACAGCAAAACGAACACTTTGATCGGTGCCGAAGCGCTGCTCCGCTGGATTCATCCGACAGAAGGCATGGTTTCTCCAGTGAACTTCATTCCGCTGGCAGAAGAAACCGGGCTGATCATTCCAATCGGCAAATGGGTGCTGGAAAATGCGTGCCGGCAATTGACGGAATGGCATGCAGAGGGACATACCGGGCTCAGTATTTCGGTGAATTTGTCCGGACGCCAATTTGAAGAAGACAATTTGGTCTCCATGGTCGAGGCAATCATCAAAGAGCAGAAAATCGATCCGGAATGCCTTCATATCGAACTGACCGAAAATCAATTGATCCGCAACACCGGCGTGACGATCAAAAAAATGAAGGAATTAAAGAAGCTCGGCGTGAAAATTGCCATTGATGATTTTGGCACCGGCTATTCATCGTTGGGGTATTTGAAAAACTTCCCGATCGATGCACTCAAAATCGACCGGTCCTTTGTCCAGGATATCGAACATGACAGCGACAATGCGGCCATTACCGATACCATTATTACATTGGCACAGAACTTGAAACTGAATGTTATCGCAGAAGGGGTGGAGACTCAGGAGCAATTGGATTTCCTGATGTCCAAAGACTGCTATATCATGCAAGGGTTTTTCTTCAGCAAACCGGTCAAAGCATCGGATTTTGCCGAGAAATATTTTATCAACAACAGTACATTACATTAAATCAGGGGGCTTTAAAAATGAAAGCAGTTCGCTCAGTATTGGAGTATTTGCAAGGCATGGGAGTTAAACACGTATTCGGTATTCCAGCAGGTTCCGTCAATGGATTTTTCAATGAGCTTTACGATATGCCTGAAATTACACCAGTTGTCACAAAACACGAAGGCGCTGCCGGCTATATGGCCGCTTCTTATGCCAAATACAGCAATCAATTGAGCGTTTGCATCGGCAGCAGCGGCCCAGGAGGCACAAACCTCGTCACGGGCGCTGCGAATGCCATGCGTGAGCATTTGCCTGTCCTGTTCTTAACCGGTGCCGTCCCGGTGAGTACAATGGGCTTGAATGCGTCGCAGGAATTGGATGCAGATCCGGTATTCAAATCGGTCACCAAATACAGCGTAACGGTTACTGACAGCAAAGACTTGTTGGCTGAAATCGTCAAGGCAGTTGAAATTGCGATTTCCGGCGTACCGGGTCCAGTCCATGTGGCCATGCCGATCGACATCCAGCACAGCCCGGTAGGAGAAGTGAAGATTCCGGCTCCAATAAAGCGGGAAAGCATGACACCAGATCTCGAAGCGATTAAAAAAGCTGCAAAGGAAATGGCAGAACGTAAGAGCGGCTACATTTTTGCAGGGCAGGGCGCTCGAAATTCTACGGAAGCATTGATTGAACTGGCAGAATTGCTCGGCTGGCCGATTATGGTTTCGCCGCAGGCAAAAGGGATTATCCGCCACGACCATCCATTGTTTGCCGGGATTTTCGGTTTTGCCGGAAGCGAGAACGCCTCAACTTTGATGAACGAAGGCGAGGCCAAAACCCTTCTTGTGGTTGGTTCAAGCCTCGGAGAGACAGCGACAAACAATTACAACGCCAATATGGCGCAAGACCGCTTCCTTGTTCAACTCGATTTTGATGCATCGGTCTTTAACCGCAAATACGAAGTGGATGTGCCGGTTTTAGGGGATGTTCAATTAAGCCTGGTATTTTTGATTGAGGAATTGAAGGCGCTTGGGCTAACGGCGAAGCCGCTGAAGCCGCGTGAATTGGCGGAAAAAGAAGAGCTTGAAGAATACAGCACGAAAAACGTTTTGCTGAAGCTTCAGGAATACTTGCCAGCTTCAACGCGCTACACCATCGACATCGGCGAATTTATGGCGTACGTCATCCACCATATGAAAGTGCTCGATGAAGGGACGTTTGACATCAATGTCCATTTCGGAGCTATGGGAAGCGGGCTTAGCGCCGCCATCGGCTCGAAGTTCGCGGAACCGGAGCGCCCGACTGTCGCGATTACGGGAGATGGCTGTTTCTTTATGCACGGCATGGAGATTTTGACGGCAAAAGAATACAATTTGCCGATCCTGTTTGTGGTTATGAACAACGCCCGCCTCGGTATGGTTTACCACGGACACGCGCTGCAGTTTAAAAGGGTCCATGCTTCGTTCGAGCAGGAACCGATCGATATTTCAGCAATGGCAAAAGCGATGAACATCCCGAGCTACCGCATGGACGGCATGGGCGACTTGAATCCGGAAATTCTCGAAAACCTGATGAACATGAACGGCCCGGCAGTCCTGGAAGTGGCGCTTGTCGACAACAACACGCCGCCAATGGGCGACCGCGTAAAATTCTTGTCTTCGTTCGGAAAATAAAAGACACACCAATCAGCGGGCAGTTCTGCCTTTGGTTGTTAAATTGAGATAAAGTAAATCCCCTTTTCAAAAATTGAAAAGGGGATTTTTCTATAACTCGGTATAAGATGCCTGGATGGTCTGATGGATGGCGCCCATGGTTTGGCGCTTGAATTGGTCTGGTACCGAATGGCCGCTTGGGTTGGCGTAATAATAGGCGCCAATTTTTTCGTCATAAGTGAAGCCCAAATTGCTCAAAGCTTGCTGGAGTTCTTCCGGCAGCTGCTCTTTGCCGGTTTTTTCAATAAAATAAGGAGTCGGAATCACTTTTACATCGATGTCGTTTTTTCCAGTATGGACGATAAACAAGTCTTTCTTGTTTTGTACAATCCATTGGTCTTTGGAATAAAGTGAAATTCGCCGTTCATGCAATTGGGAAATGCCTTCAAGGTTGGTGCCGAATATATGGTTCAATACGGCGCGGACTTCTGCCCCTGTTGTCGGTTTGTGGTTTTCTGCTATGTACAGATCCACCGCAGCTGCAGAAAAATCGCTTGCACCTGGAAACGCGACGGCTACACGCTCGGCAAAGTTTTTATCCAGCAAAGGGGCTTTGGATAAATCCAAGCCGTATACTTCGCGGATGACAGCACATATTGCTGGTCCATCAATTTGTTCAGTGGATGCAATGCGCTGATCCATCAACGCTACCTTTGTTAATGCTTTTGCATCTTTTGGAGCTGATTCGGATGACATCTCTCTCATGTTTTATTCCTCCCTGTAAAAAAGAATGGATGCAGTTTCCTATTCATTCCATTATAGCGCAAACGTCCCAGTAAAAATATTCCTCTTTTCAAAAACTGAAGGATAGGCTAATGTAATCTGAAAAGGATATGATTTATACATTGGAACTGCAAAAACGAGCCGAACTTACCCGTAACTTTCACAAAAACCTAGAGACAGTAGATGTAAAATGAAAGCTAGGGAAATGATTTATCCGAACGGTCTCTTTAGTAAAAGAAAAGCGAGCTGAAACGAAATGGTAAACGACAATCGCAATCTTCCGGTTCATACGATCATCAATGCCAGTCCCCATATTATTATTTTGAAAGATCCGGAAGGCCGATGGCTGGAAGCCAGTGAAAAAACGATGCAAATCTTTGGGCTGGATAAAGAATGGGTGATCGGCAAAACGGACGTAGAATTAGGGGATATGTATCCGCATTATAAAGAAGCCGTCTCCTACTTTTTTGATTCCGATCAACGGGCATGGCAAGCGAAAAAACAGATTCAAGCGGTTGAAACCGTTGCCGTTGATGGCATAGATCGCATGTTTGACGTCGTCAAAATTCCGATATACGATTCGGAAGGCATGCCGGAGTCTCTGGTCGTAATGGGCAAGGATATTACGGAAATGCTGGAAAGTGAGCAGATGTATCAATCCTTTTTCACCGACCACCCGGACGGCGTCTATTCTCTTGATAAAGAAGGGCATATTCTGGACCTCAATAAAGAATCCGAAAACATCAGCGGCTACAATAAGAAGGAATTGATCGGCAAGGATTTCCGGATGGTGATTGCACCTGAAGTGCTTGAAGAAGTAAACCGCCGTTTTGAAGAAGTGCTGCAGGGATTGCCGCAATGGTACGAATCCAAAATTCGCAGCAAGGACGGAAAAACGCTGGATATCCAAATCACTACCCTTCCGGCAAAACTAAAAGGAAAAATCATTGGCATCCACGGCATGCTGAAAGACGTGACCGAGAAGAATCAGCTGGAGCAATTGCGAAATGAACAAACAGTGATTTTGTCCAAAATCGCGGCAGGAGAATCATTGGAAGAAATCATGGGGTACCTTACAGGGGCTGTCGAAAAAATTACTCGTGTTATTTGTTCAGTCATGTTTTATGAAAAAGAACACCATTGGCTCCGTTTCGCATATGGACCGAATTTGCCGAAAGCGTTCGCCAAAACAATTGATTACTTTCCAGTCGGCCCGAACTTCGCTTCGTGCGGACATGCCTCGCATACGAAAAAGCTGGCGGTTGCTGCAGATATTGAGGCAAATCTCTCCTGGAAGCCGTGGAGCAAAGAAGCTGCTGCACATGGACTCCGCGCTTGTTGGTCGATGCCCATTCTCTCCGCTGACGGAACGTTGCTTGGGACGTTCGGCGTTTACAGCGGGGAAGCACGGGGACCGCAGGCGATTGAAGTGGATATGTTGACGACATTCAGCTATTTATCGGGACTGGCCATTGAACGCAGCCGGCATGAGGAGAAAATCCAGTTTTTAGCCAATCATGACGCGTTAACGAATTTGCCGAACCTGCGTTATTTTAAAGAAGTTTTTTCAACTGTGCGGGAGCAAACTGATGAGCTGGCGGTCATGTTTATGGATCTTGACCAGTTCAAATCGCTGAACGATACATTCGGCCATAATTTCGGGGATATTTTGCTTCAGGAAATCGCCAAGCGAATTGAAGAAACAATTGGTGAAACCAATATGGTCGCACGGATGGGCGGCGATGAATTCATTCTGTTGATTCGGACGATCACCGACGCGCAGCAGGCGAAAGAAATGGCAGAGCAGATTTTAAAGGCCACAGAACAGCCGCTGATGATTGAAGGGCAGGAGTTTCAAGTGTCGGCCAGCATCGGCATCAGCTTATTCGGCCGGCACGGCACCACCATCGGGCAGCTGATGAAAAATGCGGACGTGGCGATGTACAATGCCAAAGAGACAGGCGGAAACGCCTGCAAAGTCTACGAAACGACAATGGACGATAAAGCCTATGAACTGTATATGTTGAGAGGGGAATTCCGAAAAGCCCTTGAACAGCAGCAGTTTGAGCTTCATTATCAGCCGAAAATCAGTTTGAACACCGGACGCATCACGGGTATGGAAGCATTGGCCCGTTGGCGCCATCCGGAAAAAGGGGATATCAGCCCAGGCGTTTTCATTCCGTTGGCAGAAGAAAGCGGCTTTATCCAGGAACTCGGCAATTGGGTCATCCAGACGGCTTGCCGGCAAGTGAAGGAATGGCGCAAAACAGCAGGGGACGACATCAAAATCGCTGTAAATGTTTCCGTGAAACAGTTTATCAAACAGGATGTAGCGGCTTTCGTGAAGGCCACATTGGAAGAAATGGAGCTGCCGCCGGATTGCCTGGAAATTGAAATCACCGAAAGCGTCCTAAGCAGCCATGAATCTGTCATTCAGCAAGCGGTGAAGAATCTGCAGAAGCTGGGCATCAAAGTATTGATTGATGATTTTGGAACGGGATATGCTTCCATGACTTATTTAAAGCAGTTCCGGGCGGATGCCATCAAAATCGATCAGTCGTTCATCCGGCATTTGCCGAACAACCAGGACGATGCCGCAATCGTTTCGGCGTTGATCACTTTGGCGCAGGCACTGGATATTTGCATTGTCGCAGAAGGCGTCGAAACGAAAGCACAGTTGGATTTCCTGCGGGAAAAGAAATGCTGCGAAGTCCAAGGCTATTATTTCAGCAAGCCGCTGCCAGCAGCGCAAATGTCCAAACTATTAAACCGGCAATTTTCATTTGAACAATAAAAGAGCAGAACCCGTCCGGAAATCCGGCTAGGTTCTGCTTTTCTGTTTTAATCGATGATGGCCCAGTAAGCCGGTTTTACGTTGTAGTACGGGTCAAAGACGAACGGTGCATCTTTTCCGACGCCGTCATTGTATTCTTCCGCACGGTCATCCAGCCACGTGTGGTTGTCTGTGATTCCCCAGAACGTAACATTGCTGATTTTATCATCCAATTCTTCGTACAGTTTGAACAATGCATCGTAGCGTTCCGCTTGAGCCTGGAACACTTCATCCGGAATTTCTTCGTAAGACTTGAACGCGGGACGCGGCGGCCATCCATATAGGCTGACATCCAGTTCTGTGATTTGGTTGTCTAAGCCGAGGCTTGCGAACATATTGATGGAATCTCTCGTTTCCTGAAGAGACGGCCAGCCAAGCTGGATATGCCCCTGGTGGCCTACACCATCAATCGGTACGCCTTGTGCCAGCAATTCTTTTACTAAGTTGTACAAGTGAGTCCGTTTAGATTCCACTTCGGTGTTGTAGTCATTGATGTAAAGCTTCGCGTCTTTTCCGGCAAATCGTCTTGCTGTTTCAAAAGCGACAGCGATGTAGTCGGTGCCTGTGATTTGGTACCAAGGAGATTCGCGCAGCCCTTTATCATTCGGAGCGTACTCGTCGATGACTTCGTTGACGACATCCCACGAATCGACATCATTTTTATAGCGTTTTACAATCGTCTTCACATGCGTTTCCACACGCTTCAGCAATAATTTTTTGTTTTTCTCACGCTGTTTTGGATCGGTTTCATCGACCATTTTCTTGCCTTCTTTATCAAGGAAGAACCATTCCGGCACTTGGCTGTGCCAAATAAGCGTATGGAAGCGAAGGTCCATATCGTTTTCTTTTGCAAACTTCACAATTTTATCGGCTTCTTTAAAGTTGAATTTGCCTTCTTCAGGCTGAATGTTGATCGGCTTCATGATGTTCTCGGCGACAAGGCTGTTGTAATGCTTTTTCAGCATCTCGCCGTCTTTCCCTTCCAGCTGCGAAGTTTCAACCGCAGCACCGATGGTAAAGGATTTTTCATAGCGCTCATCCAGCTCGGCAACATCAAAGGCACTGACAGGGTCCGTAACAGAAGCGGCTCCAGCCATGCCTGACGGAAGCAATAACGCAACAGCTAAACCGGATAAAAGGGGTTTACGTAGAACTTTTAGCATTTTTCGGTCTCCTTTAAACTTAAGTATTTTGTAAAAAAGGCCAATCTAAAAATTGCTATCCAAACCTCCTTTTTCAAAATTTTAGCTGAATGAGAAACGAGTAAGCGTTTTCATTTCAATTCAAAAAATAAAAAACTTACTTCATGTCTCGAAATATATTATAACCACAAAAAGTTAATTCAGTCACTATACAAACAAAGAATATTTAGTATTTTTAGAAAAATGGTTAAAAAGACATGTTTTACCAATGTGGTAAAATGAAATAACAGATGCAGTTCCGGCTTATGGTGGGAAAAGGGATGTTAAAAAGAGTTGGCTGTTCGGCTGCATTTTCTTTTGCAAAAAGGGTATAAAAAGCCAAAGGAGTGAATGTCCATGGCTTTTGATTACGACCTTGACTATGAAAATTTGGATCTCAGAAAACATCCCGAGCTGTACCGAGTGGGCAAAGGCGAGCAGGGCGTGCTGTTGGTGGAACCGTATAAAGGCGAGATTTTGCCGCATTGGCGATTCAAGACGCCTGAGATTGCGCAGGAATCCTGCGACAAAATTTACGAAATGTTTGAGGAATACCGCAAACAAGATGATTTTGTCGGCATGGACATGGCGCGGAAGTTCATCCAGATGGGCTATACACGTGCCCGCCGATACACCAATTACAAAGGCGGACGCAAATACAACGAAGACAGAACGATCAAAGAGCGCCAAATCGATCCGGTCAAAGCGGAGTCGGCGGCCATTTTCAAAAAGAAATGGGACGAGATTCGGGAAGACGAAGATTATTTGCGGCGCAAAAAAGAGCACCAGAAAAAGTATGGATAAAGGCTGCAAGGTCAGCCTTTTTTCTATGCCCGGCACTCAGTAATTCCAGGCAGAGCTTATTTTCCAAAGTCCCGGTTTTCGGGAATCTTGTTGGCGGCTTCTGCGTCCTTTTAACTAATAACAGAAAAGAAATGGGGAGACAATTTGAAAAAGAAAGTGGTAATCGCAGGGGGCACCGGATTTATCGGCCAATACTTGGAAAAGCAGTTCCAGGAACAAGGCTACGAAGTACTGATCATTTCCCGCCAGTCAAACCAGATTTTATGGAATGACCACAGGGGAATTGTCTCCGCTTTGGAAGGGGCGGAAATGGTCATTAACCTGGCCGGCAAGTCGGTCAACTGCCGCTATACCGACAAAAATAAAAAAGAGATTATGGAATCCCGGACGGAAACGACCCGGCTTCTCGGCAATGCAGTCCTGGACTGCGAAAATCCGCCGCCGCTATGGATCAATGCCAGCACAGCAACGCTGTACCGCCATGCAGAAGACCGGCCGATGACAGAAGAAAAAGGGGAAATTGGCAGCGGTTTTTCCGTGGAAGTCGGTCAGGCGTGGGAACAAGCCTTTTTTGCCTTTCAGTTGCCGAAAACCCGCCAGGCAGCACTTCGTCTCGCCATTGTGCTGGGAGATGAAGGAGCTATGGGCCCGTATAAAAACATGGTGCGTTTCGGCCTTGGCGGCAAGCAGGGGAATGGCAAGCAAATGTTCAGCTGGATTCACGTGGAAGACGTCTACCGCATTATTCTTTTCTTGCAGCAACACGAAGAGTTAAGCGGCGTTTTCAATGCATCCGCACCCAATCCGGTTACCAACAAGGAATTCATGGAATCGGTGCGCAAAGTGATGAACCGCAAACTTGGACTGCCGGCGGCGAAGTGGATGCTTTCGGTTGGTGCAGTGGCCATCGGCACAGAAACCGAGCTGATCTTGAAAAGCCGCTGGGTGCTGCCGGAACGCCTGGAACGGGCCGGGTTTGAGTTTAAATACAAAATGCCGGAGCCAGCACTGCGCGAGATTTTAAAGAAATAACTAGTTTAAATAGCATTGGACAAAAGGAACTTCCCAATGGGAGTTCCTTTTGTCATTCCAATTGCAGTTTCAGTCCTTCGTGTGTAGCTTTGAAGCCGAGCTGGCCATAAAAGCGCAAGGCATCTTCCCGCTGCTTGTCCGAAGTGAGTTGGACCATCCGGCAGCCGCGCTCTTTCGCCCGTTCGATTGCCCAGGAAATCATTTGGCGCCCGATTCCTTTGCCGCGGACAGAAGCTGCGGTCCGCACGCCTTCAATGGTCGCCCGCCAACTGCCCTGCCTTACGATATAAGGCGTAAATGTAATTTGCTGGACGCCGACAATCTCGCCGTTTAGGCAGGCAACAATCAGTTCATTGTTTGGATCAGCTTCGATCGCTTCAAAAGCTTGGATATAAAAATTCGGCAGCTGCTGCTCAAAGCGTTCCCGTTCTTTTCCAAGCACATCATCTGCGAGCATTTCCACAATTCGGTCGAGGTCTTCGCGTACAGCGTTTCTGAACTCTACAGCAGTTTCCATCATCCCACTCCTTTTTCTTCCATCGTACCTCACACACCTATATTCGTGAATTCGAAATTAAAGAAGCAAATGCATAAGATTTTCTTATGGTTCATTGATGGAGGGCTGATCTTTTACCCGATACTTCAATAAACTTTTCACCCGCTTCAATTGGGCGACGATGATGACGGAAATGATGACCAATAAAAACCACGAGCTGATTTTGCCGATATGGACGAGCGACCAGGCGGCTTGCTGGTTGGGGTATTGCCAGGCGCCAAGAAACGTCGTCAGGTTTTCGGCTATCCAGATAAAGAAACCAATCAGCAGGAACGACAGGATCAGCGGCATTTTGTAGGTGCTTTGATGGATCCGGAACGTCACAGCGGTCCGGAAGAAAATCACGAACAGCAGCCCTTTTAAAATCCAGCGGAAATCGTAGGTGAAATGATGGGTGAAGAAATTGGCGTAAATCAAAACGGAAATGGCGACGGTGAAGAATGGTTTGGGCCAATCGTAAATTTGGAGGTCCATCCGCCGCCACGCCTGGCAAATATAACTGGCGACACTGGCATACATAAAACCGCTATAGAGCGGGACGCCGAAAAACTTGGAGTAGGCTTCTTCGGGATAACTCCATGAACCCATATGCACTTTGTACAGTTCAAGCCCGAGGCCGATGACGTGGAACACACAGATTACTTTAAATTCATCAAGGGTTTCCAGTTTCGAGGCCAGCATGAATACTTGCGCCGCGATGCAGATGAGCAATATGAAGTCGTAGCGGGGAACGAGCGGAATGTCTACAAACTTTGATAAAGCGAGTGCGGCAAAAATGATGACTGGAAAAAGACAGGACAGTGCTTGAAGATAGCCAAAGCGCAAAAAGTTTCGCATGTGAATGCTCCTTTCCGTTTCTGGAAGAAAGATTTTACATTGAGACGAACGGGCTTCGCTTCATGTTTCCCAGGTTCTCAAAAAAAGAGGCTTGATTCACAGAAAGCGGGTATAGAACAAAAAGATGTACAGTGATTATTACAATTTGCAAAAAGGAGGAAATAGTATGCCAGAATTTAATTCAAACGGTGTCCGCTTGCATTACGAGGAAACAGGGGACGGTGAACCGCTGCTTCTGCTGCATGGGTTAGGCTCAAGCCATTTTATGTTCAAGGAAGAGATGGAGCATTTCAAAAACGGCTACCGCACCGTTGCTATCGATTGCCGCGGGCACGGCCAATCCGATCGGCCGGCCAAGTTCACGCTTAATGACCACATTGAAGATGCCGTAGCACTGCTTGACCATTTAGGCATCGAAAAAGCCCACGTGATGGGCGTGTCGATGGGCAGCTATATTGCCCAGGGCTTAGCGCTTTCGCATCCGGACCGAGTTGGAAAACTCATCTTGGTCGTTTCAAAAGCCCACGGGAAAACTTCGTCCACCCAGGAAATGCTCGTCCGCTATGCAGATGAGCTGGAAGGGATCCCTGAACAAAAGCAAATGGAACACTTGTACAAATATGTCTTTCATAACTTGCCGGCAATTCAAAAATGGCAGGAAGAAATGCTGAAACTTGAACCGGAATTGTCGGTTGCAGAAATGGCAGCGGCAAACAAAGCCATGGAAGGGTTTGATTTTCGGGCAGCACTGCCAACTGTAGCTGCTGAAACTTTAGTAATCAGCGGGTCCCACGATGGCTTGAATCCGCCGGTTAGAGGGAAAGAGTTGGCGTCGCTCATTCCGAATGCCACATATATTAAATTCGAAGGGTCCGGCCATGCCCCAAATGTCGAAGAACCGGAGAAATTCAGAGAAACCATTTCAAATTTTTTAAGACGATAGACTTAAAGCTTAGAGTGAAATCTCTAAGCTTTTTTATTTTATGTAATAAATTTAGTTGGAAAAGAAAATAAGTATTAAAAAAAGAAGGGGAAATAGATGAATTTAATCCTTTAAAAATCTAAATTATTAGTTAATTGTGATTATGGAGTGGACAGGTACATTCGATTATTATTAGAGTTAGTTAATATTTATACAACTAATATCCGACTGGGGGAACATGAATGAAGAAAACGGTTAGCGGGTTACTGGCAGTCAGTTTACTGGCTTCAGCACCATGGTCTTCGGTGCTGGCAGAAGCGCCACAGACTACATACGTAAATGCACTGGAAGAAAAAGACGGCAGTTTGTTCAACAGCGAAAGTTATGACTTTCTGAGATTCTCGAAAGTGGGGGCGGAACTTGAGCGGATCGCCAAGTCTTCGAACCGCGTGAAAGTGGAAGTGGGCGGCACATCGGCTGACGGGCATCCGCTCTACGTCGTGACCATTGCCGACCCTAAGTCAGGCGGCAAATTCGGACAGAACAAAGCACTGCGCAACCAGATGTTTAAAAATCCCAGCAAAGCACAAGACTGGGTGAAGAAAAATCCGGACTTTAAAGTGCCAATCATGATCAACGGTTCCATCCACGGCACGGAGTTTGTCGGAAGCGATGCGGTCATTCAATTGATTGAACGTTTTGCGACCCAAAACGATTCCCAGACCCAAAAAATCCTGGGCAGCAATATCCTTATCTTCAATGTCGTGGCTAACCCGGACGGCCGTGTGGATGCGACGCGCTTTAACAGCGAAGGCATCGATTTGAACCGCGATTTCATCACCCAATCCCAGCCGGAGACCCAACACACGGTCGATTTGATCACGGAATGGAATCCGATGGTGTTCCTGGACACGCATGGCTACGTGAAGAATTATGCGAAAAACAAACAAGGTTTGATTGAACCGTGTACGCCGCCGCACAACCCGAACTACGAATACGATTTGTATAATAAGTGGGCACTTGGACAAGCGGCAGCGATGGAAAGTGAAATCATGAAAAACAAAGCCGGTTACACAGGAACGATTTATAAAGAGATGGTCGGCACTTACGTTCCGCAGCGTGACGATTCAGCAGGATGGGACGACTATCCGCCAATCTTCACTCCGATGTATGCGATGTACCACGGGGCATACGGCCATACCCTGGAAGCGCCGACCAACGATGAAGACGGCGTGAAGTGGATGTACGATGCGGTGATGGGGGCGCTTCAATACGCAACCGACAATAAAGATGCGATGATCACCGACCAGATCGAGATGTTCAAGCGCGGCATCAACTTCGACCACCCGTTCCATGCAGACGGCTTCTTCCCGGAAGCGTATGTGCTGCCGGTCGATGAAAAAGATCCGACGGTAACGGAAAAAGCCGTCAACCACTTGATCCAAAACGGCATTGAAGTGGTGAAAGCTTCAAAAGCCTTTACTGTCGAAGGGAAAACTTATGCCAAAGGTTCGTATATCGTCGACATGGCACAGGCCAAAGCGGGACTTGCGAACACGATGCTGTGGGACGGTGAAGACATCACCAACGACACGCCGGCGATGTATGATATTTCAGCCTGGAGCCTGCCGGAACTTTGGGGCTTCGAAGCAGATCCGGTCCAGACAAAAGTCGCGGTCACTGCAGCGAAAGTCAATGAAGTGAAAGGCCAAGGGTCAGTTACTGGCAAAGGGCCGTTCGTAATTCCAAACTCTTCGGTAAAAGCGGTGGAACTGGTGAATACGCTTCTTCAGCAAGGCGTTGCCGTTAAACGCAGCGAACAAGGCGATTTCTATGTGGAAGCTCCGGCGAACGCGATTTCGGCTGCTGTGAAAGCATCCGGCATCCAAGTGAAGAGCGGAACAGTGCCGGCAGGAGCGGAAAAAATCTCTTCTGTAAAAGTGGCGCTCCTTGAAGACGGCGGCATAGGCAAAGTGCAGTCGCATTCCGGGATGAACCTGGCGCTTGAACGCCTTGGGTTCGATGTGACGGAACTATCTCCTGTTGAAGTGGCAGAAGCAGGGCTTAGCGGCTTTGACGCATTCATCTACAACGGTACGGAAAGCTTGATTTCCACAAACTTAAGCGGGGCGAACAAAGAATTCGGCTTCCAAAATGCCGGGCAATTGGGCAAATTCAAGGCAAATGTCGATGCATTCATCGCTGATGGCGGCAAATACATCGCAGCTGGAGCCGGGGCGTCGCGCGCAACGAAAACGCTCGGTTTGACGACAGCGACTGTCACTACTGGCGGCGGCAACAGCAACGGCATCGTGTCGGTGGATTACGACGGCACTGGCATCACAGCAGGGTACGGCCAGGACGACTATGGCTTCGTATACCGCCCAGCCTGGTACACAGGCGTTGACGCGGATGAAGTGCAAGCGGCATTCGACGACAGCGACTTCTTCCTGGCAGGCCACTGGAAAGGCAACGAAGCGGCATCAGGCAAACCAGTCATCGTCCGTGAAAGCGATAAAGATGTTACTTTGATCGGACTTGAGCCAGGCTTCCGAGACCATACGGATTACCTGTTCCGCTTGATTTCCAACGCGCTTTATACAAAATAACAGACAGAAAAAGGAGCAGCTGAATTTTCAGCTGCTCCTTCAAGTGTATGATTATTTCTTCACTCAGTCGTGTGACAAGCGAAATAGGTTGACACTATTCCTTAATTGCTTTACTGTTAGAGACGCGATGAGCTCGTTTGCGTAAGACGACCAGCAATCCTTCGTTGGAACACGTTGTGGAGCGTGGCTAGGCCGCCGCAAATTTATCGAGACCACTTTGCCTTCGGGCAAAGTGGTTTTTTAGTTGATTTATTTAAGGGATCGGCTATGTCAATAAACAGCATGGTCGAACGTGGCGAAACAGGTTTTTCGGATGCAAATAATAAAATACGCTCAGCGATGGCAGAAATACGCACAGCAAACGTTAAAATACGCACAGCAAGTGAAGAAATACGCTCAACAACGCTTAAAATACGATTCCAGCAGAACATACATAGAAGAAAACGGAGCGGCCCAAATTTCTTGGGCGCTCCGTTTTTTTATGGCCTTAAGTTTTCAATCGGTACCGGTTCGACGGCATCGGCCGGTTCAAAGCCGAAAATTCGGCTATAGAAATACAGCTCGGCTTCAATCGAACGCTTGATGTTTTCTGCGATGCGGAAGCCGTGGCCTTCGCCTTCAAATGCCAAATAAGCGACAGGCAAGCCTTTTTTCCTTAACGCATCGACCATCAGCTCTGCTTGATTCGGCGGAACGATTTTATCTTCGAGCCCTTGCAGGAAAATGATCGGGCAGGACAGCTGATCCGTGAAATTGATGGGTGAGCGGTCGTAATACATTTGTTTCGCTTCCGGGAAAGGTCCGATCAAGCCGTCCGCATAGCGGGATTCGAATTTATGCGTTTCGTTGGTGAACACTTCGAGTTCACTGATGCCGAAATAGCTGGCGCCTGCGCGGTAGACGTCCGTGAAGACGAGCGAGGCCAGGGTCGTATAGCCGCCGGCGCTGCCTCCGACAATAACGGCGCGGTTGCCGTCGACTTCACCTTGTTCCACCAAATATTTTACGGCATTCGCCGAATCCTCCACATCGACAATGCCCCAATTGCCTTTCAGGCGTTCCCGGTATTCCCGGCCGTAGCCGGTCGATCCACCGTAATTGACGTCGACTACCGCAAATCCGCGGCTTGTCCAATACTGGAATTCCAAGTTCAAGGCGGAAGTGGCAGCGCTTGTCGGCCCGCCGTGGACCGTTACGATGAGCGGCGGCTTTTCGCCTGTTGGCGCGGTATAATCCGGATTTTTGGGACGGTAATAAATGCCATAAGCCGTCTTGCCGTGCGCTGTCGGAAATTCAATCGCTTGCGGAATCGATAAATAGTTTGGATCCAAGTCCAAATCTGAAGACACTTTCACGTCCTCCAAACGGCCGTATGCATTCATCTGTACAATGCGAAGTGGATCCGTGGGCGACGCAGCGAGAAAGGCGGCTTCGCTGCCATTGCCATGGATGGAAGAGAACACCGTAAAGCGGCTGTCGACCGGAGCCGATTCGCCGGTTTCAAGGTCGATCTTCGCCAGTCGCCGGTTGCCATTGTGTGAATACGAAGCAAGCACCGTCGTGCCGTTCAAAAAATCATAATCCGACCGGCCGAAAATCCAGCTCGGCCCGCCAAATTCTGCTTCCATAGGGCACACGGTTTCCACTTCACTACCGTTCCAGCGCATGAGGTT
The DNA here is from genome assembly GCF_900099655.1 of Planococcus glaciei. Classification (GTDB taxonomy): domain Bacteria; phylum Bacillota; class Bacilli; order Bacillales_A; family Planococcaceae; genus Planococcus; species Planococcus glaciei. The sequence goes on from NZ_FNDC01000005.1 coordinate 138,005, forward strand.
CCACCAATTGCTTCGGTCGGAAAGGAAATAAAGTACGCCGTCAGGAGACCAGACCGGCTGGAGAATGGAATCTGCCGGTCCGCCGGCCACCATGCGGGCATTGCTTAGTGAACCATCGTCATTCAAATCAGCAAGCCACAACTGGGTTTCATCCCATGGCATGTTCGGATGGTTCCACGTCAAATACGCCAATTGTTTTGCATCCGGGCTGATCCGTGGATTGGAATAGAAATCATTGCCGGAAGCGACAATCCGTTCATTGCTGCCGTCGAGGTCCATCGCAACAATGGCCGTTTCTGCGGAAATGGCGGATTGGCTATGGTCTTCTCGTATCCAGTATAAGCGCCCGTATGAAGCATCAACTGCCGCATCGGCGTAGCGCAGATCCGGCTCCGAGGTGAGTGTTTGAAATTGCTTTTCCCCTTTTCGGACATACAGCAAATTATCATCAAAATTCGAGAAGTACAAATGGGATTGATGGACGATGAACGGCGCGCCGCCGTATTCGTGGACGCGGGTGCGCACGTTGAAAGGAGCTGGCGTCAGTTCTGTCGTCGATCCGTCGGGTGTTCTTTTCATGACCGTATTCCGTCCGCCTTCTAAGGGACGCTGTTCTAGCCAGTAAAGGTCCGGCCCATCCCAAGCGATACTTAAAAAACCGACCGTGTCTTGGGTGATCAAATCAGGGGTAATCGGTGATTTCCAGCTGCCGTACGGCAAAGTTGCAGGATGGCTCATATCATTTTTCCTCCTCGGCGAGTAAACTTAGTTAAATGGTATTTCTTTATTTTACCAGTCAATCTGTCAGAATTGGTGGAAATCTTATAGTAAATATCTGCCTTTTTCCATAGACAGAAAGCGGGAAGTGTGGAAGAATAGAGCCACAATCCCGATAGAGAAAAGAGGGGGCATATGGAGCTGAAGGGTTACGGAAAAGGCAATTGGATATTGGAATACTTCAAAATTATTCTGGCGTTTATTGCGGCTAAACTGTTTCCGAATACAAGCGGCAAAAAAATTGTGCTGGTCGGCGGCAATCTGGGCGAAAAATACGAAGACAATGCTGCCGTGCTGCACCGGTATTTAATCGATCATTACGCGGATGAAATGAGCATTTACTGGCTTTATGACCCGAATACGGCATATGTAAAAGAACAGAACATCCCAAATGCCATTGCGCTCGGCAGCTGGGAAAACTATGTGCTGTTTTTCCAGGCGGATTATTCGTTCCACGGCCATTCGATTCTGTATGACCTTGCGCCTTTTGCGCCCCATTTTCTGCTTTTGAACGATAAAACAGTCATGACCCACGTCAGCCATGGCATTGAAGGCTTTAAAAAAATCCTGATCCAGAAAGAAGACCTGCCGCAATTAGAGCGGACGGATTTTTTCAATTGCGCCTCGCAATTCGAACGGCGGATCAAACGGAATGAATGGGGAATCCCGGAAGAAAAGCTGATTGTGACCGGCTTTCCGCGTTTTGACCGGTATCCGGCAGATCAGCCGGCCGAACGCGTCAAACGGGTGCTGGTGATGATGACGTGGCGTGAATGGCTCCTTGAATCAGGCACCAAAGAATTCGAACAAAGTGATTACTACCTCAATACGTACGGGCTCCTGCAGCATGAAGGCATCCAAAAACTACTGGAAGAACAGGACATGGAAGTGACCGTTGCGCTCCATCCGTTCATGCAGCGTTTTGAAAAGCATTTCGAAGAAATTTCAAGCGGGCGGATCCGTTTTGTGGCTTTTGAGGAACTGTCCATTTCCAAAGCCATTGAAGAAAACGACATGCTGCTGACCGATATCACGAGCGTCTCCTGGGATTTCCTTTATTTGAACAAACCGATTATCTTTTATTTGTTCGACCAGGAAGACTGGGAAACAAAGCGGGGAATTTACTTGGATTTGAACAAAGACTTGTACGGCTACAAAGCAAAGACGGCAGAAGATGTTTACGGATTTTTGAAAGAGATTACCGGAGGCGTCAATTTCAACAAATGGTACAGCATGGCACCGCAGTTTATCGACTTTTTTGATCAGGACAACTGCAAGCGGCTCACCGATCGAGTGTTTGGAACAAAACGTACAGAATAAAAAAAGCCTCCAGGCGGATGCATTCAGCAAATGCATCCACTTGGAAGCTTATTTTATTGGATAGAATCAACGGATTCCGTTTTGTGAAAATGCCATGGCTTGCTGAATCGATGAAAAAGTCAGCAACGGGCGGCTCTGATCTTGGAGCGTGCCCAATTCGCGCGCAGCTTTTGGGGAAATGCCGGTGACATACAGATGTGTGCCCATCAGTTTCAGGACATCGCGTATGCTCAACAACCCTTCCAGCGGAAATCCTTCTTCCCAATAAAGTCCGGTGACATCAATCATGACGTGTTCAATTCGTTCTTTTTGCACATATAAGCTCAATTTCGAAATTAAAAGGTCAAAGCGATGATGGGTCATGTTGCCGATTAAAGCGACAGCCGCCACGTGGTCCTGCAAAGACAGGATTGGCAGCATAATCTGTTCAATTTCCAATTCTTTTTCGGTCAATTCCTGGCGTTGATTATGTTCCAGTGTAACATCGGTTTGGGTGCCGATAAAATAAAGGGCGCCCATGACTTCCACGGGTTCAATGTGCAGGCGGTTCCAGAAGAGGGATCCGTCCTTGCGGTAATTCTGCAGCGTGACTGTTACGCTTTCTCTAGCTTCGATTGCCGTTCTGATTTTCCGGCGCTCTGTGGGATCTGTTTCTTTTCGCTGGAGGAAACGGCAATTCCGGCCCAACACTTCAGACTGCTGGTAACCGGTCATTTTTTCAAAAGTCCGGTTTGTATAGATGATCGGGTTGTCTTCCTGTGAAGGATCGGTTACGATAGTGGCCACGTTGCTGCCATCCACCATAGCCTCAAGAAGCGTAAGTTGTTCTTCAAAAGCTAAAGTTTTCATCTGAATTACCTCCACCAAGTCTTGCCTTGTTTAATCGCTTATTTATCGTAGCATAACAGCCAGAAAAAACCAAAAACCTGCTTGAACGAGAAAATCTCTCTGTTCAAGCAGGTTTTTTTAGTTATACCCATTTCGATCAATAAGAAGTCCAGCCGCCGTCGACTGTTACGACTTGGCCATTCACAAAGCTTGCTTCATCAGATCCGAGGAATACCGCCAAATTCGCGATTTCTTCCGGTTGGCCGATGCGCGGATTCAATGCCATGCCCAGCTGCTGGCGGCCCATGCCGACTTGGCTGATGTTGCTCATGCTGCTGCCGATATTGGTCGCAACCGCTCCAGGCGCAATGCCGTTCGTGCGGATGTTTTTATCGCCGTACATGAATGCCGTGTTTTTCGTCAAACCAACGACTGCATGCTTGGAAGCTGTGTAAGCGGCTCCGGCACGCCCTCCATAAAGGCCGCCCGCAGAAATGTTGTTGACGATGGCGCCGTGCCCTTGTTCAAGGAACATCGGAATTGCCAAGCGCATCGTGTGCATGACTGCTGTCGTGTTGACCGCAAAGATGCGATCCCAGCGATCGTTTGAAATTTCGCCTACTGGTTCCATGCCGTCCATGATGCCGGCGTTGTTTACCAGAATATCCAATTTGCCGAATGCCTGTTTCGTTTCTTCGAACAGCTGGTTGATGTCTTCTTCCGAAGTAACGTTTGTTTTCACAGCAATTGCTTCAGCCCCTGTTTCTTTAAGGGCATCTGCTACTGCGGTGGCCCCTTCAAGATTCAAATCGGAAACGACGACTTTCGCGCCTTCTTTTGCATAAGCTTCCGCAATCGCTTTTCCCATTCCTGAAGCCGCTCCGGTTACAATTGCAACTTTGCCTTCTAATCTCATCGTAAAAACCTCCTGATTTTTTATTGAACATTTGTCTAATAAAAAGTATAGTAGAGAAAATGAATAGCTTCAATAATCAAATAAATTTATAATGTTCATTAAACAACAGATTTTTAAATTTTGTTTAGTAAGGGGATGGAAATGCTGAAAAGTGATTTGCGGATAACAAAAACCAAACAGGCATTGGAAGAAGCACTGCTTACTTTATTGCAGGAAAAACCGTTGAAGTCCATTTCCATTACCGAGATCTGTCGGCTCGCCAAGATTAACCGCGGTACCTTTTATCTGCATTACGGCCAGATTGAAGACTTGTTTGAGGAATATTACAAAGAAATCATGAAAGACTTAACCGATTCGTACCAGGAACCTTACCGGCATGCCGACATTTTAAATACGAAAAAGTTAAATCCATCAACTATCCGGATTTTCCACCATATTGAAACGTACAAGAACTTTTACCGCATCGTCTTTTCACGGACCGTGCCGATGTCGTATTATTACCTCCTATTCAATCAAGTCCAGGATTTGCTGAAGCGGGATATGGAGCTCAAGTTGAAATCTTCAGTCGATCCCGCCATGCTCAGCGCTTATCAGGCAAACGCCATACTTGGCCTCATTATTGAATGGGGGCGGAACGATTTTCAGCAACCAGCAGAAGATATGAACCTGCTGCTGGTCCGCATTTTGAACATCCAAATAGAAAGCCGTGGGTAAGCGAATCTGCGAGAGTTTTGGATTTCGACATATATTCATTTTCAATAAGCTTAAAAGATGGTATAGTAAAGGTACAACTCAATAGACTTTGACTTTATGTCAAGGGGGAGTAGCTGTAGGGAAACCTATTTCACAGTCGTCATTACATGGTTCGTAGCCATCGGTTGTGATAGCAATCAATTTTGCTTAGCGAGACCTTTGCCTTTTATTAGGCAAGGGTCTTTTTTGTTGGCAAAAAACACAAGGAGGATGAAAGATGGAAGCAATTTTATTGGAGTACGCTTGGGTATTACTGGTTTTGATTGGATTGGAAGGGCTCTTGGCAGCCGATAACGCCGTCGTGATGGCAGTTATGGTGAAGCACTTGCCGAAAGAGCAGCAGAAAAAAGCATTATTTTACGGATTAGCAGGGGCATTTATCTTCCGTTTTGCCGCTTTGTTCATGATCACGTTGTTGGTGAACATCTGGCAGATTCAGGCACTCGGGGCCGCGTATCTATTATTCATCTCGATTAAACACATTTACGATCAGCGAAAAAGTGAAACTGGCCATGCCATTGATGTGGAACCAGAACCGAAAAAAGGTTCCGGCTTCTGGATGACCGTGTTGAAAATTGAAATGGCGGATATCGCGTTTGCGATTGACTCGATGCTCGCAGCGGTAGCGCTTGCTGTTACATTGCCGCATTTGAATGTATTCGGAATGAGCGATATCGGAGGCATCAACTCCGGACAGTTCTTCGTCATGCTTGCCGGTGGATTGATCGGCGTCATCATTATGCGATTCGCTGCACACAAATTCGTTAAGCTTTTGGAAACGTATCCGCAGCTGGAAACAGCCGCATTCGTCATTGTCGGATGGGTAGGGGTCAAACTTCTTGTGATGACGTTGTCACACGAAAAGCTGGGCATCTTGCCGCATGACTTCCCGCACTCGACGCCATGGACGATTACGTTCTGGGTTGTATTGGTCGGCATCGTCGTTGTCGGAGCATTGCTTGGGGTTAAAAAGAAAAAAGAAGAAGAAGCTGAAGCAAAATAAGCAAGAAAATCAAGAGCCTGCTTGGATACCCAAGCAGGCTCTTTCATTTTGTGGTTTTTATCCACTGCGGTGAACATGCCGATAGAAGAGGAAGAAATTTGGGTGGAACGGAAGGGCAGCTAATGCGCCGAATTGATGTAACTTTCCTCATGATGCACCATCAATTGTACAGACGTGCAGTGTGGGCAAACACTATACCCTTTTTGAATTTGGAGTGACTCGATATAAACAGGGCAGTCCTCAAACTCGCGTTTTTCAATCGGTGTCGTTATAAATCCGCACCGGTCTCCGGCATAGACGCGTTGGTGAATCGTTTTTGTTGCATGATCAATTAAATATTTCATTTCCCACACTCCTTTCTACAAGAAAAGGCAAGTATTCTATGGGTGTCTTATCCTTAGCTTACAGAAGTGCTAAAAAGAAGGGTAGTGCCGAAAAGTCTATTTTTATCTGAAAAATCAGATTTTATTTTATAGAAAGGAAATAAATATGGATTTTCTTAAGTCCTTTTGCCTATTCTGTGAGCACATCAAAAGTCCGTTGAGGAGAAACCGTCAATTCAGTGCCGAGTTTTCCTTTTCTTCATGCTGAAGCAAGCCGAATAAAATCCGTATCTAGTCGAAGCCGATTCCTATATAATAGAGCTAAATTAGAAGAACGTTTTCTGAAAGCAAGGGGGCTTTAGAATGGCAAAAGAAAAAACGCTTGAATCGGAAATCGGCAGCTATTTTTCAAACTTGCTGCGGACAAATTTTGGCAAAGGGCCGACGTCGGTTTACGTCACAATTGCTGAACCTTTTATCACGGTTCATTTTCGCGGTTTTATTTCGCCGATGGAGCGGGTGCTGATCAACCAAAAAGAACATCAGCGGATTCTGGAAACCCGAGATTTAATGATGGATGAGTTGAAACCGGACATTATGCTTGAACTAAGCAAGCATTTGAACAACGATGTACAAGAATTGTATGCGGACTGGAACCTTGAAAAAGAAACCGGCATGATTATCAGTGTCTTGAATGGGGATGATTCTGAAGGCTCCATGCCAGTTCCAGAGGATATAGATTTAGAAGCTTTCCGTGGAAAAATCATCGAAGCGAGCAACAAGGCGCAAAAAGCTCCAGGCAGTACCACCATCTATTGGCTGAGTGACCGGACGATTGTCGTGCGGCGCACGGAAATTTTGGTGGAGATTGAAAAGGCACTGATCAAGAATGGATTTGAAGAACAATTGAAATTGGCTAAACGCCCGCTCGAGCATCAAATGCTGCTGGAAGTAGGGATAGAGTCCGTTTTAAACCGCTCCATAGCCGAAACTTTTTTGGATTGGAATTTTGAAAAAGACTTAGGCTTTACCATCTTTTTATTGGAACCCCCAAAAGCGAACGAAACCTGAAAGGGGTCAATGATTGCCGGCATGCAGAACCTCTTGCATGCCGGCAATTTTTTATGCGAAAATCTTCGGATATTGTTAGTAATTCCAAAAGAAAAGGTATAACACTAATACGCCAGGCTTGAAAGCGAACGGCCGATTAGGAGGGTAAGATATGTTCGAGCTGATGAAGAGGGCCGTCAAAATAAATACAGCCAAGTTATTGATTTTTACAGCAATATTTTATGTACTTTCTGCGTTTATCATCCATTACCTTGAACCGGAGGAATTTCCAACGCCCTTTATCGGGTTCTGGTGGGTCATGACGACCGTCACGACCATCGGGTATGGCGATTATGCGCCGCGCACCGTTCCGGGGATGCTGTATGGCATGTTCCTGTATTTGTTCGGCATTGGATTGATCGGGGTCATTCTTGGAAAAATTGTGGATGCGTATTCTTATTTTAGGAGGATGAAAATGCGGGGAAAATTGGATTACAAAGGAAACAATCATTTTCTGCTGATTGGCTGGTCCAAAAGCGTCCAGAAGACAGTGGAAGAAATACTGGCGAATAAAGATGTCGACAACGATGTCGTGCTGATCGATCATTTAAAGGAATCACCGTTCGTACACGAACGGTTCCATTACATCCGCGGCAATCCGACCGATATGGACATACTCCAAAAAGCGAATATTGACAAAGCCAATTCCGTATCAGTATTTGCTTCAGAAAACGAAGACGAAGTGACGACTGACGGAAAAACGCTGTTGGTCGCTCTGGCAATCGAAGAATACGCAGAAGCCCGGAATATTGAAATCTATACCATTGCGGAAATTGTCCACGAAGCACATATCCGAATGTTTCAATACGCCAAGGTTGATGAATTCGTGCTGTCCACGGAATCGTTTCCGCATTTGATGACAAAGGCTTTGCTGCACCACGGTTCCAGCCGGCTGTTTATGAACTTGATCAGCCATGCCCACGGCGAACATATGTGGGAGATCAAACCGGATCCTTCCTGGAAAACGTACGAAGACGCTTTCGAATCGTTGCGGCGCCAAGGGGCAAATTTAATCGCAGACGGCAACGACCTGAGCATCATCCGCCGCATGCACGATGCCATTCCCCCTGACTCCCGCCTGTATGTTATCTGCGATGAAGAAACTTACCGGAAACTGGAGCTGGCACCGCTGTGAGCAAGGAAAAGGCATCTTTGCATCCTAAAAGGGTATAGTAAAAAGAGAAAAGGTGCATCTTAACGGATGCCTTTTGGCAGAGTAAATTCCTCAGGCATGTGATGCACAATAATAGTACGAAAAAAGAAAGAAGGGACATCCTATGACACAGCGACCAGAAAAAACGGAAACCGGGTGGAAGCTTGAAAACAGCTACGCCCGACTCCCGCAAGTGTTTTTTACCCGTCTCCGGCCGGATCCGGTGCAGTCCCCGAAACTTGTGGCATTCAATGAACCGCTCGCAGAAATGCTCGGGCTCGATATAGAAGATTTGAAAAGCGAAAGCGGCACAGCCATCCTGGCAGGCAATGAAATTCCGGAAGGTGCATTTCCATTGGCTCAGGCCTATGCCGGCCATCAATTCGGTTTTTTGACGATGCTTGGCGACGGCCGTGCGGTACTGCTCGGTGAACAGATCACCCCGGGCGGCGAACGGTTTGACATCCAGCTGAAAGGTGCCGGGCGCACCCCTTACTCGCGAGGCGGAGACGGACGTGCAGCCCTTGGGCCGATGCTCCGCGAATACATCATCAGTGAAGCGATGCACGGCCTCGGAATTCCAACGACACGCAGCTTGGCGGTAGTCGCAACAGGAGAAGAAATCCGGCGCGAAACCAGCCTGCCGGGTGCTGTATTGACCCGCGTGGCAGCGAGCCATCTGCGCTTTGGGACATTCCAGTATGCTGCCGGAGTTGGCGATATGGACAAAATCCGGGCGCTTGCGGACTATGCAATCGAGCGCCATTATGCGGACGTGGACCTTGGCGATAACCGCTACCTTGGCTTTTTCAAAGAAGTGGCAAAGCGCCATGCCTCGCTCGTTGCGAAATGGCAGCTCGTCGGCTTTATCCACGGCGTCATGAATACCGACAACATGACAATCAGCGGCGAAACCATTGACTACGGCCCCTGTGCCTTTATGGACATGTACGACCCGGCAACAGTGTTCAGTTCCATTGACCACCAGGGGCGCTATGCTTACGGCAACCAGCCGCAGATTGCCGGCTGGAACTTGGCTCGCTTTGCGGAAACAATGGTTCCGCTGTTCCATGAAGATTCGGAAGAAGCGGTGAAACTTGCGCAAGCGGTATTGTCCGATTACATCAAAGCCTATTACGCGCACTGGTTGGCCGGCATGCGTGCGAAGCTCGGCTTATTCAGCGAAGAAGCGGAAGACGAAGTGCTGGTTGCCGATCTGCTCAATTTGATGAAAGAGTACAATGCGGACTACACAAATACTTTCCGTGCGCTGACGCTTGGTGAGTTCGAAGAAACTTCGCTGTCCGGAAAAGCGGAATTTAACGAGTGGAAAGAACAATGGGAAGCACGGCTTGCACGCCAAGACCAGTCTTTGGATGAAGCACGCCAGTTGATGCGGAGCCACAACCCATCCATCATTCCGCGGAACCACCGCGTGGAAGAAGCACTGGATGCCGCTGTCCAAAGAGGCGACTACAGCGTCATGGAGCGGCTGCTGAACGTACTCGCCGATCCGTTTGCTTATTCCGAAGAACAAAAAGAGTACACGAAATTGCCGCCGGAAGCGCCTGATTCTTATCAGACCTTCTGCGGAACCTGATTATATAGAAGAAAAACGGCTAACACGGGATGGGTTAGCCGTTTAAGCTTATAGACAAAAGAATTTTTACGCATGAGAAGTGAATGAACATACAACAGGAAATACCGGATCCTCCGTTTCAGCCGGACGCGTTCCGCGGGCTCGCGCCGAACTAACTCGGAACATACGTCCCGAGTGGATTTCGGCACTTCGCTATCCCGCTGGAGTCGCCGGCTTTCACTTCGAATCCTAAACATGAAGATTATCTAGAGGTGTCGCTTTTCTTCTTGAGTTGCCTGTTTAAGAGTCAATCGGATTACCATTCACTTTCGGATCAAAGAGAGACGCCCCAACCGGTTCGGCCACGGAGACTCCTGTGGGACCAGCGAAAGCTGAAGGCCCCGCAGGAGCAAAGCGACGAGGAGACTGAGGCTGAGCCCACGGAAAGCGAAGTGGCCGGTCCGGTTGGTTTTATGCATTTCTATTCATTTAAGTTAAACTTTGTCCACAGTCTGAAACGGCTAACCCGGGATGGGTTAGCCGTTTTTTGTCAATTATATTTCTGGATGATTGGACGCAGGCGGAAGGCGAATAGTCCGGCCAGCACGGAAAGGATCAAGTCCTTTGGCAGCGGAACGGCCATCCAAGCCCAAGCCATCTGGTAAGTAAAGCCTTCGGGTGCAGCGAACCATAGTTTGTAGGCCGCATACATCCAGTTGGTGCCGAATCCGTAATTGATGACCAGGCCGACCAGCGCTGCGACGACAAAGCCGGTGCGGGTAGGGAATTTCTTGGCGACCCAGCCGCTTGCCAGTGCAATGAGCACAAACGAAACGATGAAGCCGAATGTCGGGCTGATGATGGTGTCCATGCCGCCTGAGAAGCCCGCGAATACCGGAACGCCGGCAAGCCCGATAAAGGCGTAGACGATCATGGCAAACGCGCCTTTCCGGCTGCCGAGCAAGATGCCTGCTAAGATGGCAAAAAAGGTCTGGAGCGTAATCGGCACACCGCCGATGATAAGGAATGCGGAAATGTTTGCCCCGACGGCCATAAGCGCCGCGAACATGGCGATATGTATTAAGTGCAAAGTCTTGGTATGATTGGATGTTCTGGATGGAGCAGTTGTCATTTTTTTCCCTCCGTTGTTTGGACTAAATTCAGTATAATCAAACATAATATTTGAGTCAACTTAATTTTTAAATAGGTTAACACAAAAAGAATAGAGTTTTCATTAATTTTAAATTAAACCTCTCAGGAAGGAAAAAAATGCGTCATTCGTGTTAGAAATGGCAAATGTTCACTAATTCGTACTAGAGGGAGGTGCCCGATTGCTGTTGAAACATGATATTATGACAAACGGTGAAATTAAGAGCGGTTCAGCACAAGAAGGTTTTTGGCGATTGGACTGAAAGGATCAACTACATAGCACATGAATAACTGAGTCAAGAGAAGAAAGTGGCAGTGCGTGTTTTGTATAAGAAATGCCTAGTGATTCAGAGTTTTTTTGAAACGGAAAAACGTAAAAGAAATCCAAAAAAAAGTTGTTTTTTAGCCATAAAATTATGGTTTAAGGTGCATATCCTGTGGGCAAGCGGGTATGTACTAAAAACCAATAAAATCATTGCTGCTGCCGCTTGGAATTGTTGCAAAGACCCTGGAAAACACAAAAAATAAATGGAGGAAACGGGGCGCGAAACTAGTTTTTAACCTACGCGGTTGATCAAACGCGGATTGTGTGATCGTTTTTAAAGGAGTCAGCGATATGAACAAAAAATGGTGGAAGGAAGCAGTTGCTTATCAAGTGTATCCGCGAAGTTTTAAAGATTCGAATGGCGATGGGCTTGGCGATCTGGCAGGTGTGGCAAGCAAGCTCGATTATTTGCAGGAGCTTGGCATCGACGTCATTTGGATTTGTCCGATGTACCAGTCGCCGAATGATGACAATGGCTACGACATCAGCGATTATCAGGAGATTTTAGACGAGTTTGGGACAATGGAGGACTTTGACCATCTGCTTGATGAAGTGCACAAGCGCGGCATGAAACTCATCATTGATCTGGTCATCAACCATACAAGCGACGAACATCCCTGGTTCCAGGAATCCCGTTCATCAAAAGACAATCCGAAGCGGGACTGGTATATTTGGCGGGACGAACCGACCAACTGGGAAAGCATTTTCGGCGGGCCAGCCTGGGAGTACGACAAAGAGACGAAGCAGTATTACCTGCATTTGTTTTCAAAGAAACAGCCGGACTTGAATTGGGAGAACCCCGAAGTGCGAAAAGCGTTGTACGAAATGGTGAACTGGTGGCTGGACAAAGGCATCGACGGCTACCGGGTGGATGCCATCAGCCACATCAAAAAAGATTTCAGCGACATGCCGGACGATGCTCATCGGGCGTTTATCCCGGCTTGGGAAAAAATGATGAACGTCGAAGGCATCCAGCCGCTGCTTGCTGAACTTCGCGATGAGACGTTTGCGAAATACGACATCATGACGGTCGGAGAAGCAAACGGCGTCAAAGTCGATGACATCGGCGAATGGATCAGCGAAGAAGACGGCAAATTCAATATGGTGTTCCAGTTTGAAGATATGGGGCTGTGGAATGCCGATTCAAAACATGGCATTGATGTCCGCAGGCTGAAAGAAATTCGTTCCCGCTGGCAAAAAGGCGTGGAAGGCAAAGGCTGGAATGCGCTGTTCATTGAAAATCACGACAAACCGCGCGTAGTTTCGACATGGGGCAATGACCGGCAATACTGGCGTGAAAGTGCGACGGCATTCGCCTGCATGTACTTTTTCATGCAAGGCACACCGTTCATTTACCAGGGGCAGGAAATCGGCATGACCAATGCGCCGTTTGAAGAAATCGAGCATTACAACGATGTGCGGACCCACAATCTTTACTTCTACAAACGGCAGACCGGCATGATGCATGATGACGTCATGACGCTCATCAAAGCGACGAGCCGCGACCATTCCCGTACGCCGATGCAATGGGACGCAAGCCCACACGGCGGTTTCTCGACTGCGGAACCTTGGCTCCGGGCCAATCCGAACCACAGTTGGCTGAACGTGGAAGCACAGAAAAACGATCCGCATTCGGTGTTGTCGTTCTATAAACAAATGATCTGGCTGCGCAAGCACATGGAAGTGCTCGTATACGGCCGCTACAATCTTGTAGAAATGGGACACGAATCGGTTTTTGCCTATACACGGGAAGACGAGCACGAAAAAGTCCTCGTTGTAACCAATCTGGGGCAGCATGCCTGCTGGTGGGACGAACCGGAAGACGGCACTTTATTGTTAGCCAATTATAAAGTAATCGATCCCAACCAATTGTACCCTTACGAAGCACGTGTTTATAAAGTGAAACTCAATCAGTGAGGTTTTCCACTGACCGTTAAAGCGGGATAAAGTGAAAAAATGAAACAAAATATAAAGAAAGCTGTCCTACTGAAGGACAGCTTTTTTGCGGAGAAATAGATTTCTTTTGCAAAGTTTCATTCGTAACCGAGTTTATTTTTAATTGAAAATAAAGTGATTTATTCTTTTTCTTATTCGGTAATTATTGGTAATATAAAGGAAGAACTGGAGGTCGGGAAATGAAGAAATACTGGGCAGCAATTTTATTAATCGGAGTGTTTGTGCTTTTGGCAGGCTGTTCGCAGCAGGCCACGCCGGAAGACCGGCTGGCGGCATATATCAATCATTGGAATAAAGGCGAGTATGCCGAAATGTATGACGGATTTTTGAATGACGGCACGAAACAGGCGTATGACAAAGCGCAGTTCGTGGACCGCCAGCAAAAACTGAAAGAAGACTTGGGAATCGATGGGCTGGAAGTGGCTTATACGAAACCGGCAGAAGATGCAAAATGGGAAGAAGAGCAGCCGGCGGATTTTCCGGTGCAGGTCAAAATGAACACACTCGCCGGACCGGTGGAGTTTGAAAAAACGATGGCGCTTCTTCACGAGACGCAAGGCGAAACGGAAGACTGGTTTGTGGAATGGGATCCGTCGTTCATCTTCCCGCAATTGGAGGCCGAAGACGAAATCCGTATCGACCGCATCAAAGCGGTGCGCGGAGAAATCCTGGACCGCACCGGAAAAGGAATCGCCATTAACGGCGGCGGCTACAATATCGGCATTGTGCCCGAAAAATTCACGGACGACAAGAAAAAAGCCGAGCTTGCGAAACTGCTGAACCAGACGGTCGAACAAATCGATGCGAAGCTTGGGCAGGACTGGGTCAAGCCGGAATTGTTTGTGCCGCTTGCAAAAATCGCGCGCAACAATACGGAAGTGCTCGATAAAGCCATTGCCATTCCAGGTGTCGCGGCGCAGCAAACCGCGATGCGGGAATATCCGTACGAAGAAGCGCTTGGGCATTTGTCGGGTTATATCGGCAGCATCACAGCGGAGCAATTGGAAGAACGGAAAGACGAGGGCTACGCAACCGGCGACCAAATCGGGCGCCAAGGCTTGGAGCGGACATTTGAAGAACAGCTCCGCGGCAAAGATGGCATGCGAATCTGGATCGATAAACCGGCAGAAGGCGTGGAGCCGATTACGGTTGCCGAACAACCGGTAACAGACGGAGAAAACATCACGTTGACGATTGATGCGGAACTGCAGAAAAAAGCGTTCGCTTCGATGAAAGGCGAACCGGGAACAGCGGCAGCGGTGAATCCGAAAACGGGAGAAACTTTGGCGCTCGTTTCCTCGCCAAGCTTTGACCCGAACGAATTCACGCTCGGCATCAGCGGCGACCGCTTTAAGGAACTGGAAGCCGATCCGCTGACGCCGTTGTTCAACCGCTTTGCCCAGGCTTATGCACCCGGTTCGACCTTGAAACCGGTGACGGCTGCAATCGGCTTGGAAGCGGGGACCTTGAAGCCTGTAGAAGGCTTGGAGATCAACGGCAAGACGTGGCAAGGCGTTACGCGCCTGCATCCGGAAGCACCGAATCCAATTGATTTGAACAAAGCCTTGGTGTTCTCAGACAATATTTACTTTGCCCAGCAGGCACTCAAAATGGGCAATGAAACCTTTGCCGAAGGCTTGAAGAAATACGGATTCGGGGAAGACATTCCGTTTTCGATGAACTTAGAGGCTTCCCAGATTTCCAATGAAGGCACCATCGATTCGGAAGGCCAGCTCGCAGCGACTTCGTTCGGCCAAGGACAGATGCTGACGAACATCCTGCATTTGGCGACGATGTACGAACCGTTCCTGACTGACGGCATCATGTACAAACCGACGCTTGTGCTGGACGACAAAGATGCGCAGGTGTGGAAAGAAGGCTTGATTTCAGCGGAAAACGCAGCGACGCTCCGCAAAGGCATGCGCAACGTAGTTGTTGACGGCTATGCGCAATCGGCGAACATTCCAGGCGTTGCGCTTGCGGGCAAAACCGGTACAGCCGAACTGAAAGCGGCCGGGGAAGAACGCGGCAAAGAAAACGGCTTTTTCGTCACGTACAACGAAGCCGATCCGACGCTTCTGCTTGCGATGATGGTTGAAAACGTCGAAGACAATGGTGGCAGCGATTATGTGGCCGGCATGGCGGTGGAAGTGTTTAAATAAGAGGGATGATTTTTAGGCTGTCGAGAGGTTCTCGGCAGCTTTTTTGTTTTGTCTAAATGCGTTCATTTGAAGGGAACGGCGATAGAAAGTTGAAAAACTTCGATAAAGTTGTGAGAAACTTCGATAGAAACACTGGAAACTTCGATAGAAAACTTAAATACTTCGATAAGAATAGCCGGAAACGTCGATAAAGGGTTGAGGCTCGTAGCAGAGCATAAAGCGATGTTTCTTTTTAACGCACAAAAAAGCACTGCAGCATGCAGTGCTCAGAAAATGTTTCATATAAAAATCTTCACCGAACTTTCCCAACCACCGGATAAGCTTCCAGCACTGTATCCACTTCGTCGATCAAAATCCGCAGGTAGCTTTGGTCGGACGTGAAGGTGCAGGACAGTTTGGCGCTGTCTCCTGCCGGAAAGCGGGTTTCCAAGTTCCAGATGATCTTGCCAAGGGAGTTCATCGTGCCGGTCAGATGGATGTAGTCATCCAGGTTTTTTAACGTGGCGGTTCCTTTTAAGGCCTCGTTCATGTCGCGCAGTTCATCGGCAAATTCCTTTAATTCATTCGTTCGGAGGTCGGCTTCAAAATGCGCAGTGTATCCGGGGATCTCCAGATGGATGCGGGAAGCGATCCAATTGGCATCCCAATAATCCCGGCTATTCGGGTAATTCCGCTGCAGCACTTCGATTTCCAATTTCGTTTTGTCGCCCAACACAAGAAATTTCAATCTTTTCACCCCGGTCATGATAACTGTTTTAACTTAAGTCTATCAATAATGCACAGAAAAGAATATCGAAAGAAAAAGAAAAAAGCGGTGAGCCAATAAACCTTTGAATGAAGCTCGAAAACCGATCCAACTTTTTGACTCTCTAGATGGATAGGAGTAGATTTAAGCTATCGAAAAAGATGGTTCGAAATGGAACTGTTCGAAAACGGAAGGATGAGCATGGACCATGAAAGAGGAAAATGAAAAGTTAACGCGTTCGATCCAGTTGATGCGGTCATTCCGGAATGTGCAGAAAAACTTGATTTGCCTGGAGCAGCAGACGGCAGCCCGGAATGGGTTGTCGATGCCGCAATACGCAATTTTGATGACGCTTGGAAAATGCAAAGAGATGACGCAGAAGAAGGTAGGGGAAGTGACGTTCCTCCCGAAAAGCACCTTGAGCCAGGCGGTGGATGGCCTGGTTCGTGACGGGTTTTTGGACCGCCGGCAAGTGGAAGACAACCGGCGGGAAATGCAGCTCGCGTTGACCGAAAAAGGCGTGTCGCTTGTCGAAGCAGTCCACCAGCAGGAAGGCGGAAGCCATCAGCGGTTCCAGGAAGCCGTGGAGTCGCTGAGCGATGAACAATACGAAAAACTGCTGGAGATCCACCAGCACATTTCCGCGCATTTGGATGTGCGTGAGTTAGAGGAGCAGCGCAAATGATACGAATTCTAAAAAACTTGAGTGTCTACAAATGGCTTATTGTCGCTGTCACGCTTCTGATTTTTGGCCAGTCGATGGCGGACCTCTTTTTGCCGACATTGATGGCGGACATCATTGACAACGGTGTCGTGAAAGGGAACATCCCTTATATCTGGCAGATCGGCGGCTGGATGCTGTTGATTTCCGCGCTCGGGGCGGTTGCTTCGATTACGGCGAGTTACTATTCATCAAAAGCTGCAATGGGTTTAGGGCGTGACCTTCGCGGCCGCGTGTTCAAGCATGTGGAGAAATTTTCGCTGCAGGAGTTTGACCAGGTCGGCACGGCGTCGCTCATTACCCGGACGACAAACGACATCACACAAATTCAGCAAGTAGTCATGATGATGCTGCGCATGGTCATCAGCGCACCGATCATGCTCGTCGGCGGTTTGATCATGGCGATTTCCCAAGATGCGAAATTGTCGCTGGTCATTGTCGGCGCAATGCCGTTTCTGGCAGGTTCAATCATTTTGATTTTCAGAAAAGCGATGCCGTTGTTCCAGGAAGTGCAAAAGCGGCTCGACCGCCTGAACCTGGTGCTGCGTGAAAACCTGACCGGCATCCGCGTCATCCGGGCGTTCAACCGCGAAACGGAAGAAAAAGCCCGGCTGCAAGGAGCAAACCGCGATTTGACGGACGTCTCTATCCGGGTCAATAAAATCATGGCATTCATGATGCCGGTCATGATGCTCGTCATGAACTTGACGGTTGTGGCGGTTATTTGGTTCGGCGGCATCCGCATTGACAACGGGGCGATGCAAATCGGTGATTTGATGGCCTTTATCCAATACGTCATGATGATCATGTTTGCACTTGTCATGGCGTCGGTCATGTTCGTCATGGTGCCGCGTGCCGCCGTTTCGGCGAACCGCATCAACGAAGTGCTGGATATGAAACCGTCATTCCAGGACTTGGGCAACGATACGGCGGACCATGAACGCGGCACGCTTGAGTTTGAAAACGTGACCTTCAGTTACCCGGGAGCCGAGAAACCCGCGCTGTCGGACATCTCTTTCAAAGCGAAGCCGGGTGAGATCACCGCCATTATCGGTGGGACCGGCTCCGGGAAGTCGACATTGATCAATTTGATTCCGCGTTTTTATGAAATTTCAAGCGGGGCCATCCGGGTCAACGGCGTCGATATCCGGAATGCGTCGCAGGATGAAGTGCGTTCGAAGCTCGGCTTTGTGCCGCAGAAATCGATTCTCTTTACCGGCACGATTGCCGACAACATCCGCTTCGGGAAAGAAGAAGCGACGCAGGCAGAACTTGAACACGCCGTCTCGATTGCACAGGCGACTGAATTTATCAGTGGGCTGAAAGAAGGATACGCGACCGAAATTGAGCAAGGCGGTTCGAACTTGTCGGGCGGCCAGAAGCAGCGTCTCGCGATTGCCCGGGCGCTTGTCCGGAAGCCGGATATTTATATTTTTGACGACAGTTTTTCAGCGCTTGATTTCAAAACGGATGCACGGCTCCGCAAAGCGCTGAAAGATGAAACGAAAAATGCGACGGTCTTGCTGGTGGCGCAGCGCGTCAGCACGGTCGTCGACGCCGACCGCATCATCGTCCTGGAAAACGGGCGGGTTGTCGGCATGGGCACGCACGAAGAATTGATGAACAGCAACGAAGTCTACCGGGAAATCGCCTATTCCCAGTTGTCAGAGGAGGAGATCGCATGAGCAACGAAAAACGGCCTCCAGGCGGCAGACCCGGCGGCGGACACGGCGGGCCTCCAGGCATGAGCATGCCTGCCGAAAAACCGAAAAATTTCAAAGTGACGTTCAGACGGCTCGTCCGGTATTTGAAGCCGCGCAGCAAGCGCTTGACGGTAGTCTTCCTCGCTGCCATTTTAAGTACGGTGTTCTCGATTGTCGGACCGAAACTGACAGGGAACGCCATCACGGAATTGTTCGAAGGGGCATACGGCAAACTGCAGGGAACGCCGGGTGCCGGCATTGATTTTGGCGTCATTGGCGAAATCCTGTTGGTGCTGGCCGGATTGTATATCTTCAGCAGCCTCTTCAGTTATTTGATGCAGTACATCATGTCGACGGTGGCGCAGGATACGGTGTATGACTTGCGCCAGGATGTGAATAAAAAACTCGAGAAGCTGCCTTTGAATTATTTTGACGGCCGGCCAAACGGTGAAACTTTAAGCCGCATGACGAATGACATTGATACCATTGGCAGTACGCTGCAGCAAAGCTTGACGCAATTTATTACGTCGGTTGTGATGTTGGTCGGTATCATTGTCATGATGCTGACGATCAGTCCATTATTGACCTTGATCGCATTTGTTTCATTGCCTCTGTCGCTGTTTGTCATCCAGCCGATCTTGAAGCGGTCGCAGACACAATTCGCCAACCAGCAGCGCTCGCTCGGCGAATTGAACGGCCATATTGAAGAAATGTACACCGGGCATCCGGTGGTGAAGGCATTTGGCCATGAGAAAAAAGCAGTGGCCAAGTTTGAACAAGTGAACGACGAATTGTACGAAGCGGGGCGGCGCGCCCAGTTTATCTCGGGGATCATCATGCCGCTCATGACGTTTATCGGTAACTTCAGCTATGTGGTGATCAGCGTTGTCGGCGGGATTCTCGTGACGCAGCGGGCGATTTCGATCGGGGACATCCAGGCGTTCATCACGTATTCGAAACAGTTTACCCAGCCGATCATGCAAGCGGCGAATATCGCGAACATCGTCCAGTCGACGGTGGCGGCAGCGGAACGTGTCTTTGAACTGCTCGATGAACCGGAAGAACAGAAGGAAGTCGAAGCAGTCAGCCTGGACAGAGCGAAAGGCGCGGTGGTGTTCGAAGGAGTCGACTTCGGCTATGGCGAAGAATTGCTGATCCACGACATGAACATCCGAGTGAAACCGGGGCAGACAGTCGCCATCGTCGGGCCAACGGGTGCCGGCAAGACGACGTTGATCAACCTGTTGATGCGCTTTTATGAATTGAACGCGGGACGGATCCTAATCGACGGTCTGGATACACGCGAAATGTCCCGAAGCTCGCTCCGGCATAGCTTCGGCATGGTGCTGCAGGATACCTGGCTTTTCAACGGCACCATCAAAGACAATATCGCCTACGGCAAAAACGGTGCGACCGACGAAGAAATCTTCGCCGCAGCCGATGCCGCGCATGCGGACCATTTCATCCGTACACTGCCGGACGGCTATGACACCGTGCTGAATGAAGAAGCATCAAATATTTCACAGGGCCAAAAACAGCTCTTGACGATTGCACGCGCCATATTGGCGGACCCGCCGATCATGATTTTGGACGAAGCCACGTCAAGCGTTGATACGCGGACGGAAATCTTCATCCAGCAGGCAATGAACCGGCTGATGGAAGGGCGCACAAGTTTCGTTATTGCGCACCGCCTGTCAACCATCAAAGATGCCGATTTGATTCTCGTGATGGACAAAGGGAATGTCATCGAACAAGGCACCCATACCGAACTGCTTGAGAAAAACGGCTTTTACGCCGATTTGTACAACAGCCAGTTTTCGGAGAAAGTGGCCATTTAATTTGGATAAAAAGAAACCGCTCAACAAGTTGTTGAGCGGTTTTTATTAATTTTTAAACCCTTTTTTATTGAGAAAGACGACTTTCCGGTTCTTTTTCCAAACGTTTTCACGGATCAGCCAAGCGGCAAAGCCGACTAATAATAAGGTGCCGATGGCAAGAACGATGAGGTTCGGCACTGCTTTCTCAGCGATTTCGGACATTTCCTGCACACGCAGTGCTTCCGGCCAAGTTGGGACATAGGCCATCGTGAGCGCATAAAAAGCGTTGTAGGCGATATGCAAAATGATTGGTGCCAGCAAATTCTGCGTTTTCAAATACAGCAAGGCCGCAATGATGCCGAATAGGAACGCGCCAAGAATGTCATCGTGCATCAAGCCGAACAGCAGGCTCGAGATGAACACACCGCCCCAGCGGGAAGTTTTCAGCGCCATCCGCTTCAACAGCACGCCGCGGAAAATGAATTCTTCCGCAATCGGTTCAAGCAAAATCATAATGGCAACCGTGATAGCCAAGTAAAGCGGACTTGCCGGCAGCGGAACCGGCTCCAGCAAATAAGCAGCCCAGCCCGGTGCAATCGACCCGAAGACGTTCAGCTGAAGCCACAAAAAGCCCAGTGAAAAAGCGATTGACCCGACAATCAGCCCAATAACTGCGCCGATCCAGCGTTCGATGCCTTGTGTAAAGGCGAACGTGGACAGCGTCACGCCCTGCAGGCGGAACTGATAGGTAAAGAACCAGGCGGGCACGATCCCGTAAAGAGCCACCGATACCAGGATCCATTCCAAGTCTTCGCTCATCGGGAAAACGGTCGTGGCGTAAATCAGCGAAAGGTAAACAGTCAGGGTAATCCCGACAATGTAACGAAACTTCATTTTCTCAAACATTCGTGCACTCCTTATGTAGAATAAATCCAGTATAGCAGGAGTTTCGGCTTATGGAACTAAAAATATATCCCAAAACGCCGTTAAGGCATTTCGGGATGATCGGGTTCATTCTGCAGGGCTTCCCGTTGTTTTTTTAAGAAGGCCTGGTACTTCTCTTTTTCTTTTTTCTTGTTCAAGCTTTGCGCCAGCCGCAGGATGACCGCGAAGATCAGGATGCTGGTGACGAACAGGACAATCGCATTCGGCACGGCTTTCGTGTAGATGTCCGCGCTTTCCATCACGGTCAGCCATTCGGGCCAGCCGGGGCTGATGAACATCAAACCGACAACAAGCGAGTTATGGAAGATGTGCAGCAAAATCGGAATCAGCAGATTGTCCGTCAGCAAATACAAAATCGACGCCGTCACGCCGAACAAGAACGCGCCGAAAAAGTCCATGTGGAGCATCCCGAACAACAGGCTCGATGTCCCGATTCCTTCCCACATCGACGTCTTGGAAATCAGCCGTTTTAGGAGAAGCCCGCGGAACATGAATTCTTCCGCAATGGGTCCAATCACTGCAACAATGAGCGATACAGTGATTAGATATGCAGTGTTGTCTGGAAACGGTGCCCGCTCGAGAAGTGAGTCGACCATCCAGGGAGCGACCGGCATCAAGACGCGCAGCTGCAGCCAAAGCATCGCCATGGAAAAAAACGTCGACAAAGTGACAAGGCCGGCGAGCGGCAACAACCAACGCGAAGCGCCTTTTAAGAACACGACGCGCGACAGCGGCACTTGCTGCTTTTGAAACTGCCGCCCGAAATACAGGACCGGCACAATCACATAAAAGGTCAGCTGGATGCCGACATCCAAGACGAGCGGATTTGGCGAAAGCTGCACCAGTATAAAGGCGGCAATCAGTATTCCGAAAAACATCCAGCGGACAAAGTCACGGGTCCTCATTTCTTCAAACATGCTATGCACCGCCTCTCAGGTTGACCTAAGGCAAGCGAGAAAAGTAAGCATCAGCGACAGAGGTGTTTAGTTACTTATATTTTACCCGAAAATGGGAAGACTAACTATTTTGGAGGAAGTTTGGAGGAGGAAAAATTCTCATTTTTGCGGAAGGAAAAACCGCCCGGAACCGGACGGTTTTCTGTTATGTATGAATGCTTAAAGGCCTTTTTGCTGAAGTTCCAGCTTCTTCTGTTCCAGCGCAATCTTGTCGCGCTCCAGCTGGATTTTCGCTATGTTCACTTGTGCTTTCGTGCGCATGTCAAAACCGATAAGCACCAGAAAGGCAAGACCAAGTATAGCCGCCAATGCAAATAATCCGATTTCCATGGAATCCCTCCTTCATAAAAGACTTCTGCTTATTCTACGGAAGAGAGGGGCAGAAGTTTCAGGTTGATTTGTGGGGCAGAAGCGTATTTTTGTTGTCGCCGAGCGTATATGCGGAGTTATGGAGCGTATTTTAACCTTAGCTGAGCGTATTCTTTAGACAACCGAGCGTATTCTAAAAACGAAACCGCAAACCCTTTAAAAGACAGATGCCCAAACATAAAAAACGCACCAGCTAAGTTCAGCTGGTGCACTAAAAAGATTTAATTGAACGCAGCCATCACTTCGGCTACCAAATACGCTGCAAGCTTTGTGGTCTTGCCGTTCTCGTCAATTGTCGGATTGACGTCGGAGATATCGAAGCTTTGCACTTTTGGGTTGGCGACGATGTGCCATAGCAATTGCCGCACGACGACTGGTTCAAGCCCGAACGGTGACGCGTCGACGATGCTCGGGGCATGGAACGATGATAGGGATTCCATGCAGAAGCTGACGATAATGTGGTCGTGCTTCTCGCAAAATGCATCGATGACGTTTTGCGTGCTTTGCAAGTCGCGCAGCGCAAGGTCTTCCGCAAGCACATACTGCGCGCCGAGCTTGTCAGCCTGATTGAATATGGCGCGCGTGTTGCCGAGCGGCTGGACGCCGAGCACCAGGTAGCCGGCATTGTCATCCGACTCCAGGATCTGCTTGAACATCGTGCCGGCATGCGGGCGATCCGACTCCTGCAGATCGAAATTGGAATCGATGCTGATGATGCCGATTTTCGCATCAGCGCCGAAAAAGCGCCGCGCTCCCCAATAATGGCCGTAAGTGGTTTCGTGTCCGCCGCCGAGGATGATCGGCGTCGATCCGCAGCGCAGCAAATTGCTGACGTGTTCGCCCAGTTCCCGCTGCGCTTTTTCCATCTTGCCATCTTTTTGCATCACGGTGCCGGAATCAATAAGCGGGCGCCCGCCCAAATGATCGGGCAATTGCGCCAGCTGGCTCCGGATCTGGTCCGGTGCTTCGGCAGCTCCGGCCTGTCCGCCGCTGCGCTGGACGCCTTCATCGCATTCAAAGCCGAGGATGGAAAAAGAGCCTTTCGGCGCCTCGATGCTGCTCACGAATTCGACGCTTTGGTGAAAGCGGAAACTATCCCGGTCTGACTCGCTGTCGATCGGTCCGTGCCAAAAATGCTTTCTCGGTAATTTATACAAATAGAACACCTCGAGTAAATATATTATAAAGCTTCATCTTCCTATTGTAATGAATTTCAGGGAGCTGTGCATGAAAACATTCCCCAAACGGAAAAGAACAAAAAAGGAAAGCCGCCAATGCGGCGGCTTTCCTTCTGATTTATTTGGTCGATCTGCTTTTTGATTCAAAAAGAACCAATCCCATTAAGAGGATTCCTTGTCAGTTTGGCGTTCGATTTCCATGTACTGCCGAGCCCATTGCTGCAAGGGCTGGAGGCTGTCTGCCAAAGCGCTGCCTTTTTCGGTCAGGCGATACATGGCTCCGGATGCACCGCTTTCCACGGCTTTCTCAACCAGGCCTTCTTCTGCAAGTTCGGAAAGCTTCAGCGACAGCGATCTGGAGGTAATGCCCTTGATGTCGCGCTTGATGTCCGAGAAACGCGCTGTCTGATTTTCACATAGCGATAAATAATGGACGAGCTGTCCGGTCCATTTTTTCCCGAGCACCTGAAAAGACGCTTCTATATATGGAGAGACTTTCATTTTTATCACTCCTTAACAAAATTGCGAACACTTAAAGATAATCTAAGTATAAAAAGTATACTACTGGGGCGGAGTCAGATGAAAACGACCTCTTCCAAGTTTTGCACCCTGGAAAAGGCCTATCCACTTTTACTCTTTTTCCGTCAAGAACGAAATGACCACAAACAACAGGAAAGCAAGCAAGAGCAATGATCCGCCGATGATGAACAGAATCATCACCAATGTTTCATTCCAATTGAACGGATTCAAGTTGTAAATCCACATGCCGGCCGTTAAGCCGAATGCGCCGGCCATGGCGAGGACGCTGTGGACGGCAACCAATTTCTTGTACTTGACCGTATAGACGCGGTAGAAAATGCCCCAGGCAAATACCGATAGCCAGCCGACGACTAAGATGTGGGCGTGGACGGGGCGCAGCGAATAATCCATTTCGCCCGCCATTTGTGAACCAAGAAATGTGCCAATAAAGCCAAAAATGGCTGCGAACTGGATCAAGCGTAGACTCCAGGTTTTTTCCATAGTAAGAACCTCCAGTAAGTTAATGTTTCGTTTCCGGAGACGGGAAGGTGATGGTAAATTCGCTTCCTTCTCCGGAGTGGCTTTGGACTCCGATCGTTCCGCCGTGCAGCGTGACAATTTGCTGGACGATGGACAAACCGAGCCCGGTGCCGTCGTTTTTGCGTGCCGCATCAACGCGGTAAAAGCGCTCGAACAGCTGCGGGATGGCGTCTTCCGCAATGCCGATGCCGCTGTCTTTGAACGACACCGCTATCCCATTATCAGTCGAACGCAAGTTGATTTCAATACTGCCGCCGGGTTTATTGTACTTGATGGCATTGGTCAGCAGGTTGTCCCAGACGTTTTGGAGCAGTTCCGCATCCCCGTGGAATAAAACCGGGGCCAGCTTGTATGAGATGTCGATGTCTTCCTCTTCCAGGCGCCAGCGGTATTTCTGGATAACGCTTTTCAGACTTTCATCGAGGCGAAACTCGGCAGCTTTCATCGGGTAGGCGCCTTGGTCAAGCGAAGTCAGCAGCAGCAATTGCCGCGTCAGGCTGGACAGCCGTTTCGCTTCCTGGTCGATGATCGACGTGTAGGCGAGGCGGTCGCTGTCTGACAGGTCCGGCGACTTTAACAGGTCTGCATAGCCCTGGATGTTCATGAGCGGCGACTGGAAATCGTGCGAGACGTTATTGATGAACGATTTCCGCGCGAGATCGTTGTGCTTCAATTGCGTCTGCATCAAGTTGAAGCTTTCCGACAGCTGGCCGATCTCGTCGTTGCGCTTGATTTCCAGCGGGTAGCTGTAGTTTTCGCGTGCAATGTAGCGGGTCGCTTCGGTCAATTGGACAATCGGGCGTGTCAATTGGCGGGCCATCCAGATCATGCCAAGAATGCTGACAATGCCGATGGCGCCGACAAACCCGATCAGGACGGCGTGGATATCGGTCGCGACAAGTTTCGTGTCCTGCCGGATGAAAAGTCCGTAGGTTTCATCCTCAAACGTAAACGGCACCCCGACCGTGTTATGAAGCTTGTTCGAGAAATGGGAAATCATGAAAATTTTGCCCGAAAAATCATCCAGGCCGGTATACATTACGCCGTCGGATATGACGCGATCGGCTTCCTGCGGCAACGCTGTGTCGTCAAACGCGTCCCCGTAAAAGGTTTTCCCGCCGCTGCTGTCGACGACCGCAATCTGGTAGCCGAGCTTCGCCACCGCTTCCAAGTACCGGTCAAAGCTTTCTTTCGAATACGGCACATAATTGACCGTCGACACAATTTCTCCTGCGACGGCTATGTTTTTCTCAATTTCCTGTTCTTTTGTGACCGTCAAATAGAAAAAGTTGGCGATGGCAAAGCCGATCAAAATGGAAATGGCCAGGATGAACAGCGTAGAAACGATAAATTGGCGGTACAGCGACTTCATTTCGGCGCCTCGAGTTTATAGCCGATGCCGCGCAGTGTATGGATTTCGACATTGGCGCCGTAGCGCTTCAGCCGGTCCCGTATACGGTTGATATGGGTGTTCAAGGTCATTTCATTGCCTTCGTTGTCTTCGCCCCAAACCTGTTCCATCAACAGGCTGCGGGGCGTCGCCATATTGGCGCGCGCCGCCAGGACCGACAGGATTTCGAATTCCTTCAGCGGCAGGATCAAAGTTTCATGGTCGATGGCCACTTCGAAATTGCGGCGGTTGATCGACAGATTGCCGGCGTTCAGATTTTCCTGCAGGGAACGCTCGGAACGCCGGAGTACGACTGCGACGCGGAACAACAGCTCGCGCGGTTCAAACGGTTTGACCATATAATCTTCGGACCCGGACAGGAAGCCTTTTTCCTTGTCGTCAAGCTGCCCCTTTGCCGTCAGCAGAATTACCGGGATCTCCAGCTCCTGCGTCAGGATTCGGGTCAATTCAAACCCATCCATTCCGGGCATCATGACGTCGACAATGGCCAAGTCGACGGTGAGCTCTTCAAGCAGCAGGAGCGCCTGTTCCGCGTCACTTGCCTTGTAGACGGTATAGCCTTCCTTGCCGAGATGAATCGCGACCAGCTGCTGAATATAAAGGTCGTCGTCCACGACGAGTATTTTCATTGGAATTCCTCCCCATCAATAGAAAGCCCGGCATAATTGGTAGCCGGGCTATCAGCTCATTCCATTATGCAGGGTTTACTTGTCTTTTTCAAAAAACAAAATCAGGGCCGGAAGCAGCATGCCGCGCACGAGGAACGTATCGATCAGGATCCCAATGGATACCATAAAGCCAAAGACGAACAAATCGGCGATCGGCATCGTCGTAAGGGCTGCGAATGTTGCCGCCAGGATGATTCCGGCGCTTGAAATCACGCCGCCGGTATTGCGGATCGCCACTTCGAGCGCGTCTTTCACTTTGCGGGTTTTCCGCTCTTCCATAAAGCGCGATACCAGGATGATGTTGTAGTCAATGCCGAGTGCGACCAGGAAGATGAACGCATAGACCGGCACGCGCGTACTGATGGCATCAAACCCGAACAGCACATCGATAAGGAAAATTCCCAAGCCTAGCGCTGATACATAAGAGAATAGGATCGTTGCCATCATATAGAACGGCATTTTCCATGAACGGGTCAGGACAAACAAGAGCACCAGAATCAAAATCGTTTCAAGCGCTACGATTTTGTAGATGTCGCTGTTGTTGACATTGCGTTCGTCCACCAGTTTTGGCGTAATGCCGCCGAAATGCGTTTCGCCGTCAATTCCCGCTTCTTCAAGAAGGGCTGCACTGTCATCCCGCAAGTTTTCTACGAAATCAAGCGCTTCTGTTGTATACGGGTTAATGGATAAGGCTAAGTTGTATTTCACGGCTTCGCCGTTTTCGGTTTGGCCGGAAAGACGGGCAGAGGCAATTTCGTCGTAAGCTGTCAATTGCTCAGAAAGAGCAGCAGCTGCTTCTTCCGAAATCGGCTCATCGCTGACGACCAATAAAGTAGAAGGCGCGATTTCGCCTTTTTCGAATTTCTCTTCGACAATTTCATAGCCGACGCGTGATGGCATATCATCCGGGAATGATTTCACGGTGTCGAATTCAAATTCCAGGTTGATAACATTGATGGCCGAGATGATCATCAAAATTGCGACAAGGCCACCGGACAATACAGGTTTGTTGACGACAAATTTCGCAACTGGCCCCCAGATGCCGTGCTTGACGTTTTTCGCGTCGCCGTATTTCGGCACTTTCGGCCAGAACGCTTTACGGCCGAACAGTGTGAAGAGTGCTGGCACTAATGTAATCGACGCAATCATGATGACAAATACCGCAGTCCCGAAAATCGGTGCGAAGTTCGCGTAGTCGCGGAAGTCCGCAAAGAATAGGACAAGCATTGCTGCAAGTACGGTGCCGCCTGCGAAGAAGACCGGTTCACCGGTTGCGCGCATGGCGTATTTCATCGCTTCGTATTTGCTTTCATAATGGTTCAGTTCTTCGCGATAGCGGGAGAACACGAACAGGGAGTAATCGATGACGGCTGCGAACAACAAAATGCTCATAATCGACGTCGTCTGGCTTGTCAGTTCCAAGCCGCCTTTGCCCATGAAGGCAAGAATCTGGTTGACCACTTGATAGACAATCGCCGTTGCCAACAGCGGAATAATGGCAAGTAATGGTGAACGGTAAATCACGATCAACAGAACCAGGATAATCAAAACAGTCGCGATCAAGAGCACGAAGTCCGCTTCTTCAAACAGTTTCACCGTATCGCCTGCAATGCCGGCCGGTCCTGTGATGTAGAATTCCATGTTGTCAAAATCAGCGGCAATGTCGCTGCCAATTTCGGAAGCTTCATCGTTGATCTCCGCGAAGTCGGCGCTGCCAAGCCCTGCTTGGAGCGTCATCGGGATGATCATCGTCGTGTTGTCTTCGGAATAAAAGCCTGCCAAAGCAGGGGGCGGAAGCTGGCTGATGTCGACAATCGAGTCGATGCCTTCAATCTTAGCGTCCGTAATGCCTGCCAGGATGTCCTGGACGGCTGTTAAATCGACGTCGCCTTCCGCGTTATGGAAGACGAGGATGCCGGGGGTTCCCTGGTCATCCGGGAAATACTCTTTCAGTTTCTGGTCCGCGATGATCGACTGTGCGTCATCCGGCAGCGACTGGAAGTTTGCGACTTTGTAGTCGTTCAGACTGGGTCCGAATGTCAAGACGACTGCGAGAACGATCCAGGCAATGATGGTGATCCACATGCCGCGTTTCGTGGAGACCCAGTCGGTGATCGGGTTTAAGAACTTATTCATGTTTGCCACTCCTCTTTTAGTTTAAAAATGATACCTCCGTTATGATAACGGACGAATATAAATTGAATATCAATTTTTGATGGCAGGAGTTTGAACAGTTGTGTGGCTCCAGCGAATTCATCCGGCTGTTAACTTGGACCGAACGTATTTTAACCTTTATCGAGCGTATTTTAACCTTTATCGAGCGTATTTTAACCTTTATCGAGCATATTTTAACCTTTACTGAGCGTATTTCCGGAAAACCGGCCGTATTTTTTAGTGCGGGCCTAAAAGGTGCGCCGGTATTGGGTAACCAGGGTTCCAGAGGCTTCTTTCAAATTCGGCGAAATGCTATAATGCAGGTAAATAAAGCTTCGACAATAGAGTTTATCTCGAAAGGAGAGAGCGGAATGAGCGGAATGAGCGTGAAGGAAGTGCTGTTTGTGGTGTTGGAGGAGTATGCGGATTGGGAAGCGGCGTCAATTGCTGCGGCGTTGAACGAAGAACCGGAAACGGGCGAGCGGAAATACCGAGTGAAGACGGTGTCGCTTTCGAAAGATCCGGTAACGTCGATTGGCGGGTTCCGAGTGGTGCCGGATTATACGGTGGACGAAGTGGGCAACGATTTTGCGGGGCTCGTGTTAATCGGCGGGAATTCGTGGCATAAAGAGGAGAGCAAGGCGGTCATGGCGCTGGTGCAAAAGGCGCTCGATGCCCATAAAGTCCTCGGTGCCATTTGCGGGGCAACGGAATTTCTTGGCATGAACGGCGTTTTGAATAATATTCAGCATACGGGCAACCGTTTGGATGAACTACAGGAAGCGGCTGGCGAAAATTACACGAATGCAGCCCGTTATGTGGAGCAGCAGGCAGTCCGTGACGGCAACATCATCACCGCAAACGGCTCGGCGTTCCTGGAATTCGGCAAAGAAGTGATGACGGCGCTCGAGTCGGCTCCGCAAGAAGAAATTGACGAATGGTATGAGTTTTTCAAGAGCGGGTATTATGAGTTTATGCAAAATAAGTAAGGGCTGAACCGTAGTCGCTGGGCTGCGGTTTTTTAGGCCAAATTTAAATGATAAACGCCGAATTCATCCATCAAGGCGATTGTTTACGCGTTATCAAGGTTATCCGATATTCATTCCCAAGACGATTTTCCGAAGGGGTGGGGCCATGTTTATTCCAAGTCTGCTTGTCATCATCGGTTTTATGATTGTGCACATCTTTACGAATGCCATCAAGCGCTTGGAGAAGCGGATGACGAACCGGCTTGTGTCGCTCGTTTCGGGCGGCTCCATCGCTTACGTTTTGCTGCATCTGGTGCCCGAACTGACGCATTACCAGGACGTTGCACATGAAGCGGCCTTGGTTCCCTGGCTTGAAAAAGTGGACTATGTGACGTATATGTCGGCGCTGCTCGGTGTCGCGGTTTTTTACGGCATCAATCAGTTGAGCGAGAAATCCGAGCGGGAAAACCGGCGGAAAGAGAATCTGACGCGGCCATCCGTGTCGGTCTTCGCTCTTGAAATCAGCGCTTTTGCTTTGTACAATGGTTTGATCGGCTATTTGCTTCAGGAGCTGAGCGGCGACAATATTGCTGCTTATGTGGTTTACTTTATCGTCTTTTCGTTCCATTTTATCGCCAATAACCGCATTCTCCATTTGACGCACGAAGACCTCTATACGCGGATCGGGAGATGGGTGCTGGCTTTTTCAGTTTTAACCGGATGGATTCTATACGAGGTGACGCATGCCAGTGACTTGACCTTAGCGTTCATGTCGTCGTTTCTGACGGGCGGTGTGGTCTTGAACATCCTGAACGACGAACTGCCGGAAGAACGGGAAAGCAGTTTTCCCGCGTTTATCGTAGGCATGATCTTTATCGCGGTTTTGCTGCAAGTGATTATTGTATGAATGAAGAACAGTAAAACCGCAGTCCAGTGGCTGCGGTTTTAGTATGAGTTTTTATGGTTCAACGCAAAGCCCGCTGCGCCAAATGTTCATCTTCCTTTGTTACATAAAAATCGTATTGCGCATTGTTGATCTCCGCGTTTTTCGCAAACGGCACGGCGCTTCGTTCGCCGCCGCCAAAAGCCATATCCATCATGCTGATATTTGATTTCCGCACAACGTCAAAGGAAATACCGTGCGCGCTGAATTTACTGGCGGCGCTATAATACCGTTCGTTGCCGAACGCAGTGTGGACCAGGCATTTCTTTTTCATGAACAAAAAGCGAATCAATCCCATCCCGACCAAGCCCCTTTCTGAAAAACTACCTTCGCCGGAGTTCCTCCGCAATTTCTTTTAACAGTGCATTCCGCTCGTTTGCCAAACTGAATGCTTTCGCCACTAGATAAATCACCACTGCAAATAATACAAAATAGAACACCATCATAAACATCGACAAAGACACCATGTATTCCAGATTGATCACCGTCCTTACCTATATTACGCAGCAAGTTTCCAAATGTTTCAATAAAAGGCGATAACTTAAAACGATGGGAAGCCTGCTTGTGTCCCAGTTCCTCCGAATGAATTGGAAGACAAACCGAATAATGCTGTTTCAGGGTGCTTTTTTACTGTCTGGGAACTCTATTCGCCTGAATGAATAGGACCGAAAAATCGACATCTGACAATAAAAAGATGATACTATGTCTGTAGATTAATGCGAGTGAACACCGGTTTACCCGACACAAAGAGAGAAAAAATGGATGTCTAAAGGGTTAAATGCGAAGGGGGCACGTTCATGGGAGAAGCATGCAAAGTTCTGATTGTTGATGATGAAATGCTGATCCGGCAGGGAATCATCAATTACATCGAGTGGGAACAAGAAGGATTTCAAATTGTCGGAGAAGCTTCAAATGGAAAAGAAGCAATGCAGATGATCGCGGAATTTTCTCCGCATATTGTTATTACGGATATCGTCATGCCGATTATGGACGGCATCGATTTGGTGAGAGAAGCGAAATTGGCATTTCCGGAAATCGAAATCATTGTGCTGAGCAGTTTTGAAAACTTCGATTATGTGCGTTCGACGTTCCAAAACGGAGTTGCTGATTATATATTGAAGCCGAAATTGAATGGCCCTGAATTATTGCGGATCTTAAACAAGGCAGCGAGCCGGATTCCGGATCTGCACCACGCCGCATCATTGATAGAACCGAAACGCTCAACTGAAGAAGTGTTGGAGCAGCTGATTCTCGGGTATGGCCTGTCCGCAGACATGGATAGCTTGTCTGCAGCCTTCACGGGCAGCCAGTTTATGTTGGCGAGCGTACAGGGAGGAAATTTGGAACGCTCTCAACTGAAAGCGGCTTTCGAGCACGCCCTGCCTGAAGAAGCGTCCGTTTTCGTGCTGGATTCGGGCGAATCCGATGCGCTGCTTTTGTTCAATTTTAATCCGGGGCAGCTGGATTGGATCAAACAAGCCGTCGAAACCCTGGCAAGCAAAAACCGGGATGGCGTGTGGATGCTGGGCAAACCGTTCGATGGCATCGGCGATTTGAAAAGAGTGCATGATGAAAACCTATTGATAATGAAAAAGTATTTGTTTTACTTGCCGGAGCAGACCTTCTTTACGTTTGATGGGCTGCCGGAAGAAAAGGCAAAACAAGCCACTTTTGATTTGAACCACTTTATCGACATGTTCAAAGACCGCTTGTTCAATGCGGCGTTTACCTATCTGGAAAACCATGCCGATTACTTGGCAGGGCGTTACAGCAACGACAGTTTTGAATTCAAGTCGTTTTTAGGCAATGTCGTTTTCAATATCATTGTGCTGCTGGATACGATGAAATACGATATCCAGGAACTCGAGCAAAAAAAATACAGCTATTTCACGAAGATCAACGAAGCCGCTCATGTAAACGAAGCACTGGATGAGCTCAATGGCTTTCTTGGGGAAGTGCGTGAAATCCTGCTTTCAGAAGACAAGGGAAGCGAACAGGCCAAAAACCTGAATCTCATTCTCGCGTATATTGAGCAGCATTTTACAGAACCCCTGCGGCTATCGGAAATTGCCGGCCATTTTCACTTTAATGCCTCGTACTTGTCGTCTTATTTCAGCACGCACCATAAGGAAGGGTTCAGCGAATACTTGAACCGCGTCCGGATCAAGAAATCGATGGAGCTTTTAGAAAACAGCACCGTCTCGATTTCAAACATCAGCGGCATGGTCGGGTATTCAGAGCACAGCTATTACTGCAAGGTGTTTAAACGCATTACCGGGATGTCTCCAGGCAGTTACCGAAAGGAGATCCAAGCCCAGCATGAAAATGAAGAAAAAGGCGTTTCTCATCTTAAGAAATAACAGCCTGTTCATTAAGATGTTCCTGATCATGGTGATCAGCATCGTGGCGGTCTCACTGTTGATCACTTTCAGTTCCATCCGCATGTCCTCCAATTTGTTTATGGACACGTTCAGCATTTCCAATACGAAGGCGCTGGAGCAGATCGAGATAAGGTTTGAAGACTACAGCTTCGCCATCGTCAATGCGATGAACGAAGTGCAGAACAACGGCACCATCAAAAGGGTACTGACCCAGCAAAACGAAAGTGCGATTGAAACGTCGAAATCCTACCACGACATCAGCCGGCAGATCGAACGCATTTACCCGACGGTGGAAGCGTATGACGCCAACATGATCGTGCTCGGGCGAAATGAGCGCCTGTACAATATGAACTATTCAAATTGGCCGGTTTCCTGGGAAGTGCTGCGAAACCATCCGATTACCGAAGCTGCGTTCAATGAGCCAAACCGGCTGCTTTATCAATTTATGCCGTCCACTTCTTTCAACGACAAACCGATGCTTGTGGCGACAAAAGCGCTGATGGAACGGTCGACCGGTGAAATTTACGGCGTGCTGTATTTCCCGATCCGCGAAGAGGATTGGAAAGAGCTTTACGAGGGGTATACGAGCACTGAAAACAAAGTGCTGCTTGTCGACAGAACCGGCAAAATCGTTTCCAGCAACCAGGAAGAAATGATCGGGCAGGAAACACCGGAACTTTTGTCAATGGCAAAAGAAGTTGAAAACGAAGAAGTGGAATTCAAAGATGTTCAGGTGTTCGATACCGATTACTTGCTGATGTCGCAGTACTTGCCGACCTATGATTTGTATTTGGTGAATCTGGTGGACAAAGACGCGGTGCTGGAAAATTTGATCAACACCAAAGAAATTCTGCTGATCAGCCTCGGCATCGTCTTGCTCGCTGTTATCGTAGTGTTCATCATCTCGCGGCGGATGACCAATTCGATCAGCCGGCTGGTCAAACAAATCTCGACAATCGCCAAATACGATTTCAACAAGCCGGTTGCTGAAACAGGCGGCTACGAGGCAAAGAAAATTGCCAACGCGTTCAACTACATGCTCAACGAGTTGCAGGAGTATGTAGACTTGGTCGTCCAAGCCGAACAAAAGCAGCGCAGCGCGGAATTGATGGCGCTGCAGCATCAGATCAACCCGCATTTTCTGTATAATACGCTGGCTTCCATCAAATTTATGGTCCAGCAAGG
Source organism: Planococcus glaciei (assembly GCF_900099655.1). Taxonomy (GTDB): domain Bacteria; phylum Bacillota; class Bacilli; order Bacillales_A; family Planococcaceae; genus Planococcus; species Planococcus glaciei. The sequence goes on from NZ_FNDC01000005.1 coordinate 172,562, forward strand.
CAAACAGGAAAAAGCGACCGATATGATCCATGCACTGATTTCGTTATTGCAAAATGCCCTCAGCAATGTGGACCAAACCATCACCGTGGAACAGGAGATAACGGATCTGAAAAACTACGTCTTGATCAACCAGGCACGCTACGGCAACGGCATCAAAGTGAATTTCTTCATTTCGCCGGACTGCCTGGATTGCCAGCTGCCGAAATTGATTTTGCAGCCGTTCATCGAAAATGCCTTTTTCCATGCATTCAACGAGAAAAAAGAAGGCTTCGTCCAAATTCTGGTGTCGCAAAAACACGGCAACCTGGTCTGTGAAATCGTGGATAACGGCGACGGCATGGAGATAAAAGGCGACCACACAAAAGAAGACATCAAAGAGAAACGCCATCTTTTCAGCGGCATCGGCATTCGCAATGTCCATGAACGCATCCAGATGATTTACGGGGAAGAATACGGCGTAGAAATTACAAGCAACAAAGGCGAAGGGACGAAAGTAAAAGTGGAATTGCCTATTCAAAAGTTGGATCCAGCTCCAAAATCCAACGAAATTACAAGTATCCAAGAATAGTCATACCAACTATCTCGCAAGTTTGAAATATCTAAAAATTTTCAAAGGAACACCTAAAGATTGTGCTAACAATCTTTTTTTTTATGCCGCTATACTGTATGAAAGGTGCAAAATGAAGCGCTTACAAAAAGGGGGATTTTTGATGAAGAAATTTTATCTTATGCTCGTGCTGCTGGTTGGATTGGCTGTATTGGCAGCTTGTTCTTCGGGGGATGAAGAAGCAAGCGGCGGAAGCAGTGCAGAAGGTGCAGGAAGCGCAGATACCATTACAGCTTGGGCTTGGGATCCGGCATTCAATATTGCAGCGCTTGAGAAAGCAAAAGAAGCATATAACGGTGACGGCGATTTCGAAGTGAAAATCATTGAAAATGCACAAGACGACATCATCCAAAAACTTAACACAGGGCTTAGCTCAGGTACGACGAAAGGGATGCCAAACATTGTCCTGATCGAAGATTACCGTGCACAAAGTTTCCTGCAGGCTTATCCGGATGCATTCCATCCGTTGACAGACGTTATTAACCCGGAAGATTTTGCAGATTACAAAATTGCTACAACAAGCCATAACGGCGAACAATACGGATTGCCATTCGATTCAGGCGTAGCCGGATTGTACGTTCGTACGGACTACTTGGAGCAAGCAGGCTACACAGCAGAAGATCTGACGAACATCACGTGGGACGAATACATTGAAATCGGCAAGAAAGTAAAAGAAGCAACAGGCAAAAACATGCTGACATTGGACCCGAACGATTTAGGCCAAATCCGCATGATGATCCAGACGAACGGTTCTTGGTACGTGAAAGAAGATGGTTCAACACCGAACCTTGCAGGAAACGAAACACTTGCAAAAGCATTCGAAACATACAAAAAGATGATGGATGCAGACATTGGGAAAATCGTTTCTGACTGGAGCCAGTTTGTCGGCGCATTCAACAGCGGCGATGTTGCCAGCGTACCAACAGGAAACTGGATCACGCCAAGCATCAAGCAAGAAGCAGAACAATCAGGGAAATGGGCAGTTGTGCCAATGCCGCGTTTGGATATGGAAGGCGCAGTCAACGCTTCTAACTTGGGCGGAAGCTCGTGGTACATCTTAAACGTAGACGGCAAAGAAGAAGCGGCAGATTTCATGCTGAACACATTCGGCTCAAATGCTGACTTGTACCAGACACTTGTAAAAGACATCGGCGCTCTTGGAACTTACTCAGCAGCAGCTGAAGGCGACGCTTATGCAGTAGAAGATGAATTCTTCGGCGGACAGCAAATCATCACCGACTTTTCGAAATGGACAGATGAAATTCCTGGCGTCAACTATGGCCTGCACACATATGCCATCGAAGACATCTTGGTTACAGGGATGCAAGACTACCTAAAAGGCACAGAGCTGACAAAAGTGCTTGAAAATGTTCAAGGGCAAGCGGAAGCACAACTTAAATAATTGCACGGGAAACAATAAAGCCTTGAGTTGCCGCTAATGGACTGGTCGAAGTGCTTTATCACTCGCCAGCCAGGCGCAGCTCAAGTTTTTTTAAAATGATGAGAATCATAGAAATCAGAATTGCGTAATCGGTGTCCAGACTCCAGCGCCCAGCCCCTCGGGGTCTTAAATCACTTCACTCTGGAAATCAGAATTTCCTGCGCGAAGTGCATTAAGCCTGTTGGAGCTCCATGGGCGCTTGCGCTTTTCTTATAGGAGGAATGAGAAACATGAACCAGCAAGCTACAAAAAAAGACGAACTGGATCTTCCGCTGCGCTATAAAGAAACAAGACGCGAAAAAACCGGTGTATTTTTTAAGAAAAAAGTCGGTTGGTTGTTTGTCATTGTCTCAGTCATCGCCATTACGATTTTCAACTTTTACCCTATGGTCCAGGCTTTTCTTTTATCGTTCCAATCCGGGATGGGCAGCAACCTCGAGTATGTAGGATTGGCCAACTGGCAGCGATTGTTCGGCGATCCGACGTTTATCGCAGCGCTAACCAATACATCAATTTATCTGCTGATTCAAGTTCCATTGATGATTGTATTGGCGTTATTCTTCTCGGTTCTGTTAAATGATCCCAATTTGAAATTCAAAGGCTTTTTCAGAATCGCGATTTTCTTGCCGTGTGTCACTTCACTGGTTGCCTATTCGGTCATCTTTAAATACCTGTTTGGTGTGGATGGCATCATCAACGTGTTCTTGCTCAAGTTCGGCTTTATTTCCGAAACGATCAACTTCCTGGCTGATCCGTTCTGGGCGAAAGTGGTCATCATTCTCGCCATCACGTGGAGATGGACGGGCTACAACATGATTTTCTATTTGGCGGCTTTGCAGAACGTTGACAAGTCGATCTACGAAGCAGCGAAAATTGATGGAGCAAACTCCATCCAGCAATTTTTCCAAATTACCGTGCCAATGTTGAAACCGATCATTTTGTTCACTTCAATCACGTCGACAATCGGTACGTTGCAGATTTTCGATGAAATCGTCAACATCACGAACGGCGGGCCCGGCAATGCGACGATTTCAATTTCGCAGTACATCTACAACCTGTCGTTCGAATACACGCCTGACTTCGGTTATGCATCGACTGTCTCTTACGTCATTGTGATTCTAGTGGTAATTCTTTCGATTATTCAATTCAGAGTGGCGGGTGAGAAGAAATGAAGAACATCAAAAGAGTCTTTATCTATGTGTTTCTAAGCCTTGCAGCCATTGTCTCCATTTTCCCGTTCTTATGGATGCTCGTCAGCATCACCAATAAATCATCGGATGTGACAAAAGGGCGTTTGCTTCCAGGGACCCATTTGATCGAAAACATGACGACGCTTTTTGAATCAGTGGACATCGTTCCGGCCTTGGTCAACTCGACAATTATCGCGGTCATCACGACCGTAGTGACGCTCTTGCTGGCATCGCTTGCCGGCTACGGTTTTGAAATCCACCGCAGCAGAGGAAAAGACATCGTCTTTAACATCTTGCTGTTGTCGATGATGATTCCGTTTGCAGCAATCATGGTGCCGTTGTACCGCATGTTCGGCAGCATCAGCGACACGGCGCCGCTTTTTGGCATCGACTCGCTCGGCGCGGTCATTTTGCCGACAGCGACTACGGCGTTCTTCATCTTCTTCTTCCGCCAGAACACGAAAATGTTTCCGAAAGATTTGGTGGAAGCGGGAAGAATTGATGGCTTGAGCGAAATCGGCGTCTTCTTCCGGATCTACATGCCGACAATGAAAACGACGTATGCCGCAGCAGCGATCATCACGTTCATGAACAGCTGGAACAACTACTTATGGCCATTGGTCATCTTGCAATCACCGGAAAAACGGACCATTCCATTGCTGATTTCCAATTTGGGCTCGAGCTACTCGCCTGACTACGGCGTCATCATGTCGGCGATCGTCATCGCGACATTGCCGACAGCGCTGGTGTTCTTCCTGATGCAGAAACACTTTGTAGCCGGCATGATGGGATCAGTTAAGGGTTAAATGAAAATAGCTGCACTTGCCTCAGGCGGGCGCAGCTATTTTGATACATATCGATTAACACGAAAAACACAGTGATTTTAGCAAGCGAATAAATTAAGGGAATTAGAAAGTCCGCTTGATCTGCTTTACTACGAGGAGGTATAGTGTGCCTATTTTATACAATGGCTCCACACGGGAGTTTCATCTGCAAACCGAGAAAACGAGCTATATTTTTAACGTGATGGAAAACGGCCAGTTGGGCCAGCTTTACTACGGGAAGAAATTGCGCCACAGGGAGTCGTTCGAGCGTTTGTTCCATGTGGAGGCGACGCCGAATACTGCCTGTACGACAGAAGGAGATCTGGTCTTTTCGCTGGATCTTGTCAAACAGGAGTATCCAGCATACGGAACGACGGATTTCCGTGAACCCGCTTATCAAGTGCTGCAAGAAGGCGGTAGCCGCATCACCGATTTCGTCTACCAGGACCACCGGATTTTCGGAGGCAAAGAGAAACTGGAAGGCTTGCCGGCCACGTATTCTGAAAACGACAGGGAAGCGACGACCTTGGAAATTACGTTATACGATAAGGAAATCGACGTGGAAGTCCGGCTGTCGTACACCGTTTTTGAAGAACTGGATGCCATTGCCCGCTCGGCCCGTTTTACCAATTACGGCGAGGCGGATGTCAATTTGACGCGGGCGCTGAGCGTCAGCATCGATTTGCCGAATTCCAATTTTGAGATGGTGCAGCTGTCGGGGGCATGGGCCAGGGAGCGGCATATCAAAAACCGCCGGCTAGTGCCGGGGCTTCAAAGCATCGCGAGCACACGCGGAACGAGCAGTGCCCAGCAAAATCCGTTTCTGGCATTAAAGCGGCCGGAAACGACGGAACACCAAGGCGAAGTCTACGGCGCAAGCCTGGTCTACAGCGGCAATTTCCTGGCGCAGGTCGAAGTGGACCATTACGATACGGCGCGTTTGATGATGGGCATCAATCCGTTCGATTTTAATTGGCTCCTGAAAAACGGGGAGTCGTTCCAAACGCCGGAAGCAGTGCTGGTGTATTCGGACGCGGGCTTGAACGGCATGAGCCAGACTTACCACCGGCTGTACCGGACTCGTTTGGCGCGCGGCAAATGGCGCGACCGGGAACGTCCGGTGCTGATCAACAACTGGGAAGCGACGTATTTCGATTTTGATGAACAGAAAATCTTTGAACTCGCGCAGTCTTCGAAAGAGCTGGGAGTGGAATTGTTCGTCCTGGACGACGGCTGGTTCGGCAAGCGCGATGCGGACACGAGTTCGCTCGGCGACTGGTTTGAAGACAAGCGCAAATTGCCGAATGGCATCACGCAATTGGCGAAAGCCATCACGGGCCTTGGGATGGAATTCGGCTTATGGTTTGAGCCGGAAATGGTGTCAAAAGCGAGTGACTTGTACAACGCGCATCCGGACTGGGTGATCCATGTGCCGAACCGCCGGATGTCGCATGGCAGAAACCAGTTCGTGCTGGATTTCTCCCGCCAGGAAGTCGTCGACTACATCTACGGTTTGATGGCGAAGGTCCTGCGGGATGCACCGATTTCCTACGTGAAATGGGACATGAACCGCTACATGACGGAAGTCGGCTCGCTCGGCCTTCCGGCAGACCGGCAGCGGGAAGTGGCGCACCGCTACATCCTGGGGGTGTATTCGCTGTACGAACGGTTGACTTCGGAATTTCCGCATGTCTTGTTTGAATCCTGTGCAGGAGGCGGCAGCCGCTTTGATCCGGGCTTGCTGCATTATGCGCCGCAAGGATGGACGAGCGACGATACCGATGCCGTGGAACGGTTGAAGATCCAATACGGCACGTCGCTCGTGTACCCCGTTTCGTCGATGGGTGCGCATGTCTCCGCCGTGCCGAACCACCAGGTAGGACGAGTGACAAGTTTGGAAACACGCGCAAACGTCGCGTATTTCGGCGCTTTCGGCTACGAACTGGATGTAACGATGATGACTGATGCGGAAAAAGAACAAGTGAAAGAGCAAATCAGGTTCTACAAAGAAAACCGGTCGCTGATCCAGCAAGGGCAGTTTTACCGGATCGAAAGCCCGTTTGCAGAAGACGGCAACCGCACGAGCTGGCTGGTGGTGTCAGATGACCAAAGCGAAGCGCTGCTCGGCTATTACCAGGTCCTGTCGACCCCGAACCCGGGGCTTTCCCGCGTGTTCTTTAAAGGGCTGAACCCTGAGTTCGAGTACGCGATTGAAGGGCTTGATGCGACATTTTACGGGGACGAATTGATGGAGGCCGGCTTGCAGCTGAATCGCTACCGCCTGAGTGAACATCCGGCTGATTTTTCTTCAGTCGTCTACAAAGTTAAGCGAGTATAACCGGAACCGGGTTTGCGAAAGATCCACAACGGCAAACCCGCATTCCGGCATACATAGGAGGCGTCAATGTGCTGACTGTTAAAAACGAATCGTTTTATTTCGAAGAAGAGCCTTTCCAGATCTTATCGGGGGGCATCCATTACTTCCGGACAGTGCCGGAACAGTGGGAAGACCGCTTGCAGAAACTGAAGGCGCTCGGGCTGAATACCGTTGAAACGTATATTCCGTGGAACTTCCACGAACCGAAAAAAGGCGAATTCCAGTTTTCCGGAATGGCGGATATCGAACGGTTTATCGAACTTGCCCAACGAGTGGGGCTTTATGTGATCCTGCGCCCGGCACCGTATATTTGCGCAGAGTGGGAAATGGGGGGCTTGCCGTCCTGGCTCCTGAAAGACAAAGGGCTCGTCATGCGAAGCAGCGACCCGTCTTTCCTGAAGCATGTAGAAGATTATTTCGCCGTCCTGTTGCCGAAATTCAAGCGGCATTTGTACCAAAACGGCGGGCCGGTCATTGCCATGCAGATTGAAAACGAATACGGCGCCTATGGCAATGATTTGGCATACTTGGATTTCTACAAAGACCAGTACCAAAAGCACGGACTCGATACATTCCTGTTCACATCAGACGGCCCTGACTTTATCACACAAGGGTCGCTGCCGGATGTCACCACCACACTGAACTTCGGCTCCCGGGTGGATGAATCGTTCGACGCGCTGGAAGCCTTCAAGCCGGGTTCGCCGAAGATGGTGGCGGAGTTCTGGATCGGCTGGTTTGATTATTGGTCAGGCGAGCACACGGTGCGAAGCGGCGACGATGTAGCGGCCGTCTTCAAGGAAATCATGGACAAGAACATTTCGGTCAATTTCTATATGTTCCACGGCGGCACGAACTTCGGCTTCATGAACGGTGCCAACCATTACGACATCTACTACCCGACTATCACGAGCTACGATTACGACAGCTTGCTGACAGAAGGCGGCGCGATTACCGAAAAATACAAAGCCGTCAAAAGGGTGCTGAGCGAGTACTCCGAAGTGCCGGCGGATTTTGAAGAGACACCGACGGCAACGGAATACGGAACCGTGAACGTAGGGGAAAGCGTCAGTTTGTTCGACGTCCTGGAAAGCATCAGCGAAAAAGTAGAGCATATGGTGCCGCTCCCGATGGAAGACATCGATCAGGCTTACGGCTATACGTTGTACCGCACGACGGTCAACCGCCAAGGCGAGCTGAAAATGAATTCGGGCCATATCCGCGACCGCGGCTTCATCTACATCAACGGCCGCTACGCCGCAACAACGTACATCAACGACGAAGACAAAGCACTCGTCCTAGATTTCCCGGAACGAGTCAACACGCTGGAGATTCTGGTGGAGAACATGGGGCGCGCCAATTACGGCAAGCATTTGACCGACCAAAAAGGCCTGCTCAAAAACTTGTGGCTCGGCGAACAGTATTTCTTTCACTGGGAAATGTTCAAGATTGAAATGGACCGCTTGCCGCTTGATTACCAGACCGGCAATGAAGAACGGTTCCCGAAATTTTTCCGCGGCACGTTCGATGCAGCGGAAGGGCTCGATGCGTATGTTGACACACAAGGCTTCACCAAAGGCAATGTCTTCATCAACGGCTTTAACCTCGGCCGCTACTGGAACACAGCCGGGCCGCAGCAGCGCCTGTATGTGCCAGGACCGCTGCTGAAAAAAGAAAACAACGAAGTGGTCGTACTGGAACTTGAAAACACCACGACCGACCAAATCCAATTGCTGGACCAGCCAAAGCTCGGATGACCGGGCTTGAGATAGAAGGGATGGAATCACATGATTAACGAGAAATTGCCGAAAATTTGGCACGGTGGGGACTACAACCCGGAACAATGGGATTCGCAGGAAATTTGGGACGAAGACGTACGCATGTTCAAACTGGCGGGAATTGACGTAGCGACTTTGAACGTCTTTTCATGGGCGCTGAACCAGCCGGATGAAGAGACATATAACTTTGACTGGCTCGATGAGAAAATCAACCGCCTTTACGAAAACGGCATTTACACATGCCTCGCGACGAGCACGGCAGCGCATCCGGCATGGATGGCGAAAAAATACCCGGATGTCCTCCGCGTTGATTTCTACGGCAGGAAACGGAAATTCGGCAGCCGCCACAATTCCTGCCCGAACAGCCCGACATACCGCGAATACTCCGAGAAGATCGCTGAGAAACTGGCGGAGCGCTACAAAGACCATCCGGCCGTCCTGATTTGGCACGTGGCCAACGAGTACGGCGGCTACTGCTATTGCGACAACTGCCAAACCGCTTTCCAAAACTGGCTGAGCGACAAATACGGCACACTGGAAAAGCTGAACAAAGCATGGAACACCGGATTCTGGGGCCACACGTTCTACGAGTGGGACGAAATCGTGCCGCCGAACATGCTGAGCGAAGAACGCGAAAACAACGAGTCCGATTTCCAGGGCATTTCGCTCGATTACCGCCGCTTCCAGTCGGACAGCCTATTGGACTGCTACAAACTGGAGTACAACGCCATCCGGAAACACACGCCGAACACGCCGATTACGACCAACTTGATGGGCACGTACCCGATGCTTGATTACTTCAAATGGGCAAAAGAAATGGACGTTGTGTCGTGGGACAACTACCCGGCCATCGATACGCCATTCAGCTACACAGCCATGACGCATGATTTGATGCGCGGGCTGAAGAGCGGGCAGCCGTTCATGCTGATGGAACAGACGCCGAGCCAGCAAAACTGGCAGCCGTACAACTCCTTGAAGCGTCCAGGCGTCATGCGCTTATGGAGCTACCAGGCAATCGGCCGCGGGGCAGACACCATCCTGTATTTCCAATTAAGACGTTCCGTCGGCGCCTGCGAGAAATACCACGGCGCGGTCATTGAACACGTCGGCCATGAAAACACGCGGGTCTTTAATGAAGTCGCGCAAATCGGGAAAGAGTTTAACCAGTTAGGGGATACGCTGCTTGATGCACGCGTCAACGCCAAAGTCGCCATCGTCTTTGACTGGGAAAACCGCTGGGCAGTGGAACTGTCAAGCGGACCGTCCGTATCGCTCGACTATGTCAACGAAGTCCATAAATACTACGACGCGCTTTATAAATTGAATGTTCAAGTAGACATGATCGGCGTCGAAGAAGACTTGAGCCAATACGATGTCGTCATTGCACCGGTTCTGTACATGGTGAAAGAAGGCTACGCAGCGAAAGTGGAAAGCTTCGTCGAAAACGGCGGCACGTTCCTGACAACGTTCTTCAGCGGCATTGTCAACGAAACCGACATCGTGACGCTTGGCGGATACCCGGGCGAATTGCGCAACGTCCTCGGCATTTGGGCAGAGGAAATCGATGCGCTTCATCCGGACGAAACGAATCAAATCGTTTTGAACGATGCCCGCGGCCAGATGAACGGCAGCTATTCCTGCAACCTCTTGTTTGACCTGATCCACACAGAAGGCGCTGAAGCTGTTGCCGAATACGGCTCCGACTTCTACAAAGGGATGCCGGTCCTGACCGTCAACCAGTTCGGAAAAGGGAAAGCGTGGTACGTGGCGTCAAGCCCGGATGCCGACTTCCTGGTCGACTTCCTGCAGACTGTGTGCGAAGAAGCCGGCGTCGAGCCGCTTCTAGCCGTACCGGAAGGCGTGGAAACAACGGAACGTGTGAAAGACGGGCAGACCTACCTGTTCGTACTGAACCACAACAACGAAGAAGCAGCGATCGAGCTAGGGGATAGCGCGTACAAGGAATTGCTGTCCAATGAGCAAGTGAGTGGAACAGTTGGGTTAGAAGCAAAAGGCGTCTTGATTTTAGCGAAGGCGTAAACTGATAGTAAGAAGAATAAATTTAAAGGCAGTCCTGAAAGTCGGTATTAGCGGCTATCAGGCTGCTTTTTCTTTTTATGACACAAAATGTCGCTCGGACGCTTGGGGCATGGCTCTCACAAGAAGCCAGGGAAAGCGGCTGTCTTCTCCGGATCCTCCGTTTCAGCCGGACGCTTTCCGCGGGCTCGCGCCGAACTAACTCGGAACTAACGTCCCGAGTGGATTTCGGCCCTTCGCTGTCCCGCAGGAAAGGCATTGGCCGAAGTCTGCAAGGCCAAGCCTTTGCGACGAAGCTAGCGAAGCGATGCAGGAGCACATCTTTGCCAGTCGCCTGCTTTCACTCCGGATCCTCAGCGTAAAGGCTACCCAGAGGTGTCACTTTTCCTCTTGAGCTGTCTGTTTAAGCTTCAATCCGATTCACATTCACTATTGAATCAAGGGGAGATACCCTAACGGTCCGGTCATGGAAAGCGAAGTGGCCAGACTGGTTGGTTTATGAATCGCTGCATCATAACTAAAATTTGTCTACAATCTATCGCAGCTGGTTTGCGGAATATCGGTTAAAAGTCATAGCTTTTTCAACACGTTGAAGAGGCTGCCCCTTTGTCATTTAAAATGACTTTGGGTCAGCCTCTTCAATATAGAAGGAACTTTATATTCAACAAACTTATTTAATCCGCAACTCCGTATCAATATCGAAGAAATGGGCTTTGTTCATATCGAATGCCATGTCGATCGTTTGGCCGGCTTGCACATTGAAGCGGGCGTCCACGCGGGCGATGAAGTCCTGATCGTTCACTTTTGAATACAGGACAATTTCAGATCCCATCAATTCCGACACTTCGACAAACGCGACGATCTTCGTCTGCGGCGAATGCTGCAGGAACAACGGCTCATCGTGGATATCTTCCGGACGGATGCCGAGGATGATTTCCTTGTCTGCGTAGCCTTGGTCGCGCAAAGTCTTCAATTTCCCTTCAGGGACAAGCACTTTGATGCCTTCCATCAGGAATGAATCGCCGACGATTTTTCCGCGCAGGAAGTTCATAGACGGTGAACCGATAAAGCCGCCGACGAACATATTGTCCGGCAAGTCGTACACTTCTTTCGGTGATCCGACTTGCTGGATAAAGCCGTCTTTCATGACGACAAGGCGTGTCGCCATCGTCATCGCTTCCGTCTGGTCGTGGGTTACATAAACGGTAGTCGTCTGCAGGCGGCGGTGCAGCTTCTGGATCTCGGCGCGCATCTGCACACGCAGTTTGGCATCCAGGTTGGAGAGCGGCTCATCCATCAGGAACACTTCCGCGTCGCGGACGATGGCACGGCCTAAAGCAACACGCTGGCGCTGTCCACCAGACAAGGCTTTCGGCTTGCGGTCCAAATAGTCATCAAGGCCGAGAATGCTCGAGGCATTCGCCACCCGTGCTTTGATATCGTCTTTTTTCATTTTGCGCAGCTTCAAGCTGAACGCCATATTGTCGTAAACGCTCATATGCGGGTAAAGGGCATAGTTTTGGAAGACCATCGCAATGTCACGGTCTTTCGGCGAGACATCGTTGACACGTCTGTCGCCGATGTACAAGTCGCCTTGTGTGATGTCTTCAAGGCCGGCAATCATCCGTAGTGTCGTGGATTTTCCGCAGCCTGAAGGGCCGACGAGAACGAGGAACTCTTTGTCGCGAATTTCCAGGTTGAAGTCCTGTACGGATACAACCCCTTTTTCGTATTCTTTTCTGATGTTCACTAAATTCAAGCCTGCCATTTGATTCCCTCCAATGTGTGTAAGTGCTTTCATTAACTAGTAAAAGCATACCGTATAGCCGGAATTCTGGTAATGGCAAGGATGCACAAAGATACGGGGAGTCTTCGTGCATCTTGACCAATATCAGCGGATTCCGTTGATCGAACCGCTTGCTGCGGGTTGATTCACGGTCTGGATAAACCGGTCGAATGCTTCTTTTTCTTTTAATACGCCGGCGTCTTCAAGGATGCGGACGAACTTTTTGCCCAATTCTTTTTGCAGGAGCGCTTCCGCTTCTTCACGGAGGGAAAGCGTGCCGTATTCTGCTTTCAACTGTTCAGCCCAGTCCTGATGGAGAGGAGAGACAGTGTCTGCATTGCCGAGCAGGAATTCCTCGATTTCCGCCAGTTCCTCTTTTAAGCGGGGCGGCAGAACGGCAAGCCCCATCACTTCAATCAAACCGATGTTTTCTTTCTTGATGTGATGGACATCTGCGTGCGGATGGAAAATTCCCGACGGATGTTCCGCTGTCGTGCGGTTGTTTCGGAGCACCAAATCAATTTCAAACAGCCCGCTGCGTTTTCGCGCAATCGGCGTAATGGTGTTATGCGGTGTGTCGCCAGTGAACGCCAGTACATCGGCTTCTTCATCCGAATACGTTTTCCACTTCTGCAAAATCTCATCCGATGCATCGACGAGGCTGCCGATGTCGCTGCCTTTCAAGCGGATCACCGACATCGGCCATTTCACGACGGATGCCGCGATGTCCGGATACGCGGCCAACGGGAATGCAAACGCATCTTCCGCTTTTGTCATGGCAAACTCGTAGCGCCCGGCCTGGTAATGGTCGTGGCTTAAGATAGAGCCTCCGACAATCGGCAAATCCGCGTTCGAGCCGACAAAGTAATGAGGGAAGCGTTCGGTAAAAGCAAGCAGGCGTTCAAAGCCGCTGCGGTCGATTTTCATGTCGCGGTGTTCTTCTGAAAGCAGAATGCTGTGTTCGTTGTAATAGACATAAGGCGAGTACTGGAAATACCAGTTTTCACCGGCAAGCGGCACCTCGACGACGCGGTGGTTGGCGCGTGCCGGGTAGCCGATGCGCCCCGCGTAGCCGACGTTTTCCTTGCACAAGAGGCATTTCGGATAAGAGAGCGTCTGTTTCATCTCGCGTTCGCGCTTGATCTGTTCCGGATCTTTCTCGGGCTTGGACAAGTTGATCGTAATGTCCATTTCGCCGTATTTAGATTCCGCTTTATAGGAAATATTTTTCCGGATCCGGTTCATCTGGATGTAGTTGCTGTTTTGGCTCAGTTCGTAAAAATAATCCGTTGCCGCTTCCGGCGATTCCGCGTATTTTTCATCAAATGTTGCATTGATGGCAGAAGGCCGTGCAACAAAACAGTTCATGATATTGGCTGACAGCATTTCCTTGTCGTCAAAGATGTCTTCAATGACACCTTTTTCTACGGCATAGGCAACCAAAGTTTCGAGCAGGTTGGGGATGGTGTCGTCCGCCGGTTCGAGCGCTCCTTTGGGGAATGATTGCAATCCAAGCAGGTACATCGCCTGGTTGCGGGCATAATCGCTGTCTGCGGCTTCAATGAGTCCCGTCTCTAAGGCTTTCTGGACAAGCCCGGCAAGTGTTTGATAGATCATTTCAACACTTCCTTTTCGTAGCCGGATGGGTTTTTAGAATGCCAGTTCCAGGCGTCTGCGATGATTTTTTCAACGGACGTATGGACCGGATTCCAGCCGAGCACGGTTCTCGCTTTGTCGGAACTGGCAATCAGGATGCTCGGGTCGCCTGCACGGCGTGCACCCGTTTTCACCGGGATGTTCTTGCCGGTCACCGAACGGGCAGCGGAAATCATTTCGTTGACGGAAAAGCCTTGGCTGCTCCCTAAGTTAAAGACATCGCTGTCGCCGCCTTGTCTTAAATAGTCGAGCGCCAGTAAATGCGCACGGATCAAGTCTTCGACGTGGACGTAATCGCGGATGCACGTGCCGTCTGCAGTATCGTAGTCATCGCCGAACACGGTGATTTCGCTTCGCTGCCCAAGCGCTGTCTGCAAGATCAACGGCACGAGATGGGATTCCGGGCGGTGGTCTTCGCCGATTTCGGCGCCTTCTCTTGCACCTGCCACATTAAAATAGCGCAGCGACACAAATTTCAAGTCATGTGCAAGGCCGGTCCACTTCATGAGCTTTTCCATGGTGAGCTTGGTTTCGCCGTAAGTGCTCGTCGGAACGGTCGGCATCGTTTCGGTGATCGGCACCGCTTCCGGTTCGCCGTATGTGGCGGCGGTGGAAGAAAAGACGATTTTCCGGACGCCGTGCTTGGTCATCGCCTGCAATAACACTTGCGTTCCGTAGACATTGTTGTCGAAATACTTCAAAGGATTCTCCATTGATTCGCCGACCAGGGAATTGGCAGCAAAATGGACGACTTCGTCAATCGCTTCTTTTTCAAAGACAAAATTGAGAAACGCGGCATCCCGGATATCGCCTTCGTAAAATACCGCTTCCGGGTGGACCGCTTCCCGGTGGCCCGTTTCCAGGTTGTCGACAACGACAACCCGCGTTCCTTGGTCGATCAATTGATAGACCGCGTGCGATCCGATATATCCAGCTCCGCCTAATACTAAAACCGTCATGGTCAAAACTCCTCTACAAGTTCTTTGGCGCCATCCGAAATTTTCGCCTCATAAAAAGAAGGGGCGTAGCCAAACGCTTCGGTATAGCTTTCCGCTATTGTTTCTTTCAAACTTTTCACTTGTTCCTGTTCGACGATGGCAATCGCACATCCCCCGAATCCTGCACCGGTCATCCGTGCGCCGATGACGCCGGGATGCGCCCAAGCCGTTTCGGCAATGTGGTCGAGTTCCGCACCCGTCACTTCGTAGTCGTCCCGGAGCGACAGGTGGGAGGCGTTCATCAATTCGCCGAAGCGCTCGAGATTGCCCCTTTCCAGTTCGTCGAGCGCGAGCAGCGTCCGTTCGTTTTCGGAGACGGCGTGCTTCGCCCGTCTGCGGTTTGTGTCGCTAGTGATCAGGTGCTGGAACTGCTCAAACTTTTCGTTCGTCAGTTCGCCGAGGCTGGTGACGGGCAGTTCCGCACGCAGGTCTTCCAGCGCCTGTTCGCATTCGCTGCGGCGTTCGTTGTACTTCGAGCCGGCCAGTGTCCGCTGCTTGTTAGAGTTGATGATGACAATCTCGTGGTCGTTTAATTTAACCGGCGCGTAGCTGTACTTCAAGGTCTGGCAATCCAATAAAATCGCCGCATCCTTTTTGCCTTTGCCGATGGCGAACTGATCCATGATGCCGCTGTTGACACCGATATAATCGTTTTCTACCCGTTGCCCAAGTTGGATCATCTGCAGGCGGTCGATCGTCAAATCGAACAAGCCTTCGAGCACCACGCCGGTCGCCATTTCAATGGAAGCGGAAGAAGAGAGGCCGGCGCCGTTCGGGATGTTGCCGTAAAACAGGATGTCCATGCCGGAAGAAACGGAAAACCCGTTGCCGGTAAACTGCTGGATCATGCCTTTTGGAAAATTGGCCCAGCCGTGGTCCGAATTATAGGACAGGTCACCCAAATCACATTCGATGATTCCTTCTTCCGGGAAATTCATCGAGTAGAACCGCAGCGTCTGGTCGGTGCGTTTTTGGGCAACGGCATACGTGCCGAACGAAATCGCTGCCGGAAACACATGGCCGCCGTTGTAGTCGGTATGTTCGCCAATCAAGTTGATGCGCCCCGGTGCAAAGAAGAAACGCGTTTTTTCCGCCGTTTTGAAAACGTCTTTAAATGTCTGAGCCACGTGCTGCTGAATCATTGTCTTCCACCCCAATACTTAATAAATTAATTTAATTAACATGAGTATAAAGGAATTTGGTAAACTATTCAATAATAAGAATGAAAACTCTTACAATTTAGCAACATGAACCAACCGGAGGGATAGACATGCGCCAAGGCAGCTTTCAATGGATGAAATCGGTGAACAAATCGATCATCCTGAACAAAATCAGAAAAGACGGGCCGATTTCGCGCGCCCAGATTGCACGGGAAACGAAATTGACGCCGCCGACCGTCAGCAGCAACGTCAAAGAGCTGATCGACCAGAAAATCGTCGAAGAAAGTGATTTCGGCGAATCGCTCGGCGGCCGGAAACCGACGATGCTCGTCATCAACGACCAGGCATTCACGATCATCGGTGTGGACGCAGGGCCGGAACACATCGAATGCATCGTAGCGGACCTGGCGGGGAAAGTCCTGAAACGGTCGCAGACAAAGCTTGAGCTGCCCATCAACAGCGAACAGTTTCTCGCCGCCTTGAAAAGCGGTATTGCAGAGTGCCTGGACGGGACTTCGGGCAGAGAAGAAAATATCATCGGCATCGGTGTGGCGATGCACGGCGTGGTGGACGTCGAGCGCGGCGTTTCGCTGAATGCACCAATTCTTGGCCTCGCCAACATCCCAATCAAAGAAGAGCTGGAACAGGCATTTGGCCTGGAAGTGAAAGTGGAAAACGATGCACGCGCCATGGCGCTCGGCGAATACTGGTTTGGCAACCACGGCGAACTGGAAAGCATGCTGGCGGTGAACGTGGGCAGAGGCGTCGGAGCGGGCCTCATCATCGACGGGAAACTGTATCACGGCTTTTCGGATATCGCAGGGGAAATCGGCCATATGACAATCGATCTGCACGGCGAGATTTGCGAATGCGGCAACCGGGGCTGCCTGCAAACCTTTGTCACAGGACCGGCCATTGCCCGGAAAGTGACCAATAGAGGAGCAGCGAACCCACTGACCGCCGAAACGGTCTACAAACTGGCGGTCGGCGGCAACAGACAGTTTGCGGACATCCTGAGGGAATCCGGACAAGCGATGGGCGTCGGGCTGACCAACTTGATCCACATCGTCAACCCGGAAAAAATCGTCCTGGGCGGCGGCGTCTCAAAAGCCGAGCAATTCATCTTGCCGGCGATACGCGAAACGATTCAAGCGTCGGCACTGACGCCTTCTGCAAGTAAAACCCAAGTAGAAGTGACGAAACTCGGGAACGATGCCACATTGATCGGCGCCATCACCTTGCTGCTGGTCGATCTTTTTGAACTGAAATAAAGAAAGCGTCTATCTTCGAAGAAAGGAGTGGTGGGATGATCGACAACCTGAAAAAAATATACCCTTCCTTGATCGTCTATCAAGAAGAGAGCCAAGGCTTGGATGAACGCTACAATTGGTTTAGAGCAGAAGCCGGTGAAATCATCGGCATTGAAAAAAGCGAACTGAGCCCGAAAGACCTGTCAGTGCTTGCCGCGTTTATGCCGCCTTACCGGAGCGATGTTCCTGTCCTGACACCCGACGAACAGAAATGGCGAAACGCGATTGACTCGGACGATGCAGATCCGCTGGAAACGGCAGGGGCATACCGCTTTGTCTATTTCTCCATCAAAGAAAATCAGATCAGCCCGGAGTTATTCAAAGATGCACTCGCTGAACTGTTTCCGGGCAATGTTACGATTCTGTGGGAAAATGGCCACGAAGGAATTCTGATTGAGCAGGAAAGCATCGGCAGCGACAGCATTTCCTACGAAGACATCATCAATATTTTGATGAGCGACTTATACATCAAGATCCATTTCCTGGTCGGCCCTTTTCGGAACGGGATGGAGCGGGTCAGCCAGTACCATGCGTTTATGCTGACGGCGGCAAAAGCCATTTTTACCGAGTCCAATAAAGCCGTCGCGAATCTCAGCGATGCCGTGCCGTATTTATTGATTGACCAGGCGAATGCGGACCACTACCGCAGCATACGGGAAATGATCCTGCAAAATTACGCCGATGACGAGGAAACCTTGCGGATGATCGAAGTGTTCACGAAATACAATTTGAACGTCTCCGAAACCGCCAAAGCGCTCCACCTGCACCGCAATTCTCTGCAATACCGCCTTGACCGCTTCACCGAAAACACCGGCATCGACATCCGAAAATTCCACCAGGCGATGGCCGTCTATTTGGCATTGCTCGTTAAGGTTTGACTGAATCCACTTTCAGGAGGTCGGCTAGGATGAAGAGAAAAGAGGGGAAGGCTATTGCTGCCGGCTACCGCCATTCGGTGGCGCTCCGAATAGACGGCACCGTACTAGCAATTGGAGACAATAAATATGGAGAGTGCGACGTCAGTGATTGGTACGACATCATATCCGTTGCGGCTGGCAGCGCGCATATCGGCAGTTCGCACACGGTCGGGTTGAAAAAGGACGGCACGGTAATAGCCACTGGCTGGAATAAATACGGCCAATGCGAAGTGGAAGATTGGAAGGATGTAGTCTCAATTGCAGCAGGCTGGCGCCGCACTGTCGCCATCAAAACGGACGGGACGGTCCTGGCAGTTGGCCAAAACAACGAAGGCCAGTGCAATGTGGGGGATTGGGAGAACGTTGTGGTGGTCTCGGCAGGTGACTGGCACACAATCGGGTTAAAATTGGACGGAACGACAGCCAGTGTGGGGAACAACCGCTACGGCCAGTGCAATCTCAGTGATTGGCACGACTTGATGGGAGTTGCAGCAGGTTACCTGCATACGGTCGGACTGAAAAGTGACGGCACGGTAATCGCTGTAGGTTCCAATAAAGACGATCAATGCGAAGTAAGCGGATGGAAAAACCTCGTAGCAATTTCTGCAGGCAGCAATCATACAGTCGGGTTGAAGTCGGATGGCTCAGTCGTAGCTGTTGGCCGAAACAATGAAGGACAGTGCGACGTGAGCGACTGGCGTGATATCTTCACCGTCTCGGCAGGCTGTGCCCACACGCTTGGCCTGAAAGCAGACGGTACGATAGTGGCTACTGGCCGCAACGATGAAGGGCAGTGCGATGTGAGCGAGTGGAGCGGCATCGGACTGCCGGGCAATTAGTGGTGGTCATCAAAGAAGAGCTTGAAAGAGAGCTAATATATAGAACCAAAAGATTGAGCGGAGCGATTCCGTTCAATCTTTTTTATTTGCGGCAGGCAAGTTTTAGCAGGAAAAAACTCCACCTCTATCGAATTTGTGGCTATACTTGATAGACAGAGAAACGGCGTTGAGTTGATGAAAGACCCACTGTTAAACTACCGGTAGTTTAATGCTTGAAGTTGAAGATACGGAAGAAAGGAAAGGTGGGAGGAATGAAGGCGGTCACGAAGATTTTTTGGATGGGTGCGGTGATGTTGCTGATGGCAAGCTGTGGAAATGCGAATGAAGAATCCGCAAAGGATGCTCTAGAGGAAAGTTCAGCAACCGAAACCACAGAAAAAGATGCAACCGAAACAAAAGAAAATACATCAAACAAAGAAGGGGAGGAAGCGGATATGGAAAAGGAAAACGAAATCACTCCAGAAGAAACGGTATCGACTGAGACGGATAGCACTTCTGCAGATGCAGGCAACCAGCAAGATGAAGATGCTTTTGCCGAGTACACGAGCGAGCAGATCGAATATGCCAGAGTGTGGCTGCAGCTCGGGCCGAATCAGGACATCGACGGCTTGTATGTGGAGCGCATCCCGGCAGATACCCCGCTCAATCCAGACGATGAAACAAGCGGCGTTTACCCGGAAGACGTCATCCAATTGGCCGGTTCCCGCTTAGTCGATGGCTCCGTTACCTACAGCGGAAACGGCAACGGCACGATCAACGTCTACAACGTGCCGCTGCGCTGGGACGGCGAGTATCCAGCCGGGGAAGAGTTCTATACGGAGATTATTGATAATACCGAACTCGTGCTCATTGATGTTGGCGAAGACACGGAAGTCATCCGCTTGATCGAATTGCTGAAAGAACAGCCATAAGAATAAAAAAGCAAGAATGGAGTCATGAGGAGGTCAGTCATGAAAATGTTTTTCCATTACAACTGGATGGTCCGGGAAGAATGGTACCGGTGGTGTGAGGAACTCAGTGAAGAAGAGCTGCTGAAGAAACGCACCGGCGGCCAAGGCAGTATCCTCAAAACGCTTTTCCACATAGCGGATGTGGAATGGAGCTGGATTCGCTTACTGGAAGGAAAAGACGATTTCCAGGAAGACTTCGAGAAATACAACAGCCTGGAAAAGGTGCGTGAGCTTGACGCGCAGTTCCGGCCGGAAGTCGAAAACTTTTTGGCGAACTGGGATGACAGCATGGAACACCGCCTACTGAAGACACCCGGACGAGACGGAACCATCGACATCGACCAATGGGGAGAAGTAATGCGGCACGTTATCGCGCACGAAATTCATCATATTGGTCAGTTATCAATCTGGGCGAGGGAATTGGAGAGAGAACCGGTGTCTGCGAATCTCGTGGGACGGGGTCTACCTGAATTGAATAAAAACAAATAAAAACAGAAAGCCGCCGCTTTCTGTTTTTTATTTTAGTAAGGATAATAATCGCTCAATTGATGGTTTTGGCATTAATGTTTTCTTTAAACTACTACTATTTTAATTGATTAAATGCTTAAGCCATTTGCTCAATATAGGTATCTCATCATTATAGATTGTCGCAATGACATTATTGCCATCTGTTATGATCAGGGAATCTAAAGGTACATTGTTTGCCTCTACATCTTCAGATATTCCACTAGCCGGCCAGTTAGTTCCACATAAAAAGGGTGGCTCTGCTCCAACTAAAAATCTTGAAGGGTCTTTTTCCAGCTGTAAAATTAACTGATCGTTGAGGTCATAACCTGCAAATTCATACACTTGATTAGTTACTTCTGCAACAATTGTTAATTTATATAATGATGTTCTAAACAATCTTTTTTGTTCTTTGATGTTAGGTTCAATCTTAAAAATTACTTCTTTTAGTTTCAGTGATTTCGTTTTTTCAACATGAAAAGTTGCTTGGTCTAAATTCATAGGCACTTCCATCGTCTCATTCCTTCATTAACAGTTTGTTGTTCCATAATCTAACCCGTTTGTTGAAGATTAACCTTTCCTAATTACATAATGAGTTAATCTAACACGCCAATAAGTCCTAACATCAATAGCCTCATTCGTGCTTTCTTTTTATAAATATACCATTATAAGTACAGAAATTAGAAGATTGTCGGTATAAGAGGCTTGCTGAAAGAAATCTAAAGTAATTAATAAAACCTGGAAGCAGCAAAACGTATGCTGCTCCAGGTTTATTTTTGGAAAATGGATTTTCCCTTGAGAATTAATCTAAAGTTATAATTTTTTCCTAAAGCTCCATGTTCAAATTGAAGAATATAGTGGTTTTACCGAAGACATAATAATAATCAGTAAATTTTTCCAAAAGTAGACAATTGACATTTAAATAATGCTAATATTAAGGCATTAGTAATTCAGCTGTATTTTGAATCAACATTTTAAGCAAAGCTGTAAGCGCTTGATTTATATATTATTCAAACTATTAATTTTTCTAGATTCAGAGAGGCTGAATATTTATGGGAATGACCGAACTAAAAACTTGGGACTTTAATAAATCTACTTTGGAAAGTATCAAAAACGATACTTACTTTGACTATCCAGTGGTCTATTTTTTAAACAATAATACTACAGTATATATTGGAGAAACTGTGGCCTTTAAAAATCGGATGAAGTCTCATTTGAATAATATCGAGCGAAAGAAATTAGAAAAGATGACTCTCATCATCCATGAAGAATTTCACCGGTCGGCTACATACAATATCGAAACCAAACTCATCAATTATTTCTTAGGCGATAATCGCTACAAGCTGCAGAACAAGAGCCAGACTGCGCAAAGCGTCACGCACAACTACCATAACAAGGAATTCTTCGACAAAGAGATATTCAATGATATATGGAAAGAATTATTGAAAAGGAAGATGGTTAATAACCCTGCTCACGTAATTGAAAACAGGGACATATTCAAACTTTCGCCTTTTAAAGAGCTGACAATGACGCAGCTCGAGCTTAAAACAAAAATTCTGGAAGTATGCGAAGAACACATCCATGATGATGAAACGTTTGTATTCATGGTCAAGGGAGAAGCAGGTGTAGGGAAGAGTGTAGTTCTAAGTTCCGTGTTCAATAGCATCCAGGAGCTGGCGGCTGATAAAAATTCCAATCTCCATCAAACAAAAAATTATTTGCTCGTAAATCATTCAGAAATGCTGAAAACGTATAAAAACATTGCTGCCAATGTGAAGTTTCTCAAAAAGAATAACTTCGACAAACCCACGAGTTTTATTAATAAACAAAAGAAAGCTGCGGAAAAAGCGGATATTGTCCTGGTCGACGAAGCGCATTTATTGTTGAGCAGGGCTGATGCTTTCAATGGATTCAATGAAGACAACCAATTGGAGGAAATCATTAAGCACAGTAAAGTCGTCATCGTTGTCTATGATGAAAAACAGGTTTTAAAATTGAAAAGCTATTGGGACGAGGAGCGGCTGAAGAATGTAGTGCCGGACAATCAAACTGAAGAGCCTTATATTTTAAAAGAACAGTTTCGCATGAATGCTGGAGACGAAGTGATCGACTGGATTGATAATTTTGTAGAGAAGCGAATTCTAAAGTTACCAAGAGATGAAAAATATGATTTTCAAATATTCGACTCTGCCAAGGGAATGCATGATGCCATAGTGGAAAAGAATAAAGAGCACGGCCTCTCCAGAGTGGTATCGACATTTGACTATGAACATAAGAAAGATGGCGAGCAGTACTTCATTAGAGAAGACAGTCTTGAAATCCCATGGAATTCCACCGATACCAAAAACACTTGGGCAGAAAAGCCGGAGACAATTAAAGAAGCGGGATCCATCTATACGATTCAAGGCTTTGATTTAAATTATGTAGGAGTGATATTGGGGCCGTCAGTTACCTACGATGACAAAAATGATTGTTTGAAGATTATTACTGAGAAATATAGCGACACCGAGGCATTCAGAGGAAAGGACGGCATTGAGGATGTTGAAAGAGCGAAAGAACAAATCATATTGAATTCTATAAATGTGTTGATGAAGAGAGGGATAAAGGGGCTTTATATTTATGCTAGCGATGAGGGGTTGAGGGAGCGAATTCTGAAACTTTGAGAAGTACACTAGTACAATTATTAAAACTGATTGGAAGATTGAAGTGACGGTTTTACAAATAGCAAGTATGGGAGATGGTAATGTTGGGAACTTCAAAACGGAACATTGAGAAAAAAGTTAAAGAATTATTAGAAGGAAAACCATATCAGGAATTAAATGTATCTGCTCCGGAACTATCTAAAAAAATTCTCACAAAAAAAGAATTGATTTCTCAGTTAGCAGATGAAGATACTATTCAAGAATCTTTTATAACTATCAAAAATAGCTTTTTAAACTTGTCAGGCATTGGCTATAAGGGTAAAACTAAAAAAGAAGTACTAGAAGACCCATTAACACAAGAGGAATTTATTAATATGATTTTAAATGAAATAGAAAATGAGGAGTTTCTCAATAAATCTATTCTAGAGAAAGCTTATAAGATTGCTATGATCAAGATGTTGAAAAAGGATGATTTTGATATATATGCATTTGCTCATATACTCTTTTTCCATTTAATACATCAAATTTTACTCAAGCAACTATACGATACTTTAAAAGAGGTATATGAAGATTTACCATATGAAAAAATCAATAATTTAATTTTGAACTTAACTAATCAAATCATAAATGATACTATTTACGATTTAGTAAATAATTTTGTAGATAAGAAGTTACCTTTAAATAGTGTATTAGATAGAATTATAATAGAAACTCAGAATGCAAGTTTTGGGGAGTTTTAAAATGGTAATTGTACAGAAGATTAATGAAGACTTACATGCTTCTTTACTAGATAGTTTTCCTTATGACTATAATAATCCTAAGCATCTAAAAGTAATAGACTTAGTTACTGTTATGGGTAGCATTTATGTCGCTGATGTAACTACTACTTCTAGAAAAGAAATTAGGGTGGTAATTCCAGTTTTTAATTATGACAGATGGACTTTGATTGAAAAAGAAGTTAATCAGCTAGTTCAATGGGTTTCTGGCGAGAACTTTGTCATTTCATTTATCCATAGAGAGCACTCTTTATTTACAAATATCCCTAATCATAAACTAGAGCTTTCAACTAATAATCCAGTTACTCTTTTTTCAGGTGGTTTAGATTCACTTACTGGTGCTTACAGGAATTATAAAGACAATATCAAGAGTGATTATCTAGGATTTATTAATAAAAGCGAAGAAAAGACTCATCAAGAAATACTAAAAGATTTTTATTTAAGCATTTTTAAGGGTATTGAAATTACTTTAATTCATAAACCAGTTCCGAAAAAGAAACATTTAACTCAAGCTACAAGGTCGTTGCTATACTTTGCACTCGCTGTTGCCAAATGTATTTTTAATAATAGCTCAGATGTATACTTGTATGAAAACGGAATATTATCGTTAAATCCAGAAATAAATAATAGGTTTACTACGAAGACGACCCATCCTCGAACTTTATATATGTACAGATCTATACTTGAAAAAGTAGAATTGAAAGTAACCTTACATCATCCGTTTATTTTTAAGACCAAGGGAGAAAGTATTGAGGAAATGGATGATGCTTTTAAAAATCAAATAAAAGATTCATTCACTTGTGGAGCAGGAAGATCAAATTTAAAACCACACAAAGGACAATGTGGAGTCTGTATACCTTGTTTGTTAAGGAAGATTTCTATGGCAGCTTATAATAATGAAGCGTTTGATAGTAAGTATTTTGTCGAATATAATACAAAAGTTAAAGAAGTAAAAGATGATTTGCATAGAAAAGAACTTTTAAGTAATTTAAATTATTTTGAGAAGTATTGTGAATATATTTCTAAGGGAACAATTAATATTGAAACGCGTATAAAGGAATCTTTTTATATGGATCAGAATTATCTCAAAGAGAACCAAAAAATGTTTCGAAAATTCCAAGAGGAGTTTGAAAGGTATATGAAAAAATATGACCCATATTGATACCCATGTGCATATCGATTTTTATTCCGACCCCATGAAAGTTGCTTTACAATATGAGTCGTTAAAAATTTATACAATGTTTGTAACTAACTTACCTGAAATCTTTAATAAGCATTTGAATGCTTTTAATAATTTTAAATATGTTCGTTTATGTCTAGGCTATCATCCACAAGTAGCTAGTGAATATGAGTTAGATAAGGTCATGTTTCAGGAGCTTGTTAAACATACAAAATATGTTGGGGAAGTAGGACTTGATTTTCAAAATGAAACAGAATTAATAATTGAGAGACAAAAAGATGCTTTTAAATTTATTACTTCAAAAAAATTCAATCAAGGAAGAGTGTACTCTATACATAGCAGAGGCACAGAAGATATGGTGTTAAAAATTTTGAAAGAAAATGAAGTGAAGCACGCAATATTTCACTGGTACAGCGGAAAGCTAACCACAGCTGATAAGATTATTGATATGGGATATTACTTTTCAGTTAATGCCAAGATGTTATCTAGCAAGAATGGTTATAAATTAATTCAGAGAATCCCTAAGGAACGACTTTTATTTGAAACTGATGGTCCGTTTGCGTTAAATAATAAAAAAATAGTTTATCCACAACAAATAAAAAATATTTATTCGGATTTCAATGATATAATTCCAGGTTTTGAAGAGATAGTTTTTAATAATTTCCGAAAACTACTCATAGAGAAGGACTTACAATATAGATAAATATTTAAATTGTGGGGATGAGCAAGTAGGCATATGAAACTGGAAAAGAGCAAGAGAATCTGTTGATTTGAAAGAGGAAAAGAAGGGGGATTATGTAAAAAATCTTCATGTAGACGCTTATTTATTTTAAGAGGCGTGTATTAATATAGTGAGTCTGAGACTCAAAAGGAGAATTCAATGAGAGCGAAAATTCTAAGTACGAAAGCCGAAGGATCTGCAATAAGTTATATTTGCGAACTAACTTTAAAAGAATATATCGAAAATTTGCCTATATCATTCATGGAATATGATATTCAAAGAGGAATAGTTTCAAACATCTATCTGGATAACCTTATTGATACAGTACTGACCCAAGCAAGTATTCCACCTATAACTTTAATTGCCGAAGAATCTAACATAATCTCAGAAAAAAATGAGCAATCCCAATTGTCTGTTGAAAGATTTAGAATTTTGGATGGTCTTCAAAGAACTTATAGGTTAAAGATAATATGGGACACTATAAAATTTTTTATAGAATACAATAATACGGAAATGCTCGGTTTAAATAAATTTAAATTGTCTAAAGAATATGGAAAGGAATTACAAAAAATTAATTCATCTACATTAATTCTAGAAAAAATTATTAAGTTTTATAATAAGAATAATTGTAATCAAGAAATATTGTTAAATACTTTTTCTACTAATATTCAATGGTTTGTTATATGGAGTGATATCTCTATTGAAAAACAAGTTGAAAAAATGCTTATTTTAAATGCAGGACATAAAGCGGTACCGATTAGACATCAATTAGAATTACTTTTTATTAATCTTATTCCTTATTTTGAAGATAATAAAAACTTAATATTGATTAGAGAAAAAGAGAAATCTTCAACTTTTTATGCAAAAAAAAGAGAAATAAGAGAATTTCATTTTGCACATTTAATTTCTTCCGTGCTGTCATTTGCTAATGGGAAAACTATCACAACAAATGCATCATTAATTAACAAATTGCAAGAGACGGATTCAAAAATGGAGACGTATCATGAATTCTTTACCTACCAATTTTTGGACGAAATGATAGAGTTTTTAACTGATTTTGATGATTTAATAGCGAATCAATATGGAGAAGAAGGTACTCAATGGTTAGGAAGAGAGACAGTAATTATTGGGATTTTCGGAGCTTTAGGCAAGTTATATGAAGATAAGTATAGTGAAAGTTATTCTCAATTATTTAGAGATATGTTGAAGAAGGTTGAAGAAAATCCAGGGATTTTAAATTTAGAAAATTATAAACAGTTTAGAAATAATATGAATATAAGTAAAATTAACATTGGAAATTTCAGTAAAAAAGTTGTTTTCGATGGCATATATAATTTGCTGAAAAAAGACCAGACTATCCCTATTAATTGGAATTTAGGGGGAGAATAATGACTCAAGGAATTAAACTTATAAATGAAAAAATGATCGAAGTTTTAAGTGAAATTACAATAGAAGAGGTAGTTACTGAATTCTTGGAAAGACAAACTTCTCCTGAAGTATTTGAAAACTCTATAGTTCAGTTAACTGATACGTTAAATTCCCTAGAAGGTGTGGATAAAAATGAATTGTACTTAGAAAAGTTTGATATCGTTGAGAAAGCGATTCAAGAAATAAAAAAAGATTATCCCTCTTATCTATCTGAATGGGAAGATAAAATAGATATGATTTTGACCATTTGCAATAAAATATTTAGTACAATTACTGATGACTTTGTAAATGAAAGTTTTAATTTTGATCCCCACGTAACAAAATTCAAAGAAATTAATTATACAGTGGGATTAGACAATTATTTATACACAGAGAGCGGAAATACAAATAAGTTTATTTTTTTAATTTGTTTTAATGATTTAAGAAAAATAAAAGAATATATAACTAACATAGATTTTGAAAATACAGATATTCTTTTTCACTTATTAAGTAATATTAATAGTTCTATAGATTTTTCCAAAAAGTATTGTCTATTTAGTTTGCTCGAATATGAAGATAAAATTCCAGTTCTAACTTCTTTTCTAGAATTGAAAAATGTTCAAGAAGGAAATATGATTCACGTATCTATAAATTATGAAGAAAAGCCCAGTGTAACCTCTGATTTAAGTTATTCTATAGGAAATGGGTATAACCAGTTTTCTGAAACAATATTTATTCTTAGTGAGTATAACAATGAAACCGGTATACTGGAGAAGTATCTAAAGATATACCAAGTAATAGAGAACTTTATGTACAGAATGCCAATCTGTGATCTGACGAATGGAGCAGATTCCTCAAATATGTTTTCAATTAGAGATTTTAAAAGATTGTATGGTCATGTCGATAAAAACGAGCCAAATGCTTTAAAAGATTTGTTTATTAAGGCAGTTGATTTAGATTATAACTCTAGTAAAAAATTCAAAAACTTAATAGCTGAGAAGTATAATGCTTTTAATACTAATCAAAATAAAATTGATTTGGAGGAAGTATTACCGAAAATGGGCGTGAAAAATCCAATTAATCTTCATCCCAATGAAGTAGCTGGTTTCTTTTCTTCGATAGTATATAAACTAAGAAATTCAATTGTTCATAATAAGGAAACAGAATATCATTTATCTTATGGTAAATTTCCAGATATAATCCGTGCTCTTATGACTGATTTTCTTTTAGTATGCCTTGAAGAATTAGTCTATAACATGGTTATAAAAAGGAACTCATTAATTTGGTATGATAATCCGCAAATATATCTCTACAATTAAAAATCGCGTCCCTGTGTCACACACATTTTCTATCATACAAAAATACTGCATGAAGAATCAGCCCACTCCTGAAACGGGAAGGACTCTTCATGCATTTCTATGTCTTAGCGGAAATAGGCATAAGTGTTTGGCACACAGGGACCATCTGGGAACGACTGGGAACAAAGCACCTATTTAGGCTGTTTTATTATATTCCTACTAACAACTTAGATTGCTTACCCAATAAGAACTTCCTGTTCAGCCCCGAAGGTCTACAAGTTATAATCGAACCAGGGGGAATTTTCATGAACTTAAACAACCTGAAAACAACCGTGCCGGCAAAGCTTTGTGAACGCGGCCTGGATTATTTTGAACAGGATTTTGTTGAACGGTTGACGGAAGACGCGCCGAATCGGTGGCATGCGCTGGTGACGGGCACGCGGGATTATGAGGTGTCAGTCAATTTGGCGAAGGATGGGACGATTGTGGGATCTTACTGCACCTGCCCGTTCGAATCGGATTCGCTGTGCAAGCATGAAGTGGCGGTGTGCCTGGCAATTTGCGAATATAAAAAAGAAAAGGGTTCGTCTGCAGTGGATGTACAGGCGCGATTAAAAACGCTGAAAAAAGCGGAGCTGCTGGAAATCTTGGAGGAGCTGGTGGAGAAGCAGCCAACCGTCCAACTTTATTTGGCAGAGAAGTTTTCGGATTCTAATGACATGGATGAAGAAAAGGCGCGTCGACTTATACAGAAGTCGGCTTACCTCGCCAGCCGCAGGGGAATTATCGAATGGGACCGGACAGATCAGGCACTCGAAGGGGTTTGGGAAGTCCTCGAATATCTGGATGGATTAAACTCGCAGCAGGATGCGGAAAGAATCATCCGCCTCAGCTTGATTGTCGTCAAGGAATGCACGGAAATGCTGCAAATTGCGGACGATTCATCCGGAGACATCAGTTCGGCGATTTACGAAAGCTTGGATAAGATTAGCGAAGCGCTGGCAGAGTGGCCGGGAGATCTGGATGAAGCGACTGTCGATAATATGCTTGTCCTGCTCTATCCGTATATCCTCTTCGCGCTGGAGCAGGATATCACAGATGCGGCGAGTCATCTGGTCGAAGCGGTGCTGCAATGGAATGAAAGAGGCGGTTTCACCGAGAAGTTTTATAATTTCATTGCTGATTTAATTGCCAAGGACGAGATGCAAAACAAGACATACAAGTATACAGAAGAGCGGTTTCATATGTACCAGCTGGCAATTTTGCGGCGGCATGGAAGACAGGAATTGGTCGAAGCCTTTTACGCGAAGTACGGGCACTATCCGGCAATCCGTAAAGCGCAGGTCCGGCAGGCACTGGATGCCGGTGAATTTGAGAAAGTGATCCAGTTGTGTGACGAATCGGAACAATTCGATGCGAACTTCGCGGGACTCCTGAATGACTGGAAAAAGCTGTGCTTTGAGGCTTATGAAGGAATGGGCAACACGGAGGAGTTGATCGGCCTCAGCTTTGAGTTCGCACTGGACGGGGAAGAAGAATATTATTACAAACTGAGAAGTTTGGTGGATGTGAAGCGGTGGCCGGAGAAGCTGGAAGCCCTGCTTGCAGAGATGAAGACCCGTCCACGGAGCCGGCCGCTTTATCTCGGGATTCTGATTGATGAACAGAGGTTTGAAGAGCTGTTGGACTATTGCCGGACCGAAGTCTCTGCAATCGAATACTTGCATCCGCATCTGGTGGCTGATTATCCGCACGAAGTGAATGAAATCTATACAACTTATATTTATCGCCAGATCGAACGGGCTTCCAACCGCAAGGCATACTGGAGTGCCTGTCAAAAAATCAAAGATTTCCAGCAAGCGCTGGGGGCTGAAGCGACGACGGGCCTGATTGAAGAGTTGAAGTTTATGTATCCGAAACGGAAAGCGCTGCTGGATGAGTTAGGAAAGATTAAGTAAAGATAAGCGGTGTCTGGCATGTGCTGGACACCGCTTATTTGTTGCATTTAAAGGGGGAGTCTGCCGGAAGTGAAAAATTCGCATTCTAGGAAAGGAAACAAAATAGTGTTTGAGTTGTTAATTAAAGTTCGCAAGGATGGTATTTTATTCATTCTGCTAAATTGTGCGGGAGTTGTGTCTTACACAGGGAGCATTTAAGTTATAATAAATCAAAACATGAGGTTAACCATGACGAAGAACGAGAAAGATTGTTCAATTTGTCGGACGCTATACTCTGTTACTTAGCAGCAAGAATCATTGGAGTTAAATTATTAGCAGCTATAGATCACGAATCGATTTTTGTTACATATAAAATAGATAACAGAACTTAATTAGACACACAGAAGTTATGAGCGAGGAATTAATGAAAAAAGGAGGAAATTATGGAGTCACCAAAAGCACTACGGTCAGCTTATTTAAAGTATAAATTAAATGAGGACATACCTCTATATAATGGAGAAGCAGAAGTGTTCCTTCAAGAAAACAAGGTGCGATTAAAGATAACAGTAATTCTACAATGGCTACCTGCACCTTCGGTCCGTTTTAAAGGAACTATAATTTCTTCGGTAACTAGCTTATTTAATGCTAGTAGTGAGTTATTAGGTAAGAAACAAAAAATTATTTTTCCAGATGGCACAAAACATGATACCTATATTCAAGACGTTATATTTGGAAGTGAAAACACATTCGAGGGGACGATTGAAGGATACTCAACTAATAGACATGCTA
The DNA here is from genome assembly GCF_900099655.1 of Planococcus glaciei. GTDB lineage: Bacteria > Bacillota > Bacilli > Bacillales_A > Planococcaceae > Planococcus > Planococcus glaciei. The sequence goes on from NZ_FNDC01000005.1 coordinate 203,683, forward strand.
ATGTTAATTCTATTTCGTTTTCTGTTATAAACTTTTTAAATTGCCTAGGAAGATATGTAGAATCTGACACTAGAACTTACTCAGGAAGGTTAATATTTCATTATAATCAGTGGCAAATCACTTTAGATAAGCGCTCTGATTATGATCAAAAGCCAGAAAGAATAATGAAGCAATTAAAAGATAGAAGTGGCTATTTAATTACCCATATAGGAAGAATAGAAAGAATTGATGGAGGAGACTTTAATACAAATGAAATAAGGCATCTAATAAACAGCATTAGCTGGTTACTATCTTTCGCCAGCGGCAGGCATGTGGGTGTGTCTTTATTAGAAGGACAATATAATGGAGAAATGGTTTGGTTTGATAATACTGTGCCGATTATTTCACCTTGGAAAAATAATATAACATGGTTTCCGAAACAAAAAGCTGAAGTAATCGAAGACCTTTTTCCTGTCATAGCAACTAGATTTGAAAACGAATACTTGGCAAAGATATTGCGTGAGTCTTTAAGTTGGTACGTGGAATGTCATTCAAATAGTATAATCGAAACTAAAATAGTTTCTGCTCAAACTGCATTAGAAATGTTATCGTGGGATTATCTAGTAAATCAATCTAATCAATTATCTAAAACACAATTTAAGAAAAAGAAGACTTCGGAGAATATTAGAATTCTACTTCAAGACTTTCAAATAGATACTGCCTATTTACATATTCCAGAATTTCAACAACTAGAGTTTGATGATGCAGTACACTTATTAATTGAAACTAGAAACGATGTAGTTCATCCTATAGCTAAACAAGAATTTAACGGATTTCAAAAGTATATGATTTTACAAATCGGTCTTCATTATTTGGAACTCGTACTTTTAGGTATTTTGGAGTATGATAAACATTACCATAATAGGTTGAAACAACCTATTTGGGAAGAGAATTACGATATAGTTCCATGGGCCAAAAAAAGATGAAAACTAAATGAAAAGGATGAAAATCTTGAACCGATCTGTATTTGAAATGCATTGGCAATATTACCTTTCAATCGAAAAAATGCTCGCTAAAACTAACCAATATGTAATGCATTCTGATAAAAACAAAAATGTTTATTCCGATGAATTTGCATCTATTATATTATTATCGTGTTCAGAATTAGATTCTTTATTTAAGCAACTCTGTATTAATTGCGGTATACAAAGTAAAGGAAGACATTTCAATATAAATGATTATGCTCCAGCAATTCAAAGATGCATGAGTAATGACTTTGGTATAGCAACGAGCACAAGAACCTTGAATGATGATAATTTAGTGATTATTCCATTCAATAACATTAATGCTGCGAAAACATATGCTAATTTACATTGGTGGAAAGACTACCAACTTATTAAACATGACAGAATTAAAAATGTTGCTGCTGGAAATTTGTTAAATGCTGTGTCATCAGTTGCAGCTCATTTTCTTGTTTTAAGAGAGTTAATTGAGTTTATTGACGAGTCAAGGGTAAGAGAATACCTAAAGAAAAATTGTTGGACAGATTATTGGATTCCGGCTTTATAAAAGCTATAGTTTTGATGTCAAATAAGTTTTTCGTTGAATTCGATAAGGTATATCTTGGCGACAGGGATCTTCTATATGTCTGCTTCACTATAAGATAACTTTTAATATAAGGGCGATTCTTATTGTTTGAAAAAAGAAAAAGGCCGGAATTTATCCGACCAGTTCGCCTATAGAGGAGCTCAAGTGCCAAATTTAATTCCGACAATCAATGTGGAAAATAAACTGGCGTTATAATCTGTAATTTTCTTGGAGTGCTAAGGTCTTTAAAAATCAAAATGTATAAAACTATTTCTGTCATATTTGCTATCAATAATACAGTTAATAAGTTTTTTCGATGTTTCTTCTAAAGAAGGAATCAATTTTGAAATTTCATTAATTGTATCTAGACTATTATATTCTCCTCCATGATAAATCACATTTCTCTTATCATTTAATAAGTCTAACCAAGAATCGGCAAAATCCCAATTTTCCATTGGGCCAAAATAGTCTAAGAAGCTTTGGTAAATTTGATTCTTAATGCCTTTTTTCGTTCTATCAGTTGGTGTATGGAATTCTTTAGCTAGTATTTCTATAACACTCCAAAAAGCAAAGAATTGGTCAAAGGTATTATGAGATAATTTTCCCTTAGAATACCAACCAATAGCTTTTAATAATGCTGGTTGTTCCGCTTCAAACTTTCTAGCCATTTGAAAAGCAGAGATTATATCTGATTTTGAAAGTAATCTTCTACTAGTGAAATTCTGTTGTCTAAAATTTTGTCCTTCATATTTATGAAATTGAATAGGGATATCATTGATTAAAGACAAAATATCCTTCATTCTTCCGAAGTACACATAAGCTACAGTCTCAGCTGATTCCATGCTATCTGCATATGCAGTTATAGTAGCTTTTAAACCAAATGTACTTTTTTGTATCTTAATGTCGCTATTGTGTAATGCAAAATAGAAGTACAGAACTTTGCAACGAATTTGTACAGAGTTCTGCATGAGAAATTCATGCAAATAAAAATGGACTTGCAAGCCGCCCAAGTCAACCTCTACTGTTAAAGTGCGAACTCATAACAGGTGGAGGTTAGAAAGGAATGCTTACAATGTCCGATATCAATTGTATCAAACACTTACGAAATGAAAAAGGGTTGAGCATCGATCGAATTGCGAATACCCTTCAAATTAACTGGCGGACGGCCAAAAAGTATGGCGATGAAAGTGAACTCCCATCTTCGATCATCAAACCGAAAAAAGGCATGATGTACGAAGAAAAATGGGGAACGATGGTTTCCGATTG
>NZ_FNDC01000016.1 GCF_900099655.1 Planococcus glaciei
CAATTCGTGGTGCCTTCCTGGATTCGTTGAAGCAAGTAGGGTTTATACGGATCTAACTTGCTTGCCCGTTTCGTTCGCTTGGAGCTCCGAGGGAGCTTTTCGGCGTTTATGTATTTGCGGATGGTTTTCCGGTCAAAGCCGGTCTCTTGGGCAATGGCTGTTAACGACCATCCCTTTTGATACAATTCCCGAATCATAAAAAATTCCTCCATTTTCAACATCGACACATACTCCTCTGCAACGTGGTATATGTCGATTATCCTTGATAAATGGGGAATTTTAAAACGGCGTTATTGGGTATTTTATCACCGGCGGTGACATGCTTGTTAAATCGGTTGCCGGAGGAACATTCGCATCGAAAGTTTTTCGAAGTGGAGCTGTACCGGAGCAAAGCCGGAAAGTTGGGCGAAGCCCGAATGAAAAAGAAGTTCAAGGAGTTTTATAGTGAAGAAGAGCATCACATCATTTGGAATCTCAATTTAGCGATTGGTGATTGGAGAGTGCAGATGGACGGGCTGCTGCTGACAGACCGCTGTGCCTTGATCATCGAATCGAAGAATATCAGCGGAAAAATTCATTTTGATGAAGCTACAGGCGAGTTTTACAGATTCAATGAAATTGAAGAAAAAACAGTGATGGAAGATCCGGTCATTCAATTAAACAAGCATATGCGCTTTCTCGAAGCCTGGTTTAAACTTCAGAAAATCAACTTGCCGATTGACGGCCTCATAGTGTTTACCCCCAAACAATGCGAATTCATCTCAAAGCCAAAAGATAAGTTCTTTTGCAAAACGTATCAGATGGTGAATTATCTACACATCATTCTTCAAAATTATCCTCAAAGTACAGCCTCACATAGATTAATGAACGTTAAGAGCGCGATTGCTGACAACCAAGTGCCTTACCAGCGGATTCCTTTGTATGAACAATATCGGTTGGATCCGAAGGAGTTAAGAGCGGGAGTGCGGTGTTATAAGTGCAAATATTATTCCATGGAACGAAAGAATAAAAGATGGAAATGTAAAAAATGTGGTAAGAAAGCCTTGTATGCTCATGCTTATGCAGTCAGTGAATACTTTTCATTGATTGGTAATACAATTTCTAATCGTCAATTTCGTGAGTTCTGTACTATTGAATCTCAACCGGTAGCAACTCGTTTAATTACCGGATTGAACTTAGAAGAGTCAGGTGAACGAAAGGGAAGGAAATATCGGTTAAGAAATGAGCTCAAGAGCCTTAAAATGTTGGAATCGCAGATATAATTCTAGAACCGCAGATAAATTGCCAGTAACGCAGATAAAAAATTAGTATCACAGATAAAACTATTTAATCGCAGATAAATAAAGATTATCGCAGATAAAAAGTTGGTGAAGTATTTTTTCCGCTTTTCGTCCGCGAAAAGCATCCATTCCAGCCTTTCATCTCGGTTTTTAAAACCTTTAGCCCTCCGCCAGCGGAGGGCTTTTAATATGCCTAGGCCGCATTCAGCGGCCCGATTATATCAAAATCATGTAAATAATACTTTACTTAATGTTAAGTATAATGTACATTATGTTATATAAACCGAACATGAAAACGAATAAAGGAGGAAGCGAATGCTGAAGAATCGGGTGAAGGAGCTGCGGGCGCGGTACGGGTTTACGCAAAGTGATCTAGGCAAGCAAGTGGATGTCACGCGGCAAACGATTGCATTTATTGAAAAAGGGGAGTTTTCGCCGTCGATTACGCTGGCGTTGAAACTAGCGAAGGCGCTTCAAACAAATGTGGATGAATTATTCTGGTTGGAAGGGGATGAAAGAGATGAAAAATGATTTTCGATTGCAGTATCCGCTATGGCAGATGGGGTTTATTATTTTGCTCGGCGCATTTGCTTATGGGTTAAGCTCACCAGTGACTGAAGTGGTCAATACAGAAACAGAGAACAGCATTATGATAAGCATAGGAGGAACACAGAGCCTTTTTGCAATGATTGCACTTCTGCTTTATTTCATTCTGCTTGCAGTATTCGCTTATCAGCTTCGTAAGCACAATAAAAACAATCCACACCAAAAAGTTTCCGCGTTCTCCATCCGGCCGCCTGAATACCTGGAGCAGGATGAAGGAATGACGTACATCACAAGAAAAGCGGCTCAAAAAGTGTATACCTTCATCACGTGGAGCCTGCCTTTATTAGCGGCGTTTGCCATGATCTTGCCGCTTCCGAAACTATTCATCATTTGGGGCATCTTACTGGTTGCGCTTGGCCAATACTGGATTTATTACCGTGAAGTCAGAAGCCATTTGAAGGAGGACGCAGAATGATCTACGAATATTTTCTTGTTTTTTTGGGAGCCGCAGTTCCATGGTTTGAAATCGCAGTGGTTGTTCCGCTCGGCATCGTCTGGGGGTTGTCGCCCCTTTGGGTTATGGTATTGGCGTTTGTCGGCAACATGCTGACGGTTCTTGCATTGATCATCGGCTTTGACCGGTTTAAAGTCTGGTACCTCAAGCGGCAGGAAGCGAAAGGCAAGGCGCAAAATAAAAAAAGCGAGCGTGCCAAGAAGATCTGGAATAAATACGGCTTGCCTGGGCTCGCGATGCTTGGTCCGATTTTGATTGGAACGCACATTGCCGCTTTCATCGGTATGACGCTCGGAGCGACAAAAAAGAATACGACCATTTGGCTGACCATCAGCATCGCCGCCTGGACATTGGTTTTCGGCATTCTGACCGCACTTGGCTTTGACTTTTTCACAAGAGAACTTTAAGTCACAAGCTGCAAGGCGCCTGCGTATTTCGATGTCCAGACTCCGGTGCCTAGGCCCTCGAGGTCGCTTCGGTCATGGCCCGAATGACAAAGGGCGCCATTCATGCCAAGCCCTCCAGCGCTTGTCGGGCCTTGCGAGGCACCTGCGCTTTTCGATGTCCAGACTCCGGCGCCCAGATTTTCGGGGTCATAAGCCAACCCGGCTGTGCGGCAAATAGCGCCGCTTCGCCGATTCGTCTTATGCCCGTCGAATCTACATGGGCGCCTGCGCATTTCTGTATGCTATACTTAAGCTATTCTGAAATAAAGGCGTGAACGAAACATGAAAAGAATCGAATCCACTCAAAACTCACTCGTCAAGCACTGGAAAAAGCTTGTCACGACCCGGAAAGAACGCGATAAATTTGCGGAATTTCTGGTGGAAGGCTTTCATTTGACGGAAGAGGCAGTGAAAAAGAAAAGCTTGATCAAATCGCTGATTGTCCGGGAAGGCGTCGACATTCCGGAAGAATGGGACGTATCGGATGTACCGCAATACTCAGTGACGGCCCAGGTAGCAAAAGAGATTTCGGAAACGGAGCACTCGCAAGGAATTTTCGCCCACTGTGAGCAGCCGGAATTCTCGGAAGAAGAGCAGCAGACGTGGACGAAATTATTATTGATTGATGCTGTACAGGATCCCGGCAATATCGGCACAATGATCCGCACGGCTTTGGCGAGCGGCATGGATGCAGTTGTTCTTGGAAAAGGCTGTGCTGACCCGTACAATCCGAAAACGGTCCGGTCGGCGCAAGGCTCGAATTTCCAGATCCCGGTTGTCAAAGGGGAATTGGTGGAATGGCTGCCAGCATTAAAAGAGCGCAGCATTCCGGTGTATGGAACGGCACTCCTCAACGCAACACCGGTACATGAAGCTGAAAGCCAGGAGCAATTCGCTTTGCTTGTCGGCAACGAAGGCAGCGGCGTGGATCCGGTCCTATTGCAGCAGACGGACCAGAATTTGGTTGTGCCGCTTTACGGCGCTGCTGAATCCTTGAACGTAGCAGTTGCAACGGGCATCTTGCTGTACAGCCTGGTGCCGAAAAACTAAGTTTGATTAAACTTACAGGATTTCGTATAATGAAAGAGTAAATAATGAAAAGCTGTGACCGGGAAGAGTACGTCGCGCGCATGCATAAAGGGAGTCTGCACCTTGACTGGGAGTGCGGATATGCAAAACGCCTCGGAAGTTCACCCCGCGAGCTGCCTGACGGGACCAGCAGCAATGCTGTAAAGACAGGCCGGTGAAGAGCCGTTACGTAAATGAGTGATTGCGCCTTGTGCGCATTAACTAGGGTGGTACCGCGAATAATGCCTCGTCCCTTTTCTGGGACGGGGCTTTTTACTGTTTAAAGGAGGAGAAAAGATGGAAGCACAATTGCAAGAATTGAAAACAGAAGCGCTAGAGAAAATTTCAGCGTCAACAAACGTAAAAGAATTGAACGATGTCCGTGTGGCGTATTTAGGAAAAAAAGGCCCGATTACGGATCTATTGAAAGGCATGGGAAAACTCCCTGCCGAAGAACGTCCGAAAATGGGGGCGCTTGTCAACGTTATCCGCGAGGAAGTGACGGCGTCTCTTGAAGAGCGCATGGCGATCCTGGAAGAACAGGCGATCAACGAAAAACTGCAAAGCGAAACGATCGACATCACCTTGCCGGGGCGTCCTGTTAAAACAGGAAACTCACATCCGTTGACGCGCGTCGTTGAAGAAATCGAAGATCTTTTCGTTTCAATGAGCTACGAAATCGCTGAAGGCCCGGAAGTGGAAAAAGACTACTATAACTTCGAAGCTTTAAATTTGCCAAAAGGCCATCCGGCACGCGATATGCAGGATACCTTCTATATAACAGACGAAATCTTGCTGCGTACGCATACGTCGCCTGTTCAGGCACGCACGATGGAAATCAAAAAAGGCGAACCAATCAAAATCATTTGCCCCGGGAAAGTGTACCGCCGCGACAGCGATGACGCGACGCATTCACACCAGTTCACGCAAATCGAAGGATTGGTCATCGGCGAAGACATCCGCATGAGCGACCTTAAGGGGACGCTTCAAGTGTTCGCGAAGAAAATGTTCGGAGACGACCGCGAAATCCGTCTGCGCCCAAGCTTCTTCCCGTTCACGGAGCCGTCCGTTGAAATGGACATCTCCTGCTTCAAATGCGGCGGGTCGGGCTGCAACGTCTGCAAGAAAACCGGCTGGCTTGAAATTTTGGGTGCCGGCATGGTGCATCCGAACGTACTGGAAATGGCAGGCTATGACTCAAAACGCCTGACTGGATTCGCTTTCGGCATGGGGCCTGAGCGCATCGCAATGCTGAAGTACGGCGTTGAAGACATCCGCCACTTCTATACGAACGACGTCCGCTTTTTATCCCAATTCCAACGCACTGAAGTTTAAGGAGGAAATAATACATGTTAGTATCCATTAAATGGCTGAAAGATTATATAGATACACAAGACTTGGCACCTGCTGATTTGGGTGAAAAAATTACGCGCTCCGGCATCGAAGTGGATGCGGTGATCGACCGTTCCCACGGCATGACAAATGTCGTAGTTGGCTACGTAGAATCATGCGTCAAACATCCGGAAGCGGATAAACTATCAATTTGCCAAGTAAACGTCGGCGAAGAAACAACACAGATCATCTGCGGTGCGCCGAACATTGCAGCAGGCCAAAAAGTCATCGTGGCTCGTCCAGGTGCTAACCTGCCCGGCGGCATGAAAATTAAAAAGGCCAAACTGCGCGGCGAAGAATCAAACGGCATGATTTGCTCGCTTCAGGAACTGGGCATTGAAGGCAAGCTTGTGCCAAAAGCGTATGCAGAAGGCATTTATGTATTGCCGGAAGATGCGGAAGTCGGAAGCGACGTCATTGCAAACTTCGATTTGGATGATACCGTGCTTGAACTTGGGCTTACGCCGAACCGCGCCGATGCCATGAGCATGCTTGGTGTGGCTTATGAAGTAGGAGCCATTCTTTCGGAAGACGTCAAATTGCCGGAATCAAATTACACGGAAGCAGCTGATTCTGCGGAATCTATGCTGTCGTTGAACGTCGATTCACCGGAAGCGAATCCGTTATACGTTGCGAAAGTGATCCGCAACATCGAAGTGAAGGAATCGCCGATGTGGCTGCAGCAGCGTTTGATGGCTGCCGGTGTTCGTCCGCACAACAACGTGGTCGATGTGACGAACTATGTCTTGATGGAATACGGCCAGCCGCTACATGCGTTTGACTACGATTCATTGAAAACAGGAAATATCACGGTCCGCCAGGCAAAAGAAGGCGAGAAAATTACAACGCTGGATGATACCGAACGCACCTTATCTGCACATAACCTGGTGATCACAAACGGCGAAGAACCTGTAGCGCTTGCAGGCGTGATGGGCGGAGCCAACTCGGAAGTCAGCAATTCGACAACGACAATTGTCATTGAATCCGCCTATTTCGCATCAGGTTCGATCCGCCAGACGTCGAAAGACCATGGCCTCCGCAGCGATGCAAGTTCGCGCTATGAAAAAGGCGTGGACCCGAACCGCGTCATCCCGGCCGCAGAACGTGCCGCAAGTTTGATTGCGGAACTTGCAGGCGGGGAAGTGCTGGCAGGATCGCTTGTGTTCGATCAGCTGGACCGTGAAGAAAAAATCGTGAAAGTGTCTCCGGACTTTATCAATACGCGTCTTGGCATGAAGATTCCATTTGAGGACATGATGGAAATCCTCGGCCGCTTGAAATTCAATACCGATGCCATCAACGGCCAATTGGTGATTTCCGTGCCGACACGCCGCCAGGACATTCAAATAGAAGAAGATGTTGTGGAAGAAATCGCTCGCCTCTACGGCTACGATGAAATTCCGGCAACGCTTCCGGTAACAGAAGCAGCACCGGGCGGCCTGACGCCGTACCAGGAAAAGCGCCGCATCGTCCGCAAAGTGCTAGAAGGGGCTGGCCTCCTTCAGGCGACGACGTATTCACTGACGTCTGAGAAATCAGCGACGCAATTTGCATTGACGGAAACGGAAACCACAAAACTGTTGATGCCGATGAGTGAAGAACGCAGCACACTGCGCCAAAGCTTGCTGCCGCATTTATTGGAATCGGTATCGTACAACACAGCCAGAAGAATGGATTCGGTTGCTTTGTATGAAACAGGCGCTGTGTTCTTGAAAGCCGACGATGAATTATTGAACGAAGAAGAGCATCTGGCAATCGCCATGACCGGCTTATGGCTAGACCATAGCTGGCAAGGCGAGAAGAAAGAAGTCGACTTCTTTGTGCTGAAAGGCATTGTCGAAGGTTTGGCGAATCGCCTGGGCGTTGAACTGGCATTCGAACGCGGCCAGATGGACGGATTGCACCCGGGACGCACCGCCTTCATCATGCTGAACGGCAACCGGATTGGTGTGATTGGACAGCTTCACCCGACCGAACAAAAAGCACGCGATTTGAAAAATACTGTTGTGATGGAACTGAACCTTTCGGCTTTATTGGAAGTTCAGCTGGATGCACTAGTGTACACACCCGTGCCGCGCTACCCGTCGATTTCACGTGACGTTGCTTTGGTTCTTTCAAAAATCGTTGAAGCCGGTACGATCGAAGCGGTCATCCGCAACGCAGGCGGCAAACTGTTGAAAGACGTGCGCGTCTTTGACTTGTACGAAGGCGACAAGATGGAAGAAGGCAAAAAGTCAGTGGCATTCTCATTGACATACTTCGACCCTGAAAAAACGTTGACAGACGAAGAAGTGACGAATGCTCATGAGAAAGTTTTGAGTGCGTTGACTGAAGTGGGCGCTGAGTTGCGCAGCTAATTAGATAGGAAAATTGAATTATCAAACGAAGCGGAATCCTTGTGATTCCGCTTTTTTGTGTAATTAAACAGGTCGGAAGCATCTATTTTCTGCTTCTTAATAATTAAAAAGAACTAGTAAATTATTTTTCCTGTGATAAACTGGGAATAAAGGGATTTTAGTAGTAAAAATGGCATAAGTGATGTCCCGGTCCATAAATTCCTATAAGAAGGAGGAGCACAGTGAAAAAACTGATGAAAAATGAGCAAGGATTAACACTGGTAGAAATTTTGGCCACTCTAGTTTTATTGGGAATTGTATTCGTTGGCATCATGAGCGTTTTTTCTCAAATGACATTATTTAATGATAAGACGTATACGAAGCTGGATACGATGAATCTTGCGCGGCAGGAGATGAGCGAGATAAAAGGGATGACTTTTACAGGTGCGCAGATTGAGATATTAAGCAAGTTAGAAACAGATCCTATAAGTCTTTATGTTCGAAAAGCAGCGAAGAATGAAGTGGATGCTGGAGGTAAAGTAATTCATTATCTGGAGAAAAATGAAGGCGATTACCGTTATGAATTGCGTTTTTATGAAGATCCTAAATTCACCGGACAAACAGGCATTGAAAAATTGTATCAAGTTCATTTAATAGTAAAGTCTGGTGATACGTTCAATAGCGAGACTTTTGGATATATTGAAGGCAGCTAAGAAGATAACCTTTATGAAAAAGAAAAGCTTCAAAGATGAAGTTGAATTCTGATTTATTAGTATTAAATTGAGGGGGTCTGATTGTATTGAAAAAATTGAAAGAAGAGGAAGGATATACGCTGGTCATTGCGTTGTTAATGATTGTGTTGTTCTTGAGTTTCTCTGCGGTATTTATTCAAGCTTCTCTTAGCCATGCAAAACAGGAACAAACGGTCGATCAAGGAAATCTAGCTGTAACAGCTGCTGAGATGGGTGTAGAAAAATATTCAAAAGAAGCAGAAAATATTTTTGCTAAAGTTTATGCAGAGATAAATGCAAAAGCTTTGGTGAAGAAAGCGGAACTAGAAACAGAAGTGAAAAAGTACCCAAATCATCAGTCGATAAATATTGGCTGTCCTGTTGTAGCAGGTCAAGCGATGCAGGTTTGGATTAAATGCAATATTGATAAATACGACGAAGACTTAAGAAATGAATTCTTTACTAAGATGAGTACTGAACTTAATAATCTAAAAACTAATGCGAATAAAGTCGTTATCAGCGATACGCTTACTCATAAATTAAAAGATCTTACAATTATGCCGATGAGCAGTACAGACAAGTCGATTAAGTTAACAATTAATGTAGCTGGAGAAAAAAGTAATGTAGTCCAAAGTGGCTCTGCAACTCCAACTGCACAAAGAACAAAAACTCTTTCTTCAGACCTTAGTTTTCCTGAAGTTCCATTTTTTGATGATAGCGCCGTTTCAGAGGTAGAAGTGAAGTGGGGGCAGCCAATTACAGAAGTGACAAATTTCTTTCCTCAATTGACTAACAAACCTTTGGGAAGTTGCCCTGCTGTTTCCGCTATCACTAAGACTATGCCACCGTGTAAATTTAGTGGAGTGATAAATGAAGAATATTTACAGAAATTACGTGAAGTAGGGGTAGATAGTTCATTTTATATTAAAGTAGATCAATTTCCGAATCAGATGAATAACTTTAATGCTTACAATATCCCGATATTAGCGGATGGAGGTACAATTACTACTAATACGAATATCAATCAAACTGATAACCTGACTCTTTACTATAAAGGTCTATTAGCTTTTCAAAATACAAATAAGCATACAAATAATAATTTCATTGTTGCGGAAGTTATCACTTTTCAAAATAACCAAAATATCGTTAACAATACAATTATTAATGTAGGTAATAGTGCGAAAAGTACTTATACTGCTAGTAAAATCACCATTAATGATGGCACAAAACTTTGCGTAAATCTTGACGGAATAACACCCTCTCCTAGTACTCTATTTACTACTATCGATACGAGCAATGATAATGGCCAAAGCAACTCAGATATAGCAGTAAAAGGCACAGGGAAAATTTATCTCTATTCTAGTTCCAAAACTCCAACGCCGCAGCCTACAACTCAAAAAGTAGTATACTTTAACGATGCCACAAAATTCCTAGAAAGCTGTGGCGTATCCATCAACTACAATGTTGAAGGTAAAGAGAAATTCAGTTTGCCGCTGCTAATCTCCGAGTTAGATTGGGACTTAGAAATGGACGTAGACTACCAACCGCAACCTTAATCAATTAACGGAATCCTCGGGTTCCGTTTTTTCATTCTCTCTAGTACTTAATCCTTAAAAAGTTTTACCATTTATTACAATGATATGTTAATATAAGATTATTCCAAAAACTACTAAAACTAATAAAAAACCCGAGAAACACCCCGAGTTTTCGAACAGATCTTCATCTCATTTAGAACGCCGTTTAAAAGCCAAATCCTTCGCTTTCTTCGTATTCGCAAAATGCACTTTCGTCACCGACTGCAAAAACTCTTCACCGTGCTTCAACAAGATCTTCGCTGCCGCTTCATCGACGATTTTCCCGGCGCCTTTCGGCAGCGTGACGCCGGCTTTTCGGCTGAGCGCGTCCATTTCTTCCAGGAAAGCAACGCGGGCGATGATCGATGCGCAGGCGACAGACACGTGAAGGCCTTCCGCTTTTGTAGAAAACAGGACGTTTTCACGGATAATTTCCTCTTCGTCTTTAATGTGTTTATAGTAGATGCCGCGTTCAGCAAACTGGTCGATCAGGATGGCATCGGGTTTTTCAGGCGCCATCTTGCGCAGGACATGCTTCAAGGCTTGATTGTGCAGCAGCGCTTTGATTTTTCCTTGGGACCAGCCTTTGCTTTGGACGGCATTGTACTTGTCATTTTTTAGCGTCAGCACGCTATGGATAAATGCTTCTTTTAAATCCGGCGCGATTTTCCGCATGTAGTCGTCGGTCAATTGCTTCGAGTCTTTTACGCCGAGTTCATGGGCAAGCGCCACTCCTTCAGCAGGGACGTAACAGGCCGCTACTGTGATGGGACCGAAGAAATCACCGGTGCCGGTTTCATCCGAGCCAAGAACGGATTTGTTCGCAAAATCCGGCGGCAGCGTATCGCCTTTAGTGGAGACGGTTTTAGCGGCGGAAGGGGAGGCGGAACCCCAGCGGGCAGCTTCGCGCTCAGCGCCGGCGCCTTGGAACATCACCTTGCCGGATTTGTAGACGGTCACGACAGTATCGGTCAATTTTGCAGTAAAACGGATGTACGGTGCTTTCGCCGCAATCTGCTTTTTTTCGTAATGATTGATCACTTGGAGGAGACTTTCCTCGGGAAGTTGGAGCACGGTATTCGACATGGTGGGTCTCCTTTCTAATAATTCACATTCTGGTTCGGTTCATGTTATGATTATATATAGAATTTCTAAGGAGGGATGGTACATTGGCAGAGGATCACAAAATCCGCACTTCGGTAAAGATATATGGCTATACTTATAAAATCGTCGGCGCTGAGACTTCTGCACATATGGAGTCCGTCGCATCGATTGTGGACAAGAAGATGCGTGAAATCCATGCGGTGGCCCCATCTCTCGACAGTTCAAAGCTCGCTGTACTGACAGCAGTAAATACGGTACATGATAATCTTAAACTGAAAGAGCGGGTAGAACAATTAGAAAATGAATTGAGAAAGTTGAAGGGTTGACGGACATGCTTGATATTATTTTATTGATTTTGCTGATTGGCGGCATCATTGTCGGCGCCAAAAGGGGCCTTGTGCTCCAGCTGATCCACATGGTAGGGTTTATTGTCGCACTCGTCGTTGCTTATCTTTACTACAAACCGTTGGCTGATTATTTTGTGCTGTGGGTGCCATACCCGGCTGTCAATGATGAATCACGGTTTACCATCGCCATCGAACAGCTTGACCTGGATCAAACCTTCTACCAGCTTTTTGCATTCGCGCTGATTTTCTTTGTGGTGAAATTCGGTTTGCAGCTGATTGCAACGATGTTCGATTTTCTCAAATATCTGCCGGTCCTTGGATTTGTCAGCAGAATATTAGGGGCGGTTTTAGGATTTATCGAAGTATACATACTCCTGTTCATTTTCATTTACGTGTTTGCGCTGCTTCCGATGGATGCGGTCCAAAACCAGCTCGAGAACTCAGGCATTGCGCAGTCGATGCTCGAACGAACGCCTTATTTCTCTGAGAAAGTAAAAGAATGGTGGTATATTTATACGTAACCAAAAACTTCTCTCTTGCCGAGGGAAGTTTTTTTAAGTCAAAATTACTGGAGGGCTCTGGGATGAATAAAAAAATTATCATCAGAACACTTGAAAAAATTGCATTGTATATGGAACTTAAAGGGGAAAACCCGTTCAAAGTATCGGCATTCCGCAAAGCGGCACAGGCGCTTGAACTTGACCAGCGCAGCCTGGATGAAATCGACGATGTGACAAAACTGAAAGGCATCGGCAAAGGGACGGGCGACGTCATTCTCGACTTAATGGAGAATGGCAAATCGTCTGTGCTCGAAGAACTGCAGGAAGAAGTGCCAAAAGGGCTTGTGCCGTTGATGAAGCTGCAGGGCATGGGCGGCAAGAAAATTGCCAAGCTTTATAAAGAACTGGGCATCGATTCCGCTGAATCGTTAAAACAGGCTTGCCTTGACCACCAGATCCAGAAACTGCCAGGCTTCGGGCCGAAATCCGAAGAGAAGATATTGAAGGAATTGATGGAATTCGATTCCAAACCGGGGCGCCACCCAATCTGGAAAACAGAAGAAGCGGTGGAATTTATCAATGGAGTCTTGTCCGGAATCGAAGAAGTGAGCGAATACTCAGTGGCAGGCAGCTACCGGCGCACGAAAGAAACGAGCAAAGACCTCGATTTTATCGTCGCTACCGCACAGCCGGCAATCGTTAAAGAACAATTGATCGATGCATTGCCGATTCAGGAAACCATCGCTTCCGGGGATACAAAGGTTTCGGTGACAGTGGAATTCCAGGATCCGATCGACATCGATTTCCGCCTCGTTGCGCCGGAAGAATTCGTTACGGCGCTGCACCACTTCACGGGATCGAAAGACCATAACGTGAAAATGCGGCAGCTTGCGAAATCGCAGAACAAGAAAATCAGTGAATACGGCGTAGAGCAGGAAGACGGAACGGTGGCGACTTTTGCATCCGAAGCCGATTTTTATGCTCATTTTGGTTTGCCGTTCATTCCGCCGACGGTGCGGGAAGATGGCCGGGAACTGGATTTATTGGATGACATTCCGAAGCTGGTTGACTTGGCGGATATCCAAGGAGACATGCACATGCACACGACTTGGTCGGACGGAGCCCATTCACTGACCGAAATGATTGATGCATGCCGTGCCCATAACTATAATTATATGGTCATCACCGACCATTCCGAGTACTTGAAAGTCGCCAACGGCTTAACGCCGGAGCGCTTATTGAAACAGAACGCGGAAATCCGCGAGCTGAATGAAAAATACGATGACATCGAAGTGCTGTCGGGCACAGAAATGGACATCCTGCCGGACGGTACGCTCGATTTTGACGATAGCGTGCTCGAACAGCTTGATTTTGTCATCGCAAGCATTCATTCGAGTTTCCAGCAGCCGCAGGAACAGATTATGGCTCGCTTGTTGACGGCGATGAAAAATCCGCATGTCGACATGATTGCACACCCAACGGGCCGCATTGTCGGACAGCGCGGCGGGTATGACCCGGATATGGAACAATTGCTCGACTGGGCAAAAGAATACGGCAAAATTGTCGAACTCAATGCTAGTCCGTACCGTTTGGACTTGGCAGTGGAACACCTGGAAATGGCGCAGGAAAAAGGCGTGCCGGTAGCCATCAATACAGACGCACATGCCATTGAACAGCTCGACGTGATGGCCATCGGTGTCCGCCATGCCCAAAAAGCCTGGCTGAAAAAGGACAATGTCGTCAACACATGGCCATTGGAAAAATTGAAAGAATACCTGAAAAAATAGGAGGGGTCTCGCTTGATCGCTGAACGCGCATTGAGAACGCTCGAATTTTATAAAATCCGCGATGAAGTGGCAAAATACTGCACGTCTTCGCTTGGAAAAGCCAAAATCGATGAGCTTTTGCCATCGACCGATATAAATGAAGTCAACCGCCTGCTGGAAGAAATGGATGAAGGAGCGCAGGTGCTCCGCGTAAAAGGGAATGTGCCGATGGGCGGCATTTTTGACATCCGCATGCACGCAAAACGCGCACAGATCGGCGGAAGTTTAAGCCCGATGGAATTGATGGAAGTATCATCGACGATCCGGGCAAGCCGCATCCTTCGCCAATTCTTTGAAGGCATCCGTGAAGAAGGGGATATTCAAATCCCGCATTTCCTGGAAAAGAAAGAATCGATGCCGATTTTGACCGCATTGGAACACGACATCAATATGTGCATCGACGACAACGGGGGAGTACTCGACAGTGCCAGTTCCACGCTGCGCACAATCCGCCAGCAATTGCGCGCCCAGGAAAGCCGGGTGCGCGAACGCCTGGAAAGCCTGATCCGTGGCAAAAACGCATCGAAAATGCTGTCGGACTCGATTGTCACGATCCGCAACGACCGCTACGTAATTCCGGTCAAACAGGAATACCGCAGCCATTACGGCGGCATCGTCCATGACCAGTCGTCATCCGGACAGACCTTGTTTATTGAGCCGGACGCAGTCGTCCAAGCCAATAACGAAGTGCGCCGTTTGAAAATGAAAGAAAAAGAAGAAATCGACCGCATCCTCCAAATGCTTTCAGCCCAAGTGCAGGAAGTGGCGCATGAGCTCTTTGAACTGGTTGAAGTGCTTGGCGAAATCGATTTGATTCTCGCGAAAGCCAAATACGGTTCGGCAAAGAAATGCTCCAAACCGGAAATGAACACAGAAGGCTACATCAATTTACGGAAAGCCCGCCATCCGTTGATTTCAATCGATGAAGTGGTGGCAAACGACATCGAGTTCGGCCGGGATGTAACGGCAATTGTCATTACCGGGCCGAACACGGGCGGGAAAACCGTCACCTTGAAAACGGTCGGCCTATTCACGCTGATGGCGCAGGCAGGCTTGCCGATTCCGGCGCTTGACGGTTCGGAACTTGCCGTTTTCGACCAGGTCTTTGCGGACATCGGAGACGAACAGTCGATCGAACAAAGCTTGAGTACGTTTTCTTCGCATATGGTCAACATTGTTGACATCTTAACGAAATTCGATGAACATTCATTGGTGATTTTTGATGAACTGGGTGCCGGCACGGACCCGCAGGAAGGTGCGGCCTTGGCCATTTCGCTTCTTGATGAAGTGCACGGCCGCGGCGCACGCGTCATTGCGACGACGCATTATCCGGAACTGAAAGCTTATGCCTACAACCGGCCGGGTGTCGAGAACGCCAGCGTCGAATTTGACGTGGAAACCTTGAGCCCGACTTACCGCTTGCTGATCGGTGTGCCAGGGCGAAGCAACGCATTTGAAATTTCAAAGCGCCTCGGCTTGCCTGAACACATCATTAAACACGCCCAGAGCTTTACCGGCACGGACCGCAGAGAAGTCGATTCGATGATCGCGTCTCTCGAGAAGAGCCGGAGAGAATCGGAGCGGGATGCCGAGCAGTCCAAAGAGCTCTTGGAACAAGCGGAACATTTGAAAAAAGATTTGGAAGAACAATTAAAGCAATACGAAAACCAGAAAGAGAAGCTGGAAGAAAAAGCGAAAGAAAAAGCACGTAAAATTGTCGAACAGGCGACACGAGAAGCAGAAGGCGTCATGTCCGAACTGCGCAAAATGCAAATGGACCAGGCGTCGAGCATCAAAGAACATCAGTTGATTGATGCCAAAAAACGCCTGGAAGCAGCCATGCCTGAAAACCGTGTACTGAAAAAAGCGGCTAAAGCCAATCAAACGCGGGAATTGAAGCCGAACGATGAAGTGAAAGTCATTTCATTCGGCCAAAAAGGGACGCTGGTGGAAAAAGTATCCGCCAATGAATGGATTGTGCAAATCGGCATCTTGAAAATGAAGCTGCCGGAAACCGATCTTCAGTACACCAAACCGGAAAAACAAAAAGAAACGAGAACGATGGCTACGCTTAAAAACCGGGACAGCCATGTGAAATTGGAATTGGATCTTCGCGGAGAACGGTATGAAGATGCAATAGTGCGTGTTGAAAAATACATCGATGATGCGTTACTATCTAATTACCATCAAGTTTCCATCATTCATGGAAAAGGGACGGGAGCCCTTCGCCAAGGCGTCCAGCAATACTTGAAAAAACATCCGCGAGTGAAAAGTTACCGCTTCGGCGAAGCAGGGGAAGGCGGCTCTGGCGTTACAGTCGCTGAGTTAAAGTGATTCAGTATAGGGGAGAATGAGGTATGTCAGAAACAGGTTTTTGGACGCATCCACTGGTAGAAACAGCTGGATACTTCAGTGTGGTTGTATTGTGTTTGATCGTTTCCATGGTGATTTTTGAAATCGTCACCAAGTATAAAAACTGGGAAGAAATTAAAAAAGGGAATTTGGCAGTAGCGATGGCAACCGGAGGCAAAATTTTCGGGGTCACGAACATCTTCCGTTTTTCCATTGAAGAGCATAACTCGCTGGCGCAAATGATCGGCTGGGGGCTGTATGGATTTTCACTGCTGATTTTTGCGTACCTGCTGTTTGAATTCCTGACGCCGAAGTTCAATGTGGACCAGGAAATTGAAAATGACAACCGCTCCGTCGGATTTATTTCATTGACCATTTCAGTCGGACTGTCTTACGTCGTTGGCGCAAGTATTTAATAGGAGTTGTGGGCAATGGAAAACCTCATTAAAATTTTATTCGTTTTTTGCATCTTATTCGTCATCGTCGGAATTGTTTTTCTGTTCGTGATTTAAAAGAGAACGGCCAGCCCAGCGCTGCGCCGTTTTTTTATTGGACTAAAAGTGAACGGATGAAGAAGCTGAAAAGATAAATTTACGAATATCAGAAATGAGCCGTCATTCACTATTGAAAGCGCTATCAAGAAACGTTATAATAAAAATAGGAATATTCGCACTATTCTCAAGTTCAAAAGGGGGAAAAAAGAATGACTGAAAAGCCGTGGCTCGCCCATTATCCGCCCGAAGTGCCTCACACGCTTTCGTATCCAAGCATGCCGGTCCAGGAATATCTGACCCATGCATACGAAAAGTTTCCGGACAAAGTGGCCATCCACTTTTTGGGAAAAGACATCACTTACCACGAACTGTATGATTCCTCAAAACGCTTCGCCAATTACTTGCAGACGCTTGGCATCAAAAAAGGGGACCGCGTTTCCATAATGCTGCCCAACTGTCCGCAAGCCGTGATCAGCTTTTACGGAGTCTTGTATGCCGGAGGCGTCGTGGTCATGACCAATCCGCTTTACACCGAACGGGAAATCGCTTATCAAATGAATGATTCAGGGGCTAAGGCCATTGTATCGCTCGATATTTTGTTCCCGCGGATTTCAAAAGTGGTCAAAGAGACAAAATTGGAAAATGTCATCATTACCGGCATCAAAGACTACCTGCCGTTCCCGAAAAACCTGGTCTATCCGATGGTGCAGAAAAAACAGTACGGCATGACGGTGAAAGTCGAACACCGCGGCATCAACCATTTGTTTACGGAAATTATGAAAGTTGCTTCAACCGAAGTCGCGACAACGCCGTTTGATTTTGAAGAGGATTTGGCGCTCCTGCAGTATACCGGAGGCACTACCGGTTCGCCGAAAGGGGTTATGCTGACGCATAAAAACCTGATTTCCAACGCGACAATGTGCGACAGCTGGCTCTATAAAGGCATGAACGGTGAAGAAACCATTATGGGCATCATTCCACTGTTCCACGTATACGGCTTGACGACGGTCCTCATCCTGTCGGTCATGCAGGGCAACCGTATGGTGCTGCTGCCGAAATTCGAGCCGGAAACGGCATTGAAAACGATCAACAAGCAAAAACCGACGCTGTTCCCTGGAGCACCGACGCTTTACATCGGTTTGATGAACCATCCGGATATCGGGAAATACGATTTGTCATCCATTGAAGCGTGCCTCAGCGGTTCTGCGCCGCTGCCGGCAGATGTGCAGGAAAAGTTCGAAAAAATCACCGGCGGGAAGTTGGTGGAAGGCTACGGGCTGACTGAAACTTCCCCTGTCACGCATTCCAATTTGCTGTGGGGAGAACGGGTAAAAGGCTCAATCGGAATGCCGTATCCGGACACCGACTGCAAAATTTTCCTTCCCGGAACAACAGACCCTGTTCCGAACGGCCAGATCGGTGAAATTGCGATCAAAGGGCCGCAGGTGATGAAAGGCTATTGGAAACGCCCTGAAGATACCGCGGCAACCATTGTAGACGGCTGGCTATTGACCGGCGACCTTGGTTATATGAATGATGAAGGGTTCTTCTTTATTGTCGACCGCAAAAAAGACATGATTATCGCCGGCGGTTTCAATATCTATCCGCGCGAAATCGAAGAAGTGCTGTATGAACACGAAGCCGTCCAGGAATGCGTAGTTGCCGGAGTGCCGGATGCTTACCGCGGAGAAACGGTGAAAGCATACATTGTCCAAAAAGAAGGGTATAATGTGTCAGAAGAAGAATTCAACACGTATTGCCGTGAACATTTGGCTTCGTTCAAAGTACCGCGCATTTACGAGTTCCGCAAAGAGCTGCCAAAAACCGCAGTCGGAAAAATTCTGCGGCGTTCGCTGGTTGATGAAGAAATCGCCAAGCAGGACGAAGCCGTTCCATCGTGACAAAGAAAATCTGCGGTCGTTGGGGATTTTCTTCATCCCTGCTGGTTGTGAGTTCATCCAATCGGCCAGTAGATCTCCGCTTGAAGAAGTGGGAGAGTTACTGACCGTTAAAGCAGGACAAAAGCTTGACACAATAGTAAATTAACTATAATATGAAAATATGAATGAACCGCCATTCATATTTTCATATTTTTTTGGGTGGTGATGAATTGGTAAAGAAGGATAAACCGAAATACAAGCAAATCGTTGATGCAGCAGTGATTGTTATTGCTGAAAATGGCTATCATCAAGCGCAGGTCTCGAAGATTGCGAAACAGGCCGGAGTTGCGGACGGAACGATTTATTTATATTTCAAAAACAAAGAGGATATCCTCATTTCTGTTTTTCAGGAAAAAATGGGCATGTTCGTCGAGAAGCTGGAACACATTCTTACAAAAGAAGTTTCTGCTTCCGAAAAGCTCCGGTTGATGATAGAAAGCCACTTCGGACTTCTTTCAGGCGATTTGCACCTCGCCATCGTCACCCAGCTCGAACTCAGGCAATCAAACCATGAGATCCGCATGAAAATAAATGGTGTGTTGCGGGAGTATTTATTGCAGATGGACAAGATTTTGGTCAAAGGGATGGAAGATGGCGAATTTGACAAAGATATGGACATCAGACTCGCAAGGCAAATGGTTTTTGGTACAATGGATGAGACGATTACCACTTGGGTAATGAACGATCATAAATATGATTTAGTCGATTTGGCGCCGAAAGTTCATCGCTTGTTGATGAAGGGGATGCGCGCTTAAAGAAAGGGGCTCATCGGATGGAATTTATCAGTTGGAAAAAAGAAGACGGTGTGGCGATTGCTACAATCAACCGCCCGCCGGCAAATGCTTTATCGAGGTCGCTTATTCTCGAAGTGGACCAGCTGCTTAATGAAGTGGAAAACGACGACGAAGTCCGGGTTGTCTTATTGCACGGAGAAGGACGTTTCTTTTCTGCTGGAGCAGACATCAAAGAGTTTACTGAAGTTTCTTCAGGTGAAGAATTTTCGAAATTATCAGCGAGTGGCCAACAAGTTTTCGAACGTGTCGAAACCTTCCACAAACCGGTGATTGCAGCGATTCACGGTGCAGCACTTGGCGGCGGGCTGGAATTGGCGATGGGTTGCCACATGCGATTCGTTTCCGAAAATGCTAAACTGGGATTGCCGGAACTTCAGCTTGGACTGATTCCCGGTTTTGCAGGCACGCAGCGTCTGCCGAGATACGTCGGGGTGGCGAAAGCAGCTGAAATGCTGTTGACAAGTGATCCGATTTCAGGCAAGGAAGCAGCTCAACTTGGGCTTGCGAACCGGGCTTATGCCGAAGAAGACTTACTTTCGGAAACGCTTTCAATTGCAAAGAAAATTGCGAAGAAAAGCCCGGTATCGGTAAAAGCGGCGATCCAGATGCTGCAATACGCCAAATCTGCTTCTTATTTTGAAGGGGTGGACGCCGAGGCGGAATCTTTCGGCACCGTTTTCGTATCGGAAGATGCAAAAGAAGGCATCCAGGCTTTCCTGGAAAAACGCGAAGCACAATTCAAAGGGAAATAATACTTGGGAGGTTTACGTTCATGAACATTTATGTATTGGTAAAACGTACGTTTGACACAGAAGAAAAAATCGTCGTTTCTGGTGGCAAAATCCAGGAAGACGGCGCGGAATTCATCATTAATCCATACGATGAGTACGCGATTGAAGAAGCCATCACTGTCCGCGATGAGCACGGCGGGGAAGTAACCGTTGTCACAATGGGCGGAGAAGAAGCTGAAAAGCAACTGCGCACAGCATTGGCTATGGGTGCTGACAAAGCAGTTTTGATCAATACTGAAGATGATTTAGAAGAAATGGACCAGTTTACTTCTGCGTACATACTGGCTGAATACTTGAAAGACAAAGAGCCGGATCTGATTTTGACCGGGAACGTGGCAATTGACGGTGGATCTGGCCAAGTCGGGCCTCGCGTAGCAGACTTGCTGGGCATCAACTACGTAACGACAATCACTGATTTGAAAATTGAGGGTTCTACTGTAACGATCGTCCGCGACATCGAAGGGGATGCAGAAGAACTTGAAACGTCTTTGCCATTGTTGGTAACTGCACAGCAGGGCTTGAACGAACCGCGGTACCCATCACTTCCAGGAATCATGAAAGCGAAGAAAAAGCCGCTTGAAGAACTGGAACTGGATGACCTGGATATCGAAGAAGACGATGTAGAAGCGAAAACAGAAACCATTGAAGTTTACTTGCCGCCGAAAAAAGCTGCAGGACGCGTACTTGAAGGCGATCTGACAAACCAAGTATCTGAATTGGTCAGCCTGCTTCGCAACGAAGCGAAAGTTATATAAAGAAAAGCGGAGGCGACCGTTTAGATTCGACAGGCATAAGACGATTTGGCGAAGCGGCGTATTTTCAGCCGCACAGCCAAAGTGGCTTATGACCCGAGAATCTGGTCGCTGCAGCTGGACAATAAAGAAAAGCGGAGGCGGCCTAATAATCAGCTTGCTTCAGCTTTAACCGCAACGATTTCGTTCCATACATTTTCACATCTACTTAGGGGGTAAACGGACTATGTCGAAAAAAGTATTAGTATTGGCGGAAACGCGCGAAGGCGCGTTGCGCAATGTCTCATTCGAAGCAATTGCTGCTGCAAAACAAGTTTCTGATGGCGGAGAAGTGGTAGCTGTCCTGCTAGGGGACGCTGTCAGCGAATTTGGAGCAGAACTCATAAACTACGGTGCGGACCGTGTCGTAACAGTCGAACACCCACATTTGAAGCATTATACATCTGATGGCTACGGCCAGGCGCTTATGGCAGTCGTCGAACAGGAAAGCCCGGAAGCACTTGTTTTCGGCCACACAGCGGTCGGCAAAGACTTGTCGCCGAAAATTGCAACGAAATTGCAATCCGGTTTGATTTCTGACGTAACTGCTATTGAAGGGGAAGGCGATGACGCTGTATTTGTTCGCCCGATCTTCTCTGGTAAAGCGTTTGAAAAAGTGAAAAACAAAGACGGTTTGTTGTTCTTTACCGTACGCCCGAACAACATCGCTCCTCTTGCAAAAGAAGAACGTTCAGGCGACGTCAGCTCATTGTCTGTCGATATCACGAACTTGCGCACAATCATCAAAAACGTTGTCCGCAAATCTGCTGAAGGGGTTGACCTTTCAGAAGCGAAAGTGATTATTGCAGGAGGCCGCGGCGTGAAGAGTGCAGATGGCTTTGCACCGCTTCAGGAATTGGCAAACTTGCTTGGCGGCGCTGTAGGCGCTTCGCGTGGAGCTTGTGACGCAGATTACGTGGACTACTCCCTGCAAATCGGCCAGACAGGAAAAGTGGTAACACCGGACCTTTACATTGCTGCCGGCATTTCAGGAGCTATCCAGCATTTGGCTGGTATGTCCAACTCGAAAGTCATCGTAGCGATCAACAAAGATCCGGAAGCGAATATTTTCAAAGTGGCAGACTACGGCATCGTAGGCGACTTGTTTGAAGTCATTCCGATGTTGACTGAAGAGTTCAAGAAAGTAATGTAATTCCACTCGGCTCCTCTAAATACAGAGGAGCCGTTTCTTCGTTTATCTCCGGTATTTTCCGGGTAAAGAAGCATTAGGCAAATAAATAGCTAGGCGAATTTGGGCATGCTATAATCAGAGCATAGTTTGGTTACACTACTAAGGAGGAATTATTCATGGCAATTGTACACGGAACAGATCAGAACTTTTCACAAGAAATCTCAGAAGGTTTAGTATTAGTAGATTTTTGGGCTACATGGTGCGGACCTTGTAAAATGATTGCTCCAGTATTGGAAGAATTAGACGCTGAAATGAGCGATAAAGTAAAAATCGTAAAAGTAGACGTTGACGAAAACCAAGAAACTGCCGGCAAATACGGCATCATGTCAATTCCGACTCTTCTATTGATGAAAGACGGAGAAACAGTTGACAAAGTGGTTGGATTCAGACCAAAAGAAGCTTTGGCAGAATTGGTTAACCAACACGCATAATTCTAAA
Source organism: Planococcus glaciei (assembly GCF_900099655.1). Lineage (GTDB taxonomy): Bacteria > Bacillota > Bacilli > Bacillales_A > Planococcaceae > Planococcus > Planococcus glaciei. The sequence continues at coordinate 22,457 of NZ_FNDC01000016.1, forward strand.
CCGGGTCCGGGTGGCCCGGTTTTTTAATAGGGTGAGACTATGGCAAACGAACTGATTCAACATAAATTAGCAATCCTTCCCGACCAGCCCGGCTGTTATTTGATGAAAGACCGCCAAAATACGATTATCTATGTCGGCAAGGCCAAGGTGCTGAAAAACCGCGTACGGTCGTATTTCACGGGAAGCCATGACGCCAAAACGCAGCGGCTGGTAGGGGAAATCGTGGATTTTGAATATATCGTCACCAATTCCGAAAAAGAAGCACTGATTTTGGAATTGAACTTGATCAAAAAGCATGATCCGAAATACAACATCATGCTGAAAGACGACAAAACCTATCCGTACTTGAAAATTACGGGTGAGCGCCATCCGAAGTTGATCATTACGCGCCAAGTCAAGCGCGATAAAGGCAAATACTTCGGGCCTTATCCGAATGCATATGCCGCAAGTGAAACGAAGAAATTGCTCGACCGGTTGTATCCGCTCCGGAAATGCCACACGATGCCGGACCGCGCCTGCCTTTATTACCATATGGGGCAGTGCCTGGCGCCGTGCATCAAACCGGTGGAAAAGGAAACGTATCAGGAAATGATCGACGGCATCACCAAATTCCTGAACGGCGGATTCCGGGAAGTGAAAGAGCAGCTCGTCGAAAAAATGTCTGAGGCTTCCGAAAACCTGGAGTTTGAACGGGCGAAGGAATACCGTGACCAGATCTCGCATATTGAAACGGTCATGGAAAAACAGAAAATGGCGATGAACGATTTTACCAACCGCGATGTTTTTGCCTATGCTGTCGACAAAGGGTGGATGTGCGTACAGGTGTTTTTCGTGCGCCAAGGCAAACTGATCGAACGAGACGTTTCGCTGTTTCCGCTGTACCGCGACCCGCAGGACGAGTTCATGACGTATCTCGGCCAATTTTACGAACAGTCGCACCACATGAAACCGAACGAAGTGCTGGTGCCGGAAGGCGTTGACGCAGAATTGGTGAGGGAATGGCTTGATATCCGGGTGCTGGTGCCGCAGCGCGGCAAGAAAAAGGATTTGGTGGAACTGGCGAAGAAAAATGCCGATATTGCCATCAAGGAAAAATTCGGGCTATTGGAGCGCCAGGAAGAGCGGACAGTCGGCGCTTGTTTGGAGCTGGGGGAAGCAATGAATATTGCCACGCCGCTCCGCATTGAAGCATTTGATAACTCGCATATCCAGGGAGCCGATGCCGTATCCGCGATGATTACATTTATCGACGGCAAACCATCGAAAAAAGATTACCGCAAATACAAAACCCGCAATGCATCCAAACCCGATGATTATGCCGCCATGCGGGAAGTAATCCGCCGGCGCTATTCACGCGTGTTAAAAGACGGCTTGCCTTTGCCGGATTTGATCGTCATTGACGGCGGGAAAGGGCAAATGGAGTCCGCACGTGAAATCCTGGAAGATGAACTGGGCTTGTCGATACCAATTGCCGGCCTGGCAAAAGACGCCAAGCACCAGACGTCCCAGCTGCTTTACGGAGATCCGATTGAAGTGGTGCCGCTGAAGCGCACAAGCGAAGCGTTTTATCTCTTGCAGCGCATCCAGGACGAAGTTCACCGGTTTGTCATCACATTCCACCGCCAGCTGCGCGGGAAGAATTCGATCCAGTCGGCACTCGATAACTTGGAAGGCGTCGGGCCAAAACGCAAACAGCAGCTGCTGAAGCATTTCGGTTCCGTCAAGAAAATCAAAGAAGCGACGGTGGAAGAATTGCGCGAAGCGGGCATGCCGCTGAGCCTTGCGACCTCCATCCGGCAGCATTTTGCCCAGCAGGCATTGCCAAGCGAGCAATAACATGCTATCGTAAAAACATAATTGAATCACTTGGAAAAGTGATGATAGAGGCGCGAACGTCAATAGTATCCATTCGGAGATTTGCAAAATCTGTGAAGTTTGGGGAAAGGGGCGGTCGCCGAAGTGTGCGGAGTGATTGCAAACCCGTATGCTGGTCCGGCATTTAAGAAGTGCCGGGCTGTCAGAGTCAATCTCTGGAGGGCTATCTCACATGGACGTTTTTCGTATTCGTACATGATAAAAGAGGTAGTTTGCTGCATCCGCAGCGAGCTGCCTTTTTTTATTGCCAAACTTGGCATGCTGAGAGCCACATCTTAAAAATGTGGGAGTGAATGGACATGAAAACAGTGGTAATGAAATTTGGCGGGACTTCTGTGGCAACACCTGAAAAAATTATCGGTGTCGCGAAACGGGCAATCCGGGAAAAAGAAAAAGGCCATCGGGTCGTGATTGTAGTATCGGCAATGGGCAAAACAACCGATACGCTGCTAGCTTTGGCAGGGGAAATATCAGCGGAGCCGTCAAAACGGGAAATGGACATGCTGCTCGCTACAGGTGAACAAGTGACCATTTCGCTGTTGGCGATGGCGTTTAAATCGTTGGGCCATGAAGCGCTGTCGTTTACCGGCTGGCAAGCAGGCATTGAAACGGAATCTGTTCCGCGCAACGCCCGCATTGAAACCATCCACACCGAGCGGCTGGAACGGGTGCTTGATAACGGCTTTATTTGTGTGGTTGCCGGATTCCAGGGAGTGGACCGGATCGGCAACATCACGACGCTTGGCCGAGGCGGTTCTGATACGACTGCTGTCGCGCTCGCTGCCGCACTTGGTGCAGACAAATGCGAGATTTATACCGATGTGGACGGCGTGTATACGTCCGATCCGCGTTCCGTGACCGGCGCACGCAAACTTGAGCAGATCTCGTATGACGAAATGCTTGAGCTTGCCAATCTCGGTGCAGGCGTCCTGCATCCGCGTGCTGTAGAATTTGCGAAAAACAACAAAGTCCCGTTATCCGTCCGAGCCAGCTATTCGGACGAACCGGGTACAATCATACAAGAGGTGATCACTGTGGAGAAAAACTTAATCGTTCGTGGCGTTGCATTTGAACCGGGCATTGCACGGGTGACCGTATCATATAAAAAGCCGTTCAATGGGTCATTGGCCAATATTTTTACGAAGCTGGCCGAACACCATATTGATGTGGACATCATCGTGCAGAGCATCACGGACGAATTTCCGCCGTCGGTGTCTTTCTCCATCAAAGAAGAAAGCCTCGAAGAAACAAAACGCGTATTGAATGAATTCCAGGAAGACATTCGCTTCTCAGCGGCGAATTACGAAGTCGGCTTATCAAAAGTATCCATTGTCGGTTCCGGCATGGTTTCCAACCCCGGCGTCGCGGCGCAAATGTTCGACATTCTCCGCGTCCAGGGCATTCCAGTCAAAATGGTCAGCACGTCGGAAATTAAAATTTCCGTCGTGGTGCCGGAAACGGATATGCAAGCAGCCGCAAATGCGCTGCACGATGCATTCGGCTTATCAGAATAAATAGATAGAGGAAAAGCGTCCGCCTGTGAGCGGGCGATTTTCGTTTTACCGACACCCATGTGTTAAGCGGTTCCGGTTTACCTTCCGCTGGAGCGAAGAAGAACAGGAGGCATCATTTAGTGAATCGGACCGGATGACGACAGTAAATGGCCCGTTAGAACAAAGGGGCAGACAGTGGTGTTATTATATATGTCAGAAAAATGACAATGCGCCTCCCTTTTAACACGTTAAAGCGGAATTGTTATATAAGTATAGAAAGAAATAGCCCGGTGTTTACCAAATAACTTAACTATACGTTTTTGTGATAAAATTCACATTCTACAAACAGAAAAAGATTGACGGATTTCTTCAGTTTCTCCAGACCAAACAGCTTCTATGTCGTTAACAGCAAAATCTGCGGTCGAAGCAGCGAAAAAGGAACCGTTTTCACAAAGGATGAAAATTTGATATCAATATAATAAATTACAATTAAGAATCATAGACAAAAACCTTCGGTTGCCTTGACGCTCCTATTATCGGAGAGTACAATAAATATGTCATAATTTTGTATCATGATGTAAGGCAGTTAGAAAAAGCTTTCGTCTTTGAACGATTGTCTTTTTTTTGCTGCGTAACAATGTCTTGAGGGAGGTAAAATTTTGGAAAATCGAGAATTTTTATTGCGTAGGTTACATTCTTTGCTCGGGATTATTCCGATCGGATTGTTCTTGACGCAGCACTTAATCGTCAACCATTTTGCAACGCAGGGTGAATCGTCATTCAATAATGCGTCTCACTTCATGGCGAATCTTCCATTCGTCATCTTCTTGGAGATTTTCGTTATTTATTTACCGTTGTTGTATCATGCTTTCTACGGTTTATACATAGCGTTTACTTCAAAACACAATGTGGGCAAATACAGCTACATGCGCAATGCATTGTTCACAGCACAACGCTATACAGGGGTTTTCCTTGTGATCTTTATCGCATGGCACGTGTTTGAAACTCGTTTCCAAGTTGCAATCGGCAATGCGGCCGAAGCGGACTTCAACATGATGGAAAACATTTTAAGCAATCCATTAATGTTAGCGTTTTATATTGTCGGTGTTGTAGCGGCAACATTCCACTTGGCAAACGGACTTTGGTCTTTCCTTGTTACTTGGGGAATCACGCAGTCTGAAAAAGCTCAACGCGGCGCAACTTATTTCACGCTTCTAGTGTTTGTTGTGCTTTCAGTGATTGGTATTAGAGCTTTATTCGCGTTCGTTTAAGAACGATTGGATTATTGGTGAATTAAAAGAGGAGTGAATACCGAAATGGCGAAAGGCAAACTTATTATTGTCGGGGGCGGCCTTGCAGGATTAATGGCAGCTGTAAAAGCAGCCGAAGCAGGCTCACCCGTTGATTTATTTTCTATCGTCCCAGTTAAAAGATCCCACTCGGTTTGTGCTCAAGGCGGGATAAACGGGGCTGTAAATACAAAAGGTGAAGGAGATTCACCGGATATTCACTTTGACGATACAGTCTATGGTGGAGACTTCCTGGCGAACCAGCGTCCGGTTAAAGCAATGGCGGATGCAGCACCAGCGATTATCCGCTTGTTTGACCGTATGGGCGTTATGTTCAACCGGACTCCGGAAGGACTTCTTGATTTCCGCCGTTTTGGGGGAACGATGCACCACAGAACCGCTTTCGCGGGCGCAACAACCGGCCAGCAATTGCTTTACGCTCTTGACGAGCAGGTTCGCCGCCACGAAGTGAGCGGACTGGTTACAAAATACGAAGGCTGGGAATTCCTTGGCCTTGTGCTGGATGACCAAGGCGTAGGCCGCGGGATTACTGCGCAAAACATGACAACAATGGAAATTAAAGCTTTCCGTGCGGATGCTGTGATCATGGCAACTGGTGGACCGGGGATCATCTTCGGAAAATCGACAAACTCTGTCATCAACACGGGGTCTGCAGCTTCGATCGTTTATCAGCAAGGCGCGTATTATGCGAACGGCGAATTCATCCAAATTCACCCGACAGCGATTCCAGGAGACGATAAACTTCGTCTAATGTCCGAATCTGCTCGCGGTGAGGGCGGACGTATCTGGACGTATAAAGACGGCAAGCCTTGGTACTTCCTGGAAGAAAAATATCCGGCCTACGGTAACTTGGTGCCTCGTGATATCGCAACACGCGAAATCTTCGATGTCTGCGTTAACCAAAAGCTAGGAATCAATGGCGAAAACATGGTTTATTTGGATCTATCACACAAAGATCCAAAAGAATTGGACATAAAATTGGGCGGCATCATCGAGATTTACGAGAAATTCACAGGTGATGACCCTCGCAAAGTACCGATGAAAATCTTCCCGGCTGTCCACTATTCAATGGGCGGTTTATGGGTTGATGACCATCAGTTCACAAGCATTCCAGGCGTACTTGCTGCCGGTGAATGTGATTACTCTCAGCACGGTGCAAACCGCCTAGGTGCTAACTCGCTTCTATCTGCTGTTTACGGCGGTATGGTAGCAGGGCCGAACGCATTGGAGTATATCGAAGGCTTAGAAGTTCTTGCAGAAGATCTTCCTTCAGACATCTACGAACGTGCAGTTGCTGAAGAGCAGCGCAAATGGGAAGAAATTCTTGCTCTTGACGGTACAGAGAATGCGTATGTGCTTCACAAAGAGCTTGGCGAATGGATGACGGACAACGTAACCGTGGTTCGCTACAACGATCGACTGCAAGCGACGGATGAAAAAATCCAGGAGTTGCTTGAGCGTTTCAATCACATCAACATCACGGATACACAGCTTTGGAGCAACCAAGGCGCTATGTTTACCCGTCAGTTGAAAAATATGCTACATTTAGCACGAGTGATCACTCTTGGAGCGTTAAACCGCAACGAAAGCCGCGGCGCTCACTACAAGCCTGATTTCCCGGAACGCAACGACGAAGAATTCTTGAAAACGACTATGGCGAAATTCAACGGTTACGACGCGCCGATTTTCTCTTATCAAGACGTCGATGTTTCGTTGATCGAGCCTCGTAAACGTGATTACTCAGCGAAACACTAAGAAGGGAGCTATTTTACCATGGGTGAAGCAGCAAAAACGGTTATATTTGAAATCGAACGCAGAAACTCCACGAACGAAGAGTCGTACATGGAGAAGTTCGAATTGCCATATCGCGCGAACATGAATGTCATTTCGGCATTGATGGAAATTCGCCGCAACCCGGTTAACATGGAAGGGAAAAAAACCACTCCAGTAACATGGGACATGAACTGCCTTGAAGAAGTGTGTGGCGCATGTTCAATGGTCATCAACGGCAAAGCGCGCCAGTCGTGTACAGCTCTAGTTGACCAATTGGAACAGCCGATCCGCCTTCAGCCGATGAAAACATTCCCTGTAGTCCGCGACTTGGTCGTTGACCGCAGCCGTATGTTCGATTCATTGAAAAAAGTCAAAGCATGGATTCCGATTGACGGAACTCATGACCTTGGCGAAGGGCCGCGTATGCCTGAGCGCAAACGCCAATGGGCTTACGAATTGTCTAAATGTATGACTTGCGGCGTATGCTTGGAAGCATGCCCGAACGTCAACGATAAATCCGATTTCATCGGACCAGCTCCACTTTCACAAGTTCGTCTTATGAATGCGCACCCAACAGGCGCCATGAACAAAGACGCCCGCTTGAATGCCATCATGGGCGAAGGCGGATTAGCAAGCTGCGGTAACTCTCAAAACTGTGTTGAATCTTGTCCAAAAGGAATTCCTTTGACAACTTCAATCGCTGCTTTGAACCGCGACACAACTGTTCAAATGTTCCGCAACTTCTTTGGAAGCGACAGAATGGTAGACTAGTAAAGAAAAGCGGAAGTGCCCGTGCAGATTCGACGGGCATAAGACAATCTGGCGAAGCGGCGTGTTTTCAGCCGCACAGCCGGAGTGGCTTATGACCCTAGAATCTGGGCACTGCAGCTAGACAGCAAGAAAAGCGGAAGCGTCCGTTTTAGCCCCGACAAGCGCTGGAGGGCTTGAAGTGAATGGCGTCCTTTGCCATTCGCAGCAAGACCGAAGCGACTCGAGGGGCTGGCCGCTGCAGCTAGACAGCAAGAAAAGCGGAAACGGCCGTTCAGGTTCGACAGGCATAAGACAGAACAGCGAAGTGGCGTTCTTTGCCACACAGCTGGGTTGGCTTATGACCCGAGAACCTGGCCGTTGCAGCTAGACAACAAGAAAAGCGGAGAAACTTCTTCCTTTTCTTATCGTCTACTCCTACCCAAAACCCTGCCTCGGCAGGGTTTTTATTTTGTTTATAGGACAAATGCCGCAACCTTCCCTTTGGAATATTTGCTATACTAAAAAAACAAAGAGATGGGTGGAGGTTCATTTATGAAAGCAGCTTACATCAAGGATTTTGAGGATTGGAAAAAAGGATTCCGTTTTTCGGCGCCGGTTCAGGTCCGTTTTTCAGAAACGGATATGTTCGGGCATGTCAACAACACCGTGCCGATTACGTATTTTGAATTTGCCCGCATCGAATACATGAAAGAATTGGGATTGATGCAAAGCTGGCTGACCGGCGGCAATGAATTGTTCCCGGTTGTGGCGGACATCCAGGTGGATTATACCCAGCAGGTTTATTTCGATGAAAAGCTGGAAGTCCACGTTAAAGTGGAGTCGATCGGCAATTCTTCAATCAACGTGCATTACTGGGTCACCAACGAAAAAGGGGAGACCTGCTTTACCGGCCGCGGTGCCATGGTACAGATTTCGAAAAAAACCGGAAAAGGCCATCCCTGGACCGAACAGGAGAAGGAACTGTTAACAAATAATCGCTTAATTTCTTCTAAAAATTGAGTGAGTTCTTGCGTTATGAATAAAAAAGCGTCACTATAGTTATAGTAGATCGTAGCCAAGGAGTGTTGATTTCAATGAATGATAACAACCAAACGAATCTCCATGATCCGGAACGGATCGCGTTTCTGGAAAAAGAACTTCGATATATCGCCGGCATCATCAAGCAAAAAGGCCGGGAAATCTTAAATTCCTATACCATTACTCCTCCGCAGTTTGTTGCTTTGCAATGGCTTTTTGAGCATGGGGACATGACCATTGGAGACCTCTCCAATAAAATGTATCTGGCATTCAGCACAACGACGGATCTGGTCGACCGAATGGAAAAGAACGAACTGGTCGTCCGCATCCGCGAAGAACAGGATCGCCGCGTCGTGCGCATCAAGCTGTTAAAAGAAGGCGAACGCATCATTGAAGAAGTAATAAAGAAACGCCAGGATTATTTGGAAAATGTTCTCGCTGATTTCGACGGAGACGAAGTGGAGCAATTATCATTCTTGCTTGAGAAACTTCACAACAACATGAAATAGAATTGAGGCGATGAATGTGAATGCGCCAATTGGAGTAATTGATTCAGGAGTAGGCGGATTGACAGTTGCAAAGGAAATTATGAAACTCCTGCCAAATGAACAGATTTATTACATAGGGGACAATGCGCGCTGCCCGTATGGCCCGCGGTCCCTTCAGGAAGTCAAGAAGTACACGTGGCAGATGGCCCAGGCATTGATGAAAAAGCGGATCAAGATGCTGGTCATCGCCTGCAACACGGCAACAGCCGCCGCTTTGAATTCGCTGCAAAGAAAGCTGCCGATTCCAGTGATCGGGGTAATTTTCCCCGGTGCCCGGGCGGCGGTCAAAAATTCTTCATCGAAGAATATTGCCGTTCTCGGAACGCTTGGAACGGTGCAAAGCGGTGCCTATGAAAAAGCGGTCAAGTCGCTGGTTTCATCTGCGCATGTGGTTCAGCTTGCCTGTCCGCGTTTTGTGCCTCTTGTGGAAAGTGACGAATACGAAGGAGAGTTTGCCCGCAAAATGGTACAGGAAACGCTGTCCCAAATTGAAGGGGAAACTTTTGATACGGCGATTCTGGGATGCACCCATTACCCGCTCCTGCAGGGCTTTATCGAAGAAGTGTTTGGAGAAGGCGTACAAGTGGTGTCCTCTGCGCAGGAAACAGCTAAAGATGTGGAACGGCATCTCCGGTTTGCACAGAAATTCGCTGACTGGAAACGGCCGCCGGTGCATCATTTCTATACATCCGGCTCGCTTCCGATTTTCCAGACCATTATCGAGAAATGGTTGAAGATTGAAGAACCCGTCATCCATTCCATTCGGTTCCCAAAAACCTGATAGCTCCGGCTGTCAGGTTTTTGGCTGTAGAAGAGCAAATGTGATACGCTAGGTAAGCATATACGAGGAGGAATTTTAACATGACACGAATAGATGAAAGACAAACAAACGAACTGCGCCCGGTACAGATGGACGTGGATTATTTGATCCACCCGGAAGGTTCGGTATTGATCACCGTTGGGCAAACGAAAGTAATTTGTACAGCGACCATTGAAGACAAAGTGCCGCCATTCCTGAGAGGGCAAGGCAAGGGTTGGGTCACTGCAGAGTATTCAATGCTGCCTCGTGCAACGAACAGCCGAAACCGGCGCGAATCTTCTGCCGGCAAAATCGGCGGCCGGACCATGGAAATCCAGCGCCTGATCGGCCGTGCACTGCGTGCGGTGGTCGACCTTGAGAAATTGGGCGAACGTACGCTTTGGATCGACTGCGACGTGATCCAGGCAGATGGCGGCACGCGTACCGCTTCCATCACCGGTGCTTTTGTTGCGATGACAATGGCCATCGGCAAATTGGATTTGACCGCATTTCCGGTAACCGATTTCTTAGCGGCAACGAGCGTCGGCATCGACGGCGAACACGGAGCCATTTTGGACTTGAACTACGTGGAGGATTCATCTGCAGAAGTCGATATGAACCTGGTCATGACAGGAGCCGGCCATTTTGTGGAACTTCAGGGAACAGGCGAAGAAGCGACGTTTTCACGCTTGCAGCTAAACGAAATGCTCGATCTTGGTGAATCGGGAATCCGCCAATTGATTTCCAAACAAAAAGAAGTGCTTGGCGAATTGGCCAATCGCGTAGGCGAAGAGGTGAAATCAAGTCTATGAAAAAAGTATTGATTGCGACTCAAAACTTAGGGAAAGCGAGAGACTTTGAAGCCTTGCTGCGTCCGTTTGGTTATGATGTATTAACGTTGCAGGATGTTGCCAAAGACTTGGATATTGAAGAAACAGGCGTTACGTTTGAAGAGAACGCGATTCTGAAGGCTGAAGGGGCTGCAGAAGCACTTCAAATGCCGGTGATCGCTGATGACTCGGGACTTGAGATTGATGCTTTAAACGGTGAACCAGGCGTCTATTCTGCGCGCTACGCCGGCGAGCCGAAAGACGACAATGCCAATATTGACAAAGTGCTCGGAAAATTGGCCGACGTTCCGGAAAACGAGCGCACTGCCCGCTTCCGCTGCGTGTTGGCTGTTGCGGCGCCGAACCAGAAAACCGTCACTTTCTCGGGCTCATGCGAAGGAGAAATCCTGTTTGAGCGCCGCGGCGAAAACGGCTTCGGATACGATCCGATTTTTTGGGTGCCGAGTGAAGGGCGTGCCATGGCAGAACTCAAGCCGGAAGAAAAAGCGGCCATTTCACACCGCGGCAATGCCTTGCAGAAATTAAAGCAGGCCATGCCCGAATGGTTACTATCAAACGAATAACATTTATTTTAATGTTTTTTTAAAATAGCATTGACTTTTCCGGAAATCATTTCTATAATTAAAATTGTCTTTCAGTAGAAAAGCGCAAACGTCCATTAGATCTGGGCGATGAAGTTTAGCTGCTAAGAAAGCCTTGTCCCAGTAGCTCAGCTGGATAGAGCAACGCCCTTCTAAGGCGTCGGTCGGGAGTTCGAATCTCTCCTGGGACGTTATAGAAATGTACATAAGAAGAAGGCCTTGAAGCAAAACGCTTCAAGGCCTTTTTTATTTGCGTATTCAGCAATAATAGTATGCCGATTACAGATTAAAGTTTAAAGGGAGATGGCTGGGAAATGAAACCATTTCGACTTTCGTTCGTATTATGTAGTAACAGGAGTTGATTTCAATGCCCATATGCAGCCATTGTGAAACCCGCTGGACGTGGAAACAGACGATAAAAAAGACGTTCACTTTAAGCAATAAGTTAGAGTGCCCGTTATGTGGAAAAATACAGTACATATCCAAAAAGTCACGGAAAAGAATCAGCCTGCTCAACTTGGTGATCCTTTTGCCGCTTTTATTGAATGCAGTGACTTCCATCGAACCGCTTTTTAACATCACCCTTATCTTCATATTCTTTATGCTCAGTATGGTCTTTATGCCGTTTCTTACGGAACTTTCGAGTGAAGAAGAGCCTCTTTGGTAAACGGGTTCCCGGCTCAAGGAAAAAACTTGGGCTTTTTTTTATTTATTGGCGAAAATGTGAAGCAATTCTGCAAAAAAAGATGAATAAAACATGAACCAGAGTTCATGTTTTGGGGGCTGGCATGTTATTCTTATCTATGAGGTGAGGAAATGCAGCACGAAAACCTTGTCGGAGATTTCCCGACGTTTCCAAAACAACTGCGTTCAAAACAAAAAAGAGAAGCATTGATTGAAAGTGCGAAACTGCTATTCAATGAAAAAGGATTTGAACATACAACAGCAAAAGAAATTGCAGCCCATGCGAAAGTGGCGACGGGAACGTTTTACCGGTATTTTTCCGATAAGCGGCAATTGCTGATGACGCTGATCGACAACCAGATAGATTCCATGATGCCTCTCGATTTGGAATGGAAAAGCGGGGACCCCGAAAAGCTGTTGGCGGGGCGCTTGGAAATGCATTACCACAAGATTAACGAAAAAAACCTGCGGAAGCTGATGCCGGAACTTTTATTGAAAGATGCGGAACTTGCCGAAGTGGTCAATGAAGCGAAAATGCGCATGCAGGGAAAAGTGCTCGGCCATCTGCAAACGCTTCAGAAAAAAGGGCTCATGTGGCCGGACATCGACATTGAGACGTTGACCTGGTGCTTGCAGTCGATGATGGAAAAGCTGCAAAGCCGAAAGAACGAAGGCGTTTGCGTGGATTACAAGGAATTTGCCAAAGTATTTTGCCGGACCTTGTTTCCGCCGGACATTATTGAACAAATGCGCTCTGGAAACATAAAAGATATGGAAAGGACCGTGAACAGATGAAAGCAAAACTATTTACTGCAACGAGCAACACTTCTTGCCGGAAAGCCATTGCTTGGCTCAACGAGTACAATATTCCGTATGTCGAGAAAAACATTTCCACTACCCCGATTACGATTGAAGAAATTCAGGAAATCCTGTCTTTAACCAACGAAGGCACCGAAGAAATCATTTCGAAAAAAGCTTACGCCATTAAAAAGTTGAAACTCGATTTCGACAGTTTATCGTTGCCCCAATTATATCAAGTCATCCAAGATAACCCCGGTGTGCTGCGTCTGCCTATTCTCCATGATGGAAAAAAGCTGCAAGTCGGCTATAACGATGATGAAATTCGCCAATTTCTTCCCCGCTGGTTCCGTACAAATCAATTCCAAACTTTATTAGGTATGTAACAAGGAGCCTTCCAAACAGGCTCCTTGTTTTTGGTTGTGCGGAAGGGCCGCCGATTAGCGAAAAAGGGAGCAACAAGGCGGATTCCTTCATGTGAAAATTTCGAAAATGCCTGTTATTTTATTTTCCCGCAAAATCCCGGTATGGTATGATAGACAGTACAAACGGGGTGTTTTTATGCGAAAAAAATATAGGGAGCTGCAGCGCAAAGGCAACGTTATCGTATTTCCGAACACGATCAATCGCTTGCTGACGGAAGGCATGGCGCTGCTGAAAGAAGAGAATTACGAAGACGCTCGCGATAAGCTGTACCAGGTGCTGTCTTATGAACCGGAACATGCCGGGGCACTCGGTGCCTATGCCTATTGCTTGTTTGAGCTGGGGGAATACGAGGAAGCGCTGGAGGTATGCCGGGAACTGCTGAAGGTCGGGCCTGTGCATTACCTGGAAACAATGGAATTATACATAAGCATTTTAATGCAGGTGCGGGAATTTGAAGAAGCGGAGCGGATGATTGAAGTTCTGATTGAAGAAAAAGTCCTGCCGGAAGAACGGCTGGCGCAGTTTCTGCAGCTGCGGGATTTGAATGAGCGCATTGCGGAAAAAAACGCCAATGTAAAAATCGACCTTACCCAATACGTGCCGGAAAATTTCATCAAGCTGTCTCCGCATGAACAGGAAAGGCTGATCATGGATTTGCCGCCGGCAAGCTATGACATGCTGAAAAACAGCCTGGTTGACATTGTGCAGCATCCGGAAACCGATTTATTGACGAAGACATACATATTGTTCATGCTCCACCAGGAGAAAGTGAAAGCCCGTGTGACGGTGGAGAAATTCCATTACGATAAGGAGTTTTTAGTGGCGAATCTGCCGGACCCGATCAACAATCCGCGCGTCCAGGACATCAAACGGATGATGGAAGAGATGCTGGAAAAAGATCCGACCCGCCTGGAGATGGTCCAGGAATTGTTTGAGCGCCACATTTATTTGTTTTATCCATTCCAATGGGATGGGTACGATGAAGCGGAAGTGGCAGACGTCTATCTTAGTTATTTAGATCAATTGTTCACCGGAGAAATGAATTTTTCCGGCGACTCGGAACTGATGAGCCTGATTTTTCATGCCGAACAATGGTTTGAGTTGCGCAATGGGTAGAAATAGTTGAACATAGTGGCATCTATGCTATAATATTGAAGTTGTCAAAATTCGTATAAAACGGGTAATATGACTTTGTAGAAAATGTTTGGAGGGCTTATAAATGTCAGCAAAATGGGAAAAGCAAGAAGGTAACACAGGAACACTTACAGTAGAAGTACCGACAGAAGAAGTAAATGCAGGATTGGACAAAGCGTTCAAAAAAGTTGTTAAAGAAATTAACGTACCAGGTTTCCGTAAAGGAAAAATGCCGCGCCAGATGTTCGAACAACGCTTTGGCGTAGAATCACTTTACCAGGATGCCCTAGACTTCATCTTGCCGGATGCTTACGCAAACGCTGTTGAAGAAGCAGGCCTTAACCCGGTTGACCGCCCGGAAATCGATATTGTGACTCTTGAAAAAGGACAGCCGCTTGTGTTCACAGCTAAAGTAACGGTTAAGCCGGAAGTTCAGCTTGGCGAATACAAAGGCCTTGAAGTTTCTCAGCCAGCTACAGACGTAACTGACGAAGAAATCGAAAGCCAATTGAAAGAAAACCAAGAACGTTTCGCTGAGCTTGCTGTTAAAGAAGACGAAGCAATCGTTGAAGGCGACACTGCAGTGATCGATTTTGAAGGTTTTGTTGATGGAGAAGCATTTGAAGGCGGCAAAGGAGAAAGCTATTCTCTTGAAATCGGTTCAAACTCATTCATCCCAGGCTTCGAAGAGCAATTGGTCGGCGCAAAAACAGGAGAAGAAAAAGACGTTGAAGTCACTTTCCCTGAAGAATACCACGCTGCTGAACTTGCAGGAAAAGCTGCAACGTTCAAAGTGAAAGTAAACGAAGTAAAAGCAAAAGAGCTTCCAGAACTTGATGACGAATTCGCTAAAGAAATCGACCCAGAAGTTGAAAGCCTAGAAGCGCTTCGCACAAAAATGAAAGAAACCTTGGCTGAACAGAAAAAAGCAAATGCGGATGCAGCACTTCGCGACGAGCTAGTTCAAAAAGCAGCTGAAAATGCAACAATCGACCTTCCGCATGCCATGATCCACACTGAAATGGACCGCATGATGCAGGAATTCGAACAACGTTTGACTCAGCAAGGCATGAACCTTGACCTTTACTTCCAGTTCTCAGGCCAAGACGAAGAAGCTTTGCGTGCTCAAATGCACGACGATGCTGAAACGCGCGTACGTGTATCTCTAGTGCTTGAAGCAATTGCTGAAGCAGAGAACATGGAAGTCACTTCAGAAGACATCGACAAAGAACTTGAAAAAATGTCCGGCCAGTTTAACATGGACATCGAGCAAATCAAAACTGCTTTAGGCGGCACTGAAATGCTTGAAAACGATATCCGCATGCAAAACACAGTTGAATTCCTAGTGGAAAACGCTAAAATCACAACTGAAGTGGAAAACGTTCAAGACGCTGAATAATCAACACACATAAGCTTCATAGAAAACAAGGCACGGCGACGTGCCTTGTTTTCCTCTACATAGAATAAAATAAGAATTACATAAATTGATTGCTGTCCTTGAATGATTCTGTGGTTTTTGAGAGGTATAAGGCAAACTGGCGGTGTTGCCAATGGCAAGCCAAGGAGTTTTGCTGAAAAACTCCAAGCGAAGATTAGTAAAGCAAATATTAACGAAGCATTCTCTTTGTAGTAATTCTAATTAGTTGCTACAATAAGCATAATCTTGTAATATTATGGCTTGAATAGGGGTGAATACATTGTTCAAATTCAATGATGAAAAAGACCATTTAAAATGTTCATTCTGCGGAAAACCGCAAGAACAGGTTCGCAAACTGGTTGCAGGACCGGGTGTATATATTTGTGACGAATGTATTGAGCTTTGTACGGAAATCGTAGAAGAAGAGCTGGGTACAGAAGAAGCAGTGGAATTCAAAGAAGTGCCAAAACCAAAAGAGATTTTGGACATTCTAAACGGCTATGTCATCGGCCAGGAAAAAGCGAAAAAGTCTTTGGCTGTAGCAGTATACAACCATTACAAACGTGTCAATTCCAACAGCAAGATCGATGATGTCGAGTTGTCGAAATCCAATATCGTTTTGATCGGGCCGACAGGAAGCGGGAAAACTTTGCTTGCGCAAACTTTGGCGCGCATTCTGAATGTGCCGTTTGCAATTGCAGATGCCACTTCGTTGACTGAAGCGGGTTATGTCGGGGAAGATGTTGAGAACATCCTCTTGAAGCTGATCCAAGCTGCAGACTATGATGTGGAACGTGCGGAAAAAGGCATCATCTATATCGATGAAATCGATAAAGTGGCCCGCAAATCCGAAAACCCGTCCATCACACGTGATGTATCAGGTGAAGGCGTTCAGCAGGCATTGCTGAAAATCCTGGAAGGCACAACAGCAAGCGTTCCTCCACAAGGCGGACGCAAGCATCCGCATCAGGAATTTATCCAAATCGATACGACGAACGTCTTGTTCATCGTCGGCGGTGCATTTGACGGAGTCGATCAAATCATCAAACGCCGTTTGGGCAACAAAGTCATCGGTTTCGGTGCAGATCCAAACAAAGAAGAGCTGGACGAGAAGTCGCTTCTTAGCCAGTTGATTCCGGAAGATTTGCTGAAGTTCGGTTTGATTCCTGAATTTATCGGCCGTTTGCCAGTATTGGCAAGCCTTGAGCAATTGGATGAAAATGCACTCGTTCAGATTTTGACTGAGCCGAAAAATGCATTGATCAAACAATACCAAAAAATGATGGAACTTGACGATGTCGAATTGACGTTCGAAGAAGACGCCTTAGTGGAAATTGCGAAATTGGCAATTGAACGCAAAACAGGTGCCCGCGGACTTCGTTCAATCATTGAGAACATCATGCTTGAAGTTATGTTCGACTTGCCTTCGCGCGAAGACATTGTCGAATGCGTCATTACGAAAGACACGGTGACGAAAAACGAAATGCCGAGACTCATCTTAGAAGATGGTTCTGAATACGACGAAAAAGACAACGAAAAAACATCCGCATAATGTGAAACGCCGGTCCTTGTGAGCCTTTGCTCAATGGATGGCTGTTTAACCAATCAGACTTTGACTCTTGCTTCCTCCCGAGCAATCGGGAGTGCAGCATAAGGGGAAAGTGAGTAAAAAAGGATGATACGGGCTGACTCTGATCGTGCACATCCGCGCGTACGGGGTCAGCTTGTTTTTTTGACGAAAATAATCGGAGGTGCAACTCCCTAATGGCTAAGAGAAAAGTAACCAAACGTGTACCATTATTGCCGCTGCGAGGGCTTCTCGTATTTCCGACAATGGTGCTTCATATTGATGTCGGCCGTGATCGGTCGATTGCCGCTTTAGAACAGGCGATGCTTGAAGACAATATTGTCTTTTTGGCAACCCAAAAAGAAATGAGCATTGAGCAGCCTGAAAAAGACGATTTGCAAAAAATCGGGACGCTCGCGTACGTGAAACAGATGCTGAAACTGCCAAACGGCACCATCCGCGTCTTAGTGGAAGGCCTGGAGCGCGGGCAATGGAAAAATTATGAGGAAGAAGAAGCTTTCACCGTCGTGGAAGTCACTTCCTTCCCGGATGAACCGGAGCGCACGGCGGAACAGGATGCCTTGATGCGCATGCTGCTCGAGCATTTCGAGAAATACGCGAAAGCTTCGAAAAAAGTATCGACTGAAACTTATAACACGGTAGCCGATATCGAAGAACCGGGCCGCCTGGCCGATATGGTCGCTTCGCATCTGCCGCTGAAAGTGAACGAAAAGCAGGAAGTGCTGGAAACTTTTGATATCAACACACGCCTTGAGATGCTGATTGCGCGCCTTCACAACGAGCAAGAAGTGATCGATCTGGAGAAACGCATTTCGCAGCGTGTGAAAAAATCGATGGAACAGACGCAAAAAGAATTTTATTTGCGCGAACAAATGAAAGCCATCCAAACGGAACTGGGGGATAAAGACGGCAAATCCGGAGAAATCGTCGATTTGCGGAAACGCATCGAAGACGCCGGCATGCCGGAATCAACCGAGAAAGCCGCTTTGAAAGAACTGGACCGCTACGAAAAATTGCCGTCTGCAGCAGCAGAGAGCGGCATCATCCGCAACTACATCGAATGGCTTGTCACGATTCCATGGTCAGAAGCAACGGAAGACCGCCTTGACATCAAATACGCGGAAGAAGTGCTCGACCGCGACCATGATGGACTGGAAAGCGTCAAAGAGCGCGTGCTGGAATATTTGGCTGTCCAACAGATGACCAATTCCTTGCGTGGACCGATTCTTTGCCTGGTCGGCCCTCCAGGTGTCGGAAAGACTTCTCTTGCGAAATCGATTGCGGAATCGCTGGACCGCAAATTTGTCCGCGTCTCGCTTGGCGGCGTGCGCGACGAATCGGAAATTCGCGGCCATCGCCGTACGTATGTCGGCGCGATGCCAGGCCGCATCATCCAAGGGATGAAACGGGCAGGCACAATTAACCCAGTATTCCTGCTGGATGAAATCGATAAAATGTCGAACGATTTCCGGGGAGATCCATCGTCGGCAATGCTTGAAGTATTGGATCCGGAACAAAACAATACGTTCAGCGACCATTACATTGAAGAAACGTATGATCTTTCGAACGTGTTGTTTATTGCCACTGCGAATGATCTGGGTTCTATTCCAGGGCCGCTTCGCGACCGGATGGAAGTCATCACGATTGCGGGCTATACAGAAGCGGAAAAACAAATGATCGCGAAAAACCATTTGGCGCCGAAGCAATTGAAAGAACATGGCTTGACGGAAGAGCAGCTGCAGTTTGAAGAAGGTGCATTGCTTCACCTGGTCCGCTATTATACACGCGAAGCAGGTGTCCGTGGACTCGAGCGCACCATCGCATCGATTTGCCGGAAAGTGACGAAACAGATCGTGGCAGGCGAAAAAGAGCAAGTGACGGTAACAGCGGACGCCATCGAGGATTACCTCGGCAAACGCAAATTCCGCTACGGCATGGCTGAAACGGTCAACCAAGTCGGCGTGGCTACTGGCCTTGCGTATACGACTGTCGGCGGCGATACGCTTCAAATCGAAGTGTCGCTGTCTCCAGGCAAAGGCAAATTGCAATTGACTGGGAAACTCGGAGATGTCATGAAAGAATCGGCGCAGACGGCCTTATCGTTTGTCAGAGCACGCGCCGAGTCGCTTGGCATCGATCCGAACTTCCACGAGTCGAATGACATCCACATCCACGTTCCGGAAGGCGCTGTTCCAAAAGACGGCCCTTCCGCCGGGATTACGATTGCAACGGCACTCGTTTCTGCGCTGACGAAACGCCCGATCCACCGCGAAGTCGGCATGACGGGTGAAATTACCTTGCGCGGCCGCGTTCTGCCGATCGGCGGCGTGAAAGAGAAAACCTTAAGCGCTCACCGTGCCGGATTGAAAACAATTATCCTGCCGATCGACAACGAGCGGGATATTGAAGACATTCCAGAAAGTGTCCGCGAAGAATTGACGTTCAAACTCGTTTCGCTGGCGGATGAAGCGCTGGAAATCGCATTAGAAGGAGCAAACGAATGATAGTCAATAATGTAGAACTTGTAATCAGTGCCGTCCGCCCGGATCAGTATCCGGAAGACGGCCTGCCGGAATTCGCTTTAGCGGGCCGGTCGAACGTCGGGAAATCGTCGTTCATCAACAAAATGATCGGCCGCAAAAGCATGGCGCGCATTTCCTCAAAACCTGGGAAAACGCAGACGCTGAACTTCTATAAAATAGAAGAAAAATTGTTTTACGTCGATGTTCCAGGCTATGGCTATGCCAAAGTCTCCAAATCGGAACGCGAAGCTTGGGGCAAAATGATCGAGCGCTATATTACCGGACGTGAGGAATTGCGTGCGGTGATCCAAATCGTCGATTTGCGCCATGCACCGAGCCGGGACGATATCGCGATGTACGACTTTATGAAGCATTACGATATTCCGTGCATCATCATCGCCACGAAAGCGGATAAGATTCCAAAAGGCAAATGGGAGAAGCACAAAAAAGTGGTTCGCCAGACGCTCGAAATGGACAAAAACGATCCATTGATCGTCTTTTCATCTGAAACCGGCCTTGGCAAAGATGCCGCTTGGGCAGAAATCGAAAAGAGAATGTAATAGGAAGGAAGCGCAGCTGAGGCTGCGCTTTTTTTTGTGGAGAAAAGACGAATGGGGCTTTGCTGCAAGTAAAAGGGCACTTTCGCTTTTCGCCTGCGAAAAGCAGGCAGTTAAAAGGGTTGCCGTTTTTGAATGGGGCTGGATATTGGCGTATCGCAGATAAAATTTCAGCAACGCAGATAAATTTTGAAAATCGAAGATAAATCTTCAGGAACGCAGATAAATCGCAAGTATCGCAGATAAATCTAGAATACCGCAGATAAACATCTCGGCTCGCCCAATTCACAAGCCACTCTCAACTCCCAACGCTGCGTAACCGGAAAAGCGCCAATCCGGACCCGTGCCACGCCTAAGTTCTCGCACTATTTCGACTAAGAGCGTTATGCTTGTTAGTGGTCTGACGCTTTGATAAACTTACATTATAATAATTATAAATAAATATACATTCATTGCTTGTTCACAAATTGTAAAGCTTAGAACAGTACAAAAGTGGTATACTTACTTATATTGAAATATGAACGTGAAAGGTGTTTTGATCCCATGCATACATTAGTAGTCGGGGTGAATTATCGCTCTGCACCGGTGGAAATCCGCGAGAAGCTTTCATTCATCGAATCGGAACTTCCACAAGCCATGCAGGCGTTAAAAGAACAAAAAAGCATATTGGAAAATGTCATCGTGTCTACTTGCAACCGGACAGAAATCTACGCGGTGGTCGATCAGCTTCACACGGGACGCTATTATGTGAAGCAATTCTTGGCGGATTATTTCGGTCTGTCCCAAGAAGCGTTCTCGCAGTATTTATTTGTCCACGAGCAGGAAGAAGCGGTTGAGCATTTGTTCCGTGTGACGGCCGGCATCGACTCAATGGTGCTTGGGGAAACCCAGATTCTTGGCCAAGTGAGAAACAGTTTCCTCGCTGGACAGGAAAACGGCACGACCGGAACGGTTTTCAACCAGTTGTTCAAGCAGGCCGTGACATTGGCAAAACGGGCGCATTCCGAAACAGCGATCGGCGAGAATGCCGTATCGGTTTCTTATGCAGCTGTTGAGCTGGGCAAGAAAATTTTCGGCACGTTGAAAAACAAACGGGTCGTTATTTTAGGCGCGGGCAAAATGGGCGAATTGGCCATCAAGAACTTGCAAGGCAGCGGGGCAGACAACGTGACGGTCATCAACCGTACGTTTGAAAAAGCCGAAGCCTTGGCAGAAAAATTCAACGGCCGTGCAGTGCCGATGAACCAATTGCAATGCGCACTTTTAGAGGCGGATATTCTGATTTCCTCAACGGGTGCAACGGACTACGTCATCGATTACGAAT
Organism: Planococcus glaciei; assembly: GCF_900099655.1. Lineage (GTDB taxonomy): Bacteria > Bacillota > Bacilli > Bacillales_A > Planococcaceae > Planococcus > Planococcus glaciei. The sequence continues at coordinate 43,925 of NZ_FNDC01000016.1, forward strand.
TGATGCAGTTTGTTGAAAAACTTCGCAAAGGCAAGCCGTTGTTCATGGTGGACATCGCCGTGCCGCGCGACGTAGATCCGCGCATTTCGGAATTGTCGAATGTATTCTTATACGATATCGATGATATGCAAGGCATTGTCGAAGCGAACCTGGCTGAGCGGGAACGCGCTGCAGGCGAAATCATGACGATGGTCAACCACGAAGCGCAGCAGTTCAACGACTGGCTGACAACACTTGGCGTCGTACCGGTGATTTCCGCATTGCGCCAAAAAGCATTGACGATCCAGGCGGAAACGATGGCGAGCATTGAAAACAAAATGCCGGACTTGACCGACCGTGAAAAGAAAATCCTGAACAAACATACGAAATCGATTATTAATCAATTGCTGAAAGAGCCGATTTTGCAGGCAAAAGAAATGGCCGGTGCACCGAAATCACGCGAACAGCTTGAATTGTTCCAGCAGATTTTCGGCATCGAAGAAGATGTGCAAGAGGAAATTGTGAAACAAATGAAAGCTCCGCAGAAAAAGGCGGCAACCAATAAAGAACAGAACGTTCAAAAACAAGAAACTCCCGGATATTCATTTTAAGCTTTCTGAAAGAGGCGTTTTCGAATCTATATGCTAAAATGTAGATGCGGGAACGCCTTTAATTATGGAAACGAAGGGGAATGGGATGGCTGATATAACAATGGCAAGGCTGCATGAAGCTATGGTTATTCTATATGCTGTCAGCCTTGTTTTTTATTTTATTGATTACTTATATAAAGAGAAAAAAGCGAGCCGCATTGCGATGGGCTTGCTTGGCGTCGTATGGATGATGCAGACCGTATTCCTCGTTTTGTACATCATCGAAACGCAGCGGTTCCCGATTCTGACTTTGTTTGAAGGCATCTATTTTTATGCGTGGCTGCTGGTGACTTTGTCGCTCGTGCTGCGGATTTTCTACCGCTTTGATTTTGCGGTATTTTTCATCAACATCATCGGATTTATCTTTATGACTATTCATACATTTGCGCCGGTGCAAATTGAAAAGTCGCCGGCAGGGCAGGATCTGGTTTCGGAACTATTGTTTATCCATATAACATTCGCCATTCTGTCGTACGTCGCTTTTTCGCTGTCGTTCGTGTTCTCAGCGCTGCACCTCGTTTTGTACCGCTTGCTGAAAAAGAAAAAGTGGACAAAACAGTGGAGCAATTTGCCGTCGCTTGGCCAGACGGAACTTGGCATGACGATTTCCATTCTTGTCGGAATTTCGCTGCTGTTCGTGTCGCTGGTCCTCGGGCTGCAATGGGCCGTCATCTCATTGGCGGAATTTTCGCTGCTCGACATGAAAATCGTCGGTTCGTTCATCCTGCTGCTCATCTACAGCTGGGTGCTGTACCGCCACCGAAAAGGCAATTTGAATGGCATGTCTTATGCAATGGCGCACATTTATGCGTTTTTGCTTTTACTCATCAACTTCTTCCTCGGAAGCCGGTTGTCTGAATTTCATTTTTGGTATTAAGGAAAGGTAGGATTCATTTGAGAAAAATTATTGTAGGTTCAAGAAGAAGCAAGCTCGCGTTAACGCAAACGGGGCAGTTTATCGATAAATTGAAAGCGTCTGGAGCACCATTTGAATTTGAAATCAAAGAAATCGTTACAAAAGGCGACCGCATTGTAGACGTTACGCTTTCCAAAGTCGGCGGAAAAGGTTTGTTTGTGAAAGAAATCGAACAGGCTTTGCACGACAAAGAAATCGATTTTGCTGTCCACAGCATGAAAGACATGCCGTCGGTTCTTCCGGAAGGCTTTGTGATCGGCTGTGTACCGGAACGCGAAGACCCGCGCGACGCTTTTATCTCAAATAACCACGTGAAATTCATGGACCTTCCGGTAGGGGCAGTTGTCGGAACAAGCAGCCTGCGCCGCAGTTCGCAGCTTTTGTTGATGCGTCCGGACCTGGATATCCAGTGGATCCGCGGCAACATCGACACGCGCCTGGAAAAACTGAAATCCGGCCAGTTTGATGCCATCCTTCTTGCAGCTGCAGGTTTGAAGCGCATGGGCTGGAAAGACGACCTGGTAACGGAATTCCTTGAAGTGGAAGACTGCCTGCCAGCGATTGGCCAAGGTGCCCTTGGCATCGAATGCCGCGAAGACGATACGGAATTATTGGAAGCGTTGGCGAAAGTCAACGACGAAAAAACCGCGTTGGCAGTCCATGCCGAGCGCAAATTCCTTCGCGATATGGACGGCAGCTGCCAAGTGCCGATTGCCGGCTATGCAACAGTTGCAGACGGTGAAATTTCGTTTACTGGCCTCATTTCTTCTCCGGAAGCGGATGAAGTGTATAAAGAAACAGCCGTGAGCCGCGATCCAATCGAAGCTGGACGCTTGGTTGCCGAGCGCATCAGTGCACAAGGCGGATACGAATTAATCCAAAAAGTAAAAGCCGAGAACCATGTGTGAAGCTAATCTTCCTTTAACAGGCGAAACCATCGTCTTCACCGGTTCCAACGAGCCGCAGGAAGCGGTTGGCTATGCAGAAAAACTGGGTGCCAAAACCCGGTATTTACCGCTCATAGAAACTTCGGTCCGGCAGTCGCAACTGCCGGATTTCGAACGTTACGACTGGTTAATTTTCACGAGCGGCAACAGCGCAGATGCTTTTTGCCAATTGCGCATCAAGGCGGATGCCAAGATTGCCGCGGTAGGCGAGAAGACGGCGAGTGTTTTGGAGCAGCATGGCTACACCGTCAGCTTTATGCCAAGCGTCTACAGTGCGGATGTGTTCATTCAGGAATTCCCGGCTGTTGCCGGCAATGCTGATTGTCTTTTCATCAAAGGGTCGCTCGCCAAAAATACCATTGCATCGATGCCGCTGAAGGTGGATGAATGGATTATTTACGAAACGAGCTTTAAAATAGAGAATGCCGAGAAATTAAAAGCCTTAAAAGGCGTAACCGTGATTTTTGCCAGTCCGTCCGCTGTTACCGCATACCGCGAAGCCGGCGGGGACTGGTCCCGAATCCGTGTTGCCGCCATCGGGCATGTAACTGAAGCCGCTATCCAGAAAGAAGGCGGAGCGGTGGATTTTATTCCGAAGAAATATACGTATATCGAAGTCATCAACGAAATCGCGAAAGGAAGTTTTAACAAATGACTGATTTGAAATTCAACCGCGGACGCCGCTTGCGCGGATCTGCCAACCTCCGCTCAATGGTCCGCGAGACAAGCTTGCACAAAGAAGATTTCATTTATCCGATTTTTGTCGTAGAAGGCGAAAACGTCAAAGAAGAAATTTCGTCCATGCCGGGCGTATTCCATTTTTCATTGGACCGCCTCGGCGAAGAATTGGATGAAGTTGTAGACCTTGGAATTCCCTCCGTTATTTTGTTCGGTGTGCCGAATGAAAAAGACGCAGTCGGAACGCAAGCCTACCACGACCACGGCATCACGCAAGAAGCGATCCGCTTTGCCAAACAGCGCCATCCGGAATTGGTAGTTATCGCAGATACGTGCCTATGCCAATACACCGACCACGGCCATTGCGGCGTAATTGAAAATGGCGTAATCTTGAACGACGAATCGCTTGATTTGCTGGCACGTACAGCAGTGTCGCAGGCGAAAGCCGGTGCAGATATCATCGCCCCGTCGAACATGATGGACGGCTTTGTTGCAGCGATCCGCTATGGATTGGACCAGGCTGGATTCGAAAACACACCGATTATGAGCTACGGCGTGAAATACGCATCTGCTTACTACGGACCGTTCCGTGAAGCCGCGCACTCCACACCGCAATTCGGAGACCGCAAAACTTACCAGATGGACCCGGCGAACCGCTTGGAAGCACTTCGCGAAGCGGGATCGGACATCGAAGAAGGCGCAGATTTCATGATCGTGAAACCGGCTCTTTCTTACCTCGACATCGTCCGTGAAGTACGCGACAATTTCGATATTCCGATTGTTGCCTACAACGTATCAGGCGAATACGCGATGGTCAAAGCGGCTGCTTTGAACGGCTGGGTGGACGAGAAGAAAATGGTTCTTGAGACTTTGCTTAGTATGAAACGGGCAGGAGCAGACATTCTGATGACGTACCATGCAAAAGACGCGGCACGTTGGCTGGAGGAGAAATAAATGGGATACGAAAATTCGATTGCAGCATTCACAGAAGCGAAAAAATTAATGCCAGGCGGCGTCAACTCGCCGGTCCGTGCATTCAAATCCGTTAACATGGATCCGATTTTCATGGCATCCGGCAGCGGCGCAACGATTACAGACATCGACGGCAACACCTACATCGACTACGTCTTGTCTTGGGGGCCGCTGATTTTGGGCCATTCCCATCCGGAAGTTGTCAAAGCGATCCAGGAAGTGGCTGTATCTGGAACAAGTTTCGGCGCACCGACTTTGCTTGAAAACGAACTCGCGAAACTTGTGATGGAACGTGTTCCTTCTATTGAAATGGTGCGCATGGTGTCTTCCGGTACGGAAGCGACGATGAGTGCATTGCGCGTGGCACGCGGCTATACCGGCCGCAATAAAATCCTGAAATTTGAAGGCTGCTACCACGGCCATGCGGATAGCTTATTGATCAAAGCAGGATCCGGTGTTGCGACGCTCGGATTGCCGGACTCACCAGGGGTCCCGGCATCGGTTGCGGCGAACACGATTACCGTTCCGTACAATGATTTGGAAAGCGTGCGTATGGCATTCAAAGAGTTCGGCGACGATATCGCGGCTGTCATTGTGGAGCCGGTTGCCGGCAACATGGGCGTCGTGCCACCAAAAGACGGCTTCCTGCAGGAACTGCGCAATTTGACGACTGAATTCGGCACGATCTTGATCTTTGATGAAGTCATGACCGGTTTCCGTGTCGGCTACAACTGTGCACAAGGCCATTTCGGTGTAACGCCGGATATGACGTGCCTAGGGAAAGTGATCGGCGGCGGCCTTCCGGTTGGCGCATTCGGCGGCAAACGCGAAATCATGCAGCAAGTGGCGCCAAGCGGCTCGATTTACCAGGCTGGCACACTGTCGGGCAACCCGCTAGCCATGACGGCAGGCTACGAAACTTTGTCCCGTTTGACTGAAGAAACGTACGAAACTTTCGTCCAGCGCGGCGATCAGCTTGAAGCCGGTTTCCGTGCAGCGGCTGAGAAATACAACATCCCGCATACCGTGAACCGCGCCGGTTCGATGATCGGCTTCTTCTTTACGAATGAAGACGTTGTCGACTTCGACTCAGCGAAAACATCGGACACGGAATTGTTCGCAGACTACTACCGCTTGATGGCGGAAGAAGGCATTTTCCTGCCGCCTTCTCAGTTCGAGGGCATGTTCCTGTCAGCAGCGCATACCGAAGAACATATCGCGAAAACAGTGGAAGCTTTCCATACCGTATTTGCGAAATTAGCGAGATAATATGAATTTAAGCCCGGCCGCTTCGATAGCGTCCGGGCTTTTTTGTATGGAATTAGGGGTGAGTGATCATAGAAGCGCGGTAAGTGATCATAGACTATGGCGGAGTGATCATAGAACGCCGATAAGCGCTCATAGAATCGGTCTTTCGTCCTCAGGCCAATCAAAACTAAGCATTTTTCTAGCTCTAGCGACGCGGTTGCCGCAAGTAAATCGGCTTTTTCGCTTTTCGCTTGCGAAAAGCCGGCATCCCTAATCTTTTCGGTTTTGAATCAAAGAAAAATCCCGGTCCGCTGAAAGATTTTCTCTCAATTGCAAGATTTCAGGCACCATTTCCTGTACGATAGAAAGTAACAGTATTTCGGAAGGCGAAAGGCAGGGATGCAGATGTACATATTCTTAAGGACAGCTGGGATTGCCGCGCTTGCCGGCTGGCTGTTCGAAACGCTCGGCATTTTCTTGCCGTGGCTGCTCGGGCCGATGTTTACCATATTGCTGATCAGCCAATTTACGAGCCTCAAATTGTTTTGGCCCAAATCACTGCGCACTGCGGGGCTGATCCTGCTCGGCGTCCAGATCGGTTCGTCGTTTACACGCGATGCAGTCCTATTAATGTGGCTCGATTTGCCGTATATGGCGTTCATGACGATTTCGGTCGTTTCCTTGTCGATAGCGCTTGGACTCCTGTTCAAGAGGATGGTCAATGAAAGCTTGGCGACGAGCCTGCTTGGATCGATTCCCGGAGGCCTTGCGCAGATGGTCGTCATCGCGGAAGACATCCCTTCGGCAAACCTCACTGTCGTAACGATGATGCAGACCATCCGGATTTTCATGGTGGTGACGATCGTTCCGTTTCTGACGGTATTCTTGACAGGAAGGGAACAAAGCGAACTCACCGTGCAGGCATTCACGTTTGCGCCAACGGCCGTGCTTATCGGATTGCTCGTCGGCGTCTTCTTGTATTTCGGCATGAAGCGAGTTGGCTTCCCGGCTGCAGAAATCCTCGCACCGATTTTGACGCTGGCCATTGTCCAGACGGTGACAGGGGATATCTTGATCGATATTCCGTACTGGCTGACTGCCTTTGCCCAAATCTGCATCGGCGCGAGCCTCGGCTTGCAGATGGAAGGGATTGGGGAGAAGTTGACGGTGCGCCTGGGGGCAGCGATTGTTCTCAACAATGTGCTGCTCATCAGTTTTACGGCATTTATTGCCTACCTGCTTGCCAAATGGCTGCCGGATTACATCTTTCTTGATTTCTTTTTGAGTGCTGCACCGGGCGGCATTGCGGAAATGGCGATTACAGCGCTGGCGACCGGCGGGGACGTCGCGCTCATCACCAGTTTCCAATTGTTTCGGCTGTTTTTTATTTTGCTCGTGGCGTCGCCGATTGTTGCCTATATTGTGAAAAAACTTGACGCTAAAAGCGGAGCTTGAGTATAATGGATGAAAGTATATATTTGATGCGTTGATGAGGATAGTAGAATGTGCGTACATTTCAGAGAGAAAACCGAGTGGTGAGAGGTTTTCATGAACCAGCATTTGAATGTCACCTCGGAGCAGTTCCCGTGAAAGTTGAGTAGTGGGAACCGGATGTGAAATCCGTTATCGAACTTGAGAGCCAGGTTTATTTTGACTTGTGCATAAAGGTGGTACCGCGAACAACTCCTTCGTCCTTTTACAGACGAAGGGGTTTTTTTATTTTCCGGGAAGCCTTCTCTCAAGGCAACACAAACAAAAGGAGGAATTTCAATGACTGAACAAACGCCGACAACACCGCAAATGCCGACGAAGTACGACCCGAAAGTGATTGAAAAAGGCCGTTATGAGTGGTGGATCAACAACAAATTCTTTGAAGCGAAACCCGAAAGCGGCAAGACACCGTATACGATTGTGATTCCGCCGCCGAACGTTACCGGCAAACTTCACCTGGGCCACGCGTGGGATACAACGCTGCAGGACATCATGACACGCATGAAGCGCATGCAAGGATTTGACGCGCTATGGCTTCCGGGAATGGACCATGCCGGAATTGCCACACAGGCAAAAGTAGAAGGCAAGCTGAAAGAAGAAGGGAAATCCCGCTACGATTTAGGGCGCGAGAAATTCCTGGAAGAGTCGTGGAAATGGAAAGACGAGTATGCGGGGCATATCCGTGAGCAATGGTCGAAACTGGGCCTTGGGCTTGATTACTCCCGTGAACGTTTTACACTGGACGCCGGCTTGTCGGATGCGGTTAAGGAAGTATTCGTAAAACTTTATGAAAAGAAACTGATCTACCGCGGCAAATACATCATCAACTGGGATCCGGCGACAAAAACCGCGATTTCAGATATTGAAGTTATCTACAAAGATGTACAAGGTGCGTTCTACCATATGCGCTACCCGCTAACAGACGGTTCCGGCTATATCGAAATCGCGACAACGCGTCCCGAAACGATGCTTGGCGATACGGCGGTAGCGGTTCATCCGAAAGACGAGCGCTACCAGCACTTGATCGGCAAGAAGGTAACCCTTCCAATTATCGGCCGCGAAATGGAAATCGTGGCAGACGATTACGTAGACATGGAATTCGGAAGCGGCGCCGTGAAAATTACTCCGGCACACGACCCGAATGACTTTGAAATCGGCAATCGCCACAGCCTGGAACGCGTGTTGATCATGCATGAAGACGGCACGATGAACGAAAATGCCGGCAAATATGAAGGCATGGACCGCTTCGAATGCCGCAAGCAAATCGTTAAAGACCTGCAGGACATGGAAGTTTTATTCAAAATCGAAGAGCATTTGCATTCGGTTGGGCATTCGGAACGCAGCGGGGCAGTGGTAGAGCCTTATCTGTCGACACAATGGTTCGTAGACATGAAGCCATTGGCACAACAGGCGATTGACTTGCAGCACGGCGAAGAAGGCGTCAATTTCGTACCGGACCGTTTCGAAAAAACTTACCTGCACTGGATGGAAAACATCCGCGATTGGTGCATTTCTCGCCAATTGTGGTGGGGCCATCAGATTCCGGCTTGGTACCATAACGAAACCGGTGAAATCTATGTAGGAATGGAAGCTCCGGCAGACGCTGAAAACTGGACGCAGGACGAAGACGTACTTGATACGTGGTTCTCATCCGCGCTATGGCCGTTCTCGACGCTCGGCTGGCCGGAAGAAACCGACGATTTGAAACGCTATTACCCGACAGATGCCTTGGTTACCGGCTACGACATCATCAACTTCTGGGTATCGCGCATGATTTTCCAGGCACTTGAATTCACTGAAGAAAAACCGTTCAAAGACGTATTGATCCACGGCTTGGTGCGCGACGCCGAAGGACGCAAAATGTCGAAATCGCTCGGCAACGGCGTTGACCCGATGGACGTTATTGCGGAATACGGCGCGGATTCGCTTCGCTACTTCCTGGCAACGGCTTCTAGCCCGGGGCAGGACCTTCGCTTCTCAATGGAGAAAGTGGAATCCATCTGGAACTTTGCGAATAAAATCTGGAACGCTTCCCGTTTTGCGTTGATGAACATGGACGGCATGACGTACGAGGAAATCGATCTTTCCGGCAAACGTTCAGTAGCTGATTCTTGGATCCTGACCCGTTTGAATGAAACCATCGAACAAGTGACGCATCTTGCGGAACGCTACGAGTTCGGTGAAGTGGGCCGCTCGCTTTACAACTTTATCTGGGATGATTTCTGTGACTGGTACATCGAAATGGCGAAATTGCCGTTATACGGCGAAGACGAAGACGCGAAGAAAATGACGCGTTCAGTTCTCGCTTACGTACTTGATAACACAATGCGTTTGTTGCATCCGTTCATGCCATTCATCACTGAGGAAATCTGGCAGAACTTGCCGCACGAAGGTGAATCGATTACGGTTGCCGCTTGGCCGACAGTGGACGAATCGCTGACTGACCAAAGCCAGTCGTCAAGCATGAAACTGTTGATGGACATCATCACTGCTGTTCGCACGATCCGTGCAGAAGTTCAGTCGCCGATGAGCAAGAAAGTGGCATTGACGATTTCAGCGAAAGACGTTGATACTCACGCGGTTCTTAAAGCGAACGCCGCTTACATCGAACGTTTCTGCAACCCGGAAACTTTGACGATCGGCGAAAACATCGAAGCACCGGAAAAATCAATGTCCGCCGTTGTATCGGGTGCCGAGTTGTTTATGCCACTTGAAGGCTTGATCGACATCGACGCAGAACTTGCCCGTCTAAACAAAGAACTTGAGAAATGGGCAAAAGAAGTGAAACTCGTTCAAGGCAAACTATCGAACGAACGCTTTGTTTCCAAAGCGCCGGAAGCTGTAGTCGCGGAAGAACGCAAAAAAGAAGCCGACTACTTGGAGAAACACGCCACAGTCGAAAAACGCATTGAAGAATTGAAAAACCTATAAAATGGCAAACCGCTTTCCTTCGGGAGAGCGGTTTTTTATATGCGGATCGTCTAGCTTGCGAAGCTGGTTATCGTTAACCGGTGTTTTTAGGATTTCTATCGAAGTTTTTGATGTCTCTATCGGCATTATCAAAGTTCTTATCGCAGTTTTAACATTTTCTATCGATGTTTCCAAGATTTTTTTCGAACTTTTCCCGATACGCGAAGATTGACACCTGCAAACCCATTTGCTATATTTATACCTGACGAACGGTCGGAAGGTGGTCGGAGAATTTATGACAGTCAACCAATTAAAAGAAGCGGCGCTGAACCGCTTTGCTGAACATGGCTATGAAGGGACCTCGATGGCGCATATTGCGGAAGCGGTCGGCATCAAGAAGCAGTCGATCTACGCCCACTTTAAAGGGAAAGACGAATTGTTCCTTCAGGTGTCAAACGACGTAGTAGAGAACGAACTCGCTTCCATTACGGAATTCATTGAACAAAACCAGACAAAACCGATCAAGGAATTTCTATACGATTTTCTCGTGCACCATAAAATCCGCTACGAACAAAATGCGGATACGAAGTTCTGGTTGCGCAATTCCTTTTTCCCGCCGGCCCACCTGTACGAGGAAGTGATGAAAAAGGTCTATCTGTATCTCGATACGCTCGAAGATCAGCTGGAGCCGATTCTGGAAAATGCGGTAAAAGAAGGGCAGCTTGATGCGTCAATTGATGTAAAGCGGGCAACCGCGGCATTTCTCGGCGTACTGGACGGCATATTTGTGGAAATGCTGTACGGCGGGCCGGAGCGGCTGAATAAAAGATTGGACGCTTCCTGGCATTTCTATTGGCGCGGCATATCGAAAGTTTGAAGAGAGTTATGGAGGAAAAGATATGAATTTGCATTGGATACTCGTAATCGCGGCGGGCATAATTGAAATATTATGGGCGACCGGATTGAAATACGCGAACTCTTGGATGGAATGGGTGGGCGTCGCGGTCCTCATTTACATTTCATTCGTCGTACTTTTAAAAGCGCTGGAAAAAGTGCCGGTCGCTACAGCATATGCGGTATTTACCGGAATCGGGACCGCCGGAACGGTCATCGTAGAAATGGTCGTTTTCGGTGAGCCGTTCAGTTGGACAAAAGTGTTCTTCATCAGCATGCTGCTGGCGGGCGTTCTCGGACTGAAACTTGTGACTGCAGATCCCGAAAAGAAAGAAGAGGTAATTTAATATGGCTTGGGTATACTTGATATTAGCCGGCTTGTTTGAAGTGGTGGGTGTGATCGGCATGAACCGTGTCGTCAAACACAAAAAGCTCTCCTCCTATGTCATCCTGATCGGAGGATTCATCGTCAGCTTCACCTTGCTCGGGCAGGCAATGGAAACCTTGCCGATGGGCATTGCGTACGCGGTCTGGACCGGCATCGGAACGGTTGGCGGCACGCTGCTCGGCATGTTCGTTTACGGCGAATCAAAAGACTGGAAGCGCATCGCCTTTATCGCCATGATTGTCGCGGCGGTCGTCGGGCTGCGGCTGACTTCTTAATAAATGAAAAGTGGTCCTGGAACGAATTCCAGGACCACTTTTTTATTCGCCGATTTTCACAATCGGTTTGATGGTCGAGCCATTTTTAGAATCCTCGAATGCTTCGTTGAGCTGTTCAAACTCATACACTTTAGTCAGCTTGTTAAAAGGGAACATGCCGCGTTTGTAATAAGCGACGAGCTGGGGAATGAAGACTTGCGGAATTGAATCGCCTTCGATGACGCCCATCACCGTTTTGCCTTCCGCCATGATATCGTTGTGGACATCAAACGTGATTTCCGGCGTCACGCCGACAATGGCACACGAACCGAGCGGGCGCAACGAATGGATCGCTTGTTTCACAACCGGAGGGACACCGGTCGTCTCTACCGCGTAATGCGTGCCGCCACCCGTAATCTTTTTGATTTCGTTGACGACATCCACATTTTTTCCGTTCAATGTATGCGTAGCACCAAGTTCTTTGGCAAGCTCCAGCCGGTTGTCATGGATGTCGACAGCAATGATGTTGAGGCAGCCGGCAATTTTCGCCGCCATTACCGCACTCAACCCGACAGCTCCGCTGCCAAAGACGGCGATCGACGAACTGAATTCGGGTTTTATGCGGTTCAGCACGGTCCCAGCGCCCGTCTGGATGCCGCAGCCAAGCGGGCCAAGCAAAGCCAAATCGACTTCTTTGTCGACTCTAACGACATTCCGTTCATTCGTCACGGCGAACGTGCCAAATGACGATTGGCCGAAAAACGTTGACACGGCGTGGTCATGGTGATGGATCCGGTTTGTGCCGTCCTGCATTTTGCCGCCAAAATTCAGCTCATTGAAGTTCAGGCACACCGTCGGATGTCCCGTCAGACAGTTTTCGCAATGTCCGCAGTAGGCAAATGACAACACGACATGGTCGCCGGCTTCAATCGAAGTCACCGCCGACCCGACTTTCTCCACAATGCCGGAACCCTCGTGGCCAAGGACTGCCGGGAAAGGGGACAACCCAAGGTCTCTTGCCACGGCGTCTGTATGGCAAACCCCTGAAGCGACAATTTTCACAAGCACTTCATGGTCTTTCGGTTCGCCCAGTTCCACTTCCTCAAATTTAAACTCTTCACCTAATCCGTGCGTTACCGCTGCTTGAATCTTCATCGAATCCCTCCTAGTATTTTTTTGTCCAATTAGTAAAATACCCGCTTTTTGCAGAGAATAGTCATTGGATGAACAGTCCAGCACCAGCTTAAAGAAAACCAAACCCATAATGCCTTTGCTTTTCGCTGAGCGAAAAGCGACAAAACCAGAGAAAGCGAAGTTCACTCGGAGAAAAAGGGACTCAGATTCAAAAGGTGGAAACTCAGCGGGAAAAGGTGGGAACTCATCCTCAAAAGGTAGTAACTCAAGTCTAAAAGGTAATAACCCAAGTCCAAAAGGTAGTAACCCGCGCCCAAACCCACCATCCCCAATAAAAAAACAGCCCGCGAAAAAGCAGGCTGCAAAATTATTTGTTCTTCGGCCGAAACGGCCGCTCTTTTTCAATTTTCCTCAAATGCATTACCAGCAGCTCCGCAATATTCTCATCATGTGTCTCATAAAACGACCGCGCGCCGACCGGATCTTCAATTTCATTGAACACATGGCGCCCGTCCGGCAGCAGCAAAAAATCCACGCCGATGTAATCGCCGTTCAGCGCCCGTGCAATTTTCAGCACATCTTGTTCCTGTGCCGCAGAAAGCACATACTTCTCAGCAGAACCGCCAAGCGAGTAGTTCGCCTTGAACCCGTCCGCCGAACTCCGTTTTACAGCACCGACCAATTCGTTGCCGATAACATAGGCCCGTACATCGGCTGTATGCTCCACCACCGGCTGAAAAACGAGGGAGCCCGACTCAAACGGAATCTCATCCAAAGACGTTATCACTTCCACTTCCGTCCCGCCGTGCCCGTCCGCCGTCTTCACCACGCAAGGAAATGCCGGCGCTTCCCGGTAAGTCGGAATCACCGGCACACCGAGCAGCTGCATCAGCTGAAAGCTCTGCCATTTGTCATTGGCCACGCGGTTCACTTCGGCGCGGTTGACGAGAAACACTCCATTATCTTCCAAGAAGCGCGCGGCTTCCGGACGGCGCACCCGGAACAGCACAAGCTCACCCTGAAGAGTATCCGCTAAAACCGCCAACCCGTCTTCTGTCCAATCGTTCCACTGCACGAGCCGAAATTCCCCGAACTTCTGCAGCTCCTGAATAAACCCGGCGTTGCGCACCGCATCTTTCGTTTCATACAAAATAATCATCGCAAGTCCTCCAATATATAAGCGATCATGGCATCCGCCACGTTAACACCGGTCACGTTCAGGATATTGCGGATATGGGCAGCGGCGTTCACTTCGCAGACAAGCGGCTCCTCGTCCGCACCGAACAGCAGATCCACGCCGGCAAAGACAGCGCCGACAGCATCCGCCGCATCGAGCGCCAGCTGTTTCTGGGTTTCCGTCAACTCGACCGGAGATGCCTTGCCGCCGTTCGTGATGTTTGCGCGGAAATCCGTTTCCGAATGGCGGTACATCGAAGCGACGATTTCGCCGCCGACGATATTGACGCGGATGTCGCGGCCCCGGCTCGAAACGATGAACTCCTGAAACACAAAGTCGACGCCGCGAAGCGATTCCACTTTTTCGTAAAACGCCGTTTCATCTTCAATCAAATACACTTTCATGCCGAACGAGCCATGGCCTTCTTTGATAATCATCGGAAACTTCAATTCCTCGATGACCCGTTCAAAATAGCCGGAGTCCAAAATCGAGAAATTCGGATAGACTTTCGGCGCCACAATCGTCCGCGGCATCGGCAGTCCCGAGGCCGCCAACCGGATATACTGCGTGGCTTTATTGTCGCACAGGTCGATGATCGCCGGATCGTTGTAAACCGGCACCCCGCGGCTTTTCAGGAAATATCCAAGCAGGATGTCTTTATCGAGCAGCACCGCAAAATCGGGCAGCGCTGCATCATTCTTCAAATCCATCAGAATTTCGTAATTCTTCATTATATGTGTTTCAACGCCTGCGCGTTGTGCCGCTTCTGCCACGAGTTGCGCCTGGTCTGCGAATTTATCTGATACCAAACTTCCGTTGTAGATCACCCAACATGTTTTCATTTCTATTCCACCTTCATGCTATAATTAACTTAAAAAAAGTGTATCACGTTTACTGGGGAAGGAAGGCCGAAATCATGATTAATGGACTCAATTTCTATAAGAACAAATGGAACATCCAAACAGATGCTTCGATCAAACCGGGTCTTCAAGCTATCACCGCCGCACTTGCGGAATTAAACAATCCTCATCAAAACATCAGCTTCATACATATTGCCGGCACGAACGGCAAAGGTTCGACCGGCGCTTTCCTATCCGCCATCCTGCACAAACACGGATTGACCGTAGGCAATTTCTTTTCGCCGGGAATCGAAGACCTGCACGACCAGATCCAGGTGGACGGCAAAGCGATAACCGAAGAAGACATGGACCAGGCAATGGCGCGTTTGGCAGAGATCAAAACGCCGCTGACCGACTTTGAATTATTGACAGCTGCAGCGTTTCTGATTTTTGAACAAAAACAACCGGACATCGCCATCATCGAAGCAGGGATGGGAGGGCGCTTTGACAGCACGAACGTCATCAATCCGATATTATCGATCATCACGTCGATTTCCTATGAACACACGGCTTTTTTGGGCGACACGCTGGAAAATATTGCTTGGCATAAAGCTGGAATTATAAAAAAATGGAAACCAATCATCATCGGCAACTTGCCGGAAGAGGCGGAACGGGTCATCCGGGAAGTTGCCGATGCCTTGCACGCCGAATTGATCCGCCCCCAAAAACAAATCAACACCGAACTGAAACTGAAAGGCCGGCACCAAAAAGAAAATGCCGGCTTGGCGCTCGAAGCGGCGAAAGAAATATTGCTGTTGAAATTCAACCACAACTTAGCGGAAACGGCGCTGGCTTCGGCGTTCATTCCGTTCCGCTTTGAAGAAATCTATCCAAATCTCATCATGGACGGCGCGCACAACGAAGCAAGCGTCAGTGCGCTTGTTGAGACGATCAAAGAAGTGTACCCCGATAAACAGATTCATATCGTGATGGCGCTGATGAAAGACAAAGCATACGCCAATATCCTGCGCAAGCTGGAAACGATCAGCGACCAGTTTACGTTTATCGACTTTGACAACGAACGCGCGTTGCCTGCCAAAATTTTGTTTACAGAAAATAGAAGTAAAATAAAGACAATTATAACTAATTGTGATATATTACCTGTATTAAATGAAGAGGTAGTGACAATAGTCACAGGCTCTCTTTATTTACTGTCTGCACTTCGAAACAATCATTTCAGCATGTTCCAGAACTACCAAGCACCTGCTGAATGAGGAAGAAAGCTGCACTTAAAGACATACAGGGAGGTGAAGAAATGACGCGTTTCAGCAAAAACAGCTGGGCTTTATGGATCGTCTGGCTGTTGCTTGTGCCGCCGGGACTGTATTTGATCCATCAAATCTTTCCCCCGCCTCAAATAGAACCTTGGCATTTAGCGGCATACATCCTGTTTTTCGTGCTCACCTGCCTGATGCCGATGAACATCAACGGGGCTTCGACTTATCTCGTCCAATGGGTGACAATTGCCGTCTTCCTGAAATACGGCATTTTCGTTGAAATCCTGATTTCGCAATTGACGATGCTGATTGTCATGGTCAGAAGCCGGACCGACGAACCGCTGACGATGCGGATTCCGTTCAACTCGATTATGTTTTTCCTGATTTCCTGTTTTTCAGGACTTGCCTATCTCGGGGCTGGCGGACAAATCGGTTCGCTTAATCTGCTGCACATCCTGTTTTACGGCTTAATCTTCCAACTGGTATCCGTGTTCTCCAATCAGATCATTTACTACTCGTATGACCGTTTAACGGGAAGCCAAGTAAAGTTTTTCTCTGTTGACGCGTTATGGGACTTCGCGCTGACGCTCATTATCTTCCCGTATGCCATTGCGCTTTACATTTCTGAAGCCTATATCGGCATTCCGGCACTGCTCCTTCTCGGCATTCCGTTCCTGATCATGACCGCGGTGATGAAGCTTTACAACAACACCCAACTGATCAACAACGATTTGCAAAGGGCAGGGGAAATCGGCCATCAGCTGGCGGCCCGCCTGACGACCGACGAAGTGCTCGACCAATTCGTCATCCAGGTTTCCGATATGTTCAAATCGGACTATGCGTATGTCATCGATTACCGCAACAGCAACTTGCTGATGCTCCGGATGTTCGAGCATCAGGAGTTCCAAAAGCAGAGCGTTCCGCCGGTCCGTTATTACAAAGGCATTGCCGGCAATGTCATCCTGAACAACACGCCGGTTTGTTACAATAAAAAAAGTGAATGGGAAGACATTGTGACAGGCTACCTGCCGATTGATACCGAAAGCATTATGTGCACGCCGATTTCGCGCAACAATAAAATCGAAGGCGTCCTGATGCTGGCGTCCCGAAAAAAATACGCCTTCAAGATCCATCAATTAAAGATCCTGGATATTTTAAGTACGTATTTCGCGGTCTCGCTTGAAAAAGCCGGCTACGTCCAAAAAGCGATTGCCACCAGCGAACGCTGCGGCTTAACGAAACTGTACAATTACCGCTACTTGGACCAGGCGCTTGAAAAGAGCATGGAAAAAGTGAAATCTGGAGAAATCCGCAACTTGTCGCTTGTCATGATGGACATCGACCACTTTAAAGGCATCAACGATAAATACGGCCACCAAAGCGGCAACGATATTCTCATCGGACTCGCACGTATTTTGGAAGCGGAAGTCGGAAAAGAAGGCATCGTCGCCCGGTACGGGGGCGAAGAATTCGTCATCGTCTTTGAAAACTACAGCAAAGACCTTACGCTATTGTTTGCCGAAGGGCTTCGCAAAAAAATCGAAAAGCATGACTTTCTGATCCAGCAGGATCTCGGGGCGGAACGAACGATTGAAACGGTGCATGTGACTTTGAGCATCGGTGTCTCCACCGCACCCGACGACAGCGACGAGCCGAACGCATTGCTGCGCAATGCTGACCGCGCACTGTATATTGGAGCCAAACAGGCTGGACGGAATAAAGTCGCTGCCTATGCAAAATAAGGCCGTGAAATGATCCCGATTCATTTCACGGTCTTTTTTCCTATTTATATTGCAAATTAGATTTAAATACCTAGTAAAAAGATTACATTTTACTGTAAATAAGTGGTGCGCATTTGCAGAGAAAATGTAATAATAGGCTTATAATACCGATTAGACTTAAATACATTATTAAAAGTAAAATAAATACAAAAAACCGTTATATTAATGAAGTGGGAGGCTGGAAATGAAAGCGACCAGCAATGAAAAGGGATTAACTTTAGTTGAGATATTAGCCGCTCTAGCGATTCTGGGAATTTTCTTTGTTGGAGTTGTCACCATCTTTCCACAAATGACGCTGTTTAATGCACGGACAGAAACCAAACTGGATACCATGAATCTCGCAAAGCAGGAAATGTCTTCTATTACATTGGCTTCGAAATGGGAAAAGCTTTTGGTGACCAGTCCGACTGATCCGACGTCGCTCGAGCCTCAATTTCTAAAGAAGGAAAAAATAATAACGGAAATGCAGGCTTTGGGCTACAGCCAAGACACAGCAAATTCAGTTGCGGCAACACCTTATACAGAAAACTCCTTTATGCGTTTTAAAAAAGACGGTGAGTACCGCTACGAAACAGATGTTTACCTGCAATGCGAACCGTTCCTATTAAAAGACCCGACGGCAAGCGGCACGGGAACCAAAGTTCCGTGTGCGGAAAGCGACCGCATCAAATTGTATAAAATCCATCTGAAAGTCTTCAGCAACAAGAATTCCACGAACGGCAGCTACCAGATGAGCAGCGAAACCTATTCCTATATCCGCTATACGGCGAAAAAGCCAGGAGGTTGATACGTTGAAATTGAATCAAAAAGGGGTCACGTTGGTCGAATTGCTGGCGGCGCTGGTGCTGGTCTCCATCGTCGCAACCATAGCCTGGACGGCGCTGTCCATCGGCTTTAAGCACACGGCGGCTGAAACGAGCAAAACCCAGCTTCAGCAAGATGCAAACTTGATCGTGACCAAACTCACCAACGAACATCGTAGAAATGACTATTATTATTTGCAAATGAACGCCGGGCATCTTGAAATTAAAACCTGCAACGATCAGACTTCTCCTGCGATTGCCCCTTGTGGCACTTTTGTCCGTTTGACAGATGCCAATTTCAAATACACGGGAACGATTAACGGCATCCAATTTGCAAGCTGGAATGCCGCTACTAAGATTGACCCGAAAAACAAACACGTCGATCTGGTCCTGAATGTGGCCGACCCGGTCAAACCGACTCGGTCGGTTGAAGTGAAAACGACTTTAACACGAATCCTGACCAATTAAATTAAAGGGGCGCAGAAGATGAAATCCATAAAAAGTGAAAAGGGCTATGCATTAGTGGTCGTTCTTTTGCTCATCGTTTTGGTGCTGGGCATCTCTGCGACCTTCATTTCCGGCTCTCTCAATAATGCGAAACAGGAAAAGACGGTGGACCTTTCCAATCAATCGGTAGCAGCAGCTGAGATGGGAATCCTTTACTATTCAACCGATTTCGAACGGTCACTCGATCAGATCAAGCAGGAAGTGCTGAACCAGACGCGCTTGGAACTGGATAAGATCGTCGCCTGTTTGTATGCCAGCAATAAAGATGCCTGCGATACATCCGCAGAGCGTACTGCCTGGGAACAAAACATCGACCGTCAAATGAAGCAATTGTATGTGAAAAAGATTCTTATAAAAATCAACGAATTGATTAAAATCAATGGGACACAAACGGCGCCGTTCACTTCTACGCAGTCCAATTACGCGCCGCAAACATGGAAGTTGATGAACGTGGCGTATACAGCGAGTGAACTGCAGACTGTCAGCAATGTATTGGTTGACCGGATTGTCGCCCAAGGCAAACTGGAAGTGAAAATGGATGTAAAAGGGACGTCCATGAGTTCCCCGAAAACCTTGAACTCGTTGTTTACCGTCAACATTCCCGCTTCATTTTTAAATAAAGGAGAAGTCTACAACGTCGGCCAGGAAATCATCGCCGGCAAAGAAGATGCGGCGTACCAGGATGTCTTCAAATTGACGCCGCCGACACAATCCTGCGACGCTTTGCTAACCAGCGTCATTGCCGGCACAGCTCGAGCTCCATTTGAATGCAAAATGACCGGCGATCAAAAATTGGCGACGTTTATTGCCAAAGTGACGGCAGCCGGAAAAAACCCGATGGACTTCTGGGTCCATGTGGACGACTTCCAGAGAAACGTCTGTACGTCGAACTGCAACTCCATCGATTTCCTTGGAACAAACGTTGTTGTAAAAGCGACGGATGCAGGGGCATCGAGCAATATGAACAATCTGGTAAACGGCAACTTGATCATCAACGGCACATTGACGACCGGGCAAAACATGAACAACTTAGGGAAGAACATGTCCAAACAGACCATCGTATTAAAAGAGATGTATATCGGCGGGAATATCAAAAATCTGTTTTATACCAATTTAATGATCCTTGGTAAGGATACGGGAGAAGATTCCCGCCTCCATGTCGTAGGCAAATTCCAAATTGACAACTATACCCACCTCTGCATGGACATCGATCGGATACTTCCGGCAGATCTTGACCGGCTGGCGGCTACTATCGAAGTGACCAATAGCGGAAGAATCATTTATTATTCCGCAGTTGGCAAGACTTTCGCGCTTACCGGACTGGACGCAGCAAACCGCACAAAATTGTACGTAACGAAAGCGGCCAGCTACGGGGAATTCTTAAACAACTGCGGCATTGGCATCAAGAGCACGCAGACCGTTCCCATTTCATCACCCGTTGTCATCGATACCGATTTCGATTTTGAAGTCGATTACTGACAGCCCAAAATATTAGCAAGGCATTAGGAGGACTTTTATGATCCGCATATTATTTTTACTTATCATCGCAGCCATTGTACTGCCGCTCGCTTATTTCGGCTTTAAAACCGTACCGCTTGCCAGAAGAATGACTCTGGCCGGCGGGGCGCTTGCGGCAGCTGCCGTCGCTTTATACATGCAGGACGGTTTTGCCTGGTATTTGCCGGTGCTCGCACTGGTCGGCATTTCACTTTTGGCAAGCCTTCTTTATATGAAGCAACTGGAAAAAGAAGAGCTGGCCAAACAACTGGAAGCCGAAGAACGGAAAGCCCGCCGGAAAGAATTGCTTACTCCGGTTTATGATACACCACCCGTGAATGAGGCGGAATCCATTAAACAACAGGAATCCGTCAAAGAACGCGAAACCATCAAAGGGCCGGAAAAAATCAATGTACCGGAAAGAATTATGATGCCGGAAACAGTGAAAATGCCGGATTTGAAAAAAGAGCCAGAGAAAGAACCGGAACGCGAAAAAGAGCTTGTCGGCGCAAAGCCGTACAGCATGCAGTCGATTAAACCAGTCGGGAAGGAAGATCAAGGTGAACAATAAAGTATTCGGAATGACCTTTGCAGCTGTACTCGCATCAGCGCTGCTGTTTTTTGGCGTAGCCAATGCGGGGGCAATGGCTGTCGATACCTGGATCTTCCCGACGGAAGAATTCGGCGACAACACGTATATCGCAACGACGGATGTTTCCAATATGGAACACGAACAGGCAAAACAGCTGTTTGTCGGACAGGTGGATTCATGGCGCCAAACAGCGGAACTTCTTGTGACTTATCAGGATGCGACCGCGAGCTATCCCTTGAACAATGCAGAAATCTTGCTGGACGAAACGGTCGGACAAGCCCAAAGCGGCACACAGAACAATTTTGTCTTCCAGCTTTCACCGGAAACGACGGCAACGTTCCTGGAGCAGCAATTTCCGACTGCCGGCTTCACTGAAACGGACGTAGAAAACATCACGACAAAACTGGAAACAGCATTAGCTGCCGGCCAAACGAAGACAACTGTTGCCATCAGCGACGATACGCTGGAAGTTGCAAAAGAAGTCGTCTCCGAAGCGAAAATCACCCATAGCTTAAAAGGCAGTGATGCGATGGCGGTTGTCAACGCATTGAACGGCATTGACATTGCGCCGGGAAGCCCGTTTTCATTCCTGGACTTTATCGGCGGCTTGGAGCTTGCCAATGTAACAGATTCAGAGCTTTCGCAAATTGCTTCATCTATCTACGCAGCTGTGCTGCAGACGAACTTCTCGGTTGACGAGCGCAGCATCGGCACAGTAGCGCCGACAGCAGTGCCGCTTGGAAAAGAAGCAGCCATCAACCGGCCGCTCGGCATCGATTTTGTTTTTACCAACCCGAACAGCAATACATTCACTTTAAACTTATCAATGGACGGCGATACGCTGACAGCAATGCTCACCGGCTATCCATTCATCTATGAATATGAAGTTATCGCAAACGGCGAAGAGAAAGTGGAGCCGCGCTTGATCAAGCAATACAGTGCGTTCGTGACATCCGGCAAAGCGGTTGAAGAAGAAGGCCGCGACGGCGTCCGCATCAACGTGGTGCGTTCTACCCGTTCTGACGGAAAAGAGTTGGAACTCGACCCCGTATCGACCGATTTCTATCCGCCGGTCCATCGCATTGAAATTTATCCGCTGACGAAAACCGAAACGGCGCCTGCGGCAGGAACGGCTGTACCGCAGCCGGGACAACCTGGGTTTGTTGATGCAAACGGCGACGGCGTACACGACGGAACAGTCGCAGCGCCTCTTCCAGGGCAGCCCGGATTCGTCGATGCCAATGGCGACGGGGTGCATGACAGCACGTCTACTGTAACTCCAGCACCACTACCAGGACAGCCTGGATTTATCGATGCAAACGGCGACGGCGTACATGATGCGCCAGCTGCGACTCCAACAACACCGCTTCCGGGACAGCCTGGCTATGTGGACCAAGACGGCGACGGGGTTCATGACACACCGGCGACGGATGCAACACCTAACGACACAACGCCTAATACCGATGAAAAGAAAGAGCCGGTATATGACAAAGGCGGAAATAAAGTCAATCCTTAACGAGCTTTGAGGGGGAAGAGATTTGGCAAGAACACGAAAAAGACTAGGCGACATTTTAATAGAATTAGGCCTTCTCACTGAAGAAGACCTTCAGGGCACGTTAGATGCCAAAACATCAGACCAGAAGCTCGGCGACGCACTCGTCCAGCGCGGCTTGATCACCGAGCAGCAATTGATCGAAACGCTTGAAGTGCAGCTCGGCATCCCGCACGTGACGCTGTTCCAGTATCCGTTCGATCCGAAACTGTTCAACGTTGTACCGAAAGACTTTGCAAAACGGAAATCACTCGTGCCGCTCCGGGCGGAAGGCGACCGGCTGTTTATCGCGATGACCGATCCGACGGATTTCATCACGATTGATGATCTGCGTTTAACGACAGGATTCCAGATTGAACCGGCGATTGCGTCGAGAGAAGATATCCTAAAAACCATTGCGAAGTATTACGAAGAAGAATCCTACGATGACATGCTCGAAGAAATGCCGCAAAGCACAGCGGAAGAAGAAAATTTGGATGACATCGATGGGCCGATTGTCCGCCTCGTCAACCAGATCCTTTCAAACGCCGTATCGCTGAAGGCAAGTGACGTCCATTTCGATCCGCAGGAAAGCCGCATCCTTGTGCGCTACCGCATTGACGGCACGCTGCGAACGGAAAAGATTCTGCCGAAATCGATGCAGCAAATGGTTACGGCGCGGATCAAGATCCTGGCAAATCTGGACATTACCGAAAACCGGATCCCGCAGGATGGACGGATCAAGACAACCGTCGACCTGCGTGCCATCGATCTCCGGGTATCGTCATTGCCGACGGTATTCGGCGAGAAAATCGTTATGCGGATTTTGGACCTCGGGGCGAATTTGACCGATATCGACAAACTCGGCTTTAACGAATTAAACATGAAGCGCTTCTTGCGTGAAATCGACAAACCAAACGGCATCGTCCTGATTTCCGGCCCGACTGGTTCCGGTAAATCGTCAACGCTTTATGCAGCACTCAATAAATTGAACAGTGAAGAAGTCAACATTATCACCGTCGAAGATCCGGTTGAGTACCAGCTTGAAGGCATCAACCAAATCCAAGTGAACTCGAACGTCGGCTTGACGTTTGCTGCCGGCTTGCGCTCGATTTTGCGCCAAGATCCCGACATCGTCATGGTTGGGGAAATCCGGGACAAAGAAACGGCTGACATATCAATTCGTGCCTCTTTAACGGGTCACTTAGTATTAAGTACCATCCATACCAACGATTCGATTGCTTCTATTACCCGTTTAATGGATATGGGCATCGAGCCGTTCCTGGTAACGGCTTCCTTGAATGCCGTTGTCGCACAGCGCCTAATCCGCCGGGTTTGCCGCGACTGCCGGGAAACTCAGGCAGCGACACTGCGTGAACAGGAGATTTTTGAAAAACGCGGCCTGACGATTGATGTGGTGGCACGCGGCACAGGCTGTCCGCGCTGCAATATGTCCGGATACCGCGGACGTATGGCAATTCACGAAGTCTTGGTTGTCGACGAAGACATCAAAACCATCATCAACCGCGGCGGCACTGCAGCGGAAATCCGCGAAGTGGCCGTGAAAAACAATACCATCTTCCTGATCGACGATGGCTTATTAAAAGTGAAGGAGGGTCTGACAACGACAGAAGAAGTGCTGCGCGTTGCCATGACAGATTAACCGATGAATACGACGCTAAATTACGTAGATACAGTTCTGACTGCTGCCACGGATTTGAAAGTTTCCGATATCCATATGACAACCGGCATCCCGCCGGTGTTCCGGATGCACGGAGCGTTAAAGCAATACGGCGAAGACAAATTAATGCCGGAAATGACAAAAGAAATCGCCCGCGTGCTGATGCCGGATGCCTTATGGGAAACGTTCCTTGAAAAAGGCGAGATGGATTACTCATACTCCATTCCCGGCGTTGCCCGTTTCCGGGTCAACTCGTTCCATCAGCGCGGCTCCATTTCCCACGCGTTCCGGACGATCCCAACCAAAATCCCGACAATCGATGATTTGAACATGCCGGATACATTAAAGAAATTGTCGGACACGCACCAAGGCTTGATCCTGGTGACAGGACCTACCGGCTCGGGTAAATCGACGACGCTTGCCGCGATGATCCGCCATATGAATGAAAACCTGTCCAAACACATCATTACACTGGAAGACCCGATCGAGTATATGCACAACCACGGCACATCGGTTATCGACCAGCGTGAAGTCGGCTTCGATACAAATTCGTTTGCGAACGGGCTGCGCGCTGCGCTCCGTCAGGATCCGGACGTTATCCTTGTAGGTGAGATGCGTGACTTGGAAACCATCACGACCGCCATCACGGCAGCTGAAACAGGCCACTTAGTTATGGGGACGCTCCATACATCGAGTGCCGCTTCAACCGTAGAACGGATTATTGACGTATTCCCGCCGGAACAGCATGCCCAGATCCGGACGCAGCTTGGCGGAATCCTGAAAGCCGTAATTTCTCAGCGTTTGCTGCCGACAGTTGACGGCAAAGGGCGCGTCGCCGCAACCGAAATCCTGATCAACAACACGGCCATCGCCAACTTGATCCGCACTGAAAAAGTGCACCAGATTCCGAATATCATTTTGACAAACCGTGCGGCCGGCATGCATATGATGTCGACCTCAGTCCAGGAACTGCTGAAAAAAGGAAAGATTTCAAGAGAAATCGCTCGTCCGTACTTGGTAGAGGAGGAATAAGATGGCGCGTTTTAAATACGAAGGGCGTGACCGTAAGAAAATCCGCTCCGGCATCATTGTAGCGGATAGCCAGCGAAGTGCTGTCCAGAAGTTGAGAGACGATGGCGTGCGGGTCATTGACATCCGGGAAATACCGACAACTGCTCTTCAAAAGGATATTTCATTTGGAGCTCCGGTGAAACGGGATCAGTTCATCATGTTTCTTCGTCAATTCTCTACTCTGATGCGTGCGGGTGTAACGATTGTGGATGCGGTGAAAATTCTATCTCAACAGGTGGATTCCAAAGCGCTGCGCAAGACCTTGACTGAAGTCGATGATGAACTCCGCAAAGGGAATTCGCTTTCCAATACTTTAGCTAAATATCCAAAGATTTTTGAACCACTTACGATAAACTTGATTCGAGCAGGAGAACTATCAGGGAATATTGATGAATCACTTGACCGGCTTGCGACGCATTACGACAAAGCGTATCAGACGCGGCAGAAAGTCATCTCAGCGATGTCGTATCCGCTCGTTGTTGGTTTCCTGGCGATTGGGGTAGTAATATTCCTTTTATCTTCTATTGTGCCGATGTTTGCGGAGATGTTCGAAGGAATGGGCAGTGAATTGCCGCCGCTCACTCAATTTGTGATGGGATCCAGTGACTTTGTCAAAAACTATTGGTACATCCTGATTGGGGTGACCTTGCTGTTTGCTGGAATCATATGGATGATGAAGCGCAATGAAAAAGGCAAATACATTCTGGATACGATCATGCTAAAGATACCTTTGTTCGGAAACATGTTAAAGAAATCAGCGCTTGCTCGATTAACGCGGACATTAAGTTCCTTGTTCTCGAGCTCTGTTCCGATTCTTCAGGCAATGACGATGACAGAAAAAGTAGTAGGCAACGCAGTCATGTCAAAAGTCATCATCGCTTCTCGAGATTCGCTTGAGCGAGGCGGATCTCTTACAGAACCTATGAAAAATCACTGGGCGTTTCCGCCGCTTATCCCGCATATGATTCAGATTGGGGAACAGACCGGATCTCTTGACCATATGTTGGCCAAAGTAGCAGAATTCTACGAAAAAGAAGTGGAAGCGGAAACCGACCGTTTAAAGGCCATGATAGAACCATTGATGATTGTTTTCTTAGCTGCAATTGTCGGGACTATAATCCTATCAATAATGATGCCAATGTTTGATATGTTCCAGAATGTAGATAAAATGTAGGACTAAATATCAAAAATAATTGAAAAAAATTCAAAAAAACTTGAAAAATGCTATTGCGTAATTCGTGACTATGGTTATAATTAAGTTGTACTCAAAGTAGTACTTAAATTACAAATACTAGGGGGAAAGAAAATGAAGAAATTTCTTCAGAAGAAGTTAAAAGAACAAAAGGGTATGACGTTGATCGAGCTTTTAGCAGTTATCGTTATCATCGCGATTATTGCGGCAATCGCTATTCCAGCGATTGGGAATATTATTGAAAATAGTCGTGTTGGAGCTGCGAAATCTGATGCTTTAAGCGCTTTTGCTGGTGCAGAATTATACTTAGCGGATAATCCTTCTGCTACAAGTGTTACACTTGCTCAACTTGAAGATGGATATATTGACGATGCTGGAACACTTGATAGTTTTACTTATACACCTGCAGCAGGATCTACAGTTGCTAGTTTTGAGGGTGCTTCAAAGGTTAGTGGAGGTATTGAGATTGCTTATGCAGCCGGTACTACTAAGGCAATGGTTTCCGCTTTACCGAACAATTCTGAAACTGGTGACGGCGGTACTATAACAATTACTGGACGTTAAATATTAAGGAGCTGAGAAAATGGCCTTATCGTTTTTATCGAGAAAAGCGCGAGTCGCGACAATAACTATAGAAGAAGACGCGATTCGTCATGTCGACCTGAAATCCCATTCTCCACTTCAATTGAACTGTGCGGAAGAGCTTGCTCTTCCAGCCGGCATCATTGAAGACGGGAAAATCATCGATGCGGAAGCGCTGGAAGCGATACTCGATAAGGCTGTCAATCAGTGGGGTCTCTCTAAGAAGTCAGTCCGATTCCTCGCCCCTGACGAATTCGTTATTATCCGCAAAGTACCTTACCCCGAAGATGTTGAACAAGATGAACTTAAAGGCCATTTCTTTATCGAAATCGGTTCAACGCTTTACTTGCCCTTCGAAGATCCCGTCTTCGATGTGGTGCCGTACAATACCGATACCGAAGAACCGGAAGTGATCATCATCGCTTCCAAAGAATCGGTCATCAACGATTATGAGAATGTGTTGGATAAGGTGAAATTAAAAGCGGTAGTTGCCGATGTCACGCCGCTTGCCTTGTACCGTTTAGCATATTTGCAGCATGACTTCACAGAAGACGAGCACGTCATGCTGATCGATCTGCAGTCACAGAAAATGACAGTTTCCATCTTCCATGAACATTTTCCGCTGTTTATGCGGCCGGTTGATTTGGAATTGACGGCAACGATAGAAGAAGATCCTGAAGCCGTGATGGACATCATCGAAGAAGAAGCCGAGAAACTCGCCAACTTTTACAGTTTCAATATGAACGGCGGGGAAGTCGGCATTACGAAAGTCGTTTGCAACGGCGAATACAGAGACTGGGACGCGTTCCGTGCTCGATTGGAAGAGCGTTTTTCTTTGCCTGTACTACCTGTCGTACTTGATGCCATTCCTTCCGACGATTCGGAAGATGTACCCGGACGTTTTAACCGCGCCATCGGTCTTGCGCTGAAAGAGGTGTAATCCATGCTTGTCGATATTAACTTATTGCCGCAGAAAGAGCGGGACCGTCCCGCTTTTCTGATCGCGGCGATTACGATATTACTTTTGGCTGTCATTTTATGGGCAGTTTTTGCATTTATGGCAAGTGCCAACGAAAAAGAACAGGCTGAACTTTCAGCCCAGTCTGTCCAAGTGGCTGCCGATCAAGCGGCAATTCGCGAACAGCTGGAAGCGAAGCAGGGCATGAACGAAGAGCAGCAATTGAAAGTTACGGTCGATTGGGCAGAAAGCTATCAATTTGATACGTTGCCGCTCTTGAGCGATTTGGTATCCAAACTGCCGCAGCGCGGGTTTTTTGACAGCTTTTCCTACGTCGGTTTGGATCAGGCGCTTTTGACGGTTCAATTTGATACAGCTCGGGAAGCGGCATTTTATTTAGCACAGCTGAAGACTTCTGAATTACTTAAGTCCGCGACTTTAGATTCTGTCACACAAGAAGAAATGCAAGAAGAAGCGACAACTACAGCTACGACAGCCGGTACAACAGTTGTTGTTGGAGAAGATGAAGACGTAGTTATTGAAAATCCGCGTTACCTTGCAACATATACCTTGATTTTTGTGGACGACCGGATTCCAGCAGAAGTGGTGGAAGGTGAAACGCCAGTGGAAACACCGGCAGAACCTGCAGCGGAAACGCCGCCTGCAGAAACTCCTCCAACGGAAGTGCCGGCTGAGGCGCCAGCT
The DNA here is from genome assembly GCF_900099655.1 of Planococcus glaciei. Classification (GTDB taxonomy): domain Bacteria; phylum Bacillota; class Bacilli; order Bacillales_A; family Planococcaceae; genus Planococcus; species Planococcus glaciei. The sequence continues at coordinate 72,579 of NZ_FNDC01000016.1, forward strand.
GCTGGAACAACCGAAACGCCAGCAACTGATACGGATGTAAACGTAGACGTTGAAGTTAACGAAGAAACACCTGCCACTCCAGAAGGAACGGAGGGGAATGGCCAATGAGCAGCTTGACAAAAAGCCAGAAAGAAAAAGGCCTGATCATTTTAGCGGTTGTGTTCTTATTAGTTCTTGGAGCGTATTCCTATTTCTTGGTTTATGCACCAGCGAAAGAAGCGCGTCTACAAGCCGAACAGACCTTGAGTTCCGAGCGTGACGTTTTGATTGCGCTTCAGACGCAGTTGAAAGAATTACCGGAAGGCGAGAAGATCAGCACGAGCGAATTGCAGCAGAAAGTGTCGATTGAACCGTTATCGGAAACCTTGATTTTGCAAATTGAACAAGCTGAGTTATTATCTGATACTCTAATTACAAATATTGAAATGTTAGAAGAACCAGTTACTTTGCCAGTTCCTGTTGAAGGTTTAGAAAATATGCAACAAGTGAAAACTACTGTTACTTTTGAAACACCTAACTACAAAGGCATTACTGCATTTATTAAAGAAATTGAAGCAATGGATCGTATCTTAGTAATTGATTCTATTGATTTTACTTCTAATGATGAAGTAACCGCTGTTGAAACTGAAAAAGAACCAGTAGAAGTCACGGTAAGCTTCGCAGCTTACTTCCGTCCGGATTTGATTGCTTTAGTTGATACGCTTCCAAAAGTAGATGCACCGCCGCCGGCCAAGAAAGTTAATCCGCTGCCGCAAAATGACGGCACGGCTTTAGCCGAAGAGGAAGCAGTCGTTGCTCCTGAAGATGCTGCGGATGTTGACGTCAACGTGGAAGTCAATGTCGAAGACGGCGAATCGGCAGCGGCCGATGGCCAGTAAAAGGTAACAGCCAAAGAGAAATCGTCATGATTTCTCTTTTTGTTTTAAAAAATCTAAACCGTAAAGAGGGTTTCTATGTTCATAACGTATACAGCATTCTTTTCCATATTTGGACTGGTATTCGGTTCATTCTATAATGTCGTCGGTTTGCGCGTTCCGAAAAACGAGTCAATCGCCTTTCCACCGTCGCATTGCACCAAATGCGATCGCCAGTTGACGCCGCTGGATCTGGTGCCGGTATTTTCTTATCTGTTCTTGCGGGGCCGCTGCCGTTCATGCGGCGAAAAGATCCACTGGGTTTATCCGTTGATGGAAGCCATCACCGCAGCGCTTTTTGCCATCTCGTTTTGGCAGTTGGGCTTCCAGCCTGAACTGATTGTGGCGTTGATCTTTGTTTCGTTGCTTGTCATCATCACAGTATCCGACATAGCGTATATGCTGATTCCGGATAAAGTATTGATGCCGGTCGGGATCGTTCTGCTCGCGTTGCGATTATTTATCCCGCTCGATCCGTGGTGGGACGCATTGCTCGGAGCTGCTGTCGGGTTCGGGATTCTGTTATTGATTGCCATCGTCTCGAAAGGCGGCATGGGCGGCGGCGATATCAAATTGTTTTTCGTCATCGGACTGGTGCTTGGGACAAACGGCACTTTGTTGACGCTGTTCTTCGCCTCCCTCATCGGAGCGATTGCCGGCATCGTCCAGCTGCGCGTCCTTAACAAAGACCGCAAGACACCGGTGCCGTTCGGGCCGTCGATTGCACTTGGCGCTGTCATCACCTATTTTTGGGGTGATGCGCTATTGAATTGGTATATGAATTTCTGGGGATGAAGCCATGTGCTTCATCTTTTTTTAGTATGCTACTTTTTTACGTCATCAAAGATATGGAGCAAAATAGCGGAGACGCCAGCGGGGCAGCGTAAGCGACGAGACAGACGAGACCCTGCAACGCTCTTTCATGTTTCGAAGCTAGCGCAGCGATGCAGAAACAGGAGCAAAGCGATGAAGCGGCTCGGCGCTCGCCCGCGGCAAGCGTAGCTATTTTGCGGAATATCGATAAACTGCCTATCTATCAAAATATTTTCCCAAACCGCACAGCTAGGCGATTCCTAACCCAAACATCCGCCAAATCTCATTTTTGAGATCCCGAAACCCGGGCAAAAATTATTTTTGCGTTTTTGTCTACAATTTTCATCTGCGGCGATTTTCGGTATGATGCTAGAAAAGGGAGGAATAGTTTTATGAAATTTAAAGCCAACGCGCCGGTCATCCTGGCGTCCGCATCACCGCGCAGAAAAGAATTGCTGGAAAGCCTCGGCATCGAGTTTTCAATCGTGCCGAGCTTAAAAGAAGAGCCGGATCCGTCGAAGTTTCAGACCGCTATGGGCTATGTCATCGAATGCGCTTTGCTGAAAGCGAAAGACGTGGCGAAAAAGCATCCGGAAGCCGTCGTCATCGGCTCAGACACAGTTGTCGTGCTGGACAGAGAGATTTTGCGCAAGCCGCAGAACAAAGAACAGGCTAAAGAATATTTGCGGCAGCTGTCCGGAGAGACGCATGACGTCATCACCGCTGTCACGATTGTGAAAGGCGGCAGCGAACAGACCTTCCAGGAAATCACCCGCGTGACGTTCTACGATTTGCCGGAAGATTGGATCGAAGCCTATACCAGCACTGATGATCCTTACGATAAAGCAGGTGCGTACGGTATCCAGACCATGTCCGGTTTGTTCGTCCGGAAAATCGACGGTGACTACAACACGGTGGTCGGATTTCCGCTGGCGAGCCTGACGCAGAAATTGATGCTGTCCGGCTATATTTCACTGGAAGGGAGCCGTGTCCATGCATATTGAACAAGCCTTAATGATCCGTGATGTCCATGCAGCTGACCGTCCGCGCGAGCGGCTGGTCAGCCAGGGCGCGATGAGCTTATCAAATCAGGAGCTCATCGCGATCCTGCTCCGTACAGGCACGAAACAGGAGTCGGTTTTGCACCTCGCGAACCGGGTTCTCCTTTATTTCGAACAGATCCAGGGGTTGAAAGATGCCACCATCGAAGAAATGACATCGATCAAAGGCATCGGCCAGGCCAAAGCGGTGCAGCTCCTTGCATCCGTCGAGCTTGGGCGCCGCCTGTCCTCCAAGCAAACCGACACAAAATTCACCATCCGCTCCCCGAAAGACGCCGCCTCGTATTTGATGGCGGATATGACTTCGCTCAAACAAGAACATTTCGTCGTGTTATTCCTCAACATCAAAAACCAAGTCATGCACAAACAAACCATTTTTGTCGGCAGCCTGAATGCCAGCATCGTCCATCCGCGCGAAATTTTTCGGGAAGCGGTGCGGCGTTCGTCGGCATCGATCGTCTGTGCCCACAACCATCGGATTATAGTAAAGTTCGACAGCTTTATATTCAAGTGGTATTATGGTGTTACCTTAATTAATAAGGTGTTACCTAAAAGGGTGGGGTGTGTAAGTTGACTAAAAATAACCTTTACGTAATTAAAGGATTAGAAAAGAAACATAATAACGCTTCTTTAAGCGTAAAAACAAATTTTCAATACAAATTGCTTGCAGGTTGGGAACTTCAACAAAAAGCTTTAGGCTATACTGATAAAACGATTGCATTAAATTTAAGAAATATAAAAGAGTTTCTTTCTCTTATCGATAAGTTTGTGTGGGAAATTGACAGAGAAGATATAGAACTTTTTTATGTTGATTTAGTTGGGAGAAATCTTGCTCATAGTACTAGAAGAAAGTATCAATCTAATATTTCTACTTTCTTAGAATATTTACGTTCTAGAAAATCCACTGAAATATTTAATATGGTAGGGACACATGTACCTGACGTACTCGATCAATTTAATAAGTTTTTTCATAGAAGAGATGATAATGATATTCGTATCGCACCTCCTAAAAAAGAAGTCTTAGATGTTTTTTTTAAGTGTCTAAAGGAAGACATGGAGAAAAATAGAAAGTATAAAACGGTAGCTAGAGATTACGTCTTTTTTAAATTGCTTGGTATGACCGGCCTTAGAATTTATGAATTAACAATGATTAATATTAAAGATGTTAGATTCGATTTAGGTTCATCTGGTGTAGGAAAGGTTCATGTTAGATATGGAAAAGGGAGTCGAGGTTCTGGTCACAAACCCAGGTGGGTGCCTTTACTCAATGATGCAGACCTTTTACTGAAATGGTATATAGAGCATATTTATCCATTATTTACTGTTGGAGATTACGATTCATCTCCTTTGTTTCTTTCAGAAGGCGGTAGTAGGGTGACGCGAGATACAATGAGAACTAATTTAAGAAGACGACAGGGTGAGTATGGAATTCCACAAGAAGAAATATTTTCTGCTCATCAGTTAAGGCATGCTTTTGCCACAGACTTAGCAGAAACTGGAGTGGATATAATGACCTTGAGTAAATTATTAGGACATTCTAACATTGCCACTACAGCTGGATATTTGGATGCAAGTAGTGATTTTGTTGAAAAGCGTATAAGAATAGCACAAAAACAGTGGAAGGAATCTATGAAAATTTTGGGGGGTGAAATAGATGAGTATTGAATGGAAATTAAGGCAGATAATGGCCAAAAATGATGTTTGGACAGGAAGCGAATTATTGCGATTAATGGAAGACAAAGCCGGCTACTCAATGTCCCCAGCTTCTATTTCAGCATTAATTAATGATACGCCTAAGTTAATACGTGTAGAGACTTTAGATGCCTTGTGTACGGCTTTAGATTGTACTCCAAACGATTTAGTAGTTCATAAATCTTCCTTCATCGGTTCAATGAAAACACCAAGAGTTATATCAAATAATAAGCAAGAAAAAGAAGTGGTGAATAAACGGCCACTTCCACCAGTATAGGAGGGGCATAATGAAACTAATATCTTGCCCACATTGTGGTAATGATGCGGCAGAAGGTACAATTAAAAAAACTGGACGATGTAATAATTGTTATTCATTAGCTTCAATAAATAACATGCTGAATCATGACTTACTTCATAAGAAGAATGGGGTTAAGTGGAAAGTTGAATTAATATTAGACTTTGGAAAATTTCTTGAAAAATCAAGTTATTCATATGTTTTTATTTACAGGGCACTTGTTGATTTCCAAAAAATAGTTAATCAATTGGCTAACAGAAAAGATTATTTTATTGATGAATCTTGGCTAGATAAAAAATTTAAAGAAATAAGTGCTTATAAATCTAAAAATGGATTAGACTCTATTAAAGTTTTTCTTTACAGTGAAAAATTGATAAATTTTGATATTAATAATTCACCTTGGGCCAGCAAAACACTAGATAAATGGTTTTATTACAACGAAGACATATTAGATTACTATTTCGATAGCGAAAGGTGTAGTGATTGTGGAAATGAAACCCTTATAAATCAATCTTCTAGTTTCTGTGGAAATTGTTTAGGTAGAAGATCTCTTAAAAATCTAACTTCAATTTCAAATATGGAGAAAGTTTTTAAGAGTAAAGAAGCACGTACTATATTTTTAGATTTTGTAGATTTTTTATTAAAATCCCAACTTACATTTGTTAGAATTCGAGAAATTTCAGAAGTATTATTGCATGTGTTTAAATTAAAAGAAGAACCTCTTTCAAAGTCTCTTAATGGAAAAATCGTTTCACTTCAAGGAGATCATTTACAGGAACTTTTTAATATAAAATGGATGGAACGTGCTTTTGAAAGTTATACAAAATTCTCGTTTTCAAAGTTAAAACTAAAGCTTTTGAAAGCTTCTTATGGTCATTATTGTGCATTTTTAATTCATCGTTCAATTATTCCTCATAATACTATATTACCTGCACTAAATATTAAAAATGGAGTGATAAGTCTTTCTAAAAAGAAGAAAGAAGAACGTAAGGTGATTGAAGAAAAAATTGACATGTATCCTAATGGATTTCATAAACTTTTAAAGTATTACTTGGAAATTGAAGCGAAGAAAATTTTTGTCTTGGAAAAGAAAAATGCAGTTAAAACTCTAAAGTGGCAATCCGTTTCTCAAATTTTTCGCTCGTTCTTTAGATGTTTGGATTGGTTGATTTCTAAATTTAAGGTCGAAGACTGGAATGGAATTACTGATGATTATATAAATTCTTATCTCTTAACATATAAAAAACAACAATATAGAGATATTGAGAAAAGAAAGTTATATAATCTATTGGAATTTGGGAAGAAAAATAAGTTAATGTTTGCAAATCCTATTGCACCTTTTAAAGCTAGAGATTACAACATTGTTGAAAACCCATTTACGCCTTCAGATCATATTAAATTAAACCAACAAATTAAATTAGCTGCATCAATTAACCCTACAGATGCGTTATTGGTATCACTTTGTTACTTTCATGTTTTAACTTCAAAAGAGATACAAAACATTGAAATTTCAAATATAAATATAAAAAAACAAGCAATTTTCATTCCAAAGAGATCACCTGTTTATTTAGATAATTTTGAGATGAACTTACTAACAAATCATTTAAAGCTCAGTGCAGATTTACGTGAACATCATAAAATATCATTTTTATTCTTTTCTCTTAGGAATAGTAATCCAATTAAAGTAACTACAAACTGGATTTTGAAACATACTAAAAAACTAAGTGGTTACTCGCCAAAAATTATTAGAAGAGTTGCCTTGCAACATTACGGAGAAATGCATGGAACTGAATTCTTACATGACTGTTTTGGTCTTTCTTTAACACACTCTTCAAGGTTTGGGAATTTGGATGACTGGATTATTGAAGATATTATTGCAGCAGAAATCGAGAGTGAAAGTTAAGTGGAATTTTTATTTGTTAAAAATATCTCATAGAATTAAAAGATACTTACAATATACTTTCATGATTTCAGTTAGTTAAAGATATAGAAACTTAATTCTAAAAAAATGAAACATGTACTAACATTGAAACAATATTGATGCGATAAGGAGAATGTTAAATGCTTTCCAAACCTGAGAATCTTTTTAGAGATAATCTGAAGATGTATCCGCATCTTCTAAAAATTAGAGAGAAATTATGGGCTAATGATACTAAAAGTAGAGTTTCAATAATGATCGGGGCAGGGTTTAGTAAAAATGCCGCTAAAATAGAGTCATCATTTGAAGGGATGGCCTTATGGGAGGACTTGAAAGAGAGACTTATAAAGGATTTAAGTCATCATGAAAATATAAGTGAAAAAGACGTTTTAGAGATTGGTCAGATTTATTCGGACGAATATGGTAGGTCCACATTAGATGAATTATTAAAAGCTTCTATACCAGATGAAAACTATGAACCTGATCAACTACATTATCAATTGCTTAATTTACCTTGGACGGATGTATATACTACTAATTATGATACTTTATTAGAACGTGCTAAAAAAAGCGTGTATGAGAGAAGTTATCAAGTTATTTATGATGTTAATGATATTCCGAGTTCTGTACAGCCTCGAATTGTGAAGTTACATGGAAGTTTTCCTGCAAATCGACCATTTGTTTTTACAAAAAAGGATTACGATAACTATCCTAAAAATTTTAGTCCTTTTGTCAATATGGTTCAACAATCAATTATGGAAACTACATTTGTATTGATAGGTTTTTCAGGAGAAGATCCTAATTTTTCTAAATGGATTTCATGGGTGCAAGAAAACTTAAAAGAACACATGCCTAAAATTTATATGATAGGCCTTAAAGAGAAAGCTGATAGTCAAGAACTGGAAAAAAAGGGGATAACTCTGATTGATTTTAAAGAAGTATATCCTAATGGTACAGGGACTTTCAAAATGATGTTTGATGATTTGTTTGAGTTTCTATCTTATAAAGAAAGACTTGATAAACTTAAGTGGCCTTATAAAAAATATATTTCTTCACAAAATGATTTTTTTACTTATAATAGATCTACTTATCCTGGTTGGACAATTATGCCTGATGAAATTAGGAGAACTAATTTGTTCTCCCTGTGGAAAGCCGTTGATGAATTTATTGATGAAATAGTTAATTTATCTGTTTCTGAAATCACTGAAGAAAAAATTCTTCAAATTAATGATGTAATTTGGAACTTAGAAAAATACTACATACCAATAGATTACTCGTTTTTTATAAAACTTAAAGAAATAGTTTCTAGCTATAATAACGATAGGTTACATACTATAATTTTAAGATTGCTTAAAGAAGCGAGATTAGATTGCAATATTCTAGACTTTGATTACTATGTGAAAATTTGTGAAGAATTGAATTTGAACGAAGAAGAGAATCATACATTAATATATGAGAAAATTCTATATCACTTAAGTTTAAACAAAATTGAAGAGGTATTTGAATTATTGAATAACTGGATTGTGGGAACAAAGGAAATTGATTGGGGAGTAAAGAAAGCTTGTATTTATTTAAGAATTGATGAAGTCGAAAAGGGTGAGTTCTTATTTGAAGATTATCTCCAAACAATTAGAAGTTTATTGGCTATAAAAATGGATGATTATCGTCTTTTAACTTTAGAAAGTATTATACTTCATCATCTTGATGGTCACGATAACAAAACATATGGATTTGATAGATTGAAAACTTTAAGTACTAAGTATTGTGATTCCAATAAGGAGTTTAAAACTTTATTGAGATCAGTCAAAGAATATTCTCCTGAATATGGTACTAAAGAAACTCCAGAATTTGATCCTGGGAGAGAAACTGTAACTACAAATTATGGGGATGCTTATCAAGCAGATTTATATGAATCCTATGCTGTGTTACAAATTAAAGAAGAGTTTGCTTTTCAACAAATTGATAATTCTCAATATAATTTAGCATTAGAAAATATAAAAACATCTTACAATCTCTATGCTTTAATTAAACAAATTTTCAAAGCTAGAAGCAAAGATATAAAAACAATATTCACAAGAGAATTTGTATATGGCATTAAAGAAGAAGAAAAAAAAGCATTACTTATTATTTTAGATAATTCTCTGTTACTCGATAAAAAATCATTAATTAGTAACGATAAAGCTCTAGAAATCTATTCAAGAATTTATATGGTATTAGGTCTAGAAGAACAACATACCATAGATGTGAAATTATTAGATTTTCTTAATAATCAAAAAGAGAAAACATTACAAGAAATCAAGATCCTAAAACTTTGTATTTCAAGAATTTTATACGCGAAAAATGTTGTAGAAGCTGGATATTTTATTGAGAAATTAATTGCATTAGATATAGAAATTCAACGATTCAATGATAAAAGTGCCTATTTAGTTTTTTTCTTTGAACCTATTCTTGAAGTGATAAAAAACCATAAAAAAGTAAAAGGATTGAATATCCCTACTGTGGTTTTAGAGGGATTATTAGATAAGCTTGAAAATCCTAGTGATGATTCAACGGCTGAGAGTGCGTTCATAAGATTATGCTTTTTAGTACTAACTCAAAGTCTAAATAGCTCATATATTAAAAGGTTTGAAGTATCAGCTTCGAAAATGCCTAGCGATAAAAAATATGGTATTAGTGATTTCTTGACAATAAACGGAATGGGAAATCTTGTAAATGGTACTAATCAAATTGACCAAAATAAGTTGGATGAATTTATGATTCAAGATATTCCGATTTTTTATACTGAAACTTATACGTCTGACGGTTCTGCTGTAATTGAATACTTTAGTTTTGTTAGACTATATTTCAAAGGTTTTTATGAGCCAAACTCTGAAAAAAAACCTGATAAAGCTTACTATCTTCAATTGCTTGATAAGTTTTATATTTGGTGGGAGAGTCAAAAACCAGCGTTACTACAAACCCGTGACTTGTTAACTTCTGTGTTTTTTACTAAAGACACATTACAAAGTGTAGTTTACACTTTAAAAAATAATATCTGGGGTTCAATTCCGCTTGATTATCTTAGAGAGACTGATAAAGAAAAAGCGTCCTTGATTTTTAATGAATTGAATCAAAAAAGGCCAGAACTATCAAGTTTATTAATACCATCATTACAAAGAATGAGAGTCGAAGAGTCGCTTAATTTAGAGTATTTGATAGATAGTGTTACTGAGAGAAGTGAAGAGAAAAGTAAAAAAGCAATTTCTTCTCTTTTAGATTATTCTATTTTTATTTTTAGGGGAGAAATAAATGAAGATCTAAAAACAATTAGCAGTGAATTGCTTGAAATTTTAAAATATGGGAATGGTGAAAAATTAAAAGAAGCTATAAAAACTATTTCTAAAATAATTGAATTTGATTCTTCGATTTTAGATGATGAAGTTATTTCTCTAATTATAAAATATGTAAATAAATACCTAGCAGCTTTAAAAACTGAGGAATTAAAAATTGAAAAAACACCGGATTTCCAACTGTTAGCAAGTTATGCGGAACTAGTCGCCGTGCTTTTAAAATATAAGCGAGAATTTGTTGGTCTTGCTTTGCATGACTGGGAAGAATATATTACCTCACATAAGCTTCCAGAAGTTCGAATGGCAACTATGTATTTTAATTAAACAAATATACAACTAACAAAAAAATTTTAGGGTTCTAAAATATAAGGGTGATTTTAAACAAATGGAGGAACTAGTTTGACTTATTGTGTAGCATGGAAGTCCAATAATGAAATTTATGTACTGGCAGATTCATTAACTTCTTCAGAGTCTGAAAGTGAATTTAACTATGAATCACCTTTCTCAAGTATGGGAGAAGTTTATGGTCAATACGATACTAATTACATTGGGGAGACGGATACTAAAATATATTACATAGAGAATATTGTCGTCGCGTTTTCTGGTGTTATTAATGTATTTTCACAAGTTAAAGAAACCATAGAGCTATTAGGGAAAACTACTTGTATTGAGTTAATTGTGAACAGCTTAAAGGAGATAGTTGGAGATTCAGATTTAATTATTGCAATTAAGAATGAAGAAGATAATAGACTATATCACTTAAACAAATTAGGGTTTAAAGAAGTTAATGATTTTATAGCTATAGGTAGTGGTAGTGATATAACAGAGTTAAATAATTTAATGCGAGAATTTTTCTTGAATGAAATGGACCCAGAATATGAACCTCAGAAAAAAGTGAGTGCTGCTACTGCATACATTCAAATGCTATCTCTAAAAAACAACTATTTAAACGTGGGGGTAGGAGGTACTTTTTGTGGAGTTTGTATACATGAAAAAATAGAGTGGAATGATGATTTCCTATATTTTTTGTATGATGAAAAGTTTGAAGTTAAAAAACTAATCAATGTAATTATTAGGAAGAATACAATAATAACTGGATCGGACTTTACGGGATTAACAAAAGCATTTAAATATAAGTATTTGAGTGAGAACGAAGGAAGAAAAATGCTAAGGTATATTCAGAAATGCATACAATCTTATATACCTCGTTATGTGGTTTTTTATAGCTCAGACATTAATAATATATACTTCTGCGATATTTATAATAAGACACATACTCTATATTTGAGAATATTTCAACGTAGGGGGAAAGTGGAGTCGAAAACTGAAATCTATACTTCTCCATACTTAGTTGGACAATACCTATTAAATAATAAGAATGAAGAAAAAATGATTATACCTTTTGATTATATAGATATCCCTGAAGTTCAATATATTCAAAGAGATGAATTAATAGAGAAAGTAGAAAATATTCAAGATGTCGAATTTGAATATAATAATTTTGATTTTCCACTTGAATATTTTTCTGCCCCTATTGATATTAGCGATTACTTAAATAAAAGTATTTCTGATTACGAAAACCTTTTACTTGTTAACATGAAATACTTAAAGGCTAAAATATTTGAGTTAAGTGAATTTTATAAAGAGCTAAATATAGAATTTGACCTTTTACAAATTCTTATCGGGTTACGTAAGGATTTAGAAACGAAATTTGAAGTTGAGGAATTTAAAGTGCTCTTATTTGGTAATCAAGAAGAATTAGAGAATAATGACAAAGAGAAAATAGAGTTTTATCAAAACGAACCAAGCTTTAACTTTGAACAATTCACTAATTCTTTGTTGCTTAATTTTTATAAAGACTTTAACTACTATCATCTGGACAAAATCGTGATTTTAGATGATAGTTCATACTTTAATGATTTATTTGAAATTCTACCTGAATATAATCGAGTGCGAACAGAGGCAGATATATTCTTAATCAGAAATCACAATTTTGAAAGTGATGTACTTTATTCTCCATTTTATTTTTGTGCTGATACACTGATACCTAGTATTCTAGGCTTACCAAAAGAGGCTTTTGGATTATGGGTTCCTGATGTAATGTCAGAAGAAGAGAAACTGTCAACCGCACATTATTTAAATTCAATAATAGACAATTACTGAACTTAAAGATTTTACCATATTGTATAAAGAGAAAACTTGTAAAAAATTCGAGTACTATTTCTTTTATAATTTAAAAAACCCAGCAAACCATTAAACTAGGTTTCTGGGTTCTTTAATCTATTCACCTGAATTGATGTAGTTACTAGAATGTTCTTTCATCATTACATATTGCAATGACTAGATGTATAGCCTAAATCGTGCACCATAGTTCTTTGAAAGAGCTAGTTAAAGGAGATGATGAAATCTGGACATTGAATGACCTTTTCTATTTACTATTTTTCCAAATAACGATAAATGGTGGTTCGAGAAACATTCCATTTTTCAGCTATATCTTTAATCGGTGTACCATTTTGAATCAAAGAACGCATCATTTCAATATCTTTTGTGCCAAACTTCTCCGGTCGTCCACCAAGACGTCCTCTTGCTCTGGCAGCTGTCCTACCAGCAGCCGAACGTTCCTCAATCAAGTTCCGTTCGAATTCCGCAAACGCAGCGAACAGGTGGAACATCAATTGTCCAGTTGCATTGCGTTTATCCATCGTCAAGTTTTCCTGCAAACTATGGAAGGCAACCCCCCGTTCATTTAAGGCATTTACAAGTTGAATCAAATCCTGCATGTTTCTTCCTAAACGATCCAATCGCCAAACAACAATCGTATCTCCTTCACGTGCATAGTTAATCGCTTCTTCTAAACCTGGACGCTGTTTTTTTGTTCCACTCATTTTATCGTGAAACGTTTTATCGCAACCGTAAGCTGCTAACGCATCCATTTGTAAATCCAAGTTTTGTAATCCCGTTGAAACTCGTGCATAACCAATTAACATCCAATCACTCTTTCGTCTTTTTCTATGAATTGATTGTACCATAAGATAAAACAACAACGGTTAGTGAACATAGAATAATGTACAGAGTTTTGTTACACGAAACACATGAAAAAAGATCCTTATCAAATCAACCGATGACGTGTCCAGAAAAGGACGAGTTTTGTTACAATTTTCTTTCAAAAGAAACGCCATAAATTCCTAAATTATTTTAATGTATTGTGAAAACAGTTAAGCTTTCTTTCATTTTGCAAAATGAAACTTTAAAATGTGGATGTGTTAAAGTTTATTAACACATCTGCGTTTAAATATAATTGAAGAGAAAATGTTCTATAAAAATAAGAGTCACTATAACAAATCTAACAGGCTAACAATGCTAAATATTTTATTAAAGGGAACAAAATATAAATATTATAGTAGATTAGAAAAGGGGTGCATTTAGTGGGGGATTATATGGAATTTGAAAGGTTGCCAATATTATTAAAGAGATACGCTTTTGGGGCTAAAATGAGTATTGCGCAAAAGAACTCTATGGAAATTATGAATTTTAATAAGATTGTAGATTCCGAAAAGCTTAGCAGTAGCCATCTACCATGGGAACTTGAAACATTTGCATTACTATCTATCTCTACTGGGGCAGAATATGATAATCAAAATTTTAATGGTACAAAAGGAGAGAGAAAATTCATTAAAATAATGGATGCTATTCGAAATTACCAACATCCTAAAGTTTTTTCTAAGTCTGAAGAGGACAATTTATTCGATTATTTTCTTATTGTAACTGGCTTAACTCAATTTCCAATACAAGAAGATACTCATTACATAACATATCGTTATCAATACATGTTTAATTTTAAAAATGAAAAAGTAAGTATGCCAGAAGAATTTAAAGCCAAGTTTGGGGCTGAGTTTCGTGAGTACCTGGATTTGGGGATTATATTAAATCTTAGTTTTATGGCACGGAATCATCCCAAAGTTTTAGACTATATTTTAATAAAATATGAACATATCATAAAATATCTTATTATTGAAAGAGAAAATTTTAATCGACTTCAAAGTAAGGTTACAACAGATATTAAACAGTATTTATATGGATTTAAATACTTTTATCAGTATCCTTTTATTTCGTACAACGAAAAAACTTATCTACCACTTCCTCACCTTATCATGCATTCAGTGACTTCATCGTTATTATTTAGACTAACTGAAGGCGATGATAAGTTTCGAAATGTCTTTGGGAAAGAAGTATTGGAAAATTATCTTATTCACATTATTAAACTGACAAATCAATTTGAGGAGGTTAAGGGGGACTTTCGTTATCAGAGTAAAAAAGGAGGTAAAGACACGTTAGATGTAATGGCTATAAATAAAGATTACTGTTTTATGATTGATAGTAAAAGTATGGTTCCAAGACTAGCTCTTAGGAACCTAGCTATAGAAACTATACAACATACTATAGATCGACTTGCAAAAGCAGTTGTTCAAGTATATCTCCATCTAACTGAACGTTTAACTAAAGAGTATTATCCTTTTTCTAGAGAAGTTCAATTCCTTCCAGAGAATATCTTTGGAGCTGTAATTATTTTAGAAGAAAGTTATATTAGACGAGAAGTGGTAATGAAAAAAGCTGCTGATCTTTTAAATCTCAAACATAAAACTAAAGAATATCAGTTTTTATGTTCGAACATAAAAATCCTTAGTCTGTATAGCATGGAAAGAATGGTATTTGAAGGGCATGATATAATAGAGAAACTAGTCGAAAACAGAAATTCTGAAAAAAACTGGTTTGCTTACAACCTATTAGGACAAGAAGTATCAAACCAAGAAGTAAGGAAAGAAATTAAACTGATTAAAGATCAAAATTTACAAACGATGACAGACTTTATCGACGAGTTAAAAAATGTAGGATTTAATTAAGCTATATTATATGTTTCTACAAAAAGTAGAAATTAAAAACCCCGTTGTAAACGCTAAACTAGAGAGAGCAATTTATCACAATTAAGATAGAGCAGGTTTCCACAAATAAGATTGACCAATTTCCCTACAAATATGACACTTTTAATAGGCTGCGACTAGTTTATTGAAAGTGAGGAAATTGGAGTGAACAGATTTATGAAATATGTAGAAGTTCGTAAGCTGCAGGCAGAAGGGTTCTCCATTAACTCGATTGCGAAGAAGCTGAACATGTCGAGGAATACCGTAAAAGAATATATCGGGATGGCGCCGGAGGAGTTTGAAGACTTTCTTATTTCGTTGCGCAACCGGTCCAAGAAGCTGGATCCCTTTCGGGATCACATCCTCCAGTGGCTACATGAGC